>CAWIRT010000017.1:0-46123 GCA_963838445.1 uncultured Acidobacteriaceae bacterium
ACGGGTTCTCGCCCACAAGGCGATTCTTCAGAACCATGGCGTATCGGTAGCCGCCCACGTCGCGCACTTCGCCTAACCCTAGACGCCCTGGTTGGTATCGATGCGGATGATGGGGCACGGGCTGGGGCCGGGCTTGACGATGATCGCATAGCGCATGTCGGTAATCTTGAGCGTCGACGGGCTGGAATTCAGGTTGACGTTCTTGATTGCCGGCGCTTGCTCGGCCGCCGCCTTTTCCAGGCTGTAACGGCTTAAAAGGCCGCCCCCCAGGACGGCCATGGAAGACTTGAGAACACCACGGCGATTAAATTTCCATCCATTGGAATCTGACATAGTTACCTTTCCCCCTTCGTTGTTGATCCTTGCAGAAGTCCTTACTCTTTTGGGCACACGAATGTATCGACACGACGATAGGGATCAGCAGGAAGACAGCCGTCCGCCGCTCCGGCGGCAAGATGCTTCATAAATCCTCTGCGCTTGCTACGCACGTCACCCGGCTTGTCTACGTATGCGAAAGAGAAGGATAACCCATTGTCAGACAGGTCGCATGGGGCCCCCGTGTCCGGCAGCCCCATCCGTAGGTTTAGAAGTAAAACGTCGCTGATGCCTGCAGATCGCGGTTATCGTTGACCGTACCCGTAATCTGGCCGGCTTGCGCGGAACCGATCGCCGTATTGGGGGTTGAGAAGTTGGGCGTGTTGAAGGCGTTGAAGGCATCGAACTTCAGGTTCAGGCTCTTATCCTCGTACAGCTTGATCCGCCGCTGCAAACCGATGTCCCAATCCTTTGTCGTCGGACCATAGAGTACCGAACGCGCCACGTTGCCATACGTATTCGCGGCCGGCGTCTGAAACGCGCACACTGCGCCGCTTGGCAGCGTTGTCTCGCCGGCAGGACACAGACGTCGCGTTGAAAAAGCGCAGCGGTGTGCCGTGGTCGATCTTGCCCAGCCCGCCGATCCGGTTTGGCCAGCTCGGCGAGCCGCTATTGACACCGCTGTTCAGACTCACTGAAAACGGAGGACCCGAGTTGTAAGTTGTGATCGCGTCGATCTCGAAGCCACCCAGGATCTTCGAAGCAAAACCGCTGTTGAGGAACTGTTTGCCGTTTCCAAACGGGAGTTCGTAGGTAACGCTGCTGACGAAGCGATGTTTCTGGTCAAAGCCAGACGCACCGTATCCCGCCTTCAAGTTGGTAACTGTCTGCGGGTTGCCGGCCGAACCGCCGCCCGAAGCGGCAGAACCACCGTAGTCCAGCGACTTGCTGTAGGTGTAGCTGATCAGCGCCGTCAGTCCGTGCGTGTAACGCTTGGTGTAGTTGGCCTGCAGGCTGTTGTAGTTCGACGCGTTGATCATGTCTTCCTGCACCCACGTCGAAATATTATTGATCGGCTGATACAGCCGGCGCAGCGTCTGGGAAGTGGGGCCACCGGGCTGAATCAGTCCTACCTCGTTGGGGCTATAGGCATAGGTCAAATGGACACTATGACTGCCGGCATAAGCCAGTCCCACCACACCACCAAGACTTTGGTGCTCCACGCCCAAGGTAAAGGTCTGCATGTTCGGTGTTTGGTTTTGCCTGGAGTGGCCGATGAGTGCCGGATGCGCCGCATTGAGTGCCGTCGTGCTCGTCAGAGAAGAAAGCGGCAGAGCGACTGCACCCTGGGGAAAGGGATTACTAAGGATCGGTTGGCAGCTAGCACTCTGATTGGCCGCGGTGCACTGGTTAGCCGGTGCGAACGCACTCGGAAGAGGAAACGTCGCCGGGCTCGAAAAGGTCTGCGAAATAGTAAACGGCGGATTTTGTCCCAGCTCATCGGAAGCCGAGAACGGGTCCGGGAAGTAAGAGATGCCGAATCCCCCGCGGATCACGGTCGATCCCTTACCGTTGAGATCGTAAGCAAAACCAATCCGAGGCCCAAGGTTTCCGTACCGCGTCTGGATGCCGGCAGTGCGGCTTACGCCGTTCTGGCCTGCAAAATCAAAGACCAATGTGTTTTCGTTAAAGTTCGCAAGCTTATTGTCTTTCTCGACGTCGGGAGTGAAGACGTCGTAGCGCAAGCCGAGGTTGAGTGTCAGACGTGGGGAAACCTTCCAGTCGTCTTGCGCAAAGCCGGAATATTGCAGGTTTGTGATGTAGTACGGCACCTCCAGGAAGTTCCGGCTGCCGGAATTGGGAAAGCCGAGCAGGATCGCCGCCAGGCCGGAGCCTCCCGCGGCGGCCGTGCCGCTATTCGTGAAGTTGTCACTGAAGGTCAGGCCGCCGCGCGTGGTGGTATTCGTAAACGGCGAAGCCAGTACACGCACGTAGCGGAAACCGAATTTCAATGAATGATTCTGTCTCGTCCACGACAGCGTGTCTTCTACCTGAATATCGGTTTGGACCGGGTGTGCCGGCAGGAAAGCCGTGCCGCCCTGAAGGCAGGTAAACTCGTTACCGCAGGAGCTGCCAATCGTGACATTGGGCAGGCCGGTTGTGTACTGGGAAATATTCAGTCCCTGTATTCCCAGTGAAGTGGACGAGTTGTGACCAAAATCCGACTGCGTGGTGAAGGGATTCGTACGCGAGTAACCGGCGCGAAACTCATTGAACAGGGACGGACTGAAAACGTGTGTCTCGTTCAGCGCCAGGCCTTGCGCGATCAGCGTGGTCAGCTGAATACCGGCAACGTATGGGCCGAGGTCGAACTGCTTGGCTGCAGACGCAGGCGTGGGCAGGCAGCAGGTGCCTTGGCCGCCGGTCAGCGGATTGGGAGCATTTTGCACAAATTTCTCATAACTGAAGCGTCCAAACATTGAATCCTTGTCGCTCAGGTGATAATCCACTCGTGCGTTCCCACCGTTGTCGTCGATAACCTGATCAGCCGTTGAGACGTAATTGTTGAAACTACCAGGGCCTGTCGGCAGAGGATAAATACTGGCCAGGTTGAGACCCACTTGATCAAGACGCGAAGGGCAAATCACGTTTGGCTGATTACCGTTGCAACCCATGAACTGGGTCCGGGTATATTTTGTAGTTCCGTTGGTCGTCGTTGCGACCGTCGTGAGCGGATCGTAGATCGGGATCAGCGTGCCGCTGGTGTTGGTGTAGGCGCTGAAGTCGCCGATGCGTTCGGCCGCTGTCGGAACATTGTTCTGGTTGACGATGCCTTTCAGCGAACGCTGCCCGTAGTAATCGGCAAAGTAAAAGAGCTTGTCCTTGATGATGGCTCCGCCAACCGCACCGCCAAACTGGCCGCGGCGATAAGCGGGCTTCTGCACCGAACTTCCAACCCGCGCGAAGTAGTTACGTGCATCGGCGACGCTGTTGCGCAAGTAGAGAAAAACTTCGCCATGCAGGGCGTTCGCGCCCGACCGTGTGGATACTGAGACCACTCCGGCGCCCACGCCGTAGGCAGCCGAATACGATCCAGTCAGCACCTTGAACTCGGCGATCGACTCAACCGAAGGCTGCACCATGACCGTGTTGAAGGTGTATTCGTTATCGACGATGCCGTCGACGATCCACGCGTTGGTATTGGCCTGGCTGCCCAGAGCGTTAAAGTCTGATGCGGCGCGCGGATTAAAAGAGCTGGAGCCGGAGAGATTCTCACCCGCCTGGCCAGTCGTGACGCCCGGCACAAGATAAACCAGCTGCGCAAAATTCCGCCCGTTCAGCGGCAGGTTCTGCACTTCGCGCTTGCCCACCACTTCGCCCAATTCCGAGCTGTCCAGGCGAATCAGCGGCGGCGCACTGGTTACTTCTACGGTCTCGCTGGCTCCTCCGGTCTCGAGCGTAAAGTCAAGGTCCGCCTTCTGATCGATATCCAGAACGACGTTGTTGGCAAGGCTGCGTTTAAAGCCCTTCATCTCAACCGTGATGTTGTAGGTGCCGGGGAGCAGATTAGGAACGCTATAGTTACCTTCTGTATCCGTCTGCTTGGTGGAAGTCGTGCCCTTTCCGGTATCGGTGACGGTTACCGTCGCCCCGGGAATCACGGCTCCGGAAGCATCGCGAACTGTTCCCAGAATGCTGCCGGTCGTTACCTGCGCCAGGCTTACCGCGCAAAAGCTAAACAGCACGGCGAATACAGCTGCGAGAGCTGATGGCTTCTTGATACTCATGGTCCCGTGACCTCCCAAAGTTGGTAAAACCCCTTGTTGACAATACTGCGGCCTCTTTAAATAGAAACCTTGCGCAGTTTCCCGTGTGCTTTTGACATGTTATGCGGGCGGGTTACTTTATAGATAACTTAGTACACAAATGTCAAGGAAAACTGGAATACCGCAATGTGGTATCTGGCGTTTGCTTCATGTCGCGGAGATAAACTAACCAATGAAAACTTAGGAGAAAAGCCATCTTCAAGGCAGGCGCTCAAAAACTTGTTCTTGCATTGCTCGTAACTCCTGCAGTTACAGCAAGCTGCTTCGCGGCATCGACCTATCCCACGCGCCTGGAAGACCCGGCGGCGGTGTATCTCACCGCGGAGGAATTCCACGCCCATGGCGACGGCAAAGAGGACGATAGCGACGCCGTGCAGGCGGCGATCGACAAGCTGCAGGCCGGCAAAGGCGAAGGCATCGTGTTCATCCCGCCGGGCCGTTACCGCATCAGCCGTACCATCTATCTCTGGCCTGGCGTGCGTGTTATCGGCTATGGTGCCCAACGTCCCGTATTTGTATTGGGTGAGAACACTCCGGGGTATCAGGACGGCATCGCCTACATGTTCTTTTTCGCCGGCGCGCGGCCTCGGCCACAGGGCGCCGCTGGCTCGCCTCGATTCAGCTATCATCCTCCGCCCACGCCGAGGGGCGTTGTTCCGCGCCCCAGCCGCGACGTTCCCGACGCCAACCCCGGCACCTTTTATTCCGCGATCAGCAACGTCGATTTCGAGATCGGCCCGGGCAATGCGGGAGCGGTCGCCATTCGCTTCCATGCCGCACAACATGCGTTTCTGAGCCACATAGACTTCTCGATTGGTTCTGGATTCGCCGGCGTGCATGAAGTTGCGAACGAAGCTGAGGACCTCCACTTCCACGGCGGCCAGTTCGGTATCATGGCCCGCAAACCCTCACCAGCATGGCAGTTCACGCTCATCGATTCCACCTTCGACGGCCAGCGGGAAGCCGCCATCCGCGAAAACGAAGCCGGGCTCACCCTGGTTCACGATCAATTCCGTAACGTGCCCACTGCGGTCTCTATCGATCCCCACTACTCCGATCAACTTTGGATCACAGACAGCCGCTTCGAGAACATCACCGGTCCCGCGGTCGTCATCGGCAACGAGACCAGCCGCATGACCGAAATCAACTTAGAGAACATAGCTTGCAGCCACGTGCCCATCTTCGCCAGGTTGCGCGAGAGCGGCCGCGAATTTCGCCAGGTTACTGATACGTATCGCGTCAGCGTCTTTTCGCACGGTCTCAGCCTGGCCTATCCCGGCGCAGCGGGAGCGTTCCAGACTCTATATGATCCGTCGCCCCTCCCCGCCCTGCCGCCACCCACACCCCCCGCCATTGCTCCACTACCAGACCCCGGCACCTGGGTCAACGTTCACGCGCTAGGCGTAAAAGGGGACGGCGAGACCGACGACACGGCTGCCTTGCAGAAGGCGATCAATGAGCACCCCGCGCTTTATTTCCCCACCGGGCGCTACCTTCTTCACGACACGCTCACCCTTCGTCCCGATACCGTTCTGATCGGTCTGCATCCCAGCACGGCACAATTCGATCTTCCCGATGGCACCCCTGCTTTTGCAGGCCCGGATGGCCCCAGGCCGTTGCTGCTTGCGCCCACCGGCGGCGCCAACATCATCACCGGGCTGGGCATCTTCACCGGCGGATTCAATCCTCGCGCCGTCGGTCTTCTCTGGCATTCCGGCAAAGACTCACTCGTAGATGATGTCCGATTCCTGGGCGGCCACGGCACCAACAATCCTGATGGCACCCGGATGAATCCCTACAACGCCACCCACAGTGCCGATCCCAATCCACATCGCCCGTGGGATTCGCAGTACCCCAGCCTCTGGGTCGACGGAGGCGGGGGCACCTTCGCCAATATCTGGACCCCCGACACCTTTGCCCAGGCCGGCATACTGGTGTCCAACACCACCATACCGGGCTTTGTGTATGAGCTCTCGAGCGAGCACCACGTGCGCGCGGAAATCAAGCTGAAGAATATTTCCAATTGGCAACTGTATGCGTTGCAAACAGAAGAAGAGAGCGGCGAAAGCCAGGATGCCTCTTCGCTCGAGATCGACCACTCCAGCGATCTAACCATCGCCAACTATCACGGCTATCGTGTCACTCACATGGAAAAGCCTTTCCCGTATGCGGTGCGGGTGGCCGATTCCAACAACATCCACTTCCGCAATGTACATGTGGATGCCAACAGCTCCATCGGTCTGTGCGATGCCAGCGGCGCGTGTCGTCAGGCAGTGCGTTCCAACAAGGTGCCGTATGAAAACGCCATTGTCGATCAGACGCTCCACGCCGAGGTGCGTGACCGCGAGTTCGCCTGGCTCGACCTTTCCGACAACAAACCGATATCTGTGTCCCATGCGGCCTCAAATCTCATCGAAAAAGGCGCGCACGTGGAGCGCCTGGCAACCGGCTTCTACAACATCTCCGGCGCCGCTATCGATGCGGCCGGCCAGCTTTATTTCGTCGACGCGCACTTCCACCGTATATACCGCTGGTCGCCGGAATCGCAGTACGCGGTGGTCGTGAGTGATGCCCCACTCGACCCGGTCAATCTCGTCTTCGACAAGGCCGGCGATCTCATCGTCGTTTCTTCAGGCGGTAAGGACCTGACCGCGTATGCCCTGCACCCCAACGCGACCAACCCCGAAGCCCAGTTGACAGTCCTACACCTCGAGCCCGCCGTAGAGCGTCCCGGGCTTACCCCCGCGCTGCCCGTCGACTACTGGTTCAACGGGGACTTTGCAGAAACTCTTTCTGCGACCCAGCCCTATACGTATACGTCACTGCAGCAAATGTTCGAGAAGGGCCTCGGTACCCGAACCGCCTTCCAGTTCGTCTCGCCCGACAACAGTCTCTTTATCCCGGCCAACGCGCCCATCGTGCAGGGCGAACCCTATTTCGGAACCAAGTGGGCGCCCGTGCTCGAAGCCTACGGATTGGTGAAAGGAACGGAAGGCAAGCCCTTCTACGCCACCAACGAAGCCGAACAGCGCACCTACCGCGGCTTGCTCAATCCAGACGGATCGTTGTCGCAGATCACCACGTTCGTCGAGCAGGGAGGAGAAAGCCTGGCCCAGGACGCTGACGGGAATGTCTATCTAGCCGCCGGCCAAATCTACGTCTACTCGCCCAAAGCCAAGCTCTTGGGCACCATCGACGTACCCGAGCGCCCGCACGACATTCTCTTCGGGGGCAAAGATCGCCGCACCCTCTACCTGTTAACCGACCACTCGCTCTACGCCGTGCGCCTGCGCCAACCCGGCCATTAGCTGCCGAAACCCATCGACCAAAAATGACCCGTTAATCCAACAAGAACCAAACAGAAATTCGACTGACGTGGACTTCGAACTGAGCTGGATCCGACGGGAATCGGACGGGTGCCCCACGTTCGCCCCAGCGTACGTGGGCCGAAAAAGATGGGCGAAGCCCCACCAAAGTTCTTACAATCGGTGCAACCAATGACGGGTGCCCCACATCCCCGATTTCCTGTGGAGTTTAATGGGTCCCGCGAATTTCATGCGCCTTTCCTTAAAGAAAGGCGCACACGCAGTCCTGTCCAGTGGAGCGTGCAGGAAATTCGGGGCATCTCGCTCGTTTTTCGCGAGATGTGGGTACCACGAACCTAAACCCGTATCCCCACCCCGTCAAAAAATCATCACGAAAGCAAACCTGTAAGATCTCCGCTACTACTGAGAAACCGCTGTCGGTTCCCGCTTACGAACACCCTCACCCACCATCCCCACATGCCCCAGCGTCTGATTGAGCCACTCAGTCATCTGCACCTCCCAATCAGGCACGCCCGGCAACTTATACCATCCACCAGTCCCATGCATTCCACCAGGAATACGAATGATCTCACTCCGCACCCCAACCTTCTTCAGCGCCGCATCCAAATTCGTCGCTTCGCTAAACGGAATGTACTCATCCTTATCCCCAAGAATCTGCAAGAACGGAGGATCCCCCTTGGAAACATAACTAATCGGAGACGCTTCCTTCAGCGCCTCCCTCTCACCCTTTTCCTTAATCAGAGGATCAAGCAGCGCGTGGACATCCGCATTCAGCGGAACCGTAGCAAAACTACTCTGGGCAAACAGCGTCACCACCGCCTGCACCTGGGCGCTCTCGCGATCCACCGGATCAGCCGCCGACCCATCGCCGGGTGCATTCAGCAAGCCCACCATGTTGCTGAGAAACCCGCCCGCCGAACCACCCACCAGCGCAATACGATTCGGCTGCCCATCCCAGCGGCTCGCATTATGCCGGATAAAACGGATTGAGCGTTGTACGTCGTAGACCATGTAGGGGTAGGGATACTTCGGTGCTAACCGGTAGTTAATGGAAAATACCGCATACCCCGCGGGAGCAAGAAAATCCGCGCAGTAAGCTTCGCTGCCACTCTTGCTGTTACCCCGTTGGTAGCCGCCGCCATGGATGATGATCGCGATCGGATGCGGCCCCGCGCCCTTGGGGGCGTAGTAATCCATCGTCAACGATTGTCCATCAGCCACCCCATACACAATCCCGTCTTGTGTGGGAGTCCGCACCTCTGCCGCGAATCCGGAAACCGCCAACCCTAACAACACAACCCAGAAAATAATCTTCATGCCGATCCTCAAGCGCTGAGCGGACGCTCAGGGTGCACCGTCATCCACAACAATGCGCCCACCACCGCCAGCGCAGCAGCAATCGCGAACGACGTAGTCCAGCCAAAACGCTGGGCCACCCAGGGGGTGAGCGACGCGGTCACCGCCCCGCCTACTTGCGCTCCCATGTTGACCATGCTGGAAAACACCCCCGAACTCCGCCCCGCGATATCGGCGGAAACCGACCAGAACGAACTCTGCGAGACGTAAAGCGCGCCCGCACCGCCGGCGAGGATCACACCCGCAAGCTGAGGGCTTTGCACCCTTGAGCCCAGCACAAGAAAAATGGCCGTGAAGAAGAACGCCACCGAAGCCAGGCCGCAACGCCCCACACGCAGCCCATAGGAATGGGTAAGGCGGTCGCTGATAGCTCCCCCGGCGAGACAGCCGATCGTCATGGAGAGGAACGGCAACATGGAAAACAAAGCGCTGGCCTTGAGGTTGAAGCCACGCACCTGGGCCATATAGAGGAAGAACCAGCTGAAAAAAATCCAGGCGGTATAACCAAAGCCGAAGTAGCTAACGATCAGCGCCGGCAAATCGCGGCGGCTCAATATGGCTCGCCAGGAAATGACAACCGGTGCCGAACCGGCAGGTTCGCCGGGTTTAACGGCCGCATCAGCGGTGATGCCCTGGCGAATGGTATTCAGCTCCGCAGGCGAGACCTTAGGGTCTTCTTCGGGAGTATCCCGCGCCAGCCACCACCACACCCCTCCTGCGAGAACACCGATCACGGCGCTAAACCAGAAGGCCGAGCGCCAGCCGTGATGAAGAATGAACCATGCCAGCAGTGGCGGGGTCAGGCCGCTGCCCGCGCCCACTCCAGCGAAGATCAGCCCATTGATGAATCCGCGTTCCTCGACCGGCACCCAGCGGGCCACGAACTGGTTCGCCGCCGGATAAATAACGGCTTCGCCGGCGCCCAGCGCAAACCGGATACCGATCAGCAGCAACACCGCCTGGGATATGCCAGGAGGTATCAGCGTGGTGAGGGCGGTTGCCACGCCCCACCACACCACCCCCATTGTGATCACCAGCCGCGGCCCGAAGCGGGAGGCGAGCCAGCCCGCGGGTACCTGAAAACCAGCATAGCCAATCAGAAACGCGCTGAAAATCCACCCCAGGCGTTGGTTCCCCAACCCATATTCAGAGCTGATCTGAAGTCCCGCGATCGATATATTCGTGCGGTCGAGGAAAGAGATGGCGCTAAGAACGAAAAGCCAGAATGCGAGGAGAAATCTCTTCCGGGTGTGGCGCTCTGCAAACATCGGTTATTGCTCCTGGGGACGCGGGCCGAAACAAATGATACCCCAGAGAGGATGAGTGGCACGGAGACAGGCTCACGTATGATTCGCTTGTGCCCGAGCGGAGGGTTACGTGTGTTTTTCAGCAAGCGCCAATTTTGTCGGCAGCGCCGTGCTTGGCGCCATCGGAGTCGCTACACTGACCGAGGTGAAGCACCGGCGGGAGTTGCTGCTTGCAGCCATGCCCTGCCTCTTCGCCCTGCACCAGTTCATCGAAGGGTTTGTCTGGCTGGCGCTCGGCCACAAGTTGCCGCCGGTTGTGGCCCACGATGCGGGTGCAGCCTTCGTTTTGTACGCCCAGGGCTTGCTGCCGTTTCTGCTACCGCTGAGTGTCTTTCTCATTGAGCCAACCCGCGCCCGGCGCCGCATGATGCTTGCTTTCACCATCCTTGGCGGTGGTCTCGCGGTTTACCTTCTGTGGGGCCTTATCGCTTATCCCCTGCAGGTTTCCGCTGGGAATAACGGAATCGTTTACCTCAACCGCATAAGCACGACCACTTTAGTCGCGGTGCTTTACGTGATCGCGACCTGCGGAGCGCTGTTCTTCTCTGGTTTTCGCCTTCTCGTCTTGCTGGCGTGGCTTAATTTGGTAGGCCTCCTGATCGTCATGGTGGTGCGGAGGCTTGAGTTTACTTCCCTTTGGTGCGCCTACGCCGCATTGGTGAGTGTTGTCATCTACTTTTTCTTTCGTCGCAGCCGGAATAAACGGCCGGCTAAATATTCCCTGGAAGCAGCCGCATGAATTCCGAGTTTGTTCTTCAAGATCTGAGAATGTTTTGGTGGGCTTTCGCTGTGAGGGGCGGACTGGCGGTCGTCTTTGCCGTGGTCCTGTTCCTGGCCAGTAGTTTTCTGGGGATTTTCTTCTTCGATCCGGTCACCCTCGTCTATCTGAGCCTTCTGCTCGCCTCATTTGTATTGGGGAATGGACTGCTCCAGGCAGTAGCGTCTGGTTTCGCATTCGAGCACCATCTGCATCTCCGGTGGCTAACGCTTTGTGAATGCTGCTTCGAATTGCTGCTCGGGGTTTACATCGGCATTTCCATGCTGATGACGCCCCAATCCCTCGCTTTTCTGGCCGGCATCCACGCCTTCGGCAATGGATGTTTTCAAACCGCCATGGCGGTTAAGATGCGGAAGGAAATAGGTTGTTTAATCCTTACCGGCTTGGCAGGGGTTGTATCTCTTTCTGTAGGGATCTTGTTTTTGACCCAT
Source organism: uncultured Acidobacteriaceae bacterium (assembly GCA_963838445.1). Lineage (GTDB taxonomy): Bacteria > Acidobacteriota > Terriglobia > Terriglobales > Acidobacteriaceae > PALSA-350. The sequence goes on from CAWIRT010000017.1 coordinate 11,341, forward strand.
TTCAACCAGCCCGCGCGACCCACAACACAAGCCCTATCCGGCTTCGAGCTTTTTACCGGCATCACCTGGATCGTATTCTCGTTCCGGCTTCGCCGATGACACGTCCCTGTTCGGGGGGCGACACCGGCAGGCTCGAGGTCGACATTGAAAATCGTCATAGTAGGGGCAGGCGTTCAAGGCACCGTTTTCGCTGTCAGGCTGGCGGCACACGATCACCAGGTAACTTTGGTCGCTCGACCAGACCGGGCAAAAGAGCTTAACCAGCAAGGCGCCACGATCCAGGACACGAAGACGATGCGGATCACCACCCGGTTTCTGCCCGTTCTGGACAGATTGCCGGCCGATTTCGCCGCAGACATGTGCCTTGTCACCGTGCGCCGCGAACAGATCGAAAGCGTCCTTCCGGACCTCGCGCGGGCGACCGCAATTCCGCGGAGGGTATTCCTGGGAAACTACGCCAACGTCTCCGGCAAGCTGCTTGCGCTTATCGGACCACCTCGGACCGTGCTTGCATTTCCTGGCGTCGCCGGATATCGCGACGGCGGCATCATTCGATATTGCCAGATTCCGCAGCAACACACGGCCGTCGATCAGAGCGCACAGGACGTCGCTGCTTGTTTCGAGCAAGCCGGCTTTCGTGTGCATCGAGTGCGAAATATGCAAGCCTGGCTGCATCGTCACACCGTCTTTATTACGGCAATGGCTGGGGCCCTTTATGAAAACGGGTGTGACGCGAGCCGCCTGGCCCACAATGGCGAATCCATACGTCGCTTCATCAAGGCCGTGCGCGAAGGCTGGGGGGCACTCGATGGCAGGGCGGTGGCACCCGCCCCCTTCGCGCTGCGAACAATTATGTGCTGGGTTCCTTTGCCCCTTTCGGCAAGGTACTGGAGCCGGCTTCTCATAGCTCGTGGCGATCTCTACTTCGCTCGTCATACGCGGCATGCGCCGGCGGAGATGGCTTCGCTTGCCGAGGATGTGCGCAGCTTCCTCGGCGACCGGAAGGCGCCGGCGCTGCGCGCACTGCTGGGGTCGATGGATGCCTCAATTTCGGGCATGACCGAGGCAAGCCGCCGTTAGCGGGCGCAACACCGTCCGCACGCACACTGCCTCACAGAAGCAGCACCAGTGCGGTCCATCGTATACTTGTTCTATGTCCATTGTGCGCAATATAGCGGGAGTGGCGAAGGGGATGAGCATCACGTTTCGCGAGATGCTGCAGCCAACCGAAGTAGAAAACTACCCGGATGGACCGGGCCCCAACCGCGGTGCTCACTTTCAGGATCGCTTCCGCGGCGCTCATGTGCTGCAGCGGGATGAGAACGGTCTGGAGAAGTGTGTCGCCTGCTTCCTGTGCGCGGCAGCCTGCCCGGCCAACTGCATTTACATTGAGGCCGCCGAGAACACGGAAGAGCGCAGAATTTCCAGTGCCGAACGTTATGCCAAGGTCTACAACATCGACTACAACCGGTGCATCTTTTGCGGTTACTGCGTCGAAGCCTGTCCCACCGATGCCATCACCCATGGCCACGGGTTCGAGCTTGCCTCGCTCAACGCGACGACCCTGATCCATCGCAAGGAAGACATGTTGGTCCCATCCTCCGTTGGGCTGCCATATAATGCTGCAACCAAAGCCGGTGCCGTGAAGTAGACGGTACAGCCCTCATCGGAAAGGTACTTTGTGGTGGAAATGCGGGGGGGCTGTTAGCATCGGCTCATGCAAGGCAAAGCTACGGACAACGATGGGAAGAAGCGCATCTTCCACGTGAGCAGCCGGCTGAACATCATGGGACTGCGCGACGAGATACTGCGCATGCATGGTTTTGAGGTGGATTCGACGGTCTATTCGAACCGGGCGGTCGATGAAGTAGCCAATAAAGACTATGACCTGGTGTTAATCGATGTCGAAGCGGACGTCAGGGTACAGAGCGCCCAGGAACTGTGCGATGCGATCAAGAAGGTTCAACCGAACCAGCATATTGCTTTTGTCTGCAATCACCGCGTAGCCATCGAAAGCGACTGTCCCGACGAAATTATCCGCGCGGAATTCAATCCCGAGGCGCTGGTAAACGGCGTCAAAGTTGCCCTGGGAAAGAACGAAGAAAGCGATAAGGACCGAGCCCTCTAACCGGCGCAGCCGAACTCATGAGAGCTCTAGAGTCCGCGTGAGAACCCGAGTGTAGACCCCACTCCGCGGCGCGTGGAGAAAGCGCCGCCCTCAGGGGCTAAAGCCCATCGTGCTTGTTCCTGATGTACGGGCTGAAGCCCGTACCCTAGGTTTGTGACAGGCTACGGTATGATCCGTGCCAGCCCCGGACTTCAGTCCGGGGAAGCGGGTTTTTAAACCCGCGAGAACGCTTTATTTTGCAACGACCGGGCTTTAGCCCTGGTGAAAATGTCCCAAGCTCCCCAATCAACGCGTACGTTCTTCGCGACCTCGACGACCGTCGGACGTCGCGCGCTTCTCCGATCGCATGGCTCAGCTTCTAGTGGATGTTCTGGCGGAGAATCGCCGAAAGAAGCGGTTTCTGCTGCATGAATTTGTAATCATGCCCAATCACTTCCATCTGCTGCTGACCCCTGCAGCGAAAGTCCCGCTGGAAAGGCACTGCAGTGGATCAAGGGCGGTTTCTCCTATCGCGCGAAGCGGGAAATACATTTTGCTTTTGAAATATGGCAAGCCAGTTTCGTGAATCACCGCATTCGTGACGCAGAGGACTACAAACATCACCGCGCTTACATTTGGGAGAATCCGGTCAAAGCACGCTTGAGCGAGAGACCGGAGCTGTTTGCGTGGTCATCAGCGTCTATGGGAATGGAATTGGACCCCCCGCCACCAGGGCTAAAGCCCTGAATCTATATACCGGAGCGTTCAAGCGGGTTTAAAAACCCGCTTCCCCGGACTAAAAGTCCGGGGCTGGCACAGCTTGGGCTGTTCGTCGACAAAAATGTCTTCCGCCGGCCAATTCGCAACTCCGAAATATGTAGAAACTCCAGGACACGGCTAAAGCCCTGCCATCCCCTAGCTGGCCTTCTTCCGCGGCTGTGCTGCCTGGAACTCGGCCTTGAGTGCCGCTTCATGCATCGGCTTCTCGTGCAGCAACAGTTGCGTCGCCTCCAGATGCGCGTTGGCGTGGAACCAATCCTGCACAATGTTGTCGTAGAGCAAATTGAGCACCGCCAGCAGCGACATTCCCTGGTGGTGAGCCATCCACTCCAGGACCAGCTTGGGCGTCTTGGTCGATTCCTGGTAGTCCGCCGCCTCGTAAAAGCCGTAAGCGCCCGTCCAGCCCATCTTCGCCATGCGCTTAAGATTCTTCAGTGCCTCCACCGGCTCGAAGCCCAACGCCAGGCAAGTGGAATAGGGCGAAACTACCGGCCCCGCCACAGCGTCCCACTTCAGCGCAATGGGGGGAATGCCGAAGGCCTGGTAGTGGTAGTGACCGTGGTCGTCCTTGCCTGCCCAGCCGGATTCCGATATGCCCCACGGTATCCCGTGCTCTTTTCCAAACGCGCGCTGGATCGCCACCACGCCACTCAGCGTGCGCGAGACCAGCGTGTCAGGATAACTGCGCATCCAGATGTTCGGCATCATGTATTCGAACATGGTGCCGGTCCAGGAGATGAGCACGGGTTGCCCATAGGCCATGGTGTGAATGCGGCCCAGTTTAAACCAGCTTTGCTGCGGTGCTTCCCCCTTGGCCACGGTAATGAACGCCGCAATGCGAGCTTCGCTGCACAACAGGTCATAGCAGGCCTGGTGCAGATGCTGGCGCTCGATCTCATAACCGATTGACAACAGTAGTCGCGACTTATCCATTAGGAAGCCGAAATCCATTTCGGTGGCAAAACGCATCGCCTCAGCGGAAAGGTCCTTCAGCCCGCTGGCGAGGGCCTTCAGGCCCTCCCGTGCAGGTGCTAACGCGATCCGCAGTTCTTCCGCCAGTAGTACCAGGGGCGAATCGGATGCCAGGCTGGTGGAGGCGCGGGCGATGCGCGAATCCAGATCGGCAGCCAGCGCGCTGGCAAGTCCCGTCTGCACTGTGGCCGCAGTCTCCGCAATGCCATGCAACTGCGACAGATCCAGCAGGTGCGCGAACCGGGGCAACAGCCACGGCATGTAATCCTCAACAATGCCGGCCACTGCCCTGATGCGCCGGTGGGTTTCCGCCAGCCACCAGGCAGTCTCCCCCCCTGCCGCAGCAGCAAACTCAGGTGCTTCGACAGTGTTAAGAGCCCACGCGATCCACGCCTCGGCCTTCGCGTCCACCGCTGGGGGCGCCAACGCCTTCAGGCCGGCAGGTGCGTCCGGCAAACTCGTCAGCAATTGCCAGTGATCCCGTATGCCGGTGAACAACCCTGGATCGAGCAGCGGCTCGCGCAGAAGTCCTCGGCAGCCAGTGCGTAAGGTATAGAACGAAGCCGCCAGGTTGCCGCTATCGACCGAAGAAATGGTAATCGGGCGGATGGGCACCAGGCTCCGGGTGTCGTACCAGTTGTAGATATGGCCGCGAAATTTCTCCAGCTTGTCGTAGGTCTGCAAGCTCCGCTCGGTCAGCTCAACGAATTCAGGAATGCTCAAATAGCCGAACGTAACCGCCGCCTGCCGGGCATTGAGCAACAATCCAAAATTCGTCGGTGAGACACGCGCTGCCTCAAACAGGTTCTCTTCCTCGACGTTATCCGGGATCAGGTAGTTGTGGCTCTCGCCGCCAAACTGGTTGAAGTAACGCCAGGTCTTCAGCGCCAACTGGCGCAGAAAGGTATTTTCTTCCTCGGTGAGCTTCGGCCTGGTCTGCTGGGGCGGGTTGTTGAGCCAGGCAGTGATACCTCCGGCAGACGCCCACAGGATAAGAATTGGCAGGGCCACCAGCAGCGACTGCGGATGGCGGAGAAAAACCAGCACTCCGACGATCAGGGCGACGAGTGGAGTCAAGGCGAGATAGCGGTCAACCGGCGTGCGCGACTTCGCCGCGGATTCCGCCTCAGCGGCCGTTTCCCACTCCAGCAAACGCTGCCCGGTGATGAAGCTGCGCACCAGCGAGCGGATGATCGCGTCCAGGGCCAGCAGCGTCTGGTGGGGCAGGTAGACCAGGGTGAGCAGGGCGATAAATGTGCCTTGCCCGAACCCGCTGAAGGCGTCGCGCATCTGGCCCGGCAGCTTGGTGACGTAGGCTCGCCCCACGCTGAAGACGAGCTGGACCATCGTGGGCACGAACATGAGGAACAGCGTGACCGCAGTCCAGTAGAGCGCGCCGCCAGGTAATCCGAGCCACCCCGCTAGCAGCAGGGCAAAGGTAAACACTTCCACCAGTGACCGGCGCAGATTGTCGAAGATCTTCCACCGCGAGATAGTGGCGATCGGATTGCGGACATACCGGCCGGACTCATCCGGAACCTTTCCGAAAAGCCATTGCGCAATCTGCCAGTCACCCCGCAACCAGCGGTGCTTGCGCCGTGTGTAGGCACTATAGTGCGAGGGGTAGTCGTCGATTACCTCGATGTCCGTGGTCAATCCAACCCGGGCATACGAACCCTCGATAAGGTCATGGCTCAGTAGGGAATTGCGCGGGAAGCGGCGATCCAGAACCGCGTGCAGCGCGTTGATCTCGTAAATCCCCTTGCCCGTAAAGATGCCTTCTCCATACAAGTCCTGGTAAGCGTCGGAGATAGCGCGCGTATATATGTCGAAGCCCGTCTGCCCGGAGTAGATCGAGGCCATCCGCGACCGCGATGCCGATTGCACGCTGACCCCAACCCGCGGCTGCAGAATGCCGTAGCCCTCGGTCACGATCCGCAGTTCGGGATCGATGATGGCCCGATTGAGCGGATGCGCCATGGCCCCGATCATGCTATGGGCTGTGCCCCGTGGAAGCTGCGTATCGGAATCAAGGGTGATTACGTACTGCGCGTGCGTCAGTGCACTGAGATTGCCGGCCTTCACCGGGAAGGGGTCAAATTGCCCTTTGAGCAGCTTGTTCAGATCCAGCAGCTTGCCCCGCTTGCGTTCCCAGCCCATCCACACGCCCTGCCGGGCATTGAAGATGCGATGGCGGTGAAGCAGGAAGAATGATCCCGCTCCCGCCGTGGCATAGCGTTCGTTCAGCTCGTCAGTCAGCTGAATGGCCAGCTCTACCAGGGGATCGGTATCGTTTGGCCGCGGCCGCGTGACCGAGTCGGGAAGATCAGTGAGCAATCCAAAGTGAATGTTGCGATCCTGGTTGGCCAGGTAGCGAACCTCCAGGTCATCGAACAGTTCGCGTACCTGCTTTTCCTTCATCAGCAGGGTCGGCACCACCACTAAGGTGGTGAACGCCTGCGGCACTCCTTTGGAGAAGTCGAGCTTGGGCAACGCGTAGGCTTTGAATATCGCGGTGACGGTGTTGTTTACCAGGTCGACCGCACCCTGCGTCACCGGGAGCAATAACAGCAGGAAGGCAATGGTAAGTCCGCCGAAGATCGGGTAGGTAGGCACCAGCGGAGCCAGAATCAGCCCGATCAGCACCACCGTGATGATCTGAATGCCGCCGATATAAAAGTCATCCGCGTTGTTCCAGATGGTCTGCCGCAGCCGGTCAATGAAGCGAGGGCGATAGCCGACCCGCGACGCAAGCTGGGGAAAGCCCCGGTCAATAATGTAATAGCCCACATGTCCGCGCCGGGCGCGAAGCCGCGGATCTTCGACCCGCTGTTTTTCCTTCGCTTCCATGGCCAGGGTGAGCGCAGCCTGCGCCACTTCCAACTCGGAGCAATCGGAGTAGCGGGCAATCTCCGCCACCCGCTTCCGGTAAGCCTCCCGGCTGTCGAAATCCATAAACCGGTAAGCGTTGACGGGATCCTGCTGAAGAATGGGGTCGTACACCACCAGCGGCTCGATCAGCGTGAACCAGTCGGCATACCCGACGTCACGCAGGCTTCTCATGCGCGTCTTAAGCAGTTCGGCGCCGGCCTCGGTGTGCGAGGCCTCATCCTGGATGACCCCGTTTGCCTGCATGATGACTTCTTCCACCAGCAGGAATTTCAGCACCGGAGCCAAAGCCCACAGCTCCCGCAGCTCGAGTGCGTCGTATTCCTGCACCCGGCTGATAAAAGCCTTGATCGCATCGGGCTGATATTCCGAGCCGGTAGCCTGCAGGTACGCATCGGACACAGTCACGATGCGCGGCTCGTCATTCTCGTGGTCGCGGATCGTGCGCGGCGCCCGGCCCAATTTCTTGCGTAGGGTGGAGATCTCAGTAATCACTGAGCGCAGCAGCCGCGGGTTTTGCCGCAACTCCAGCAACGGATCCAGCGGCTCTCCCGGAAGGTAAGTTGGCACCGGTCGGGCGTCGAGAATCACAAACAACTGGTCGAGCGACTGGGCGGTGGCGTCGATGCGCCGTCCAAAACTGCCGGCGCCTTCCGGCTTGTGCGCGACGTGCCAGCCCGGGGCAACACGATCGGCGTAACTCCGCACAGACTCGAGGGAGTACGAACGCTGCGACCATGGGTCGGTATTGACGGCTTGGCCGGAGCCGGAAATAGTGTCGGTCATAAGTCTTCTCTCTTTGTAGTTAGCGGTAGCTCGCCGCCTGCATTTCAAACATACTTGCGTAGCGTCCGCTCAGCGCCATCAGTTGCGGATGGGTTCCTTCTTCCACCAGTCTTCCACCTTCGAGCACAACAATGCGGTCCGCCATGCGCACGGTAGAAAAACGGTGCGAGATCAACAGCGCCATTTTTCCCATGGTAAGTTCGGCGAATCGCTCGAAAACCTCCAGCTCACTACGCGCGTCCAACGCGGCCGTAGGCTCATCCAGCACCAGCAGCTGCGCATCGCGTAAATAGGCCCGGGCCAATGCCACCCGTTGCCATTCTCCCCCGGAAAGCTCAACCCCGCTCTCGAAGCGGCGGCCCAGCATCTGGTCGTAGCCATCGGGCAGCTTCGCGATCACACTTTCCGCCAGGCTCTTGTGCGCAGCCGATTCTATCTCGGCCTGCGAATGTTCGCTTTCCACTCGTCCCACGCTGATGTTCTCCCGCGCGGTCATTTCATAACGCATGAAGTCCTGGAAAATAACTCCGATTTCGTGGTGAAGATCTTCCAATTTGTACTCGCGAAGGTCAATACCATCGAGCAGAATCTGGCCTTCGGTGGGATCGTATAGCCGCGTAATCAGTTTCACTACGGTCGTTTTTCCCTGGCCGTTTTCTCCGATCAACGCGATCCGTTCGCCCACCCCGAGTGTGAAATTGAAATTGCTCAACACCCGCCGCGTCGTCCCGGGATAAGCAAAGCTGACGTTGCGAAACTCGAAGCCACGCCGGATCGGGCGCGGGATCAACGGCCCATTGGGGTTTGAAACCACCGTGGGTTTCATCTCGAAGAAGGCCAGCAGATCGGTAAGAAAGAGAGCCTGGTCCGCAATGCCCGACGCGGTAGAAAACACCTGCTGCAGATTACTGGAGGCCTGAATGATGGCGTTGGTCAGATAGTAGAACCGTCCGATGCTGTTGTAACTGCCGCTGACCGCGCGCCAGATCACGAAGGCATACGCGCCATAGTACCCCAGCGTAGCGACCACCCCGAGCAGTCCGCCGGCCAGCAGCTTCTTCCGCGAGAGGGCAACATTCTCCTCGTAAATGCCCTGCGAGAGACGGGTAAAGCGATTGGTCAGATAGCCGCTCAAATTGAAGAGCTTGAGCTCTTTGGCGCCTTCCCGGCTGCCCGCTACCTGGCGCAGGTAGTCCATCTGCCGTTTGGCCGGCGTCTGGCGGAAATTCTTGGCATAGCCGAGGAATGCAAAATGGGTCTCTCCCAAAAACGTGGGCAGTACGCCCAGCGCGAGCAGAAGCACCAGCCATGGGGAGTACCAGAGCAGAATCGAGGTCCAGATGAGAGTGGTCAGAGTCTGTTGGAAGAGCCGGCCCATCTGCTGGATCATCGCCAGGCGATCCGTGGCCTGGACACGCGCGCGTTCCAGCCGGTCGTAGAAGACCGGATCTTCATAGGTGGTCAGGTCCAGCGCGGCCGCCTGGCGCATGACACGGATACTGACGAAGTGGGTATAACGGTCGGCCAGCAGGCTGTCGCTGTAATCGACCCCCCGCACCAGCAGTCCGTTGAGAACGTTAAGGACTGCTTCCAGCCCCACATACCACCAAAAGTGGGGTATCAGCCCCTTGTGGCTGAAAACGTGCTGCACACCGTCGATGATTCTTGCCGCGATGTAGGCAATCGCCGCGGGCAGCGCCGCTACGAACAGGCGCAAAATGATGCCCCAGGTAACGACAGCGGGGCCGGACTCCCACAAGATGCCCAGCACCGGTGGGACGTTTTTGAGTGCTTGCAGGCGTTCGCGCCAGGCGTTACTGGAGGATTGTGGACTGGCTTCCGTCATGAAGTTCCAATTCTTTGGGCGGACCAGACCCTCCGCAGGCTCGGCAATTGATATCTAATGTTACCAATCAGATGCACTTCCGGCTTGACTTGTTGGCTAAAGACTCCACTTGCGGTCCGCAGGGGACTGTGCTAAAAATCGAGTATTCAAGTTTGCTCCTTGTGAGCGAGCCTGAATTTCATGAAGAGTGGCTGAGGGACGGGCCCTGTGACGCCACGACAACCTGCCTGGGCAAACCAGGAGTATGGTGTCAACTCTCTCCTAGGTTCTGAAAAGAATTGGGGAACATGAGATTCGGGGTGCATAGTTGTTGCGCATCTCGCTAATTCCATGCAGTACCGTAGTTTAGAGTTCGTCACGTAGTGCCCGTGCATCTGTCGCTCTCAAATTGAGGGCATGATGGCATCATTCTATGAGTTGCGCTGTAGGGAATGTGGCAAGCGGTTCCCAAACCACCCGCTTTCCAGCTGCGATGAATGTTTTTCTTCGCTCGAAGTAGCCTACGACATGGCTGCGGCCAAAAAAGCATTTACCCGTGAGGCCATTGCCCGGGGACCGCAAAGCATGTGGCGCTATCAGGCCCTGCTCCCGGTGCCTGACGACTATGTGCCCACCACTCCCTCTGGCATGACTCCCTTGATGGCGGCCCCGCGCCTGGCCCGGCGCATTGGCGCCACCAATCTCTATCTCAAAAATGATGCTGTTTGCCTGCCCACGCTGAGCTTTAAAGATCGCGTGGTCTCGGTGGCCCTGGCCGCGGCTAAGAACTTCGGCTTTGATACGGTGGGTTGCTCCTCCACCGGCAATCTGGCCAATGCTGTGGCGGCCCACGCCGCACGCCTGGGATTGAAAACCTACATCCTTGTGCCGACGGATCTGGAGCCGGCCAAAATTCTGAACACCCAGGTCTACGGTGCGAACCTGGTGCGGATCGACGGCAACTACGACCAGGTGAACCGGCTAAGCACGCAGATCGCAGAGCGCTACAACTGGGGGTTTGTGAACGTCAACCTTCGTCCCTATTACGCCGAGGGCTCGAAGACGGTGGGCTACGAGATTGCTGAACAACTGGGCTGGCGGCTGCCCGACAACGTGGTGGTTCCGATGGCCGGCGGCGCGTTGATTTCCAAGATCCGCAAGGCATTCGGGGAGTTGATTGAACTCGGCTTGGTGGAAGACAAACCAGTACGCTTTTTTGGCGCCCAAGCCACTGGCTGTTCGCCCATCGCCCATGCAGTCAAAAACGGACTGGCCCATCACGAGCCGCAGCGGCCGAACACCATCGCTCGCTCGCTGGCCATCGGCAACCCCGCCGACGGACCCTACGCCATCCGTGCCATCAACGAAAGCGGCGGTTGGGCGGAAGACGTTTCCGACGTGGAGATCGTTTCCGCAATCCAGGAACTGGCCGAAACAGAAGGCGTCTTTACCGAAACCGCCGGGGGCGTAACCACGGCCGTCACCGCGCGTCTGTATGCCCATGGCCGCATCGCTCCGGGCGACCTTACGGTTGTCGCCATTACCGGCAATGGGCTGAAGACCCTGGACGTCCTCCAGGGCAAGTACGAACAACAGCAGGCGATTCGCCCGCGCCTGGCTGACTTTGAAGCCATGGTTGAGCAGGATAGAGAGGAAGCGTATGTCCGTTAGAGTGGTTTTGCCGAATGCCTTTCAGAAACACACCAACGGTACGCGGGAGATCCAATCCGCGGCCCAGAATCTGCCCCAATTGATCACCGAGATCGAGACCAGCTTTCCCGCGCTCAAGCCCCACCTCCGCGACAACGACGGCAAGGTGCGGCGCTTCATCAATTTCTACGTCAACGAAGAAGACATCCGCTTTCTCGGCAACGACGAATACGCCTTCAAAGACGGCGACGAAGTATTAGTAATCCCCTCCATCGCCGGCGGTTGAAACCCTGTCCCTCCCCCAAACCTGAGGAACAACCGAAGGGTCCCCCAAGCCTGCCCCGGCGTGCCTTGGGCCACGCCGGGAAGGGATCTGAAGCTTCACTTTCGGACACTCAGCCTGTCCTTGCGGGACTCAATCATGTTTCATGAAATACCCATGACTAACGTCTTGGGCCTGGAGTTTCTAGATTTTCAAAACCAGGGAGGCAGGCAGCGGACCCTAAGCACCATAGTTTGTGGCAGGCTACAACATGATCCGTGCCAGCCCCGGACTTTCAGTCCGGGGAAGCGGGTTTTCAAACCCGCGAGAACGCTTTATCTTGCAACGACCGGGCTTTAGCCCTGGTGAAAATGCCACACTACCGGCTACCACCATTGCCCGAGGGTCTCTATCCTGTTAACCTGTACCCAATAAATTGATTTCGGCCGGAGGCGGGGTCCTCGCATAACCCCTCTGAGCCGGGCAGTTGCCGATAATTCCGGCCTAAACGCGAGCGAAGGACAGTCTTACCGCTGTCCGGCGTCGCACCCGATCCTTGTCACAAATCAGCGAATCCAGCATCCCGCCGCGGCGGGATTTCTTTTTGCGTCCCCACTCCCCCTGCGCACGAGAAACCTACTCTCAACTTCCCAACTCACCGAAAAACGGAGCCATCTATGCCTAAAAACAACGTCAGCGACCCCATCACTGACCAGGAAATAGCCTTTGCCCGCCTGGTCCTCGCAGGAACCATGACCGACCGTCGTGCCGCGGAAGCCGTCGGTCTCCAACCCGATTCCGCCGCCTACACCAAATCCAGGCCTTGTGTCCGCGCTTACATGCTCGAGCATCGGGCCGCCGTGCAGCAACAGCCCGTCGAGCAGGATACCGACGGACTGCGCCGGCTCAGTCCGAGCCGCGGCCAGGTCCTGGACCGCCTCTGGGAAATCGCCAACCTGACCCCCGAAACGACCCGAGGCAGCATTACCGGACAGGTCAAGGCCCTCTCCATGATCATCGCCATCGAAGGCCTGATCCCTGATCGCCGTGCCGCCGCCGCCCAGAACAAACCCGTCCCCCCACCCGTTACCCCGCAAATCTATACCGCCGAGTGGCTTCGTAAGCAGCGTGGGGACGTGGACCCCCAGCCGCCCTCCCCCGCTTCTCCGGAAGAAGCCGCCTCCGAGCCCCAATCCGCTCCCGGCTGGGGCGAGTCCCCCGTTTCGGCTCCCAACCCCGAACCAACTCTTGACCCCAGCCAGCCCACTTCCTTTGCCGCCCCCTTGAACCCTTTGCCAACGGCCTCATGGGTGCCTCGTGTCCCCATGGCCGATTACGTTGCTCCCGACACCAGACTCGCCTCCAGGATAAAAATGAACCCCTTCGCCCGGCGCCGCTGAGCTCACCGAAGAAACGAAAACCTACGCTTTGGCTGTTCCAGTCTCCAAAACACCAAAAACCATCGAATTTTATCGAACTTTACAAAACCAAAGCCCCAGACGACTCCCGGCTATGCTGCCCTGTATCAGGGCACAACTTTAGTCGGGCCGTGAGAACGCCAACCAGGATCTTGGCTTTAGCCCAAATCCTTCAGAACCAAAGACGTACCTCTGGAGCTAAGGGCATGTGTGAGAACCGGGATTTACGAATTGAGTCCCGAAGGGACGGCTGAACTTAGCCCAGGACGCTAGTCCTGGGTTGGATTTGAAAGGACGACCCAGTCCCGCAGGGACGGCTGAAAATCGGCCGCGACGCAATCCTCCTTCAGCCGTCCCTTCGGGACTAAATTCCTAAAATCCGAGTTCTCACGCAGACTCTTTTAGCCCCTGCGCCTTTTTCTCTTGCAAGATGGCTATTGTCCATAGCCCCTCAGATCCCATCGAGGCCCGGAGGCCGCCCAAAACACCAAAAACCATCGAATTTTACAAACGAAGACCCCTCGACGACTCACGCCGCCAACTGCCCGTTGATCATCTAAAATCCGCCTGTAATTCGACCTGAGCGACGACCCCATCCGGCGGACCAACGAGCGATCGCTCGAACGAAGTCGCGCCATCACCGAAGCGGAGTGGTAGCATCGCTACCAATGTTTCCGAACCGCTTAGAGATTGCTCAGATTATCTCCCTTCTGCCGGTTATGAGAGGGATCGCGGGACCCGCTTTGGAACAATTCGTCGAACAGCTTTCTCTGACCAGCCTCCAGAACGATTCCCTCGTTCTCCCGGAGTCGACCGAACCTGCCATCCTGATTGTTTTGTCGGGACAAGTGTCGCTCTCCGGCAGTGAGGGAGAAACAGTGCGTGATCTGGAACCGCAGGCGACCGTATTCCTGAACCGGGATCCCGCAGCCAGCGCACATCCCGTGCGCCTGACGAGCCGCGAAAATGCCCTCGTGGGCATCATCACCAGGAAAGCGCTGGGCGAAATTGCCAATCGATATCCCGATTCGCACCTAACCTTTGCCGGCCTGATCCACGCGACGTTAGAGCGCGAAACGCTGCACGCTTCCCTGAACGATGGAGACCTGCTGGGCCCGCTCAGTGATTCATTTCGTCAGGCGCTCGAAGCAGAACTTGAGCCGCTGACGATCTACAGCGGGGAGTTTCTGATGCGAAAGGGGGATGCCAGCGACTCGATGTACATCGTTCTCAGCGGACGGGTGCGCGTCTTGCCGGACGATCCCGCGCGCGAAACGCTGCCGGTCGAGCTGGGGCGGGGTGAAACGATTGGGGAGCTCGGCCTGATTACCGGCGAGCCACGAACAAGATCTCTCTGTGCAGTTCGGGACACCTACCTGGCGCGATTGTCCTCTTCCGCTTACGACCATCTGTTGACCAGATATCCCCAGGATGTCATGCGCATTTTTGGCTCCCGGGTGGCGCGAAGGGTGCAGCAGGTCACGTCAGGCACGCCCAGGGCCTCATCCCGCATTCATAATATTGCGCTGGTCCCCGCCTCCCCGGGGCCGCCCTTCAAAATCTTCTGCGACCAGTTCTGCGAAGCTCTCGCAGCGTACGGTTCGGTCGCGCGGGTCTCCAGCGCTCGCGTGGATGCAGCTTTTGGCGTCGAAGGGTTCGCCCAAACCTCAGACTGGGACGGCAACCGGATTCTCTTCATCGATTGGCTAAGCGGTTTGGAGAACCACCACAATTACGTTGTGTACGAAGCTGACGATGGCCTTACTCCCTGGACCGAGCGATGCGTCCGGCAGGCGGATCGGGGAGTCATCGTCGGAAATGCCAGTCAGAGCCCCGAGCCGACTGAAACTGAGACGGAGCTGATTGCCCGCCTGCCGCCGACGCAACCCAATCGAAGACCCTGGTGTTGATCCAGGAAAACGGCAATCCATCCGGTACCCAGCGATGGCTGGCTCCGCGCAATGTGGATCGTCACCATCATGTACGGCTAGGCAATCGGGGAGACTTCGCCCGGGTGGTGCGATTTTTGACCGGCCGCGCCGTCGGGCTTACCTTGGGTGGCGGTTTTGCCCGTGGCCTGGCGCACATAGGCGTCTTTCGCGCACTGGCCGAATGCAACATTCCTCTCGATGCGGTGGGAGGAGCCAGCATGGGCGGATTGATCGGCGCCCTATGGGCCAGTGGGTGGTCGAACGAGCGCATCATGAACGAGATCAGCACCGGATGTCGCGACTCGTTCAACGACATGACGCTGCCTTTCATCGCCTTCAAAAGCGGCCGGAAATTCAGCGACCTCGTAGCCCGATTCTTCGGGGACGCTCGTATCGAAGATCTGTGGCACCCGTTCTTTTGCGTCTCCGCCAATTTGAACCGCGCCGAGCTGACCTTGCATAAAAGCGGCGGCCTGACGAAAGCAACTTTGGCCAGTAGCCGGGCGCCGGGAATTTTCCCCCCGATCGTCTACGGGGGGGAATTGCATGTCGACGGCGGCTCCATCAACAACGTGCCCGTCGATCTGATGCGCGTTTTCTGCGGCAATGGAATTACCATCGGCGTGGATGTTTCCCCTCCCCACGAGTTGGAAGACGTAGAAGACTACGGTTACACCGTCAGTGGCCTGCAGGCGCTGCGCAGCCGTTTCGGATTGTGGGGTGCCAAGAAGTCTTTTGTGCCCAGCATCCCCCTGATCCTGATGCGCACCCTCGAGTTCGGTGGAATTTCTTACCGCATGACTCGCGAGGGCTCAGCTGATTTAATGTTGCAGCCGGAAATGCTCGGCTTCAAGCGGACCGACTGGCACCTGGCGGATGAAATTGTCGACCAGAGCTATCGCCATGCCATGGAGAAAATTGAAGGTCTGAACGGAACCCTGGGCGAAAGGATTCGCGAAATCAGGGCAGCACAGTCGTGAGGTCCATCCATGAAGATTCATCTCGATGAGTTGGAAATGGCCAGGGAGTATTCCCGGGGGCACGCCTTCGAAGATCTCAGCAGCGAACAAACGCGGCGGATCCTGGACCGCGGTCGAGAATTGTACAAGTGGTTCAAAGCCCATCCCCGTACGCACGCGCTGATCAATGCACTGGTGATCGCTTGCGTTCTCGGGATGGATTGGGTCGTCCTGCTGCAGATGCCGCGTTGGATTCTGCGGTCGAACGGACACCCGGGAATAGGATTGCTGGTGGCAACGGCAGTATTAGCCGGCGCTCTCCACAGCTGGCTACTCTACTCGCTGGCCATCTTTACCTTGCACGAGGGCGCCGCCCACAAGCTGATCTTCCCTGGAAATGGACGGTTGAGCCGGGCCGCACAGTTCCTGGCTGTGAATCTGTGCCGCCTTTCGGCTGCCGAGCCCAATTACTACGCGGCTTGCCACATGGCGCATCATGCCAGGTTCGGCACCGAGCAGGATTCGGAGTTTCTTAACTTCGTCCAGCCTCGCCGTTTCTGGCGCATGCTGTTGCCCCTGGGCAGCTTTCTCAACTACAGTGACTTCGTCATCCATCGCCCGCTTGGCTACACCCGTGGCCGCGTGATCTCGGGGCTAATTGCCGCGCTCTATAACGGAATCTACGCCTACTTGCTCTACCGCCGTTTTGGAGTGTTGTTTGTGCTCGTCGTGCTCCTGCTGCTGCCCCACGTAGGCTTCTACTTTGACCGCATGCGGCAATTCACTGAGCACAACCTGATGCCGCTCGAAAACAAGAGCGGCGCGCGAAGTTTCGGCGCGGGTTTCTCCGGGCTATTGGTAGGAGGCGGGCCTTGGGGGCAGCCGTGCCACATGGTTCACCATCTGGTCGCGAGCATCCCCTGGTATCAGCAGATCGCTCTCCACCATTTCATGGTGGGGCTGCTTTCTGAAGAACAAAGGCGGCAGTTTCTGCTGCCGCCGGGCCTCGGGTTTCCGCAGCTGCTCTGGCGTGTCGTGCGCGATGCCAACGCATTCTCCAGAGCTGCCGGAAGAACAACATAGCGAGGGATACACCATGCTGGGAAAAAGTAGGGACGAATGGATCAGGCAGTATTCCACCAGCCATCAGAATTCGGTGAATCGCGCATGCCACACCATCGGCATCCCCCTGATCGCCGTTTCCATGCTCATGATTCCTCTGGCCATCTGGCGGCCGCATATCTGGTGGTGGGTGGTTGGCTTATTCGTGGTCGGGTGGGTGTTCCAGTTCATCGGCCACGCCTTTGAGGGCAAACCGCCAGAGTTCCTCAAAGACTGGCGCTTTTTGTTTGTCGGCCTGAGCTGGTGGTTCGCCAAGCTGGCGGGTAAGGCATAACAGGAGAGACGCCGATGCACATTCATCCGGAAGAAATCCGCTGGGCGCAGGTAAACGAAAAGCAACTGCCGTTTGAGCCCCTCAACCGCGACCAGGTCCACTCCATCATGGAGCGGGGCAGAGAGCTGCATCGTGGGTATAAGTCTCACCACGTACTGCACTGTCTGATAAACCTGCTGGTGTTGGTTGTGCTGCTGGGTTCTGACTACCTGGCGCTGTTAAGGCTTCCTGGCCTATGGCTGGCACCGGGACGCCACAACCCCGCGGGTGCTATCGCGATTGCCGGAGTGAGCAGTGGTCTGCTGCACTGCTGGTTGATGTATTCGCTCGCAGTATTCACCATGCACGAAGGCGCTGCCCACAGAATAATCTTTCCGCCTCGCGGTCCGTTCAGCCGTTTCGGCAACTTCGCTACTTATCATCTTGCCCGCATCACCGGCGGAGTTCCTGACTTCTACTCCGAGAAACACATGATTCATCACTCCCGGTTCGGCACCGAGGAAGATGCGGAGTTCCTGAACTTCGTGACTCCGCGCCGCTACTGGATGACGTTTCTGCCCTTAGCCGTGGTCATCAACTTCTCCGACTTCGTACTCCATCGTCCGGCCAATTACACCAGGAGCCGCTGGATCACCTTGGCGGTGGCGCTTCTCTACCAAGTGTCATACATGTATCTGGCTTACAGGCTATGGGGAGTTTGGTTCACAATCCTGGTACTTCTGTTGTTCACGCAGCTCGGGTTCTACCTCGACCGCTTGCGGCAGTTCACCGAGCATAACCTGATGCCGCTGGACAATCTCAACGGCTCGCGCAGTTTTGGCTTCGGGTTTTGGGGAATGCTCGTCGGCGGAGGCCCATGGGGAACCCCTTGCCACTGGGAGCACCACTTGGTGGCCAGCCTCCCCTGGTATCAGCAGCTTCGGTTGCACCGTCATGTCGTTAGCCTGCTGACTCCGCGCCAGCGCAAGCAATTCCTCATCACTCCGGTAATTGGCTTCCCCATGCTTTGGCTGAGAGTTCTGCGCGAATCGTATTCCCTGATGCGCGCAGCTCCAAACGGGATTGAGCCAGTGTCGTCGCAGTAAAAAGCTCCGCGTTGCGGCTTCCCCGGTCCGCTTCGCTGGCCAAGGACGTGTTGATGTCAACCATGAGTCCTGACTTTGAAGTTCTGATTATCGGCAGCGGCTTCGGCGGTCTGTGTGTCGCCATTCGCCTGGAGCAGGCCGGATTGGGCTCCTACGTCGTACTGGAAAGTGGCCCTGACGTCGGCGGCACCTGGCGCGTGAATACCTATCCCGGGTGCGCCTGCGACGTCCCCTCCCATCTCTACTCTTATTCTTTCGAGCTCAACCCCGATTGGTCGCGCATGTACCCGACTCAGCCCGAGATTTGGAAGTATCTGCAGCATTGCGCAAGGAAATACCACGTCCTTCCGAAGATTCGGTTCAACTCGGAAGTCCGCGAGGCCTGCTACGACGAGGAAGGACAGTTCTGGCAGGTCCGCACGCAAACTGGAGAAGCATATACTGCGCGCATCGTCGTCTCCGCGATGGGCGGCCTCAGCCGCGTCAGTTATCCGAAGATCAAGGGTTTGGAGCGATTCCGCGGCCGCGTCTTCCATTCCGCGGAATGGGATCGGGAAGCGGAGTTGAAGGGCAAACGAGTCGCCTTGATCGGCACCGGCGCCAGTTCCATCCAGATCGTCCCCAAAATTGCACCGGAGACCGCCCGCCTCCACGTCTTCCAGAGGACTCCGCCCTGGATCGTTCCCAAACTTGATCGGAACATCCTCGGGTTGGAACGCTTCTTGTTCCGCAGGCTGCCAGGGTACATGCGTCTCTTCCGCAACTGGCTCTATCTGCGGCAGGAGGCAGTCGGCCTCGGTTATACCGTCAATCCAAAATATATGCGGCTGCTCGAGCGATATGCCCGGCGCCACTTACTCAGGAGCGTAAGCAACCCCGAGCTGCGGCAGAAGCTTACTCCGAACTACCAGATCGGCTGCAAGCGTGTTCTGCTTTCCAACGACTATCTGACCGCGCTCAGCCGGCCAAACGTGGAAGTCGTTTCCCAGGGGATCGCCGAAGTGCGCGAGGGAAGTGTGCTGACGGAAGATGGACAGGAAAGGGAAGTGGATGCCTTGATTTTTTGTACCGGCTTCCGCACCACCGATCTCCTTTCCCCCGTGCTTTTCCGCGGGCGCAACGGGGTTTCGCTCAACCAGGCCTGGCAATCCGGTGCCGAGGCTTTTCGCGGCGTCGCCGTAGCCGGATTCCCCAACCTGTTTCTGCTCATTGGGCCCAACAGCCGTGTTGGCTACAACTCCATCGTCTTCATGATTGAAGCGCAGACGCGCTACATTCTGGAGTGCCTGAAATTGATGCGCCGCAGCGGCGCCCACTCCATCGAGGCTCGTCCCGAAGAACAGGCGCGCTTCAACGTGCGGCTGCAAGAGCGTATGAGCCGCACCGTCTACGCCTCCGGCTGCAAGAGCTGGTACCTCGACGAAACCGGCAAGGGGACCATCCTATGGCCAGGGCTCTCCTCGCAATACTGGAAAGACACACGGCGCCTGCTGCCGTCGGAGTACGTCCTCGGCAGCCCATCATGAGATTGAGTCCCGAAGGGACGGCCGAACGTAACCCAGGGACGCAGTCCTGGGTCTGGAGTTTCTACATTTTCAAAACCAGGGAGGCAGGCAGCGGACCCTAAGCACCATAGTTTGTGACAGGCTACAGTATGATCCGTGCCAAGGTGTGCCAGCCCCGGACTTTCAGTCCGGGGAAGCGGGTTTTTAAACCCGCGAGAACGCTTTTATCTTGCAACTGCCGGGCTTTAGCCCTGGTGAAAATGCCCCAAGCTCCCCAATCAACGCGTACGTTCTTCGTGACCTCGACGACGCCGTGCGCTTCTCCAATCCGATCGCATGGCTCAGCTGCTAGTGGATGTTCTGGCAGAGAATTGTCGAAAGAAGCGGTTTCTGCTGCATGAATTTGTAATCATGCCCAATCACTTTCATCTGCTGCTGACCCCTGCGGCGGAGGTCCCGCTGGAAAAGGCACTGCAGTGGATCAAAGGCGGTTTCTCCTATCGCGCGAAGCGGGAAATACATTTTGCTTTTGAAATATGGCAAGCAAGTTTCGTGAATCACCGCATTCGTGACGCAGAGGACTACCAACATCACCGCACTTACATTTGGGAGAATCCGGTCAAACGGGCTTGAGCGAGAGACCGGAGCTGTTTGCGTGGTCATCAGCGGCTCCGGGAATCGAATTGGACGCCGCGCCACCATGGCTAAAGCCCTGAAATCTATATACCGGAGCGTTCACGCGGGTTTGAAAACCCGCTTCCCCGGACTGAAAGTCCGGGGCTGGCACAGCTAGGCGGTTCGTTGATCCAAATACGGCAAAAATGTCTTCCGCCGGCCAATTCGCAACTCTGAAATGTAGAAAACTCCAGGCAGGACGCAGTCCTGTGTTCGCGTGCGCCCTTGAAAGTCCCGTAGGGACGGCTGAAAAGTTATCGGATCAGCGAATCGACTTGTTCTTTGATCATCTGACTTGTTGAGTCAATCTATGAATGCGCGAGTTTTTCACCAGTCGGGCTCTGATACTTTGTATCAGGGCCCGACTTTTAGTCGGGCCGTAAAAGCCGCAAAGACGAGGGCTTTAGCCCCTGGGGTACTTCTTTCCTCCCTGAAGGGTACGGGCTTCAGCCCGTACATACATTGAAACAAAAACGATGGGCTTTAGCCCCTGAGGGCAGCGCTTTACCCAGAGCAGCGCGGAGTTGAGTCTACGCTTTCTTTCCGAGTCTCGACACCCCCGGCCCGAAAGTCGCCCCGCCACAGCCGTTCAGCTGAGCATTTTGCGGAACCGCCAGACGCTGAGCACCACCAGCAATAGCGTAAACACCCCCAGGATCAGAAAGTCCTCCCACAACCCGGCGAAACCCGTGCCCTTGATCATGTTGGAGCGCGCAATCACGCTGAAATGGCGAATCGGATTGATCCACACTAACGGCTGCAGCCAGTGCGGAACCGCTTCCGCCGGCGTGACCGCGCCCGAGGCTGTGGTAAGCAGGGGATTGACAAAAAAGCTGGTGAGCTGTGCCTGCTGTGCCGACCTCGAAAACGTCGCAATCACTGTGCCCAGCGCGATGCCGGACAAGATGCACAGCGACGCGCCACAGAACACAACGAAGAGGTTTCCGTGAAACGGAACGTTGAACACAAGCTTCATAAAAAGCGTAGCGAAAATTACCATGAGCATCAGCAGCAAAAACAGCGGCGCAATTTTGGCCACGATGATCTCTGATGTTTCCGCCGGCGACATAACGAGTTGCTCGATCGTGCCCGCTTCCCGTTCCTTCACCATGGCCGCGGAGGCGACAATGGAGCCATTCAGGATGAGCAGCAGCCCCAGAACCCCCGTAACCACAAACCAGCTGTTGATCAGGCCTGGATTGAAAAGAAACGCCCGCGTCAAAATGACCTGCCCCCGGCGGCTCACCGGCGACGCGTCGACCTGCGAAAAGCGCGCATGCAATCCGTTCTCCGAGAGTCCCTGGTTCCAGGTCAGGATCACCCCCTGCGCATAGGATCGAGCGATCGTTGCCGTGTTGGCATTCATGGCATTCAACAGGAACTGCACCGTGACCGGCCTTCCGCGCTCCAGGTCGCGGGCAAAATCCCGCGGGATGACGACCCCCGCATCAATATCTCCGCGGCTGATGGCATTGCCCAGTTCATCCACCGAGTTGTAGTAACCGGCCAAGCGAAAGCTGCGGCTTTCCGTCAGCGTAGATGCCAGGTCGCGGCTCTGCGCGGTCCGGCTTTCGTCAATCACGCCCAGCTTCAGATCCGACACCGTGGCGTTCAGCACTACGCTGAACAGTAGCAGTTGCAAAATCGGCGGCAGGATCAACGACATCGCGAGCCGCCGGTCGCGCCGGATCTGCGCGAACTCCTTGCGCAGCAGCGCACCAAACCGGCGACTCGAAAAAACCTGAAAGCTTGCTCTCATACTTACGCCGTCAACTGCATGCGCCGGAGTTTGCGCCACGCCAGGAGGTAAAAAACGGACCCCAAAATACCAATGATGATCACTTTCCACCACACCGCCGGCCACCCGCCCCCCTGCAGCAGAAAGTCGCGCACAATGTCGATGTAATAGCGGCCCCAGACGAAATTCGAAATCCAGCGAATCTGGATCGGAATATTCTGAATCGGAAAAATGAGACCAGCCAGCATGAACACCAGCAGGAACCCGCCCAACGCGACTGCCTGCATGGCCGCCGCCTGATTCGGAATGAGAGCGCCGATCATGATTCCAAATGCGGCTACGCAAAACGCGTACAGCACCGTCGCCACCATAAACGGCGTTGGGTCACCCGCGATCCCAAGGCCAAAATAAGTGAACAGCAACGCCAGCAGAAGCACGCTGTCCACCACCGCTACCACCATAAAAGCGAGGATCTTTCCCAGCAAAAATTCATGCGCCGAGATACTGGAGACATAGACCTGCAGAATAGTTAACTGCTCTCCTTCGCGCGCCATGGCCAGTGTGGCCAGCATGGGAGGGAACAGCGACAGCGCCAGCACGAAGACTCCCGGCCCGTAAAATTTCATCGAGGAAAGGCCCGGGTTGTACCAGAAGCGAATCGCGGCCTGCACCGGCATCGGCTTCGCCGCCCCTCCGTTTGCCGTGTTGAACGCGTTGGTGATCTGCGATGCGTAACCGTCGATCAAGCGCGCCGTGTTGGCATCGGAGGCGTCCACCAACACCTGTATCGGGGTGTTTGCGCCGCGCGCCACGTCCCTGCCAAACCTTTCCGGGATAATCAAAACGGCACGCGCTTCATTGTTCAGGAACGACTCTTCCGGACGCTGGTCCACGGCAGAGGGGATGATTTCGAAAGTGATCGATTCGCGGAACGCATCAATCAGCTGCCGCGACGCCGGCGAATTATCGAAATCCTGCACTGCCAGGGGCATATTTTTTATGTCCAGCGAAATCGACGTGCCCATCAGGATAAGTTGGGTCAGCGGCAGAATCAGCGCCAGGGCGAGCGCCCGCTTATCGCGCAGAATCTGGATCAATTCTTTCCGGGCCTGGGCGAAAATCCGTCGCACGGCGTCAGTCCTCCGAACCCACCTTGCCCTTCAATCGGGCCTTTTCCACCACGCTGATGAACACGTCTTCGAGCGAGAAGCGCCCTGGTTTCGCGGAGATGACCCTGATCCCCGCCGCCGCCAGTTTGTCGCGATAGAATCTCTCATCCTTAGCCTGGTCTTCGTTGAACACGATGTGCAGCCGGTTTCCGAATAGAGAAACGGCCCAACGCTCCTCGTCACTTTTCAAAAGATCGAGCGCGCGTTGCGGCTGATCGGTGATGAATTCCATCAGTTGTCCTGGCTGCGCTGCTTTGATCGCGGTGGGTGTCCCTTCGGCCACCAGTTCGCCGGCCACCATCAGCCCCAGCCGGTTGCATTGCTCGGCCTCTTCAAGATAATGAGTGGTCACCAGAATCGCTGTGCCCGCATCGGCCAGCCGGTTGATCATCTTCCAGAAAG
This sequence comes from uncultured Acidobacteriaceae bacterium, assembly GCA_963838445.1. Taxonomy (GTDB): domain Bacteria; phylum Acidobacteriota; class Terriglobia; order Terriglobales; family Acidobacteriaceae; genus PALSA-350. The sequence continues at coordinate 34,890 of CAWIRT010000017.1, forward strand.
ATCGCCGCGCCAGCGGGTCCACGCCCGAAGTCGGCTCGTCGAGAAACAGCACGCTCGGTTCATGCATGATCGCTGCGCCGAAGGCTACCCGCTGCTTCCAGCCCTGGGGCAGGCTGCCCGTGAGCTGCTGTTCGCGCCCCTGCAGACCGGAAAACTCAAGCACCCACCGCTTCTTTTCGTCGCGTTCTTTGCGTGGCACGCCGTACACCCCGGCAAAGAATTCCAGGTTTTCTTCAAGCGAGAGGTCGTTATAGAGTGAGAATTTCTGCGACATGTATCCAATGCGCTGGCGTACTTCGCCCGACCGAAGATGTTTCGTCCAGCCGGCGAGCTGAACCCCTCCAGCGCTTGGTTCGACCAGGCCGCACAGCATCTTGATCGTCGTGGTCTTGCCCGCGCCATTCGCGCCCAGCAATCCATAGATCTCGCCGTAGTGAACTTCGAGGCTCAACTGCCGCACAGCAGTGAAGGAGCCGAATTGTTTGCTCAGTTGCGAGGCTCCAATTGCCACCTGGCCCATGTGCTCCGTATGGCTATGGCGTGCCGGGAAAGACTCGTCGTGCACCTGTTCCCCCAGCGCCCGAAGCCGCGCCACGAACGTGTTCTCCAGCGTTGGCTCATCCAACAGGATTTCCTGAATCTCCAGGCCCGCGCTATTCAGATTGAGTTCGGTGATCGCTCGCGCCAGATCCGGATGCGGCACCAGCAGATCCAGCCGGTCCCCAAAGCGCTGCACGTCGAGAATTTCGCCGGCGCTTCCTGCCAACGGAGAAAGAATCTCTTCCGCCACCGCAAGATTTGACACCCGCAGCTCCATCCGTTGTGCGCCCAGTTTCTCGCGCAATTCCTGCGGAGTCCCGAGGTCGTGGATTTCCCCCTGATGCATGAGCGCGACCCGGTGGCATCGCTCCGCCTCGTCCAGATACGGCGTCGCCAGTAAAATTGTCAGCCCGTCAGCGGCCAGGTGCGCCAGCGCGTCCCAGAACTCACGCCGTGAGACCGGGTCGACCCCGGTTGTCGGCTCATCCAGCAGCAGCACCCGCGGCTCCGGCACCAGCGCGCACGCCAGGGCAAGTTTCTGCTTCATCCCGCCGCTCAGCTTACCGGCCAGCCGTGAGGCAAAACGATCCATGTCGAACATCTGCAGGTACCGGTGTCCCCGCAACGCGATATCTGCCCGCGGCACGCGCCGCAAATCTCCGATATAGCGAATGTTCTCCTCGACGGTGAGATCCGGATACAGGCTGAAATTCTGCGTGAGGTAGCCCGTCTGCGCCCGAGCCTCGCGTGCCGGCACGCCGAAAATTTCAACCCCGCCGGAAGTCGATTCCATCACTCCGGCGGAGATCTGGAAGGTTGACGTCTTGCCCGCTCCATCCGGCCCAATCAGGCCAAAGATTTCGCCCTCGTGCACGTCCAGACAGATGCCGCGCACCGCCTCCACGGCACCGTATCGCTTTACCAGGTCGTGGATCCGGATCGCGATGGACCCCAGGGCAATCGCGGGCTCGAAGGGTACCGGAGGCGCTGAGGTCACCACGTGCGTCTCATCGGTTGAACCGGCCGGGCGGCCAGGTGTTGCCCTCAACCAGAATCTCTCCATCCGCCGGCATGCCAGGCTTGGCCAACCCGATGCCGCTCTTCACTCGCAGTTTTACCCCCACCACTTGCTTTACGCGGTCGTCGCGAAAGTAGGTATTTTCCGGCGTAAATGTGGCTTGCGGATCGATTCGCTCCACGTATGCATCGAGGGGTTTTGCCGGGTCGGAGTCCAGGTAGATCCGTGCCGGCTGACCGACCTTGACTTTGCCGATCTGCCCTTCGGGGATAAAACCCCGCAGGTACACCTTGCTCAGATCCAGCAGGGTCACGATGGCCGTGCCCGCTTGCACCACCTCGCCCGGTTCCGCCGCCCGCGTCATCACCGTGCCATCAAACGGCGCCTTCACCGTCAGGTCGCTGCGCGTAGCCTGAGCCTCGGCAAGCTGGAAGCGTGCCTGGTCCGCCAACGCCTGGGAGTAGGCAATCTCCGATTTTTGCTGTGCCAGTTGCTTGCGCACCGTGGATGCCTGGAAACCCCGAATCCCGGGATTCGAAAGCGTCGCCTGGGCCATGGTCAACATGCCCCGTGCTGACTCCAGCTTGCGCTTGGCAGCAGCCACCGCCGCTGCTTGCTGTTCCGCCGTGGCGTTGGCTTGCCTCGCCTGGCGCTCCGACACCGCGTCCGTCTTGCGTAGCTTGTTATAAGCGGTCCGGTCAAAGTCGGCGATTTGGAAGGCAGCTTCCTGGTTCGCCAGCTCCGATTCCGCAGCCGCAACGTCGGCCTCCGCCTGTCGCACCCGGCCACTCGCATCCAGTTTCGCTTGCTCCGTCTGCAAGTCGTTCTGCTGCAGCTGCTCCTGAAGCACTGCGATCTGATCGCGGGAAGATCGCAAGCGCGCCTCGGCCACCGTTACCGCGGCACGAGCCTGATCTGCCCGGGCGAAAACCTGGTCGTCGTCAAGCACCGCGATCGTTTCTCCGGCCTTGACCGCATCGCCCTCCCGGAATCGGATTTCCAGGATGCGTCCCGTCGTCTTGGGCGCCACCGCCGAGTCATCTCCCTCGATACGCCCGCTCAGGGCCACCATGCTGCGAGGGATCTTCGGCGGAGCGACAAAGTTAGCCCAGATCAGGTAAAGAGCGAACACGATCGCCGCCACAATACCTACCTTGGCGATAACGGTGACCGGTGTACGACGCTGCGGCGCATTGCCGTCAGTCGTACTTGTCTCTGAAGTTGTTGTCACCGACGGAGGAGTTTCGGTGCTGATCGTTCTCGTCATCTCATCCTCCACCCTCACCGCATGCAACAGCTCACGCCCTCCAGAGGGCGCTTCCCAACGTTGCAGCTTAGGATCGGTAGACAGAGAGATATTAGTGAATCGGCTTATATTAGTCGATCAAAACCGAAAACCCTCATCCTTCCCCGGAAACCATCAGATCCGCCCATCGGCCAAAGTGGAGTCGGCCCGGGCAAGATTGAATCGCACCGCTGATTCCTCGAAGCGCTCGCAAAACATTTCGTTGATGGCCTGCATGGAGGCCACCCCAGTCAACAAGGTCTCCGTCAGGCTCAAGACCCGCGAGCCGTGGGGAAGATAGGCGAGACTGCGGCGTAGACCCTCCACCACCTTCGGCTTGAATAAGCCGGTGTTACGGATGGCGCGGCTATCTAAATATCGCGCGGCAAAGGCAGAGTTCCTGTCCAGTCCCAGCGTCTCATTCGACGCTGCTACGAACGGTCGTTTCTTCACCCGCAACGCGGAGGGTAGCCTCTCGGCAATGGCGCGGCGCAGGACGTACTTTTCCGACCCGTTCCGCAGCTTCAGCGACACTGGAAGCGAGAAGGCAAACTCAACCAGTTTGTGGTCGAGAAATGGCACTCGGCCCTCGATGGAATGTGCCATTTCGACCCGGTCGCCTAGAAAGCTGAGGTTGTAGGACGGCATGTCGGTCTTGAAGAGATAGTATTGATGCGCGGCGACCGGCGAGAGGGACTTCATGCGGCCATGGCCGATCCGCTCGGCCATCTCGGCAATGGGATCGATCCCTGCGACCTCCCGGCGAAAATCGCCGGACATGACGAATGGAAGTTTTTTCGCGGTTCGCAGCGCGCGAGCCATGGCGTAGGGGTAGGCGCCAAACAGGCCAGCGATGCGATCGTAGTCCGGCAACGCTCGGATCGGTAATATCCCTGTGTTGAGGAGCGCGATCCCTGCCTGTTCTTGGCCGAGCAGGGTCTCGAGCGCGGCCCGCCGCTCCCGATCTCGAGGATGGGTGCGAACTTCCTCAAGCAGGGCAATGTGCCGAAAAACGTTATAGCCCGCCAGCGTTTCGTCAGCACCCTCGCCGGTAAGCACCACCTTGACATGGCGCCGAGCCAGCTCTGACAGAATCATCTTGGCTGCTCCGTGGCTGTTGCTCACCGCAATTTCGCTGTGCCACAAGGAGCGCTCGAAGTGAGGTGCCAGGTCTCCCGGACCGATCCGGATAGTGAGGTGCTCAAAACCTCTGGCTTGCGCGAATTCCGCCGCAGCTTGCCCCTCGTCTAGATTTTTGTTCTCAAACTCCACCGTAAAGGCTTTGACCATTCGGCCACTGATTTCGGCCGCCGTCGCGGCAACCGAAGTCGAATCCAGGCCCCCTGAGACATAGGCCCCGACTTCTACATCGCCATGCAACCGCAAGCGCACAGCTTCGTAGAACAAGCGCCGGAACTCCTCAATTGCTTCTTCGTCGCTGGCGATTGCCACCTCGCCGTCCAGGGGTAGATCCCAGTAACGGTGCCGGGTTACCGCGGAGCGCGAGATGCGCAACATGCACCCGGGCTCGACCATCCGGATGTTTTCAAAACACGTTGCTTCCGGCAATACCAACCCGTGCAGCATATGGAAAAGAGTGACGTGATCCAGCCGCGCTTGAGCCTTCCCATGCCCCAGGATCGCCTTGATTTCCGAGCCGAACACCAGCGTGTCGTTCAGCCGGGTATAGAACAGAGGCTTGATCCCGAATCGGTCGCGGACGAGGTACAACACCTCATTCCTCTGATCCAAAAGGGCGATGGCGAACTCGCCGCGCAGATGGGAAACAAAATCTTCGCCGTATTCTTCGTACAGGTGAACGATAATCTCGGTGTCGCTGCGGGTGCGAAAACGATGGCCCCTCGACTCGAGATCCTTGGCGATGTCCTGGAATCCGTAAAGTTCGCCATTCAGGACAACCCAGACCGAGCCATCCTCATTCGAGAGCGGCTGACGCCCATTCGACAGATCGACAATCGACAACCGCGTGTTGATCAGCAGAACCGACCCCGAGCAGCCGAGATAGTACCCCCATTGATCGGGACCACGATGGCGGATCGCCGAAACCATGGGCACGATCCTCGACTCGTCTACCCGTCCCTTTGGATCGAAGATGAACTCGCCCGCAATTCCGCACATGGTTAAACAGCCCCGCTTGGAACCTGGGTGACCAGGTGAGGTTGGCGAGCGACGGGCGTGAGCGCGATGGCACAGTCCGGGGTCAAACTGATGCGAGTTTTGAGCCCAGGGGAAAGGTCTGCCGGCACCGAAAGCCGGTACCGCTGCGCGGCCATGGCGACGATCATTTTCGCCTCCATCATCGCAACATCGGCCCCTATACACTGGCGCGGCCCTGCACTGAAAGGGAAGTAGGCAAAACGCGGTCGCCCTTGCGACCTCTCCGCCAGGAAGCGATCGGGATCGAACGTCTCCGGATCTTCCCATAAACTCGGTAGCCGGTGCATCACGTATGGGCTGATGATGACGAGTGCCTCGGCAGGAATTCGGTATCCGCCAATCACATCGTCCTTCACCGCGCTCCGGGCGAAAACCCACCCTGGCGGGTAAAGCCGCATCGTCTCCATGATGACGCGGTGGGTGTACTCGAGAACAGGCAAGTCTTCGAAGCCGGGCGGGCGGCCTTTCAACGCCGAATCGACTTCCAATTCGACCCGTTCCCGCACCTGCGGGTGCTTGGCCAGGAGATACCATGTCCAGCAAATAACATCGGCGACCGTGTCGTTCCCCGCCTGCAGCATGGTCTTGAGTTCGTCGCGGATCTGGCGATCGCTCATTGATTCCCCGGTCTGCTCATCGCGGGCCCAGAGAAGCAGCGACACCAGGTCACCGTTGTCGACCTGATTTCGCCTTCGCTGCTCGACCACGCGAAGAACGAACTGATCCAACGTACGGACGCCGCGCTCAAAACGATGCCTCTTGGCAAAGCGAAACCAGGTCAGGAGTTTGACTAACTTCACCGCGCCAATCAGGTTCATGTGTCGGGAGCAATCTAGAATGGCATCCCGTATGACCTGCTCCGAACCGATCAAATCCCCACTGAACATGTTGCGTAAGAGGATTTCGAGCGTGAGCAAAATGACCTCAGCGCGCCCATCCACAGCTTCGGCTTGGGATGCGTTCCGCTCCCAGCGCTGGAGCATTCGAGATGTGGAATCGACCATAATGACGGCCATCCGGGGGTGATGCTTCCGCTGAAATGCCGGCTGGACCAGCCGTCGCTGGCGCTTCCAATCATCGCCGTCGATGGAGAATAATCCATCTCCCATCAAGGGGCGCAGCACCTGATACCAGGGGCCTTTGATGTAGTTGGTATGGTTGTCTTGCAGAACGTGCTTGATCCCGTCCAGATCCGTAACCAGATAGGCACGGTTGGGGCTCAGCGTGACCACCCCTCCATATCTCTGGGCGGTCTGCGCAAAGTAATCCGCAGGATTGCGCATCAAGCTGGGAAGAACGACGAGCTGCGCTCTTCGCCGTGGTGGCAAAAAGTTGTAACCTGCGTTATCCAGGGGCCCAGGCGGCTCTCCGGTTGCGGCACTGGGACTGGCGCTGCCCGTCACCATCAGGTCCTCATCGCTCAGAGGTAATATGGAGTCCCGGAATCGTCGCTTGGGGTCTTCTGCCAGGGGAGGCTCAATACTAGATCAGCCCTTATCTGCCGATCAACAAAAACGTTCCCCCCAAGTTACAAAGCAGGCAATCCGCAGGACTCATAGATCTTCGACATGTACTGCATGTCGAGCAATCCCTCTTCTCCGGCCGTCTTCGGCGTCTGATCCTTGATGATGCAATCGGAAAAATACTCGGCCTGCGCAGTGAACTGGGAAGGGTCTTTATTCGGGTTGGGCTCATCGAGCATGATGGGCTTGCCTCCCGCCGGGTCGGCAAACTGGGCCGTAAGGTGAAGCCCCTGGTAGGGAAACGCCGGCTCCGCATACAAGTACCCCATCGATCCATGCACCCGGTAAAACCCATTCATCGGAGCCCCATAACTGGTGTTACAACTAGCCACCACCCCGGAAGGAAACTTCATCGTCCACGACACATTCTCTTCTACCGTGTCGAACCGTCCATCATGATCGATCACCGACGAGTATCCCTTAAGGTCGATCGGTTCCTCGCCCGTGAGATAGCGGCAGGCGTTGAGGGAGTAGACGCCCATATCCATTAACGGGCCGCCGCCCGCCAGCTTACGGTCAAGCCTCCATTCCCCGGCCCTTTCCCTGAAGCCGTTCGCGCTTTCGATCGCCTGGATCTTGCCCAGCTTGCCCTCCCGGATAAGCTGCATCGCGCGCAGATTCGTTGGCTCGTAGTGGCAGCGATAGGCAATCATCAGCTTCTTGTTCGCCTCTTTGCAGGCCTTGATCATCGCCATTGAATCCGAAACTGACGTGGCCATCGGCTTTTCGCACAGCACGTGCTTGCCCGCGCGCGCGGAGCGGATGGTGTATTCGGCATGCATGCTGTTGGGCAATGCCACGTACACCGCATCGATGGCTGGGTTGTTCTTGAACTCGTCCATATTCTCGTAGCTATAGATAGAGGTCTCGGGTACCCCATACTTAGCCGCCTGTGCCAGGGCCTTATCGCGATGCCCGCTCACCAGGCCAGTGATTTTCGAGTTCTTGCTGGCCAGCACTCCAGGCATGAAGTGATCCATGGAAATGCGGCCCAGGCCGATAATCCCATAGCCGATCTTGCGATCGCCCCCTTGTGCCAACAGCGGAGAAACCACCTGGGAAGCAGCCCCGGCCATCGCCAGGCGGGTAAACTCTCTACGGGTAAGCATGATGGATCCTCCAGCACGCCCGAGTAGTTTAGACGCATTTCTTGAAATGACGAAAATCACGGACAGTCCCGGCTCCTCTTACAATCAGAGCCAGCATGTCGAAACCCCTGCTCATTCTCACTCTGCTGTCCCTCATGATCGGTCCAGCGCTCCGCGCTGACTCGACGCTTTCTCAGGACACGAAATCCAGCATCGACGCCGCTGCCAACCAGGTTTTGGCCTCTACCAAAGTGCCCAGCGCCTCGATTGCCGTGGTCAAGGACGGCCAGATCGCCTATCTGCAGGCATATGGTATGGCCCGGCTCTCCCCACCAATGGAAGCCACCCCGCAAATGCAGTACTCCATTGGATCGATCAGCAAGCAGTTCACCGCGGCCGCCGTACTTTTCCTGGCGCAGGAGCACAAGCTCACCCTGGATGATCCCGTCTCGAAGTACCTGCCCGACTTGTCGCGGGCCAGGGAAGTCACCATCCGCATGCTCCTTTCGCACACTTCGGGCTACCAGGATTATTGGCCGGAGGACTACGTCATGACCTCCATGATGGTGCCCACAACCGCGCAGCACATCCTGGATGTTTGGGCAAAAAAGCCGTTGGATTTCGACCCCGGCACGCAGTGGCAGTATTCCAACACCAACTACGTAATCGCCGGCCGCATTGTGGAGCAGGTCAGTGGCATGCCCTTGATCGATCTGTTGAAGAAACGCATCTTCGTGCCCTTGGGTATGGACAACGTCTACGACACAGACGCCAGCAAGTTGCCCGCCACCGACCCCACCGGCTACGAGCGTCACGCCCTGGGACCCGAACGCCCTTCGCCCCAGGAAGGTGCCGGGTGGATGTTCGCTGCCGGCGAGCTTGCCATGCCGGCCCACGACCTGGCGCTTTGGGACATCAGCATGATGAATCGTTCCCTGCTCGAACCAGCTTCTTATGTGCAGATGTTGACCCCGATCCTGCTCAAAAATGGCGCCAACACCGGTTACGGCCTCGGGGTGAATTTGGGTAAGCGCGATGGCCACAACTTTATTGAGCACTCAGGGGAAGTCTCGGGTTTTGTCTCGGAAAACATAGTCTTTCCAGACGACCATGCGGCCATCGTCGTCCTCACCAACGAAATGGCTACCCATGCGGCACGCTTGATTGCCGATAGGATCATGCCCATGGTATTGGGCCTCCCAGCATCAGCCCCAACCAGGGAGGAGGCGCAGGCGCTCGCTATCTTCAATGGCCTAGCCGACGGGCACATCGACCGCAGCCTTTTCACCAACTATTGCAACGCCTATTTCAACCAGCAGACGGTGGATGATTTTGCCTCCAGCCTGAAGCCGTTGGGACCACCGCTCAGCTTCAAGGAAACCAAGCAGGAAGCGCGGGGCGGGATGATGTTCCGAATCTTTAACGTCACCTTTCCCGATCGCGAACTGAAGGTGACCACCTACCAGATGCCCGACGGAAAACTCGAACAATACTTAGTGATCCCGTGAGCGTCACAAATAAAGGTCAAGTACTGAAAAGTGAGCACATATCCAACGTCCCGCGATTGATTGGAGCAAGGCCGAATAATCCCAAACCCGCCACAATGGCCGGGTGCCCCACATCTCGCTCGTTTTTCGCGAGATGTGGGATACCACGGGGACTAAACCAGCCCAAAGAACCAATCGATACCTAACTTCCAAACGCCACCTTCACTATTTCCCCACCAAAGGCTGGAATTCCGGATTCTTGGAGAGGAAGTTCGCCACCAAAGGACAAATCACATCCACTTTCAGGTTGTTGTCGCGAGCGTATTCAAGCGCCGTCTTTGCCAGCACTCCAGCCAGACCTCGCCCGCGTAGCGCTTGAGGCACCTCAGTGTGCCAGAGTGTGATCCATCCCGCATGATCGAGCTCAAATTCGAGGTATGCAGTCTCGCCCTCTTCTTCGAGCTCGAATCGGCTCATCGTCTTTTCCTTGCTCATTTCACCTCTGCCGGTTGTAGCCACGCGCTCGGAGTGGAGCGTGAAATCTCCACCTCTTCCGGCGTCATGTCGACGGCAACGTCGGCGAACAGTGGAGTGCTCAGGTACCGCTCTCCCGTATCCGGCAGCATGCACAAAATCGTTGCTCCCTGAGGAGCCGCTGCAGCAACCTGAAGGGCCGCCGCGAAAGTTCCGCCCGAGCTGATGCCCACGAAGATTCCTTCCTTGCGGGCAAGTTCCTTGCTCCAGCGCATGGCCTCCGCATTGCTGATGCGGAGCACCTGACTGACGCGCTTAGTGTCCATCGCATCCCCCACCAGCTTGGCGACAAAGTCCGGGCTCCAGCCCTGCATCGGATGGGGCTTCCACGCGGGGTGTGGCGCCGACGGCGATCCATCCGGATTCTGTTGCTGCGCGATCCCGCTCGATACCATCGGCGCGTCATCTGGCTCGCAAAGCACAATCTTGGTCTCAGGACGCTCTTTAGCCAGCACTCTCGCTACGCCCTTTAACGTGCCGCCGGTGCCAAAACCCGTCACCCAATAGTCCAGCCGTTCCCCCTGGAAATCCCGCAATATCTCCTGAGCTGTAGTCCGCGAGTGCATGTCAGCATTGGCTTCATTCTCGAACTGACGGGTGAGAAACCACCCATGGGCTTCGGCCAGTTCCGTGGCTTTGGCGACCATGCCGAAACCTCTGCCCGCGGCCGGGGTAAGCACTACCTTGGCCCCCAGAAACCGCATCAGCTTACGCCGCTCTACGCTAAAGGTTTCCGCCATCGTGACCACCAGCGGATAACCTTTCTGCGCACACACCATGGCCAGCCCGATCCCTGTATTCCCACTTGTGGCCTCTACCACCGTCTGCCCCGGCTTGAGCTTTCCCGTCTTCTCTGCATTCTCGATCACGCCCAGGGCAAGACGATCCTTGACCGAACCGAGTGGGTTGAAGGCCTCGACTTTGACAAACAGGTTGATTCCCGGCGGTCCCAGCTTATTGATCCTGACCACGGGAGTGTTGCCGACGGTTTCAAGGATGTTGGCGTATTTGTGTCCCATTCAAAAGTCCTCCGCATGCGCGCAATTCGAGCTTGTCCAAGATAACCCTTTTCGTCCCGCCTTCGCAGGGAGGCATGAATCGGCGCGTTGCGAATGCCCGTTTCTCCGATGCGGCGATCCAGTCAAGATGAGAAAAAACAATCCGGCACTCCGGGTAATCAACGTCCGGGTACCGGCGTGTCTGCGGTCAGACATTGAAGGCTGACTGGCAACGCGAGACTCCGTATGCTTTCGCTCCAGCGGCGTTTCTCCACGGGCTCTTGCATTGGAAAATCTGATGAAGCGGGCTCGCTGTTTCGTTCGTCGTCTCCCCGATTCGATCAGGTGCAGGAGAGCCAGTCATGGTTGATCCAAACGAGGTGCCACGCAACGTCCCTCTGTTCAAGATGCCTTCGAACCCCACGGAAGTATTGGAGCGCCTGCGCGATTCCTACAGCGCGGTATCGGAACGCGATGCGCTTACCGGCCCTGATCGGGCTGTTCTGGCCGTTGTCCAGATCACTCTGAAGCACCTGGCCAGAGCAGGCTGATTTCGGCAATATCGGCACCATTACCCTTTTTG
>CAWIRT010000018.1:0-119295 GCA_963838445.1 uncultured Acidobacteriaceae bacterium
GTGCCCACCTGCCTGCCCCAGAAGGTGCCGCCATCCGCAAGCGTGTAGAGCTCGTTGAAAAGCATGCCCCGGTACCAAAGCGGCTTGTTCTCATCATTAATGTAGGGAGCCTGCCACTTGTCGATGGCATCACTCCAGGCCGCGGCCTGCAGCAGTCCATCGCGGGCGATCTTCCAGGCATTGTTGCCCGTGGCGCCATAGAAATCTGTGTAGCGCCGGTCCCACTTGCGTCCCTGGCCGAATTGCACCACCGGAAGATCCCACGAGATCACCATGGGAACGATCTTGTTCTCTCCCGGTTGCAAGGTGAATCGCAGCGCGATGGCGCCGGCTAGTTTTTCGCTGTCGCTCACCCAGGATGTATCGCTGTTCGCAAGCCGTCCGTCCTTCGCAAAGGGCACCCAGACTGCCTTTCCGTCTCCCTGGGCAAGAAAAGTCGTCTGGTAGGTGACCTCGACGCCCGGGCTTTCGAGCGCGGCAATCGCAAACTGGCCGTCCCACTCGTTCAGCGCTCCGCCATCCCGGCCGCGATCGAAGACGATGCCTTTCATGGTGCCCGCGGATCCAGCCGCTTCACTGACAAACTGGTTGTAGTTGCCCTGGTTGGGCGTGCCGTTGAAGTCGTGGGTAAACGTCCGGAACCACCCGCCCATATTGGCCCAGGAGAGAAGCACCGAGACCGTGACCGGATGATCGGTCGGATTCTCAGCATGCCAGCGGTAAACTGCGACCGGATAGCTGGATTCACGGTAGTTGTCCGGGAGCACGGGTGAGTATTGCTCCAACACCACGTGAGCGGGAAATTTGTCCCACTTGTAGTCGTACCAGGATTTCGGATATAGGGCTGAGTATTCCCCTGCTCCTACGGGATAGTCCCATTGCCAGCTGGCCAACTCTCCGTTTTTGGGATGATCGGTCATCAGGACACGCGCCGTTCCCGCGGAATCACCCTCTGATTTCTGGTACATCGCGAATTCATTCACATAGACGGTCTCGTATTTGTGAACGCCTGCTTTGATGTGCCAGCGGGAGAAATCTCCGCGATAGGACCGGAAGAACGTTCCCGCGCCCATGCCCCCAACGGGCGCTCCCTGCCAATAGCCATCGTCGATCATGCCAGGATCTTTGGTCACACCGGGATTTTCGAGCGGAAGCCCGATGGGGCGGGTCCAGGCGGCTTTGGGGATATCGCTTGCAGCCAGGGCCACAGATGCCCACGAGACTAAGAGAAAACACACCATCACCCGCGACAACTTTCGTTTGTTCAAGACTCCCCCATGTGATGCTCTAAGATGTTTGACAGCCCGAGCGCCGTTATGGTCCACTCAAGAACGCAACTTATAAAACAAACATTAGAAACTATAAAAGGCAGAATGAACAGTGTCTAGTCGTCGCATCGGCATCATCATGCATGGCATTACCGGGAGAATGGGCTACAACCAACACCTGGTTCGTTCGATTGTGGCTATCCGGGAGCAGGGCGGGGTAACGTTAGCCAATGGTGATCGGGCGATGCCGGACCCCATCCTGGTGGGCCGCAACCTGGAGAAGGTATCCTCCCTGGCGGAACGCCATGGCATCAAACGAGTCGCGAAAGACGTGGAGTCCGCGCTTGCCGATCCCGAAGACACAATCTTCTTTGACGCGGGCTCGACGCAGATGCGTGTTCCTCTGCTCAAGCGTGCCATAGAGGCGGGGAAACACGTTTACTGCGAAAAGCCGCTCTCGGAAACACTGGAGGAATCGCTCTCGCTGGCGCGTTTGGCGAGCGCTCGTGGGGTGAAGAGCGGCGTGGTGCAAGACAAGCTCTATCTGCCCGGGCTGCGCAAGCTGCGCATGCTTAAGGATGCCGGCTTTTTCGGGCGCATGCTGGCAGTGCGCGGTGAGTTTGGCTACTGGGTTTTTGAGGGTGATCTGCAGCCGACGCAGCGGCCGTCATGGAATTACCGCAAAGCCGACGGCGGAGGCATCATTCTCGACATGCTGCCCCATTGGCGCTATGTGCTCGACAACCTTTTCGGCGGGGTGAAGGCGGTCAGTTGCATCGCCGCCACCCATATCACCGAGCGAGTCGATGAGAGTGGGGACGTTTACAAAGCGGACGCAGATGACGCGGCCTATGCGACCTTTCAGTTGGAGGGTGGCGTGATCGCCCATATCAATTCGTCCTGGGCGGTGCGGGTGCGGCGGGATGACCTGGTGACCTTCCAGGTGGACGGAACACATGGTTCGGCAGTTGCCGGCTTGACGCGCTGCTACACCCAGCATCGGGTGAATACCCCGCGCCCGGTTTGGAATCCTGACGTGCCGCAGACCATGCAGTTCATGGAGCAATGGGAAGAGGTGCCCGACACCCAAACCTACGAGAACGGCTTCAAACTGCAATGGGAAGATTTCATTCGTCACGTGGTAGAGAACAAGCCCTGGAGCTTCGACCTGCTTGAAGGAGCGAAGGGAGTACAGCTGGCCGAACTGGGAATGCAAAGTTGGGCCGAACGCCGTTGGGTGGATGTACCCGCGTTGTCTTTGAAGGGATAAAACGCCATGTCATTCGAATCGAAGAATCCTGCTACTGGTGAGCTTCTTCAGGCCTATCCAGAGCACAGTGCCGACGATGTACAGCTTCGCTTGCAGAGCGCCTGGGACGGATGGAAGAAGTGGTCCGTCACTCCGCTCTCGGAACGGACGGCGTTTCTCGTTCGGCTGGCAGATCTGCTGGAAAAGCGCGCGGATGAGTACGCGCGGTTGATCACCCTGGAGATGGGCAAGCCAATTGGAGAGGCGCTGGGCGAAGTGAAGAAGGCCGCCTTTGGCGCGCGTCATTTTGCTGGAGAGGGTGCGGCGTATATCCAGCCCGAAGCCATCCCGGGAACGCCAGGCCGCGTGGTCTACGAATCGCTTGGTCCGATCCTGGCGATTATGCCCTGGAATCTTCCGTTCTGGCAGGTGCTGCGCTTCTTCATTCCAGCTGCGTTGGTGGGGAATTCAGTGGTGGTGAAGCATGCGGAGACAGTGCAAGGCTGCGCCCTGGCGTTGGAATCCCTGGTACGCGATGCGGGTGGGCCCGAAGGGCTCTACGTCAATATTTCGGTTCAAACCGGTGCGGTGCCGGCGATTATCGCGGATCCTCGTATACGTGCGGTGACGGTCACCGGCAGTGTGAAGGCAGGCCGGGCGGTGGCTCAACAGGCAGGCCTGTACGGTAAGAAAGTGGTGCTCGAACTTGGTGGCTCCGATCCGTTCGTCGTGCTTGAGGACGCTGACATTGCCAAAGCCGTGCAGTTAGGGGTGACGTCACGCTTCTCGAATAACGCCCAAAGCTGTATCGCGGCCAAGCGCTTTCTGATTGCTGAGCCGATCGCGGAGGCGTTCATCAAAGCATTTGTCCAACAAGCGTCCGCGTTAAAGGTGGGCGATCCGCTTTTGGCGGACACGAGACTGGGTCCCCAGGCGCGCGAGGACTTGCGGGCCACAACCGAGCGCCAGGTAGCCGATGCAATTGCAGTGGGTGGCCGTGTACTCACCGGCGGTAAGTCGCTGCCGGGACCGGGTTACTTCTTTCCGCCGACGGTGTTGGTCGATGTTCCCCACGATGCTGCCGTTGCACGGGAAGAATTCTTTGGCCCGGTTGCCCTTTTCTACACCTTCAAGACTGAGGAAGAGGCGATCCGGTTGGCCAACGACACCGAATTTGGCTTGGGTGCAGCTGTATGGAGTAAGAACCCAGCACGCGCCAATGCGGTCGCTGCGCGGATTGAGGCCGGCGCAATCTTCATTAACGACTTTGTCCGGTCAGATCCGCGTGCACCCTTTGGCGGCGTGAAGAGTTCCGGCGTCGGCCGGGAATTAGGTGCGCTGGGTGCCCGAGAGCTAACCAATGCAAAGCTTGTTTGGGAAACGGCTTGAGCAGATTGAGAAAGCGGCTTGCGTACCGCCTAGCGGGATATTTCTGAGATTTGTCGCGCAGAGCAAAACGTCACAGACAATGATCGCTGTCGGGCGAGGCGAAAAGAGCAAATCACGGGCTTTTAGATGGTGCGTGAGAACCTGATTTCCAACCTCCAGTCCCGCAAGGGACGTTTTAGCCCAGCCCAGGACGTTAGTCCTGGGTATACACGACCTGATCGGAGCAGTCCCGACAGGGACGGCTGAAAGTAACTCAAGGAGCGTCCCCCGCGATTGCTCGACTCGTTAGAAGGACGAAATCACCGAGCTGCGTCCTTGGATTTTGGTTTAAGCCGTCCCTGCGGGATCCGCGGCAAGCCCGGGCAGGCTGGTTCGAGCTTTCATATTCCTACCCAGGACTAACGTCCCACAAGCGTTAATCTATATGGGGTGTTTTTTTTAACCTCCCCACAAAATCGTCATCCTGAGAGCCTGTGACTTTTTCGATCTTTTCGTGTTTTCTGCGTAGCTAACCGAATGCTTTTCACCCCCCAAAAAGCCGTCATCCTGAGCGAAGCGCCGCGCGGATCTATCGCATAACGGACGGCTTATGGCGCGCAGTCGAAGAGCCTGTCCTGAGCGGAGTCGAGGAGGAACCCCGGCAATGCTTGTTGGCAGATGCTCTTCCGAGCTTTCCAGCCACAAACTACAGGCCAAATCAAAAAAGTCACAACAAGCGCTGTACCACACGATAAATCTGTGAGGCGCTTCGCTCAGGATGACGATTTTGTGGGAGGTTTGAAGCAAAAGGTTAATGCTTATGGGACGTCAGTCCTGGGCTAAGCTCAGCCGTCCCTGCGGGACTGGAGTTTGGAAATCAGGTTCTCACCACACTTTCAAGCCCTCAATAGCGGGCTAGTGCGGAAGAGCTCAAGGTCGCGACCGTCGTCGCGGAATTCTTGGGTGGGCAACAAGGAGGCTTCTCCTAGCCGGCAATCCTGTAGCTAATGGGACTTATAAAAATAAGTTGCAAAAGTATCTCCCATGTGATGGGGTGAAGTCAGCATCTGTCATTTCCTTGTGGCTTGTAAGGACTTTGCCATGCCATGCGAACGAGAATGTAGCAGCTATTTACGGCACCGGCTGTTGCTCCTTGCGCTGGCCTTGAGCTGCTGCATGCCTGCCCTGTCGGCGAACGTGCGCCTATCCGAGTACCAAAAGCAGGAGTGGCAGGTCGAAGATGGCTTGCCGCAGAGTGAGTCGCGCGCTATCACCCAGGTGCCTGGCGGCCGGCTGTTGATCGCGACCTATGGCGGAGTTGCGTCCTTCGATGGTCTGCGTTTTAGCCCGATCCGCGTGGATGCAAAGGATCCGGCTGCCAGCGAGCCCGTGAACTCACTATTGGTAAGTCGCAGTGGAGACCTATGGATCGGCACGGACGATCGGGGAATCATCCGCCAGACCGCGGGCCGCGCAATCAATGTGAGTGAACAGGCAGGGTTTTACAACGAGCGTATTCGCGGTCTGTTCGAGGACGCAACGGGCACCATCTGGGCGGCTACCCACGATGGCATAGAGCGAATCACGATGCACGGGGGAAGCCAATCCATCGAGCTGCTCGACAAACTCGGCCCGGTCTCGGGTGATATCACTACGCCGTTTGCGGAAGATGGGCGTGGCGGGATCTTTGTGCTCACCTCCGACGGAGTTTTTCACCTTACCTCGCAGGGTATGCATACTCATGTTCTGGAACACCACGAACTGCACCATAAGACGAGGGGTGATGCGGTAGGAATCTACTATGACCGCCAGGGTGTGTTGTGGATCGGCCTGCGTGACGGACTGGTGCGGCTGACGCCCGCCGTTGGAAAGGCAAAGCGCAAGGCAGGCGAGGAATATACCCAGGAGGCTGTGCCAGGATTTCTGCACGAGGTCACGGCGCTGGTGGGCGATTACCAGGGGAATATGTGGGTTGGTACCCGCAACAACGGGCTCTGCCGAGTCTCGGGCTCGAGTTTTTCCTGCTGGTCGAGCAAGGATGGCCTGGCTGACGACTTTGTGCGCTCGCTGTACGAAGACGATGAGCACAATCTATGGGTTGGCCTCTCCAGTGGCGGCCTGGCCCGATGGCGCATCGCGACCATGATTCCCCTGCGGGATGAGCCGCGGCAGTTGCGCGAAGCGCAGCCCGCCGCGATCCTGGAGGACCACAATGGAGATTTATGGATTGGCACCTGGGGCAGCGGATTATTCCGCCTTAAGCAGGGAAGATTTCTACGCGAGGTTCCGCCAGGAAACTCCACCGCGATCCGAACGCTCGCGGAAGACGCTGCCGGGAATGTTTGGATAGGTACCTGGTTCAATGGACTATTCCGATACAACGGAGCCGGCTTTCAGCAGATCCTACTAGGGCATGAAACGCTCACCGATGCCGTGAGTGCCCTCCTAAGTGACAAACAAGGTGGCTTCTGGGTGGGTACATACACTGGATTGCTGCACTACGCAGACGGGGTTCCGGCGAAGAACAAAGGCATACTCCTGCTGAAAGACAAACTGATCACCTGCCTGGCGCAAAGCGATGACGGGTCCATTCTGGTGGGCACGTCAGCCGGACTCTATCGCGTGCTGGGCGACAAGGTTCGCATGGTGGAAGGTCTTTCTCATCCCTACGTGCTCTCCATCTCCATCGACAATGCCAGAAACGTGTGGGTGGGCACCAAGGGCGGAGGACTCGACTGGCTCAAAGGCGACCATCCTTTTCATCTGGATATGATGAACGGGTTGGTGGACTACACCATTTTCTCTGTACTTGATAACGGACAGGGATTTCTGTGGATGGCTACTTCACACGGGATCGTCCGAGTAAAACGGCAGCAACTTGAAGAACTGGCGCAGCAGAAACGAAAGACGCTGGATTACGTTCTACTGGGCAAGGCTGACGGCATGCCCAGCAGCGAGTGTCTTGGAGTAGCTCAACCAAACTCCATCCGAGCGAAGAGTGGCAGCCTGTGGTTTGCCACTGCCAAAGGTCTGGTTCATACCGATCCCGAAGGGGCAGTTCCTCCGGCCGCTCATCCGGCGCGATTGACGGGAGCCTTATTGGGCGATGCCAACGTAGATGTGAGCAGAAGTTTGGAGCTATCCCCAGGCCTGGAAGATCTGGTCTTTCAGTTCAATTCGCAAAATCTGGCGAATCCGGCGCAAATGGAGTTCCGCTACAAGCTTGATGGGTACGACCGCGATTGGACGGTGACCCGCTCTAGGGCCGCACATTATCGAAAACTTCCTCCCGGTCATTATCAGTTTCTAGTGGACGCGCGCAATGCAGGTTCGGCATGGAACGATAAGGCTGCCAGCATTGCCGTTCATCAGCAGCCGTATTTTTACCAGGCTTGGTGGTTTTACGCGCTGCTGTGCGTAATGGCCGCTGTGACTGCTGTGCGCCTGTTCCGTTGGAGGCTAACTCGCGCCAAGGGAGAGCTTGGGGTGGTGCTCGAGGAGCGCAATCGAATCGCGCGAGAATGGCACGACACCTTGATGGCCGGTTTTGCCGCCATCGCGTGGCAGATGGAGACGACGGCGCGTCTACTCGGCAGCGAGACGAGCGCGGCAGCGAAGGCCTGTGCACTGGCTAGAAACATGGTGCGGCACTGCCAGGCCGAGGCTCGCCGCATCCTTTGGGATTTACGAGAAAATGAAGAAGCAACGGGACCGCTCTCCAGCGCCTTGTCGAACGCGTTGACCACATTGAGCGCCAAGGAGGGAGTCGATATGCGGCTCCAGGTGGAGGGACAGGAAGTGCCCCTGGCTCCCGGTTCCGTTCATCATCTTGTCTGCATCGGGCAGGAGGCGGTGACGAATGCGCTCCGCCATGCCTTGCCGAACATGATCTCTGTTCATCTGCAGTACCACGCTGATTGGCTAAGTCTATCCGTCAAGGATGATGGATGCGGCTTTCGAGCGGCAGACAAGCTGGCGGCGTTATATGGCCACTTTGGAATTCCTGTCATGGAGGAACGTGCCCGCAAGCTGGGTGGAAGCCTGCGGGTAGAGACATCGACTGGGAACGGCACCGAGATACTGGTCCATGTTCCCTTTCGCATGCAAGTGCAGGGAGGATGACGCAATTGGGCATCCGGGTAATCTTGATTGAAGATCACTACCTCGCGCGAATGGCCTTACGCTCTGTCTTGAGCGGGCGCGATGACATCGTGATTGTGGGTGAGGCAAGCGACGGAGCGAGCGGCGTTGAACTGTACCGCCAGTGCTCGCCTGATGTTACGGTCATGGATCTCCGTTTGCCGGGCGTCAACGGATTCGATGCCATTGTAGCCATTCGCAAGCTATGCAAGACGGCCAAGATCGCAGTTCTCAGCAACTATGAGGGCAGCGAGGATATTTATCGCGCCATCCGTAACGGCGCCATGGCCTACCTGAACAAGAATGCGAGCGGAGAAGAGTTGGTGGAAGCCATTGTTGCTGTGCATAAGGGCTTGCGCTATCTTCCACCGGTCGCTCGCGATCGCCTGGCAGAGCGAACATCGCTGGTGGAGCTGACTCCCCGCGAGCATGAAGTACTTACCTGCATTACACGCGGGCAAAGCAACCGTGACATCGCTCAGCAGCTGCGTATTGCGGAGAAAACGGTGCGCATCCACGTGAGCAGCGTGCTGGATAAAATGGGCGTTCGCGACCGGACTCAGGCCGCCATCTGTGCTATCCAGCGCGGGCTGGTGCACTGGGAATAGACCTTACTTAGGTTTTTGCCTGACATATAGGTCAAATGTCCTAGATCTGGGCATGGCAACAGCCTGATGACAGCGTGGTTCTTCCTGTAGTGGAATGCTCTTAACCTTTGCACTGCGAACCCTCACGCTGTAGGGACCTGGACCCAGGTAAGACTCTCCGCTTTCTCGGACAGACGTGGTTCACGTGTCGCCTGCCACGGTTTGCAGCGCAGGTCTTTCCCTCCTCTCAGTCGAGGAAGGAAGGTGCGGGAAGCTCGATCATTCGTTCGGTTTTAGGTAGGCCAGTTGTTTTCGACATACTTGCAGAGCGAAAGCGCTGCATACATATAAGTTTCCCACCGGCCGCAGATTCGTTGCGTCCCAAACTGAAGGGAGCTCAAGAAATGAAACGTCTGCTTCTCCATCCATTGGTATTGGTAATAGGTATGGTGGCTTTTGCTCCTTTGCTGCAGGCTCAGGTGGCAAATAATACCGCCCTTGTGGGAACGGTCTTGGATTCATCCGGCAGCGCGGTTGCCGGAGCCAAGGTGACGGCAGTGGAAGAATCCACGGGTGTGGTTTATCCGGGCACGACCAACGAGCAAGGCTACTATTCGATCAAGTTCATTCCTCCCGGCACATATGACATCACCGTCGAGCAGGCAAGCTTTAGCAAGTTGACGAAGACGGGCACGATCGTGCCTGTCGATCAGGCGATACGCACGGACTTCTCGCTCAAGGCGGGATCTGAGACTCAGACGGTTACGGTCTCGGCGTCTACCCCGCCGATTCCGACTGACGACGCGACATTGGGCGAAACCTTCGATACCAAGGCGGTACAGGATTTGCCACTGATGGGGCATAACGCACTGGAGATTGCTGCGACCGCGTCCAACGTCACCATTGGACCTTCGTCAGGCTATTCCGGCGTGCCGCCGGGAGAGGACTTTATCGGCGCCGGCCAGCGCGAAATTCAGAGCAGTATGACGCTCGATGGTGTTTCGATCATGAATAACCTGATCACCACGGCGCCGGCGCGCCCAAGTTCAGACATGATCTCTGAAGTGCAGATGCAAAGCGGGAATTACCCGGCGCAGTATGGTTCTTACCTGGGGCTGCACGTCAACCTGGTTAGCAAGTCAGGAACTAATGATTTGCATGGTGCGGTCTACGACTATATCCAGAACACCGCTCTGAATGCGCATGATTTCTTCGACGCCCCCGGTAGCCCCAAGCTGATCAACCATTACAACCAGTATGGATTCGCTCTGGGCGGCCCTGTCTATTTTCCGAAGCTGTACAACGGCCGGAACAAAACATTCTTCTTTGGTTCCTGGGAGAAACTCAACCAGATATCGGAGTCTACCGGCATCGCTTCGACACTTACTTCGGCAGAGAGGTCCGGGGATTTCTCCGCGATCGGTGTGCCAATCACGGACCCGTTCACCGGCCTTCCGTATCCCAATAATCAGATTCCGACTTCCGAATTGAATACTCCTTCTGGCATGATCTCGCAGAAGCTCGAAAAGTATATGCTCCTGCCCAATCTCAGCGGGGTGCAAAACAATCTGCAGAACAGCTTTCCGAATAACCTGGTGATTACCCAGACGCTAGACCGCGTTGACGAAAACATAGGCGACAAGAACCGGCTGTATTTCCGTTATCACTGGCAGAACATTACGATCACCCAGGGCTCAAACTTTCCCACCAACGCGTCTTTTGGGCCGACCCACTCGCGAAACTATGCCATCGGCTATACGCGTATCATCAAGCCGAACCTGGTGAACGATTTCCGCGTCGGCCTGAATACTGTTCTCTCCAACAGCCTGGATTATTTTGCCGTCAACGGGCCAAAG
This sequence comes from uncultured Acidobacteriaceae bacterium, assembly GCA_963838445.1. Taxonomy (GTDB): domain Bacteria; phylum Acidobacteriota; class Terriglobia; order Terriglobales; family Acidobacteriaceae; genus PALSA-350. Next base: position 10,469 of record CAWIRT010000018.1, read on the forward strand.
GATGCAGGGACTGCATTAGGCATCCCGGGCTTTAATTCCGATACGGTGTACGGCAACCCGGGTATACCCTCGATTTACGTCGACGTTCTGGGCAATAACAACGGGCCGACGTTGGGAAACACAACCGCTAACTGGTATCAAGACGATCGAACGATCGACGGCTATGACGAGGTAAGCTACACGCGCGGGCGCCACAATATCATGGCCGGTGCGGAGTTGCGAAAGCTCACGATCGGGCGCGAAGCGGCGAACGATGCGCGCGGCTTCTTTAACTTCAATGGAACCCCGGGCAGCGCCGATGCGGGCTATACCAGTACGGGCTATGGTGCCGCCGACTTTGTTTTGGGCCTGGCTCAGTCAGCCACGACACCAGTTTTCCCTACAAAGGGATCGATCGGTGAGTGGCGGGATGGGTTCTTTGTACTGGACAACTGGCAGGTAATGCCAAAGCTCACGGTGAATTATGGCCTGCGCTACGAATTGCCGACTGTGCCCTACAGCTTGAACGGCTATACCCGAATTCTGAATGCGAATGACACTGCTCTGATCCCGGCAACGAGTGCGACTACGCCAGCCGACTTCAAGCCAACACCTGGGTTCAAGTTTATTAACCCGACGCACAATGATTGGGCGCCGCGGCTGGGCTTCGCGTATCGGGCCACGGAAACAACCGTGATTCGGGGCGGCTTCGGCATCTACTGGAACGCCAACCAGCTGAATACCTACACCCTGACAACACAGAATTACCCGCTTTCTGCATCTGTCGCCTACAACGGTCAGGCGACCAGCCAATTGACATTCTCCAATCCCACACCGGGCGCCGGCGCAGGCTCTCCCATGGCGGGTATCCCAGGGACCTATGTGAGTGCGGTCACCATGGGCCCAAACTTGCCAACCCAGGAGCTCTATCAATGGAACCTGTCGTGGGGGCAGGAGTTGTGGCGCGGAGCCGGCGCGGAGTTGCAGTACCTGGGCTCCCACGCGATCCATCTTGACCGCGACTTCTATAACAACTCACCCCAGCCCGGCGGTCCCGTAGGAGATATCAATGGTCGCCGCCCGAACCAGCTCTTCGGCAGGATCCGCACCATCCAGAATGACGAATATTCTCACTACAACGGTTTCACGGCTATTCTTCGTCAGCGCACGACACATGGGTTGTCTGGACAGGCCAGTTATACCTGGTCGCATGATCTGGACATCTCAGATAACTCGAACAACGGCGGCACCACGATGGATCAGTTCAACATCAACCTGGATTATGCGAGCTCGAACTGGGATATCCGTAATCGTTTTGTCGCCATTGCTACCTATGACCTGCCCAAGTTCGCGGGCTCCAGCTATCTCATGAGAAACACCGTGGGTGGCTGGCAGGTAAACGCGATCGTGACCCTGCAGACAGGCCTTCCCTATAACGTCTACCTGGATAACGATCAGGCCAACGTCAGCCAGCCGAACGGAAATGTGCAACGGCCCGACTGGGTGCATCTGCCCTCGGCCAAATGCACCACCAAGTTCTACATCAGTAATCCGGGTGGCTCCTGTATCGATGGTTCGGCATTTACCTATCCGGCGCAGTTTACATACGGAAATGGCAGACGAAATCCACTCTACGGCCCCGGCTTTGAAAATGTAAATGCATCGCTGTTCAAGGACTTCGGGATTTGGGAGAGGCTACGCTTTCAATTCCGCGCCGAGGCTCAGAACGTCTTCAATCACCCTAATTTGTCTAACCCAAACTCAGACATGCAAGGTGGCTGGGACCCGAATGATTCCACGACATGGGGTGATTTTGGCACTACCACCAGCACCCAAAAGAACAGCTCCGGCAGCAGCGGCCGCGTGCTTCAGCTGGCAGGAAAGATCGTGTTTTAGCACCCCATGGCCAATCGTGCCCCACACAGCCGCTGGATCTACAGCGGCTGTGCTTTTTGTGGACCCGATGACTGCTACATACGCCGAGAAGAGCTGTGACATCGTTTGAGGGGATACCGTATCGTGGATTTCTGCCATGCTGTTCGAGAACGAATGGGCCTTGTTGGGCCATCGCGTTTATTCAGGATTGCGTTGTTGCTTGCTTTTTTGCCGTCCTCTTCGCTTCATGGTCAACCGTCGTATGACCTGGTGCTCAAAGGTGGCCACGTCATTGATCCTAAGAACGGGATCGACGCGGTCCGTGACGTAGCGATCAAAGACCACAAGATTGCTGAGGTCGCGGAACATATCCAGGCGGGCCCAGGAGCAAAAGTGGTCGATGTTTCCGGCTTCTACGTCACCCCTGGCCTGGTCGATATCCACGTACATGTATACGCGGGCACGGGCGAACGCCGCTCCTACGCAGGAGATCACGGTGTATACCCCGATGGATTTACCCTGCGCAGCGGGGTGACGACAGCTGTCGACGCGGGGAGTTCGGGCTGGAAAAATTTCCCCGATTTCAAGGATCGGGTGATCGATCGCTCCATCACGCGCATTCTCGCCTTTATCAATATTGTCGGCAGCGGCATGCGGCCGAAGTACGAACAGGACCTGAACGAGATGGATGCGCAGGCAGCTGCTGCGCAGGCACTCAAGTATCCGCAGGTGATCGTGGGTATTAAGACGGCCCATTATGACGGACCGGAATGGACTCCGGTCGAGCGCGCGGTGCAGGCGGGGACCATCGCCAACATCCCGGTCATGGTCGACTTCGGAACCTTTCGTCCGGAGCGCCCTTATGAAGAGTTGGTGTCGAACAAACTGCGTCCTGGCGATATATCCACCCATATGTACCTGGACGATGTCCCCATGCTCGATGGGCAGGGAAAAGTACGGTCCTATCTCTTCGAGGCGAGGAAGCGCGGGGTCATCTTTGATGTTGGTCACGGTGGCGGTAGCTTTATCTTCCGTCATGCTGCGCCCGCCATCCAGCAAGGGTTTGTGCCTGATTCAATTTCCACCGACCTCCATAACGACAGCATGAATGCAGGCATGAAAGACATGCTGAATGTGATGTCGAAAGTTCTCAACCTGGGCGTTCCACTGGATGATGTGATCCGGATGTCTACCTCGAATCCAGCGCACGAGATTAAGCACGACGAGCTGGGGAATCTTTCGCCAGGGGCAGACGCGGATATAGCCGTGCTCCATCTGGAAAAGGGGCATTTTGGATTTGTTGATACGTACGGCGCACGCTTGTCTGGCGGCGAGAAGCTAATTTGCGAGCTGACGGTACGTGACGGGCTGGTGGTATGGGACCTGAACGGCATCACGCGCGAAGACTGGACCCGGTTGGGCCAATATCATACGCAGGGATCTAAGGTGTGGGATCACACTATCATTGATCCGTAAGGCAGGTGTCGGGTTGTGTTTCGGCTGAGGGAGATGCTATTAAGAAAAACCACAGATCGCTGCGCTGCGCTCTTCAAAAAACTTTTCCAGGAAGGGGCGCGGAACTGCCGATCCCTCGGCTTCCCCTGATTTCCTGTCGAGAGTTGCGGCTTCGGTCAACTGCATGTGGTTCTCTTTAAGGAGAACCACATAAGTGGCGCTGCTGGAGCTGTGAAGTAGGAAATCCGGGTACGCTCGGGATGACAAATGAAAGGGCGACGGTTCCATAAGAGTGGTTGCTGGACCGAGTCATGTTTCAACACCTTGGGTGGGCCGCAGGCCCACGGCTGCTCCGGTCGAGATGACAAAGTTGTCGCTTGGAGATTGCCAACTATCCAGTGGAAGCACGCCCGTTCATGGCTCAACAACCTTGTCATCTCGACCGGAGCGAAGCGGAGTGGAGAGATCTGCGGTTATCTTTTCGGTTCTCTCTCACCCTCTAAAGTCCTTAATCAACCCACACGTACAGAACCCTTCGCTTGTCCAATTGCACAGGGCTTAGGCTTTGGTTGCGGTAAAGGTTGCGGCACCGTATTCGCCGAGCTTCACATCTCCTGAGAAGTTGTTGCCGGCAACAACGCCGGTAAAGGTGAAGGGCACCTCGTATCCGTTTGCGGGCATCATGCTGGTCAGCACCACGTGATCCGCATCGACCTTGCCTTTGAAGGTCGCGTTGAAGATCTCGCCTTTCTGTTCTCCTGAAATAGTGCTTCCGTCCTGTTGCAGGATGAACTGCTGCTCGCCGACGCCGCGGACGTATTGGATGCTGACATTCCAGGTGCCGGCAAGATTGGCCGTGGTTCCGGTGTAGACCGGTGGATTCTCGTAGTGGCCCGGGTTACGCATGTATTTCGAAATGGTCTCGGCGACGATTTTGTAGTCGCCGGGCTCCATCATGTAGGGCATGATGCCGAGCGAGGAGGCCATCTTGTCCGGGCGGCTGCCATGGCCGCCAGCCACCAGGATGCGCGGCGTGCCCTTGTCGAGCTTTTCCACCAACTCTGTGCCAGTGATGCCGACCTTGCTTGCGTCCCAATGAATACTCAGGGTTGGGGCGCGGTTGGAAAGATCCTCGTCGGGCATCTTGACCTGCGTGGTCACAGACGGAATATCTTTCACCGCTGCGGCGATATAGTTATCCCACTCGAGCCACTGTTTCTGCTCCGCATCGTGGTCGCGCTTGTACCACTGTTGTACTGCCGCAAGCATGCCCATAGCCTCTTCCTTGCCGACCTTGAGCGCGCGGCCCCAGTTATGATGAGGGGCAGAATTCCAAAAGGCGGCATAGCAAAGATCCTTGGGCCCGAGCAACACGCCGGCGGCCTGCGGACCCCGCATGCACTTGCCGCCTGAGTAGCCAACGAACGTAGCACCCGCAGCAAGATGGATATTGGGGACGATGGGCTCCTCAGCGGCCGCGTCGACAAAAACTGGAATATTCTTTTCCTTCGCAATCGCGCATACGCTTTTGATCGAGAGCGGTTCCTGGAAGGCGCGCGGTCCGGAAAGCAGGTAGATCATGGCGACGCGATCGGTGAGTTTGGAGCGGAACTCTTCTTCCGTCTCCACTTCAACGATCTCCGGTCCCGACATGCGGACGCCGAAGTCGTAGGGATTGCGGGAATATTTAGGAATGATGACCTGGTTGCGCGCCTTGGTGTAAGGCATCGCCTGCGAGCGTTCGGGATCTGTGCCGCAAATGCAGGCAACGGTCGCGGCGGCAATCGCTGCCTCGCATCCGGTGGTAACGATCGCGCTGGGGGCTCCCATGTGGTGGGCGATTTCTGCTCCCACTGCTGCCATCATCTCATCCATTTGCACGTAATAGTGGGAGGCCTCAAACATGGCCTGCTTCACCTCTGGTAGCGATTGCGAGCCGGAGATGATGGTGAAGGTACCGCGGGCGTTCAAGATTGGCCTGACCCCGATCCGGGTATAGAGATTGTCTGTAGCAGTGCCGGAATTGACTGGATGCATTGGTGTTGCAGGCTCCATGAAGGTGGCTGCGGAGAGCGATAAGGGAGCAGCGGTGACTGCCGCGGCGGAAAGCATGCCGGTTGATTTCAAAAGGTCTCGGCGGGTCACGCGCGTGTGCGGGGTTTCATTTTCCACGATCAATTTCCTCTTTACTGAGATGGCTAAGCTTTCTTCGTGAGTGCTTCGCGGATTCGCCGCCCGACAACCGCATCTTCTCCCGGTTGCAGCATCCAGACGCCGACGACCAGCGTGTTAGCGTTCGACGGAATGCCCTGGTTCGGCGGCTTACCGGTGTTGGGATTCAATTCAATCGATGGCTTGCCCTCGCGGAGCTTGGTTACGATTTCCGTGGTGGTGACGCCCGTTACTGCAGGATCGAACCGTATCAACAAGTGGGGAACGTGGTTGGCGATTTTGGGGACGACCGTTTCGGTGGTGACGGAGGGAATGCCCTTCATCGCAGCGGCAACCAGATCGGCGCGCTTTTGGTAATCGCCCTGCATGGATTCTTCGGTATGGGAGAGAACCCAGTCGACAGCGGCCACCATGCCGACGATCTGCTCCTTGGCCACTTTCATGCCCCGGCCCACGCCCTCTTCAGGGTTGTTGTTTTGCTGCGCGAGATCGGTGAGGTGCTTCTTGCCCAGCAACAGGCCTGCGTTTTGCGGGCCGCGCATGCCTTTGCCTCCAGAGAAAGCAACCAGATCAAAGCCCATCCCTGTGTACTTCCAGAGATTCGAGATGGGAGGCATATCGGCCGCAGCGTCGATGTGGCAGGGGATATTGTGCTCGTGAGCAATGCGCAACCATTCCTCGCGGCCGATCTGCGCGGTCCCGGCTATGCCGTCCTCTTCTTCGGCTGCGTTGAAGAAGTTGGTCATGATGGCATTGCCGGCGGCGCAGGCACGCTTGTAGTCGTCGACCGTGACCACTTCAGTAATCCGCGCTCCACACAAAAATATGGCGTGATCGTACCCGTAGCGGTGGGCGCGCTGCACGATCACCTGGTTCTTCATGCCATCGATTGCCTGGGGCATGGAGAGAGGGTCGTTGTTGTTAGCGTTTTGCAGGCAGGCAGCCGTGGCCAGAGTGATGGCTCCCGCGGCGCCGGAGGTAACGACGGCGCCCTCGCACTGGAGCCGCTTGGCAATGTATTCACCCGACTTTTCCTGAAGCTCGCGCAAGCGCACGGGATGGAGGGCCGCCTTCTGCACCGCGGCCAACACCACGGGAGGCATGCACGCAGCAGTCAGAGTGGTGTAGGTGCCGGCTGCATTGATGATCGTCGGCACGCCCAGTTTGTCGTAGTAATCTTCACCCGCAACATCGTTTTCAGAGAAAGCGAGAGACTTTGCCGATGAGAATAACGGCATTGCACCAAGGCCGGCGGCTAACCCGCTGCTCCAGCGGAAGAAGCGCCGGCGCGAAAAACCGCTGTTCGTGAACCTGTTTGCTTGTGACATAGCAGATACTCCGTTTCCTTCCACCAAAGCGTTGCGATTGCCCTGGAACTAGCGAAGCCGTTCAGGACTACTTACCGAAACAGTGGCCAAGCGCGCAGCCTGTTCGCGCGTGCCTGCCTGAGAGTTGCCTATCTGGCGGCACGAATCTCTTTTCATCAGCTCCGTTGGCACGGTGACGCACTGCGGCTTTTGGGCCGGCCTGGCGATGCGATTGAGAAGGACTTCGACCATCTGCTTCCCTATCTGCTCGGGGAATTCTCGTATCGTCGTAAGCGCCGGATGCAACCATGATCCAATTGTATCGTCGCACGAGACGACACTTATATCTCCGGGAACGCTCAAGCCGCTGTCTGCCAGCCCCTTGTATACGCCATGCGCGGTGGAATCACTACCGGCAAAAATTGCGGTGACCGGTTCCCCGGCGCCCAAGAGCGACTTTGTTCCAAGATATCCGATTTCCGCGGCATCTTCAGAATCAATACTGCTTTCTCTTGGGGTAAAGCCGGCCTCTTCCATGGCGTGCCGATAGCCTTCGAAGGCGCGGGCAAACCATGGCAGCCGGGTGTTGCCTACGAACCAGATGTCACGGTGACCCAGCCGGATGAGATATCGTGTGACGTCTTTGCCACCCTGAACGTCGTCAGAGAAAACTGCGTCCTGGTTCAGGCTTTTCCCTTCGCCAATGAGGTTGTTGCCAAAAACCACAAACTTGGTCCCTTTGTGATCCAGTAACTCAAGCAGGTTGGTGGAGGTAGTGCCGGCTAAGATCACTCCCTGGACCACATCGTGGCGCTGCACCACCTTCGGCAAGTGCAACTCCTTCCACGGAACTTTAGGCGAATAGTTGAAAGACAAGAAGACGATGTCCCAGCCGTGGTCAGCACAGGACGCCTCCGCGCCGACGAGAATTCTTGAGTGGTAGGGATGCAGCATGGCGCGATTGCTGAGAATGAAGGCCAGGGCCTTGGTACGGTTGCGCTGCGATGGATCGAAATTGAGCTTGGCGGCCGCCTGCAAAACAGTTTCGCGGACGCTGGGGGTGACACGGCTATGTCCGTTCAGAACGCGGGAAACGGTGGCGGGGCTGACGTTGGCAGCGGATGCAATGTCCCGCAAAACCAACTTTTTCTTCGGAACACGTGTGCTTTTCATGCATGTACACCAGGCCCGGTTTCCGCCTGGCGCCGGTCCTTGTCCTTCTCACACCAGAGCCCAGAACAATATAGGGAAACATTTCCCAGTTGGCAAGAAATCTGCTCAGCCTCGAATGCCTCGGGGGGAAGGTACCTCCGAGGCGCTTCCCCTGCGGAGTTTGCGCCACCCGCACTTCCCAATGAGCGCGAAGGTAGTACATCCCGGCAATCGTTGGACTGCGATGGCCTAGGGAATGTTTCACACAAAAGCGTGAAATTTTTCTGTTGACGGCCAATTCATTGCGGCTTACTGTTGAACCACATGCAGATGGCGTTGGACGCCCAGTCGCTTCCTACCTCTCGTCTTCTGCTTCTTTGTTTCCCGGGCCACAAACATAGAACTGTCGCGGCGTGAAGGCTGCCGCGCGGCAGACTCAAAGCTAACGCTCTCCATGAAGAGACCCGTTCACGCTTAAGCAATTCTTTGTTTGGACCCTTAATTACTTTGAGGAGATGTTTTGTGCGCAGACTTCATTCCGTTCAGTTACTATCCCTTTTTCTAACGGTGGCTCTTACTTGTATTCCCTCCCCCGCACAGACCGTTGATACCTCGATTGGAGGAACGGTGACTGACAGCAGCGGAGCGGTGGTCCCCGGCGCCACCGTGACCGTGTCCTCCCCCCGCACCGGAGCGAGCAAGCAGGCTGTCAGCGCGCCCTCCGGGGACTGGAACGTGACCTATCTCACACCTGGAACCTATGACGTCACCGCCACTGCGCCCGGTTTCGGTTCCTCGGTTCAGAAGGGCATCGTACTCGAGATCAACCAGCAGGCGAAGGTCAACATCGTCATGCGGGTGGCAAGCGAACAGCAAACGGTCGAGGTGCAGAGTGCACAGCCACTGCTACAGACCGAGGATGCCTCGCTCGGGGTGGTGGTCGGGGCGGAGAGCGCAGCCAATCTTCCCCTCAACGGCCGCAAGTTCAATGACCTCGCCATCCTCACACCCGGGGTCACTGTCTACAATCCGGATAACCATTCCTCCAGCACGGACGGCTCGGCTGTGAGCGCCTATGGAGGCCAGGTGACCTGGGCACAGGTGAACGTCGACGGCGTCACCATGGTCAACAACCGCCACGCCTACGTGAACGTTTACCCCTCGATCGACGCGATCCAGGAGTTCAAGGTACTCACCGGCAACGCCGAAGCAGAGTACGGCGGAGGGCCCGGCTCGGTCACCAATATCCAGCTCAAGACCGGCGGCAATGCATTTCACGGCGACGTGTTTGAGTTTTTCCGTAACACGGCCATGGATGCGCGTAACTTTTTTCTGGTCGCTCCGGTGCCCAAGCAGGTGTTGAAGCAGAACCAGTTTGGCGGGACGCTGGGCGGCCCAATCGTCAAGGACCGGACATTCTTCTTCTTCAGCTACGAGGGTCTGCGATCGGTTGAGCAGAGCGCAAGCATTACCAATGTTCTTACCCCGGCGGAAGAAAACGGCGACTTCTCAGCATTGTTGCCCAGCACACAGCTGGTCAGCCCCTACACCGGGTTGCCGTACCCCAACAATCAGATCCCGGTCGATGCAGTGGCGCAAAATATTGCCAGGAAGTACATGCCGCTGCCGAACACCAGCCAGAACGGCCTGAACTACGCCGGCGTCACGTCAGGCAACGAAACAGTGAACCAGTACCTCGCGCGTGTGGATCACAAGATCAACGACAGTAACCAGGTGGCCATCCACTTTCTGTATGCGAAGCGAGATTTCCCGTCGTCGGACCTCAATCCCAACTTCAGGTATGTGGGCACTTACCCCATCTACAACGCAGGCCTGCAGTACATCCATGTCTTCAATCCAAGCATGGTCAATGAACTCAGGCTGGGTACCGACCTTGAGCACGTGAAGCAGTTGAGCACACTGGCCAACACCGCGTTCACTCCCGCCTCAATCGGCATCAACGGATTTGTGCAACCCGACGGGTCGCCTTTCCCACCGCCAGATCAAGGGTTTCCTGTGATTTCCAGCTCAGACTTGATCGACGTGGGCAGCGGCACAGCCGCATCGAACCTCGACGACAGCCGTACTTACCAGGCGGTCGATAACTTTACCTGGACCAAGGGCAGGCATACGCTCATTTTCGGCGCGGATATCCGGCATGTTCAGGACGACGCTACGACGGACAACACTCCTTATGGCCAGCTCAGCTTCAATGGCGCCCTGACTGGATATGATGGCGCTGACTTTATCCTCGGCGTGCCCTCGAGCATCATCACCCCGGAAGGTGTGCCTCTGACCGAGGCGCGGCAATGGCGCGACGCTGTCTATTTCCAGGACAACTGGAAAGCGACTCCCCGTCTGACGTTGAACCTCGGCTTGCGCTACGATTTGTGGGTTCCGCCGCACGACAACCTCAACACTTCGCGCACCCTCGACTTCAGCACGTCGCCTCCGACCGTTGTGAATCTGCCCAACCCCATCTGGAAGATTACCCATAAAGACTTCGCTCCCCGGATCGGGCTTGCGTATAACTTGCCGCATCACTTTGTGGTGCGCGCCGGATATGGCATTACCTACTTCGGCGGTCAGTTCGACAACATCAACATCCTGCAGCTGAATCCACCGGCAGATCCTAGTTTCACTCTTACGAACGGGACCAATCCGAGTAATCCGCCGACAGCTACCATCGAGAACCCGGTTTCGCCAGACCTTGCCGCGGCTAATGCGAATGTGGCTTCGCTTCCCATCGATGACCGGCATCCCGACCTTTATGTCCAGACCTATAACCTGACAGTGTCAAAGCAATTCTGGTCGAACGTGATTGATGTTTCCTATGTCGGCGTTAAGGGAACTCACCAGGACACGTCAGATGAAAACTTCAACACGGGGCCGCCGCAGGGGCCTAGCGGAAACGTGAACGCCAACCGGCCGTTCCCTACCTTTGGGACCATCCGGCTTATCGATTTCAGCGGCGGCGCTTCAAACTACAACGGGTTGAATGTCCACTTTGAGCACCGGTTGTCGCACAACCTGGAATTCATTGGCTCGTATAGCTGGTCGCATCTGCTCGATAATCAGGGCACCGATATCAACAATGGCAGCAGTGAGACGCAGGTTCCCGCCTCCAAGGAATGGGCCAGCGGTCTTACTGATCAGCGCAACTACGGTACGATCGCGTTCGTTTGGGAATTGCCGAAGCTCTCGGGCGGGGACCGCGCGGTGCGCGCTGTTGTGAATGGCTGGGGGATCAACGCCATCGCGCAGTACGTCAGCGGCAGTCCACTCTGGATTACCCAGTCAGCAGACGGTGAGAATAATGGCAACCAGAATCAGCGTCCCGATCTCGTTCCAGGGCAGCCTCTTCACCTTGCGCATCGCACCAATGCGGAGTGGTTCAATACGGCGGCGTTCGCCGAGGCTGACGGCCACTACGGCAGCTCGCCCAGGACCCCGGTCACAGGCGTGAAGAATGATCCGGTTACGTTGGCGGTCAAGAGGGTGTTCCCCATGCCCTTCGAGGGGCAGCAGTTGGAGTTTCGCATGGAGGCTTTTAATGCTCTTAACCATCCGCAGTTCGGGCCTCCTGGAGCTGTTCAGGGCTCGGGCAATTTCGGAGTGGTTACTTCGACGCATACCGACAACAGGGATCTGCAGCTGGCTTTGAAATATTTCTTCTAGAGTAGCTCTGTAAAACTGTCGAGCTTAGAGGTGTGACCAGGTCTCGTGTTTTGAGACCTGGTTTTTTTCGTGCTAGTTCTTTTTTTCCTTGTCGAGGAGCACCCGGGGGAGTGGCTAGGGTCGGATATTATTTGTAGGCGTGAATGAGCTCAACGCTGACGCCGCCGATGGAATCGGTATCCATGTAGTCGTACTGGCCGGAATCCTTCTTACCGACGTCTCCCCAGGCTCCAGACTGCCATACGTGGTAACCGAGCTTCTCGTAATCGGCCACAGCCTTTTTCAAGTCATCGACCGGCATGCCCAGATGCTGAATGCCTTCTTTGTGCGCCTTGAGGAAGTCGGCATAAATATTCGGAGGAGTGGCCGGGGGAATAATCCATTCGTAGCTGAACTGGTCGTAGTTCTGGTAGCCAACTTCGAACGCAAACCATAGCGGTTTGCCGCGGTAGGTCGAGTCCTGGCGCGGAGTGGCATGCTCCATGCGAAATGCCGGGAAGCCCAGCTTCTGCCAGTAGGCTGAGACTGGCTGAGATTCGCGAATCACGGGTGCGAGGTGGGAAACCTTTCCCGGCGGGCCTGGGGCTGGGGCGCCCCCTGGCCAGTAGACCAGGCCGAGAACGAACTTGCCCTGGGGTTCGGTGTCGAAGTAGGTGTAGGTAACGCGTTTGCCATCCCGATCGAGACTCAACTGCTGCAATACGCCGACACCGAGCGCGCGCATACGGCTGATTTCCCTGGTCATCTCCGCCTGGGATTTCACCTCATGCACGATGGAGAAGATTCCATCGCCGTGCTTGCCCAGGAAATCGTTCCAGGCATTCAGCTGCCCTTCGGCTGGCTGAATCATTTCCACGGTCAGGTTTCCCAGATGGCCGGTAATTTCCCATGCCCACATCTTCACCGGCTTGCCGTGATCCTGCCCGGTCAACACGACATCCGGGTATTCGTGGATATCGGATAAGCCGAGTGGGATCCAACCTTGTTTCGCCAGGTCGACGTTCTGCACCAGCCACACCACCCGGTTTACCGACTTGTAGTAGTTGGGCATTTCAGCACGCCCAGTCCCCGCCAGCGCACATACGAGGGCGAAATAGCTTAGGATCTTCATTCCGGTTTTCCTGGCTGTTAAAAAAAGATTGCCTGACCGATGGAGCGGGTAGATACTTGATGGCGACATACTAATGAAACGTTCCTAATTAATCAATCCAGGTCGATTTGGCATGAAGCGGACACTGACAATAAGCGCGCTGCAACTGTGCACCGCGGCATGCATGTTGGGGCAAATGGCCGGAATGGCGAGCCCGGATCCAGGGGCGATTCCGGTCACCAAAGCTTCCAACGTGACCTTCACCAAAGACGTTGCCCCTATCGTGCAGCAGCACTGCCAGAGTTGCCACCGCCCCGGAGAGGGCACGCCGTTCTCGATGCTGAGCTACGAAGAAGCGCGGCCGTGGGCGATAGCGATGAAGCGGATGGTAGTCACACGGGCGATGCCACCCTGGTTTGAAGATGGGCACACAGAAAAGTTCGAGAATAATCGTTCGCTGACCCAGGCGCAAATCGATACCATCGCTGCCTGGGTGGATGCGGGTGCCCCCAAGGGCGACCCGAAGGATATGCCGCCGGCTCCTGAATTCGTCAAGGGTTGGACCATACCCAAGCCTGACAAGATTTACCAGCTGCCGCGACCATTCTCCGTCCCTGCGACGGGAATCCTCGACTACCAGTACGTGATTCTACCCACCGGCTTTACGAAAGATACGTGGGTGCAGGACGTCGAGGCCGCACCGACGGACCGTTCGGTCGTACACCATATCGTTGCTTATGTCCGTACGCCCGGATCGAACTACTTCAAGGATCAGCCTAAAGGAGAGTTCTTTGTGGCTCCGCCCGCCAAGACCGGGGAGAAGGCGGCGAAGGACGATGTGCCCAGCGACTGGCTGGTGGGCTATGCGCCCGGGCAGCCGCCAGATATGTTCGTGCCCGGCCAGGCGAAACTGATTCCCGCCGGGTCAGACATTGTGCTCGAAGTGCACTACATGCCCGAAGGGAAGGCCACGACAGATCAGGCCAACGTGGGTCTGGTGCTGGCCAAAGAAGCCCCGACAGAACGCGTGATGACCCTGCAGGCGGGCAATGAGAAGTTCAAGATTCCGCCGGGCGATCCAGATTATCGCGTGGATGCCTCTTATACCTTCCGCCGCGAAGTGACGCTTCTGGGCCTGCATCCTCATATGCACATGCGTGGCAAAGATATGTCGTACCGGCTGGTATTTCCTAATGGAGAAACCCGATCCATCCTGAATGTGCCGCACTATAACTGGCACTGGCAGCTTTGGTACAACCTGGAAAAACCGATTACCCTCCCTGCCGGTACCAGGGTCGAGTGCACCGCGCATTACGACAACTCCGCGAATAACCCGGAAAATCCGGATCCCAGCAAGACAGTTACCTGGGGACAACAGAGCTTCGATGAAATGATGGTTTGCTTTTTTAATGTGGCCTTTCCGGCGGACACACCGTCGAAGGACCTGCTGCCCATGCCGAAAACCGAGACAGAAACCACTGCGCGCACACAATAGATGATCAGCCGAAGAACCTTTGTAAAAGCAACTGCAGCAAGTCTTGCTGCAAGCACACTGCCCGCATATGGGTTGGCGCCGCTCACGATCGGTATCGGCACCTTCAGCTACCATGCGCTCTCGTTCGACGACATGGTGGCGCAGCTTGAGATCCTGCTGCCTACCAATGGTCTTCACAACCAGCAGATCGAGATGTCGCGCGGCGAGTACATGGTGATGAGCCATCCCAGCGATGAGTTGTTTCAGACCGCGCGGGCGAAGCTGGACAAGGCGGGCATTAAATGTGTCTCCTACTACGCGGCCACGCTCAAGAACGAGCAGGAGGTCGCGAGCGCGGTTCGTTTTGCCAAGCTGCTGGGGTCGCACAACATTACCGCGGATGCTACCGGCGTGGACTTGCTCAAACATATTGATCGCAGCGTGACCGAGGCCGGCCTGACCTTTTCGATCCACAACCATTTCTTTCCCGGGGTCAAGTTTGCCTATGAAAGCCCGGAAGATGTGCTCAACGCACTCGCCCCCCTCTCGGCTAACTGCGGCGCCACGGCGGATACGGGGCACTTCGCGGCCTGCGGATACGATCCAGTGGATGCGATCCGCAAGCTGGCGCCTCGCTTGAACCTGGTCCATCTTAAGGACATCAAAACCGTAGGCCACGGTGACAATGTGCTGCTTGGCAGTGGGATTGCGAAAATCCCTGAAGTCGAAGCGGAACTGCACCGGCAGAATTTTCGCCACCTGGTGGCGATCGAGTACGAGAAGGAGGGCGACGATGACGTGAGGGATGACATGCGCACCAACGTCGCATTTGCCTGGAAGTATGGTTTCTCAGGAGCATAGTATGTCGACTTTCTCTGCGCTCAGAAAGAAGGCGACCTGGCGCTTGCTTGTGTTTCTGGTGATGCCTGTCCTTGCCAACCTGCCGTCGGCCTATATCGGATTGAATACCTATTGGCTGCAAAAATGACTTTCGCCTCGACTTTTTGCCACGCGGGATTTGCCCTTCTCGTCGCAATGATTGCCCCGCTCATTGCGGCGGCACAAAAGGTCATCGCGACTGTGGAGGTTGGCACCACCCCAATCGCGGTGGCAGTGAACCCGGTAACCCACAAAGTCTACGTGGTGAACCACGGCAGCAACTCAGTGACTATTATCGACGGGGCCACGCGGGCAACCTCCACCGTAAACGTGGAGGATCGTCCAGAGGCGGTGGCGGTCAACCCGCAAACGAACAAAGTCTATATCACCAACTCGGGAGCCGATTCTGTCACCGTGATTGATGGTGGAACCAATGCCATCAGCACAACTGTGCACGTAGGGAACTATCCCCAGGCGCTGGTGGTGGATACGGCCAGGAACAAGATTTATGTGGCCAACAACTTCGGCCACAGCGTGACGGTTATCGACGGTGCGACCAACGCGACCTCCACCATCCAGGTGGGGCAGGGCCCCCGCGGCATCGCCCTGAATGCCGTAACCAACAAGATTTATACGGTTAACTACGGAAGCCAAAATGTGACGGTCATCGACGGAGCGACCGGGGCGACGACTGCTGTTGCGACCGGCAAGCACGCCTGGACGATCGCAGTTGACTCCAAGGCGGATCAAATCTATGCAGTGAATGAAGACAGTGACAGTGTCACGATCATAAAAGGATCCACGAATGCCACAACCACGGTGAATGTGGGCCCAACTCCGTTTGCGGTGGAGGTGAATCCAGTGACGCAAAAGGCTTACGTTCTGAGCTACGGCAACAACACTATGGCAGTGATCGACGGAGCAACAGGCGAAGTAAGCAAGACGGTCAGTTTGGGAACACATCCCCAGGCAATCGCCATCGACGAGCAGAGTGATCGAATCTATGTGGCCAATCAACGCACAGCTGAGTTGACTGCGTTCGATGGCAAGACCAATCTCCCGGTCATGAAGGTGGGAACGGGAACGATTCCTTACGCCATCGGTATCGATCTGCCGGCGCACTTGGTTTACGTCGCCAACTACAGCAGCAACAACGTAACGGTAGTGGGTAGGTAGAGATGATCGTGCTGAAGAAATCGCTCTTTGTGGTATTTCTGCTGATCGCGTCTGTCGGTGCGCATGCACTCGATAGCTCCGCCCAGCCGGTGAAATTTCGGGTGGTGGCAATCGCGGAAGAGGGGAAGGGCCCGCACAATGATTTCGTGCTGGCGGCCAAAGTCTGGTTGGCGCAGTTGGCTAAGGAGAATAACTTTTCCGTCGACTACATTACGAATACCGATCCGATCAACGATGCCTTTCTGGCCAAGTATCAACTATTTATCCAGTTGAATTATCCACCGTATCGGTGGACGCCGGTGGCCAAGAAGGCCTTTGAGCGGTATATCGAGCGCGGAACCGGTGGCTGGATCGGTTTTCACCACGCCATGCTTCTGGGTGACTTCGACGGATACCCCATGTGGACCTGGTGGTCACACTTTATGGGAGATATTCGCTACACCAGCTATATCGCGCAGTTCGCTACCGCCACGGTGAAGGTAGATGATCCCAACCATCCGGCAACCAGGGGTCTACCGTCTTCGTTCGTGGTGCAGCAGGAAGAGTGGTACACGTGGAGCAGATCGAATCGGCCCAATGTTCATGTTCTCGCCAGTGTCGATGAATCGACCTATGACCCCAGGAGCATGATTACCATGGGAGACCATCCTGTGGTTTGGACCAACGAACATTTTAAGGCCAGAAATATTTACATTTTTATGGGGCACCACGCGGCGCTCTTTCAGGACAAGAACTTCACTCAACTTTTCAGGAACGCAATTTTTTGGGGGGCCGGCCAGTGAAAAGATCTTTGGTCGCGCTGGCCTTGATCTTGGAAATGATGTCGTCGAGCGCCGGGGCCCAGGATGGGAGCGCTAAGGCATCACGTCCACGAGTACTGATCCTGTATTCGCTGAATGTAGAAACGGATCACACGCTCTTCGCGCTGGACGCATTGCGATTTTTTGCGGCGCTGGCCGAGAAAGACAACCTGCTGCTTGATGCAACGACGAATTGGGAAGATCTCAACGATACCAACGTGAAGAAGTATCAGCTGGTGGTTTGGCTCAACGAGTTTCCTCATAACCAGGCGGAACGCGACGCCTTTGAGAAATATATGACCGGCGGTGGGGCCTGGCTTGGCTTTCACGTGTCCGCGTACAACGACAAGCACACCAAGTGGCCGTGGTTTATGACATTTATCGGCGGAGGCGTGTTTGACGCTAACAGCTGGCCTCCTATTCCAGCGAAGCTGATCGTGGACGACAAGGCTAGCCCTGTCACGCGGAATTTGCCGGAAACGTTTGTCTCGCCGACCAACGAGTGGTATCGCTGGAAGCCCAGCCCTCGGGCCGATAGCCATATTCATGTGCTGCTGACCTTAGACCCAGCGAACTACCCGTTGGGGATCAAGGGCCTGCTGACGTACGGAGATATTCCCGTGGTTTGGACGAATACGCAGTACAGGATGGTCTATATGAATATGGGCCATGGAGACAAGATATTCACCAGCCCGGTGCAGAACACTCTGATTGGGAATGCGGCGGAATGGCTGCTGTTGACGCCTGGGCAAGTTAAGTGAGACCCGCAGATTTCTCCCCTGCGGTACGCTCTGTCGGAAAACACTTCCAGGAAGGGTCCGCAGAACTGCAGATCCCTCCGCTACGCTTCGCTTCGGTCGGGATGACAAAGGGGAGGGCGAAGCTTCCATGGAGAGCGGTTGCTGGACTCTACTCTGCGGTTCTCGCTCAAGGGCTTCTCTAGTGAACTGGATCTTTACTGCCACGGTCTTACTCCTCGGCCTGTCGGCGGGAGCGCCCGCAGCCCTGCATGCGCAGGTATGCAAGAGCGATCCGCTCCCTCGTCGCACAGATTGGCCCGTGTATGGCGGACAGGTTGAGGGTGACCATTATTCCGCGCTATCGCAAATCAATCGCGGCAACGTACAGAGGCTCAAAGAAGCATGGAAGTTCGATGCCGCTGAAGAGGGCGGACTGGAAACAAGCCCGATCGTTGTCGGGCGGACGCTATTTGCCTACACTGCGTCGCAAAAGGTGATTGCGCTCGACGCCGCCACCGGTAAGCTGCTGTGGGAATTTGACTCCGGGATACACAGCACCCAGCCGGCGCGTGGGCTTGCCTATTGGAGCGACGGCCAGCACGGCCGCGTTCTGGCAGGAGTGATGAACTATCTTTATGCGCTCGATGCGGAGACCGGAAAGGTAATTTCCTCTTTTGGCGAGCAGGGAAGAATCGATTTGCGGAAGGGCTTGCGGGGAGACTATCTTTTTCAATCCGTCGCCCTCACCACACCAGGCATCGTTTACCAGGATTCGATTATTGTTGGTGGCCGCAATCCGGAGACGTATCCGTCTCCTCCTGGCGACATTCGCGCTTTCGATATTCGTACCGGTAGCCTTCGCTGGACTTTTCACACCATCCCTCATCCGGGCGAATTCGGATACGCCACCTGGCCTGCCGACGCGTGGAAAACTGCGGGCGCGGCGAACAACTGGGCGGGGATGGCGCTGGACGAACAACGCGGCATCGTTTATGTGCCGACCGGGTCTGCAGTCTTCGATTTTTACGGAGCAGACCGGGTAGGCGACGATCTCTTCGCAGACACTCTGCTTGCGCTCGATGCCAGGACGGGGAAGCGTCTTTGGCACTTTCAGGGTGTCCATCATGATATTTGGGATCGTGATTTTCCGTCTCCCCCGGCATTGGTCTCGGTAAAACACAACGGCAGTTGCGTTGACGCGATCGCGCAAATAACCAAGCAGGGCTACTTGTATCTATTCGACCGCAGTAGCGGCAAGCCACTCTTTCCCATTGAGGAACGCCCTTACGCTCCGAGTGATGTTCCGGGCGAAATTGCTTCGAAGACCCAGCCCGCACCAACGGTGCCGGCGCCGTTTACGCGGCAGATCCTCACCGAGGATATGCTGACCACGCGTACGCCGGAAGCGCATGAAAAAGCGTTGAAGGAGTTCGCTACGTTTCGTAGCGGGGGCCAGTTTCTGCCCATAGGGCTCAATCAGGAAACGGTGGTCTTCCCATGCTTTCTTGGTGGCGCCGAATGGGGAGGTCCAGCCGTGGATCGGACGCGCGGCGTCATCTACGTGAACGCAAATGAGGCAGCGTGCGTCCTCGGCCTCACCGAGAACAGGCCGACCGCGAGTACCGGTGAAAGGATCTACCACAATCAATGCAGCCTGTGTCATGGCAAGGATCTCGCTGGTTCGCCCCCGCTGTATCCTTCCCTGGTTGACGTGGGGAAGCATCTATCGCCCGAGCAGATCGGAGCCAAAATCGCGCTGGGTGGCGGACGTATGCCATCTTTTCCGAACCTTCGCGATGCCCACCTGCAAGCACTCATCCAGTTTCTTACCAAACAGAAGGAGACAAGTGCTAAAGACCCTGACGAGGGAGGGATCTACTCTGCCGCAGCGGACGGCACCACGATGAAGTACGAGGTGACGGGATCGCGGGATTTTTTGGATGCCGAGGGTTACCCGGCAATCACTCCACCGTGGGGAACTCTGAATGCAATCGACCTGAACACGGGCCGCTATTTGTGGAAGATTCCCTTCGGCGAATATCCGGAACTTGTTGCCAAAGGGATGGCGAATACCGGATCAGAAAATTATGGAGGGCCGATCGTCACCGCGGGAAATCTTCTGTTTATCGGTGCGACAGCCTACGACAAGAAATTCAGAGCCTTCGACAGCAGGACTGGAAAGGTGCTTTGGGAGACAGTCCTTCCCTTTGCGGGTACGGCAACGCCCGCGACCTACATGGTCGAAGGCAAGCAGTACGTGGTGATTGGCAGCGGCGGGACCCAATTCACAAAGGGCCACACTGGCAGCGCATACATCGCGTTTTCTTTACAGTGAAATTGCCTAAAGCTGCATGCGGAGCTTGTAGCGGGTCAGGATCGCGGATATCCCCAATATCACGAAAGTAAATACCAAGGACTGCAACACCCCTTGCCAGCCATGTCCCCATGGGTTTAACCACGCCAGGCTGCCAAGCGTCACGAAGAAGAGGTCGGGCAGCAGGTAGGTGAGAAGGGTATTGGATCCTGCTGGTTTGACAAGCCCGGCCCAACGGACATGCTTGTGCACGTCGCAAATCCAATACAAGGCAAGGAACGCGAGAGTCGCGGCGCCCGCGGAGTAAAGACCCCAGGTGGGAGTGGCGCGTATTTTGGAGATCCCCAGCGGCGTTAGCAGCCAGCCGGCGAGGAAGAGAGCAGCGGAAAAAACAATCGCCCACAGAGCTTTCTGCTTAGGCGTTGCGGCCAGGGTATCGGTGAGAAAGATGGTGGATGTAACGATGCCGGCCATGGTGAGCAGGCAAAAACAACCTGTATTCCAGGGCCAGAAGTAGTAAGGCAGCTTCGCACTGAAAGTAATCCAGTGTGCCAGTGACGCAGCATTCAACGTGACCAGGCAAACTAACCATGCGAGCGGAGACCAGCGCCAGCGCCGCGTGGGAATGTAGAGGATTGAGACGGCCAGGTAGGTCCAGCCGATAAGCCCGAGAATCTCCCAGTAACCGAAATCGAGCCATGCGGTGTGACCGTCTTTGCCCACCCGGCGAAAGATGGCGAACATGGCAGCCATCAACACCAATCCCGCCAATTTCATCGCCTTGAAGAGCGTTTTGTGTCTATCAGACCGGGGATAGATATTCCAAAAGAGGATTGCTCCGAGGAGGGTAAGGAGCAGCCAGATGTTGCCACTCATACCCGTGAGATGAGCGTCCGCTTTTTCTCCATTTGCCAACGCTATGCCCAGGACGACGAGGGCAAAGGAGCGGGCGAGGATGTGGCCCCACAGGCGAGCCATACTGCTGTCTTTGGATAGCCGATGGCGGACAGAGAGCGGAAGCGATATGCCGACAATAAAGAGGAAGAATGGAAAGACCATGTCGACGTACGTCATCCCATTTACGTTTCCGGGAAGATGATAAGTCCACCAGGGAAGGTCTTTGACTCCGGCGACATCGTTCACGAAGATCATGACCAGGATGGTCAGGCCGCGGAAAATATCGATCGAGGCCACCCTGGATTGAACGGTCGTAGAAGGCGCGACCATCTCGCGCTGAGCCCCGTGGGTCGAAACATCGGCGTTTGCGATGGCCATAGGTTAATGCCTTCCAGTCGCATTGGCGGTCTGACTACCGGGCGACGGCGCCAGACCCCGATTTATTGTGTTGAGGAGTGCATGGTCCGCAGTATCGCTGGAATAGTCCCAAAACATGATGCCACCCAGATGATGGGTAAGGACATATTGGCATTTTGCGGCGATGGATTCGGGGTCCTCATAGGAGACGAATGTGCGGGTGGTGGAGTTATACAGGTAGGGAGCCGATGCGACGCTGTCCCAGTAGCGGACATAGCCGTTGCCGAGGAATGTTTGGGCGATGTCGTGATACGTTGCCCAAACGGTAGCGTTTTTACCTGGCTGATACAGCCCGTGATTGGTCTCCCCGACGTCGGCCCATGCTCGGCCGTAAAACGGTACCCCCAGGATCAGCTTGTGGGCGGGAACGCCGGCCTGCTCAAACAGCTTGACGGAAGCGTCGGCAGAGACATGCTTCGGATCCGCAGGATTGGTATAAAGCGGCGCATGGTGACCGGTAACGGCGTCTGAGGACGACTCGTAGTAGTCGTAGCTCATCAGGTTGACCGAGTCCACATAACGCTGGACCTGGCGCATCTCCGTATGGGAGATGAATTCGGCGGAAGCGCCCGCGGCGATCGATGTGACCAGGTGGCGGCCAAGCAGTTTTTCTTCGGCATCGAATCGGTTACGCAGCTCTTTCAGGAAGAGCGTGAAGTTTTGCTTGTCTTCCGGGCGAAAGACATTCCCATTCCCGACAGATCCCGGATATTCCCAATCGACATCGAGGCCATCCAGTTGGTGATCGCGAACAAACTGGACGGCGCTATCGATAAAAACCTTTCGGCTGGCCGCTGTCAGCACCATGTCGGAGAACGCTCCGGACCACGTCCACCCTCCAACGGAGACCACGACTTCCAGCGCAGGATTCTGCTGCTTCAGGTTGTGTAACACCTGGAAATTCTCGCGGTCGTGGGCGAAGCCTTCGACCATCTTTCCGTTCTCGATATTGGCGAAAGCATAGTTGACCCGGGTAAGTGAGCTGGCGATGACCTCGTTTGGGGCAAGGACCGCATCCTTTGCGAATACATAAGCAATGATTGCTTTCCTGGTGGTGGGAGTGCGGGCAAAAGAAAACGGCGCAAATGCCAGGTAAAGAAGCAGAGCCGCAGCGAAGATGCGGAAAGCATTGGTCATGGATCTGCGCCCTATCTTAACAACAGAAGCCGCGCCGTCAGGTACGCGGATTATTAATCAACCTAAGGGCTGGGGAGCAAAACCGAGGGGATCATCTCGAGTGCAATCGCAATCCCTCCCCAAAGTACAGAGGTTTTCCCAAGTTTGCCGGGGCCTATTTTCGTCACGGCAAACTCACTCTCCTGAAGCTGCTTCTGCACTGCACTGATGAGCGTGGGGTGGCTACCGACCTCGCCCTCCAGCAAAATCAGGCCAGGATTCAGAATGAGCGACAGGTTGACGATGATATCTGCAACAATGCCGGCTCGATGCTGGACGATCTTTTCCGCGCGGTCATCGCCCGCCTGCGCCAGGTTCAACACTCCCAGGGCATCGATCTTGCCTTGATCGCCTTTGGCATCCTGGCCGGTCTTCTTTCTCGGTGCGTGCCAGCTCTCGAGAATGCTGGCGCTGGTCAGCACGGTTTCGAGTTCGCCAAACTCATGCAGGGTGGGGCGGCGGCGTGAAGTATTGGGTAAGCGAAGGTATCCTATTTCGCCTGCGGACCACTGCGAACCATGGTAGATCTGGCTTCCCAGTACGATGCCCGCGCCCACATTAGGGCCGATATGAATCAGGATGAACGTTTCCTCCGCCTGCGCGGCACCGCAATAGCGCTCGCCCTGAGCGGCGAGATTGGTATCGTTCTCAATAATGACCAGGCACTCTACGATCTTGCTCAGCTTGGCGCGCAAGGGGACAGAGCGCCAGTTTTCCAGGGTGCTGATGGACAGCACGATACCCTCATCCACATTTGTAATGGCAGGTACGCCCACTACCACAGCGAGCAGCTGCTCCCGCTTCTTCCTGTGCTTGCGCAGCAAACGGCGCACTTCCTCGCCGATGGAAATACAGATGGCGTCAGGGGTTGTTTTCTGGCCGGCTAGCGAGATCTCATGGGTGTCCAGTTCGCGCCCGTTCAGGTCTGCAAGCAGGAACGAGATGCTGTCAGCAGTAATCTTCACCGCGAGCACGCATCCGCGCTCCGCCTTGAACGCGATCATATCGGGAGGCCGGCCCCCATTGGACTCTCCCTCGCCGAGGGGCTTGATCAGGCCGGCTGACAACAGGTCGCCCACCACGTTGGTGATGGTGGGAGCACTCAGACCAGAGGCGCGCACCAGGTCCGCTTTTGAACACGAACCGCTTTCGCGCAGGAGTTTGAGCACCCGGAGCGCGTTTGTATGACGTAGAAGTGAGGGCCTGCCGACCGAAATAGATTCGTTCTTCAATGAAAACCGACTTAAATCCGGGACGAAAGTTAGCGCGCCATACCTCGAGTGCCGAGCGTACCTTTATACCACCTATCAAAATCAGAGACGGCAGAGGGCTGCACGGATCATTGTAACTAAAGTTTATGAAGTGTGCTACGATTCACAAACCGCGTTCGCGCCGGCGAGGAACTGACAACTGATGAGAGTCTTCCTGTGTGGTCTGATCGCATTCTCCGCTCTTAGCTCTTCACTCTGTGGCCAAAACAGAGCACCGCAACATCCGCTCGATGCTCTCACCACGGAAGAATACTGGACGGTCCACGACGTTCTTAAGCAGAGCGGCCACCTGACCGATAAAACGCTTTTTTCGAGTTTGCTGCTGCACGAGCCGGCCAAGGAAACGGTGCTTGCCTGGAAGCCCGGCGATACCATCCCTCGCGAAGCCGATGTGATCCTGGAGGACGGGGGCAAGACCATTGAGGCCCGGGTCGACGTCGTGGGGCGCAAGCTGGAGTTCTGGAACGAAGTTCCCGGAGTGCAGGCGCCCATTACCGAATCCGAACTCGACACCATGAATGACGTGGTCAAGAAAGACGCGCGAGTGATTGCCGCGCTCAAGCGTCATGGGGTGACTGATTTATCCGGGGTGCGCTGCGAGCCCATCCCGATCACGTGGATGATCTTTCCCGAACAGGAAAAGGGGCGGATAGGTTTTGGCGATTGCACCGACTCGCACGGTGTGTATCATCCCTGGGGCCGAGCCATCGAAGGGGTCTATATCCTTGCAGATCTCACCAGTGAGAAGGTCTTGAAGGTGATCGACAACGAGCCTGTCCCGATGTCTCAATCCGACATCAACTACGAGGTGGGAGACGCTACCCCAAGACCGGGCACGAAGCCATTGCTTGTGACCCAGCCCATGGGTCCCAGCTACAGCATCGATAAGGGCGAGGTGATATGGCAGAACTGGCACTTCCGCTTTCGCCTTGATCCCCGGGTCGGAGCCGTCATCAACTTGGTGCACTACCAGGATGGGGACCGGCTTCGGTCGGTGATGTATGAGGGTTCGCTCTCGGAAATGTACGTACCCTACATGGATACCGACGAAGGCTGGGACACGCGCGCCTTTGTGGATGCGGGAGAGTTTTTGCTTGGCGGCCTGATTAAGTCCGTGGGCCCCGACGATTGCCCACCCAATGCGCAATACTTTACCGGCCTGGTGCCTTCGGACGCGGGCGCCCCGGTGCTTAAGCCGCAGCTGGCATGCCTGTTTGAACGCACGGGCGACGGTCCGGCGTGGCGGCACCTCGAAGGTGAGGTGATCAGCGGGCGGCCCAGCCGTCAACTGGTGCTACGCACGGCCGCAGTTGCGGGCAACTATGACTACCTGCTCGATTGGGTATTCCAACAGGATGGGACCATTCGGGTTGCAGTGGGCGCCACGGGTATTGTTGAGACCAAAGGGGTGAAGGAGCAGACGAATGCCATGAGTGACGGCCCGGGCAAACTGGAGCACGGCACACTGGTCGCTCCCAACCTGCTGGCTGTCAATCACGATCACTATTTTTCTTACCGCCTGGATCTTGATGTCGATGGCACGGCTAACAGCTTTATGGTTGACCGCCTGGTGCAGGAGCCTCTTTCCGGGCATTCGCGCAAGACCATTTGGGCGGCGCAGTCATCGATCGCACATAAAGAGAAGGATGCCATCCTCGATCTTGATCTGCGTAATCCGTCCATGTGGCATTTCATTAATCCCACGCAGCACGATGCTCGCGGTTACCCAACCGGATGGGAGATCATGCCCGGGGCCACGGCGGTCTCCAGTATCTCCAATGATGATCCGGCGCAGCGGGTGGGGGCTTTTTCCGGGCATCAGCTCTGGGTTACGCCCTATAGCCCGGATGAGCGCTATGCTGCCGGCACTTATGTCACTAACAACCAGGGCCTTCGCGGACTGCCCGCATGGACCAAGGCAAATCGCTCCATCGAGAATACGGATATTGTTGGTTGGTACACGCTAGGCTTCCACCATGTTGTCCGGTTGGAAGACTGGCCGGTGATGCCAACGTTATGGCATGACTTCCTGATCCGCCCGGTCAACTTTTTTGATCAGAACCCTACGCTGACATTGCCTCACGAACCTTAGACTGGGAGGGTCTGCGAATTCGAGCTCCTTTGCGGCCTGAACAGGTCGCGGAAAAGTCAGGACGAAGGGCACGGCTTCAGCCGTGCCACATGGGCTGCGGTTGATGAGGGCTTTAGCCCCTGAGGTAAGTTTTTCCATTGCTCATATCGAAAATCGTACCCCAGCGGCTAAAGCCGTCTGCGCGGATGGCTTTACGGCACGGCTGAAAGCCGTGCCCTTCGTCCAGAAGCATTTTTCAGCTCGGCATCGGCTACTGCTCCATAACTCCGTATTGAAAGCGCGGAGGTAGCCGGCAGCCCGTGCGCTCGACCATGGCGAGGGTGAGCGCCTGCGGGACCAACAGAGAGGTGATGCCCTCCCATGGCTCTGGGACCGCTTCGATCCGGACGGGAAACAATTTGTCTGTGGCGCTGTGCTCCTGGCTCGAAACCAGGACCACCTTGCCGCCGCGACGGTTACATTCCTGGGCCAGCTTGACGCCAAGTTCGGCGGTGTGGCCCAAGGCAAAGATGATGGCCACGTGAGTCGCATCCACATCAAGATTCGGCCCGTGTTTGAAGCCGGCACCGGTGTGCGCCGCGGCCCGGGTCCCGCTCATTTCGCGGATGCAGAGTGCGCTCATGAAGGCTCCGCCGTAGCCCGCGCCGCGGCCGACGACTTCAATATTTGCTGCACCGCGGCAGAACACTTCGAGATCACTGCGCATGGCAAAGATAGGATCCAGATGAGCAGAGAAAACGGCGGCTGCGTGCTCAGCGTCCTGCTGCCATGGGCGGCCGACCATCTCAGAAGCGGCAATGATGGCGGCGGCGGTTGCGTTGGTGTAGGTCTTGGTGGCGTTGCCGTACTCCGGTCCCGCCAGGATGGGGAGCTTGTTTTTAGCCAGACGCCAGCAGGTGCTCGCAGCGTTGTTACAAATCAATCCAAGCGCCCGGTCTCCCCCTCTTTTGAAGAGCTCGACCAATTCCGCACTCTCCCCGGAAGTGGTGAGCAGAATAGAGAGGGCGGCATCATCCCATACCGAGGTCGCGTAATGCAGCCATTCTCCGGCATCGACACTGAATGCGGGCCGCCCGTGCGACTGCAGCAGAATCGACCCGCTTATGGAAGAGCAATACGATGCTCCCATTCCGATAAACAGGACTGGCCCTTGTTTCGCAGCCAGATCACGAAACTTCTTCAACTCAGCCTGGATGGAGGAATCGCCGGCGTATGCCTGAAGCAGCTCGCGAAGCCGTTCCGGTTGCTGCCGGCACTCGATTTCCAGGATTTGGGTTCCTGTCGCGGTGAGCAGTTCCCTGGCTGGCTCGACGCCGCCAACCCAGCGCGGCGTTTCTTTCTTGTTATCTTCCATGTCACCTTCCCTGGTTACTCGAAATGACGACTTTGTTAGAAAAGATTCGTTAAAAAGAGGCTCAAAATTAGGTAGAAAGTCGTCCAGTTAAAGGTATCATTCGATAGGTGAAATGTAAGTGAACGAGCCAGCCGCGGTCTCGCCGCCGCACGTGAATCAGGCGTTCATCCGAAGAGTCTCTTTCATCGCTGGATTGGGAGGCATTCTTTACGGCTTTGACATGGGTGTCATCGCCGCCGCCTTGATCTATGTGCGCGACTCGTTCCATCTTTCGACAGTGATGCAAGAGGTCCTGGTGATCGCGGTGCTGATCGGAGTGATGGTCGGCGCGCTTGTCGGTGGCGCGGTCGCCGACCGAATCGGCAGGCGCAAGACGCTGGTATGGGGAGCGATCCTTTTCATTCTCGGGTCGATACTTGCGCCGTTATCCCCGAATGTCTATGTGTTGTTCGTTGCCCGCGCACTGCTCGGCATTGCTGTCGGCTTTACTTCGGTGACCGCGCCGGTATATGTCTCCGAGCTCGCTCCCCCGCAATCGCGGGGGATGCTCATCGGCTTATACCAATTCGCTTTGACCTCGGGTATTGCCTTGGCGGATCTTGTGGGTTATTGGTTTGCTGCATCGCAGGGATGGCGATGGATGTTTGCTTTCGGGCTCCTCCCCGCGGTCCTCTTTCTCTTCATGGTGCTTACCGTACCCGAGAGTCCCCGATGGCTGTTCGCGCAGAACAGGTTGGCTGAAGCAGAATCCGTGCTCAAGTCATATACAGATGAGGCGGGTGCGAGGCTGTTACTGGAAGACATTCGCATCAGCCTGATGACTAAGATGGAGCGCCGCTGGAGCGCGCTTTGGAGCCCGGCAGTGCGCGGCTCGCTCTTGATCGCGGCGGGCTTTATGGTCCTGATCCCGGCTACGGGTATCAACGCGATCCTCTATTACGGCCCCCAGATATTTTCCCTCGCCGGCATCGGTTCGAATAAGAGCGCGATTTTCGCCACGCTTCTGGTCGCCATTACCAATGTGTTGGCAACCGTGATTGCTCTCGTCCTGGTGGATCGTCTAGGCCGTAAGCCTCTTCTTTACGCGGGTCTCGGGGGCATGACGGTCGCGCTGTTTGTGCTTTCGTTTTGCTTTCACCAGCAGGCGCAGCTTGGCCCGTCGTTGGGCAGAATCGCCACCGCTTGCCTGATGTTTTTCATCACCTGCTATGCCTTCAGTATTGGGCCGATCGCCTGGATAATCGTCTCGGAAGTTTTCCCCTTGCGGATACGGGGGCGAGGGGTTGCCGCCGCGACACTGAGTTTTGGCACCTCAAATTTTCTGATTTCGCTTACCTTTCTCTCTCTGCTCAAAGCCGCAGGTACTTCGCTCACTCTTATCATGTACGGGGCATTTTGCATCCTGACGCTATTCTTTGTGCGCTTTGTGATTCCAGAGACCAAAGGCCGTGAGTTGGAAAGCATTAGCGCGAGACCAAGTGCGGTAGCGCCGTAACGCATAGAAACCAGTAGGGCCGGCAGTGTATCCATTTGTATCTGAGGTTCGTGAGTCGATGTTGCAACAGAGACCCTTCCGCGCCAATGGGAATTCGCAGGAGATTGAACCGGGCTATGTCGTAGGGGCCGACATAGGGGGCACCAGCCTGCGCCTAGCTCTCGCTGGTATGGATGGCAAGGTTCTGGCTAAGTGGAAGGTTTCGACTGCAGGCACTCGTGACCCGCACGTCGTCGTGGGCCTGATTCAAGAAGGCGTGGAAGATCTGCTGCGGGAAAACGGTATTACGCGCGACTCACTTCGTGCGATTGCCGCCGGCGCTCCCGGCGTAACGGATGTAGATGAAGGAGTCGTGATCGCCACTTCCTATCTCATGGGGTGGCGCGACGTTCCCTTGCGCGCATTGCTGGAGGCCAGGCTGGGTGTTCCAGCAGCGGTTGAGAACGATGTGAATACTGCGGCCATCGCGGAGCACCAGATCGGTGCCGGCCAGGGAATACGCGATTTCGTCTTTATCGCAGTCGGCACAGGAATTGGCGCCGGCATCGTGCTCAACGGAAAACTTTTTCACGGAATGAACTGGTCAGCGGGAGAGATCGGTTACATGCTTGTCCCCGGCGTTTCGGTCAAACCGGTGGAGAGGGGTGAACCGGGAGCGCTTGAGAGTATTGTTGGCGGCGAAGGTATCAGGGCGCAGTGGGAAAGGCTCTGGCGAGAAGATCTTACCCCGCTTTCGAGGGAGCTCGTTGCCACCGAGATATTTGACCACGCGGCCGCCGGGGATTCTCTGGCACAAACGGTTCTCAACAAGTCAGCGCAGACCCTGGGTTACGCGATCTATAACCTTGCGGTCGCTCTCAATTGCCCGCTGTTTGTATTGGGGGGCAGCGTAGGGATGCACCCGGCGTTATGGAATGCGACGCAGGAGATCCTTGCACAAAGAGATAAGCGAGTACAACCGAAGCTGGTACGCAGTACGCTTGGGCCTGACGCGCAGGTGAATGGCGCTATTTGGCTGGCAATTGAGACCGCGAGTTCGCGGGTACTTTCCAGCTAGATGCTACCTGCGATCGGTCGCTGACGGTCATTTTTATGGAAGCGCGCCCTTCCCTTTGTCATCCTGAGAGCCTGTGACTTTTTCGATCTTTTCGTGTTTTCTGCGTAGCTAACCGAATGCTTTTCATCCCCCAAAAAACCGTCATCCTGCCTGCCCCGGCGTGCCGTGGGAGCGAAGCGCCGCGCGGATCTATCGCATAACGGACGGCTTATGGCGCGCAGTCGAAGGACCCCGGCGATGCTTGTTGGCAGATGATATTCCGAGCTTTCCAGCCATAAACTACAGGCCAAAATTAAAAAAACCACACGCTCCGAGCGAAGCTGACCTGTCCCGGCCTGCCGTGGAGAGATCTGCAGTTCCGCGGACCCTTCCTGGAAAAGTTTTTCGACCGAGCGCAATGGGGAGATCTGCCGTTCTACCTCGCGACTCGCTCGCCTAGTTGCTCTTCCAGTATTGGTTAAAGCCTTTATAGTCCGACGGCAAGTTGGCCAGGATGATGCGCTTGAGCTCCAGCATGTCTGCTGAACCTAGCTGCTTGTAGAGCACCTTGCCATCTGCCGATAGCAGGACGGTGTAAGGCACGGCAGAGTCCCACTTAGGATCAAACGCGGTTTGCAACGACGCAGTATCTTGCGAGTCGAAGAGATAATTGCGGCTGGTTGCATGCTGCTTCTGCAGAAAACGCAACACGCCTGCTTTTTCATCCGGCATGTTGGCGGAGATCGTCACCACGGAGTAATCACGCGCGCCGTACATACGCAGCGTGTTCTGCAAATCGGCGAACTCTACAATACAGGAGCCGCACCAGGTGGCCCAGAAGTCGACCAACATCATTTGATGACCGGGGTTGGTGCGTAGCTTGGTGAGCTCAGTCTTGGAAATCAACTCGACGTTGACAGGCTGTTGGTTAATCTTCTCCAGTGCCGCCTCCCTGTCCGCTGATTTCTCCTGCCACTTGGTGGAGCAGCCAAAGACGCCGGTGTGCGTTACCGCTACTTCTTTGTGGGCGAGCAGCGCGTCGATCGCGTTGCGCGCGTCCTGCGTTTTCACCAACTCGATTCGATAGCTGTTGTCCATGCGGCCCTCATAACGAAGATGCCTCTGCTGATCGAAGATGAAGACGTGGGGCGTGGCCTGGGGACCGTATGAGCGGGCTACCTGTTGCGTATCACCGTCATACAAATATGGATACGTAAGGTGCTTGTACTGCACCCGGATCTTCATCTCGGGCAAGGTGTCGCTCATGTCGGAGGAATCCAGCTCGTCGATACGGATGGCCTTAGGATCGTTGGGCTGAATGGCGACTACGGCGACACCTTTGTTCTTGTAGTCGTCCGCCAATTGCTGGATCCGGCGCTCGTACATTTGCGCGATGGGGCAGTGGTTACAGGTAAAAACCACCACCAGGACCGGACTGGAGGCGTAATCGCTCAGCTTGTGGGTCTGGCCGTCCACACCAGGAAGAGAGAAATCAGGAGCAGGTGAGCCGAGAGCCAGGATCGGATGAACTTCCGCTGCCGAAGCAGCTCCCAGCGCCACAAATAGAACGGCAAGCAATTTCCACATGGACGAATACCCCTTTTGTTACCAGATTACATCGCTATTACTTGCAGGTCACGGCAGGCGCAGGCCTCGGAGTAATGTCCGCAGACTCCAAACCCATAGCCCACTTGATGGCCTCGGTGTACATCTTCTGAATGCGTGGATCATCCCAATTCTCTTTGGGGTGACCAAGGGTCGAGTAGTAAACGCGCCCTTTGCCGTAAGTCTTTACCCAGGTGACTGCGAAATCGTGATCCTGACGATGCACCTTGGGGTTCGCCAGATCGAGCTTGCAAGGATCGAGGCGCATCAGCACGCGCACCTTGTCACGGGAGAAGTCCTTCATCTGATAAATCTCGTCGGTCATATTGAACTCATGAGGAAATTGCTGCATGCCCGGGAAGGACGGGTCTTCGACAATGATGGGCGCGTTAAAAGTCTTCCACGGGTGCTCATCAAAATCGCCGCCCAGCAGGTCAACAAACTCAGGCCAATGGACCCAGGTGATGGCAGCGGCGTGGACGCCAATCAGTCCTTTTCCGTCGTCATGGATGAAGGAGAGAAAGTCGGCCTTCTGTTGCGCGTCCATCTCCGGGTCGCCGCCGGTGAACATAAAAATCGCGTCGAAATCGTTGAGGTTCTTCGCGTTGAATTCGAGTTTCTTTTTGGTGAGGGGTTCCGTGTCAGTGCGGATGGTTGTATCCCACAGGCCAGTTTGCTCGCCTAGTCGCTCGATTACAGCCATGGCATGAGAGACGGATTCATGCCGGTATCCCTTCTCCTCTCCCAGAACAAGCAGATGCTTTTTCTGGGCAGCAGGCGCTTGCGCGAAGGCCAGGTTCGCTATCAGGGCAACTGCGGCGAGAGAGACAAGGCCGGTTGTCTTCATAAGGAAAACTCCTTCACAAAAGGCGATATGCGGCCTCCGGTTTTGATTTCGGAGGCCGCGCGTCGTGAACCTGGAGCTAGAAGATGAACTTGCCGCTGATCTGACCAACACGAGCGGGAGCGGTGTTCGTGACCTGACCGAATTGATTGCTGTTCGGATTGCCCACCGTAGCGCTGGTGAGGAAGTTGGCGTGGTTGAAGACGTTGAAAAACTCGATGCGAAAGTTGAGCTGCGTTCTCTCGGTGAGTTTCGTATCTTTCTCCAGGCCCGCATCGGTGTTAATCGTTCCCGGCCCGTGGAAGAGGAATTGCTTCGCGCTGCCCGTCACACCGCAGACCTCGAAGCCACAGCTGAGGTTGCTGGCAAACGACGACGTGTCGAAAAAGGCATGTGCTGGAGCATGCGGGTTGAGCTTCTTGATCGGAGCTATCTGGTTGGGATAGTCAAGCCCGATGTCGGTCAGAGCGAAGTCGGTATTGCCGGATTGCAGGTTTACCGGCGTTCCAGTGTTAAAGCGGCTGATGCCCGTAATCTGCCATCCCTCGCTATACCGGTGCGCTCCCATGAAGCGATAAAACGGGATATTCCAGTTGTAGCTGGCAACGAAGTTATGGCGCATGTCGAATGACGATTGACCATAGTTACTGCCTGGGGTGCGTGGGTCATAAATGGCAGAGTACGTATCCAGTGACTTGGCGTAGGTATAAGAGAGTAGGTAGGTGATGTCGTGCGAGCGCCGTTCCGCCGAGACCTGCAACGAGTTGTAGTTAGAATTTCCCGAGTTCTGGTTGTAGCTCGCCTGGGCGAATGCGACGACCGGACCTCCAGCGGAGTTCTGGAAGTTAGGGCTGATGGTTTGGTTGTCAATTGCACCAATAAGGGTGCCATAGGTGGTTTGGCCGTTTTGTTGATAGACGCCAGGTTCGCCATACGGACCGCAACCCGCAAGCGACTGGCAGAGGGCGGCATCTCCATAGATTATGCTCACGCCATGCTCAACGTGGCGGGCGAGGGTTCCTACATACGCCACGGTCAGGACGGTCGACTTGTCGAGTTGCCGCTGCAGCGAGAAGTTAAAGTGCTGGGCCCCCATCGTCTTGTTGTGGTTATAGTAGCCCGGCAGATAAAGAGGCATGAGGTTGCCGAACTGGAAGTTCGGAAAGGGCCCAGGGCCGGATGGGAAGGTAAAGGGAAAATGCTGGCCTTGGGTCACCCCGTTTGAACGGGTGATGTAGGGACTGCCGAACTCCGGCGGTTGCGATGATTGCCAGTAGAGGCCCCAGGGGGCATCCCCAATAATGCCGAAGTTACCTTGATCCGCCGGTCCCAGGTAGTAAATACCATAGGCGGCACGAATACTGGTTTTGCCGGCAGCGCCCCATAGGCCGCCGGAGGGCGCCCAAGCGATACCAAAACGAGGTCCGAAGTTCCTATACCGGATTGGGGAGATGGTGCTCGGAACCGTCGGATCTCCTGGAACGAGGTTGCCCAGAGGGGCGGCGGGAAACTTGACCGACTGCCACGCCTGGAACTGGTGTGGTCAAACGGCCATAGACGTCACTCCACGGTCTGGGGATGTCCCAGCGGAAGCCGTAGTTAACGGTCACGCTAGGAGCTGCTTTCCAGGAGTCCTGGCCGAAAAAACCACCGTATCGAGACCGGTTATCCAGGAGTTGGATGGAGCATTGGACGAATTGGCCGGGAGCGCCGATAAAGTAGTCAGAAACGTCCGAACCTGTCTCTTGCCCACTAAAGCTGAAATATCCGTTAGGTCCGCAGGTGTTGCGAGCATTCAGCTGGTAGTAACGGAATTCCCCGCCAAAGGTGATCGCGTGGTTGCCGACCGTCTTGCTCACTGTGTCACTTGCGCTGTAGGTGGTATCAGGCTGATAGAGGTTCAACCAGTTGTTGCCGATGGTAAAGCTGTTGAAGAACAGGCTCGGCGCCGCCGATGGGTATCCTGGCGGTCCGGTATTGATGAGACCACCGGTGGCTGGATCCGTATTGTATCCGTATTGAGCGTACGAGGGGATGGTCGAGCTTGAAGACGGCTGCGCGGTGTGCACGGCTGTCCGGAAAAACGAGATGCGCGCAACATTGACCGTGGTCGTACCGATGGTTTTGGTGTTGCTGGCCATGAAGAGCTGGTTGCGCGAGGGCACACTGACGGGAAAACCCGGGAGATTTTCCTGGCCGAAGTATTGCTGGTTATAGATCGCGTTCATCGCGGTCGCATCGTCGTAGTGATAGTAGAAGGCCCAATCCCCAGTCCTGTGATTGACGAAGTCGATGCGCTCGGCCATGTTGGTGTCGACGATGGATCCCTTATGGGTGGAATCGTCGTAGTCGAAGCCGTTGGCCCCGTTTGCTTCGGGAATGAGTGGCAAGGTCAACTTGGCAACTGGGTCGATATAGGCCGAGATGTTGTGGCCTGGGACCTGGTTGCCGTTGCTGTCGGTAGTCATGACCGCCGTCCCGAGTTGGTTATATAGGGTGGGAGTGCAAGCCGGAGGTTGGCACACCCCTCCCGCGCCGTTGATGACCCCGCCACCGCGGCTCATTAACGTTGCAGCCCAGGCATCTCCCTGTACTGGAGTGTTCAGAATGCTATCCGAGAAGATGCCGTTGCGTTCATCGTTGCTTAGCACCTGCACCACACCCGTGCTTTGACCCGCCACCTGGCGGGTTTGCTGAAAGTCGGTGAAAGTGAACAGCTTGTCCTTAAAGATGGGACCACCCAGAACGCCACCGTACTGATGACGCTTCAACTCAGCCCTGGTGCTGTCGAAGTAGTTGATCGCATCCAGCTTCTGGTTGCGGTAGAACTCGAAGAGCGTTCCGTGGAAGCTGTTGGTTCCGGACTTGGTCACGGTATTCATGACCGAGCCGGTAAACTTGCCGTACTCCGCGCTGAAGCTGTTGGTGATGAGGCGAAACTCAGCCACTGAGTCAGCGTCTGGAATCAGGCCGGCGCCCATGTTTTTGGTTTCGCTCACATCCGCACCGTTCACCAGGAAGGCGTTGGCAAACTCAGGCATGCCGTCGGTGGAGACATTCCCTGCTCCGCTGTATAGGCCGGAAGCGGGCGAGCGATCGTTGTAACCGCTGTTCGTATTCGCGGGCGAGACGCCTGGCTGAAGCGAGAGCAAATCCAGGTACGAGCGGCCGTTAAGCGGCATGGCCAGAATCTGCGCAGAGGTGATCGTGGTGCCCATCGACGTACTGGCCGTCTCAACCTGGAGACTGCTTGCTTCGACCGAGACGGTCTGGGTCACGTTGCCGACTTGAAGAACGAAATCAAAGTGCAGCGCGTCGTTGACGTTGAGATCGATGTTGTCAATGACTCCCTTCTGGAAACCCGCGTCCTCGGCGGTCAATTTGTACTTTCCGGGAGGCAAAGCAAGAATGCTGTACTGGCCCGACGGGTCCGACGTCGCCGTGCGCGTATACCCGGTCGAAGTCTGGGTGATCGTTAGGGTCGCGTTGGGAAGCACTGCGCCGGATTTATCACGGACGTAGCCGATAATGGAGCCGGTGACGTCGGCTCGCAGCTGCACTGCAGTGAACAGCACGATCAAACAGAGACAAAGGGCCTTCAAGTTCCGAATCGATTGCATTGCCTAACCTCACAGAGTCGAATGATTCTGGGGCCGAGACGCGCTCGGGAGGCGCGCCATAATACTTTGTAAAGTTCCATAAGGATGTAGTAAGAACGCACCGAATGCAACTACTTTTTCACCGGGTTTTCAAAATAGACACGGATCGATGGGTTGGGCTCTTCTCAACGTCCGCAGCCTTGCCAGGAGGCGGCGGCTGGAAAAAGGTGGTGCCCTGGTAGACAGGTTTGTAGCAGCTAGTGGCATCCGGCCTGAGCAGTTTTAGGCAGAGGATGCCTGCATCTCTTTGAGGATTAAGACTGTTGCCCCTCGGCAGAGGTTTCATGAGGAAGTCTTAGTAAGTGGCAAGCTTTTCGCGGCATGCGGGCTGTGGCCTCCTGAAAATTACCGAACCGACAGGCCTGCAACATGGGCCGCCCCTTCCGCAACACTGGTTACGGGGTTCGCAGAGATCAATAGTGCGCGGCGTTCTTTCGTCACTTCCATCCCAATCTCTAAAATCGCGCGAACAGAATGGAACGATTCCTCAGACAGCCGATCGGCGTCCAGGTCGTTCACGGCCTCGGTAAGGATCTTCAGCAACTCGCGCCAGCTTTCGTCCAAGGGTGCCAGGGAATTTGCCTCTTGCACTCCACCTATCAACGCCACGACCCGGTTGCTGTATTGGTCCGCCTTATTCTTCTGCTGTCTTTGCATCCAACGCTTCAATTCCCAGATCCAGGAGCCGGCCATCAGTCCCACCGTTAATATGAGGCCGACATAATCCGCATGGGCCAGCAGGAAAGACGGTTTGTCTTTGTCATAGAAGCTGAGCGCTCCAGGATGCAAAGCGGGACCGAGCCCCAGTTGCGGTTCCGGGCGGTGGGTCTGCACCAGGAGCAGACGTATTTCCGTCATGCTCGCTGGAATCTCCTGCATGATCTCCTGGCGCCGTTCGATGAGGGCTCCGGTGACGGCACGAATCGCTGCGGCATTCGCGTCATCGCGAGCCAGCAGCGTGCGTTGTACCGCCACGGTGGGGAAATCCTGCGCGGGAACGGACGGGTTTCCCAAATATGCCCCAACCGGGATCAGGGCAGCCTCGAACGCGGGATACTTGATCTTCATGGCTGCGGCGTGCTCAATGGGAAGAAACCGGACCTTGCCGGATTGCACCAGTTGCTGGATGGAAGGATCGCCGATAGCGCGGACCCGGAAGATGGCGTCTGCGCCTCCATCCAGAAATGCATCTTCCGCAGCTTCATCGCTGGCGCCAACAAACTGAAAATCCGCCTGGTGAAGGCCAAAATGATCCGCCACATGGAGAAACGACTGAAATTGTCCGCCACTCTGTGCCAGTGCAATCCGTCGGCCTTGCAAATCGATCAGACTCAGTACCGGCGAGTTCTTCGGTACCAGGAGCTGAAAGGTGTCGTTGTATAACACAGCTACGGCTCGTGCCCTGGGCCCTGATGGGATATCGGACTGTGCGGTGGCCAGTTGGGCGCGGCCGTCCTCGAGCATTTTCAGGTTCTCGACTGTACCGCCGGTTTGGAGAAGGGTAATGCGAATCCTGGGGTAGTGCCGCTCCACCACCGTCTTTAGCCCATTGCCCAGGATGTAACTTTCCCCACTCGATGCGCCGGCTGCCATGGTCAGATGTACCGTCCTGGATTGCTGCCACGAGGCAACCACCAGTCCACCCATCAAAGCCAGGGTGAGGGCGGCCAGAGTGCTGCGCAGAACCCGGTTGAAGTCGAGTTTGGGCATAGCTCAGAATGCAGCTGCCATGGTTAATAGATCGTGAAGTTCATGAGCCTGGTTAAAAGTCAGTGAAGTGCGCCCGGTATCCTTGTTATTGAGTGGGACAGACTCCAGGATTTTTCTCGAACCTGTCGCACTCTCCAAGCAAGAGACAAAAAACGCGTTTCGCGGAAAGTTGGACAAGAATGAGCCCTTCAGTCAAGGAAGAGCCGCTGCAAAATGCCATGGCGGCCGTCGACGATGATCGGACCGGGATGCAGGTCGAAACCCTGAAGCAAGCGATCCTGGAAAATCTCCGCTACGTGATGGGCAAAGATCCGGAATTCGCCACGGACATGGACTATTTCATGGCTGTTGCCTATACGGTGCGGGATCGAATCCTGGCTCGCTGGCTGGCCACCAGGAGAAGCTACACAGAGCACAATGTCCGCCTGGTTTGTTATCTTTCCGCCGAATTTCTTATGGGCCCACACCTGGCGAACAATCTGCTCAACCTGGGAGCGGAGGACTCCATCCGCCAGGCCACAAAGGAACTTGGTCTCGATCTGGACCGGATCATCGCGGAAGAACGCGAGCCGGGGCTCGGAAACGGGGGGCTCGGGCGTCTCGCGGCATGCTATCTGGACTCTTTGGCCACTCTGGGAGTTCCCGCCATCGGTCACGGTATTCGTTACCAATTTGGCATGTTTCACCAGGAGATTCATGACGGATGGCAGGTGGAGCTGACCGACTACTGGCTTCGTTACGGAAATCCATGGGAAATCAGGCGGCCTCATGCGGCGGTCGATGTGATGTTTGGGGGGCACACGGAGTATTCGAACGATCCCCAGGGAAATTTAAAAGTACGTTGGATCCCCGCTTCAGTGGTCAAAGGTATTCCCTACGACACACCGATTCTCGGCTATGGCTCGGGCAGAGCCAACGACCTTAGATTATGGAAGTCAGAGGCCGGTGAGTCTTTCTATTTCGACAGATTCAACAGCGGCGACTATCAAGGCGCGGTCGCCTCGAAGAATTTCGCCGAGAACATTACCAAGGTTCTTTATCCCAATGACGACGAGATCCAGGGAAAAGAACTGCGTTTGCAACAGCAATACTTTTTCGTCTCTTGCGCCTTGCAGGATATGGTACGCATCCATCTGCGCGGCGGACACGTCTTAGACAAGTTTCACGAAAAGTGGGCTATCCAGCTCAATGACACCCATCCCTCGATTGGTGTTGCCGAGCTGATGCGTTTGCTCATGGACGAACACGAGTTCGGGTGGGACCAGGCCTGGGACATCACTTCGCAAACCTTCAATTACACCAATCACACACTTCTGCCGGAGGCGCTGGAGCGTTGGCCCCTCCCGTTATTTGCCGGGCTGCTGCCTCGCCATCTCGAGATCATCTACGAGATCAATAGCCGGTTTCTGAAGACGGTGCGTGAACAATTCCCGGGCGATGAGGCGAGGGTGGTTCGCATGTCCATCATTGATGAGACTGGGAGCAAGTTTGTTCGTATGGCGCACCTCGCCTGCGTGGGAAGCAAGCACATTAATGGTGTCGCTGAATTGCACACGCAACTGTTGAAGACCGAATTGCTGCGCGATTTTCATGATATGTGGCCCGGCAAGTTCATCAACGTAACCAATGGCGTTACGCCGCGTCGCTGGTTAGCCGTGAGCAATCCCGAGCAATCGACATTGATGACGAGCAAGATCGGAAATAAGTGGATCAGCAATCTCGATCAACTGAGGCAGTTGGAAACCTGCGCGGAGGACTCCGCTTTCCGCGGTGAGTGGCGGAAGGTCCAGTATGACGTCAAGGTGAGACTTGCTCAGTACATACTCGAGGATACCGGCCAATCGGTAGATCCCAGTTCAATGTTTGACGTGCAGGTGAAACGCATTCACGAGTACAAGCGCCAACATCTGAATGTGCTTTATATCCTGACCCTTTATCTTCGCCTCAAGAAAGACCCCGCGCTCGAGATCACACCCCGGACCTTTCTCTTTGGTGGTAAGGCCGCTGCCGGTTACATGATGGCCAAGCTGATTATCAAACTCATTAATTCCGTTGGCGAGGTGATCAACCAGGATCCAGAGGTGAAGCACCGCATCAAGGTGTTGTTTCTGCCTGACTATAACGTCACATTTGGCCAGAAGGTTTATCCTGCGGCGGACCTCAGCGAGCAGATTTCGACCGCAGGCAAAGAGGCTTCGGGAACCGGAAATATGAAATTCGCCATGAACGGGGCGCTTACCATCGGGACCCTAGACGGCGCGAATATCGAGATCAGAGATGCCGTAGGGCACGAGAATTTCTTTTTGTTTGGTCTTACGGCCGGGCAGGTGCTTGCCACCAGGAATGCGGGCTACCATCCGCGTACCATCTACGAGACCAATCCCATGCTCCGCGAAGTGATAGACAGTATCGCAAGCGGTCAATTTTCGCGCGGGGACCGTAACCTGTTCCGTCCCCTGATCGACGGACTGCTCAACAGCGACCCCTACCTTCTATTTGCCGACTATCAGTCCTACGTGGACTGCCAGGATCAAGTCTCATCCACATTTCTCGATCAGGATAGGTGGTCGAAGATGTCAATCTACAACGCGGCGCGGATGGGAAGATTCTCGTCCGATCGGGCGATTCAGGAGTATTGCAGGAACATCTGGGACGTGAACGGTCTTGAGACGGTGCCGGGAACCAGGTAGAGCTGTCTCAATATCGGGAGGGCGGCGGCTGTTCCCGCCCACGAATGAATGTCTCCGGCGTGCCGTCGGCCGGGTTTATAAAGATGATGTCCTTAGGGTCCCGTCTCGGCGTGTCGATAGCGAGAAAGACCACTGGCGTTTCCAGGATGCTGGGCAGGGCATGAACGACACGGCGTTTGAAGAAGAGTAAATCGCCTGGGGTAAACTCTGCTCCGTTTGAGGGATCTCCCATCCAGAATGTGCCTCTTCCCGATAACACATACAGATATTCGTCGGATCCCTCGTGATAATGCGCCGGCGTCTCCCGGTAGACCCGAAATACACGTGAGCTGGCGGCGATCTCGTCAGTCAGGTAGGTATCCAGCAACATCGTCTCCGCAGTGTCTGGAAAGGACTTTGCGACCTGGTTCAGATTGAAACGCTGGAAGCTGTTTTTGTCTGCCATGAGGATTCTGCGCCTCTCAAGGCCATGATACTGCCGGCTACGCGCGTCTTGAAGGCGCGCTTTCGGACATTCTTTTTCCGGAGCTCCAACGGTTTTAGAGGCTGCGAAAAAAAAGGCCTTCTCCTGCCGCCAAACTGACCCCAATCCGCATATATATAGGTGTGTCCACCGATAACTTTGTGCTGTTGCAAATTATTTGTCGGCGACGTGCGCGGATGATGCATGAAACGCGGCCCGCCAGAACGCCTCAAAGGACGAAGTATCCCGGACAACCTCGTGCCTGGATTCGGACTTACCACGCATACCACGCATATCACGCACCATTTCCGTCGGCCACTTTTGCACCACCCAGGAGGCGAAATACACGCACAACTTTAAGCGTCGCTTGAAACAAAGGACTTAGCCGTGCGTCGGTTGCAACCCAAGGCTAAAGAGGGTGTGTGAGAGCTCGCTTTTTGAAAGGCACGGGCTTTTAGCCCATGCAGTACGCTTTTCGGGGCACAGGGAGCGAAGCCATCTCTTTCCACGCAGGGTTTGCCGCCGACTGTGGAAAGACGGGGGCTGAAGCCCTCACCAGTCCGGGTGTCGTGTGGCACGGCTGAACACGCTGCGGAAAAGCTCGGGTTTTTGGTAGGCCGGGGATTTATCCCCGGCGCAAACGCAATGAAATCATCGTGGGCTAAAGAGGCTGCGTGAGACCTGGGACTACGAAATTAGTCCCGAAGGGACGGCTAAACTTTGTTGAACTTAGCCCAGGACACAGTCCCATAAGCGCTAACTCGTTGGGAATGTTTTCCTTCAAAGCTCCCACGAAATCGTCATCCTGAGAGCCTGTGACTTTTTCGATCTTTTCGTGTTTTCTGCGTAGCTAACCGGATGCTTTTTACCCCCCACAAAGCCGTCATCCTGAGCGAAGCGCCGCGCGGATCTATCGCATAGCGGACGGCTTATGGCGCGCAGTCGAAGAGCCTGTCCTGAGAGTCTGTGACTTTTTCGATCTTTTCGTGTTTTCTGCGTAGCTAACCGAATGCTTTTCACCCCCCACAAAGGCGTCATCCTGAGCGAAGCGCCGCGCGGATCTATCGCATAACGGACGGCCTATGGCGCGCAGTCGAAGGACCCCGGCGATGCTTGTTGGCAGATGCTCTTCCGAGCTTTCCAGCCACAAACTACAGGCCAAATCAAAAAAGTCTCAGGATGACGATTTTGTGGGAGTTTTGAAGAAAATGGGACGTAGTCCTGGGGTGGGATCCGAAAGGACGAACTGTCCCGGAGGACGGCTGACATAACCTAATCTTTCAGCCGTCCCTTCGGGACTAGTTTGGAAACGGGGTGCTCACGCAGGGGCTTTAAGCCCCGGGGTATGCGTTCCTGCCCAATCCGACTTTTTCCGCAGCCTGTGAAGCCGTGCCCTGATACAAAGCTTAAGCGCAGATCTCACGCAGGGGCTAAAGCCCGGTAGTTGAAAGATAAAGCGTTCTCGCGGGTTTGACCCTGGACTGAAAGTCCGGGGTTGGCAGGGGTGATCCTGAACCGGTCGCGCCCTCTGCTACCTCGGCGGAGCTGCGGGAGCTGCGGCAGCCGGCCTGGCGGGTGAGTTCGCAGGGTTGCTCACTGCGTTGGCGTTGCCCGGGCCCCCAACCTGCTGCACGACGGGCAGCCTTTGGTCGACCGGCGGTAAAGGAGGAAAGGGAGCGTGTGGCTCCGTCTGGTACCAGTAGGCCACCGAGTAGAAATTGTCTGAGCGATGATTGGCGTTTCCATGCTCGATGGTGGCCTTGAAGGATCTCCTAAAGGGTATGGGAGCGTCCAGATGAAAACGGTAGACGCTCGACCGGCTGCCCGCCAATTCCGGGCCCACGACCGGCGCGCCATAGAGCTGATAGGAGAAGGGCTTGCCGCCGAAATCCCACGCGCCCAGGAAATAATCTTCCGACCCGGTGCCCGCAATGGCAGGGGTCGCGTCATCATCGACGAAGAACATGTCATCCCCTTCGCCCCACCAACCATCCTGGTTCTGCATCACCGACATAGTGACGCCTACAAACTGCCCGCTCCCCCTCGCTTCCATCCAGACGTAATTGTCCTGGCCGTTCAGGTTTCGCTTGTCATCGACCAACGGATCGCCATTGGTTGTCCAGTTGTTTGTCCAACCATGATTGGGCTGGGCCTGGCGATACTGGGCATGGAAATACAACGTTCCGGCTGGCAGGGGGTGGGAGTCAGTCTGGTAGTCGATGTTGTAGTAAAGACTGCCGATGGGCTGCTTGCCCTCGTTGCTTACTGTAACCCGGGCATGCCGCTGGAAGGGCATAGGGAAAAAGCTGTTGAGGCTGTTTTCGCTGCCGACCGACAGAAGCTCGGATTGCCAGGAGTAATAATCTCCCAGGCCTAGCCCGAAGAAGTCGCCAATCGGCGCCTCCACACTTGGGGTGGCCTCACCGTCCCAGTAGATGCGCAGCACAATCCGTTTGAGATGGTAGGGCTCGTCGCTCGAGATAGTGAACCAGAGATGCGAAATGTTGCCCGGGCCGTCGGTATCCAACAGGGTGAGTGACGCACCCGGCTCGAGCCTGCGGGCATCCGCATTCGCCCCGGTTGGGTCGGCGCTCGAAGCGCGGTGCGAGGTGTAGGTTTGCAGGCGTGTAAGGTCCGGTTGCCACCCGGCGTTCTGATCTTGAGCAGCGAGCGAAACACTCGTCGCCAGGAATACCAACCCGAAAAATCGCCTCACAATAGATCCCTCATCCCGAAGACAGATTATAACGGGCCGCCAACGCTCAGCTTCCCAAGGCAATAATGTGTTGCAGGATAACTTCTCGCGTACGCGCGTCGGCGCTGTTGGTGCGAAAAGCTCTCGCATTCTTCTCAAAACGCAGATTTCTTACTTCTTCGATTTTTCTCAGGATGGTCAGCTTCCCGTCGCGCTCGAG
Organism: uncultured Acidobacteriaceae bacterium; assembly: GCA_963838445.1. Classification (GTDB taxonomy): domain Bacteria; phylum Acidobacteriota; class Terriglobia; order Terriglobales; family Acidobacteriaceae; genus PALSA-350. Next base: position 54,184 of record CAWIRT010000018.1, read on the forward strand.
AGCTGCATCGACTGCGCCCGGTTTGCCTGCAAACAGGCTGTAAGCAGGGGTTCCGATAATGGCGGCTTCGCGGGCCATGGTGCCCCCGCCGCTCAATACCGCGTCGGAATGGGCCATCAAGCTGAGCGCGTCAACGGCTTTGTCGGAAACCTGGAAAGGGGCCGACCGCATGCCATAGCATCTCCTCAGCTCTTCGCCCTGTTTATGGGTACGAGGGAGCACGATGACCTGGGAGTCCTGGTCTCCCCGCAGACGCTCAACCAGAGCTCGGAACAGGACCTCGGAAAAGGGATCCTGATAATGAGCCCAGGTAGCCGGAGGGCGGACGGTGATAATCAGTCGGCCGGGATCCAGTTTTAGCTCCTCCATCACGCCGGGCGAGTTGTGCCAGCCGCTCAGGTACACGTTTTCCTTGAACCCCGGATAACGAATCACTTTGCCCATGTTGACGTGTTGGCCCTCGAGAGTCAGGGAGGGAATCGTCTCCGGCAAAAGGAGTTTGGTCGCCATTTTCGAGAAGAGTTCGGAATACACGAACTCATAGTCGTAAATGGTCATAACCGGAATACCCAATAACCATGCTGCGAGCACCTGTGAACGGGAACCGTGGTTCACTGCGACAGCGGGACCGATTTTGTGACCATGCCAGGTCAGGCGCAACGCCCTTATGACAGTTGCCATGGCCCGGGTGAGGAAGAAGTGGGGTGTGCGGTGCTCGCCGATGACCACGTAGTCCAGGCCATGGGAGCGGGCAATCTCTTCGACCTGGCCGAAGCGCCTGGCGGTGAGCTCCACGGCATAGCCGGCTTCTTCGAGTCTCCTGATGATAGGAGGGAAGAAGTGAGCGTGGGGCGAGTTATCCAGGTCAATCCAGATGCGCATATTGCGTCCCGCGAGCATCATAATCCAACTGGGATGACAAAGCTCCTGCTATGGAGCAGCAAACGGGCAAGGGCCCGCAGCATCCAGGCCTGACCCCAGCGCATGTAGGGCGTGCGGTTGATCCACAGGCGATGCCGCTGATAGTAAAAGGAACCGTTGGGCGCGGCCATGTTTTTCATGGTCCAATGGAAGGTTTTCCAGGCAGATTCAAGGGCAGTCGGATCGATGGAAGAAAACGCGACAAAGTGCAGGATTGCCTGAGAACAGGCATGAATATCGATGGGGAAAAGCCGGTTGTGGAAGTACTTGGGCGCTCCGTCATCGGTAAAGAAGGTGCTTTGGTAGTAACGATGCCCCAGAAGCATGGCCTCTTCAAAAACCGGGTCCCCGGTAATGTGCTGATAATCAAGCAGGGCGCAGACGTTGTACGAGGTATGAAAGTTGTCGATCCAACGCTGGCGCCGCAGTTGCCCGTAATGCCATCCGCCGCTTTCGAGCTGGCCTCTTTTAAGGAAAGCCATGGCTTTGCGGGCCAGGGCAAGGTAGGTGTCGTTGCCGCACAGCCTGCCTATCCGCGCTAGCAAAACACCAGTCAAGGCACTGCTGTTGTAAATCAACGTTTTGTCGTTCGGCGTGTAGCTGAAGCAAACTTCATCTTTGGACTCGAAGGAGTGATGTAGACGCGTAGCCATGAAGTGGGCGACCGATTCGCCGATCTGCCGTGCCTCGGCGTCGCCAAAGACTTCGCTCATTGCGAGCATTGCGGTTGCGCAGAAATAGGACGCGATGCAGTTAGGGGAGAAGGCCGGGAGGCGAGAACCGCGCAGCGACAGGTAATCCCAGTCGTATCCCCAGCAGTAGTCGGCTTCATGCGGTGAACGGAGCCGAATCAGCTCGTTCTTGAGCCAAATCGCCTCGGCTGAGACATCGCAGCCCGATCGCGCCAGGTCGCAATACGCCGAAAGACAAAGACCCAGGGCCTTGGGATTACGGCTGGGAGGAACCTTGAGGAGCTGACGAAGCCGCAGACCGGCAAAACGCTTGCCCGCCTGGATAAGAAGGATTCCCGGCATAGGTTTCCGAGCCCAGGAACCGAAAAACGACCCGCTCAAGTAGGGCGAGTTGAGCAGATCGAACGGCTCGAATCCTTTGAATTGCCTGCTCTCGATCCAGGTACGCACGGCTTGGATCGCCGCCTGGACCGCTTCCTCTATCACAGAGGCACGCGTTCAGCGGCACATGCCGGATTTCGCTGCCAAACCTCCTTCAGAACACCCACGATCCTCGGAGCTGTCCGCCCATCCCACAGCGGGGGGCGGAGAGGAGCAGATCTGCCGGGATGGTGCGGTGCGCTTTCGAGCACTTCGAGGGCGTTAAGCAGCAAATGTTGGGGATCGGAGCCGACCACTCTGTTGGTGCCCATGGAGATAGTGACTGGGCGTTCCGTGTTATCGCGATATGTGAGGCATGGCACCCCGAGGTAGGTGGTCTCTTCCTGCACGCCACCGGAATCCGTAAGGACCATAACCGCATGCTGCATGAGATCCAGAAAATCCAGGTAAGAAGCTGGCGGCATCATGCAAAGACCGGGACCGTGGATTGAGCCGCCTTGCCAGGTTCTTACCGCTTTGAGACCGAACGCTTCTATGTTCCTTGCTGTTCTCGGATGCGCGGGAAAAACCACGGGAATCCGGTGCGCAAGCTCAGCGATGGCATCGAGCGTGGCCCTCAACTGGTCTCCGTTATCCACGTTGGATGGGCGATGGAGGGTGAGCACAGCGTATGGTCTCTCACCCAGGCCCAACTCCGAACGCAGCGAAAAGGGCCGGGCAATTTTGAGCGCCCTCACCAGAGAATCAATCATCAGATTGCCGACGAAGAACACCTTGCCCGGCGCGACTCCTTCGTTGGCGAGGTTCCGGTTGGCGCTTTCCTCGGTGGTAAAAAGCAGGTCTGCCAGAGCATCGGTCAGAATGCGGTTAATCTCTTCCGGCATGCTCCGGTCGAAGCTGCGCAATCCCGCTTCGACGTGCGCGACGGGAATCCTTTCCTTTGCGGCCACCAGCGCACAGGCGAACGTTGAGTTCACATCGCCCGCGACTAAAACCATGTCTGGACGGTCTTGCTGCACGAGATCGCCAAATTTCCGAATAATCTCTGCCGTTTGCGCGTAATGCGTGCCTGAACCGACGTCCAGGTTGTAATCGGGAGGGGGCACCCGTAGCTGATCGAAAAAAACCTGAGACATGGAGTAGTCGTAATGCTGGCCGGTATGGACCAGAATCGGCTCAATCTCCGGGTCCTGGCGCAACTCCGCCAACAGGGGAGCCACCTTCATCATGTTCGGCCGGGCGCCGACGATGCTCATGATTCTCAAGCGGTTGTTCCCATTTGATCGCATCAGTTTGCCGAGGGTTAAGTGTCGGCGTCCCAGAGGAGAAGACGCGTTGCATTGACAAGCGAACCGGTTGCCAAAAACACCTTTATATCTTGCGTGGGGTTAAGTGTACCCAAAGATGCCAACCTAGAACCCGCGCAAGCGGCTTGAGCCAGGACACAGGCAGAGGTGGAGCGTGCATGTAATCCTGATAGCTCCTCTCAAGCTGAAAAGCGGGAAAATCCTCGTCTATCGTCGCTAGATCATAGACCTTACTATACGGATTGAATGGTCCGTCCGTGTTGGCATGAATAAAGTTAGACATCCTCAGGTATTCTCGCAGTCCCATTCTTTTGGCATTTGCGATGTGTCCGCCAACCAGCCCACTGCCTTGCGCGCGAACCAGATAAAGAGCAGCGATACCCAGGCGGCGCACGATGGAAATCGCCACCAGGTAATTCAGGGAGCGGCGGGCGTAAAGCATTGCGATAAGGTGACCGCCCGGCTTCAGTACGCGAGCAATTTCCTTTTGTGCTGTGATCACGTCAGGGACGTGATGAAGTACTCCGTGGGAGAAGACGAGATCGAAACTGCTGTCAGGGAAAGGCAGGGACAGAGCACTCCCACAATCAAGCCTCTGATACGGAAGTCCTCGAAAGCGTAGCCGGGTCGAAACGCGGCTTATTGATTCGGACGACACGTCGAGGCCAGACCATATTGCCCCTCGCCGGATAATCTGCTCGGAATCAGCGCCCTGTCCCAAACCGATCTCCAGAACTTGCTTGTCCTTGAAATCGATCTCGTCCAGGCGCCGTAAAATGTGCCCTTCCAGGTGGTATCGAAATGCATCATAGCGGCGGAAGAAGGCCTCGTGATCCGCGCCGAGACTCTCGACTAGGTTTTCACCGCAAGGATGAGCGTCCCAAAATTCGCGGATCGCATGTTCGGTCATTTCTTCCATAACAGATCCTGGTGTTAGGGTATAGGTTCGGGTGCCTACAAATGTGCGGAATCTCCGGCGTACTGGCATTCAAAAACAGCAACTTCCAGGTGACGGCGGAATATCTCGTCAGTATGCGGGAGACGTTGGTGCATCGCGGCCCGGATGGCGCCGGCCTGTGGATTTCGCCGGATAGACGTATTGGTCTTGCGCACCGACGGCTTTCCATCATCGACCTTTCCGATGCCGCTGCGCAGCCCATGAGCAATGGGGATGGGTCGCTGCAGATGGTCTTTAATGGTGAGATTTATAACCATGCGGAGATCAGGCGCGAGCTTGAAGAACGGGGGCAACGCCGTTGGAAGACGGATCACTCTGATACCGAGGTCATCCTGCATGCCTTTGAAGAATGGGGCATCGACTGTTTGCAGAAATTTCGCGGCATGTTCGCCATTGCCCTGTGGGACACAAAGGCGCGGCGCCTGTGGCTTATTCGCGATCGAGTCGGTATCAAGCCGCTCTATTACAGCATTCATCATGGACGAATCACATTCGCATCGGAAATCAAAGCACTGCTTCAAGATCCTGACCAGGTTCGTGCGGTCAACGAAGAAGCTCTCTTTCACTATTTGTCTTTCATATCCACCCCGGCCCCGGACACACTGTTTGCCGGGATCCATAAACTATCCCCTGGCTCATTCCTGACCGTTGACGTAGAAGGTCGGCGCCGTGAGAAGCGGTACTGGGATGTTCTTGACCACACCACACCGTTGACCAGCATTTCAGAAGAAGAAATTGCTGAGCGCCTGCTTGCCGAATTGCGCACCAGCGTAGCACTGCGCACCGTCAGCGACGTCCCCGTGGGAGTTTTTCTATCCGGTGGAATCGACTCCAGTACCAATGCCGCGCTTTTTTCGGAGTCTGCTTCAGAAAAGGTAAAAACGTTTTCTGTCGGGTATGACAAAGACTATCGTGGCTGCAAAAGCGAGTTGCCGCAGGCCAGTCGCTTCGCGGCCGACATTGGAGCTATTCACCATGAACGGGTTCTTACGCAGCAGGACTTTCTCGACTTCCTGCCACGCATGGTTTTTCTGCAGGACGAACCCATTGCTGACCCAGTCTGCATGCCTGTTTATTGCCTCTCCAAACTGGCGCGCGAACATGGTGTTGTTGTTGCTCAGGCGGGGGAGGGAGCGGATGAGCTCTTTTGGGGTTATGAGCGCTGGAAACAAATCCTCAACCTGACTCGCTGGAATGAGTACCCGGTTCCGCGAGCGGTCAAAAGGCTTGGCCTTCTGGGACTAAGTGCGCTCGGAAAGTCGCATAGTCCGGCGTACGAATTGCTTCGGCGGGCGAGCGCCGGATTCCCTGTGTTCTGGGGTGGAGTGCACGCTTTCTCCGAACGCGCCAAACTGGATGTGCTTTCACCTCGCTTGCGACGCCGCTTTCGGGGCGAGAGTTCCTGGCAGGCGATAGAGCCCATCCATGAACGATTCATGCGGAATGCCTGGGAAAAAACTCCGGTCAAGTGGATGACCTACCTCGATCTCAATCTGCGCCTGCCGGAGTTGCTTCTGATGCGGCTCGACAAAATGGGGATGGGGGCGAGCCTCGAAACCCGGGTTCCCTTTCTCGACCACAAGTTTGTGGAACTCGCGATGAGCATTCCGGAGCACGTGATTACGCGGGGAAACGAATCAAAGCACATCCTGAAGAAGGCGGTCAGGGGGCTCATTCCCGATGAAATTATCGACCGGCGCAAGCAGGGCTTTGGCGTGCCGATCCACGAATGGTTTCTTGGCCAATTCGGAGCTTTCGCTCGGCGGGAACTGTCGGATTTCTGTGACAAGACTGACTTCCTCGATCGCTCTGCGGTGATGAACCTGATCCAGTCAGGCCGGGGACGCGATGCCTGGTTCCTGCTGAACTTCGCTCTCTGGTGGAAGGAATTTGTTGAGGGAGCGGGTCCTGGGTCCGCAGATCACATGGAATCGATGGCTGCGGCACGATAGGTTCTCAACAGGGTATGGTGTAAGGGATGCCTGACGCTGCAGAGCTAGCCCAATCTCACTGGAATGAAACACCTCTCTTCCTGACCGAGGAGGAACGCTACTCTACCTATCCCTGGCTTTACGAGGTTGCGGAGTTTCGCAAGCATCGGGGAGAAAAAGTCCTCGAAGTCGGATGCGGAACGGGAAGCGATCTATTGCAATTCGCAAAACATGGTGCCATTGCTACCGGTGTAGATTTAACGGCCACGCATGTGGAACTGGCGCGCAGACGAGTTGGCGATCTCGCAATTGTCTATGAAGCGGACGCGCGGCATCTTCCTTTTGAGGATGCAAGCTTCGACTACATTTACTCGCACGGGGTTCTCCATCACTCCGATGAGCCGGAGAAGATCGTTCGCGAGATGTTCCGCGTTCTTCGCCCAGGCGGCAGGATCAATGTCCATGTCTATGCCTTGTGGTCCTACATCACATTGCGGGGCGTTTTCAGGTATGGCGCGAAATGGAAACGACACGTCGAGAATAGCGAGGCGCCGGTGCACATCGATCTCTATACCGGACGGAACCTAAAGCGGCTCTTCGGTCCGCATATCTCCATTGAAAAATACGAGTGCCGCCCGCTCAAGTTTCTGGCCCCGTGGTTTGGTTGGTTCCTGGTAGTCAAGGGCCAAAAGACTTAGTTCATGGTCACGACAAAGCAACCTGCCTACGGCATCTGGCTCGGCACAAGAGACGCGTTGCTGCTGCTTTCATTGTTGCTGACCATCTGCCTGGCGACACTCACACTTTGGATCTCCGCCTACTGGCCTGTCGCTCTCTTCGAGATTTCCATTTTTCTCATCGCGGGAATAGCCATGCTCCTTGGAAGGGTGCCTGCGCGCGGGACATGCTTTCCCTTGTTCGCATTGAGCTTCATCGTGTTGTGGGGATGCTTTCAACTCATCACCGGCTTGACTGTTGACCGTTTTGCGACCGAGCGCGCAACGCTGCAGTGGATGACCTGGGCCGCGGTCTACTACATCGGTGTATCTGCCCTGACGGATGAGAGCCTGGGCAAGCTATTGCGAACGGGCATCGTATGGTTTGGTTTTGCAGTTTCGGTGGAAGCGATTCTCCAGGCATTTCTCTCTCCGGGAGAAGTGTTCGGCCTATTTCCCAGCGGCTACCATGATTTCGTGATGGGGCCGATTGTCTATCACACTCACTTCGCGGTCTTTGTGGAAACAATTCTCCCCATGGCTCTTGTTCTCGCACTCGGTGAAGCCAGGGAGTCGTATACCTTCCTGGGGGTTTCGGCGGTATTGCTTACCGCCGTAGTCGTCAGCGCTTCGCGTGCAGGACTTTTGATCGGCTTCGCTGAAGTTCTTGGCGTTTTGCTCTTGTTGTATTTGCAGCCAGGCAAGGTTGGCCGAAGAGTCCGGCTTGCCGCCCTAGCGTTGGCAGGCGCCACCGTGGTTTTGACGTTGATTGTGGGATTTGAAACAGCGTCGGCGCGGTTTTCTTCGGAGGCCCTGGCCGCAGGGCGCATTCAGTTCGCCGTCTCTACAGTGCACATGATCGCGGCACATCCCTGGGTCGGCTGGGGGCTCGGTTGCTGGCCCGCAGTGTATCCCGCCTTTGCCACATTCGACCCTGGAGTCATCGTCAACCAGGCCCATTCCGACTGGTTGCAGTGGACGGCGGAAGGCGGTTTGCCGGTCGGGCTCGCCATGCTTTGCCTCGCGCTTTGGGGCATACGGCCTGCGACTCGATCGATCTGGGGAATCGGCTTCTTAGCGGTCCTCATTCACGGGCTGTTCGACTACCCATTTTCGCGTCCGGCGGTTGGGGCGTGGCCTATTCTGATTCTTTCATATGGCCGCGGTGAACCAGCCAACCAAGAAACTACCCCGCGACATAGCCTAGGTCTCTTATCAATTGTGCGTATTTATTCGGGGCTGACGGTCGACGATTTACCGCCGCCCAAGCCCAGGGCTACCCCGACAACGGCTCCGGCTGCGATACCCACAATGACAAGGATCTTGGCGGTATCGCTGTGTTCGGGCAAGGGCGGAGGAGTATTGGGGGTTGTCGGCTCTGGCGGGGCGGTGGCTTCCGGCGTGGCGCCCACTTCCGGGCCCGCACCCGGCGCCGGAACCGTGTCACCTGAAGGCGTGGGAGGAGCTGCTGGGGGAGTGTTACCTGTTGGAGCGCTTGGCGCCGGAGTGGCTGGGGTCGTTTCTCCGCGTATTTCGCTGAGCGGCATCTGGTGAATGTCAGAAACCGACATCACTTTGGAAGCCCCCTCTGCGGCCGCTGTGTCGTAAGTGCTGCCCGTGACCTCGACGGACGCACCCACCAGATCATCAAGCCCTGGCCCCTGGAGTTCGTAGGTTACGTTCGTCGCCATATCGGTGAGCAGGAAGTGCCCATATCGCCCTGGGTGGTCCTTGCGAAGAATGCCATGCAGTGTGAGTTGCGCGCCTGCTGGGGGTGGGGTTTGCCCCCCAGCCGTAGGGGTTGGATTCTGCTGCGGTGGGGTCGGGGTGGAGTTTTGCTGCGCGACCTGCACCGTAAAGCTAAGTGCCTTCCCCGGCTCTAACCGAGCGACCAGGAGCCCGGCCGGATTACGAACCTCGGCGGGTCCGCCCTGCGCCGTTACCTTGAGATGAGACTTGTCTTGCACGTCTACTAAGACTGCACCTTGCGGCGATAAGGAGGATATTTGCAGGCCGTCCGCAACCAGTGCATGGTGACCTCGCTGCACTGCCGCCCCATGTTCAAGAACGCCATAATCACGGAATACCGTGGCCGTCGACCCCGGCTGCAGGAGTAAATTCGAACCTCCGCGAAACATCAGATCGGAAGTCGCGTCGCCGGCCTGTACGACGTTTCCCTGAAACAGGGTCGAGTTGCCACGGACGGCGGCTCCATCGACCTGTACCTGGCCGCTGGTGACAACAAACCCTATGCTTGAGGGCGACGCAGCCACACTCACCAGGCAGCCGCAAGTGAACAGCGAGATCGCGGACTGTAGTTTAAGGAGCATATGCGCCTCTGGGGAGCGTCTGACCGGCCAATTTTATCCTTTGGGTGGCGGAACCGCAACGGATTATCCTGCCCGGGCTCAGGACATAAACGGATCGGTGCAACTCACGTGATCTCAAAAATGCGCTGATATAAGAAATACATCCAGGTGAGGAGCCGGTCCCGGTACTGGTGAATGGCGCAAAGGTAGGCTAACCGGGTAGGTTCTCTATGTCAGAAAGGGATGCACGAGCCCCATACCTCCCGGAAAATCTATGGGGATACGGAAAGCGGCTTCAGTTTGTGGACGCCGCCATAACGCGAGAGTTTCCGGGAAGAAAAAGGTCGCGAACTTAGGGTACTGGACGTCGGATGCGGAAACGGATCCCAACTTGCCGTTCCCATGTCCGAGGCGGGATACAAGGTGACCGCCGTTGATCCACACCAGCCTTCGATTGAGCATGGCCGAAGGTTGGCGGCCTGCTGTCAATTTCCATCACGGGTTCGTAAGCGATCTCGTGCCGGGAAAGTTTGATTGTGTGATCATTTCCGAAGTCCTCGAGCATCTCGATCACCTGGATTCTTCTTCGACCGTCGCTCCCGTATCTGGCCGAATCCGGAATACTGATCGTCACCGTTCCAAACGGGTACGGCGAGTTCGAGTTGGATCGGCGATTCTATGGCGCGTTGCAGCTCGAAAAGTTGGTTGGGTGGCTACGCTCAGTTTTTGGAAGGGCAAGTCCCAAGAGAGCGTCGCAGGGTCTGAGGACCAGAGTCCGCACGTACAGCGGTTTACGCTTTCGCGGCTGCGCCAAATGTTCGAACGTAACGGCTTGGTGATGGTCGAATATCGCGGAACGTCTATGGCGTCGGGTCCATTCATGGCGCATCTATTTGGGAAATTCAAGACCTTTATCCATCTGAATGCATCCATTGCCGACCACGTTCCTTTGGCGTTCGCAGCCGGATGGATGTTCGCCCTGAGGCGTGCTCGCTAATGTGTGTTGGCGCCACCGCCTTTGTTTCCACAAGTTGCCCTTCACCATGACCAACTGCCGGGAAGCTATCGAGGTTTTATGCGAAGCCACAGAGATTCATCGATGAAGCTTGGTCATTGTCAGCACAATTCTATGTGTGAACATTCTTGCAGGATGGGGACATGGCGCAGCGGCGCGAGGAACGGCGCGTAATATTTCATACGCCAGGAAGCCCACTTGCGATTCCGTGAGGAAAACAGAGGTGCAAGTTGGATCGAGGAGTCAGCGTCCAGGCCGCTGATAATCTGCCGCAGCTTTCTGATCGTGATGCCGTTGAGCCCCCAGAGCCGATCCGTGGGACGCAAAGGGTCCGGGCGATAAGTGTCGGCACGACGGGAGAGGATGTCTGTTCCTGCTTTCACCAACGTTTGGCACGGGAACAAGACATTCGGCCAGGGCATTTTCGATAGCCAGCTTTCAAAGTGAGAGCCAGTTGGATGGTGGAATGGGGGAAAGATCGCGTAGAGAGATCCGCCTACCCTAAGCACTCGAAGACATTCCTCCAGAGTTTTGGCCACGTCGCACACGTGCTCGAGAACATCGTAAGAAAGAATGCAATCGAAGGAATTCTCGGGTAGCGGCAACGACTCTCCGAAGCCGGTCTCGAATGTTGCAGCGATTCTGTGCTGCGCGGCAAATTCGCGCGCCTCGGCGCACTGGCGCTCCGCCGGTTCGACACCGATTAATGATCGCGCGCCGACCTCAGCGTACCTGACACTTCTGCCACCGTAGCCACAGCCGAGATCGAGGACATCCTTGCCGGTAAGTGAGAGCGAGGGAAACCAATCCAGGAAGCCGCCGGAAAGTTCATCCTCGTATTCCATTCGCGCCCGTTCGAGCGGCTTCGCCTCACGCCAATAGTTTGGCGCGAAGGATGGAGCGAACGAAAGATACCAGATGGCTAGCGTGTCAATCATAACTCGTTCCGAGTTTAGGCTTAACAACCAGTGCTACACGATCAAAAATGCTGTTGTATCAGGACATTTGGTTACGCCTCAAGGGCAGTTACATTACGTCGCCGGACTTATCACAGTCATGCAACTTGCAGAGGCGAAGTTCGGCCAGGCGAAGTGCCCGAGTGACATGCTTGTTCATCCGCCATTCTGACCTGCTGCTGATAGATCGCGCTAAGGATGAAGAATGTAAAACAGATTGATATCAGAGAAGGAAACTGTGGCGAAGTCCAGGCCGTCAACACGTAAACCAGGACACAGTAAAGAAACGCCAGCCATCCTGCTGGATAGGCTTTACGTATCTTCCACATCGCACGAATCAGAAAGAATTGCGCCGAAACGTAAAGAAGTAAACCGACGATGCCTTCTTCTGACAGTACAGTCATCAAAACATTATGAGGAAAGTTCATCGACTCAATGCCTTTCCATTTCACCATATATTGCGGATTCTGGGTGGCGACATCATGGTACAGGCCGAATCCCACTCCCCAAAGAGCGGGTACTCGCTGACCACTCGCAGCGTTTCCTGATGTTGTGCCACCCGTTGATAGACATTATCCGGACCGGAAACACGGTCATCGTATAGCCGGGGATCGAGACTTTGCTGCAATGGCGGCCAGCAGGATCATGCCGAAAAATGCAGCCCAAACTCGGCGCGAGAGCAGGCGATGCTTTGAAAACGAGTCAATGATGGCGATCGGTGCCAATGCAAATACAAGACCACGGTTCAGCGGGAGTAGCGCTGCTCCAAATGCAGCCAATGCTCCAGCCTTATGTAAGAAGTGCCCGCCAGGGGCAAATTCTGCCTGGCATGAGTCGCCGCAGATAGATGATGAAGAAGAAGGCAAGCATGGCCACCATGGTTAAGACAATTTGCTGCTCGAAAGGCCCATCCGCCCGCCTGAATGTGGGTATCGGTAAACATCGGTACCGATCCGACCCAGGGAAACAGGTCTATGTCCGGTCGTCAATTCAAAAAGCCCGGTGATAAAGAGCCCGATACCCAGGATGCATGCGCATAGCGTGCAGCTTTTTAAGGTCTTCAAGCAGAGGGAAGTAACGCATCGTATAAAGGCCAAGTACGGCAGGCATCAGCATTCCGTCCACCAAAGGCGGTAAGACGGTAGTACTTCAGCAGGCGCGTGACCGGCGAGCGAGAGAAAGCAGACCAGCAGGTAAAGACCCCAAAGATACGCGCTGATACGCACGTCGTGCGTTAGCGGAGCTGCCGCGACCGCCTGCCGCGAGACCAGGAGCATTTCGATGACCAGCAGCACGATGAATGCACGATCGACGGTGAAGATCGACCGCTCCGCCGGAAACGAGAAGAAATAGTAGCAGTATGGGTAAACAGCCACCCAGAGAGGAATCACGTAATGAAAGTGGCCGCGTGCGAATGCTGATCGCAATCCAGAGCAGCGCGATCCAGCCAACGATCACGGCGATGCCGATTTTCACGGGCGCCATCGGGAGCACGATGCACAGCGGCACCAAAGAAAGTAAGACAAGCAACCAGGAGAGCCGCTGCGTCGTGGCTGACGTTCCAAATGCAGGCGCCTCGGAGTTAGTGCGAAAGAATTCCATAGGTTTGCATCAATGAGAGTGTGCGGTCATCTCTTCGCGGCTTCCACGCGCGGGCCTGAATTGACGCAGGACGGAATCGGTTAAATGGCGGACCTTCGACCATGGTCACACATGAACTGTTCATGGTTATGCTTCTCAGGGAAGGACGATCGTTCTTAGCCGCTGGCTCATCTATATGTACCGTCCTTTGCGTCCTGATCGCCTCCTCGATGGCGAAGGTGGCCTCTGTCACTTCTATCAACTCTGCAAATGGAATAGGAGCCTCTTTTCCCTCTTTCATGGCTTCGGCGGTCAATTCGATTTCCCGGCGATGGCCTTTGTCGCGACTGCCCTTTATCGTTTCCGTCTTTCCGTTGCGGGAAAGGGAGAGAGTCTTGAAATCGTCTATGCGCGCGATACTGCTTCCGCAGAATACCTCGAAATATTCCTTCGCAACGGCCCGGTCCCCATTGGCGACGTACACCAGGTTCGCCACAGAGCCGTCCTCGAAGCGGATGGTGACCGTCACGTTGTCCTGGTTGTAGCGTCCAGCGTCCGGCAGGGCCGCGGCGTTGAGTGTTTGCATCGGGCAACCGACGACGGCTCGCGCCCAGTCGACGAAATGACACAGTTCACCGACGATCCGGCCGCCGTTCTCCGGATCCTGCACCCAACTGCTGCGGGGGATGAACCCGGCGTTGCAGCGGATATGGATGAGCATGGGTTCGGTGCGGCGGCCGAAGAAGTTCTTGAGCTTTTCCGTAAGCGGCGAGAAACGCCGATTGAACCCCACCATGAGAAAGGGAGATCGGCCTTCCGCCATAGCTTTTGCGTACGCCGTTCGCACCATCTCCAGCTGTTCGCGGCTGATCGCCAACGGCTTTTCGACAAAGACGGACTTGCCTCGGTCGAGCGCGCCTTTCACATAGTCGGCATGACTATTGTGCCGGGTAAGGATAAAGACTGCGTCCAGGTTGGGGTTGTCGAGCAGTTCGGTGGGCGATTGGGCGATCGCGAAACCAAAACCGGTGCGAGCCGAAGCGGCAGCGGCGCCCGTGCTGCTCGCTACGGACTCCAGCTGCAAACCTGCAGTGGAGCGCAGATGGGGGAAGATGATCCCGCGCGCAAATCCTCCCGCGCCGATGCAGCCTACTCGTAACTTGTCGTTCGATCGTGGTTGCGGGGCTTGCGCCGGCAAAGATGACTTCGCGATGGGCTCGGTATCGCCGGGCGCATGGTAATCGATGATTCCGGTATAGGCGCCGCCCTCCACAGCGGCGTAGGCCTTTCCCCCGTCTTCGACCGGAAACGGATGCGCAAGCAGCGGCTCAACCGAAAGTGAACCAGCGGACACGAGATCCAAAAAAGCTTCCATATTTCGCTTCTCCGTCCAGCGGACAAAGCCAATTGGATAGTCCTGGCCCCCCTCTTCATAAAGTGGATCATAGCGGCCTGGGCCGTAGGAGCGAGACATTGCCAGGGAGATCTCTTTTCTGTACATGTTCGCGCGAGATACTCCCATGCCGACATCTCCGATAACGGAAATGCGGCCTCGGTCTCTCAAGAGCTTTGCTGCCAACTCCAGCGGGTCGGCGGATCGTGTGGCGGCGGTGATCAGCGCCGCATCCACTCCGTAACGTGAGAAGGAAGCGACGGCACCTTCCAGGCTCGGATCGCTGGTCGCCAGTCCCAGGTGCGCGCCAAAAGAAATTGCCTGCGCCGCGCGGTCGCCGGAAAGATCGATGGCGATCACCCGGCAGCCAGCCGCACGCAAGACCTGAATCGCCAGAACGCCTACCAGCCCCACGCCGATCACCGCCACCGTCTCTCCAAAAGTGACGTTCGCTTGCCGTACACCCTGCACGGCGATTGCGCCGATGGTTGTCAAGGACGCAGCCTGGAGGCTCACATTGGCGGGAATGCGGACCGCGAGGTTTGCGGGCACAAAGTTGATTTCGCAGTGGCTGGCATAACCGGCGCCTGCGCAAGCGACCCGGTCGCCCGGTTGAAACCCGGTTACGCCGGCACCTGCTTCCAGCACCAAGCCAGAGCAGGAGTAGCCAAGTGCGGACAATGTCTCCAGGCGTGCCTCCACCTTCTGACGGGCGGCTGCCATGCCATTCGATTGCGCGTATGCGAGCACCTGTTTCACCAGGTCAGGGCGAGACATCGCTTTCCCTAGCAGAGATTTTCGACCGGCCTCCACTGCTGCCTTCTCCGTGCCGGAGCTGATCGCCGAAAAAGCCGTACGCACGAGAATGCCTCCCTCCTGAAGCTCGGGAGCAGGCACATCATAGGCTGCTACCTTTCCGGATTTCATGTCCTCGAGCAAGGCGCGCATTCAATGCCCCTCGGTGAGCGGATGAAGCTCTGGGGAGAGATGGGAATAACGTTGGCCGCGTAGAAGGGAGTTGATCAGCACCGCAAGTTGGCTCGCTCTTTCATCCCAGGTGCCATCTTTCACCACTGCCTGGCGTTGCGCCGCCAGCGCTGGAGTGTCCATTGCCATCGCCTCTTCGACTTGCGCGATAAATTCCTCTGTGCCGCGGTAAAAACGCAAGCCCGGTGTCTGCAGGTATTCGTATAGGGGGGCCATGACCACTGGCTTTCCCGTAGCTAGATATTCGCGCACCTTGATTGCGCTTCCATAGCTGGTAAAGCTGTTTGTCTCTCGCCAGGGCAACACGCACACGTCGAACTGCCGGATGTAGTTCGGCAGTTCGGCATAAGGTTTTGAGCCCAGAAAATGAATGTTCGGCGCTGAGATCCGCACCAGGTTCGACTTTAGGCCGAGCAATACCCAGTGCCAGCTGGGCCGCAGCCGGGCGACTTCCGCCATCAGGTCGGTGTCCATCACGTAATCCATGGTGCCAAAGTAGCCCAGGATCGGATGTGGGATTCCGTCAAGTTCCGGAGCAGGCTCGCCTTGCAGCTGAGAAAAATGTTCAAAATCGACTGCCTGCTCCAGAAAGAACCGATTGGTCTCCGTCGCTTCGCTGAATAACTTGCGGCCCGAGTACATCACCACGTCGGCCGCATCTTTCAGTTGGCGATCGTAACTGCGGATGACATGCACGCGAGAGCGCGCTGTCTTCGTTGGCATCGTACTTGTCCGATACCTGGTAAAGGAGCAGCTTCTCACCCAGACGTCCTGCCATCTCTGCTGCGGTAGGGATCGCCACCCACAGAATCGGGCGCGAGATACGCAGCAGCAGCATGGCCACGCGCAGTTGCACGGTGAGCAGAATGCGGTTGAGCCAGCGGCCAATCCTCGAGCCATAAAGCGGCACGTTCAGCGGCGTCATGACCCACAGGCCCTCAGGAACTTTGCGCAGCCAGCGGGCGTAACTGCGGAGTTTCCGCCGGATCTTGAGGAAAAAATCCGGGTTCGCCATGGAAGGCAGCCCCATGCTGATGGAATTGACGAACAGAACCTTGTTCCGCCGAGCATAGCGCTTGAGCAGATGGTTTTTGGAGTGAGGGTGGTGGTACCACCAGTCCTCGCCCGCAAAGCACACGATACTCTCACCCTCGAGCACATTGTCCGGTTCGGCTTTTGCTGTCAGTCCCATCGCACCCTGGTCTGCAATTTTGCAGGCAAGCACGCTGTCGTTTGGATCCGGATACAGCTTACAGGCATAGCCGCACCATACTCTCGCGAGATCTCCGCAGGTATGATGCTCAGCGACAGCGGGCTCTCCGCGTCGCAGTGCAGAGTCAAACGCTGCGGACCCGTAATGACGCAACTGACCGTCTTCCCAGCCATCATCTCAGAAGAGGCTCGCCATGCGGGCCCCAGGACATACCGCAGATCAAGCGAATGCTCACCCGTCCCGCCTACCTCGTCCACGATCAGCAGGGACCACTCAGCCAACTCGACTGTTCTCTGGTGCTCGACGCCAATCCTGGAATAGCCTTGATGCGAGGCGCGCACCAACCTCTCGCTGCTCTCCAATACGTTGCTGTTTCCCAATACCTGAATCGGCGAAACGGCCGCTTCATTGCCGCATCGAAAGAGCAAGCGGGGATCGGTGCTTAGGATGTTCTGGTCCGCGCCATCAACCATCAGTGTATTGTGTGCCTGGGTGGAGCGATCCAGGTTTCGTAACTCTGCCGAACGCGTGTAGCAACGGCTGCCGCTATCGCAAAAAACCTCGTCAGTGCCGAGCCGAAAAACAATCGACAATTTGTCGCAATGGGTATGACTTCCCTTCCCGTGAAGTCCATTCGGCATTGCACAAAACACCACCGACGCCTTGCCTGCGCTGAGCACGGCAAGGCCGGAGTCCCTCATCAGCGAGGTAGGCTTCCGCTCGCGTCTCCCGGTGCTGGTATCCGTCGTTTGCCCAAGGGATACCGCGTCCTGCCCGTGGCTACCTATGCGTGGCTGAAGCAGATGAGATGCCAGCCCACAGAGAGATCCGACGCGTAGCGAGTGCCGTTCTGCTGCCGGTAGCGTCGTCTGGGCAATGTCATCGAAAAGCAACTCAACTCTGCCGTTATCGCAGTCACCCAGGTGCGGTAGATTTCCTGCACCATCAGCCAGAGCGCCGATCCACTCGAACATTAACCGCAAGCGGGCTTCGAACTCCGGTGCGATCGCGCAGCCCGTCCGTTGCTGAACCACCAACGAATGCAGAAACATCTGTGCCACAAGTACGTGATAACCGGTAGAGGCCTCGCAATCGCCCCCGTCCGGATACGTCTGAAGCAGAATCTCCCGTTGCACTGCGCGTGCGTTTTTTGCCAGTCTGCGCCTCATTCCGGGCCCATGCAGATAGGCTGATAAGGTGGTCAATCCGACGATGTTGCTCAAGTAATGATTGCTGCGCACCAAAAAAGAAAATTCGCTATAAGCTTCGATGAAACGCAGATGCTCCCAAAGGGCAGCGGTCATTTGATCGAGCCAGGGCTTCTCTTCGCTCGTGAACGGCCATAGCAGGTCGAGGGTAAGACACAGGCTGATCCCTCGCAGCGCTGCTTCCATCGCAACCGTCCAATTCACTCCCTTTCCAATGGGATTGGCAACGATCCAGTCTGTAAGCAAAGACCGGAGAGCCTCGCGATATGTTCTATCCCCGGTAAGCACATAGGCCTTGGCCACGACCGGACTCCACTGCAAACGTGAGAGCTCCCACGGCGCCTTTACATCCGATCCGTCGTGGCGAACGATCCGTATTTTCCCCGAGCTTTTGAGTGGCCAGGTTTTTCCGGAGACCCAATCGCACTGCCAATCGGGGTGGATCCCCAGAAGGGGGCTCCCATATCCCATGAGCGGATACTCGCCCCGGAGGATTGCGTCCGCATAAGTCGAGGATGGACTTGCGCCCGGTCTCAGAAACCAACTGGCTTTGCAACTGATAGTAGCCAATGGGCTGGAAACGAACCGGGCAAGCGCCGTCCGGTCTGGCGCGCTGAAAGCGCGATCTGCGAATGGACCGCAGACCGCGCCAGGCGGCTTCTCCCAGTAGGGCCGGCAGAGGCTCCGTCTGCAAAGCGCTCGCGAGGGAAATCAGCTTCACTCCAGATCTCCTGGGGTGCGTGTTACCGCAATGGAAGCGGATGCGTCTTTCCTGTGAGAAAGCCCCTTATCAGGCCATAAGCGGCACCGCGAAATGGAAATCCGGGTCATGATGTCAGAGTGGATCCGTCTGCCGTACTCATGACCACGCGGCTATCGCGGGTCGTCGTCGGCATGTCGCTTAAAGCCCAGGATACATTCCGGGCCCAGCTGTGGCGCTCGACCGCGGCCCGCCGCGCGGCCGCGCCCAGCGCCTCACGCTTTGCCGGATCCAGGGCAAGATGTCGAATCGCCTCCGCCAGTTCTTCGACGTCGCCCGGAGTTACCAGCCACCCAGTCCGGTCATGCTCCAGAACCTCCGCCAACTGCTCCAGGCAGCTGGCCACAATACCCTTGCCCATTGCCATGTATTCAAAGAGCTTTGTCGGTGAGCCAAAAAATCGGCTACCATCCGGCATGGGAATGTGGGGTGACACCAGAATGTCAGAGGCGTCAAGGTACTCGGCGACCTTATCGCTCGGCAACGACCCGGTAAATATCACCTCTCCCGTCTTCTCGTAAGCTGCCAGGGCCGACCGCATCTCTTCGTGCAGCAAGCCGTTGCCCATCAGAACAAAACGCAAGCGGCATGTTGAAGGCTCGCTGAACAGTCTCGCGATTGCCTGCGCCAGAATCTCTATTCCGTGCCACAAGCTGAACGATCCGGCAAAGCCGACCAGTACCTCGTCCGGCTCTATCCCAAGCTCCCTTCGTCCTGCTTCTCTCGCTCGCCCAGGGTAGAAATAGTCTGGATCCACCGCATTCGGGTTCACCCGTATGCGGTCTGCTGGGATACCTCTGTCAGCAAGCTCCCCCCTGAGTACCTCGGAAACCACAATGATCCTGGCCGCGCAGCGCAGAGTCAATTCTTCGCACAAGGTGATCAGGCTCCGGAAAGCGGTAGGATCCCAGTGATCCGCGATCCATCCTTGCGGGCCGTTGTACTCAAGAATTAGTGGGACCTTCAAGCGTATCGAGAGCAGCGCTCCGGCGATCGCAAATCGGCAATGCCGCTGATAGAGCGCTCCTGGAGTGCTCGATGCGAGATTTCTTTGTACCCCTCGAGCGAATTTGAAGTTATAGGAAAGCATGGCCGCTTCCCAGAAGAAGTAAGGGCGCCTGGCGGGATCGACGATCTCCGTTTCGAAGGCATCCTGTGCCAGAGAGGTGCCGCTGAAAACGCGACAGGTTCTTCCCGTTCCTTTGAGACCGTATAGAAAACCGCGGATGTGGCTGATCGCTCCTCCGCTCGATCCCATGCTCGCGAGACTGGGTATCAAATATGCGATCTCCGGGTCCCCACTGTCTCTACGTGCGATTACAGGCGCGGCACGCAACAGACGCAACCGAAGATAACACCACCAAAAGATGAGCGTCTTCAGGTCTAGCAGGATGCTCAACAAAACATCGGGAGCCGAACGGAGGATATGGGAAGTGCGAATAGATTCCCATCGACCGCCGCTATCGCAGAGAACGGTTTGCCGGCATCGATGCAACAAATGGATGCACTCGATGATCTGCCGGTAGCGGAACTCATGCAGAGATTCAAAATAAAAGACGACAGCCCGCCCGCGAAAACCGCGAAGCAAACGAATCCGCTCAAAAAACGTGCTTTCTCGCAGCCTGCGATGCGGGAATTCCCTGATCTCGATGCCGGGATAGCGGCTGCCCACCATGTCGCGCGCATGGTTCGCGTCTCCCGACCAGACGTACAGATAAACGACATCACTCCTGGCTGTCGATATCATTCGCATCCTGCAACTGTGCTGGTGACTGAAAGATCCGCTTCTACCGATCGCGATTCGTGTAGTGACTGTAGTATCGAGGGCTGTAGTAGTAGTATTGCGAGCTCATGTCTGCCCGGACGCCATTGAGCACAATGCCGATAATATTGGCGCGTACACGCTTGAGTTGTTCCACCACGCTGGCCACCGCACTACGGTTGGTGCGCCCGGCGCGGGCAACAATAATTACGCTGTCTGCGAGGGCCGCAATTTCCAGCGGCTCCGCAAAGCCCAGCAGCGGAGGCGAATCAATCACCACCAGGTCGTACTCCCTCTCCGCCTCATCGAGAATCGACCTGAGCACATTCCCGATCCGGTCGGCGACCCTACGTGACGATGGACCCGCCGAGAGAACATCCAGGTCCGGATAGGCGTAGGGAGTCTGGACGGCTTCCTTCCAGTGCATCGTTCCATTGACAACATCCGATAAACCACGGTCGTTAGAAACTCCCAGCTTGACGACCGGCCGGCGCATGTCTCCGTCAATCAACAGCGTCCTCCGTTGCTGCTGGCTGTGAGCCGCGGCCAGGTAAAGCGCAATGGTCGACTTTCCTTCGGCCGGCGAAGCGGAGGTCACCAGGATGCTCCTGGGGTGATGTTCAAGGCCGGCAGAAAGCAAAATAGAGCTGCGCAAGGTGCGAATGGCCTCATCAAAGCCTGCATTCGGCGCCGCCAGTGTCTCCTTCGCCGAGACTTCGCTGAACCTTGCGTCAGGGTCCGAAGGTAGCTCCTGCATGGGCAAGGTCCCCATTGTAAATTTACCTACGGGAAGGGAAGGAAGCAGGGGAACCCGTAGTTCACGCTGCAGGTGCTCGCTGTCCACGACAGTCGTATCCAGGGCATCCATCAGGAAGATGATGCTCAGGCCGATGATGGTGGAGCCCAGTAAAGCGAGCAAGGCGTTCAGCATCGTTTTGGGAAACGAGGGATAAAGCGCAGGACGCGCAACATCTGCCAGCCGGATGGAACTGCTTTCAAAACTGGCGTTAATCCCGGCCTCCCGAATCTTGCGAATGAGCTCTTCATAAAGCGCCTTATCGGTATCCGCTTCCTGTTTCAGAGCCTTGTATTCGAAGGACCGCCCATTCATCTGGTCGAATTCAGTCTTGGCCTGGGCCATGTCCTGGCGCAAAAGGCTTTCCCGATTCACTGCCTGCTGGTAATCGATGCCCACTCGTTGCACGATTCGGCGCCGCAGAACATCGATCTCCCACTGCAATTCGGTTACCTGGCTGGCGGCCTTTTTATATATAGGATGCGTTGAACCAAACTGGGTCTGAATCTCTGCGAACTTCTCGGTCGCATCGTTCAGCTTGGCCTCCAGAGCCCGCAGCTGCTCGCCCTGATCGGATGCCTCGGCCGCCGGCAGGGAGCCACCCTTCACCGCGTTGAATGCAGCTTCCTTACCTGCCCGGTCCACCTCGGCCGCGGTGAGGTCGTTGTCCAGGTGCAGCAACCGGGCCGCAAATACGTTGGTCTTTTCCTCCGGATTGATCACATCGAGATCTTTCTCCAGGTTCGCCAATGCGCCCGCCGATCGCTCCATCTTGGCTTTCAACTCTTCCAGCTGCTTCTCCATATAGCCCGTCATCTGGGAAGCTGCCTGGTAGCGAATGTCGTAGGTATGACGGATGTAGCTTCTGGCGATTTCATTGACAACATCCGCGGAAAGCTGCGGATCTGGAGACCGGTAGCTGATCAGGAGCAGAAAAGTGTGTAGAGGGCGAGTGATTTTCAGACCCTTTAGCTCGATCGGGGCGTCCTTGAGTCTGGAGGAAAGCAGCGGGTCCTTCGCCAGCTTGCGAAGAGCCGGCGTCATCAGATGATACTTCTCGACTACCGGGCGCAGAACGGCGTCCGATTGGACGATTTGCTCCTGCGTGGTGAGATAGTTCTCAACATCTGCTGAGTTGACAGCAGTTGTACTTTCGGCGCCCAGAACCGCGGCTGGGGTTTGACGATCGATATCAATCACCGCCGTCGACTCATACAGTGGAGTCAACCGCTTGGAAACAATGACCGTGGCAATCACGGAGAAAATTACAAAGGCAACCAGCTTCCAGCGGTGACGCTTGACGATCCAAAGATATTGCGCCAGTGAAGGACCATTGAGCGGCGCCCCATTTTCGAGCGCAGGAAGAACAATACGAGGCGAGATCGGCCTGGGCTCGAAGCCATTTGCGCTGTCATCGGCTCTCTCATTCGGGATCGCGATCTCTTCTTTGCGCATGGGCCAGTCTCAGTGCCAGATGATGTAGTCGGTAGCGGTAGCAGTCCCTAACCCAGCGAGCCGGTCAATCGTTTGTGCCGTAAGACGCTGGCCCTTGTTGTCTGGAATGTAGAGTATGTCGTTGGCCTGCAGCGGTACGTCGGGCGATTTGCGCTTCATGATTTTCGCCAGCTCGATGGGAACCTCGGTCTTGGTGCCGCCAGGCGTCCTGCGATACACATAGGCCACCTTGGCCGAATAGGGAGCCAGACCCTCCGAGAGCGCCAGCAGTTGCAAAATTGTGGTCTCTTCGTCATTGCGTACCGGGTACGCGCCTGGCTTCTTGACATTCCCAACCACGTAGATCTTGAGCGCCTCCGGTACCAGAACTTCCTCGCCCCCATGCAACAACACGTTGACGCTGGGATCGGCATTGTCGATCAGTTTTCGCACCGGTATGGTTTGCGTAATCCTGGCCGGCTTACCGTCTCGCATGACCTGCTGGCTGACGACAATATCGGAGCCGGCATCTTCTCTCATTCCGCCTGCGCGCGCGAGCGCATCCAGCAGAGGGATGGGTCGCGTAGCCTGAAAAACCAACGGATTCTTAACCGCCCCAACCACGTTGACCGGCCGGCTCTGGTATTCGACGATGGTTACCGTTACGATGGGGTCGACCAGAACGTTACCCTTGGTCAGGGACCTGGCAATCGTGGATTCCACCTGGGACGGAACCATACCCCGGACCGGGATCGGGTCTTTGAGCATAGGCAGGCGTATATTTCCGTCGGCATCCACCCGTACGGTGCGGGTCAACTCCGGAGAATCGTAAACGGATAAGGCCAATAGATCGTCGGGCCCGACCGGCTGGGTGGGCAAATTGGAATAGGTGTAATCGAGATTCGGGACCGTAGAGACCCGCTCAGGCTGTTGGGCATAAACGCAGCCAGCCAGCAACAGCCAACACCAACCTGCGCCGCGCACGGCGAACAGGGCCCTTTTGTTTGGAGCAAAACCGCGAACCATAGACTGGATTGGTTTGATGTGCGTCATGACAAATGCGCAAGGAAGCCTATTCCGGCCTTTGGCGGGCCGCTGGCAAGCTGCCGGTACCGGTTGCGCATTTATACGCTCCACGGTTCCCGCATGTCACCCCTCGGTCCGTCCGCCAGGTAGACGATCGATTACCCTCCAGTCGCTGGTTTCTTGAGTGTAGTCTCAGAACGCTGGAGAATCAGCCCTGGAAGTGGAGATTTTCTCATCTGTACAATCCCCGGCGGTAGCGGCCGAGAGCTTCACTGCTTTCAGGGAAAGCTTGCCCTCCACCCGCACCGTGCCCGGCCGACGCTGGTAAAGCAGAGATAGATTGACGAATGCAGTTCCCTCAGGGGCGGTGAAGCAGGCTTTTGCTATTCCCCCTGCCTCTGCGGAGAGGCTTGCAGTCCGCGCCAGAACGGTACCCGTCTGCTCGTCGGTCACCAGCCACTCGATCCCACTGTCTGGAGCGATGCCCGAAGTTCCATAATCGACGGCCAAGGCATACTTTTTTTGTGCCTGGACGGGAGCGCTCTGGTTCATGAGAGTAAAACTGTCCGGCTCCTCGCCAGAGAACTCGAAGCCTAGTGCGTTCGGGCTAACGTTCAGGAAGGAACTCACCCCGTCCACCGTCATAAGGTGCCAGTCGAAGCCGCGGGAAGTGGGCGATCTGGCAAAGTTTCCATTGGTGACGGGGGAATCCAACCCAAGCAACGGGTACGATATCCGTTTCGCGAGGCCATTCCAGATCGGTAAGGCCAGATCGGGACGCTTGCGCGCGATAAGCCAGTCGCACGCCCCCAATAGGGTATCGGTGCTCTCCTGGCTCCCCGTCCGCAGCAGATGCGATGCTGCCTCCGCCACCGCTCCCGGGTTCCCTTCAGTGATCAAAAAGCTCAAAAATTGGCCTTCGATGACCGGCCTTTTCATTTGCAACTGGTTTTCGATCTCTTGCGGGTCTGGACTGAGAAACCAAGCCAGACGGAATAAGGGTGTTGCATCGTCCGGGGCCATCTGGGCGGCTCTCCGCGCCCAGTACCAGAAGCGGGCGGCGTTTTCTTGGCGAAAATAGAAGTTTGCCAGCGACCAGCTGGGGAGAAAAGTGGAATCCACGCTCGCAGCCTGCAGCAGGGCCTCTTCAGCCTGGGGTATCTCGTTTCCCGCCTCTGATAGAAGTCCCAGTTGGATCCAGCTCGATGCGTTATAGCGGTTAAGTCTTACCGCCCTCTGCAGCAACGATTTTGCCGCTGCCGGATCGCTGGCATAGAGCTGATCGGCAAGTTGTGCCGGAAAGGCCCCGTTTGCAGGCATCAGGCGCATGGCCAGGTGAGTACCGTCTGTCTGATTCCGGCGGGCGGAAAGGTCGGCAATCGCGAAGAGCAGGTTCCAGACGATACCCAGCAAGAGCGCGGCCAGGCACACAGCCGTGAGTGCGAACCCCGAAACTTGTTTGGTATTCAACACGCGGCGAGGCCTATTTCATTTGCCTAACTTATCGATTTGCCGATCAAGTTCCGAGATGGCGTCAAACGGCTTCCCAAACAGGTTTTCCCAGACGATATGTTGCGCTCCGCCTCCGGGATCCAGATTGATGATGCTGGCCGCGATCAGTTCTTTGTTGATCGGAAGGTAAACTGCCGCAAGGCATTTCGTGTACTTGGGCGAATAAAAAACAGAATATACGCGCGTTTCTTTAACCACGGCCGTAAATGTCCGGGCGACTCTTGCTGTCTGAGCATCGCAATCCGTCTGTGCCTTACGCGCCAGGGTTTTTTGAGCCGCTTTCTGCTGCACGCTCTGGCCGTTGGCGCAGACACTGAGGATAACGAATGCCGCCGTGATCAAGGGTGTCCGCATCGAGTGCAACCTTTCCTGAAAAGCATCCCCATATCATACTGATCCACCTCGCCGTCCGAAACGCAGGCCGCGGCGGTGGCAAAACTGCTGATTTCCGTGTTCTACCGACGTTTGAAGTGGCCATGGTGGCGCCGGCAATAGGAAATTCGGGGAAGCGAGGATCTGCCGTTCGGTTTGTGGGTGGGCTAGGTAGCGGCAACCTGATGATCGAGGCGAGGTTTACCTTCCCAGCGAATCAACAAGCCGAGAATAGTCCAGTTGGCGGCGGCGAGACCACCATCGGTGAGCAGGCTTGCCCAGGCCGCTCCGCGCCAGGAATACGCCGGTATCAGCCAGAGATTGAGGCTGAAGTTCAGCGCGGCAGCTCCCAGCTGCGCGGCGGTGCGGTAACGCTGATAGCCCGCCCCGGTAAGCGTGTCTCCGGCGCCCAGATGAAGGCTGCGAAATACCGGCAACAGGCAGAGCCACTGCAGCGCGGGAACGCTGTTGGCGAAGCCCCGGCCGACGACGTGAGGAATCAGGGGTGCAGCCAGAAACATGACCCCGGCCGCCAGCAGACCCAGGGGCAAAGTCTTGCCCAGCAGTTTGCCGGTGAAAACGATGGAGCCTCGAGCGCCCTTCCGGCCGACCTGACAGAAACGCGGGAACGCCGCGGATTGAAGCGCGCGGATGGGGGTGCAGCTCATGTCGATGACTCGGTAGGCCATGCTGTAAATCCCATTTGCGGCCAGCATGCCGTAGCGGCTGAGCATGGCCTTGTCGATGTCGTTGTAAACCGAGGTGGTGCTGGCCGCGATGGAGAAACCGATGCCCTCCAGGACTCGTTCCCGCAGCAGGCGAAAGTTGACCCGGGGCCAGCCTAAACGTGTGGTCACCAGCACCAGTGCTACGATCGCGGAAAGGCAAGAGACGCAGAGCGAAGCGATGACCCATTGGCGCACGGTCCCATGGCGCAGAACAAGCACCATGCCTGCCGCGGCAAGCAGCCGCGTGACGCTGGTGAGCGAGGTGAGTAGGGCGGTGAGCTTGAGCTGCTCAAAAGCCTGAAAGGCCTGGCCGCTAACCTCAGTGATACGCGTGCAGGTGCATTCACCCACCGCGACAAGCACAATGACCGATGCGCTGGCCGGCCCCACCATCCAATTCCCGAGCCGCGCGAGGATCACAATAACCAGCAAACCAACGCTGAGTGTAGTGACCAGCACATTGCCCCAATACTGCGGGAACTCGCTGTTATGGCGGCTCACCTGACGTACTAAAACCAGGCCCGAGCCGAGGGTGCTGTACTGGCTAAGTAACGAGACGGCAGCTGCGGCGCCCACAAAGATCCCATATTGGTCGGCACCAAGCAACCGGGCGAGCAGGATAAAGTAAGCTGCCTGCACAGCGAAGCTGACTCCCTGGCCAAGGAACATCCAGCCGGCATTCTTGGCCAGCCGGCTTCGCAGCTGATCGCGCATCAACCTCTTCTCTCAGGAATCCCAATGTATTCTCCATCGGCCGAAATCTCTCTTGCGCCAATTCATTCTTCTTGTCACGGGTACACGTCTTTCCGGAGAAAAAAGTATTTGACACTTACTGTTTCCTTCTCTGCGAAGCTCGCGCTCTTGCAAGGCAGCATGGTAACTAATACGTCCGAAAATAGAACAACCGCACGCTCCAAAACAGCACACCATCAATGTGCGGTCTGACTTTCACCAAAACTAACGTTGATTTCCACTGGAATGTCTGTCACCGTTTGGTTTTGGATCAATGGCAAGTACTGCCTTTTGATACCGCAAATCAAGACACTCATCTAACATCCATTGCGACCGATCATAGTGTAGGTAAGAAGATATTGGTTATGACGGAAAACGTACTCGAATATAAGGGATAACTGCTTTGGGTTAGTGGTTAATTTGCGCTGGAATACCTTTCCAGCCTTGGTTCTACGTTCTGGCTATGGTCATACCCAGCTGAAGGCAGCGAACTCACGTGTATGCAGTAGTTGATCGAGGTTAACTGAAACCACAGGTGGTAGTGAATGGCGACCGATTTTCCTTTACCGGCAGCGGAACGGATGGGATTCCGTTCTCCCTCAGCTCTAATTCAGCCCCTTGTCATGTTAAGGAGCGCGATCGGGGTTGCGATTCCCGCGTTGCTCGATTTCGGTTGCATCGCCCTTGCTTGTACCGCCGGCATCCTGCTCTACGAGTTACATAGGCCGCTGGATGGTCGGGTTGCCTGGTTACTGTGGGCAGAAATTTCCCTGAAATATGGCGCTGCTTTCGTTATTCTCGCCCAGGCCCATCATCTCTACACTCAACGCGCCACGCTGCTCCAGGTGGCCGACACCGCCCGTATCCTCAGGGTTTCAACCTATGGTTTGACTCTGCTCTCGGTTGGCAATTACTTCACCAAGGCGGCGATGCCGCGCCTGCTACTAAGCTATTTTTGGGTATTTGCGACCCTTCTGCTGGTCATACAGAAATACTCAACCAGCAGACTCATTCGCGATTGGAAATCGCCAACGGCGCGCCAGCGCAGAGTGCTGCTCTGCGGCACAACTCGCGAGACCCGGCGCCTCTTTTCTTATCTACTGCACTCTCCCCACCTCGGTCAGATTCCAATTGGATTCCACGATGAAAGCGGTTTTGATAACCGGCGAGTCATCTATAGCCACGATTACAGCCTCAAACACCATGTGCCTGTCATTTCCGAACCACTCTCGGAATCGCTTCTGCGGTCTCTCGACGTCCAGGAGATCTTCATCCCTCCCACGATTTCGCAGCCGCGCATGAATCAACTACTGGCTCTCGCGGCCGCGGCAGGCGTCAGGGTATCGCTTGTGGGTGCCGGGCACCCTCACTTTGCAGAGCATTGCACCTCGGTCCAGATGATCGACGGTCTTATGGTCACCACGTTCGATGCCGATGGCGAGCATCCTCTGCCCTACATCGCCTTCAAACGCTGCACCGATCTGCTCCTGGCCTCTCTACTCATGTTGCTAACTCTTCCCATGTGGCTGGTTGCCGCCGCTATGGTCAAACTGACGTCCCGCGGTCCCATTTTCTTTCGCCAGCAGCGGACAGGCCAGTCCGGCAAGCCTTTTCTGATGCTCAAATTCCGCAGTATGTACGCAGACGTTCCAAAATATGAGCGTTCGCCTGAAAGTACGAAAGACAAGCGCATTACCCCCGCAGGGCGGTTCCTCAGAAAAACAAGTCTGGACGAGCTTCCTCAGTTGATCAACGTTCTCATGGGAGACATGTCTCTGGTCGGGCCTCGCCCAGAGATGCCCTATGTAACAGAAACCTACACCTCGCTGGAACGTCGCCGGCTCTCCGTCCCCCAGGGCTTGACCGGGCTCTGGCAGCTTAGCGGTGATCGCAGGTTCGTCATCCACGAAGCCATTGAGTATGACCTTTACTACATTGAGAATCGCGGCGTCTTTCTCGATTTCGCGATTCTCCTTCATACCTTGTTCTTTGCTATGAAGGGGCTTTAGAGGCCTGCCGCGGGTCCCGCAAGGATGACTGAAAGCTGCCGGACCGTGATGCCCGGCTACTCGCTGCGGTTGAATCCGTAGGACCCAGTTCTCACCAACACAGTTCAGCCATATAAATCCTGAGCATCTGCCTGGCCTGGTCCTCTTGGACATCACGTGATGCAAATAAGCGTCGCGCTGATGGCCGGAATGTAGCAAGTTGTTTGACTGGCCGACGCTGTCAGCGTAACCGGGCTTGCCGGAGCGAAGCTGCCGTCTTTGCTCACCGTGGCGCCCTGTATAGTCACTCCGGAGGTTGCAGAGAGACTCGGTCCCGTCATGGTTTGTGCGGTTGCTGTCTCAATGCGCTGGTTCGTCTGTACGGTGAGAGTCAGGTTCTGCACGGGGTCTTTATTGACCAGCATCAGGTTCAGGCCACCGGTTGCCGTCTTCAGCGCGTAGGCTGTGACATCGACATTGCCGGCCGAGAGTTGGGTTTCAAGCAACTGACCAGAGCCAGCTAATGTAAAGAGGAGCAGGCCATAGTACTCCGGCCGGGCTTCAATCACGGCACCCGAATCGTCGGCAATCGGAGTATAGCCAGGACTGTTACCACCGCCATGCATATTAACCCCGGTGGCTCCGCCCAGGGCCACGTCAAAGAGAAAGTCGATGACCCATAGGGAAGAAGCGTAGCTGTTGCTCACCCCGGCGGCCCCGCCGTTGCTAAAAGAATTACATTCACTGATGCGGTAAGGAATTCCCAACTGCTGTGCTCCCGCGCTCAAGGTCGTGAGGTCGGTTGTAAGCTGGGAATCGGGACTGATTAAGAAGGAAGCGGTAGACGTGGAACTCGCACCGCTGGCGCGATAGTAATGCTGGGTCAGCAGCGTAAGCTCACTTGGAGTCACTGCCTGGCCAAAAGGCAAAGTCCAGGTGGAGATATGGTTGCCGCCGCCCGTAGCCGGGCCAGTGATGGGGACATGGGGAGCAGCCTGAAGAATCGCCGCACGAAATAGATCCCAGCGACCGAGAAAGTCCTGGAAACTCCAGTTGCCGGCAAAATAGTTACCCGTTACACCATATTCGTCGGGCTCGTTCCCGATTTCGATACCCAGTAGGTTGGAACCCAGAACAGAGGCTGCGAAACTGCACTCTTCCGCTGCTAGCGCAGGTGTGGAAGTAGCGAGGTTGACGGCGTAGAGACACAACCAATCCGTTGCCTGGAGGAAGCCGGCGAGATCTTTTACGTTGGTAGATGAGATCTCGGCGTGAGTGCCCGTGCTGCTCGAAGTCCACAGTAGGCGATCGACGGCGCCGCCCCCAACGCGAAGAACGCCAGCGCCGAGGCGGCGAAATAACGCAATGAGATTGTGGTTTGAGGCATGAAAATAGCCATAACTCATAGCCAGCTTCTCATAGCTCAAACCTACGAAGCGCGACGGGATACTGCCAATCACGGTCCCCGTCACCGAGAGCGAGCCTTGCACAACAGGACCGGAAGGAGTGGGAAGAGGATTGCCGGTAGGCGCATGATAAATGTAATTCGAAGAGTAGCCGCAGCCTGAAAGCGACGAGAGTGCGGTCAAAGCCGCTGTTCCCTGGAGGAAGCGCCGACGGGTCAGCAAGCTCGCGGTATACACCTAAGCGGAGAGCGCTTTCTCAATGCGTTCCACGTGCGCACGCGCTTTTGCCCATGTAAAGCTTTCCAGAAAAGCGGCATAGCCTTGTTGGCCGAGACGCGTCCGTAATTCCGGATTTTCTGACAGCTGGCGCAATGCGGCTGCAAGTTGGATCGCGGATCCGCGTTCTACCTGGATGCCGCCGCCATGGGCAAATATCTCGTCGGAGCCACCTCCATACGTGCTTACGACGGGAAGACCGGTGGCGAACGCTTCAATGTTGACCAGACCGAATGGCTCATCCCAAAGTGAAGGTGAACAAAACACGTCTGCTCCACGGAACAGATCACCAAGGCCCATCCCACTACGATAGGGAAGGAACTCAACCGTCGCTGGAGAGGTAGCTTTTAAGCGCCTCGTGTACTCAGTTTCTTTTTCCATTCCGAAACCGGAGGAGCCGACGATGTGCGCCTTCAGCCGAACCCCCTGCCTCTCGAGCAGCCTCATCGCATCGAGCAGAATGTGGACGCCTTTATCTTCGACTAGCCGGCCGGCGAAAAGCACAGTCGTCGTCTCCTTATGCCTTTGTCGATTCACGGCTGGATAGAAGATCGACGGATCTGCGCCATTATGTAGAACACAAGAGGTACCCAAGCAGGGAAATTGTCTCCGTGCTTGCTCTAACAGGAACTGACTTACGAAGACCAGCCTGTCCACCCGAACTTGGCCCATCAGTCGCCGAGGTCCCTTCACCAGATGCGAGTTGTGCAAATGGAGAACAACCTGCCCGCCTGCACGATGAATCAGCGGGGTTAGAGCGACAGCGAACTCGGGCCGATTGTGGATCCACGCGATATCCCCGGATCGCACACGCTTGAGAAAGGGCCGGAAGATGTCGCGTATCACCTGGCAATGAAAGACCCAGGGCAAGTGTTGAAGGTGCCTTCGCAAGTGCTTATAAGCAGCCAGTGCAGGCAACACGCGGATAGAATCCTGGGAAAAATTCCAGGTGCTGTCCGCGTCAGGACACACAACTACAAAGTGAGATGTGCTGCGGAGGACGTTTCCAGCCCAGCGTGAGATCGCGCCCCCGGAGAATTCAGAAAACGGCTCAGCTTCCGTAAGAAGGTGATAGGTGGTCCTGGGCATCCATACTCCGAGACGTTGTTGCACCCGAGACAAACAGCGACAATTACAGGAATTACCCATCCTGTCTTAAACGATGAATGGCTGTATTAGCCGCTGATAATTTACCATGTCCGCTTTCAACGCCCCTTCGCGTGAAAAAAAATACTGCGATAAGACTCTATCGCATTCCCGGAAAAGCGCTCTGCAATCCTACCAGCGGTAATTGAGCAGATTCATAATGAGACAGCGACGTTCCAACTTAGAACTTGGTTCATCCCCGGTACACCCATTCGTAAAAACCAAGGTTGCTTTACACTCGGCGTTCTGTCACCTTTGCCTTAGATCAGTGACAAGCGTAATAACTCGACCACAGTATTGCTAATCGAAGCGTCTCCTGCATTCGCTCATGAGCGTGCCTGGTGTTGGCGCAACAGTTGAACTTATGCAAACTTAACATGGAGAATCCCCCGCATGAAAGCTGTAAGTCTGAACTCCGTAAACAGCACTGGTACGGTTTCGTTTCTCGGATTGACGTTGCAACCCAGGTCAATACCAGAGATGAACAAGGTGGTGGAGCAGGGAATTCGTGAACACCAAAAATGGGTTATCGCGAACCATAATCTGCATAGTGTGTACCTGTTTCACAGGCATGCAAAACTACGTGAATTCTATTCGCACGCACATTGGACCTACCTGGATGGCATGCCGCTGGTGGCTCTGGGGCGCCTCTATGGGTACCCGTTGCAGCGTGAACAACGGGTGACGAACGTGGACTGGATGGGTCCATTGATGGAGTTGGCCGCGGATAGTGGGTGGCGCGTCTTCAATCTTGGGTCTGCCCGGCAGGTTGCGGAACAGGGCGCTGCGAAGCTGCGTAAGCTCTACCCGGGGTTGCAAATAGAAGTGAGCGATGGATTCTTCGACGCGAGCCGTGGCAGCGCCGAGAATGAGGCACTGCTGGAGCGCATCAATGCCTACCGGCCCGATCTATTGATGGTAGGGATGGGCATGCCGCGGCAGGAGTTTTGGACTCAGGAAAACTTTGCTCGGCTCGATGCCCATGTAATTTTGTCGTCGGCTGGGGCGGCCTTGGAATACATTGCCGGCGCCGCGCCAACGCCTCCACGTTGGGCGGGCCGCGTCGGATTGGAATGGATCTTCCGGCTGGCCCATGAGCCCCGTCGCCTCTTTAGCCGCTATCTCATTGAGCCATGGTACATATTGCTCCTGCTCGTGGTGGATTATCCCCGCAGCCTGCTCGGTATGATGCTGCGCGGCCGCGTACAAGCGACCTACGCCGGCTCAAATGAGCAATCGAGCCCCATCCAAATGCGCGGCGATTGATTTATGGAATACAAAACGACAATTGATCGCCGAGACTTCATCAAGAGGCTCGGCGCGCTGGGGGCGATGCGGTGGACTCAGCATAGAACCGCGTTGGAGACTGCTACGGCTTCCTTAAAGCAGCTGGCTGCGGAAAAAGGTGTGCTGTTCGGTTCGTGTCTGGCGCTGAAGTACTGCGTTCAATCTGCCGCCTATCAGCAACTGTTCCTGTCGCAATGCGACATCGCCACACCGGAACTGCATATGAAGTGGAACTCACTCAGCAGCCAACCAGGGGTGTACGACTTCGGGAATGCTGACAAGTTTGTCGCCTTCTGCACCACCAACCGTTTGAAGGTACGGGGGCATACGCTGGTCTGGCATGACGCTCTGCCGGCGTGGGTGACTCCGCAGCTAACAGCGGAAACTGGGCCCGCGATGATGACTGGCCACATCCGCAAGGTAGCTGGGCACTTCGCCGGCAAGTTGTACTCATGGGACGTGGTGAATGAAGTACTGGATCCGGGGAGTCACCGGCCCGACGGCCTCCGCGATACGCCATGGTTGCAGAAATGCGGCACCAGCTACATCGAGTTGGCCTTTCGGGAAACCGCTGCCGCCGATCCAAACGCTTTGCTGGTGTGGAACGAGAACTATCTGGAAGTATCAAACGGCTTCGGCCACGCGAAGCGTACGGCGATGCTTGCCTTGCTCGACGAGATGCTGGCTCGCGGCGTTCCCATCCATGGAATCGGGCTTGAAGCACATCTTCGGGGCGATCAGGCTGCGGTGTTGGGCGATGAAAGTTATGAGGCTTTTTTAGCTGAGTTGGCCAGACGCGGTATGAAGATCTTCATTACCGAGCTGGACGTTCAGGATCTAACCCTACCTGCGGATGTCGAGACTCGCGATCGAGCCGTAGCCGACATATATAGCAGATTTCTCGCTGCCAGCCTGCGCCAGCCGGCGGTGAAAGGGGTTGTTACCTGGGGTCTCGCGGATTGCTTCACCTGGATCGCCGGATATCGTCCGCGTAAGGATGGTCTGCCGGTCCGGCCGCTTCCATTCGACGTTAACTGCCAACCCAAAGCCGCTTATTTTGCGATCGCCCAAACGCTTCAGTCAGCGCCGCTTCGACGAGACGAAGAACGAAGCTGAGGAATCCAACCATGGTTATTGTTTCTGCCGTGATACCAACTCGTGGAAGACCGGAGCTCTTACAGCGGGCGGTGCGAAGTGCGCTGACCCAGACTCTGCGCGAGATTGAAGTTGTGGTGGTCATCGATGGTGAGGACCCTCTCACCAGGCTGGCCATGGAACAAGTCGCACACCAGGACGGCCGTTTGCGTGTGGTTGCGCTCGCGTCCAGCGTCGGCGGATCGGATGCGCGCAACCGGGGTGTCGACGCGGCTTCGGGAGAGTGGATCGCGTTCTTGGATGACGATGACGAGTGGCTCCCGGGTAAGCTACAGGCGCAGATCGAAGCAGTGGGGCCATCGACTGCCCCAGTCCTGAT
Source organism: uncultured Acidobacteriaceae bacterium (assembly GCA_963838445.1). Classification (GTDB taxonomy): domain Bacteria; phylum Acidobacteriota; class Terriglobia; order Terriglobales; family Acidobacteriaceae; genus PALSA-350. Next base: position 88,451 of record CAWIRT010000018.1, read on the forward strand.
CGGGACCTGCAAAATGATCGCGCGTACGCCAGGCAGAGACTACGTGTGGCCGCGGCGCATGCCGGCCAGCAACGAACAGATCGGTGAATACATCCTGGCGCGCAGCACGCTGACCCGCGGAGAAGGATACATCCAGACTTCGACCCTTTTTGTGCGCCGTGCGCTTATGCTGGCCCAGCCCTTCAAGAGCGGTCAGTTGAAGCACCAGGATACAGAATGGGTGTTGCGGTTGGCCCGCCTCCCCGGGGTGCAGGTGGTGTTCGCCGACGATGTGCTCGCCATTCACAACATCGAAGAGGATCGCGCCACCGTCAGCAGCAAAGCCAACTGGCGGTATTCGCTCGAATGGTTGCGGCGTGACCGGCACCTGTTTACACCGCGCGCTTTATCTGCCTTCGTCTTATATCAGATTGCCGCTGAGGCTTCCGATCAGGGAGATTGGCGCGCATTCTTTCTGCTCCCTTTGGAAGCTTCGCGTTATGGCAAGAGCATACCCCGTGACTACGCGATATTCCTGGCCATCTGGCTGTTGCCCCGCCGACGCCGCCGCCGCTTACGCGATTGGATGGCGAGACGTCCGGCTCTTGGTTCGCTGGTGCATTCGCTATGAAGATCCTTCAGCTCACCCGGCAGTTTCTACCTGCGCGGGGAGGCATGGAGAGCGTCGTCGAAGGCCTGAGCCTTGCCCTGCAGCGCAACGGACACACGGTGCAGGTAGTGACGCTTCGAATGCTCTTTGCAACCGGCGCCGTCGCCCCGGTGGAATCAGTTGAAGCGGGGCTCAAGGTGCGCCGAATGCGGCACTGGGGTCCTCGCCGTTATCCTGTGGCTCTATCTGTATTGAGCGCGATCCGCGGGTACGACCTGGTGCACATCCATGCCATCGATTTCTTTGTCGATTATCTGAGCTTGCTGCGTTTGCTGCATCGCATCCCCCTGGTGGTAAGCACCCATGGCGGTTTCTTTCATACCCAGCGGGCAAAGGCCTTTAAAGAGATGTATTTCAAGACCGTCACCCGCCATTCGCTGGGCGGAGTAGGCGCAGTGGTGTGCGTAAGCCAGCACGATCGCCAGGTGTTCGCGAAGATCGTGCCCCCACAGCGTATCCGGGTGATCGAGAACGGAGCCAGTATCGATGGCCTGTGGGACCTGAAAAAAAGTGTAGAGCCTGGTTTGGTGTTGGGCGTGTCACGGCTGGCGGAAAACAAGCGGGTGCACATAGTGCTGGAGGCGATGGCCTTGCTGAAGGATCGCTATCCGCATTTACGGCTGGAGTGGGTAGGAGCGGATTTCGCCGGACTGCGCACCTCGCTCGAACGGCGTGTGGTCGAGCTTGGCCTGAGTGGCCGGGTGCGCTTCCATGGTGCCACCAGCCGCGAAGAGTTGCACCAATTGCTGGAGCGAGCGCACTTGTTCGTCTCCGCTTCGGCCTACGAAGGCTTTGGGCTGTCAACCATCGAGGCCATGAGCGCAGCAACGGTGGTCGTCGTGGCCGCGGTAGGAGCGCATCCCGACGTAGTTCAGGACGGTGTGAGCGGCTTTCTGATGGACAAAGATGCGACCGGACTCCCGGCACATATGGAGCGCGCTCTTTCGCTGTCGGGAGAGAAACTGGCGGCGATTGGCGAGGCGGCGCGTGCGGCCACCCAGCGGTTTTCCTGGAGCCGGATCGCACCCCAGTATGAGCAACTTTACCGCGAGGTTCTAGCCGTGGGGGCCCGGCCAGGGACGCATTTGTCATGACCGAGATGGTGACCCCGGTCACGAATCAACTCGCAAACCAGACGAGCCCAGGGACAATCGTGGTCTTCCGCATCCAGCTGTTACCGCCTTCGGAAACTTTTATTGTTGCGCAAGCAGCCGCCATGCAGCGGTTCGCACCCTTCTTTGTGGGTTGGCGAAAGATGGCCGGGATCGATTTGCCCGAAAACACGAGCTGGACGGTCGACAATGGCGGCTTGCGGGGAAAACTACGGGAGCTTCGCTTTCGCTATCAGGGCCCCACGCGCGAGCAGGTTGCGCGGCTGCGGGCCCGCGCTCCCCGGCTCGTTTATGCGCACTTTGCGCCAGACGGTTACGCGGCGATGCAACTCGCAGGAGAACTCGGTGTGCCACTGGTCACTGCATTGCACGGATATGACGTGACGATGAGCGACCAGTCTATGGGCGCAACCCGGCTGGGCCGTGAGTATCTGCACGGGCGATCGACCTTGCAGAGAATGGGTGCACTCTTCTTAACCTGCTCAACGTATATCCGCGAGCGTGGGCTCGAGATGGGATACCCGGCAGACCGCACCATCGTTCACTCGATTGGCGTAGATGTGGATCGTTTCAAACCCCCACCCAAGCTCCGGCAGCGGGATAAGACGGTCTTGTTTGTCGGGCGCCTGGTGGAGAAGAAAGGTTGCGGCAGCCTGATCGAAGCTATGGTCGAGGTGCAGCGCTGCTGTCCGGCGGCTCAATTAGTGGTGATCGGCGGTGGCCCATTGCGCAAGCACTACGAGGCCCGAGCCGCTTCGCTGGGCGTGCGCTGTCGCTTCTTAGGTATCCAGCCAACCGCCGTGGTGTGCCACTGGATGGCCCGTTCGGCCGTTTTCTGTGTGCCCAGCGTGGTTGCGGCCTCCGGCGACGCGGAGGGTTTCGGCATGGTATTCATCGAAGCCCAGGCAATGGGTCTACCAGTGGTGAGTACTCTCAGCGGCGGTATTCCGGAGGCGGTAATAAACGGCGAAACCGGTCTGCTGGTGGCTGAGCGCGACCCGCAGGCCCTGACTGAGGCGATTCTCCAGCTAATGGAGGATGAGGAACTGTGGCAGCGCTACAGCCTCGCCGGTAGAAAACACGTTGTCAACCACTTCAATCTTGCACAGCAAACCAGGCTGCTCGAAAGTGTTTTCGAGCAGCTTCTGGCTGATCGAGACCAAGCAGGAGCGTGCACGCGATGGGGCAATTGACAGGGGTTTTAGATGTGGCCCCGATGGAGACGGCGCGTACCCAGCGCCGTTTTTACCAGCCGGAGCTTGACGGGTTGAGATTCTACGCCTTCCTGGGCGTATTTATTTGTCACACTCTGCCCTTTGACGGCACGTTCTATCGCAAATTCCATCTGCCCATGCCTTGGCTGTGGGGAGCAGTTGCCAAGTCGGGCGCAGCGGGGGTTGATTTATTCTTTGCCCTGAGCGCATTCCTGATCACCTCCATCCTGCTGCGAGAGCGGGAGGAGACAGGTGGTATTTCGCTTCGGCGGTTCTATCTCAGACGCATTCTGCGCATCTGGCCACTGTACTTCATGCTGATTGCTTTAGGCGTGGTGCTGGCGCATACCATGGCCAAGCAAAGTCTCCCCTGGTACTACGTTGCCGGGTATCTTCTGTTCGTAGGCAACTGGGTGCACGCTGTCTTTGGACGGCCGGAGTCAATCTGCTCTCCTTTATGGACGGTCTCAATCGAAGAGCAGTTCTATCTGATATGGCCACTACTCATGAAAATGCTCGGGCGCCGGGGCATGATCGTAGCCGGCGTAGCTACCTTTCTGCTAGCCAGCGTAAGCCGCATCGGGTTTATGCTCGCCGGCTCTAGCGGGGGGTTCATCTATTACGGCAGCATATCGCGCTGTGACTCGTTAGCACTGGGTATCCTTCTGGCCTTGTTCGCGGATCGCATGCCCAGGCTTACGCGTGGTGCGCGTGTGCTCCTGCTGGCCACTGGCCTGATGGGGTGGGTCATCTCTTCAGCATGGCTGAACGAACAGCCGGGGCCGGTAGATCTGCGTATGGTGCTGGGCCGGCTGATTGTATCGCTTGCCGCGGGTGCAATTTTGTATGCCTGCTTGCACAGTCACCACCAGTTGGTTAGGGGCGGCTGGGTGGTACGCCTGGGCAAGATCAGTTATGGGCTCTATATGCTCCACCTCACTGGAATCCTTATCATGCTGAGCCTGTTCCACCCGGCCTGGGGATGGCAGCTGCTGGCGAGCAAAGGTCTGGGATTTGTTATGACGGCCATTCTTGCCCTGGCATCGTATCGCTGGATTGAGTCGCCCTTCCTCAGGCTGAAGGACAAGTTCGCTACAGTGCTTAGCCGGCCCGTCTGATGAGAGCGACTCGCCGCATAAGTGGAGGTCTAGCCTGGATAAGATAACGTTGCAACCCTCGCATGTCGTCATTACGTCAAGCCCACCGCCGTCCGAACTCACGCTTCGCGAGATAGGAATGATGCTGACGCGCCGTCGCGGGATCATTTATATCAGTCTGTCGGTCTTCTTTCTGCTCGCGATTCTAGCGCTCATATTTTCCACCCGGCGCTACAAGTCCATGGGCGAGATTGAACTCCAGAAAGATTCGACCAGCTCCCTGGTCATTCAAACGGGCTCCGCGGACGCCCCGTCCGACGCGCTCGAAGTCAACATGATTATCCAGACCCAGGCGAAGATCCTGCAGTCGGACTCGCTTGCCCTCAGCGTGATCGAAGATCTTCACCTTGAGCAAACGGAGGATTACAAGCCGAAATGGTCCCCGGTTGATTGGATTCTCGGACTCTTTACCCCGGCAGGCAAATCCGATCCCAAGGGAGCGTCGCTCGAAAACTCACCTCACCGGCGGATGCGGGTGCTGAAGATCTTTCATCGCAAGCTGACCGTGCGACCAGTGGCGGGAACCCGCCTGATTGACGTGGAGTATCTGAGCCCCGATCCGCAGCTCGCGGCAGCGGTCGTCAATCACCTGCTGCAGGGCTTGATCGAAAAGGGTTTTCAGGCGCGCTACGACGCGACCATGCAAGCCTCGTCGTGGTTGAGCTCACAGCTTGCAGATCTGCGCACCAAAACCCATGAGCTACAGGCGAAGGTCGTGAAGCTGCAACAGGAGGCTGGTGTCTTTGCGGTAGGCCAGGTCGATAAAGATGGTAAAGATCAGGTCTACAACCCAATCCTCGACAGGCTTCAGATGGCAACGCAAGCCGAAGCGCAAGCGCAGTCGAACCGCATCCTCAAGGGCGCGATTAACGAGGTGGTCAAGAGCGGCAACGCGGAGCTGATCTCGGGCCTGGGCGGAAACGCCATCACAGGGGGCTCTTCCTCAACCAGCGTCAGCACCTCGCTCAATTTAATTCAGAACCTTCGTTTGCAAGAGGCGAGCCTGCAGGGGCAACTGCAGGAACTCTCGGCGAAGTTTGGTCCGGCTTATCCGAAGATAGCCGAGGTTCGGAGCAACCTGAACGCGGTGCAGGGCGCGATCCGGGCGGAGGTAGGCCGGGTTGCGGGGCGGGCCCGCAACGACTTCATGGTGGCCGAGCAAGCAGAGGAACAGACGCGCAGGGATTTCAATGTTGACAAGAGCGAAGCAGAGGCACTCAACAACAAGACCATTGAATACCAAATGGTGAGGCAGGAAGCCGACCAAACCCGGTCGCTCTATGACGATATGTCGCGGCATCTTAAAGAATCCGGCTTATTAGCCGGCCTGCGCTCCACCAACATCTCCATCGTCGATTGGGCAAAACCCAGCGATAAACCGGCTAAACCAGTAATGCTGCTCTACCTCTTGGGATCGATCGTATTGGGATTGGTAGTTGGCGTCCTTGCCGCGTTGCTGCGTGACGTGACCGACACCAAAATCCAGGATTTACGAGAGATCTCGCGCGAGCTGGGTCCGGCACCGATCTGCGTGCTGCCGTACCAAAAGGAACAAGCGGCCCTGGCTGGCGGAACGAGCTGGATGGCGAAATCGTCGCTGCCCGCGTTGGACAGCCCGTGTTCTCTGTTGGTCGAGTCGCTTCGCTCGCTACGGACTTCCCTGATGTTATCGCGGAGTGGAGCGCCTCCGCGATCGGTGCTCGTGACCAGCCCGCTGGCCGGCGAAGGGAAGAGTTTCTTGAGCTGGAACCTGGCCATCCTTTTTGCCAAGCAGGGCAAGCGAGTGCTGTTGTGCGACGCAAACCTGCGCCACCCATGGCTGCATCGCAATCTGGAAGTAATCCCGCACGTTGGGTTGAGCACCGTGTTAGCCGGCCTCTCGCCCGACCACGGCGCCTCGGTCGTGATTCCAGTGCAAGAGGTCCCCGGACTGTTTCTCATACCCGCCGGCCCACTGCCTCCGTATCCTGCAGAGCTCCTGGGATCCTACCAAATGGCAGATTTGGTGAAGATGTGGGAGGTGCAATACGACCTGGTGATTCTCGATGCCCCACCCGTGCTGCAGTTCACTGACTCCGTCGTTCTCAGCTCCATGGTCAACTCGGTTCTGCTTATGGCCCGCCATCAAAAGACACCCCTATCGGCGCTCGAAAAAAGCTACCGGATGCTGGAGGAGGTCCACTCGAGCGGTGACCGCAAGATCAATATCGTGATCAACGGCGTGAAAGACCAGAAGGAAGAAGGATACCTCTCTTTCCGCGAACGGGAGGCTGCGAGGGTCTAATGAAAAATGTACAGCGATTCTGTGCCCTGTTGCTCGTTCTTTTAACCATTCCAATGCGTTTGCCGGCTCAGAACGAGAGCTTGCTGATTGGACCTGGCGATCTGCTCCACCTTCAGGTCTATGACACACCAGAGATGGAACAGCGTGCCCGGGTAACTGACGCGGGGACCATTCCTTTCAGCTTTCTGGGAAGTGTCACCGTGTCTGGCTCGACGCCGGAACAGGCAGCCGAGCTGATCGCGCATCGGCTGGTGGCCGCGGGCGTCATGCTGCACCCGCAGGTGACCGTGAGGGTCGAAGCCTACGCAACGCAGAACGCGTCGGTGATGGGGCAGGTACAAAAGCCAGGGAGCTACGAGATTGATACTGGGCGCAAGGTGGTTGAAGTGCTTGCCATGGCTGGGGGACTAACGGATGTTGCGGATCGCCACATCACGATTCAACGCTTCGGCCCTGCGAAACAGAAGGTCGAATACTATTATTCGAATGCAGCCCTGGCGGCTCTGTCGGACGATCCTATGGTCTATCCTGGGGATACAGTGATTGTGCCAAAAGCCGCTGTGGTTTATGTGATGGGAGATGTATCGAAGCCGGGCGGCTACCCGATAAGCACCAACAACTCCAGAATGACCGTGCTTCAGGCGATCGCCCTGGCAGGCTATGCCAATCACACCGCCGCCCTGGGCAAATCGAGGTTGGTGCGCCAGACTGCTACGGGCGTCGAAGAGATCGACCTGGAAGTGAGTGCAATCGAAAAAGGCAGGAAGCCCGACGTTGTGTTGCTGCCTGACGATGTCGTCTACATCCCCTTCAGCTTCATGCGCAACGTCGGAATCAATGGTCAGGGTATCCTGGCCTCCGTTGCTTCCGCTGCAATCTACATCCATTGATGTTGGCCCTACCTGCAAATCCGGAGGCTGTTCAAAGACTCGCTCAAGCCGCGAACAGCGTCAGCAGACGGGAGAGCCCAGCCCGGCAGCGGGAAAATGATTCGGAAAATATCTGGGGCCGTGCTTCGACCTGGGCCCTGTTGTTGCTGCTCATCTACTTTGCCCTCGACGGGGTTTCACCCTTTGTGAATGAGCCCACTGCCACCCGCGCAGTGGCTACGAGTTCTGCTGGTGGAGTCCTTGCCGATCGCCTGGGTAAGCTATTAATGTTTGCGGCGTGCATGATCTTCGCCGTCCAGGGGCACCAGTCTGTTCGCCGGCTGAGCATGCAGATGAAGCTGATGACCAGCTTTCCTATCCTCGCGATTCTGCTCTCGCCACTATCCCAGCTGCCGATGAGAACTGTCAGCTCAGGTGCGTTGCTGCTGGGGGGCATCCTGCTCCTGTACTACATCATGTCGCGGTATACGCTTGATCAAGTGCTGGAATTACTGCTTGTTCTCGGTACCGCCACGATGGTGGCGAGTATCGTGTTTGCCCTTGCCCTGCCGCAGTATGGCCTCGATCAGATGGGTGGGCATGCCACTGCATGGAAGGGTATCTTCAGTGCCAAGAATTATCTTGGAAACCTGGCGCTATTTTTCCTTACCGTGGCGGTGTCTTATCGTGCCCGCACACGTTTTCTGCGCTCCGTTCGGGTTTCACAGATTCTCTTCTGCCTGACTGCGATTGCCTTTTCGCGAGCGGCTACGGCGTACATGCTCACAGCCATTTATCTTGTCTACTTTTTGTTCGTAAGAAGCCTGCATCGCTTTCGCAAGAAGGACTACTTTGTCGTCAGCCTCCTCCTGCTGGCGGCGTTTTGCGCTGCGGCGGCGGTGATTCTGGTGTGGCCGGACTTCCTGTTCACCCTGCTGGGCAAAGACGTAACCCTAACGGGCCGCACCGGGATTTGGAGCGCAGTATTAGATTCGATATCCAAGCGGCCCTTGCTTGGCTACGGTTACCAGGCGTTCTGGCTGGGCCTTGAGGGCGAATCCTATCGAGTGATTCTCGCGGTTTCCTGGGTCCTGGCCCAGGCGCAAAACGGATTTCTTGACGTCACACTCGAGATGGGGATAGCAGGGTTGACCATCGTACTGTTGGTCTTCAGCTTCGCTTTCCGCGATGGTGTTGTCTGCTTGCTCCGATCACGGGACGATACGAACCTGCGGGCTGTCGAGTGGTATCTCGCCATCATAACCCTCACCCTCCTCTATAACCTTGACGAGAGTTTTCTCTTCGATCCAAAGCACCTCGGCTCGATGATCTTCCTGCTCGCCTGCATAGGGCTCAAGATCGAGTGGCTGCGTTTACGGGTCTCGAGGTAATTGTCTTGGGTCCAGCAGGGACGGCTGCTACAGGGCCTTAAAAGTCCGAGGACGAACTCTGGAACGAAGGCTTCAGCCGTGCCGAAAATCGCGGGGTGTGATGAGGGCTAAAGAGTCTGCGTGTTTCTTTTTAGTTCTCACCCAGACTCTTTAGGCCCTGAGGTACGGCTTTCATAACGGGATGCGATAGGGTTTTGATTCCTGAAGGGTACGGGCTTCAGCCCGTACATAAACCCAGCAAAATGATTTGGCCTTTAGGCCCTGAGGTCTTCACTCGTTTCTGCCGAAATCACCCCTTTATTTATCGTCGAGAGCAGACTCGATAGCCGCCGTAACCTGGGGAGAGTCGGGAGTGACGGCCGGTTCGAATCGTTCCACCGGCTTGCCATTGCGGTCAAACAAAAACTTGGTGAAATTCCATTTGATTTCGCCGCCAATCTGCGGATTAGCCGACTTGTCGGTTAGGAAAACGTAAAGCGGCGTCTTATCGTCACCCACCACTGATACCTTGGCCATCATCGGAAAAGACACGTTGTAGCGGTTATGGCAGAACTTCTTGATCTCTTCGTTGGTCCCGGGCTCTTGCTGAGCGAAATTGTTGGCCGGAATGCCAACAATCACCAGGCCGCGATCCTTGTACTTTTCATAGAGGGATTCCAGGCCGGCATACTGCGGAGTGTAGCCGCACTTGCTGGCAACATTTACCAGAAGAAGAACCTTACCCCGGTAACTCTTCAAGCTGACCGGTTGGCCATCGATAGACTTTAACGTATAGCTGTAAACGCTATTTGCGGGCAAGGCCATGCAGACCGCAGCAACGCAAAAGGTAAGAACAAGGGCTAACTTGCGCATAGAATCCTCCACCTACCTTATACATCGCACAGGTCAACGGCCTGTAAAAGCGAGGCCTTTGGATCGCCGGTCGGCACAAATTCATGCGCGACATATCCTTTATACCCAGAGTCCACAATCCCGCGCATTACGCCATCCCATTGCACCTCCTGCGTATTATTCAGCTCGTGTCGTCCAGGCACCCCGCCGGTATGGAAGTGGCCAAGCCATTGAATGTTCTCCTTGATGGTGGCGATCAAATCTCCCTCCATAATCTGCATGTGATAGATGTCGTAAAGCAGCTTTACATGGGGGGAATTCACTTCCTTCATCACTGCGACACCCCAGGCGGTGTGGTCGGCCATATAGTCTTTATGGTTAACCTTGCTGTTCAGTAGCTCCAGGTTAAGAACGACATTATTGTCTTCCGCAATTTTCTTCACCCGGTTCAAGCCGAGAATCACATTTTTCGCGCCCTCTTCATCGGACATTCCATGGCGGTTGCCGGAAAAAGTGATGACATTGGGAACGCCTGCCTTGGCCGCTAAGGGGACATTGAGACGCAATGCCGCCTCGATTTTGTCGTGGTTCGCAACCACGTTAAGCGCATCCGGGATCGTACCGGCGCCCACGTAGCCCATGGTGCAGATCAAGCCATACTTCTTGGGTGTTTCATAATCTTGCGGCTCCAGCAGATCGACTCCCTTCAGTCCGATCTGCGCCGAATAGGCGCACAATTCGTCCAGGGTCATTTTGGGATAGCACCAGCGGCTGACAGATTGGCGAATGCGCCCCTTCCTCTGGGTCGGACTATCCGTCGAAACCGCAGCCTTGTCCTGGCCCCAGGCCAGGGACGACGCCATGGGAGCACTGGAGACGAGTGCGGTGCCCGCGATGGTACTTTTGAGCATCCTGCGACGAGAAATGAAAGACATCTTGATATACCTTTCGGACCGGTGTGAGATCACGGAGGTATTTAATCATCTTTTTCCTCCTCTCACCGGATATACAATTTTGACCGCGGGACCCACAAATGAATAGTCACGCGCTCATTCGAGTCGCCCTCTTCCTCTTGCTTCTGTCTCCCCCTCTTGTGGCTCAGGTAGTTGTGTTTTGGCAGCCGGGCTTCCCGACCATTGCCAGCCAGCCCGTGGATCGCGCTACCCTCTCCACAGTGCTGCATCCCGACTTCCTGGACCTGACGGCCTTACAGGGTCCCAACGCACTTGCGAAGGCGGAGCTGCTGGTGCTTCCATACGGCTCCGCCGTGCCCACCGACGCATGGAAGGCAATCGAAGCCTATCTGCAGCACGGCGGGAATCTTCTTGTCCTCGGCGGCCAGCCTTTGCGCGTACCGGTCACCCAGTCGGGCGCCGTTTTTGTCCAGGGGCGACCGCAGGACACCTATTCGCGGGTGCTGGATTTACGTCACACCTACGAAGTGCCCGTGGCGCGAGATGCTCATTTTGCATGGAGGCCGGGCTATGCATTTGAAACCATCCCGACCCTCCAGGCAGAGAAATTCTTCACCGTCGAAGGTCATCTCAACGGACTCGGCTACATGGTCGACCCTACTGGGCTGTTGGTCGCAGCGCCGGTCATCGTGATCGATCGAGCACCGGGCAGCCGCATCGTCTGTATCGACTTTCAGCCGACCCCTGGGTACTGGGAGAGTCAGGCTGGCATGGCGCTCATTCGCCAGTCTGCCGGCTATGCGCGCCAGGGTTCGACCAACCTTTCGGTTGAAACACTTTTTTCTGTCCTTAGACCGAATGAACCGCCTCAGATCACGGTGCATCTGCGGCAAGCGAAGCCGGCACCGGGCGATGTACGCGTGGAGCTCTTATCCTCAGATAAGGTGCTTGGTGAAGCTACGCTGCTGGTTGAGGCCAAGGAGATCTCCGATCTCCCGGCCCCAATTCAGAGGCCGCTACCAGCCGGCTTCTACAAGGTTCGTGCCACCTATCGCCAGTCAGGAACGTTTCGTGAGTTCTACGAGAATGGTTTCTGGGTAGCGGAACGCAGTTCGCTCGATAGTGGTCAGGCCCTCGGAGTCAAGGGCGATTTCCTCACGCGTGGGGGGCAGCCCTTTTTCCCGGTCGGCACCAACTACTTCACAACCGAAGAAAATGGTTGGGATTTCTCCGGTCCACGCAACGCGTCGGTGTGGGAAAAAGATTTTGGTGAGATGGCCGCGCACGGCGTTACCTTCGTCCGCACCGGTGTCTGGATGAAGAACGCCAAATTCATAGAGACCGCAACAGGAGGACCGGACGAGCGCTTTCTGCGCAACCTTGAGGCCTTCCTGCTCTGCGCCCATCACCACGGGATCTCTGTCAACTTCACCTTTTTCGCATTCTCTCCCGCTTCTGGTGCGGACACGCAGAAAAACCCATATATCGACGAAGATGTTTTGCATGCGCAGCAAGCCTACGTGAGCGCCGTCGTCAGGCGCTTCTCTACTGTGCCGTGGCTCTGCTGGGACCTTATAAACGAGCCAAGCTTTTCAAACCCCAATCAGATATTTAAAGGGAATATCCCCAACGGGGATGCGGCGGAAATAAACGCCTGGCATGGGTGGCTCCGTGACCGATACAAAAACCTCAGCACGCTCGCGGATGCATGGGCCGAGACACCGGAACAGCTAGGCGGTTTTGACAGTATCCCGCTGCCCAGCGTAGCCGACTTGACCTACGAGCGTTATGGAAATCCGAAGCAGGTGCGGGCCGTCGACTACAACCTGTTCGCGCAGGAGATGTTCAGCCGTTGGGTGCGGTCCATGGTTGCTGTGATCCGCCAGGCCGGCAGCAATCAGCTTGTCGACGTAGGACAGGATGAGGGCGGCGTCACCAACCGCGTGCTGAACCAGTTCTATGGGCTGGCGGGTGTTGCGTTCACCACCAACCACACCTACTGGCAAGACGATGCTCTGTTATGGGACTCGATCGCAGCCAAGCTTCCCGGCATACCGAACATCACCGGCGAAACCGGCTATCAGCCGGTCTGGGCTCCCGATGGAACATGGCGCTATGACGAATTCACTGGGTTGCCGCTGACCGAACGGAAGTGGGCGCTAGGCTTTGCTGCCGGCAATTCTGGAGCGATGCAGTGGGACTGGGCCCGGGAAGTCGACTTCGGCATGCAACGCAGCGACGGCTCGGCCAAGGTGTGGGAGCCCATGCTGCGCAGAGTAGGAGACTTTGCTGAACATGCCGCGCCCTATGCGACAGACTTCATCAGACCGGACATTGCCATCGTCCTGCCTCAGTCCCTGCAACTCTCCGTTCTCAATTCTCTTTCCATCGAGGCACAGCAGAATGCCGTGCGGGCCCTCTATTACTATGCCCGGGGGGAAGCTTATGCTGTTGGCGAATACCAGATTGCCTCCCTCGGATCGCCGAAGCTTATTATTCTGCCCTCGCCGTTTGCCCTGACTGAGGATGCCTGGCAGGCAATCGTAGCCAGAGTGCAAGCCGGAGCCGTATTGCTCGTCACCGGGCCGTTCGGCGCCGATGCGCACTTCCATCCAACCGGGAGGCAGGATCAGGTCGGCCTTGCCTACGTAGACGCGCCGCTCACTCTACGCAGCAACGCATTTAAATGGGCTGAGGGCGAAGCGGAACTGACTTTCGGCGGCAACAAAACGACGATACTGAGCCGCGCGCAAATGCCAGGAGATCAGGATTGGGTGGAGAAGCCTCTCGGAAAGGGAAAAATCCTGTTTGCGGCTCTTCCGCTCGAGCTCAACCAAAACCTGCGGGCTATGGCAGATGTTTATCGCTACGCGATGAAACAGGCAAACATTTCGCCAACCTACACTACATCATTGACCGATCCCGGCATGCTCATCTGCCCAACCCGCCTGCCCAAAGCCACCCTTTATGTGCTGACGTCTGAATCAAACCGGAAGGCGGTCGTGTTTCGAGACGTGCGCAGCGGCAAAACGTTCTCCGGTCAACTTGAAAACGGCCGCGCAGCTCTACTGCTCATCACGATGAGGAAACCTGATCACCAGCTACAACTGGCCTGAACCTGAACCCTAACAAATGCTGGGTGCCCCACATCTCGCTGGTTTTTCGCGAGATGTGGGATACCACGAAGCTTTAACCTCGTCTCTTTCGGAGCACCAAAAACCCCCGGTTTAGTGCAGTGGTATCCCATATCTCGCGAAAAACCAGCGAGATATGGGGCACCCAACATCTGTTGAACTTTGAACTTCGGAAACCCGCGCTATTTTATTGCGGTAGGGTACAGGTCCGGCAGAGGTTTGTCTCGTTGTTCCAGCCGTTCGGGATGGGGCAATGGCTTGCGCGGAATCATCTGCTCCCGCATCGCCGCGTTGTAGACGAAGATCGCTTCCACCACCGCAATCTGCTTCAGGTCTGCGGCCTGCAGACGCTCGCCGGTGTCCATATTGGAGTGGTGGGTTCGTGTTCCGTAATCCATCGGATCCTGGATGAACTGGAAGCCGGGAATGCCAACCGCATCAAACGACAGATGGTCGGTGCCGCCCGTGTCGCGGTTGGTGATGGTGGTCACGCCAAGATCTTTCAATGGCGCCATCCATTGCTCGAAGATGCGATCCACGGCGGCGTTTCCCTGGGTATAGATACCGCGAATTTTGCCCGTTCCATTGTCCACATTGAAATACGCAGAGACAAGTTTTTGCTCCGGTTTCAGCGCGAGTGGCCCCGCCGGCTTCCTCATAAATTCCGGCAGATCCATCTGGTCTGGAGCAGTGGAGAGCGGGAAACTTCCAAAATGCTGAGCTGCGTATCCCTTGCTGCCGAAGAGCCCTTGCTCCTCGCCCGACCATAGGGCAATGCGGATGGTCCGCCGTGGCTTCACATCGAGTGCATTCAGAATGCGCATTACCTCCATGGCAACCACCGAGCCGGCGCCGTTATCCGTAGCACCAGTACCTGCCATCCAGCTATCGAGGTGACCCCCCACCATCACCAATTCATCTTTTAACCTGGGGTCGGTTCCCGGGATTTCGGCAATCGTGTCGAAGCCATGCTCATGGTCCCCCGTGAACCTGGTTTCTACGTTCATCTCAATCGAGACCGGTACGTGGTTTTCAAGTAACCGGAATACCCTGCCGTAGCTTTCAATCTGCGCGACCACCACGGGAAATGGGACAGCCGTGTCCTTGTGGTAAGGAGTACGGCCCAGCGCGGCGCCGTTGTCGTCGAAAATAATACCCGTGCCGCCGCCGTTTCCGCTGTCGCGACTGGGGACAATCACGCCGGCAACCTTCTCCTCGGCGAGAAACGGAATGATCTGGCTGGTTAACTTTGTGCGTTTGACGTAGCGCTCTATGCGCGCCTCACTATCCGGGTCACGGCCATTGACCGGGAGCGACTCGAGCTCCTTAAGTTCCTTCTCGGTATAGCGCTCAAAGAAAGCCTTGTCGGGCACCGGCACGTCGCGCATTGCGCCGAGCAGCACAATCTTGCCGGAAAGTTTCCCTTTGTATTTGGCAAGGTCTTTTTCGTCGTCAATCTTGACGGAGATGGCCTGTGCAGTCACGGGCCCGTTCGTAGAAGGCGACCACGGCGTGGCCTGGGCGAGGAAGACGGACGTATCCGGTTCGGTCATACGAACCCAGGTGTTGAGCTGCTGCCAGCCCATGCCGAACTCGCCCCAATCTTCCAGGTGCGCGTTGACGCAGCCCATTTTTGTGAGCTGGTCCCGCGTCCATGCGTTGGCCTTCGCCATATTGGGCGAACCAGTCAACCGAGGTCCAATCCCGTCAATCAGGCCTCCGGCGTAATCCATCACATGCGAGTGTTGCAGACCCTCCTCACGGATTGCGTTATACGCATTCAGGTCGATTGACTCGGTTGTGGGCTGCTGCATCTGCGCGTCGTTCCAGCCTGGTTGTTGCGGGTCGGGTGTCTTGCTTTGCTTCTTGTCTGCCGCGTTAGATCCCACGGCGCCGGCGGCCAGTATGACGGCAGCGGCGAAAACCAGGGTGCGTCTTAGAACCATGAATATTGCCTCCTGAAAAATTCGAATGTTTATTGCACATTCACACTGTCTTCCGGCAGCAGTTCGTAGCTCACGAAGGCGAGCTTCTTGCTGTCGGGCGACCATGAAGGGACATTGATAGTTCCTTGGCCGCCAAATAGTTTGGCCAGCACGTGAACCTTCATATCCTCCGTCGACATCAGGTTGAGCACCACGTCTTTCTCCCCCGGATGCCCGCTCACGCTCTTATCGTAGGAAAGGAAGACCATCCATTTACCATCAGGAGAAATGTGCGGGAACCAGTCGTTAGTGTCGTCAGAAAGTACCTGCTCCTGTCCGCTTCCGTCTGCCTTCATGCGCCAAATCTGCATCGAGCCCGTGCGGTCTGAGTTGAAGTAGATGTACTCTCCGTCCGGTGAATACTCCGGACCATCGTCCATGCCCTTGGCAGTAGTCAACCGAGTCTCCTGTCCGCCGGAGACGGGAATGGTATAGATATCAAACTCGCCGTCGCGTTGGCCGGCGTAGGCGAGCGTCTTTCCATCGGGAGACCATCCGTGCCAGTACGATGGGGAATATTGCGTTACCTGGCGCGGCTTCCCGCCGCCAATCGGCACGACATAAATGGACGACTTCTGGCTGCTGCCTGACGAGTCGCTGATGGCCAACGACTCGCCGTCTGGTGAAATGCCATGGTCATTGTTGCAGCGGTTCTGAGGGTCGGTATCAATGGTTGTAGGCGCAGTTCCGTTCAAAGCCAATCGGTGTATTTTGCCATCGCCGTTAAACAGAAGGAATCCCCCGTCCCGAGACCAGTTCGGGGCCTCAAAGTGGACCGGTGCCACGTACGCCACGCGGCGGTCGGTCGAGGCGATCGTGATGGTCTCGAGGCTGCTGTAGAGTACCGGTTTACCGGTTGCTGGTGGAAGGGGCGCCAGCTTCACATTCGAAAAGACGGCCTTCTCCACCACATCTTTGTCGTGGGCGCAAACGCCGATACCGATATAGAAAGGCCCAGTCAGCGCGACCTTGGCGGAAGCCCCGGCCACCTGCAGCTTTCCGTCGCTTCCGGAGACGAAGGCATAAAAATAATCCCCACGCTTTTCAAGGCGTACTGTCTGAGGCGCAGAAATATTCGACTCCACCTCATGCGTATTGACCCCGGTGGCATCCCGGAACTGCAGCGACGTCAGGCCATCTCCGTGCCGGGCCACATCCACCGCCGCCGAGTTTGCGTCCAGGCTTTGGCGGATCATCAGCACGGCTTTGCGATGGTTATTGCCCGTCGTGCCGATGAAAGCAATATCAGCCGTGAGCGATACATCACCGGAGACTTTGGTCCAGAGGTAATGAAAATCATCCTCTCCGAACCACATGTTGGCCCCGCTGCCACTGATGGTGTAGGTCTGCCTGGCTGGGTCGTACTCCACCGACCCCGGATGCAAAACAGTTCCGATTTCTTGATGATCCTGAAATATACCCAGGGGCGAAGCAGCGGCGCGCGCAACCGGCGCAACCAATACCAGGAGGGAGAACAAGCATGAAGCGGAAATCCGTCGAAGGTCGGAAATATGCATTTTGTAGCCCCAATCGTAGGTGCTCCGCAGCTGTGCGAACGATACAAACTTCGGTCCGAGAACGTTATCATGAAGCAGAGGGGCAAATGGAGAACAGCATGATGAGCAAGAAGAGACGAGAAACCTCAGCGGGTCACTTCAGCCGCCGCTCCTTCCTTTCCTCACTTGGCGCAGCCGGCGTGGTCGCAACGGCCGGCCCCATGGTGGCTGCGGCGCCAGCGGCTCCCGCGGTCGAGGCGCCGGCGGAAACCATCGCGGGGGCAGTTCCGGTCAGTCTGCGGGTTAACGGAAAGCAGCTCGATCTCCAGGTCGATCCGCGCACTTCGCTGCTCGACTGCCTGCGCGAGACCATCAGCCTGACCGGCACCAAGAAAGGCTGCGATCATGGCCAATGCGGGGCCTGCACAGTCCACGTGAACGGCCGCCGCATCAACTCCTGCCTGACGCTGGCCGTTATGCATGAGGGTGACGAGATCACCACCATCGAAGGTCTCGGCCAGCCCGGGAATCTGCACCCCATGCAGGCATCATTCATGAAGCACGACGGCTACCAATGCGGCTACTGTACTTCGGGCCAAATCATGTCCGCCGCCGCCCTTCTCAAGGAGAAGTGCGGCCCCACCGATGCTGATGTGAAAGAGCTGATGAGCGGCAACATCTGCCGCTGCGGAGCCTACCCCAACATCGTCGCGGCCATTCAGGAAGTCCGCCAGCAGGCATAGGAGCCGCACATGGATACCTTCACTTACACCAAGGCAACCGGCGTGCAGCAGGCAATCCAGGCCGCTGGACAGTCGCAACCGGGCGCGCAGACGAAATTCATCGCCGGTGGAACCACTCTGCTTGACCTGATGAAGTTGAATGTTGAGCGGCCCAGCCAGCTCGTCGACATCAATCGACTACCCCTCGACCAGGTGGAAAAGCTTCCCGACGGCCGCCTGCGCATCGGTGCCCTGGTCCGCAACTCCGATCTGGCGCATCATCCCGGGGTGATGAGCGATTACTCCGTCCTCTCCCAGGCCTTGCTCTCCGGGGCTTCCGCGCAGCTGCGCAACATGGCCACCACCGGTGGCAACCTGCTGCAGCGCACCCGCTGCATGTACTTCCGCAACGATGCCATGGCGTGCAACAAACGGACGCCCGGGTCCGGCTGCTCCGCGATCGAGGGCGACAACCGCACTCTCGCCATTCTGGGCACCAGCAAAGACTGCATTGCAACCAACCCTTCCGACATGAATGTAGCCCTCACCGCCCTTGAGGCCACCATTCACATCCAGAGCTCGAGAGGCGAGCGTGACGTGGCTATCGGAGACTTCTTCCTGGTTCCGGGAAACACGCCGCATCGTGAAAACGTTCTGGAACCGGGCGAGCTCATCACCTTTGTCACCCTGCCGGCCCCGAAGGCCGGTAGCAAACAGATCTATCTCAAACTGCGTGACCGCGCCTCCTATGAATTTGCCCTTTCTTCGGCGGCCATCGTCGCCGTTGTCAACGGCGGCAAGTTGGACTTCGTCCGCGTTGCTCTGGGAGGCGTCGGCACCAAGCCGTGGCGCTCGCTGGAAGCAGAGAGAGTTCTGCACGGCAAAACGGCCGACGAGAAGGTGTTCCATCAGGCGGCCGAAGCGGCTCTTCATGGCGCACAACCGCAGAGCGAAAACGCTTTTAAGGTGCAATTGGCCAAGCGCTGCATAACCCACGCTCTCGCCCTCGCTACCGCGTAAAGCCAGCACAGGAGACAGACCCATGGCGTCAATCCTCAATCTTCCTCCGAAAACGAACGCCGGGTTACCCCGCGTGGATGGTCCGCTCAAAGTTACCGGCACTGCCATGTATACGTCGGACCACAATCTGCCCGGTATGCTGTACGCGGTGCCGGTATGCGCCACCATTGCCAACGGTACCATCGCCTCGCTTGACACCAGTCGCGCATCGGCAATGCCGGGGGTCAAGGCCGTTTATACCCGCCAGAACATTGGCAAACTGTTTCGAACTGCGCCTGCCCAGGACTTCACCGGAATTCTCGATGAGCGCCGCCCTCCTTTCGAGGACGACACGATCCGTTACTACGGACAATACGTCGCTGCCGTGGTGGCGCTTACATTTGAGCAGGCAATCGCCGCGGCCAATGAGGTTAAGGTCACCTACCGCACCGACAAGCCGGACGTTCGCAAGCAACTGGAATCCGATGAAAAGCCCAAGGTTGATAGCCAGCGCGGCGATCCGGAACCGGCGTTCCACGCTGCTCCCGTCAAGGTTGACGAAGTCTATGTCACGCCGGCCGAAACCCACAATCCGATCGAACTGCACGCCAGCGTTGCCGTGTGGGACGGACAAAACTTCACCCTCTACGAGACCTCGCAGGCGGTCTGCAACCATCAAGACGTGATGGCGCAAATGCTTGGAGTTCCCCAGGAAAACGTGCGCGTGATCTCGCGCTTTCTTGGCTCGGGCTTCGGAGGCAAGCTGTGGCCCTGGACACATTGCATGATCGCCGCCTCTGCAGCGCGTAACCTCGACCGGCCAGTCAAGCTGGTATTGACCCGCGACATGATGTTCCAGAGCGTGGGCCATCGCCCGCGCACCCAGCAGCGCGTCCGCGTGGCCGCCACTTCTGAAGGCAAACTCGTCTCGCTCATGCATGACTCGCTCAATCACACCTCCATCCTTGACGACTACTCCGAGGGTTGCAGCGAGGCGACAGCCTACAGTTACAGCGTTCCCAACCTGCGCGCTACCTCTGGTCTCGTGCGCCGCAACGTCGGCACCCCAACCTCCATGCGTGGCCCGGGAGCGGTTCCCGGGCTATTCGCGCTTGAGTCCGCGATGGACGAGCTGGCCATCAAACTCAGCATGGATCCGGTCAAGCTGCGCATCCTGAACGAGCCAGAAAAAGACGAAGGTCTCAATCTGCCCTTCTCTTCCCGTCACATGGTGGAGTGCCTGAACGTAGGCGCGCAGAAATTCGGCTGGTCGCGGCGCACTCCACAAGTCGGATCGATGAAGAAAGACGGCCTCGTTCTGGGGTGGGGTGTCGCCGGCTGCTCCTGGATCGCCGAGCGCATGGGCAGCGAAGCCAGCGTTGAGCTTCGTGACGATGGCTCCGCCCGGGTCTCCTGCGCTACGCAGGATATTGGCACTGGCACTTACACTGTCCTTTCGCAAATCGTTAGCGATAAGACAGGGATTCCCCATGAAAAGATTGAGGTCGTGCTCGGTGACACCAATCTGCCATCGGGGGCCATTTCCGGTGGTTCCTGGGCTACAGCGTCGGTAACTCCGCCGGTGATCGAGGCCATTGAAAAGGCGCAACAGACTCTCTTTATGATCGCCGGCAAAGGAAAGGATCCAGCATTCGCGGGCCAGAAGCCAGAGGCGATGGCGTTTACCGATGGCTGCGTACATCTAAAGGACAAGTCGCCCGGCACGGGCGTGCCCTTCGAACAGATCCTCATTGCAGGCAACCTCCGCGCTGTCTCCGGCAGCGGAAAATCCGAGGGCACCTTTGGTGATCCCAAGAAAAAGTTCTCCACCCATTCCTTTGGAGCGCAGTTTGCCGAGGTGACCTGGCAGCCGGAGACTGCTCGTCTCCGCGTCTCCCGAGTAGTCACGGTGATTGATGCCGGCCACATTCTGAATCCGAAGCCTGCCCGCAACCAGATTGAGGGTGCAGTGGTCATGGGAGTAGGCATGGCACTCTTTGAGGAGACAGTGTACGACCCACGGTTCGGCGTTCCGATTAACAACAACCTCGCCGACTACATCGTGGCCACCAATGCCGATGCTCCGGAGATCGACGTCACTTTCCTCGACTATCCCGACAAGGTGCTGAACCCTCTCGGCCTGCGCGGCGTAGGGGAGATAGGCCTCGCCGGAATCGCGGCGGCCATTACTTCCGCGGTCTACCACGCCACTGGCGTCCGCGTCCGCCAACTTCCCGTGCGCATCGAAAACCTGCTAGCCGAGGAGAGAGCCTAAAGTCCGATCGGGGACGATTGCGGTGGCACTGGCTATAGAGTCTGCGAATAACACCAATTTCCAATTTAGTCCCATAGGGAAGTCTGGAAATCAGACTTGTCCAAATTCGCTCTCTTACTGCTTTGCTTCACCGGTCGCTGGCAATGCTAAAGATTGATCAGCTCCTGCGTGAGAGAACCGCAGAAGAGAACCCAGCCGAGCCCGAGGCCCGGAGGGCCGGCCGCTAAACGTCAGCCCAGCCCGGAAGGGCTGGGTATCAATGGATGGTGATCGTGAGCGGCGTAGGTGCGGCACCTTTTGCTCCTGCTCTGACCCACACTCCGAAGCAACGGCTGAACGTTTCGAACTCTGCCGCTGGCTACCCCAACCTGATCCCCATGATCGGTCGCGGAACCAACTCGTCGAATAAAATCAACGCAACAGAATCGACGAATCCGCTCATCTTGAAAGTTCTGTCTGAGATTAGCCCGGACGTGAGTCTTGGGTGGGTTGAAAGCCCCCGCCCGCGCGATCGCTTATTGCGCCACGCCCCTCACGGCTGCGATCATGGCTGCGGTTCGAAAGGTCCGTTTCATGCGCAAGTTCCCAATCATCTTCGCCGCCCTGCTGGCGGCTTCCATTTGCCCTGCACAAACACCCGCCTGGCCGCCCAGCCCCGATCACGTGACCATGCCGCTCTGGCCCAACGGAGCCCCCGGAGCCCAGCCCGCCCCCGGCCCCGAAGGCGATATGACCACAGCCAAAGACGGGCGTCCCGGCGGCAGATCGGTGATTCGGATCGGCAATGTTTCCAATCCCACGCTCACCGTCTATGCCCCCAGGGTGAACAACACCGGTGCCGCGGTAGTCGTATTTCCCGGAGGCGGTTACCGTATCCTTGCCATCGACCTCGAAGGCACCGAAGTCTGCGATTGGTTAAATTCAGCCGGCATCACCTGCATACTGGTGAAATATCGCGTGCCCGAGCCTGGCCCTTACCCCAAGTCGTCCGCACCGCTTCAGGATGCGCAGCGCGCCTTCGGCTTGGTACGAGCCCACGCCGACGAGTGGCATGTCGACCCCAACCGCATCGGAGTCCTGGGTTTCTCCGCTGGGGCACACCTTGCCGCGGCCCTCAGCACACACTTCGACCAAAGGCTGTACGACCCGGTCGACGCGTCTGACAAGCTGAGTTGCCGGCCAGACTTTGCCGTTATCGTCTACCCCGGTTACCTGGCACTCTCAGAGCAGAACTATGCCCCGAATCCAGAAATACATCCCACCGCACAAACGCCGCCAACGTTCATCGTGCAGGCGGAAGACGACCCGGTCCACGTAGAAAATGCGGTGGTTTATTTCATGGCGCTCAAAAATGCCAAGGTACCGGCCGAGCTGCACATCTACGCCCAGGGCGGGCACGGTTACGGTTTGCGCCGGACTGAGCTTCCAGTGACCACCTGGCCTAAGAGCGTGGAGATATGGCTACACACGATTCACGTGTTGGCCGCCTTTAATTAACCCGGAGCCAGGATGACGAGGAAGCAAATCGTACTTCTGCCGATGTTCGTAGCGGCCATCTGCGTTGCGCAAAATACGCTTCCTCCTCCGCCAGCTCCTTTGGGGGTGCCCGCCCCAGGGCCATCGACCGATGCACCCTACGCACCCTTGCCTATCTTGCCCGGCGGCGTGGTGGTGACTCTATATCCCCCAGACTCGCCATATCTCAATAAGGAAAAGATCCGTCAGGCCGAGCAATACAACATGAGCCAGGCGGTGCCGGGACGAATCAACAGCATCGTCAACATACACAACCCCTCGATCGAGGTGCACACCGTCGACCGCGGACTCAATACTGGTGCCGCGGTAATCCTGGTGCCGGGTGGCGGTCACAACACGCTCAATGTCGGTTCTGAAGGCGCGGACTTCGTGCCTTTCTTCTATAACTATGGGGTCAATACCGTCATCCTGCGCAGCCGCCTGCGGCGCGACGGATACAACCCTCGCACCGACGAGGTATATGACGCCCAGCAAGCTATCCGCCTGGTGCGCGCTCACGCCAAAGACTGGAACATCGATCCCAACAAAATCGGCATCGTGGGCTTTTCTGCGGGCGCCGAACTGGCCACCGCGGCCGCGGTCCTCTACGACGACTTCGATAAGAAGAACAGCGGCGCGGCGGATCCCTTTGCGGGCATCTCTTCGCGCCCGGACTTTGTCGGTGTCATTTATCCCGGGCCCACTCCCTTTGCCCGCGATCGCGTGGCCCCTCCTATTCCACGCAATGTTCCTCCTTCATTCATCGCCTCTGCCGGCTCGGATGACCAGGTTCACGCTATCTGGGCCGATGAATACTTTGCCGCGATGCTGGCGCTCCGTGTACCCAACCTCGAAATGCACATCTATGCCAACGGCCGCCACCCCGGCGATCTCCTGCGCGATGGCAGTCATATGAGCGGAGGCTTGACCGATCGCAAGGGAATCCCGTTTGGCACCTGGCAGCTTCGCTTCGTCGATTGGTTCCGCGATCTCGGCTTCCTGGAGCCGCCTGGCGTTGAAACAAAAGCTGCCAAGGACATCGCATTCTATTTGAGTCAGCCCGCGACAGGAGCCAGGAGCGGTACGCCAACCGCTGCCCCACATGCACATATTCCTTAGGAGAGATTGGGCCAAGGTGTCCGTTGGTGGACATCCGCGTGGATTTATGGACAGTCCGTTGCCCGCATAGCCTCTAAGCCATAGAAAATGCGGGATGATACGAACCTGAGATTGGACGGTCACGTGCTTACTTTTAGCCGGAGGGAGCCGAGTCATGACCATTGCGAACTTGATCGGGGATGTGCGCTACTCGCTGCGACAACTGCGCAAGACCCCAGGTTTCACGGTGACCGCCGTTTTGACGTTGGCTCTTGGCATAGGCGCCAACACCGCGATCTTCACTTTAGTCCATGCTGTGCTGTTGAAGAATTTGCCGGTTGTGGACCCAAAGTCCTTGGTGCGCATTGGTGACAAAGAGGATTGCTGCAACCTGAGCGTAGCCTCTATCGAGAGTGATTACACAATTTTTTCCTACGACGGCTACAAGAACCTGCGCGATCACACGCCAGAGTTGGAGCAGTTAGCAGCCATGCAAGCGGGTAGGGCAGACCTTTCGGTCCGGCGCACTTCGGTAGATCGGCCTCCGCAATCCTCGCTCGGCGAGTTTGTCTCCGGCAATTACTTTCAGACATTTGGCATTCGTCCGTTCAGCGGGCGTCTCCTCATACCCGCAGACGACCAGGACGGTGCGCAGCCCGTTGCCGTGATGAGCTACCAGGCTTGGCAGAGGGATTATGCGGGTGATCCGTCGGTGATAGGCAGCACATTTGTCATGAACACGCATCCGGTGACCGTTGTCGGGGTTACGCCCCAGGCATTCTATGGCGACCGCATGAGCGAGCATCCGCCGGAATTCTATCTTCCCATCTCACAGGAGCCAACGCTCGGCTTTTACGCAGTTCGCAACAACCCGGAAGTAGGCTGGCTTTTCCTCATTGGCCGCACAAAGCCCGGAACCGCGATGGAACCGCTTCAGGCCAGGATGAGCGGCATTCTGCGCCAGTCATTATCACAGTTGCCCGTCTACCAGACGGAACACGGTAAGGAGCATCTGGCGAAGGCACGTGTTGTCCTGACGCCGGGCGGCGTAGGGATTGCGAATATGCAGCACAATGTGGCCAGCAGTCTTTACCTCCTGATGGGACTCTCGGGGTTGGTCGTGTTGATTGCATGTGCCAACATCGCGAACCTCATGCTTGTCCGCGGCCTGGCACGCCGGGCTGAGATCTCAATTCGTATGGCCCTGGGCGCTGCGCGGAGAAGAGTTGTCCGGCAAATGATGGTGGAGAGCATTGTGCTGGCATTCCTCGGCGGCGTTGCTGGATTGGCGCTCGCCTACGCCGGGACGCGGTCACTGCTGGCTCTCATGTTCCCCGACTCGCCCACTGTGTCGATTGACGCGACGCCGTCTCTGCCAGTTCTATTGTTTGCCTTTGGCCTCTCCTTGCTGACAGGACTCTTTTTTGGCATCGCACCGGCGTGGATTTCCTCACAGGAGCAGCCGGCCAATGCATTGCGGGGAATGAATCGAAGCACCGGTGACGGATCGTCCTGGCTGCAACGGTCGCTGGTTGTCTTGCAGGCAGCGTTATCGTTGGTACTGCTGGTGGGAGCCGGACTACTGGGCAAAAGCCTCAACAAACTTGAGCATCAGGATTTCGGCCTGGAGACAGCCAACCGGGTCATCGTCAGCATGAATCCCCTGAAGGCCGGCTACAAGCCGGAACAATTGCAGGGCCTCTATCAACAGATCGAAGACCGGTTCCACGCCCTGCCCGGTGTGCAACGGATCGGCTTGGCCATCTACACGCCACTAAACGGCAATATCTGGAGCCTCTACGTCTACGTCCAGGGGCAACGCCCGCCCGATCCCGGACAGGATGTGACCGCTGTGTTCAATCGGGCGAATCCGGATTACTTCCAGGCAATTGGCCAGCGGGTCGTTCGCGGGCGAACCTTTGCGACCTCCGATACGGCAACTTCTGAGGGCGTTGCCGTGGTGAACCAGGCCTTTGTGAAGAAGCTCTTCAAGCCCGGCGAGGATCCGATAGGACAACACTTCGGGGCGATCCAGACCAGGAATTCAGGCGACTACAAGATCGTGGGTGTGGTCGAGGATACCAAGTACGAGAGCGCGCGCGATGCGCCACGGCCAATGTACTTTATTCCCATGCTGCAGCAGTCACGCATGCGCCCGTCAAAAGGCACGGACGCTTCCTTGTATGCCGAAGTACTGATCCTGCAGATGAACGCGATCACCCCAGGGTTGGAAGGTCAGGTCAGGAAGACGTTGGCGAGTATCGATCCCAATCTGACGGTAGACTATTACCAGACGTTTGCCCAGCAGATCGATGGCAACTTCAATTCGGAACGGATGATCGCGCGGCTGACGATGCTATTTGGAGCGCTCGCACTGCTGCTGGCTTCGGTAGGACTTTATGGTGTCACTTCCTATATGGTTGTGCAGCGCACCCCGGAGATTGGCATACGCATGGCACTCGGCGCGGCCCGCGGAGTTGTGGTCGGTATGGTGATGCGCGGCGCGTTGCTGCAGGCCGGGGTTGGACTAGCGATCGGAATCCCAGCAGCTCTGCTCTGCGTGCGTTTTGTCAAATCGCAACTCTATGACGTCGCCGGACAAGACGTGTGGGTCATGGCTGGCGCGGTGTTGGCGTTGGCAATATCGGCGTGCGTGGCTGGCCTGATTCCGGCCCGTCGCGCGGCTTCCACCGATCCAATGAGGGCATTACGTTCCGAGTAAACATGCGAAGAATCATTTTCCTCATCATTGCCCTTTGCTCTATCTTTTCGCTGCAGGCGCAACAGTATTCTGTAGACCCTCCCGCCGGCACCTCTCTGCTGCTCACAGCAGCAGGCGATGGTTCGCAAATTTACACCTGTACCGAGGGTCACTGGACACTCAAGGCTCCGGACGCCAGGTTGCTCGACGAACGCGGGCAAGTGATCGGCATCCATTTTGCCGGGCCAACCTGGCGGCTTACCGATGGAAGCGAAATAAAGGGCAAGATGGTTGCGAGCAAACCTTCGCCCGATGCCGGCTCTGTCTCGTGGTTGCTGTTACAAGCGGTCCCCAACAGCGGCAGTGGCAAGTTCGCGAATGTGGCTTACATCGCTCGCACGCAAACCCACGGCGGTGCCGCACGTGACCAGGCGTGTACAAGCGGCGAGGAGCGAGTTTCCTATACAGCAAAATACAGCTTTTACACGGGCAAGCCATGACAGGTATTCATCACCTGGCAGCAGAAGGATTTTCAGCGGGCGCGGCTAGTTATGTCGCGGGCCGCCCGGACTATCCTCCTGATATAGAAGAATGGCTGACTCAGGATCTCGGGCTCGGTAAGGGCAAAACGGCGTTGGATCTCGCAGCAGGCACCGGGAAGTTTTCGCCCCGCCTGTTGGCGACCGGGGCCACCGTGGTCGCAGTCGAACCGGTGCGGGAAATGTTGGACCAGCTGATCCGTCAGTTTCCAGAGATCGACGCCCGCAGCGGCTCCGCACAACATATACCGCTTGACGACGACACCATGGACGCTGTTGTTTGCGCACAATCCTTTCACTGGTTTGCCACCTCTGAGGCGCTCCGGGAAATTCATCGAGTTTTAAAACCGGGCGGCTCTCTTGGATTAATCTGGAACGTCCGCGACGAAAGTGTTCCATGGGTCGCTGCCTTGACTCGGATCATGAAACCCTTTGAAGGCGATGCTCCCCGATACCACTCCCAGAAATGGCGAAATGCTTTTCCCGCCGAGGGGTTTGGCCCTCTCCGCGAGAAACGCTTTTCGCATCGTCATACCGGTCCGCCCGAACAAGTGATTATCGAACGGATTTTGTCGGTAAGTTTCATGGCCGCTCTCCCGCCTGAACAGCGCGATCGCGTTACGTCGCAGTTACAGCATGTCATCGCGGCTTATCCAGAGCTTGCCGGAAAGTCCGAAGTAACCTTTCCCTATGAAACCCTGGCCTGCGTCTGCACCAGGCTGCCCTATACATCCGCAGCAGAAATGCTCTAAGCTTCTCCCCACATTGGAGGGGCACCTATGTCTGAAGCGAACAAACTTCTCCTGAAGCGCTGGTTCGAGCAGGTCTGGAACCAGAAGAGTGAAGCAGCGATCGACGAAATGTTTAGCAAACAAGGCAAGTCTTACGGCTTTCCCGATGCTGACTCGCTTCTGGTAGGGCCGGAAGCCTTCAAGACCGTCCATCGCACTTTCTGTGGCGCCTTTCCTGACCTTCACGTCGATATACAAGAGATAGTCGCAGAGGGTGACCGTGTTGCCGTTCGTTGGCGCGTCTCCATGACCCACCTCGGTGATCACCTTGGCTTTCCCGCGTCCGGCAAGAAGGAGACTTTAGACGGGTCGTCCTTTTTGGTCGTCAAGGATAAGCAGGTCATGGAAGGCTGGAACCAGATGGATCTTGGGGCCCTCATGCAGAAGCTGCAGGCGAATTAACTTTCTACATCTCCCAAGAAAAGGCGTCCCCCCCATCTCGCGAAACCGGCGAGATCTGGGTGCGCCCATCTTCGGGAGCGATGAAAATCCCAGGCGCAAAAATTATTTTTATCAATTGTCGATTTCGCGATAACCGAACGTCGTACTGGCAGGAGGAAGAAGAGAATGCAATTTCTAGCCCTGATCTACGAAAAAGAATCGCGTTTTGCCAACGGGTTCCCCGAAGAAGAGTTTGCCGAATACGGTGCTTTCGGCAAGAACAACGCCAGCGCCATCAAAGGCGGAAACGCTTTGCAGCCCACCGGAACAGCCAGAACGGTTCGGGTGCGCGACACCAAGGTGCTCACTACGGATGGCCCCTTTGCCGAGACCAAGGAGCAGCTTGGTGGTTACTATTTGATCGAAGCGCCGACCATAGAGCAGGCAACTTCGATCGCAGCTGGCATCCCCGCTGCCCGTTACGGCAGCATTGAAGTTCGGCCCATCATGGTCTTCTCCTAGCTCTTGGGTGACGCCGGATCCCTTCCGGCGTCATCAGATTCAACTCTGAAACCGGTTCCAAGGAGGCACCGTGAATAATACTTCGTTCGCAATCGTTTCAGACACGGGCTTGACAACCACAGAGATCACCAGGGCGTCGCGCCACCTATCGGTCACCCGCGGTTTTTTGCTCGAGTCAGTGAGCGGCCTTTCCCGGGAACAGTGGGATTTCAAACCGGCCCATGACATTTGGTCGATCGCTGAAAACATGGAGCACATCGTTCTCATCGAAAGCGGCATCCACGCGATTATCGAGGGCATGAGCGACGCCCCCGAGGCGGCAGAGGGCAACCGAATCGAAATGGATGAATTTATCCTGAACGAAATCCCCAAGCGATCCAGAAAGGGCAAGTGCCCCCCGCACACCAGCCCCACAGGCCGCTGGACCGGACCCGAAGCCTTACAGCACTTCGTCCAATGCCGCGAACAAAGCACCCGTTTGTTGGTCACCCGCCGCCTCCGTCAGCATGCGGTTGACCACCCTCTTTTCGGTCCATGGGACGGCTACCAGTGGCTGTTGGCGGCGGCGTCTCATGGCGCCAGGCATACCGGTCAACTCCGCGAGGTGAAGGCCGACCGGAATTTTCCTCAAACCAAACACTGAGGCCGTCATGCGTTACATGATGTTGATTTACTCGCAGGAAAATGAGGCAGCGACGCCCGAAGACATGCGCGCGGTCGCCGGGGCTCACAAGGCTGTCATGGAGGAGGCGCTCGCTCGCGGCATCTTCCGCGCGGCCGATCCTCTCGAACCCAGCTCCACTGCCACCACGCTTCGCTTGCAGGATGCCACGGCGATTGTTACCGACGGTCCGTTTGCCGAGACCAAGGAGCAGCTAGCTGGATACTACATACTCGACTGTGAGGATCTCGACGAAGCGCTTGCCTGGGCTGCCAAAATTCCCACTGCTTGCGCCGGCGGGGTAGGATGCATCGAAATCCGCCCCATCCGCGAATTTCCTCAGCGGCTACCTGCGAATGCATGACCATCGCGCCACCGTCGAAGCTGTTTTCCGAAGCGAATCCGGTCGCATTATTGCTGGCCTCATTCGCGTCTCGCACTCCTTTGACCTGGCCGAAGAAGCAATGCAAGACGCGTTTGCCGCGGCCGTCGTAAGCTGGCAAGCCGATGGGGTGCCCGATAACCCCGGTGCCTGGATCACTGCCACGGCTCGCCGCAAGCTCATCGATTACGCCCGTCGGGAACAGACCCGCCGCGACAATGAAAACCAGTTGCTGTATGAGTACGAATCGCGTACCAGCTCGATTGAAGACCAGATGAACCAACCTTTTGAAGACGACCGCCTCAGTCTCATCTTCACTTGCTGCCATCCTGCCATCAACATGGAGGCGCGGGTTGCGCTCACCCTTCGAACCCTAGGCGGGCTCACAACCACTGAAATCGCCCGTGCGTTTCTGATTCCCGAACCGACGCTAGCCCAACGGCTGGTGCGCGCCCAGCGCAAGATACAGCAGGCCCGCATACCCTATCAAGTACCTGCTCCCGGCTCCTTGCCCGAACGCCTTTCAGCGGTGCAAGCCGTTCTTTACCTCATCTTCAACGAAGGCTACTCGGCCAGTTCTGGCGACAGTCTGGTTCGCCGGGAACTCTGTGCCGAAGCCATTCGCCTGACGCGTACTCTGGGCGAACTCATGCCTAATAACCCTGAAAACATGGCGCTCCTGGCTCTCATGCTCCTGCATGATTCTCGCCGCGACGCTCGCTCCACTAAAGTCGGGCAATTGGTAACCCTGGAAGAGCAGGATCGCTCACTTTGGCATCGTGATCAGATCGCGGAAGGTATCTGCCTGGTGGAGCGTGCGTTGGGCCGTCGCAACGTCGGTCCGTATCAGCTGCAGGCAGCCATTGCTGCTGTCCACGCCGAAGCCAGGACTGCTGCGGAAACCGACTGGAAACAGATCGCCGCCCTCTATGCCCTCCTCAGCGCAAGCCACGTCTCGCCCATCATCTCGCTCAACCACGCGGTCGCCGTTGCTATGAGTGAAAGTCTGGAACGGGGTTTAGCGCTGATCGATGGGCTCGGCTCTTGCGGCGAACTCGATTCGTATCATCTTTATCATTCAGCCCGCGCGGACCTGCTCCGTCGCATGGGACGCAACCGGGAAGCCCTAGAGTGTTACCACCGCGGCCTTGCGCTCACCACCAATGCCGTTGAAGCGCGCTATCTCCGCCGTCGTATATCCGAACTCGACCGGCTCGCGCATT
>CAWIRT010000019.1:0-88242 GCA_963838445.1 uncultured Acidobacteriaceae bacterium
ACTGAGCTACGCGCCTGTCTCGTTACAGCAACCTCTACGTCTGACCTTCCCGGCGGAGCCGGGACGCTCTAACCAACTGAGCTACGCGCCTGCGCCGTGCATCTCGCTATCATATCAAAAGCTCATGTACCATCAAGATTCTTGGCTGCCGCCACGAGGATCGGAACACCTTGCTGAAAGAATTGCGCGCAGCTCCGAACCTGCTGACGTTCCTGCGTCTCTGCCTCATCCCCTTTCTGGTCATTGCGGTTTTGGAGTCTCACTACAAAACCGCGCTTTGCCTTTTCGTCGTCGCTGGACTCAGCGATGGCCTCGATGGCTTGGTCGCCAGAGTGCTCAAACAGCAAACCCAGATCGGCCAGTACCTCGATCCGGTGACCGATAAGCTCCTGCTCAGCACTCTTTTCCTGGTGCTCATGCACCAGGGCCTCGTGCCTCGCCGGGTTACGGTGCTGGTTTTTAGCCGCGACCTGGGCATCCTCATCGTCGCCGCATTGCTCTACATCAGTCTGGGTATGCGCGACTTCCGCCCCAGCATCTACGGCAAGACAAGTACCTGCGCCCAGATTCTGGCGTTACTGGCAGTGTTGCTCTGCCAGGTCTATTCCCCCATGCCGCTGATTATGCTGCGCAAGCTGGCGCTCTACGCCACCGCTCTGCTAACCATTATCTCTGCCCTGCATTACGCATGGCGCACCGCCCGGCGCCTCGCCGTGGCCGAAGCTCACTAAACGTTTGAAAAATTCGCTTTCAATGACAAACTATTGCCAGCACTTGGCGCGCGGTTTAACTTTACTGAAACAGTTCACCACCCGGGCGAAACGCGAGCGCCGGGGCAGAACTGTGGTTTCTACGAAGGCCCCCAATGTCTGAGACGATCCAAGCACGAGTTCTTCGAGTGATTGCTACCACCCAGAGAATTCCCCTCGAGAAGGTCAAGCCCGACAGCACCTTCGAAGAGCTGGGTATTGATTCGATGGATAGTATCAATATCCTCTTCGACCTCGAAAGCGAGTTCGACATCGAGATCAAAGACGAAGACGCTAAGAAGATCCAGACCATCCGCGAAATGATCGACGGCGTCACCTACCTGGTGGATTCCAAACAAAACCCATCTGCCCAAACCGCAACCGAATGACCCGTACTGTATCGGGAGGAAGCTGGAGTTTGTTACCCTCGGTCCAGTAACAGTCCTCTATGAAAATGGTGTAGATGCGAGTTGTCATATCAGGAATGGGCGTCATCAGCGCTCTGGGCCTTGACCAGCAAGGGTTCTGGCAGGCACTTGTCAACGGAAAATCTGGAATCGGACCGATTCCGGATAACGTTGGGCCCGTCCCGGAAATGGGCATGACTCAGGTCCGTTTCAAGAACGGGGCCGCGGTCATCGGTTACGATGCCGAAACCTATTTTCCCCGCAAAACACTCAGCTTCATGGATCGTTTCGCGCAGTTTTCCGTCATCGCTGCCCGCGAGGCGGTGACGATGGCCGGAATCGAATGGACCGAGGAGCTGCGCGATAGTGCGGCGGTCATCACCGGTTCTTGCATGGGCGGCAGATTTACCGACGAAATCGGTTATTGGGAACTCTTCCACCATGGCAGGCATCGCGTCCATCCGCTGACCATCCCCCTGGGAATGAGCAACGCTGGTGCGAGTCACATTTCCATGGAATACGGCATACATGGTCCGGCGTACACCTTCTCGACCGCCTGTTCATCGTCGGCTCATGCCATCGGTAACGCACTCTGGATGGTGCGTTCCGGAGCAGCTCCCCTGGCTATTGCCGGGGGCAGTGAATCGCCTCTTTTCCTCGGTGGATTGAAGGCCTGGGAAGCGATGCGCGTGGTCAGCCCCGATACCTGCCGGCCCTTTTCTGCCAACCGCTCCGGAATGATCCTGGGGGAAGGCGCGGCCATGTTGGTCCTGGAGCCGCTCGAGCGCGCCCTGGCTCGCGGAGCGAAGCCACTGGCGGAGATCGTGGGCTTCGGCATGTCGGCCGACGCATGCCACGTCACCCAACCTTCCGCCGAAGGCGCCGCCCGTGCTATCCGCGCCGCGCTGCGAGATGGCGGTTTGGTCCCCGAGCAGGTTGGCTACATCAATGCTCACGGAACCGCAACTGAGGCCAATGACCGTATGGAGGCTGCAGCCATCCATGACGTTTTCGGCTGCCACACCTCTTCCTTGCCCGTAAGTTCGACCAAATCCATGCACGGTCACACCCTGGGAGCGGCCGGAGCGATCGAAGCCGCTGCCACGGTGTTGGCCCTGCGCAACGGGGTGCTGCCCCCGACCGCGAACTACACCCAGCCGGATCCGGAATGTGACCTCGATGTGATTCCCAACCACGCCCGGGAGGCAAAGGTAGAAGTTGCTCTTTCGCAATCCTTCGCCTTTGGTGGGTTGAACGCCGTCCTGGCCTTCCGTGCGATGCCGTGATTGCCTGATCCGGGCTTTCGAGGTCAAGGGCAAACTCCGGACGAAGGGCACGGCTTCGAAGGCTGCGGAAAAACTCACTGATCTGAAGGGGACGGGCTTTAGCCCGTCCGTAATTACTTTGGAATGAATGTGGCTTTAGCCGCTGAGGGGGCGACTCCGCCCAAGCAGAGACTTTTCACGCAGCCTCTTTAGTCGGGCCATAAGATCCTAACAAAGATCTGGGCTTTAGCCCCTGGGGTACGCACTTCATAGCGTCGCCGCGGAAGCCATCCTTCCCCCGCGACTTAGGGCGCTTAAGGCGCACACTTTCACCCGCGCCTTACCCATCTCCCGGTGCAGGGTCGTGTGGTTTTCTTGTCTAGGAAACGCCCGAAATTAGTTGCGAGCCATCTTCTCGAACACGTCGAGCGCGTATTCCAGATCAGCTTGCGTGTGCGCCGCGGTTACGCAAAGCCGGAGTCGCGCTGAATCCTGAGGAACGGCTGGAAAGAGGACGGGCGTGGCCAGAATCCCGTGGTCGCGAAGCCGCCGGGCGAACAAACCGGTGGTCGTTTCGTCATTGAGGATGACCGGAATGACCGCCGTCTCCGACAAGCCCGTGTCATAGCCCAGCGAGCACAGGCCACTCCGCAGAAAATCCGCATTGTGCTTAATTTTGGCAACCCGTTCCGGCTCTTCCTTCAAAATCGCCAATCCCTCACGGATAGCAGCCACCGCTGCCGGGCTCAGAGCCGCCGAAAAAATAAACGGCGATGCTCCATGCTGAAGGTAGATCGCAAGTTCCTGCGAAACTGCCGCAAACCCACCGGTCGAAGGGATGGACTTGGCCAGCGAACCCGTCCAGATGTCCACCTCGTCGGTCGGTATCCCAAAATGTTCATCCGTGCCGCGGCCGCAGGCTCCAAGGACCCCGGAAGCGTGCGATTCGTCTACCAGCAGGAAAAATCCGAATTCCTTCTTGACTTCAAGAATCTCGGGCAGATGGCAAACGTCTCCGTCCATGGAAAAAACGCCGTCCGAGATGACCAAAGTACGGTTGGCCTGGGATCCGTTCTGTAACTCCTGACGCAAAGAGGAGGCGTCATTATGACGGAACCGCTGCAACTGCACGCCGGCGAACCGGCAGGCATCGGTAAGGCTTCGATGGCACAGCGAATCCATGATCACGCGATCTGCTGGACCCAGCAGCGCACCCAGCACCGCCACATTCGCTAAATAACCTGAGCTGAAAGTGATCGCTGCTTCCGTCCCTTTGTAGGCCGCGAGGTCCTTCTCCATGAGCACATGTTGGTCGGTGGTGCCGGTCAGCAGGCGTGCTCCCCCGGTGCCGGTTCCGTACTTCCTGATCGCTTCAATGGCGGCAGCGTCGATCCGCGGGTCGCCGATCAGTCCCAGGTAGTCATAGGACGACAGCATCAGCATGGAGTGACCGTCCGCCTTCACCTGGGGGCCGGTTCGTCCCTCTAAAGGAATCTGAAAAGGATAAGCATCGTGATGGCAGGCCAACGCGGTGGTCTCAAAGAGCCGCCGGGCGCGCGCGTCGATGAGGTCGTTTTTCCGGAAATTCCAGCGTTTGTCCTCGCTGAAATACCCGTTAAAAGACTTACCGGAGGAAGAAGGAAATCCTGCTGTTCCGTGGTGAACTTGTGATTTCGTCTCGGTCGGAGTATCCATTGATTTAACTGACTATAGTGCAGGATTGGGGCATTGGGAAGTCCGGAGTTGCTGTCCCGGCACGGTTTAGAGCATTTTCTTCCCTCGCTGGATCCATCTCTGACCGGTCAATCGCCGGCTCGGGTTGAACGCCAAAGACACAAAAATGCTCTAATTGTCATAAGGATACGGACTCTACTACGGCCCAACCTCGCGGCAAAGGTCGAAATAGATTGGCTCGCGCATCCAATGGTTGAAGTACAGTTGGAGCTACTTCCACATGTCGCCAGTTGATTTGGACAATCCGGCCGTTGCAGTCAGTCCGGCGACGGACGGTCCCAACCCTCTGCCCGCCCTTCAACTAAAAGACAAGTTCGGGCGAACCATCACCGATCTCCGTGTCTCCATCACCGACCGCTGCAATTACAAATGCGTGTACTGCCGCACCGGCTCCGAGGGCGCGCAATTTGCCGAATTGAAGCTGGACGATTACCTGCGGATGATTCGGGTTTTCGTCAATCTTGGCATTCAGAAGATACGCCTGACCGGCGGCGAGCCGCTCCTGCGTAAGGACATTGTATCTCTGGTGGCCCAGCTTGCCGAGTTGCGAACAAACTCCGCGGGTGCCCCGCTGGATCTTGCCGTTACCACTAACGGACATCTCCTCGCCCAGATGGCCAATCCGCTTGCGCGTGCCGGGCTCAGCCGGATCACGGTGAGCATGGACGCCGTCGACCCGGCAATTTTTGCCCGCATTACCCGGATCCCCGGCAGCTTCGAAAAAGTACTGGCCGGCGTCCGTGCCGCTCAGCACGCCGGACTCGGTCCGGTCAAGGTGAACTGCGTGTTGTTGCGGGGCTTCAATGACGACCAGATCGTCCCCTTTGCCCGCTTCTCGAGAGATGAGGGCGTGATTGTCCGCTTTATCGAGTTCATGCCGCTCGAAGAGGACCGCCTTTGGACGCCGGATGTGGTGGTTCCGTTGCAGGAGGTGGTAGACAAGCTCACCAGCTTTCGCCCCCTGGTGCCCCTGCCGGCTAACAACCCGGGGGAAACTGCGCGCCGCTATACCTTCGATGATGGCATCGGAGAAATTGGCATCATCGCTCCTGTATCTCAGGCCTTTTGCGGAGCCTGCAGCCGTATCCGACTTACCTCCGATGGCAAGATCCGCACCTGCCTCTTCTCCCACTTCGATCATGATCTCTACGCCGTGGTGGCCCGCGGCGGTACAGACGACGATCTCGCGGCCTTCATTCAGAAGACGGTCGAAGCCAAGGAGGCGCGCCACCATATCGGCGAACCCGGCTTTCTGAAACCGTCACGCAGCATGGTGCATATCGGAGGCTAAGCATTTTCCCTTCTGGAGCGTACAAAGGAACAAATGCCGCCGCGGCTTTTCTCCAGGAAAAGGCGCACATCACTCCACTCGCCCGTACAGAGTAGAAGGGAAAATGCGTTCGAAGCAGCCAGAAATTACGGCTCTCTCTATGGTCGATGGATCCTTCCCAGAGCGTCCACCATTGCCCCAGGACCTCCGGGTCTTTCATGACGTAGCGCGTGCGCTGACGTCCTCGCTCGACCTGGATTCCATCCTTGGCGCAATCATGCAGCAGATGGAGCAGTTTTTTGAACCCGAATCCTGGTCCCTGCTGATCGTCGACGAAGAAGAGCAGAATCTGTACTACGCAGTGGCGGCCGGCAAGTCTTCCGGCGGCCGCAACCTTCGTGTCGACTTGGGAGAGGGGATCGCCGGCTGGGTAGCGCAACACGGCGAGCCGGTGATCGTCTCGGAACCTGGCAATGATCCCCGTTTCCCTTTGCTCACCGGCTCTACGCACGTCTCTCCGGTTCGATGCGCCATCTGTATTCCCCTGCGTTCGAGAGATCGCACTCTGGGTGTGATCGAGCTGCTGAACTATCGTGCATCGACGCTTACGGATGAAACCATGGCCTTTCTCCGCGTGCTGTGCGACTACGCCGCGATCGCCATTCAGAACGTGCGCGCCGTCGAGCGCATCCAGGAATTGACCATCACCGACGATTGCACCGGACTGTTCAATTCCCGGCACTTGTTTTCCGTCACCGAGAGCGAGCTCGAACGCTCACGCCGCTTCAATCTTCCCTTCAGCCTGATCTTCATCGATCTGGACCACTTCAAGCGGGTCAACGACCTGCACGGGCACCTCACCGGCAGCCGCCTGCTGGCCGAGATCGCCAGGACCATCAAGCATAATGTCCGGGGTATCGATTCGGCGTTTCGCTATGGTGGCGACGAGTTTATTGTTCTATTGCCGCAGACGGGAAAGGACGCGGCGCTCGAAGTGACCCAGCGGCTCTTGCACTCCTTGCGAGAGACGCGATATTTGTTATCGGAAGGACTGGAGCTGCAGATGATGGCTAGTTTCGGAATCGCCAGCTATCCGGAGGACGGCAACTCGATCCAGGAAATCATCGGCGCCGCGGACGAGATGATGTACCTGGTGAAAAACTCATCCCGGGGCAACATCGCTGTCGCCCAGCGCGGCTTCATTCAAGCATGACCCTCCCCTCGTGAAAGCCAAAATGCTTTAGCATGGACCCCGGCGGTTGAAACAACGCACGCTTCGCAGCTGATAGAGTCCCGAAGGGACGCCTGAACTTAGCCCAGGACGACAGTCCTGGGTAGAGGAAGCAAGACGAAAAGTCCCGCAAGGGACGGCTGAAAATGTCCGAGGACGTGAGTCCGAGGCAAATCCAGAGGGCAAAAATAAACATGGAGCAGCAAGCTAGACGTCTTCGTATGGGGATGGTGGGTGGTGGCGCCGGATCCTTTATTGGTCCCGTACATCGCATGGCGGCCGAGTTGGATGGGGCCATTGAACTGGTGGCGGGAGCGTTTAGTCAGGATGCCGAACGATCGCGGCAGGCCGGTGTGACCTATCGCATAAGCCCCGATCGCGCTTACGCAAATTACACAGAAATGATGGAGCAGGAGAGCAAGCGGAAAGACCCGATCGACTTTGTCTGCATCGTCACCCCTAATCATGTCCATCTCCCGGTCGCCGTTGCCGCGATGGAACATGGTTTCCATGTGATGAGCGACAAGCCGGCAACCGCCACTCTTAAAGAGGCGCAAACTCTCGAGGAGGTGGTCAAGCGGACCGGACTGCTTTATGGGTTGACCTTTACCTACACCGGCTACCCCTTGGTACGCGAGGCACGCCGCATGGCGCGGGCCGGGGAACTGGGCAAGATTCGCAAGGCTGTGGTGCAATACTCGCAAGGCTGGCTAAGCAGTACGCTCGAAACCACCGGTCACAAACAGGCTGTGTGGCGATCAGACCCGGCGCAGTCGGGCCTGGGCGGAGCCATTGGCGACATCGGCGTGCACGCCTTCAACCTGCTCGAGTACGTGAGCGGCCGCGAGGTAGTGGAGATTTGCGCCGACCTTTCCTCGGTAGTCGCCGGCCGGAAGCTGGACGATGACTGCAACGTCCTGCTTAAGCTCGACAACGGGGCGCCGGGAGTGTTGTTTGTCTCCCAGATCGCCGCCGGCGATCGCAACGATCTGCAGCTTCATCTCTACGGTGAACAGGGCGGACTTCACTGGTGGCAGGAGAATCCCAATTACTTGCATCTGAACTGGACCGGGAAGCCGAGTCAAACCCTGCATGCGGCCGGGGACTACCTGTCGCCCTCGACGCGCGCCGACTTCCGGCTGCCCATGGGCCATCCTGAGGGTTTGATAGAAGCATTTGCTAATATCTATCGCGACTTCGCCAACGCGGTTCGCGCGCGGTTCACCGATCCGTCTGCGCAATTGAGCGACCTGGTGCCTGGCATTCGCGAGGGAGTGCGCAGCATGTCCTTCGTCGAACGAGCCGTGACTAAGAGCCGCGCCGGCTGGGTCAGCCTGCCCTAATGAGTCCCAATGAAATGAGTGAGTGTCCACTATGAAAACTGTTAAGGGGCCGGCAATCTTCCTGGCCCAGTTTGCTGCTGACCAGAAACCCTTCAATAAATTGGAAGACATCGCCAGGTGGGCCGCGGGATTGGGCTTCAAGGGCATACAGATCCCCTCCTGGGATCACCGGCTCTTCGACCTCAAACAAGCCGCGGAGAGTCAGGCCTATTGCGACCAGATACTCGGCATGCTGAACAGTCAGGGTTTGCAGTTGACCGAGCTCTCCACTCATCTGCAGGGGCAGTTGGTCGCGGTGCATCCTGCCTACGATCTCCAATTCGACGCCTTTGCCCCAGCGGAAATGGCGGGCAACCCGAAGGCACGGCAGGAGTGGGCAACCAATCAATTGCTCATGGGAGCAAAGGCCAGCCGGAACCTCAAGCTCACGGCGCACGCTACTTTTTCCGGAGCGCTGGCGTGGCCATACATGTATCCCTGGCCACAGCGCCCTGCGGGTTTGATCGACGAAGCCTTCGGAGAATTAGCGCGGCGGTGGAAGCCGATCCTCGATGCCTTCGAGGATTCAGGCGTGGACCTGTGCTTTGAAATCCATCCCGGAGAAGACCTGCACGACGGAGTCACCTTTGAGCGCTTCCTGGCTGCCGTCGGGAACCACAAACGGGCAAACATTTTGTTCGATCCCAGCCACTTCGTGCTTCAGCAACTCGACTACCTCGCCTTCCTCGACATCTACCATGAGCGCATTCGCGCCTTCCATGTGAAGGACGCGGAATTCAACCCCAGCGGGAGATCGGGCGTCTACGGCGGCTATCAGGATTGGATCGACCGTCCGGGACGTTTTCGCTCCCTGGGCGACGGACAGGTCGACTTCGGCGGCATCTTCAGCAAGCTGGCCCAGTATGATTTTCCCGGTTGGGCGGTCATGGAGTGGGAATGTGCTCTGAAGCATCCGGAAGATGGAGCACGTGAGGGAGCACCTTTCATCCGTGACCATATTATCCGGGTCACCGAGCGGGCCTTCGATGACTTCGCCGGCGCGCAGGCTGATCGAGAAACCAATCGGCGGCTGCTGGGCCTGTAAGGTTCTTATGCCTTTCCAGGCGCGCAAAAAGCCACCGCCGCTCGATGAGGCAGCTCTCTACCAGTACGCCGTCGCGGCGCTAGCCCGGCAAATGCGCACCGTGGCTGAACTCAAACGCCTGATGATGCGCCGCGTTGAGCCGGGCGAGGCAGGAGAGACCAAGGTGACGGCGGTGGTGACACGCCTCCTGGACCACCGTTATCTCGACGATCCCGCTTTCGCCTCCACCTACACCCGTCTGCGCCAGGAAAACCAGAGCTTTGGCAAACGCCGGGTGCAGCAGGAGCTTACCCGCAAGGGCGTTCAGCCAGAACTCGTTTCGAGCACCATCGAGAACGCCTATGCGCAGGTAAGCGAGGAAGAACTAGCCAGGCGCTACATCGCGCGCAAGCGCATCGCAAAGCCGGAAGACGAAAAGCAAACCGCGCGGCTGATTCGCCGTCTGGTGGGTGCCGGCTTTTCCTTCACCATCATCTCGAAATTGCTTAAGACCTGGGACATCGACTGCACCGAAGCCGACTTGGCGCTCCCCGAAGATGAAACCGAGTAAATGGAAATCGTCCCCATCAATAGCTGTGCCA
Source organism: uncultured Acidobacteriaceae bacterium (assembly GCA_963838445.1). GTDB lineage: Bacteria > Acidobacteriota > Terriglobia > Terriglobales > Acidobacteriaceae > PALSA-350. The sequence goes on from CAWIRT010000019.1 coordinate 9,665, forward strand.
GCCCCGGACTTTCAGTCCGGGGAAGCGGGTTTTCAACCCGCGTGAACGCTCCGGTATATAGCTAGAGGGCTTTAGCCCTGGTGACGACTGCCTTGAAGCCGATGCGGCTTTACAGGTACCGAAACACTGCGGTTTTTTTGGGTAGGCCGGGGATTTATCCCCGGCGCAAACGTAATGACGTCATCGTGGGCTTTAGCCCCTGGGGCATGCGTTCCTGCCCGATCTAACTGTTTCCGCAGCCTATTTAGCCTTTGGACGAGATGACCATTTACCCCCGCCAAGTCCTTTACCAAAGCCGGTGATGCTCTAAACTCAAAACATGCAGTACCGCTCTGGCTCTGAGATCCGGGAAACCTTCCTGCGCTTTTTTGCCTCGAAGGGACACCGCCGTGTCCACTCCTCCTCGCTGGTTCCGGCGAACGATCCCACCTTGCTGTTCACCAACGCCGGAATGAACCAGTTCAAAGACGTGTTTCTCGGGGTGGAGCGCCGTGACTACAACCGCGCCGCCACTTCACAGAAGTGCGTTCGTGCCGGCGGCAAGCACAACGATCTCGAGAACGTCGGTTTCACCCGGCGCCACCATACCTTCTTCGAGATGCTGGGCAATTTCAGCTTTGGCGATTACTTCAAACGCGATGCGGTCGCTTTCGCCTGGGAATTGGTCACCTCGCCGGAATGGCTCGCCATTCCCAAGGACAAACTCTACGTCACCATTTTCAAGGGGGAAGAAGGGAGTCCCGCGGGACGAAGAGGCTTATGAGCTTTGGCGCGGCCAGGGTGTGCCCGCGGAGCGGATCCACGAACTAGGCATGAAAGACAACTTCTGGGCCATGGGCGATACCGGCCCCTGCGGGCCGTGCTCAGAGATTTTCTATGACATGGGTCTGGCTGCGTCGGAAACCGGCGAGGACAAACCTTTCGGCGAGGACGAATCGCGCTACGTAGAGATCTGGAACCTGGTCTTCATGCAATTCGATCGCGATCAGCTGGGGGAGCTCAACCTGTTGCCCAAGCCCTCCATCGACACCGGGGCCGGGCTCGAGCGCATGGCCGCTGTGCTCCAGAACAAAATCTCTAATTTCGAGACGGATTTATTTACCCCGCTGATCGCCCGCGCCGGCGAGCTTACCCATACTCGCTACCAGGATGGCCAAGCCTCGAGCGACGCGTCCCTGCGCATCATTGCCGATCATGCGCGCGCGGCAACTTTTCTCATCTCCGATGGCGTGCTCCCCGCCAATGAAGGCCGGGGCTATGTCCTACGAAAGATCCTGCGCCGGGGCATCCGTCATGGACGGATGTTGGGCCAGGAAGATTCGTTCATGTATCGCATGGTCGACGCTGTGCGTGACGAGATGCGGAGCGCTTACCCGGAATTGGAAGAGAGCGCCGCCCGCGTTGCCAGGGTTGTCCGTGCCGAAGAAGAGCGTTTCGGAAGAACCCTCGCCCTGGGATCGAAGCAGCTGGATGCCGCTATTGAGAAGGTTCGCAAAGAGGCAGGGAACAACCCGCCCGTGTTGCCCGGCGCCACCGCCTTCCATCTCTACGAAACCTACGGCCTGCCCCTTGACTTCATGCTCGATGCGGCTCGCGACCAGGGCATCGACTTCGACCTGACCGGTTTTGAACTAGCCCGTAGCGAGGAGCAGGTGCGTGCCCGCGCCTCGTGGAAGGGCGGCGCCAAAGCCTCTGCCAGCCCGGCCTTCCGCTCGCTGCCCAAGACGGTATTCGAAGGCTATCGCCAGCTCTCCTCCCAGCATTGCGAAGTGCTGGCCATCGTGAAGGACGGCATCGGCGTACCCATGGCAAATGCCGGCGAGAGCGTCGAGATCGTGCTCGATCACACCTCATTTTATGCCGACTCCGGCGGCCAGGTGGGGGATACCGGCTGGCTCTACTCTGACGACCACAACGTCGTGGTTGCCGATGTTTTGGGTTGCGTGCAACCGGTGCAGGGAGTTCGTGCCCACAAGGTCTATGTGCGCCAGCCGATCGAGCTGGGCAGTTATGTCGATACCGTGGTGGATACAGAAACCCGCTCCGCGATTCGCCGCAATCATACCGGCACTCACCTCTTGCATGCCGCCCTGCGCGAGGTCCTGGGCAAGCATGTGAAGCAGGCCGGCTCGCGCGTCGACCCCCAACATCTGCGCTTCGACTTTTCTCATTTCACCGGCGTTGCGGAAGAAGAACTGGCCGATGTGGAGGAAATGATCAACCGCCAGGTGCTGGCCGATACCAAAGTGGAGACCTTGGAAGACGTTCCCATCGACGTCGCAGTGAACGAATATCACGCCATGGCGTTATTCGGCGAGAAGTACGGCGAGAAAGTCCGGGTGGTGAAAATCGGCGACTTCTCGACTGAGCTCTGCGGTGGCACCCACACCGGGGCCAGTGGCGAAATCGGCGTGGTCAAGCTGCTGAGTGAGGGCGGAGTCTCTTCGGGTGTTCGTCGCGTGGAAGCGGTCACTGGCCTCGGCGCACTGGGCGAGTTCCGTCGTGGCCAACAAGTGGTGCAGCTCGCTGGGCAGTTTGCCGGGGAGAATCTGTCTCCTGCGGAGGCGCTGCGCACCAAGCTCTCGGCCCAGGAAGAAGAAATCAAAAAGCTGCGCCGCGAGCTTGATCAGGTGCGGATGAAGTCCGCGGCTACCTCGGTCGCATCCGCTGCCAGCCAGGCGGTCACGGTGGATGGGATTCAGGTGCTGGCGCAGCGGGTGGACTCGCTGGACCGCGGGCAGTTGCGCACCCTGGTCGACAATCTCCGTAACAAGCTCGGCTCCGGGGTAGTGGTATTGGGGTCGGCGCAGGAAGATGGGAAAGTCGCCCTGATCGCAGGAGTTACGCGTGATCTGACCGGCCGCCTCTCCGCCGGAAAAATCATCGGGCCACTGGCGCAGAAAGTCGGCGGCTCCGGCGGCGGCCGGCCCGACATGGCGGAAGCCGGCGGCAAAGACGTCTCTGCCCTGAACGCCACGCTCGCCAGCGCCCCCGACGTCGTTCGCGAACTCCTTGGGAAGAATGGCTTTAAAGCCTGAAGTAGCAAAAGAAAACCTTATAGGTCATGAAGGGAAATCCCCGGGATTTCTCCCTACCACCGCCGATGGGTGCCCCACATCTCGCTCGTTTTTCGCGAGATGTGGGATTCCACAGCTCTATCGTTTCGACCCTTCAGACCGAAACCCTCTTTTCCATCTCGACCGTCGCCCTTTCCTTTGTCATCCCGAGAGCCTGTGACTTTTTCGATCCTTTCGTGTTTTCTGCGTAGCTAACTAATGCGTAGCTAACTAACTTAGGGTGCTTTTCACCGCCACAAAGCCGTCATCCTGAGCGAAGCGCCGCGCGGATCTATCGCATAACGGACGGCTTATGGCGCGCAGTCGAAGGACCCCCGGCGATGCTTGTTGGCAGATGCTCTTCCCAGCTTTCCAGCCACAAACTAGAGGCCAAATCAAAAAAGTCACAAGCTCCGAGCCAACCCGAGGGATCTGCAGTTCCACGGCCCTCTCGCGGAAATGTTTTTCGACAGAACGCCCCAACGGTGTACTTCGGCAGACACTTCGTTGCCGCTCGCAACTTGCCAACCTATAATCGGGTTAGCTTTGGCGTGCGGGTTTCGGGTCCGCTTCGCAACTATGTTTCTTGCCGCGCGTTTGCTCCGTGCGTTCTGCTCTCGAAGCCGCATGACGCCGGCTTGGCAGGCGCGCGCCACCGGTAGCCTCCTGCTGGTGAGTGCTCTTTCTCTTTCCGGCCAGCAACCGTCGCGCATGCCTCCCTATGAGCGCGCCCAACAGTTGCACGCGGCCCTGGAGGCCCGTCCCGAGACGCAACGCACGCGGGCGGCCTACGCGCGCGTGATCGATGCTTACCGCGCCGTCTATTACTACGACCCGCAATCACCCAGATCCGATCCCAGCGTGTTGTCGATTGCCCAGTTGCTGACCGAAGAAGGCCGCCTCTTCTCCGACGAGAAACTGCTGCAGGATGCCATCGGCCGATATGAATCCTTGCATCTGCAGCATCCCAGCGGCCGTTACCGTTATGCGGGCCAGATCGTCGAAGGGGAGAAGCAGGCTCGCGTCGCGCTGAACGAACTCCACCTCCGCGCCGAACTCCGGCCGCCTTCATCGCCGCACGGGCAACACGCCACTGCTCCGGCCGCTTCCATCGAGTCGCAGCAATCCGCCACGGCCAGTGTCAGGACCACCGGCCATCCCGCCCAGCCCATCCGTCGCGCCGTCGCGATCCCCGCCCGCGATTACCCAGCCGGTCATGGAAACGAGTCCGCTGGCACAACCTTCGTCCCCTTCACCAGAGGGCCCAACCGGCGTACTGACTGCGCTTCATCCCGGACAAGCCTCCCTGGTGAGTGGCATCCGCCATTGGTCCACTCCTGTGTACACGCGCATCGCCATCGATCTCGAAGATCAGGTGGCCTATCAGGCAGCCCGCGTGCCCAGTCCGGACCGCATCTACTTTGATCTTTACGGCGCGCGCCTGGGCCCAGGGTTGAACGGAAGGTCCGTCGAAGTGGTCGACGATGGATTCCTCAAACGCATCCGCGCGGCGCAATTCTCCAATAACGTCACCCGGATTGTCCTCGACGTCAGTTCTGTGTCCGACTACTCGGCTTTTCTGCTCCCCAACCCCTGGCGCCTGATTATCGACATTCATGGTCTTAAGCCCGGCACGTCCCAGACCACCAACCTGGCGAGCGCTGCGCCCGCCGGCCAGCAGGCCGCCCGGACGCCTGCACCTTCCACTGCAGCCAACGCGCCAGTCGCTAGCCCGCCAGTCGCCAACACGCCGCAGCCCCCGGCAGTCGCAAGCGTGGCTGCTGGAAGCCACTCCGGTACGCAGGAGATCGCGGCGCTCGGACAGCAGCCGAATCGTGTTCAGGCCACCGACCATCCCACGACTCGCCCCATCGCGGCCTCGGTTGCCGGAACTGTTCCCGCGCCGCAGTCAGATGACGGGTCGTTAGCTTCAACCACCGCGGCTTCCGTCGCGCCGCTGCCGGTTGCCGGCCGCAACCACAAGAAGCCAAGCGCCCTCCACCCCGCTCCGCCGGATACTTCGGAGCCCGACGATAATTCCTCGACTCCCACCCGCGAGGCGGATCCGACAGCAGCCGGCGAGCGCTCCCTGGTGCGCACACTCGGTCTCAAGATCGGCCGCATCGTCATCGATGCCGGCCATGGTGGACATGACACCGGCACGATAGGACCGGGAGGGATTACAGAAAAGCAGGTGGTGCTCGATGTGGCTCTGCGGCTGGGCAAGCTGCTGAAGCAACGCCTGGGCGCCGACGTTATCTTTACCCGCGACAACGACACCTTCATTCCCCTGGAAACACGAACGGCCATCGCCAATAAGGCGCAAGCCGATCTCTTCCTCTCCATACACGCTAATTCCAGTCCGGACTCGTCTGCACGCGGAGTTGAGACCTACTACCTCAACTTCACTACTTCGCCCGATGCTCTGGAGGTAGCGGCCCGTGAAAATGCTGTCTCCAACGAATCCATTCACGAGCTCTCTGACCTGGTAAAGAAAATTACACTCAAGGACAAGATCGACGAATCGCGCGAATTTGCCGCCGACGTGCAGAAGTCACTCTACAGCGATCTCGAAGACGGAAATCCTGGACTGCGTGATCGCGGGGTCAAGAAGGCTCCGTTCGTGGTCCTGATCGGCGCCAACATGCCGTCTATCCTGGCCGAGATTTCGTTCCTGACCAATTCCGATGACGCGCGCGAGCTGCAGCAGCCCGCCTATCGCCAGCGAATCGCGGAGTCGCTCTATCGCGGTGTCTCGAGATACATCAGCGGTCTGAGCGGCGTTCGCCTGGCGCAGAGTAATGTCCGGCCCAGTGGCAACTGAGTGGTCAATTCGACACCCACACGAGAAATGCTCTAGTCTCTCAACAGGTGCGTATGCTTCGTGCCCTGCGCAGTTCGTTCTCCTTTTCCGTCCTTCGCGTGCTTCCGGCCTCGCTTCTCTTACTGCCTCTGCTGGTTTCGCCGGCGCTGGCCAAGCCGGCTACTGCGGCCGATACCCCTCCCCCTTTGTTGCCAACTGACTTTGCCGGCTGGAGCCTGAGTGCACCCGTTGAGAACAGCGCCGCGCCCGAAGTTGCCGATGCGGCGAATGCAGCCGTCCTGAAGGAATACGGATTCCAGCAATTCGCGACCGCACATTACGCAAACGCGGATAACAAGCTCAGTATCCGCGCCATCCGTTTTCAGGACGCGAGTGGCGCGTACGGCGCCTTCACTTTTTTCCGGCGTCCCGGTAGCATCGCGGAGCAGATCGGCCGCAGCGCAGCCTGGGACGGCAGCCACGTCTTGTTCTGGAATGGCGCCACCCTGGTCGATGCCACTCTCGACCACGTCACCCCTATGACTCCGGCAGAGCTGCGCGAGCTGGCCAAGGATCTGCCCCAACCTCCGGGCTCCGCAAATATCGCTCCGCCCCTGCCCGGTTATCTTCCTCGCCAGGATCTCGACCTTGGTCTCACTCACTATTCGCTCGGGCCGGAGGCTTATGCTCGCAGCGGAGGCGTGCTTCCAGCGGCGTTGATAGACTTTCCGTTAAGTGCCGAAGCGGTCACGGCCAACTATTCGAGCCGTGACGGCGAAGGACAAGTGACACTCCTGATCTACCCCACTCCACAAATGGCAGCGGCGCGCCTGAAGGAGATTGACGCGTTCCTCAAGGCGGGCAACACCAAGTCTGTCTGGCCGCAAGCTCTGGCGGAAAGCCGGCCCGACTCCCTCCTCACGCGGCGGAGCGGTCCCATCGTAGCCGTCGTCAGCGGATCGCTGGCCCCTGCCACCGCGCACAAGCTCCTCAACCAGATCAACTACCAGGCTGACGTCGTCTGGAACAACCCTCAGGGCTACATCAGTGACGGCTCCAAGGTAGCGCGTCTCCTGTTGGGCATCTTTGCCCTGACGGGCGTCCTGGGGGGCGCAGCGATCCTCCTGGGCCTCTTTCTCGGTGGTGGGCGTGCTTTGTATCGGGTCCTTCGCGGCAAGCCTGCCTCCGCCTTCCAGGAAGAGACAGAGTTCATTCGCCTTAACCTGGAGGACTAGACGCGGGAAGATTTAATGCCAGGGGTGTGGGAGGGTACGTACGGGCTTAAGCCCGTACATAAGCCCAGGAAATCATTTGGCCTTCAGATGGTGTGAGAATTCGCCTTTTGAAGGGTAGGGGCTTCAGCCCGTACCTTAACTACCCAACCCAGGACGGGCTTTAGAGTCTGCCTGAGATCTGCATTTCTAAACTCAGTCCCGCAGGGACGTCTGAACTTAGCCCAGGACGCCAGTCCTGGGTTGGATTTGAAAGGGCGACCCAGTCCCGGAGGGACGGCTGAAAATAGGCCGCCACGCGACAACCTTCAGCCGTCCCTGCGGGACTCAATCATGTTTAACGGTGTACCCAGGACTGGCGTCCTGGGCTAAGTTCAGGCGTCCCTGCGGGACTGAGTTTAGAAATGCAGATCTCACGCAGACTCTAAAGCCCGTACCCTTCAGGTACCAGCAGGAAAATCAGGGTTGATCTGGCTTAGGGGGTTACCCTTTGCGGCAGACAATTCGGCTAAAAAGATTTGAACCAGCTGAGGTGCAACTAGGCTCCTAAGTGCTCAGATTGCAGTGGCTTGAGGCAATTTTCCAAGCTTCTCCGGTGGCGCATCGATTGCGGAAGATTTAAACATCCCTCCTCCGTAACTTGCTCAAACTAATGACCTTATCGGCATCTTGATTTTGCCTTGACACCCTCGGGAGGCAACCATAAGATTTCGCCAGAAAGTTCTGATGGCTTTGCCTCCGTTGGAACTATTCTCCCTAGAGAAGAGGCCGCCCTGTTGCCGGGTGGCCTTTTCGTTTTCCCCGGCAGGTCGCCGGACCTGTCTTTACGCACGGTCAGACCGTAGATACAATCCGACAAGGTACGTGCAAACGAGGCGCGCGCCGACGTAGCTCAGTTGGTAGAGCAGCTGATTCGTAATCAGCAGGTCATCGGTTCAAGTCCGATCGTCGGCTCCACATCCGGCTGCGCCATAAGCATACTCCGGCATTTCCTTTCCTTGTTCCTGCACCGAGTTTGGTACCACCTTATCCACTGTTTTTTTCCTCTGATGCTTGCGGTTAACGTGCGCCCATCCGCATAATCGCCTCAGAAGTTGAGGTGTGAGGGTGACGGCCTCCAACGAGCACATCACTGTTACCCAATACAGTCGGCAAGATGTACTCCGCATTTTGCGCATCCGGCTTAAACAGCTTTGTTCCTGGGAGCGATCCGGGCTCATCAACCAGAGCGAGGCCTATTCGTTTCAAGACCTGGTTCAACTGCGCAAACTGCGTGACCTGCGCGCTACGCGTCTCTCTGTCGCTAATATTCGAGCCTCCATTCTTGCCATGAGGCAGGTTTCGGGCGTGGCCAATCCGCTGCTCGAGGCGGGGGCCGTCCGCAGCGGCACGCGGCTTGCCTTTCGCCTCAGCGGCGCGATGATGGAACCAATCGCGCGCCAGTTCGTTTTCGACTTCGACTCTCAGCGGCACAGCCAGCTCGCCGAAGTAAGTTCTGCCGCCAGTCATCAGGCTGCCCGCGAGTCTCGTGTGCAAGGCCTCTTTTTCGACGCTGTGCGCATGGAAGAGCAGGGCAAAACGCAGGAGGCCGTCGCTCATTACCAGAGCATTCTTGCGCTCGATAGTTTTCACGCTCCCGCGTGCATCAACCTGGGTACGATCCAATACAACCAGCGACAGTTCATCGAGGCGGAGAGCCTTTACCGCCGGGCTACGGTGGCAGACCCGAAGTATGCCCTGGCCTTCTTCGACTTGGGCAATGTTCTCGACGAGCTACAGCGGCTGCCCGAGGCCATCGCGGCCTACGGCACCGCGATTCGCCTGGTGCCGCACTACGGCGATGCGCATTACAACGTAGCTCTCGCCTACGAACGCGTCGGTGACCGCCGGGCTGCCCTGCGCCACTGGACGGCCTATATAAAACTCGATCCCATCGGTCCCTGGTCGAATCACGCCCGTATTCAGGCACGCAAGATCCTTGAACGGGAAAAGTTGGCCATCGTTCACCGCGGTTCATCCGTTCGTCACGATTCCCATTTGCGGCGTACACGAACTGTACCCAGGCTGCTCTCCGTTCCCAAGCCAATGCTACCCCTCTAGGCTCGCTGGACAGCCGGCCATCGCAACGGATAGGTTTATTCCCGTGGCTGATTCCGTTCTCGCTTCGCAACCCGCCCCCCCGCTTACCCTGCTTTCGGAAGACGAACAGCTCTTTCGCGCAACCGTCCGCCAGTTTGCCCAGGAAAACATCGCGCCCCTGGTTCGTACCATGGATGAGCAGCAGCACTTTCATCCCGAGTTGATTCCCCAGCTCTTCAATCTCGGGCTCATGGGCATTGAAATCCCGATCGAATATGGTGGCTCTGGGGGAACTTTTTTCGAGGCCATTCTTGCCGTGGAAGAGATCTCCGCAGTCGACCCATCGGTCGGAGTTCTCATTGACGTGCAGAATACGCTTTGCATCAACGCCATATTGCGTTGGGGCACGCCGGAGCAAAAGAAGGTGTATCTGGGTCGGCTCGCGACCGATACTGTCGGTGCGTACGCCTTGAGCGAAGCCGGTTCCGGTTCCGATGCCTTCGCGCTGCAGATGCGAGCGGAGAAACGAGGCGATTCCTACCTGCTGAACGGGCAAAAGCTCTGGATCACGAACGCCCGCGAGGCCGGCCTCTTCATCGTCTTCGCTACCCTGGATCCGAACGCCGGCTACAAGGGGATCACCGCCTTTCTGGTGGACAAGCGCGCGCCCGGCTTTTCCCTGGGCAAGAAGGAAGACAAGCTCGGCATCCGCGCTTCCTCGACCTGCGAAATCATCCTCGAGGACTGCAAGGTTCCCGCGGCCAATGTGCTCGGTGAGCCGGGCAAAGGTTACAAGATCGCCATTGAGACGCTGAATGAGGGTCGCATCGGTATCGGTGCGCAGATGCTCGGCCTGGCCCAGGGAGCCTGGTCTCATGCCGCCCGCTATGCGTTTGAGCGAAAGCAGTTCGGTAAGGCGATTGGGGAGTTCCAGGCGGTCCAGTTCGCTCTCGCGGAAATGGCCACCGAAATCGAAGCCACCCGCTTGATGGTTTACAACTGTGCCCGCCTCAAGGACAACGGACTCGCCTTCTTGAAAGAAGCGGCCATGTGCAAGTATTTTTCCTCCCAGGTAGCCGAGCGCGTTGCCAGCCATGCTGTAGAGGTCTATGGCGGTTACGGATTTGTAAAAGACTACCCGGTTGAGAAGTATTACCGCGACGCCAAGATCGGAAAGATCTACGAGGGCACGTCGAATATGCAACTGGCAACCATCGCCAAGCTGATGCTGGGGAACCGATAAAGCCGCCCATCCTGTTCTGTGCAGCCTTCCTTTACGAAGATCAAGAGACGCTTATTTAATAGCTATTAGTCATTTCTTTGTCTTTTTTGGGGCCCCTCTGTGCTACTTTGAAAAAACCCCTTGTTCCTTCCCCCGGCGAATCCCCACCGCCCCTTCGTTCTTGGCATCATGGAGTTGAGGTTCTGGTAATTGTTGCTGCCCCCAACTTGAGGTCAAGGATGGTTCGTGTAGAGGAAGTTCGATAGCGAACAGGCGTCGTTATGCGCTCGCTGAGCGCCTGATCAACGTCGTCCAATCGAGAAATGAAATAGTGTAATAGTTTTAGTTGCGTTAAGCTGCCGGTTAGCGGCAGTCGGGCCCTGAAATCAACAACGGTCGAGCGACCGAGGAAAGTAGGGCAGTCGCATGAAATTAGGTCATATGGGTTTCAAGCTGCGGCGCGCAGTCGCGAATCGCGGAGTCGTAGGAACTCTCACTGCAGCACCGGCGAAAATCATGGGTCGTCTATCGCGTGGATCCAAGCCGGAAAAGCAAATCAGCCCGGTGCACCCCTTCGATGCCGAACACGGGACGGACACCAGCGGCTTGATTTTCGCCGAAGATCTCCTGGATAGCCGACGCAAAAAAAACATCCACAATACCGGCTTCTATGCCACCGCTCCTTCCATGTTTCAGCAGGCTTTTGCGCGCATGGACATCGACTTTGAAAAATTCACCTTCATCGATCTCGGAGCCGGCAAGGGCCGTATTATGCTCCTCGCCTCGAACTACCCCTTCCAGCGAGTCCTTGGCGTTGAGTTTGTCCCAGAGCTACACCAGGCCGCGACGCGGAACATTTCTGTTTATCAGCCTGCCGCCCGCAAATGCCAAGATGTGCAATGCATCCTCAGCGATGTTCGTGACTTTGTATTTCCGCCCGTTCCGCTGGTTATTTTTATGTGGCATCCATTTGTGGGGCCGGTCTTTGAACGTGTGATGGCGAACCTCGAAGACTCTCTGCGCGAGGAGCCGCGTGAGGTTTACCTGGTGTATCTGAAGCCTCAATTTGAGCGCCTGGTCGTCGAACGCGTGCCTTCGCTCAAGAAGATTTGGGAAAGCCGCTTCACCATGACGGATCAGGATTTCGCGGCTTACATTTTTCCTGACCAATCCGAGACCTGCGTCGCCTATGGCACGTCAGCTTAGGTTCTCGCACACCCTTGGTACCCAGATCTTTTTGTGTTTTCTGCGTAGCTAACCGGATGCTTTTCACCCCCCACAAAGCCGTCACCTGCCTGCCCCGGCGTGCCGTGGGAGCGAAGCGCCGCGCGGATCTATCGCATAACGGACGGCTTATGGCGCGCAGTCGAAGAGCCTGTCCTGAGCGTAGCCGAAGGAACCCCGGCGATGCTTGTTGGCAGATGCTCTTCCGAGCTTTCCAGCCACAAACTACAGGCCAAATCGAAAAAGTCACAGGCTCTCAGGATGCCGATTTTGTGAGAATTTTGAAGAAAAGCATCACGCAGACTCTTTAACCCCTGAGGGTAGCGGTTTCCTCAGAGCATCGAGGAGTAGAGCCTGCGCTTTCTTCCGGTTCTCACCCAGAATCAATAGCCTCTGAACTACGTTCCTTATCTTTTTCCTCAGCCAGTATTGCGCAAGCCGGCGGAGATCCCATTGATGGTTGCGGAAAGAGCCCGATTGATGGCATCTGAATCGTCTCCGGCGCGCTTGCGCCGTAGCAAATCGACCTGGATCAGGCTAATCGGATCCACGTAGGGATTACGCAGGCGAATGGAGCGGGCAAGCACCTGGTTGTTCTCCAGTAATTCGGATTGTCCGGTGATGGTCAGGATGCTCCTCCGGGTGCGATGAAACTCAGCTTCGAGCTTGTTAAAGACTCGATCGCGAACCCCGCTATCAGCGACCAGCGAGGCGTACAGCTGAGCAATTCCGAAATCCGATTTGGCCAGGGCCATTTCTACATTGCGGATCAGGTCGATGAAGAGAGGGAACTCGCGCGCCATGGTTGCGAGCACGGCGCTGCCACCGGGTTTCTGCCCGTAGGCTTCAAGAGCGTGCCCAACAGCGAACCAGGCCGGAACCAGCTGCCGGCTCTGCGTCCAGCCAAACACCCAGGGAATGGCGCGAAGATCACCCAGGCTCCGCCGCCCGCCCCGGCGCGACGGTCGAGAGCCGATTTTGGCATGCTCCAGTTCTGCTACCGGCGTGGCTTCTTCGAAATATTGCAGCACCTCCGGATCGTCCAGAATGTGTTCGCGGTAAAAGGAAAAGGCCGCGCTCGACAATTCTGAAAAGGCAGCTTCCCACTCCGGCGCCAGAACGCCGGTGAAGTGGCCCTGAGGATTGCGTGCATTGGGCCGCGCCAGGGCATCGAGCGAGGCGGCAATCATCAGTTCCAGATTGCGCTCGGCCAGGATGACGTCGGAATATTTCCAGTTCAGCACTTCGCCTTGTTCGGTAATGCGAATCTGACCGGTAAAAGCGCCTGCCGGCTGGGCATAGATGGCGCGGTGCGTAGGCCCGCCGCCGCGGCCAACGGTGCCACCTCGCCCGTGAAATAGCCGCAAGCGCACCCCGCATTCGCTTGCTACCTGGTGCAAAGCGCGATGGGCGCGGAAGATCTCCCAGGTGCTGGTAAGCATGCCACCGTCTTTATTGGAGTCGGAATAACCCAGCATGATCTCCTGCGAGTTGCCCCACGACTCCAGTAGCTGGCGATAGCTGGGGGACTGCCACAGCTCGCGGCAAATGCCGGGCGCATTGCGCAAATCTTCAATGGATTCGAACAAAGGAACCGGCATCAAACCAGGATCGTCACCATGGCCCTCCACGCGCACGCCACCCAGCCGGGCGAGCCAGATCACATTGAGCACATCCTCGGTGCTGGCAGCGCCACTGATGACGTAGTGACGAATGGCTTCAGGAGTGGAGGTTGCTTTGAGCTCGGCGATCGCGCGGAAAGTATCGATCACGTCGGCGGAGGCTGCACTCAGCTGCGCCGGCACCGAGGAGGCGCGCGCCGGGTCACACTTCCAGGCCGAGGCTTCTTCAAGCGCCGCGGTGTGCAACCGGGCATGCTGGCGGATGTCGAGCGTTTGCAGATGGAGCCCGTAGGTGCGCACTTCCAGGATTAACGGGTCAATCAGGGTGTGAGCCAGCCGCGGGCCGCGGTTCTCAACCAGGCTGGCGTGCAGAATCTCCAGGTCCGCGAGAAACTCCTGCGCCGAAACGTATGCGGGTAAGCCAGCCAGCGTCGCATCCAGAGCTGGACTTCCCGAGGCCTCGCCGGCCCCGGCGAGGCGCACCCGGATGCAGCTCAGAAATCGCCGGTACGACTCAAACTCATAGCGCTCTCCGAACGCCTGCAGCCCAGTGGTGTTGAGCGCTTGCAGATAGCCTTCCAGCCGCTGTTCCAACGCCCCACTGATCGGCGCCTGCTGCGCCGAACTGGTAAGCAGATCGAGGATAAGGCCCAGTTGCTGCTGATAGTGCGTCAACAGATGTTCACGAGCCATCTGCAGCGCTTCCCGCGTGACCTGGGGCGTGACGTAAGGATTGCCGTCACGGTCGCCGCCGATCCACGACCCGAAAGAAAGCAATACCGGCATTTCGGCCAGGCTGAGGCAGAGGCCATACTCTCCCTCGAACGCTGCCGCGACCTCTGCGTAAAGACCGGGCAACGTCGCGTAGATGGAGGAGTCATAGTAATCCAGGCCCATCTTCACCTCGTCGCGCACTGTAGGGCGGCGGGTTCGGACCTCGTCCGTCTCCCATAGCGCGGTGATCTCGGCGGTAAGGCTTTCTTCGAACAGTTCCAGCTGCTCATCCGAGAGCGGGATGCGGTCAAGCTGCTCCAGCAGATCTGCGATGCGGTGCCGTTTGAACATCACCACCCGGCGCGCCACTTCGGTGGGGTGTGCGGTGAACACAGGAATAATGGAAATCGAACGAAGCCAATCCAGTGCTTCTTCGCCCGAGATGCCGGCAGCCCGCATCGCCCGCAGCGTTCCACGCAGGGAACCGCGTTGTGCCTCCCCGGAGAGCTGGAGCGAGAGCCGGCGCCGCTTGCGGTGGTTGGTCTCGGCCAGGTTGATGAGCTCGAAGTAGAAGGCAAAGGCCCGCGCCAGCCGATAGGCTTGCACCAGGTCCAGCGAGTGGACGCTGCCCAGGGCCGCAGCGAACGGTTGCGCGGCTTCGCTTCGCGGATCCGCACCATCCTGGGCCTCGCGGCGGCGGATAGCGATCTGGCGCAATTCTTCTACTTCGGAGAAGAGCGCATCCCCCGCCTGCTCGCGCAAAACCTGACCCAGTAGCATGCCCAGTGAGCGAACGTCGCGCCGCAAGGGCGCCTCTTTGATGTCGCCTGTACGAGCTTCCAATTCAGCCAGGCGAAGAGACCAATTCTCCGGTTTCCAGAGCAGAGTCATTGCCTTTGATTATGCAGGAAGTGCTCCTGGACACAAATTGGTCCGGTCAGATCCGGCTCGGTGGACACCGGCTCCAATGAACTAAAAATCTGCAACTCCGCTGCTGGTTTCGATCATCTGTCTATTTGGCGATGAAGGCGATGCAGGTAAATAACTCGACTCGGGGCCCGGCGCTGATTGCCGTCGAACTCCCTAAACCGCAACCGGGCGAGGGGGAGTTGCTCATTCGCGTGCGCGCTGCCGGCGTGACGCCCACCGAGCTGCACTGGTCGCCGACAACTCAGACAAAAGACGGATCCCCGCGCAAGGATGCGGTGCCCGGGCATGAGTTCTCCGGCGTAATCGCCGATGTGGGGAAAAATACCAACGGCTTTGAAGTTGGCGAGGAGATCTACGGTCTGAATGACTGGTTTGCCAATGGCGCAACCGCAGAGTTCTGCGTGACCAAGCCAAACAGCATAGCGGGTAAGCCGGTCACGTTGACACATGAGGCTGCGGCCACCGTACCGATCGGGGCTTTAACCGCATGGCAGGGTCTTTTGGAACGCGCCAGGATAAAGCCGGGCGAGCGGGTGCTGGTGCACGGGGCCTCTGGCTCGGTCGGCATCTTTGCCGTACAGCTCGCTCATCGGCACGGCGCGCATGTGATTGGTACGGCTTCGTCAAACAATCTGGAACTGGTCGCAGCGCTTGGCGCGGACGAAGTGATCGACTACCGCGCATCTCGCTTTGAAGATCGAACCGGGAAGGTTGACGTGGTATTCGATGGGGTCGGAGGAGAGACGCTCGACAAGTCCTTGAGCATGCTCAAGCCTGGCGGCAGGCTGGTGACAATCGTCGACCAGCGCCACCCGGAAGCATTCTTTATCGTCGAACCAAATCAGAAACAATTGATCGAGGTTGCCAAGCTGCTGGATGCCGGGGAACTCAAGACTTATGTGGGCGCGGTCGTCCCCTTGCCAGACGCATCGATCGCCTACGACGGGGTCGTCCCAAACAAGCGAGAAAACGGCAAAGCGGTCATTGTTGTCAATGAACAGACGTAAGAGGCTGCGGAAAACTCTGTTTAGGGTAGACCGGGGATTTATCCCCGGCGCAAATGCATGTAATCATCGAGGGCTTTAGCCCCTGGGGCATGCTTTCTTGCTCGATCTGGCTTTTTCCGCATCCTCTTAAGCGGTCACAGGCGAGGTTGTCTTGACCTCGACCGTTTGGGCGATTCGGGCCACCCGTTCATACGACTGCAACCGATCCGCATGCTCGAAGGTATCCGTCACCACAATCAGCTCGTCTGCGCCGGTTTCCTCCACCAGCTTTTCCATTCCTGCCTTCACCGTATTGTCTGACCCGACAATGGCAGCGCCTAGTTTGCTTTCGACGGCGAAGCGCTCAAAATCCTGCCAAAGGGGCTCCATCGAATCCACTGGAGGCAGCAACTCCACCGGCCGATTGCGGATCAACTGCAGAAAGCGCTGTTGCGGGGTGGTGAAAAGGCGTCGCGCCGCGGCATCAGTTTCCGCCGCAATCACCTGCACGCCCACCATAAGGTGTGGCTGGCGCAGAACCGCACTGGGCTGAAACCGGTCACGATACATTTGCGCGGCCGTGTAGAGATACTCAGGAGCAAAGTGCGCAGCAAAGGCAAACGGCAAGCCGAGCATCGCTGCCAGTTGCGCGCTGAAGCCGCTCGATCCCAACAGGGTGATGGGCACATTGCTCCCTTGCCCGGGAATTGCCCGCACGGCCTGCCCCGGTTTCTCTGGACCAAGATAGGTCCGTAACTCCTCCAGCAGCGCCGGGAAATCATCTCCGCTCTGGTGCAAATCCCGTCGTAACGCCCGCATGGTGGAAAAATCGCCGCCCGGGGCCCGTCCCAAACCCAGATCGATGCGCCCCGGATAGAGAGCCTCCAGCGTGCCAAACTGTTCCGCCACCACCAGCGGCGCATGGTTCGGCAGCATCACTCCGCCGCTGCCCACCCGAATCGTCGCCGTTGCCCCCGCCACGTGGCCAATGAGAACGGGCGTGGCAGAGCAGGCAAGCCCGGCAATGGAGTGGTGTTCCGCCAGCCAGTAGCGCTGGTAGCCCAACCGCTCTACGTGTCGCGCCAGATCGACTGACCGGGCGATCGCGCTGCCCGCGGGTTCGCCCGGCCGCATGCCCACGAGATCCAGAACCGAGATGGCTAATCTTTTACCCATGCCACGTTAGATGAACAAGCCCCAAAAGCGACTCAACCTCAGCTTGGCCAATCTTGAGTATGGTAAGAAAAGCGATGATATCGATTCGAAAAATAGAGCTGCCCGTCCCCGGCATCGAGCGTCTACAATCCGATGCGATTGAGGAGGGCTACGACTTCATTGAGACCCTGGTGGAGGAATGGGCAAGCGCGAGCAATCGCTTTGATGCTCCGGGCGAGACCCTCTGTGGCCATCTGGATCAAGGAATGCTGGTCGCTGTGGGCGGCCTTAACTGTGATCCTTTTGCCCGTCGTCCGGAAATGGGACGTATCCGGCGTGTTTACGTGAGGGCTGGGTGGCGAAACCGGGGCATTGGCAGAGCGCTGGTGACGGCCCTGGTAGATGAGGCCCGGAACCACTTCACCTGCGTGCGCCTGCGCGCTGAGAACGAGGGAGCGGCACGCCTCTATGAGAGCATGGGCTTTGTTCCCATTGCCAGCCCCGACGCGACCCATATCCTGTTGTTCGAGCAAACAATGGTTCCCACCTAGGCCGGTTTTTCCATTCTCGGAGGTCTCGGCAGAAGCGGCCCGCCACAATTCGGGCATGCGTGCGCATGCACCTCCTCCGCACATTTTGCGCAAAAGGTGCATTCATACGAGCAGATCCTTGCCTCCCGGCTTGAGAGTGGAAGGGCCGCGTCGCAGGCTTCGCATTTCGCCTTCATCAGCAACATGCAAAGAGAATATCTGGAATAAGCCGCAGTGCACGATCATGCACCATTTCAAACGGCAACTGCTGGGTTGCATGTCCGAGCATATCTACGCTAATATGCAACTCAGAGGTTGCGTGAATGGAAAATCAGATTGAGAAGCGGATAGAGATTGCGGCACCGGTTTCCCGAGTTTGGCAGGCGCTGACAGACTCCCGCCAGTTTGGCGAATGGTTCCGGGTCAAAATGGATGGGCCGTTCGTGGCCGGCCAGCCGATGAGCGGCCAGATTACTCATCCCGGATATGAGCATCTGCGCATGGCGATCATGGTCAAAGCGATCGAGCCGGAGAAGTTTTTCTCCTACACGTGGCATCCCTATGCCATCGACCCCAAGGTGGACTATACGAAGGAGGAGCCTACCCTGGTGGAATTCCGTCTGGAGCCGATCGCGAACAGCACTTTGCTCACGGTGACGGAGTCTGGCTTTGACAAGATTCCGAGCGCACGGCGGGCACAGGCATTCAAGAGTAACGACGGCGGATGGGCACAGCAGATGAAGAATATTGAGGCCTATGTCAGCAAAACGCCATAGCAGCACGCGGGCAAAGGCAGCGGTCTTTGCTGCGTTGGGAGACGAGACCCGCCTATCGCTGCTCGCCAGATTGTGTGACGGGAGACGGTATTCGATTGCTGAACTCACGGAGGGGACTAAACTGACCCGGCAGGCAGTAACCAAGCATTTGCGCGTGCTGGAACGAGTGCGGATCGTCCATGGAACGCGTAAAGGGCGGGAGAGTCTGTTTAGCTTCGATCCGCAGCCGGTAATCGAGATGAGGGAGTATCTGGAGCTCGTCTCGAAGCAATGGGATGTGGCGCTGGCGAGATTGAAGACGTTTGTTGAAAGCGATCAGCCCTGAGAAAGGAGCACCATGGCAAACAGCTTTGGCACAGATATTCTGATTCAATCGCAAGACCCAAAGAGTGCAGCACAATTCTACGTCGACAATCTTGGATTCGAGGTAACCGAGGAAATACCACGCATGATCAGCCTGCACGGAAAACACATCAACCTGTTTATCGAGAGGGGCCCAGAGTTGGGGCCCGTCCTGGAAGTCACGGTTGACAGCGTCGAAGCGGCCAAGCTCCGGCTGGTGAAACGAGGTTGCAAAATCGTCAAGGACGAGCCGGACTTTCCGCGATGCTATGTCCAGGATCCATACGGACTGATTTACAACCTTACAAGCTAGCCTGTATCCGTAAAAAGATAATGTGAGAACCGCGTTCCAAAATAGTCCCGAAGGGACGGCTGAAAATAGGCTGCCACCCAATCCTCCTTCAGCCGTCCCTACGGGACTCAATCATGTTTCTGATGTACCAGGACTAGCGTCCATAAGCGTTAACCTAATTGGGGTGTTTTTCTTCAAACCTCCCACAAAATCGTCATCCTGAGCGAAGCGCCTCACAGATTTATCGCGTGGTACAGCGCTTGGTGGCGCGGAGTCGAAGGACCTCGGGGGTGCTTATCCCACTCATGCCGTTGGCACCCTTTCAACCACCGAAGCCCGCAGCCGGCGGACCCGCCACGGCTCAAAGATTTTGCACATACTTGGGGATGGAAGAAGATTTCAGTGCATGAAAAATGTACCCGTGACCATCAAGTGCGTACCGCAGGAAGAATTCAGTTCTCGGACTTGGGTAGTCGAAAAGCTCCGAACAGCATTGACAAGATAAGCACCTTCGGTCCTTCGACTCCGCACCACCAAGCGCTGTACCACGCGATAAATCTGTGAGGCGCTTCGCTCAGAGGCTGTGACTTTTTTGATTTTTCGCGCCCTTGGAAGCACCTAACCTTTTTGTTTTCAGCGTCGATTTTTTCGCAAAACCAATAAAGTCACAGACTCTCAGGATGACGATTTTGTGGGAGGTTTGAAGAAAACACCCCAATTAGGCCCTTCAGGGAAAGCCCTCATCTTTTGTTAGGGCATTATGGCCCGACTCAAAGCCGTGGATACAAAACGTCTACTTAGACGCCGCCAGCAGCTTAAGCCGATTATTAAGCTGTTCGAGGTCCTTGCTGGAAAGATAGTGTCCGTCTGCTACCACGCCCGCAATCTTGCGCGTGTTAGCGATATCGTCTAATGGATTCGCCCGCAGCAGGACGAGATCCGCGATCCGCCCGATCTGGATCGTGCCGTAGTCGCCCCGCCGGTTATAGAAATCTGCGGGGTTAAGCGTCGCGGTCTGCAATGCCTCAAGCGGAGTAAAGCCCGCAGCAACGAAGCGTTGCAGTTCGAGGTGGAGACTGATGCCGGGAATGACATCGACGCCCGCCGGCGTGTCCGTTCCGGCCAGAAATGGCACGTTCGCGGCATGGAGCTTGCGCACAATGTCAAGCTCGTGCTCGACGAAGCGCTCCCGTACAGGAAGCGGGTCGGTGTCCAGAGACTTCAAGATAGAGGCCTGCGATGCAGGCCATTGCCTGGTGACCCAGGTATGAGCCGCGTATGCCAGATCCGGGTCCTTGCTATAGTCGATCGCGTCCACCAGCCACTGGCCTCGTTCCCAGTAGAGAGTGGGGCACTGCCAGACGTGGTTCTTTGCCAGCAGCTGAATCATGCGGGCCTCTCGCGCCGGGTCGTAGGTCTCAAGGAACATGCCCACCGTCTTCCTGCCAGTGAGGTATTTGTCCTCATCGGGAGAGCTGGCCTCGAAAATACCGATGAGGTGTTCAAAGGTGATCTGGCCCGAGGCTACGGCTTCCGAAGCGCGGATCGCATCCGGCACGTGACCTTCGAAGGGGATACCGACTCTCTTAGCTTCTTCCGCGATGGCGAAGTAGGCTTCCCGGGGGACACCCGATTGCACCTTGACGAAGTCGGCTCCCCGGCTCTTGAGCATGTCGACCGCTTTGCGGCCGTCCTCAGGCGTGGCGATGGGAATGACCGCCTTGTAGGTTGATTTCGGACCATCGAGCATCGGTCCGGAGACCACCATGCGAGGACCCAAAAGGAGGTGCGCGGCGATCCGGTCACGAGCCTCGAGCACATCATCAAGTTTGCTCCCCATATCGCGCACACCGGTGATTCCATTGGCCAGGAAGAGGGGTAGAACAAGATCGGTCCCGTCGACGGCGGTGCTATCGAAATAGACGTGCGTGTGCATATCCCACAGGCCCGGTATGAGGAAGTCGCCCGTGCCGTCGACAATCTGACCTGCCTTCGCAACCACGCTGGTGGAGGGTGCGATAGCGGTGATTCGGTTTCCCTGAACCGTCACTGTGGTGTTGGGCTGGGTCTTGCCGGTGACGTGTCGATGATGGTCACGTGGGTGATGGTGAGCGTCTGCTGTGCCTTTGCGCCGAGCGTCACAAGGGGCAAGGCAAGAAGGAGGATTTTGAGGATGCGCACTCACAGATGGTAATACGAGGCTCCGCCGTCAGCACTAGCGGGGAGAGGGCATCCATTTCTAGCGCAACTCGACGATGATCGGCGTGTGATCAGATGGCCTGGGCTGGGCCCGCGGTCCCCGATCAATTTCGCAGCTTACCAGGCGGTTGGCCAGGGCCGGCGATAGCAGGAAATGATCGATACGAATACCGCGATTGTGCTCGAACGCTTGTCGAAAATAATCCCAGAACGTAAATTGCCCGCTCTCCTCTGGATGCAACGACCGGAACGCATCGGTATAGCCCAGATTGAGCAGCGCACGATACCGTGCCCGCGGCTCCGGCTGGAACAATGCATCCTTAATCCACGATGATGGCTTATGACAATCAATATCTTCTGGAATGACATTGAAGTCGCCGCCAATCAATGCCGGTAAACCTTCTTCCCGCCATGCGCTCATCTTTTTGATTAGCCTGTCCATCCAGGCCAGCTTGTAGGCAAATTTTTCGGTCCCCACCGGGTTGCCGTTGGGAAGATAGATATTGACCACGCGAATGCCCTGAATCGTCATCTCGAGATAACGCGCATGGCTATCCGCCTCGTCGCCGGCAAGCGTCGTATCGATGGTCTCCATCGGGTGGCGCGATAAAACGGCCACCCCGTTATAGGCCTTCTGGGTCACAGCCACGCTTGCATAACCCAGCGCGTCGAATACCAGGGCAGGAAACTCGGGCGCCTTCAGTTCCTGCAGCAGGAGCACATCCGGCTGCTGAACCTTGAGCCATTCCGAGACGTGATCAATCCGCGCGCGGATCGAGTTTACATTCCAGCTAGCGATTTTCATGGTTATCTCCGCTCCGGTGAGAAAAGCTCGACCATCCTATTGGTGATGAGGCCGGCGCCCCCTCCGTCCGGATCGAGAGTGGGGTCATATGGCGAATCCCGGGTGCTCAGGAAACAAAGGTTGCCGCGATGGCTCTTAACAATGTGCGAGACATTCGCAGTCATTCGATCTTCCCATCGCTTGAGAATCTCACAAATTTCGAAACCTTGAGACCCGTCCTCGCACCTCCACTCGCTATGATGGGGAAGGGAGGTGCGGGCTGATATGTTTGTTTCCCGTCCGATCGGATTTGTAAGCAGTCCGTACAACGATACCAAGGAGATTCCGAAGGGTCTGCACGCAAAACACGAAGCAGAAGGTGTGCTCAGTGTGCTGCCCGAGTTTGAGGTTGGGCTCACCGACATTGAGGGCTTCTCGCATCTGTTTGTTATTTGGGAGTTCGACCGCTCCAGAGATTTTGAGTTGATCGGCCGGCCACCAATCGACGATCGGCCGCACGGAGTGTTCGCCACCCGCTCGCCTCGTCGCCCCAATCCAATCGGTCTCACGGTCGTTGCTTTGCTTCGTCGTGAGAACGGACTACTGCATGTTCGAGGCGTTGACATGCTTGATGGAACGCCCATCCTCGACATCAAGCCATATCTTTCGAGCGTCCCCTCGGATACATTGCGTCGAGGATGGCTGGCGGAAGCCGAGTCTGGTCAAAAATGATACGGAAATAAAGGCCGAATGTAGGGCGCAGCGTATTGGATGCTGAGGTGGACAATCTCCAGTACCAACACCAGCACCAGGATGCGGAATATCCAGTACTTCGCCCGCTCATGCATCGTGAGCCGGGCTCCGATGTATCCCCCGGCAACGCTACCCGCTGACATGATCAAGCCTTCTGGCCAGCGGATACTGCCGTGGCCGGCGAACATCAGGATCGGCACCAGCGTGGTGGGGACCGCCAGCAGCATTTTCAGCGCATTTGCGCGCACAAGATCGTAGTGGAACATCAGTATGAGTACCAACAGTAGATAAGTGGCACCGTCCAGGACAATGAAGCCGAGCCAGAACCCAACGCCGACCAAGGTGATCATGCCTGCTGTGGTGATGCCGGCAGAAACCTGGCTTCGGATGCTCCAGTACCTTTTTCATCCTGGTAACCAGCAAGAGAAAAGCTGCCATGACGGCCATGGTGATCACCAATGCCATACTGCGGCCAGGAATTCTTTCCGCGGCAAACACGCCGCCAACGCTGCCCAGGGTGGCGGGAATTGCCATCTTGAGACCTGCATGCCAGTCCACCGCTTTCTTGGCCTGAAACGTGCGCAACGCCATCAGCGAACCGAACAGCACCGTTAGCCGGTTGGTCGCATTCGCATCCAGGGGCGATAGCCCGAACATGAGCAGCACGGGTAACGAGATCGCAGACCCGGAAGAGGCAAGCGTGTTGACCAGCCCACAACCCAGCCCGGCAACCAACAGAAGGAGCCCGTAGAGAAGGTGCAGGAGTGAGGCATTCATGGGAATCTCAGTCAGAGACTGCTCTACGCAGGCCAACCCAAACCACAGGGATGGCAAGCGAAAACAGTAGCCCGGGAAAGATGTTTTTGGGGAAACTCCGCTATCCTAGCTTTGCGTCGTAACCAAGTCAATTTTTTTGCGCGGGTGAGGATTCTATGGCTGCCTACGGAAGCGAGCTCTCACGGTTGGTTGACGAGCTGAACCGCTCGACCACTGCCGCCAGAACTGGCGAGACTACCTCGATCGATCGGTTGCTTGCGGTTGCCGTCCAACGCGGCGCTTCCGATGTTATTTTGGTGGCCGGATCGGGCATCGCGTTGCGTGTCAGAGGTTCCCTGACGGCGGCTGCGGGCAAACCGTTGTCGCCTGAAGATCTTCGCAGCTTGTTGCTGCCGATATTGACGACGCGTCAGTCAGAGGAATTAGAGGCGAACAAATCGCTGGATTTTTGCTTCGACCGAGGACCGATCGGGCGGTTCCGGGCCAACTTCCACCATCAGCGGGGTACCCTGGCGGCCAGCATTCGTTTGCTGCCCGCGCAGATTCCGTCGCTCGAGTCGCTGCATCTGCCTGCGGCGCTCTCCCAATTAACCGAACGGCGACAGGGGCTCGTCCTGCTTACCGGCCCCACTGGGTGCGGCAAGACCTCGACCCTCGCCGCTTTGCTTGATCTGATCAACGCCCGCCGCCGCGATCACATCATCACCATCGAGGATCCGGTCGAATATCAGCATGCAAATCGCAGCTCGATTGTGGAGCAGATCGAAGTCGGCCATGACACCCCTTCCTTCGCGCAAGCAGTGCGCGCAGTGTTGCGTCAGGATCCCGACGTAATCCTGGTGGGAGAAATGCGTGACAGCGAAACCATGTCTGCAGCGCTCACGGCAGCCGAGACCGGCCACCTGGTGTTGTCTTCTATCCACACCAACGATACTTCCCAGACCATTTCACGCATCCTGGATATCTTTCCCGCAGGGCACCAGTCTCAGATTCGGCAACAACTATCCCTGGCTCTCCTGGCCATTGTCACCCAGCAACTTGTGCCCGCTGCGGATAACACGAACCGCTATCCAGCGGTCGAAATCCTGATGGCCACCAGCGCCATCCGCAATCTGATCCGGACTGCCCAGGACCATCAGATCCGCTCCCACATTTCTACCGGGCGTTCGGAGGGCATGATGACCATGGAGCAATCCTTGGCCGAGTTGGTTGCAGCGGGCCGCATCGCGCGCGATACGGCCTTCTCCCACTGCTACAACCCGCACGAATTGCGGCAATACCTGAGTGACTCTCCCAACCAATCCTAAAGATGCCGGGTTAGGGTTTTATTTGGTAACTGCAAAACCAATGTCCAGGTCAGTCTGTTTCGAGCCAATTTCGAAAAATTGCTTTGTATCAGGGCACGACTTCAGTCGTGCCGAAAAGAGCGTTAGGACGAGGGCTTTAGCCCCTGCGGCGCTATTTCCCTCTCAGTTCCGCTTCGGCCGCCTTCGGCTCCTCAACCTGCGAGGAAGACGTTACCTTTGCAGCATTCAATAGAGCCCTGCTTGGCTGCGGCTATGTGCGGCACGGCTGAAAAGGCTGCGGAAAAACCCAAATTTTTGAAGGGGACGGCCTTCAGGCCGTCCAGAACTGCTTGTAGTGAGTGCGGCTTTAGCCGCTGAGGGAGCGGTTTTTCTTCAACCGAGACTTTTTCGCAGCCACTGAAGCCGTGCCCTTCGTGCGGGCTCAATTTGACATCACCTGGAAGCTGTTTCGGGAGCCGCCGGCTTTTGGCTCACGACCGCGCTGTTTACCCATGCAGTCTTACCCCGCAGCCATTGGGGATCCTTAAATTCCCAGCCCACGCGTGGTTGCGCCTGATCTCCATGCACGGTGCCGCTGGCAACGCGCGTCTTTTTTCCCGCCATAACTTCAAACTTCGACGGTGCCCCAGCCGCATTCGCACCAGGAGCAAACGAGATCGTTAAACCCTGGTTCGCGTCTTCTCCCGCCGCAGCGTAATGTAACTTCTCAATCGACCATGCGCCATTGTTCCAGACGGCCTCGATGGTGACGGTTCTGCCCGGAAGATGATCGTCACTGTCGAGTATGGTCGCATGATCGCCGGCAAGTGCCTGTACGCGTAAGCTGCATCCCAGTCCATCCGCCGCCTTCAATTTCCATTCCGCGCCTACGACCAGGGTTTTGGGCGCGCTGGTAGTTGTCCATTGTGTCCCAGCACCGGCAAAGACGGCGATGTCGACGTTCTCTGACATTGCTCCGTGATAAGCAACGAAGTACGGCGGCTGGCTGATCTCCGTCCAAACATCGGCAACGCTGACTTTGTCTCCGATCTTGATGGCCGCGCCTTCACCGGCGACCGCTGAGCGCTCGCGGTACATCAACACTGGCGGATCGAGACCAGCAGGCGAGCTTCCTCCGCCGCGCTCACTGATGTCAGAACCCTGGACGAACTGCCACGACACAGGCTCCCCCGCGTGATCGACGAAACGCAGCAGGTAGGTAGCGCCCTTTCCCGCGTTGTCCGGTCGATCGAGCTGCATCGTCGTCAGATACGCTTCCGCGCCCGAACGCTTATCGATGTCCACCATTTGCTGTTGGTTCGCGTAGTGCACCCGCTTGCCCGTCGCGCGCTCCGTGAGTACCGCGTCATAGATTGGCGTCGCCCCGCCGCCCGGGTCGACGTAAAGTTCAATCATCGTATACGGCAGCTCCGGGCCGACCCACTGAACGAATTGTTCCGGCCAGTGCCGGTAGACAATCTGCTCGGGCGCGATCGGGGCTGGAAGCAGAGACTCTGCGCTCTGCGCGAACATCGACACTGCCGTGCAAAGAAGAAGAAAAGCGGTCACAGCTCTGGACATGGTGTCTCCTTTGAGATTCCGGTTTGAAGCGGTTTAACAATTGGTGTAGACCGAAGCAAAGGACCTTTTCGTGGTTTTCTCCCAAGGAAAACCACTCCTCGCGGTCTTTTGTCGGGCCACAGTAATTGTTAAACCGCGCTAAAAGGTGTAGCGGATACCGAACTCCACTCGCCGCGCAGCTTCCGCGGCGAGCGGTTGGGTGAAGGTAGGCGAGCCGACCACGCTGCCCACGGTAGTCACATTGGTGTGGTTGAGAAGATTGGCGGAACGCGCATTCAGCGTGATGCTCTGGTGACGGTCAGCAGCGAATCCGTGAGAATGAAGCTCGAATGTCCGGCTCAGGTTGGTATCGAGGTGGATGAGCGCGGGCATGGTTCCTGCGTTTCGATCCAGCGATCCATTCAGGCCAGTGGTGTTGAGCAGCCCGAAGGGCGTTTGATAAGTGCCCGTGCCCTGCTGTGCGGCGAGTGAGGGCCGGTCGTTAAAGACTCCGTCGCCATTGTTATCCATCCCGGTGACGACGTTATAGGGGTCTCCCGAAGAAGCATCGAACTGGCTGGTGAGCGATAGCTTTTCCGGAAGGCTTAGCTGTCCGATAGCGAACAGCCGGTGGGTCGATTCCCAGGAAGCGCGAGCTGTTTCCCCGCGATCGGAATAACTGGATTGCGGAAACAGTGTGGCCGAATCGGCGTCCGTCTTCAGGTTGAAGTATAAGTAACCGACAAAGATCCCGAATCGTTTGTAGCTGTGCTGGTCCACGCCCAGGAAGACCACCTGGCCATGGAGGTGGCCGGATTGTTCAAACTGGAAGATGTTCTTGCCGGGGGTGAAGGGCCGTGGAGCGAGCAAGGGTTTGGTCGTGCTGTCAGTGACCAGGGGCGCGTTGATGTTGCGCGAACGGAACGTGCCCCAGGCCTGGGCGTCGAAAAGATTCGCTTGAGCATGCCAGTGTTGAGGCAACTCGTGCTCGACGCCAAGCTGAGATTGGAAAGACCAGGACTGTCCCAGGTTCGCAGCGAATTGACGAGTCGTCGCCACTGCGATGGTAGAAGGCGTGGGTACGAGTGGTTCGGTGAACGACGGCGAGTACAAAAGTGTTTGCGTCTGTCGCACACCGTTCAAACGATAGGCTTCGGTAGTTACATCCGGCGTGACCGGACTTGAGAATAATCCACCGCGTACATGGACGACCCAGCGCTGTTTACGGTCGGGAGACCATGCGATGCCGATCCTCGGAACCAGGTTTCCAAAGCTGGCGGGCGAGGTCTGCAAGGCGTAACGTAAGCCCAGTGCCAGCGATAGATTCGGCTTAAGGCTCCATTGATCCTGCGCATACAACGCCACCCGCCACTGCGCGAACGGTACCAGAGGTGCACCCTGGGTGATGTTGTAGCTGGTGGGAACTCCGCCGGGCAGCGTGAGCAGTGTTCGCCGGTATTGTTCCAGTCCCGAGATCGCGGTCTGTTGCCCGCTGTTGTCGAGAGCCGGAGCTAATCCGCCGCCGAAGACAAAGGCCGCATTGAAGGTGTCTGGATCGTAGTCGTGGACCAGAATGCCGAGGGAAGCGACCCCCATCTTCACCGAGTGCTTGTGATGGGTCCACAACACGTCGTCATCGATTTCAAGATCACGCTCGCGATTTTGCAGATGGCCGGCCGTCGCACCGCCTCCGGTAAAAGCGCCTGCGACCTGCATGCTGGGCGCGCTCGAGAGTGGTACATCGGTGGTGTTCTTCCAGCTAAAGCCAATGTGCGTTTCGTGCAGGAGTGACGGGCTGAGCGTGAAGATATCGGTCAGCCGCAGGTTCTGCTCGCTTGTCGTGCTGTTGTAGCCTGCCTCGGGCAGAACGAGGCCGCCACTGCCGACGTTGTCGGAGTCGTTCACATTGGCGGAATAGGTGGCCGCCAACATATTTCTAGGGCTCAACTGCCAGTCGGTGCGCACGCTGCCGATCCACAGCCGCTGCGGCGCCGAAACGTTCTCGCTCAGTGGCGTCTCCTCGTTCTGGTCGTTGAGGACGACCGCGTTGACAACATCGAACTCGTGGATGTCGCGCCTCTCCAGGGCGAGAAAGAAGTCGCTTTTCTGCTTGCGAATAGGACCGCCAAATTCGAATCCATAACGCCGCTTGCCTGCGGGCGTCGCACTTAATGCGAATGGGTCAGTCGCGTTGAGCGAAGAGTCGCTGTCGGTGAAAAAGAGCGCTCCGTGCAACGAGTCCCGGCCCGGCTTGGTGAAGATCTCGACCCGGCCTCCCTGGTAGGGCGGGCGGTCGTATTCCGCCGAAAACATGTCCGGGTTTACACGGATCGATGCGATCGACGATTTGGGCGGGAGGGTGCTGCTGTTCTGAAATCCATCGACGGTCATGATCGCCTGGCCCGGCGCACCGCCACTGCTGGCGGCCAACACTTGCAGTTGGCGCTTGAAGTCATCCGGATCATCGGCCATGCCTTTCAAGTCCTCCGCGGTCAGGGTGTGTGTACCCGCGCCGTGATCGGCATCGACCGACACTCCGCTGTTTTCTCCCACCTCGATATCGGTGTGAACATCGGCGATGCGCAGATGAACCGTGATGTTCGCGGGACCCTTGCCATTCGTCTGGCTTTCGGCAAAGCCTTCGGCGTGGACGTTCACCCGGTAGGGTGCGTTCCCAGCGCAAGGGAATGAGAAAGAACCGTGTTGATTGGTTGAGGTGTGTTCTGTTGCCGCTGCCTGCAACTGGACGTCGGCGCCCACGATCGCAGCCCCCGTGGGATCGAGCACCGTGCCGTTCACTGTGCAAGTCTGCGCGAGCAACTTTCCGCCTGTGCTCAGCGCTATACAAAGAAATATGCAAGTCCATCGATTCATAACTCAGCCTCGACTTACAAGCTGAGAATCGCAGTTGCTGTAATCAGGAAACAGTGTGTGTTGTCACAGAAAGCAGATGACAAGTGTCATGGCGTAAAGGGTGGTGTGGAGCCGAAAAGAAACCGCAGATCTCTCAACTCCGCTACGCTCCGGTCGAGATGGCAAATTTGTTGCGGACTAAACCAATATTTTTCAGTAGAGAAAGTGTGACTTCGTTGCAACAAATTTGTCATCTCGACCGGAGCGTAGCGGAGTGGAGAGATCTGCGGTTTACCTCTACTGCCTCGATTCGTGCAACCGATCCCAAATGAAGAACCAACTCTCCCCTTTTTGTCATCCCGAGCAGCCCACTCGCTGAGGCGAGTCGGGAGAGAAATGACCGGCTTTCAGTACCGGCAACAAATGATCGGGTGCCCCACATCTCGCTCGTTTTTCGCGAGATGTGGGATACCACGGTACTCGACGCGCCACTCAATCGGTGTCATCCCGAGAGCATCTGACTTTTCGATCTTTTCGTGCTTTCTGCGTAGCTAACCGGATGCTTTTCACCCCCCACAAAGCCGTCATCCTGAGCGAAGCGCCGCGCGGATCTATCGCATAGCGGACGGCTTATGGCGCGCAGTCGAAGGACCCCGGCGATGCTTGTTAGCAGCTGCTCTTCCCAGCTTTCCAGCCACAAACTACAGGCCAAATCAAAAAAGTCACATGCTCCGAGCGAAGCCGACCTGTCCCGGCGTGCCGTGGAGGGATCTGCAGTTTTTCTCCCGGCCTACAACCACCCTTTACTGCGCGCCAGCCGGGCAGCCTCGATTCGATTCGCAGCGCCCAGCTTATTAATCGCTTCGGACAAATAATTTCGCACCGTGCCTTCAGACAAGCGCAGATCCACGGCAATCTCGGCCCCCGACTTTCCCTCACCGGCGCGCCAAAGAATCTGCCGCTCGCGTTCGCTCAACGGGTCAGGTTCCTGCGTCCACGCCTCCGCGGCAAGTTCCGGGTCGACCACTCGCAGCCCGCGGCATACGCGGCGCACACATTCCGCCAGCTCTGCCGCAGGGCGGTCCTTCAGCATGTATCCCTGGGCGCCGGCATCCATCGCACGGCGCAAATAACCCGCGCGTGCGAAGGTGGTGAGAATCACGATGTGCACACGCGGATAACTGCGATGTACTTCCGCGGCCAGCGTCAGACCGCTCATCTCCGGCATCTCAATATCGGTCACCAGGACATCGGGCCCGTGCTGCGCCACCAGCGTCATGGCCTCTCGCCCATTGCGCGCTCTCGCGACCACGGCAATGTCCTTCTCGATCTCCAGCAAAGCGGCGAGCGCGCCCAGCACCATCGCCTGGTCTTCCGCGAGAACAACGCGAATCTGTTTGCTCACGGCTCCAAAACCTCCAAGGGGACCCCGGCGCTCTCGACCGATTGGGGTAGTTCGATCTGCAGGCGAGTTCCACGATGGGATTCCAACGATAGACTGCCACCCAGCTCCTGGACACGCTCACGCATGCCGCGCAATCCATTGCCTTCCTGGCGAATATCGCCTCGTCCGTCGTCGGCGATCACCAGTTGGGTCCGGTCTTGCGCCGTGGAGACTTCAATCGAGCACTCGCTGGCGCCCGCATGGCGCACAATATTGGTGATCGCTTCTCGCAGCACAAGCGAAAGTGTGGCCTCATGCCGCGGTGTGAGGTAGGGCGCCTTCGCTGGCTTGTTCAGTCGCACGCCCGCCGTCTCCAATATCTGGGCTGCGCGCGTTAGCTCGGAGGCAAATCCTTCGGAACGATAGCCGGTAATTGTCTTGCGCACCTCAGCCAGAGCGTGCCTTGCGGCGGTCTCAATCTCCGCGATTTCCAGCGCAGCCCGCGCAGGCTGGCTGGAGAGCAAGCGCCCCGCTAACTCGCTTTTAAGCACAATCAACGACAGAGAGTGACCAAGAATGTCGTGCATGTCTCGCGCGATACGCTCCCGTTCGGCGGTCTTGGCCAGTTGCTCGATCTCCTCGTGGGCCATACGCAGCTTGGCGTCGGCCCGATATTTCTGCTCCATTCTCAGCCGGTTCATGCCAACCAGCAACGTGAACCCGATGCCCATGCTCCAGGTCCAGGCGGAAAGATGGAAGAACCAGCTTTGCGTGACAATCGCGACGCATTGCAGTAGCAGAATGCCGATCACGGTGTTGGTTGATTCAGAGACTTCCGGGAGCGAAGCCGCAATATAGATGTAAATTCCCCAGGCACTCTGGTTGATTGGCACGTAGACCATGGCCAGTGCAAACATAGCGGCCACCCAAAAACGGCGGGTTCTGGGCGGCCCAAAATGTGCCAGCAGATAAAAGCAAAGGAAGAAAACGATGGCAAGGAACAGCAAGAGCCAATATCGCAGAGACTGGTGGTCCAGGTAGGGTGTGAGACCCCAGAAACCTAGGAAGACCAACCAAATGGTATGGTCATAATCGAACCAACGTCGCCAGCCGCGTAAAGAAGACTGGCTTGCTGCGTCTCGCCACCCTTCCTCGCAATCTCTGCTGACCCAATCGCGGAGCCACGTGCCAAAACCCCAACGCTGATGCGACTGTGGCGTCATACTCAGGCTTGTGCCTCCTGCCTGCGGAAGATAAACGCAGCGGCTAGCAAAAATAGTACCGTATACAATCCCAGCACCGCCCAAGCCAACGCAGCCGAACTATCGCTGTAGCCTAAAGTTCGCAATGCAAGACGGGAAAACCAGAACGAGGGCAAACCGTGCGCTGTTACCTGCAACCAATGCGGCAAAGTTTCGATCGGCATCCACAAGCCACCGCAAAACGAGAGTGGCAGATAGACCAGGTTGATAACTCCAGGCGCGGCGTTCGATGGCATCAACAGGCCAATCACCAATCCCAGGCTGGCAAACGGCAACAGGCCGGCAGCAATCACGGAGAGCAGCCGCAGACTTTCGACAACCGTGATGTGGACGCCCGCCAGGGCGGTTCCGAGCACCATCAGCAGGATGGCAATGCCCACCGCGAAGGTGATGGCGACGCATAGTTTCGCCAGCAGGTAGGCAGCCGCCGGCATGGGGCTGGCGCGCTTCATCTCCAGCCATCCGTGGCCGCGCTCGAACGCCAGCCCGGCGCCGATGCCGAACAGCGAAGAACCCATCGCACCAAAGCACGAATACCCGGCCAGAAGGTAGCGGGCAATGGTGTGGCCGTGAAAGACAGAATCCTTATTGGTTACCCCGAATAAGAGGTAGAACACGACCGGAAAGCCGATCATGGAGAAAAGATAACTGCGATTACGCGACAACTTCCGCAACTCAAAGAGCGCTTCGTTGAAGTAAATTCGCGGCAGCGACGGTTGTGTCTGATTGAGGGCGATAGCAGTAGCCATAGTGCCTCCTATTCAATCCCTGTTGCAGTCTGGTTGGTGAGGGCAAGAAAGGCATCTTCCAGGGCCGCGGCACGCACTTCCAGCCTGCTCAATGCGGCGTCCTGCGCCAGCATGATGCGCAGCACGGCCTCAGGAGTACGTGTGCGCACCAGCAGATCGTTACCAGCCTGCTCCACGCTCGTAACCGCAGCGATGGCGGAAATCAACGAAGGCTGGAGTGAGGTGGTACAGCGGATGGCGCGCGAGCCATCCGCGGCCTTCAGCTCCTCCGGAGTGCCCTCGGCAACAACCTTGCCTTTTTGAATCACAACAATCCTGCTCGCCAGGGCATCGGCTTCTTCCAGGTAATGGGTAGTGAGCAAAACGGTCTTTCCCATAGCGGCCAGCTTGCGTACCTGCTCCCACATCGCCCGCCGCGCCTCGACATCCATGCCGAGTGTTGGCTCATCGAGACAGATGAGATCGGGATCGCCGCACAGCGCGAGCGCAAAGAGCATGCGCTGTTTTTGTCCCCCAGACAGCGTGCCAAACAGCCTCTCTTCCAAACCCTGCAGACCGGCGACCGCTAACAGCTCGTTCAGCGGACGAGGGTGGGCATAATAACTGCTGAAAAGTTGCAAATGCTCGCGCACCCGCAGCGTCTCCGGCATGCGCCCTACCTGCAGCATGGCGCCCAGGCGCAAGCGGCTCGCACGATCTCTCGGGTTGCCGCCGAAGATCTCCACCTCGCCAGAAGTCGCCCGGCTCAATCCCAGCAGCAAGCGCACCGCGGTGGTTTTGCCGGCGCCATTCGGGCCTAGCAGAGCGACCACTTCTCCGCGGCGAAGCTCGAGCGAAAAACGATCGAGCGCAGTCTGCCGGCCGAATTTCTTAGTAACGCTGCGCAGCGACGCGACAGCAGTCTTCTCGTTCCTGGTGATGCTGTAAGGCTCGACCATGACGCTCGCGGCCATAACCCCTCCCTGTGCCTACTGGGACATCATCCGGCTGCCGAGCTTCCCCCACTAGTGTCTTTTGTCAAAAGAATCGCTGACATTTGTCATGTGAGTGTGCGAGACAAATTACTCTAGAGGATCACGGGGAGTGGATCGAATGGGGAGTCTGCCTGGGGTGTGGAAAGCGGCCATGTTGATCGGCCTGATGGAGTTTTTGCCGGCAGCGGCCGTTCACGGGCAGGGGCCTCCTCTTCCCCCTTTGCCTCCGGGTTCACCCCAGGCCGCTGGGCAGCAGATCTTCGCCACCCGGTGTGCATCGTGCCACGGCACCAACGGGGGCGGCGGTGAGTTTGCGCCGTCGATCCTGGAACGGGTGCCTCTGCGTTCGGATGACGAATTAGTGAGGCTCCTGCACAATGGCATTCCGTCTTCCGGCATGCCCCCCTTTGCGGATATTGTCGACAAAGATCGCACCAATTTGATCAGCTTCCTGCGCACCCTGAAGCCTTTTGAGGGTGCGGTCGCCGAGCACGCCTCGGTGACGCTCGAGGGCGGAAAAACACTTCAAGGCACGGCCTTGAACCGCTCGGCAAAAGATATGCAGATGCTGGGTGACGACCATCAACTGTATCTCCTGCGCAAAACGGAGTCGGACGAGTACCGGGTGGTCACCTCGCAGGCCGACTGGCCGAGCTACAACGGGCAGACGGTCGGCAGTCGTTATAGTGAACTGGCGCAGATCACCACCACGAATGTTTCACGCTTGCAGCCGAGGTGGATTTTTACTCTGAACGGCACCAGGGAAGTGCAGGCTACCCCCGTTGTTGCGGCGGGAGTCATGTACGTCACCTACGCCAATGAATGCTTCGCGCTCGATGCGGGCAGCGGACGGCAGATATGGCACTATCAGCGCTCCCGCACCCAGGGTCTGGTTGGAAATGCCGTTTCCGGAGCCAACCGCGGTGTTGCGGTCGCCGGCGACAAGGTGTTCATGGTCACCGA
The DNA here is from genome assembly GCA_963838445.1 of uncultured Acidobacteriaceae bacterium. Taxonomy (GTDB): domain Bacteria; phylum Acidobacteriota; class Terriglobia; order Terriglobales; family Acidobacteriaceae; genus PALSA-350. The sequence continues at coordinate 44,172 of CAWIRT010000019.1, forward strand.
TAATGCGCATCTCATTGCGCTCAACCGGATGACCGGCGCGCTCGCATGGGAGACGCCGTTGGCCGACTGGCACAACAACTACAACGCAACCGGTGCGCCCCTTGTGGTCGGGAGCATGGTGATCTCCGGAACCTCGGGCGGCGACGAAGGTGCGCGTGGCTTCGTAGCTGCCTTTGATCAGGCCTCGGGCAAAGAGGTGTGGCGCTTCTGGACTGTGCCGAAACGCGGCGAGCCGGGCTCCGAAAGCTGGCAGGGAAACGGGATCGATCATCCCGGTGGCGGCACCTGGATGACCGGCACCTACGACAAGGATCTGGACACGGTCTACTGGCCAGTCGGGAATCCCGGAGACGATCTCATCGGAGACGATCGCAAGGGAGACAATCTTTATACCGATTCGGTGGTCGCTCTTGACGCAAAGACAGGCAAGCTGAAGTGGTACTTCCAGTTCACTCCGCACGATGTGCATGACTACGATGCCATGGCTCCCCCATCGCTGGTCGATGCCGAGTGGGAAGGGAAGCCACGCAAGTTGATGGTGCAGGCAAACCGCAATGGATTTCTCTATGTATTGGACCGGACCAACGGCAAATTTTTGCTGGGCCGGCAATATACCAAAAAGCTGACATGGGCAACCGGCCTCACCCCGGAAGGCCGGCCCATCGTCGCACCCGGCAAGGAGCCAACGCCTGAGGGCACGAAGGTGTGTCCCTGGCTGAATGGGGCGACCAATTGGTATTCGGCCTCCTGGAATCCTCTGACCTCGCTGTACTACGTGCAGACCAATGACAAGTGCGGTATCTTCACCCGCACTGACATGCCGTTTCAACTGGGCCACGGATACATGGGCGGCTCCAACAGCCCCGATCCAGCCGATCCGGGTCGGAGGGTCCTGCGCGCATTCGACATCCAAACCGGCAAGCCAGCGTGGGAGCTTCCTCAAACTGGCCCCGGGGATACCTTTGGCGGGGTGCTCAGCACCGCCGGAGGTGTGGTCTTTTATGGCGCAGACGACGGCGCCTTCGCTGCCGCGGATGCGAAGACCGGCAAGCCACTCTGGAGTTTCCAGACCAACGAGACGCCGCATGCCTCGCCCATGACCTACATGTTCGACAACAAGCAATATGTAGCGGTCGCGATGGGACCAAACGTCATCTCCTTCGGCCTGCCGGACTAGGTTGCAAATCCCAGCCGAGGCCCTTAACCTTCTCCTTCCACATTTACATGGAAAAAGGGGTGTCATTTTGAAGCAATCACGGAGAGATTTCGTCAAAGCCGGCTCAGCGGCTCTTATCTACAGCTCAATGTCTGGCAAGTTGAACGCACAGACGCTGAAGGTGCCGTTGGGCCTGCAGTTGTATTCGGTGCGAGAGCTTCTCCCTAAGGATTATGACGGCACGCTGAAACAGCTTGGTGCCATCGGCTTTCGCGAGGTCGAATCGGCTGGTTACTACAATCACAGCGCCGCGCAAGTGAAGCAAGCCATGAGCGATGCCGGGTTGCACCTGGTCAGCGCGCACTATAGTTCAGACGATTTGCATCAGAAACTGGATGAGGTCATCGCCTTCAACAAAGAGTTGGGTGTCAGTTACATTATTTGTTCTTTCCCCGGTTTTAAAGATCCCGCGCGGGTCAAGGGTCTTTCTCCAAAAGAGAGATCCTCTGCCTTCACGCTGCAAGACTGGCGCTGGAATGCGGAGCAGTTCAACACCATCGGCACAAAAATAAGCGCAGCCGGTCTGAAATTCGGCTATCACAACCACACCATGGAGTTTCATAAGACGGATGGCGTTGTCCCTTACGATGAGTTGCTGCGTCTGACCGATCCGGCGCACGTCACCATGGAGATGGATTGCGGCTGGGTCACGGTCGGGGGTGCGAATCCGGTGGACTATTTGCGGAAATATCCCACCCGCATCACCATGCTGCACGTAAAAGATTTCAAGGGGATCACTGCTGACTCATCGATCGAAAATGTGCCCACGATCGTGGAGTTAGGGCAGGGCACGATCGACTACCGTCCCATCTTTCAGCAGGCAGCCAAGTCCGGCGTCGTGAAGCATTGCTTTGTTGAGCAGGAGGGTTACAACGTGCCGCCCATGGAAGGCCTGAAGATCGACGCAGACTACATGCACAAACTAGGCATCAGCTAGTCGTGCAAAAAAATCCGGTAGTCATGGACGGGTGCCCCACGTTCGCGCAAGCGTACGTGGGCCGAAGATGACGGGGCGAGGCCCCACGATTGCTTTTGAATCACCCAAAATTTGTTTCGCTCTGGCGATCAGAAGTTAGGCTCGTCTGCGCAGCAAGCGGGTCACACTCCCCGGCGCCGCTACTCCCAGCATCCTGGTGAACAAGAGGTATCCCAGCCCGAAGATCGAAAGCACGCATAATCCCACCAGTTCAGCGCGATGGAACGGCAGCACCCGTTTGACCCCGTAAGCCGCTGCGGAGGACAGCAGAGCACCCACCCACAGCCGGGCGATGCGGGAGACCGATGCGACCACCGCACCAATGCGTGCCTGCAGAGCGCGGCGCAGGAGGGCAAATTCAACCCATCCGGCCATTCCTGCTGAAAGCGTGAGGCCGGCCACTCCCCAGCGGCGATCAATGCCCAGCAGCCTGGGAAGTGGCAGAGCAAACAGGTAGCCCAGAGCCACCGTGAGCACCACGCGAATGATCGCGAAGTTCAGAGGCGTGCGCGTATCACGCAAGGCATAGAATGCAGAAGAATAGAGCCTGCCCGAGGTCGTAGCCAGAAGGCCCACGCTGGAACCCGCCAGAACACTCCAGACAAAGGTCACATCGCTTGCCCCGAAGTGTCCCGACCGGTAAATCGTGGCGACGACGACATCGCCCAGAACCAAAAATGCCACGGCAGAAGGAATTACGAAGAAGGAAATATTCTTTAGCCCATTCTCCAGCCGCTGACGCAGCGCCAATCCAATTTCCTCATTCGTTCCCAAGGCACTCGACATGGCGGGCAGTTCAGCGGCAGAAATCGCCATCCCGAACAAGCTCACAGGCAGTGAGTTCAAAGTTTGCGCATATCCCAGAGCGGAGACCGCACCCGTCGGCAGATAGCTTGCCAGCACGGAGTCGACATACGCGCTTATCTGCACCACGCCCCGGCTTACAAATACCGGGAGGAAGTTTCGGGTGACGGTTTTCACCTGCCCGGTGCGCAGCGACAGCTTTCCCGTGAGGGGACGGAGGAATCCCATCACCGTTGGTAACTGCACCGCAAATTGCAGGCCACTCCCGATGACGGAGCCGATCGCGAGAATGATCGCCAATCGAGGCTCGGTCACGTGTCCACCTTTCCAGAGCAGGGCCGTGATTTGGGCAACGTTCCAGATCACCGGTGCAGCGTAGGAAAGGAAGAACTTCCGGTGGCTGTTCAGGATGCCGAGGCACCATGCTGAAATAACCAGCAGCGCCGCTCCGGGAAAGAGGATCTGCACCAGCCGCATGGTGAGCTGGCGCTTCTCCCCCTGAAAACCCGGCGCAATGGCGTCGATCAACCAGGGAGTCGCAAACACTCCAACGAGCGTCAGCAGTGAAGTAATGAAGAAAAGGATGGCGAAGATCGATTCGGCTAGTCGCGTGGCTTCCTCGTCCCGCACTTCCGCTCGCAGGCGGGCGTACACGGGGATAAATGAAGCGGACAAAACGCCTTCGCCGAAAAGATTTTGCAGGAAGTTGGGAATCTTGAAGGCAGATCGGAACGCGTCAGCAGCGTCGGAGTTGCCGAAATAATGGGCAAACACCCGCTCGCGTACCAGCCCCATGAGCCGGCTGAGCAAAATCCCGGCGCTGACAGCGAATGCAGAGGAGCGCGCCCCGGACTTACTCAATGGCCTGCTGCTCCAGTTGTTGCACTAACTCCTCCCATTCGGCGGTGAGCAAGTCGTATTGCTTGCGCAAACTTTGCAGCAATTGCGTGAGACGCTGCGTTTCCTCCGCGCTCTCATACACGCCAAGAGATTCTTCCGCAGCGGCAATGGAGCTCTCAATGCGCGGGATCTCCTGCTCCACAAAGTTGCAGCGCTCCTGCATCTGGCGCAACTTGATGGGGTTCAGGCGGCGTGCCTTGACGGCAGCTTCGGCCGAGGTCTTTACCGGCTCCAAAGGAGCCGCTGTCACGCCATTCGACCGGCTCCCCTGCGTTTCAGCGGCCTGCTTACGATAGAGGTAGTCTTCGTAATTGCCCGGGTAGACGTGAACATGCCCGCCCTCGATTTCGAAAATGCGGGTGGCGAGCCGATCGATAAAGTAACGATCATGCGAGACCATGACTACCGTTCCATTGAAGCGAGCGATGGCTTCGAGCAAAACTTCCTTGGCCCGGAGATCGAGGTGATTCGTAGGCTCGTCCAGCAGCAGAAAGTTTGACGGGCTCACCAGGATACGCGCCAGCGCATAGCGGTTGCGCTCACCTCCGGAAAGCACACCCAACGGTTTGAAGACGTCGTCACCGGAAAACAGAAAACATCCCAGCAGGCTGCGCAAATCGGTCGTCGACACGCGCGGCGCGGTGTTGCTGATGTCGTCCAGCATGCGAGCGTTGCCGTCGAGCACCTTGTACTGGTCCTGGGCAAAATACTCGGCGGTGACATTGTGACCCAGGCGCAGATGGCCGCTTGAGGGCGGCTCCATGCCCGACAGCATGCGGATCAGGGTTGATTTCCCCGCTCCGTTCACGCCCACCAGGGCAATGCGGTCGCCGCGGTCGATGGTAAAGCTGACGTCCTCGAGCACCTGCTTCGGCCCGTAGCTCTTGGCCAGGTCTGAGACTTCAACCACCGTACGGCCGGAAGGCTGAGGCTGGGGAAAACTGAAGTGGATCGCCTGCTCTTCAACGGGAATTTCGATCCGCTCGATCTTGTCCAACTCCTTGATGCGGCTCTGCACCTGTTTGGCCTTGGTAGCCTGGTAGCGAAATCGGCTGATGAAGGCTTCCAGATGCTCGATATGCTCGCGCTGATTCTTGTAGGCAGCGGCCAGCTGGGCTCGCCGCTCTTCCTTCTGCGTGAGGTACTTCTCGTAGTTGCCGTGGTAAAAGTGCAGCGCCTTGTTCCATATCTCGATCGTCTTGTCCACCGTCACGTCGAGAAAGTAGCGATCGTGGGAGATCAGGATGTAGCCGTTGGGATAATTGTTGAGATAGCCCTCCAGCCAATTGCGGGTTTCCAGATCAAGATGGTTGGTGGGCTCGTCGAGCAGCAGCAGGCTGGGCTTTTGCAGCAGCAGCTTGGCCAGGGCGATGCGCATCTGCCACCCGCCGGAGAACTCCTCGGTCTGCCGCGACCAGTCATGCTTGCTGAAGCCCAGGCCACCCAGCACCGTGCCTACCTGCGCGTCGAGCGCATAGCCGTTGTGGGCGCGAAAGTGGGAGTCGAGAAAAGAAAAACGGTCGGCCGCCGCCGCATACTCAGGCGTTGCCGGGTCAAACTCGGCTAATCGCGTGGAAAGGATCTCTAATTCCTGCTCCATGCTCTGCAGCTCGGCGAAGACCGAGAGGCACTCGGCAAAAACGCTGCGCCCGCACAGGGCGAGCCCTTCCTGGGGCAGATAGCCCATGGTCATGCCCCGGGTGCGCTGCAGGCTGCCATAGTCAAGCGATTCGGTCCCGGCGAGCACTTTGAGCAGGGTCGATTTCCCGGTACCGTTGGCGCCCACCAGGGCAGTGCGTTCATTGGGCGTAATGAGCCAGTCGGCATTCTCGAACAATACCCGGGGACCGAACCGTTTGCCGGCAGAAGAAAGTTGGAGCATAAGAAAAGCAGCGCCAGAGCGCTGCTCTCATTGTCGCATTGCAAGCCCTCTGACCGAGCATTTCGGCCTCATTCAGAATCTATCCCAGCAACGAACCGACAGGGGTGATTCAGAATCTATCCCAGCAGCGAACCGTAGGGGTCATTCAGAATCCATCCCAGCACGAACCGACAGGGGTGATTCAGAATCCATCCCAGCAACGAACCGTAGGGGTGATTCAGAATCCATCCCAGCACGAACCGACAGGGGTGATTCAGAATCCTTCCCAGCAACGAACCGACGGGGGTAATTCAGAATCCATCCCAGCACGAACCGACAGGGGTGATTCAGAATCTATCCCAGTAATGAACCGACGGGTGCCCCACATCTCGCTTGTTTTTCGCGAGATGTGGGATACCACTGCGCCCGACCTCGAGCTTTCGAATCCAAGTAGGCACTTACGGCTAACATCCGCGGTATCCCACATCTCGCGAAAAACAAGCGAGATGTGGGGCACCCGTCGGTTCGTGGTTGGTCGAAACCTAACCTTTAGGCGCCGCTTCTTTAATCACGGTTTTCTGTTTAGGCCGGCGCCGCCTGGGAGCGGCCTTCACCGGAACTGTCTTCCTATGCGCAGTGGGCGGTGCGAACCGCGAATGCAGAAACGTCTTGTAATCAAGCTCGGTCTGGTTGGCATAGTCAACCGCAAAAGACGAGACCGCCTCCACAAAACGATCCGAGGTGCCGATGTACCCGTCAAGCGCAACCGCATCGCCCGACCGCGCGTGGCCCCGGGCCAGCAGCTCCCCGCATATTTCAGCGTATTGCATCAGCCCTTCGCCCTTCAGGTCTTCCATCTCAATCGACGCCTTATGGTCATTCAACTGCCGGACCAGATACTGCCGATTGTGAATCGTGGTCCAGCCCAAAAGTATGTCTGACAGAAACTGCATCGCTCGCTGTCCCTGCACCACACGGTGCCCCTGGTGTTGCGGTGCCCCCATCTCGCCAAGGTAGGGGGCATACGCGGACCCCGGCTCTTCCTTGATCTGCAGAAAGAGAGGATCGTCGCTGCCGTTGCCCTCCAGATAGACGATGTAGTCGCGCAGCCCGACACTGCCGGTACCCACCACCCGGAAGGCGACATCCAGCGGACGGTACAAATCAAAAAAGTGCTGACGCTCGGGTAATAGCGATTCGCGGTACAAGCTCAATGAGTCGAGAATCATCTCCGCCTTCGCAGGCGAAAGACGGTACTGCAAAGGTTTGTGTTCAATAAAGATGCGGTGAGGGCCCGACCCCCCCTTTCCTGTTTTGGCGGTCCCTTTGGGCTGTTCGAGGAGGCGTGCCGCGTTGTATTGCGGAGTTGCTTGCTCCGCCTTGCGCAGAACCTGGGAGACCGGCGCAATGCGTTGCAGCCGGTGGACTTGAAAGTGGGCCACGTCCATGACCGTCATGCGCGCGAAGGCATGGATAGATCGGCGATAACTCCTTAGAAACAGGGATGCTGCCGCATCACAGGCGCCGCTCTTGTTACCGCATTCGCGGCCAGCCAGGATGATACTGGTGGCAAGACGCTTCACGTCCCACTCAAAAGGCCCCCGGATGGTTTCGTCGAAATCGTTGATGTCGAAAACCAGCCGGCCATCGGGTGCGGCGTAGGCACCCAGGTTCCGAACATGGGCGTCCCCGCATAGCTGGGTAAAGATGCCGGTATGGGGTAGCACGGCCAGGTCGGCGGCCATGATCGAAACTGCGCCGCGGAAAAAACCAAAGGGCGAAACCGCCATCCGCTGCCACTTGATCGTCAGCAGGGCCGGCACCCGCCCCACGGCGGAGACCGCCAGGGCGTCGATGGGATCGGTTTGCCGATCCGCGGAGCGCCATCGATTCTGCTCCTGGCGACGTACCTGTTTGCGCCGCGATTGTCCGAAGGCGCGGCGTTCCGGTGGGGGCAGCACATGTTTAAGGGGCATTTCGTACTTTTCCAGGCGAGGTGATTTTCAGCAAGTGCTCCATCTCCACATAAACCGCGTTCGTCCAGCCGAAACCCACGACGTTTTGATAGCCGGCGATCACCTCCACGTTCGACGACCCGGTTTCGACGTTGTACTTCTCGTGGATGGTCCCTTCCTTCTCGAAACTGGTTCGGACAGTATGGGTGAACTGTTGGGCAACCCGGCGTGCATCGTCGGTGTACCCATTCGTCCACAAACCGCGAACGGCAAGCCAGTTGAGCGGGGCCCAGCCAAAGGGCAAATCCCACTGCAACCCGCTCGCGTAGGTGCTGCTGGCGAGGCCGCCGGGCCGGTCAAGCAGGGCGAGGTTCTTGTCCACTGCTGCTGCCTGTTCCGCCGTAGCCAGGCCTGCCCAAAGAGGATAGAAGGTAGTCGCGTAAACGTAGCTGGACTGTTGCCGCGTGGTGAAGTCGTAATCGAAAAACATGCCTTTGCCGGGGTTCCACAAGTACTTGTTGATCGCCTGCCGGCGAGCGTCAGCCATTTGCATCCAACGCGTCCGTTCTGCGCCCTGGTCGACCATTTCGGCAAATTCGGCCAAGTCCTGTTCGTAGTGGTAGAGCAGGCTGTTGAGTCCGACAGCGGCGTAATGGTGGGTGGAACCGCTGAAGGGACCGAAGCGGAAAGAAATATCGAAACCAGATTCCCGTACCGAGCGGTCACCCTTGTAGAAGTCGCGAGTAAGGCGAAATCCATGGGCCCAGGCCAGGCCGCAAACGACGGAGTGGGTCGCATCGCAACTGGTTTTCGCAAGCGCTGCTTGTTGTGCCCGGGAAGGGGATTCCGGCGCTGCGATCAGGTAGTTGGTGTGCACATCGGGATGAGCCACCAGCCAGTTGATAACGTCTATGTAGTAGTTGCTGTGGTCGGCGATGTCAGGTACCGGGCCCTCGCCGATATCGAAATACCGCGCCAACCCGGTTTGCCCGGCGCGGTGAATGCTGCTCAGCCAGAAATCGTGATCGCGGCGCGCATACGGGTAAGCACGGGCCAGCCACTGCTTTTGCCGGGCAAGATTCGCCGGGGACCGGTCGCGGGCACATGCCGCTTCGAAGACGGCCCGAATCATTGCACTTAACAGCGGCGGCTGAGAGCGAGTGAGGAAGTAGGTGCGATTGGCATTAAGCACCGCCCCATAATTCTCAATTTCGTAGAAGAAGTTCTCCACCATGCCGCGAGCCAGGTCAATCCGGCCGTCGCGGAGAAGGCCCAGGATAATGAAGTAGCTATCCCAGCCGAACATCTCGTTGAATCGGCCGCCGGGCACCACGTACCGGTTGGGTAGGTAGAGAAGCCCCGGCCGCGGAATCTCCGACTCCTTTACATCTCCCACATGCTGGATGCGATGAGGAAGGTGGGCGATCTGGATCTTGCATTGGGCCGACAGCCGCAACAGTTCAGGCGGTGTGGGCGCTCCAAAAGGGAGATAAAGCAGCGGCGGCGCAGTGACCTTGGGATCGACCAGCGATTTGCACTCGGACATGGAACGGGAAAGACTGTCCCATCCCTGGTGAATGTAGGCGTCGATGGAGAGCGAAGACGAGGGGAGTGCCTGGGCCCAAATCTGCTGACCAGCGAACTGGAGCATCAAGAAGGCAAGAATCCGAACTGTCACCACAAGCTTCCCTCCTCGGTGCGATGTTACATGCCGGAACGCGTCGTTGTAGCATCGGGCAGCGGCATTTTCACATCCGGTAAAGACAAAACGACCGATGCCGGCGTGACTTTTTCCCAGGGAAACACCTCGGGTCAACCGCCGGCGCAGAGTAGAAGTGAAAATGTTGAAGCAGAAGGGCGGAGGGCGTGGCAGGTCGAGGATATAGGACGCTGTTTTGGGTGGGGATGAGCGTCCTGGTGATCGCAATGGTGGCGGCGGCTATTTTCGAAATCCTTCTTTCCCGGGCCGAGCCAATCCTAAGGGCGCGATTGCTGCAAAGTCTGTCCGCCCGATACCACAGCCGGGTAGAGTTGGCCGCGTTTGACGTCTCTCTCCTGCGCGGGTTCCAGGTCTCAGGAAAGGACCTGGCCATCTACCCATACAACATCGAATCCAGCGTGCCGACGTTTTCTGTGCGCAGTTTCGCCTTCCGCACCGGCTATGGCAGCCTTCTGCGTTCTCCCATGCACATCGGCCACGTTGAGGTTGAGGGGCTGCGCATCAATCTGCCGCCCAGGAGCCAACGCAAAGAACTGCCAGGGTCGAACAGCGATCATCCTCAGCCCGGCAATGGAAGCATTTCCGTCGACGAGATGGAGTGCACCGACACCGTGCTCACCCTGGGTACGGACAAGCCGGGCAAGGTTCCACTGCGATTCGTCATCCAGAGCCTTTCCTTACGCTCGATTGGCGCCGGCAAACCGATGGACTTTACCGCCGTGCTGACCAATCCCAAACCAGTGGGCCAAATCGAGAGCCGCGGCTATTTTGGCCCCTGGAATGCCGACCATTTGGGAGCGACCCCAGTGGGCGGGACTTACTCCTTCCACGATGCCGATCTCGGCACCATCAAAGGCATAGGTGGGATCCTCTCCTCGCAAGGGCGATATCAGGGCATTCTGGACAAGATTGTGGTGGATGGTGAGACCGATACGCCCGACTTCCAGGTGAAGATCAGCGGGCACAAGGTGCCGTTGCATACAGAATTCCACGCGATTGTCGATGGCACCGACGGGGACACCTACCTGCAGCCGGTCAAGGCGCAGTTTCTGCAATCCTTCCTGGTCGCGCGAGGGTATGTGGTGCGCGTGCAGGGGGAACCGGGGCGCCATGTTTACCTCGATGTAGCCCTGGATCAAGGCAGGATCGAAGATCTGCTGCGGCTGGGGGTGCGCACGGATCCACCCGTGATGGAGGGCAAGGCTAAGCTGCATACCATGCTGGATCTCCCGCCGGGACCTCAGGACGTTGCCCACCGATTGCGGTTGCAAGGTAACTTTGCCATCGTCGATGGACGCTTCAGCAGCGAAAAAATTCAAAACCGCATCGACGAGCTCAGTCTCAGAAGCCAGGGCCAGGTGGAACTGGCCACTCAAGAAGAGCGGTACGGGAAGATGGAGGTAGTGCGCTCCCAGATGCGGGGCGATTTCAACCTGGCGGACGCCGGCCTGAATCTATCGAATCTGCACTACGACATTCCCGGGGCCAGCATTAAACTCGCCGGCATCTACAGCCTTGACGGCGCTAAATTCAACTTCGCCGGAACTGCCGATATGCAGGCCTCTGTGTCGCGCATGGTGGGGGGCTGGCAGGGCGTACTACTCATGCCGTTCGATCGCGTGTTTCAAAAGAACGGCGCCGGCGCCGAGATTCCCTTCAAAATCGATGGCACTCGATCCGACCCTCACTTCGGCCTCGACTTTGGTCGCCGGAAAACGAAATGAGGCGTAAATTTGCCTATGCGCAAAACAGCAATACCCTTGGTGGCTTTCGCCGGGCTGCTCCTGTTCATGCTCCTGAACCTCGCCGGCGCCTTGGCACAGGCACCAGGAAAAACCGATCCCTGGTGGAAGCATGCGTTGATTTACGAAATCTACCCCCGCAGCTTCCAGGATTCAAACGGCGACGGTGTCGGCGACCTTAACGGGATCACCCAGCGCCTCGATTACCTCAAGGGCCTTGGCGTCGATGCCATCTGGCTTTCCCCCATTTATCCCTCGCCCCAGGTCGACTTTGGGTACGACGTTTCCAACTATGAAGCGATCGATCCCCAGTACGGGACGATGGCCGATTTCGATCGGTTATTGGCCGAGGCAAAAAAGCGGAATATACGCATCATCATGGATATGGTGATGAACCACACTTCCGACAAGCATCCCTGGTTCATCGAGTCCGAGAGCTCGAGGACCAATCCCAAGCGCGACTGGTATATGTGGCGCGATGGCAAAGGTCCCGGCGAGCCCCCCAATAACTGGCAGTCCGTCTTTGGCCACTCGGCGTGGAAATTTGATGCCAAAACGTCACAGTGGTACTACCACAAGTTTTACGCGGAACAGCCCGACCTTAATTGGAGAAACCCCGCGGTCGAACGTGCGGTGTTCGGAGCCTTTCGCTTCTGGTTGAACAAGGGAGTGGCTGGTTTTCGTCTGGACGCCGTGCCGACGTTGTTTGAAGACGAGCAACTGCGCGACGAGAAGGTGTTGCCCGGCACCAATGCCTACGGCGATCCGAATCTGGATGACTCCATGACCAGCAACTTGCCGGAAGTGCACCAGGTCATGCGGGATCTGCACAAGCTGACAAACAGCTATGCCGGCAACCGGGTTGTGATTGGTGAGACCTATTTGCCGGATATCGCGGAGCTGCGCAAGTGGTACGGCGCGGACCATGACGAACTGCAACTGCCCATGGACATGCAGGTCGGCTTCCTCAACAAGCTGGACGCCGCGGCCTTCCGCACCCGCATTGATCAGGCCGAGCACGATATTGACGATGACCAGCCGCTGTTTGTCTTTGACAACCACGACAACGTGCGCAGTTGGAATCGTTATGGCGACGGAAAGCACAACCTGGAGATTGCCCGCGTGATCGCCACCCTGCTGCTCGGCACTCGGGCCACCGCCATGATGTATTACGGCGAAGAGCTGGGCATGACGACTACGCCGCCCACCCGCGTGGAAGACGTAAAGGACCCGATCGGCAAAATCGGATGGCCTAAGGAAAAGGGCCGGGATGGTGAACGTACTCCCATGCAGTGGGACGGGTCACCCAACGCGGGCTTTACCGCTGCGTCGGCCACGCCGTGGCTGCCGGTGCCCGCGTCGTACAAGACAGTGAATGTCGCCATCGAATCGCGTGAGGATGATTCTTTATATAGCTGGTATCAGCAACTGATACAGTTGCGCCGCGAAAACCCGGCCTTGCACGATGGCGCCTTAACCATGCTGAACGTCAACGACAACAACGTTCTCTCCTGGCTGCGTAAAACACCCAGCGGGCAGGTTGTCCTGATCGCCTGCAATTTCACCGCGCAATCGCAAACCGTAGCGTTCGATTTATCACCCCAGGCAGTGACCGCCACGCAGCTCAAGGCCCTACTGCAGAGCCCCGGCATGGAGGATTCTCAATCACTGGCCGCCATCAAGCTGCCACCGTACGGTGTCTACATCGGCCAGGTTCAGTAAAACTCCCAAACTCTGGCCTTACCACTAACGACGGGTGCCCCACATCTCGCTCGTTTTTCGCGAGATGTGGGATACCACCGCCCTTTTCTTGCAGCCCTTAAGACTCGATGGGACCCTCGGACTGCGAACCGTTAAGGCTCGTGGTATCCCACATCTCGCGAAAAACGAGCGAGATGTAGGGCACCCAGGATTCGCTGACCATGTAAATTCTCAAATCCGGGTACGCTCCGGTCGAGATGACAATTCATCTTGAAAGCTAATTTCCATTTACCCTGGAATCGCTCAATTTCGTTGTCAAACAAATTTGTCATCTCGACCGGAGCGTAGCGGAGTGGAGAGATCTGCGGTTTTTTATATTTACACCGGCGAAATCTAACGGCCGTGACTAGCGAGGACCTCATCGTAAGTGCTGTAAACGCCCTCAAAAACCGAATCCCACGAAGCTGACTGTGCATACAGCCGCGCTGCATCGCCCATTCGCGCATGCAGCTCCGGGTCGAGAATAACCTTCGCAATCGCATCCGAAAAACCATCGTCCGCAGCGATAAAACCAGTCTCTCCGTCCTTGACAATGTAGCGTGGACCGCCATCAGGCGTGACGATCGCAGGTACGCCGGAAGCCAAAGCCTCAAGCACGACATTGCCGAAAGTATCCGTGTGCGAAGGAAATACAAACAGATCCATATTCGCGTAAGCGCGGGCAAGGTCCTGGCCTCGAAGCACGCCGGTGAACTCGGCATTCGGCAGGTGTTGCCGCAGCCAGCCTTCCTCTTTGCCGTGGCCTATGATGAGAAATCGAAAATTCGTGAGGCCGCGCTCGATCAGCTCGGTGCGGATGCGCGCCAACAGGAATACATTCTTCTCAATCGAAAGCCGGCCACAAAACCCAAGCACAAACGGCTCCGCGGTCTCGCTACGATTCCGATATTCCGGGGAGAAAGAGAGAGTATCCACGCCGCGAGGCATCAGGGCGCAATGGCGGCCGGTAAACTTCTCCAGCAGCCGGCATAAATCAATATTGGGCGCGAACAGAACCTCCGCCAGCCGGTAAAAGCGAGCACATGCTAACAGCGTAGCGTCTTCGATTTTCTTTTCCGCCCCCGGCCGTTGGCGCAAGGGCAGCATGCGCAGGAACCACCCCGAACGCTGAGCAGCATATTCGTGCAGGTTGGTGTGCCACGAGGCAACCAGCGGAACCTTGAGATTCTTCGCCAGCCACGCGCCCAGAATGCCCGGCTCGCTGGGCCCGGTGATGTGGACAATGTCCGGACGGAACGCGCGCAAACGCTCTTCAAGGAATTTCTTGTGGCGCAGGAACGCGGCATCGAAGGTGAGATCTTTTTCCAGGCGAAATGAAATCATGCTGCCGCGTGGAATCTCCAGTGTGGTCAGCTCGCCCTGCTGTTGTTCGTGGATTGCGCTGTCTCTTTTCGCCGGATGGAGACAGAAAAAGGGGATGCCCCTTCGTTGCGCAAACGCTTCAAAGTGCCGGCTGGTGTGGGCCACCCCGTTGATCTCGTAAAACGTATCCGGGAAGTACGCCACCCTGGGCGTCGCCGAGCGCATAGGCAAAGTGTATCCGCGCTGGGGCGAACCGAGAAGAGTCAAACCGTCTTAGAACGCTTCCTGCTCGCCCAGCGCGAATTGCAGCTCGTGCGATTCGTTCCACGCAAAGCGCAGACTATTGCTCACCGGGTTGCTGCCCAGCATCCTCACCAATTGGATAATCATGCGCATGTAAGCTGGCGCCTCGCCGTCTGGCCAAAGCTGGCTGAGAGGGCGATCGACACCGTGCATGTCCGGGTGATACACGCGCTCATCCCAGCGGCGAGATCCTTCGGGAAAATCGGGGTAGTCGCGAATGGCATCCAACGTGGATTTCATGATGCGGTGTTTCCATGGTTCCGCGTATTGCGGCATGAACAATACATGGCTCCGATTCTCGCGCCGGATTTCATCTACGAACTCGTTGAAGCTGTTCGCCTGCGTCAGGTTGACGTTTGCGTTCGGCTCCAGGCCATGGCGGTCGCCGCCGGAGATCAGCAGCTTGTTCCATCGCGCAGCAAGCCGTTTCACCAACCGGTTCTCTTCCCAGTTGCGCAGTCCGTTTAGCTCCACCGCGTGAATCATACGGCTGTTCTGGGTAAGAAACTCTTCCACCCGCTGCTGGTGCACGTCCAGGCCGATCTTGTAGAGATCCCAGAGCGGGTGATTGAAGACGATGAGCACGTTGGGAAGGTCGTGCAGCGCAGACAGCATCTCCGTCAGTCGCGAATCACTGGGATTGGCGGTGAACGCTGCAAACTGGCGCATCCACTCCGCGCCCGATGCGCTCGGCAGGTTATGGATGCCAAGGTGAAAGGCCTGATCTTTGCCGAACGGTGTCGTCCACTCCACAGAAACCGGGATGTGGCGGGCGCTGGTTACAGTGCGCAGCAGCATGGGCGCCTGGATATCATCGTGATCGGTAATCGAGACCAGCGGCTGCACCTGGAGCGACTCCGCGATCTGGCGGCTTTCCAGATCGAATGCCAGCCGGGGTGTGAGCGGGGGCGTCCAGTAACTCGCGGAGTAGTCGACCTGCAAGCGATGGTTTCGCCGGCAGCGCTTTTCCTCCCGGGCCATGATTCCCGAGAAGCAGCGGTATTCGTGAGCCAGCTTTACGATGAAATCGAGAGTTTCTTTCGACCGGTTGGTATGGCTATGCAGCGAGACACCGGAAGCAAAGCCCTTGGCGGCGCGCTCATTGTTCCAGAGATACGAGATACGGGAACCTGTCATCTCTTCCTCCTGATGGAGCAATCGCACCCGGGCCCTTGCTGCCACACAGTCACTGTGTGATCGCTCTCGTGTGCCCAGTATCCAGTGCAAGTCGTGAATGCACAGTTACTGGCGCACGAATTGATGTCTAAATTCGGCTGGAACCAGCCTGGATAACGCTTCTGACTACCGGCGTTGCTGGCCTTTAGTACCTATCGTGTGCCGGAAATGTCCGGATTGAGGAGGGGTTCCTCTTCCACATTGGGCTGCACCTGGCGCCGGGCTTCCGGTTCGAGGTGATAGTGGGTCAGGTCGTTCTTCAGGATTAGAAAGGCCTCTTGGGGCGTATCCGCCATATGAAAAAGCGCGCGATCCTGGGGAGAAATCGTCCCCTTGTCGACCAGTACATCAAGGTTGAGGATGCTATTCCAGTACGCGGAACCATAGACCACGATGCAAATTTTCTTGGCCAACTTTTCTGTCTGCACCAGAGTCAGTACCTCGAACATCTCGTCGAGAGTGCCGAACCCGCCAGGGAAAACAACCAGCGCCTTGGCCAGGTACGCAAACCAATACTTGCGCATGAAGAAGTAGTGGAACTCGAAGTTCAGAGAAGGCGTGATGTAGGGGTTAGGCGCCTGTTCGAAGGGCAACCGGATGTTGAGACCGACCGACTTGCCGCCGGCCTCGTAGGCCCCCCGGTTGGCCGCTTCCATGATGCCTGGGCCCCCTCCCGAGGTCACCACGAAACGGTGCCGGCGCCCCTTCAGAGTCTGGGACCATTTCGTCACCAGGAAGGCAAGTTCACGGGCGTCTTCGTAATAGCGGGCCATCTCCACCCCCGCCTCAGCGCGGCGCCGTTGAAGCTCGGTAGCTGTTCCCTGGGCGATCTCCTCATCGGTAGCCGGTTGTTCTTTCTCTGGGGCCGGGTTTGCGGAGCCTGTCTTATCCAGCAGTTCGAGTTCACGGCTGGCGTCAGCGTGTCCACGGAACCGCGCCGAACCAAAGAACACGATCGTGTCCTGAATCCGTTCCCGTCGGAAACGTGCCAGCGGCTCCGAGTATTCAGAAATGATGCGCACCAGCCTGCCGTCGGGACTATTGATGAACGCAGGGTTCTGGTACGACAGAGGAGCGCGATGGAGATCGGGAGGTGTACCGGTTTTACGCGTCATGCATTCAAGAGTGAGATCTGCGGAAATGTACTGCTTCGACGACCGCGATCCACAGATTCAGAAGCCCGAGGCCGGAGACCATCCCGCGCACCGCTCCGTACATAAGAAACGTGGCTAGCCGCGGGAAGTGGTTTAGAAGTTGGTTGTCCGCCCACAGTGGTGTGTACCAGGGAAGCACGAGCACGATGACGCCGATGTAGATGCGGATGATGACGTAGAGGTATAGCTCCACGCGGCGAAGCCACAGAGGTAGGCGGGACGGGCGCTGGGGCGCAGCCTCCCGATCTTGCACGGTCGAGCCGCTCGGAGGACTGGACGAAAACAGGTTCGACTGTTGCGGCATTTTCCTTTGGCTAGGGCCAGACGCGGGAGCACCCCAAGGTGTTCTATCGCAACAGTAACACAGCAGCCCTGGACGAATCTTAGACGGGTTCCGCTAGGCAGCGACCGCTCGGGGTCTGCATAGGTGAACGTTGCGGTTTTGTATCAGGGCCCGACCTCAGAGGCTGCGGAAAAACTCACCGCTGAAGGTCCGCGGGGGTATGTACGGGCTTCAGCCCGTACATACATTGAAACAAAACGATGGGCTTTAGCCCCTGAGGGCAAGCATTCCGCAGAGCAGCGCGGAGTTGAGCCTGCGCTTTCTTTCCGGCTCTCACGCAAACTCTTCAGCCCGTCCATATCACTTGCAATGAATGTGGCTTCAGCCACTGAGGAAACGGCGTCGTCCGCGCAGACACTCCACCCGCAGCCTTGGAACGTGTCCTCCGTCGGGTGAACCCAACCAACCTTAGGCTGTGCGCATCTGGACTGAGTTGCCCGCCTCGGCCGCGGCTGCGGCCAGAATCCGATGGTGGATGGTAAAGAGTGCAAGCTCAAGGCGATCGGAAACGCCTGTCTTGTCATAAACACTGCGCAGGTAGTTCTTGATGACCTGTTCGGTGGTGCCCAGCCGCAGGGCAATCTCTTTATTCTTGCAACCCTGCACAATCAGGGCGACGATCTTCATCTCTTTCGGCGTAAGACGGTCGCGAACCCGCGCGCCTACGGAATCTTCTTCCTCCGAGCCAATCGCCTCAGCCGGACGCTGAATGGACGAGAAGCCCTTAATCACTCGATGCACGCACTCCACCAGCGCCTGGCCAGTGGTATTCCGGTACACCACGCCACGGATGTCGTGAGCGGTGAAAATCTGGGCCGGCTCGCCGTTTTCCGCAATCACCACCGCACGGCTCCCTGCCGCCTTTACATGCGACATCAAATCCTGATACTCCGGCCGCAAAGCCGACGCAAATAGAACAATCGATGAGCGATACGCATCGACCGAGAGCAGTAGACGTTCGAGGTCCGCACACTGTGCGGCCACGCGGAAGTCCTCTTCGCTCGCCAGGACCTTTGCAATGCCAGCGCGAAAGATTGCTTGGTTGTCAGCCAGGATAATTTTATTCATCGTGCTGCCTTGTGCCTCGTGTCGCTTTTATTTCGCAATCTTTGCCGGCTCGACATAATCTCGCTATCGACCGCCGGCCGTCAGTCGTTCTAAACTGTCCTGTTTTGCGCCACCTCGGGTACGTTTCTCTCCACTACTTTGTGCGAAGCGTATGAGGTGCTGGTGATCTCAAGCCTAGCGGCTTGGGCAGGAAATGAAACCCCACGAAAGTGGCAGGGGCGCGCTCTCAAGTTGCTGTCGCCACTGGATTTGGGTGTAGCGAAAGTGGTGCGCCCGCGACGAACCGGCGCCCAGGCAATACACTAAAGAAGCATGGGCAAGCCAGTTATCCTCGCGGTAGACGACGATGTGAGTGTCCTGGAGATGGTGGTCCAGGATCTGCGTCGCCAATATGGTGCGAACTATCGCATCCAGCGCGCGGCGTCGGGTCAGGCCGCGCTCGATACTTGTGATCAACTGAAGAAGCGGGGCGACGTCGTCGCCCTGTTTGTCTCCGACCAGCGCATGCCCGGAATGTCAGGAGTCGAATTCCTGGGTAAAGCAATGGAACTCTACCCGGACGCCAAGCGCGCCTTGCTGACGGCCTACGCCGATACCGAGGCAGCCATCCAGGCCATCAACACGGCCAAGATCAACTACTACCTGACCAAACCCTGGGACCCGCCGGAAGAGCGTCTCTATCCGGTCCTGAACGATCTGCTGGAAACCTGGAAGGAGGGCTACAAGGCTCCTTTTGAGGGCTTGCGGGTCATCGGACCGCGCTACACCCTGCGCGACCACCAGGTGCGAGACTTCCTTTCCCGCAACCGCGTCCCCTACGTATGGCTGGACCCTGAGCAAAGCGCCGAAGGCGTGGACCTGCTTACCCGTTTCAAACTGGATGACCACAAGTTGCCGGTGGTCCTTTTTGGGGATGGCACCTACCTCGTGCAGCCGGGCCAAATGGAACTCGCCGGCAAGATCGGCTTGCGCACCCAGGCAGAGAAGGAATCCTATGACCTGGTGATCATCGGCGCAGGCCTGGCAGGGCTGGCGGCTGCGGTTTATGGGGCTTCGGAAGGTCTGCGGACGTTGGTGATCGAGGACGAAGCGCCGGGAGGACAGGCGGGTTCAAGTTCCAGGATCGAGAATTACCTGGGATTCCCCGAGGGATTAAGTGGCCAGCAGCTGGCAGAACGTGCCCTGATCCAGGCCACACGGTTTGGAGCGGAAATGCTGACCCAGAAGGCGACCGGGATCCGCACCGAGAACAACTACAACATCGTCCAATTGGCCGATGGGCGCGAGGTTTCCTGCCACGCTTGCCTGATTGCTGTCGGGGTGTACTACCGGCGTTTAAGCACCCCGGGCGTGGAGCGGCTTACCGGGGCAGGGGTCTATTATGGGGCGGCAATGACCGAAGCCAGGGCCTGCGTCGACGAGAATGTTTTCATCGTCGGCGGGGCGAACTCGGCCGGTCAGGCAGCCATGTACTTCTCCAAATACGCCAAAAAGGTAACCATGCTGGTCAGAGCTGCTTCCCTGCAGAACAGCATGTCGAAATATTTAATCGATCAGATTGCCGGTACATCGAATATAGAGGTTAAGACGCAATGCCAGGTGGTCGAAGCGCAAGGAGAGACCCGCCTGTCTTGCTTGAAACTGTGTAATGGGTCCGGGGGTGAGGAGATCGTGCCGGCAAGTGGGTTGTTCATTTTCATTGGGGCGGCGCCCAATACGGATTGGCTGCCGGACACCATCATGCGCGACCCAAACGGCTTTCTGCTCTCCGGTCCTGACTTGAAGGTGGACGGAAAGCTGGTAAAAAGCTGGAACCAGGACAGAGAACCCTATCTGCTGGAGACCAGCGTACCGGGAATATTCGTTGCCGGAGATGTGCGACACGGTTCGATCAAGCGTGTAGCATCCGCGGTAGGCGAGGGGTCGATTTCAGTGCAGTTCATCCACCAGTACCTGGCGCGGTTCTAAAAACATGACCGATGTTCAACTAAGTTCGCGAGTGGAGCAGGTGGAGGCGAGTAGTCTTGCCGCTCAGTTGCAAAAGGTGCCGGTCTTCTCCGGCGTTTCCGTGGAAGACCTTCAATGCATGGGGCCTGTGGAGCTCATCCACGCTGAGGCCGGCGCCGATCTCTACGATATCAATCAAGCCCGCCGCGGATTCTGGATCCTGCTCGAAGGCGAACTGCGGCTGCAAAAGCGGCAAAAAGACGGAGAACTCACCTTATTTGGCACCCACGGCGCCGGCGAGACGTTCGGCGAAGTTCCCTTGCTGGCAGGCAAGGATTCAGAAATCGTCGTTACCGTTCTCAAGGCGGCCTCCGTGGTCTATCTGCGGGAAGAGCTTTTCTGGAAGCTCATGTTTGCTTGCCCGCACGTGCGCATGGGCGTTCTGGGAAACATGGCTCGCAGGCTGCAGGTGTACCAGTCACAGGAACTGCATCGAGAAAAGCTGATTTCGCTGGGTACCATGGCGGCCGGCCTGATGCACGAATTGAACAATCCTGGCGCTGCGGCGCGGCGGGCTGCTTCGCAGATGCGGGAAAACCTGAGCAATATGCAACAAATCAGCTTGCGCCTTTGCAGTCAGGACGTCATGACCACAGGCCAGGCGGAGTGCCTCCGCCTCCTGCAGGAGCAGGCGTTGCAACCGCGCAAGCCAAATGCGATGAGCTCTCTGGATCAGGCCGATGCCGAAGATGAATTGGCCTCCTGGCTGGAAGCACACGGTATTGAAAATGCCTGGAAGCTGGCGCCTACCCTCTCCGGGATAGGTTTTGACGAGCAGACGCTGGAGTGTGCACAGCACGAGTTTCCCGGCAACACCTTGTCCGATCCGCTGAACTGGATGGCGGCCCTGATCTCCAGCGTGCAACTAGTGGGCACCATCGAAGAAAGCGTTTCCCGGGTCACCGACCTCGTCGGAGCGGTGAAGAAGTACGCGTACGAAGACAAGCCACAGCGGCATCAGCTCGACGTTCACGACAGCATTCAAAGCACCCTGGTCATCCTGGGCCACAAGTTTCGCCAAAAAGAGTTGGTGGTTGAGAAGCTCTTTGCCCCTGGCTTGCCGCCGCTCTCTACCTGTGGCGTGGGCCTGAGCCAGGTGTGGACCAATCTGCTGGACAACGCCATCGATGCATCTCCACAAAAGGGCATTGTGACTGTACGGACCTGGGTGGATGGCGACAGCGTGTGCATCGCCATTGGAGACGCCGGTCCGGGCATTCCCGAAGAAAACAAGAAGCTCATCTTCGAGCCCTTCTTCACTACCAAACCTACGGGTCAGGGCACCGGTCTGGGCCTCGACATTGTCCGCCACATCGTAGTAGACAAGTTTGGCGGAGAAATCAAATTGGACACCGTACCAGGCAAAACTGAATTCACCATCAAACTTCCTGTCGTTTCATAATCGCCCCAACCCCAATCTCATCGAAAAGACGCTGGCAACCTTAAGGGTAGAGTCGCGTTTTGTCTACCAGGGGGTGCGAGATGAACATCCACAAGAATATGCGTACGGCGTTTGCGGTTCTGCTGCTGGGTGGGAGTGCCGCCATTGCGTCTGCTCAGTATGGGTCCGGCTACGGCTCTTCTTACCAACAACAGCAGTACCAGTCACCTGATGCCGCTCATTGGGGCTACCAGGATGGTTTCAACGACGGCAGCCATGACCGGGTCACCGGCCACAGCTTTCGTCCCACGCACGACGGCAATTACAAACATGCTCCCGCGTACGGCCATCCGGCGATCCGGCGGGACGAGTACAAGAATATCTATCGCGAAGCCTACGTGCGCGGATACGAGAAGGGCTATGGGCGCTAGCTAAGGTTCGCCCACGTTGTCGCTCTTGAGGTGACCGCTACTCGCCCACAACTGCAACGCGATAAAGGCGATCACCGCTCCAGCAATGACTACTGTAACTTCAAGCATAGTTTCTCCATTCTAAACGCTTTTGTTCTTACGCTGCTCGAAGAGCTTGGCGTCGATCAGAAACCGGAACCAGAACGTCTGCAGGGTCCAGAAGATGAAGCCTTCCCGGCCATCGAGAAAGCCCAGGCGAAGAAAGTAGCGGTAGAAAAAAAGAGCATAGGGTCGAACGAAGAGCGGTGCGTTGTTGTAGAGGCTGCGAAGAAAGCGCTTGCGCTCCAGGGGATTACCCCAAAAGCGAGGCTGGATGCGAACCGCATCCAGCGCGGCGGTTTGCTCCAGCACCTCGGCGTCGGACCATCGGTTATGCCTGGCCGTCCATTCCGAAAGCGACATGCGGATCTCATCGATCATGTAGCCCTCGAGTTGGCCGGCCAAACCGTGAGACAGGTAGAAATGCTGGTCGTACTTTCGTTCCTCGCAGCGTCCGGCGCCGTTGCGGAAGAGCCTCAGGTGCCAGGTTGGCGACATGCCTCCATGGCGCATCGTCCGGCCCAAAAACTGCACCAGTCTGGCTATTAAAAACCCCGATTCCGTGGTGTCTTCCGGCAGGGACTCTATGGAAGCGATCAGTTCCGGGGTAAGGCGTTCGTCCGCGTCCAGATGCAGTTGCCATGGGTAACGGAACGCCAGGTTATCGATGGCCCAGTTTCTCTGCGCGCCATAGTTTTCGAAGGCATGCTGTACAACCTGGGCGCCATACTGCCGGCTAAGCACCACCGTGTCATCTGTGCTGAAGGAGTCCACCACATGGAGATCGTCGGAAATTTCCTGTGCCTGAGCCAGCGTTGCCCCGAGCGTGTCGACGGAGTTAAACGCAAGAATGATGACGGAGGGCTTCAAGAAATCCACTATAGGATGCACTCACATCGTCGGCAATAACCGAAGGGTGCCCAATTCGCGCTTTTGAAACATGGGATGGCAACGGATCCCAAATGGACTTGTGACCGGCTACACATGATCCGTGCCAAGTTGTGCCAGCCCCGGACTTTCAGTCCGGGGAAGCGGGTTTTTAAACCCGCGAGAACGCTTTTATCTTGCAACTACCGGGCTTTAGCCCCGGTGAAAATGCCTCAAGCTCCCCACTCAACGCGTATGTTCTTCGTGACCTCGGCGACCGTCCCTGCGGGACTCAATTCGTCCTGATTCTCACACACGCTCTTTAGCCTCTGAAGCCAACGGTAGCGCCTGCGAATATGACCTACCCATCACCCCAGCATCGCGCTGCTGATGCGATGCACCCCGGCTTCACCGAAGATGGCATCGGTAGCGGCGATCGAATCGCCCAGGCCGATAGCCTTACAGGCATCCTCCACCACATACGTCTCAAACCCCGCCCGCATGCTGTCGATAGCCGAGTGACGCACGCAGTAGTCATAGGCCAGACCGGCGAGGAAGATGCGTCCCAGTCCGCGTTCGCGCAGATAACCGGTCAGGCCGGTACGCGTAATGCGATCGTTCTCGTTAAAGGCGGAGTACGAGTCGACATCGCTGCGAAAGCCCTTGCGCAGAATCATCTCTACATTGTCCAAAAGAAGATGGGGATGGAACGCCGCGCCGATGCTCCCTTGCACGCAATGGTCGGGCCACAATTCCTGCTTGCCATGTCTCGTCTCGATGATTTCAAACGGCTCGTGTCCCGGATGATTCGAAGCAAAAGAGTGGTGGTCGCGTGGGTGCCACTCCTGGGTCAGGATCACGTGGCGGAAAGCGCCGGCGATGCGATGGATCACCGGCACCACTTCCTGGCCCCCTGGTACAGCAAGAGCTCCCCCATCGCAGAAATCATTTTGCACGTCGACAACCAGCAGAACGTCGCGGTCAACCAGTTCTATGCCCATGACTCCCTTTCTGTTTCTGTCCCCCCAGCAGGCCCGGGTGCGAAAAAAAGCGCCAAAAGCGCTAGAAGTCCCTTTCCCATGTGCGGGCTAAACCCAGTCTAGTATTAAAGGCAATAACTTAGACCGCATCTTCACGCTTGGCAGCGGCCATCTCGTCCTTCGAGTACCCGAGACTTTGAAGGATCTCCAGGCTGTGTTCCCCCAGCAATGGCGGCGGGAACCGGTACAAAACCGGAGTGGAAGAGAGCCGAATGGGATTGGCGATGCTCCGCACCACGTCGAGAGTCGGGTGCTTGATCTCCACGATGAGCCCGCGCGCCAGCACTTGCGGATCATTCACCGCCTCGCCAACGGTCTGGATAGCGGCGGCGGGTATATCCTCCGCGGTCAACCGGAGCAGCCACTCGCTGGCCGGCGCCTTATCGAAGATCTCGCACAGAGCAGGAATGAGCGCTAGACGATGTTCCGTGCGCAAGGCATTGGATCGAAAACGCGGGTCGGCCCCCAACGTATCCGTCGCATCAATCGCACGGAGAAATCGCTGCCACAGCGCATCGGTGCCTACGCCTGCGACAAAATGGCGGCCGTCTCCGCCGCGGAACACTTGATAAGGCACGATGCTGGGGTGTGCGTTTCCCCAGCGCTCTGGGGCCTCGCCCGCATTCAGGTAGTTGCTGCCCGCATTGATGAGCAGCGTCAGCTGTGAATCCAGCAGCGCCATGTCGATCGCTTGACCCTTCCCCGTTCTCTCCCGCGCCAGGAGGGCGGCAAGAATGCCTATTGCGGAATAGAGTCCGCAGGTCATATCCGCGATCGCGATGGGGTAGCGAACCGGCTCCCCCTCTGGCTCACCGGTAAAGCTCATGATCCCGGCCTGGGCCTGCGCGATGATGTCGTAACCCGCTAACCCTGACTTGGGGCCCGAGTGTCCGTAGCCCGAGATGGCGCAGTAAATGAGCCGCGGATAGCGCGCGCAAATGGTCTCCGCATCGAACCCGCGACGCTCCAATGAGGCCGGGTTCCGTTGATTGATGAGGAACACATCGGCGGTCGCGAGCAGGCGGTGCAGAATTTCCGCGCCCAGCGGCCGGCTGTAGTCGAGCGAGAGCGAACGCTTGTTGCGGTTGGTGGCTAGAAAATAGGCAGATTCACTCCCCACAAACGGAGGGCCCCAGCTGCGCGACTGGTCCCCGGTCTTACGGCGCTCAACCTTGATGACATCGGCGCCGAGGTCTCCCAGAAGCATGGCGCAATATGGTCCGGCCAGCGCCTCGGTAAGTTCAACCACGCGGATGGAGTCAAGAACCGGCACTGGCGGATTCACCCCTTAAAACCCGGGCGGCCGCTGGTCAGCAACCCCAAAGCTGCGTTCCAGGGCTAAGCCGGCGCTACCCAGCTTGCCCTCGTCGAAAAGCCGGCCAATCAGCGTGATGCCGTGGGGAACCCGTCGCGGCGGTGAGAATTTGGCCGGAGGGTGCGCCGGATCGGGCGCCCAGTCGCTGCGTTCCTCCGAAACTTCGATGAAGCCCGCACGCAAGGTGAGCGAGGGATGGCCCGTGGCGTTGGTGATCGTAAGCATCTCGTCACGCAGGGAGGGAACCAGAAGCATGTCCACCTGGGAGAACAGCCGGCCCATCTCGTTCGCAACTTTGCGCCGGAATCGATCGGTCTGCACAAAGTCCACCGCGGAAAGAAAGCGCGCCTGGCGAAACGAATTCGGCCACGCGTCAGGCACCTGCATTTTCAATTGGTCGACGCCATGCGTAAGCGTCAACTCCTCGAAGGCCGCGGCCGCTTCAGCGAAGAGAATAAGCTGCAGCGAGTCATATGGCCAGTCAGGAATGGCCACTTCGACCGGCACCATGCCCAGCTTCTTTACCGTCTCCAGAGCTGCGCGATCCACTTCGGTGGCCGGCGCCTCCTTCATCCACTTGGGGAAATAGCCGACTCGCAGACCGCCGACTTTCGTCGCCGCGTCGAAGTCCAGCTTGCTGGGCACGCTCGATACATCGCCCGCGTCCGGACCAGTGATAGCCTCGAGCACCAGCAAGGAATCTTCGACACTGCGGGTCATTGGCCCGAGCTTGTCCAGCGACCAGCACAGCGTCATCGCACCGGTGCGCGGAACCCGGCCGTAGGTCGGACGCAGCCCGGTAATGCCGCAGCGCATCGTGGGGCTCACGATGCTCCCGCCGGTTTCGCTGCCGATGGAAAACCCAACCAGGCCAGCGGCGGTGGCGGCGCCCGGTCCTGCACTGGAGCCTGACGAACCTTCCTGGAGCAGCCAGGGATTCTTAGTCTGGCCGCCAAACCACACGTCATTGAGTGCCAGGGCGCCCATGCTCAACTTGGCGACCAACACTGCGCCGGCCTGGTGCAGCCGCTTCACCACAGCTGCATCCTCTGTGGGCACGCGGTTCTTGAAAGGCTCAGCGCCATAGGTGGTGGGAATGCCGGAAGTGTCCAGCAGATCCTTGCCGCCCCACGGAATACCATGCAGTGGCCCCCGGTATTGGCCCGCGGCGATTTCCTGGTCAGCCTGTTTCGCCTGGGCGATGGCGAGCTCGCGCGTTGGCGTGATCACGCAGAGCAGCGTGGGATTGAAGCGTTCGATGCGCTGCAGGTAGATGTTGGTAAGCCGTTCGGAGGTAAGCTTGCGGCTCTCGATCCAGCGTGACAACCGGGTCACCGGGGCGAAGGCGATGTCTGCGTCATTCGTGGGCACCGGACCCGGATCAATCTTGCTGCGCAAAAACAGGTTGCGTTCGGGACCCGCTGCCTGGCCAGGCAAAGCCGCATCGCAGTGGGACCAGGGTGCCAACGCCGTCTCCAGTGCGACCTTGCGCGGGCCGACACGTCTCTCGTAGAGAGGCGCCATTGCGCTGCGCCAGCTGGCCACTGCCTCCTTGCACTCGCTGTCAGTCAATTCCACCTGCACCAGCTTCTCTGCTTCCGCAAACGTAAGCGGGGATACTTCAGGTCCGACCGGAGGCGCGGTCGCGAAGGCGGGAGGTGCTCCGGGAGGCAATTCGGCCGGCTTTTGTTCGTGTTTGCATGAAGTGACAGCGATCCCCAGAAGACCCAGGGAGCTGTTGGTCAGGAACTGCCTGCGTGATTTCGACATGGCACCTCTGTTGCGCATTCTAGACGTGTTTTCTGCGTAGCTAGCCGGATGTTTCCACTCCCCCGCAAAACCGTCATCCTGAGAGCCTGTGACTTTTTCGGTCTTTTCGTGTTTCTTGCACCCGACCAGATATTTTTCAGTCCCCTCCAGAAAAGCGTCATCCTGCCTGCCCCGGCGTGCCGTGGGAGCGAAGCGCCTCGCAGATCTACCGAATAACGAAAGGTTTATTGCGCGCAGTCGAAGGACCCCGGCGATGCTTGTTGGCAGATGCTCTTCCGAGCTTTCCAGCCATAAACTACAGGCCACAAGCTCCGACCGGAGCGTACCCGGATTCCCTGCCTCGCTGCACTGGCCACGGCCACGTGTGCGGCTTTCATTAAGGAAAGCCGCATGAAGTTCGCCGACGCCGGGGCAGCGCAGTGGAGCGATCTGCGGTTTGCTGATGGTCTAATTGACAAGCTCGACGATGACTCCTTCAAAAGGACGAAGTGAGAGGCTCGACTGGACCACCTCCCCATCCCGATCCATGTGAGTCGAAGCAACGATATGGCCCGCAGCTGAAACCACATCTTCTGTGCTCTCGCTTAAATTGAGCAAGATCGCAAACCGTTGATACCCATCAAACCTCTCATAGCGAAGAACCTTGCCACTGCTGGCGACGCCTTCCACTCGGCCAATGTTCAAAGCTGGATTCGCATTGCGTAGCCCAATAAGTGTCCGATACAAGCTCAGCATCGAATCACTCTGATCTGGAAAGCGTGGCCACATTGACTGTCGGATAGTCAGCCGCCACGCGAAGCCAGGGCGTGCCCTGGGTAAAACCCGCGCATCGCGAACTATCCCACTGCATGGGCGTGCGCTCTGGATCGCGTCCCATGCCTTTCCCAGGCTCGTTCTTTTCCGCCGGATCCTGTACTTCCGCGGGAGGGATGACAACATCCGTCATCCCGATTTCCTCGCCGTAATACATCATCGGCGTCCCCCGCAGGGTAAGCAGCAACATCGCCGCGGTCCTTGCCTGGGCGCGGCCAATGCGCGTGGCGATGCGCGGCTGGTCATGGTTACCAATTACCCAGTTCGGCCACGCGCCCACAGGCAACGCAGCCTCGTACTCCTTGATAACTGCCGCAATCGCATCCGCGTTCCACGGGGACTGCATGAGATGGAAGTTGAAGGGTAGCTGCGCGCCTTTGAGATCCTGACCGTAGTACGTCGCAAGCTGATCGAAGGGGAGGTACGTCTCACCGATGAGTAAGCGGTCACCATAGGAGTCCAGGACAGTGCGCATCTCGGCAACGATCGCGTGTACCTCAGGGCGATTGGTGTTGTAGACGGGGAGCAGCCGGAGCGATGCCGGAGCATCCGGAGCACTCGCAGGATTGACCGGGTTGTCGCGATACTGATCGTCCTTGATCATCATCCACATCACGTCGACCCGAAAGCCATCGACGCCGCGGTCCAACCAGAATCGCATCGCGTTAAACATCGCCTCACGCAGGTCCGCATTGCGCCAGTTCACATCCGGCTGCTGCTTTAAAAACGAATGGTAGTAGTACTGGCTGCCATCCCTGGTCCACGCGGCGCCGCCGAAGTTGCTTAGCCAGTTGTTGGGCGGACCGCCGTCCGCAGCCGGATCGTGCCACAAATACCAGTCGCGTTTCGGGTTGGTGAGGGAGGAGCGGCTCTCCAGAAACCAGGGATGCTGGTCGGAGGTATGGTTGGGCACAAAATCAAGGATCAGCTTGAGACCGCGTTCATGGATCGCCCGCAACAATTGGTCGAAGTCAGCCAGCGTGCCAAAGATGGGATCGACGTTGCAGTAGTCGGCGATGTCGTAGCCGAAGTCGGCCATGGGTGAGGGGTAGAAGGGCGCGATCCACAATCCCTTGATTCCCAGGCCAGCAAGGTAGTCGAGCCGCCGCAGGATGCCCTGAAGATCGCCAATACCATCGCCGCTCGCGTCCTGGAATGATCGCGGGTAAACCTCATAAAGAATCCCGTACTGCCACCATGCTGCCGAAGGCATATTAAGCTGCTCCCACTCTCAAAAAACAGACGATACACTGGACGTTATGAGCAAACCGACCAAAACGTTAAACAAGTACAGCTCTCAGATTACACAGCCCAAAGCGCAAGGGGCCTCCCAGGCCATGCTCTACGCGACCGGCCTTCGCGAGCAGGATATGGCCAAGCCTCAGGTGGGAATCGCCAGTGTTTGGTATGAGGGCAATTCCTGCAATATGCATCTCCTGGGACTCGCTGAGAAGGTGAAGGAAGGCGTGATCGCTGCCGGCATGGTGGGTCTGCGCTTCAACACCATCGGGGTGAGCGATGGTATCTCCATGGGCACGGACGGCATGAGCTATTCTCTGCAATCGCGCGACCTGATCGCCGACTCCATCGAGACCGTGATGGGCGCCCAGTGGTACGACGCCAATGTCTCCATCCCTGGTTGCGACAAGAACATGCCCGGATGCCTCATTGCCATGGGCAGACTAAACCGGCCCAGCTTGATGGTGTATGGCGGAACCATTCGCGCCGGCCATCACAATGGCCAGAAGCTGGACATCATCTCCGCGTTCCAGAGTTACGGACAATTCATCACCCACGCCATCACCGATGAGCAGCGTCAGGCAATCGTGCGTCACTCCTGTCCGGGAGCCGGCGCGTGCGGTGGGATGTATACCGCAAACACCATGGCCGCCGCCATCGAGACCCTGGGCATGAGCCTGCCCTACAGCTCATCCACCCCGGCAGAAGATCCATTGAAGCTCGATGAATGCGTTCGCGCCGGTGCCGCCATCCTCAACCTCCTTGAACTGGATTTGAAGCCGCGCGACATCATGACTCCCGAGGCCTTCCGAAACGCCATGGTCGTGGTTGCCGCTCTGGGCGGTTCGACCAACGCCGTGCTCCATTTGATTGCCATGGCGCGGTCGGTCAATGTTCCTCTGACCATCGATGACTTTCAGAAGATCAGCGACAAAACTCCGCTGCTTGCCGACTTCAAGCCCAGCGGCTCTTATGTCATGGAGGACCTGCAATCCGTTGGGGGACTCCCCGCTGTCATCAAGATGCTGCTGGAAGAGGGGCTGCTCCACGGCGATTGTGTCACCGTCACCGGAAAGACCATTGCAGAGAACGTGAAGGATCTCCCAGGCCTGCGAGCCGGACAGCAGATCGTGCGTCCCGTTTCGAACCCTCTTAAGGCGACCAGCCACCTGCAGATTCTCAAAGGCAACCTGGCGCCGGAAGGCGCAGTGGCTAAGATTACAGGCAAGGAAGGGCTCCGGTTTTCCGGTCCGGCGAACGTCTTCGATTCTGAGGAGCTGATGTTGAAGGCCCTGGAGGAAGGCAAGATTGCCAAGGGTCAGGTGCTCGTCATTCGCTACGAAGGCCCAAAAGGCGGCCCGGGCATGCCCGAGATGTTAACTCCCACCTCAGCCATCATGGGAGCCGGCTTAGGAAAAGACGTAGCCCTGATTACCGACGGCCGCTTTTCCGGCGGCTCGCACGGATTTATCGTAGGCCACGTCACCCCGGAAGCTCAGGAAGGTGGTCCCATCGCCCTGGTACGCACCGGGGAAGTGATCACCATCGATGCCGGCAAGAATGAGCTTTCGGTAGCGCTGTCCGACGACGAACTGGCCGCCCGCCGTAAGGCCTGGCGCATGCCGCCCTACAAAGCCGAGCGAGGCACACTAGCCAAGTACATCCGCTGCGTCAAGAGCGCCGCCCTCGGTTGCGTCACCGACGAATAGAAATATCCAAGGAAAACCGCAGGTCTCTCCACTACGCTGCGGAGTAGTCATGGGCCTGCGGCCCACCCAAGGTAATGAAAAACGCATCGGTCCGGCAACAACGCTCTATGGAACCGCTACCCTTTCCTTTGTCATCCTGAGAGCCTGTGACTTTTTCGATCTTTTCGTGTTTCTTGCACCCGACCAGATGTTTTTCAGTCCCCTCCAGAAAAGCGTCATCCTGAGAGTCTGTGACTTTATTGGTTTTGCGAAAAAATCGACGCTGAAAACAAAAAGGTTAGGTGCTTCCAAGGGCGCGAAAAATCAAAAAAGTCACAGCCTCTGAGCGAAGCGCCTCGCAGATCTATCGCATAGCGGACGACTTATGGCGCGCAGTCGAAGGACCCCGGCGATGCTTGTTGGCAGATGCTCTTCCGAGCTTTCCAGCTACAAACTACAGGCCAAATCAAAAAAGTCACAAGCTCCGAGCGAAGCCGACCTGGGCCTGCCGGGGAGGGTTCTGCAGTTCCGAGGACCTTTCGTGAAAATGTTTTTCGACAGAGCGTAGCGTAGTGGAGAGATCTGCGATTTTCTTATGATGAGAAAAAAGCGCGATACCCGACCCAGGTATCGCGCTCTCGTTCTTACCCTACCTAGCTGAAGAGTGCGTCGTCGATCGACTGCACATCGTCCCACATCGTCGTGGGTTCAAAGTACCCCGTGCCCGGCTTCAGATGTTGCTTGCACACCTCATCATTCAGCGTGACCCCCAGGCCCGGCGTATCCGGAACCTTGATGAAGCCCTGGTTGATCATCGGCTTCTCCACCCCATTGACCAGATCCTGCCACCATGGCACATCGAGGGAATGGTTCTCCAGCGCCAGGAAGTTGCGGGTGGCAGCCGCGCAGTGCACGTTCGCCATGCAACTGACCGGTGTGCCCGCAAAGTGCATGGCCATCGGCACACCATAACCGAACGCCATGTCACCGATCTTGTGAGTCCGCAGAATGCCGCCTGACGTCGCAAGATCCGGATGGATCTTGTCCACCGCGTGCACGCTGCACAGCTTTTCGAAGTCCGCGATTTCGTAGATATCCTCGCCGGTGATCGTCGGCGTGGGGCTGGCATCGGTGATCTCCTTGAGCAGATCGGTGTAGTACCACGGAATCACGTCTTCCATCCATTCCAGGTTGAACTTCTCATACGCCTTGCCCAGCTTGATCACCGATTTCACGCCAATATGGCCAAGGTGATCCATGGACAACGGCATGTCATAACCAATGTTCTCCCGAACCGCCGCAACGTATTCGCAAAGCCGGTCGATGCCTTTATCCGTGACCTCAGTAGCCATAAACGGATGAGGTTGGTTGCGCAGTTCCCACTTGCTCTGACCCGCCGGCTCCATCACCATGCCCGGCATTCCCTCGAGCACGTTGATCCCCAGATCCATCTTCATCCAGGTAAGCCCCATCGCTTTGCGTTCCTTGGCTCGCCGTCCGTACTCTTTCGGATCATCGGACTCGGTCGTATCCGCATAGATGCGGATCTTATCCCGCCACTGCCCGCCCAGCATCTGGTAGACGGGACAGTTGTAGACTTTACCCGCGATATCCCACAGCGCCATCTCCACCGCGCAAACCCCGCCTGCCTGCCGCGAAATCCCGCCAAACTGCTGGATCTTCTGAAAAAGAAAGTCAATCTTCAACGGGTTCTCGCCCACAAGGCGATTCTTCAGCACCATGGCGTATTGGTAGCCGCCCACGTCGCGCACTTCGCCTAACCCGTAGACGCCCTGGTTGGTATCGATGCGGATGATGGGGCACGGGCTGGGACCGGGCTTGACGATGATCGCATAGCGCATGTCGGTAATCTTGAGCGTCGACGGGCTGGAATTCAGGTTGACGTTCTTGACTGCCGGCGCTTGCTCGGCCGCCGCCTTTTCCAGGCTGTAACGGCTTAAAAGGCCGCCCCCCAGGACGGCCATGGAAGACTTGAGAACACCACGGCGATTAAATTTCCATCCATTGGAATCTGACATAGTTACCTTTCCCCCTTCGTTGTTGATCCTTGCAGAAGTCCTTACTCTTTTGGGCGCACGAATGTATCGACACGACGATAGGGATCAGCAGGAAGACAGCCGTCCGCCGCTCCGGCGGCAAGATGCTTCATAAATCCTCTGCGCTTGCTACGCACGTCACCCGGCTTGTCTACGTATGCGAAAGAGAAGGATAACCCATTGTCAGACAGGTTGCATGGGGCCCCCGTGTCCGGCAGCCCCATCCGTAGGTTTAGAAGTAAAACGTCGCTGATGCCTGCAGATCGCGGTTATCGTTGACCGTACCCGTAATCTGGCCGGCTTGCGCGGAACCGATCGCCGTATTGGGGGTTGAGAAGTTGGGCGTGTTGAAGGCGTTGAAGGCATCGAACTTCAGGTTCAGGCTCTTATCCTCGTACAGCTTGATCCGCCGCTGCAAACCGATGTCCCAATCCTTTGTCGTCGGACCATAGAGTACCGAACGCGCCACGTTGCCATACGTATTCGCGGCCGGCGTCTGAAACGCGCAGACTGCGCCGCTTGGCAGCGTTGTCTCGCCGGCAGGACACAACGTCGCGTTGAAAAAGCGCAGCGGTGTGCCGTGGTCGATCTTGCCCAGCCCGCCGATCCGGTTTGGCCAGCTCGGCGAGCCGCTATTGACACCGCTGTTCAGACTCACTGAAAACGGAGGACCCGAGTTGTAAGTTGTGATCGCGTCGATCTCGAAGCCACCCAGGATCTTCGAAGCAAAACCGCTGTTGAGGAACTGTTTGCCGTTTCCAAACGGGAGTTCGTAGGTAACGCTGCTGACGAAGCGATGTTTCTGGTCAAAGCCAGACGCACCGTATCCCGCCTTCAAGTTGGTAACTGTCTGCGGGTTGCCGGCCGAACCGCCGCCCGAAGCGGCAGAACCACCGTAGTCCAGCGACTTGCTGTAGGTGTAGCTGATCAGCGCCGTCAGTCCGTGCGTGTAACGCTTGGTGTAGTTGGCCTGCAGGCTGTTGTAGTTCGACGCGTTGATCATGTCTTCCTGCACCCACGTCGAAATATTATTGATCGGCTGATACAGCCGGCGCAGCGTCTGGGAAGTGGGGCCACCGGGCTGAATCAGTCCTACCTCGTTGGGGCTATAGGCATAGGTCAAATGGACACTATGACTGCCGGCATAAGCCAGTCCCACCACACCACCAAGACTTTGGTGCTCCACGCCCAAGGTAAAGGTCTGCATGTTCGGTGTTTGGTTTTGCCTGGAGTGGCCGATGAGTGCCGGATGCGCCGCATTGAGTGCCGTCGTGCTCGTCAGAGAAGAAAGCGGCAGAGCGACTGCACCCTGGGGAAAGGGATTACTAAGGATCGGTTGGCAGCTAGCACTCTGATTGGCCGCGGTGCACTGGTTAGCCGGTGCGAACGCACTCGGGAGAGGAAACGTTGCCGGGCTCGAAAAGGTCTGCGAAATAGTAAACGGCGGATTTTGTCCCAGCTCATCGGAAGCCGAGAACGGGTCCGGGAAGTAAGAGATGCCGAATCCCCCGCGGATCACGGTCGATCCCTTACCGTTGAGATCGTAAGCAAAACCAATCCGAGGCCCAAGGTTTCCGTACCGCGTCTGGATGCCGGCAGTGCGGCTTACGCCGTTCTGGCCTGCAAAATCAAAGACCAATGTGTTTTCGTTAAAGTTCGCAAGCTTATTGTCTTTCTCGACGTCGGGAGTGAAGACGTCGTAGCGCAAGCCGAGGTTGAGTGTCAGACGTGGGGAAACCTTCCAGTCGTCTTGCGCAAAGCCGGAATATTGCAGGTTTGTGATGTAGTACGGCACCTCCAGGAAGTTCCGGCTGCCGGAATTGGGAAAGCCGAGCAGGATGCGCCGCCAGGCCGGAGCCTCCCGCGGCGGCCGTGCCGCTATTCGTGAAGTTGTCACTGAAGGTCAGGCCGCCGCGCGTGGTGGTATTCGTAAACGGCGAAGCCAGTACACGCACGTAGCGGAAACCGAATTTCAATGAATGATTCTGTCTCGTCCACGACAGCGTGTCTTCTACCTGAATATCGGTTTGGACCGGGTGTGCCGGCAGGAAAGCCGTGCCGCCCTGAAGGCAGGTAAACTCGTTACCGCAGGAGCTGCCAATCGTGACATTGGGCAGGCCGGTTGTGTACTGGGAAATATTCAGTCCCTGTATTCCCAGCGAAGTGGACGAGTTGTGACCGAAATCCGACTGCGTGGTGAAGGGATTCGTACGCGAGTAGCCGGCGCGAAACTCATTGAACAGGGACGGACTGAAAACGTGTGTCTCATTCAGCGCCAGGCCTTGCGCGATCAGCGTGGTCAGCTGAATACCGGCAACGTATGGGCCGAGGTCGAACTGCTTGGCCGCAGACGCAGGCGTGGGCAGGCAGCAGGTGCCTTGGCCGCCGGTCAGCGGATTGGGAGCATTTTGGACAAACTTCTCATAGCTGAAGCGTCCAAACATTGAATCCTTGTCGCTCAGGTGATAATCCACTCGTGCGTTCCCGCCGTTGTCGTCGATAACCTGATCAGCGGTTGAGACGTAATTGTTGAAACTGCCAGGGCCTGTCGGCAGAGGATAAATACTGGCCAGGTTAAGACCCACTTGATCAAGACGCGAAGGGCAAATCACGTTTGGCTGATTACCGTTGCAACCCATGAACTGGGTCCGGGTATATTTTGTAGTTCCGTTGGTCGTCGTTGCGACCGTCGTGAGCGGATCGTAGATCGGGATCAGCGTGCCGCTGGTGTTGGTGTAGGCGCTGAAGTCGCCGATGCGTTCGGCCGCTGTCGGAACATTGTTCTGGTTGACGATGCCTTTCAGCGAACGCTGCCCGTAGTAATCGGCAAAGTAAAAGAGCTTGTCCTTGATGATGGCTCCGCCAACCGCACCGCCAAACTGGCCGCGGCGATAAGCGGGCTTCTGCACCGAACTTCCAACCCGCGCGAAGTAGTTACGTGCATCGGCGACGCTGTTGCGCAAGTAGAGAAAAACTTCGCCATGCAGGGCGTTCGCGCCCGACCGTGTGGATACTGAGACCACTCCGGCGCCCACGCCGTAGGCAGCCGAATACGATCCAGTCAGCACCTTGAACTCGGCGATCGACTCAACCGAAGGCTGCACCATGACCGTGTTGAAGGTGTATTCGTTATCAACGATGCCGTCGACGATCCACGCGTTGGTATTGGCCTGGCTGCCCAGAGCGTTAAAGTCTGATGCGGCGCGCGGATTAAAAGAGCTGGAGCCGGAGAGATTCTCACCCGCCTGGCCAGTCGTGACGCCCGGCACAAGATAAACCAGCTGCGCAAAATTCCGCCCGTTCAGCGGCAGGTTCTGCACTTCGCGCTTGCCCACCACTTCGCCCAATTCCGAGCTGTCCAGGCGAATCAGCGGCGGCGCACTGGTTACCTCTACGGTCTCGCTGGCTCCTCCGGTCTCGAGCGTAAAGTCAAGGTCCGCCTTCTGATCGATATCCAGAACGACGTTGTTGGCAAGGCTGCGTTTAAAGCCCTTCATCTCAACCGTGATGTTGTAGGTGCCGGGGAGCAGATTGGGAACGCTATAGTTACCTTCTGTATCCGTCTGCTTGGTGGAAGTCGTGCCCTTTCCGGTATCGGTGACGGTTACCGTCGCCCCGGGAATCACGGCTCCGGAAGCATCGCGAACTGTTCCCAGAATGCTGCCGGTCGTTACCTGCGCCAGGCTTACCGCGCAAAAACTAAACAGCACGGCGAATACAGCTGCGAGAGCTGATGGCTTCTTGATACTCATGGTCCCGTGACCTCCCAAAGTTGGTAAAACCCCTTGTTGACAACACTGCGGCCTCTTTAAACAGAAACCTGCGCAGTTTCCCCGTGTGCTTTTGACATGTAATGCGGGCGGGTAACTTTATAGATAACTTAGTACACAGATGTCAAAGGAAAAGTGGCATACCGTAATGTGGTATCTGACGTTTGCTTCCACTGTCGCGGAGATAAACTAACCAATGAAAATCAGGAGAAAAAGCCATCTTCAAGGCAGGCGCTCAAAAATTTCTTCTTGCATTGCTCGTAACTCCTGCAGTTACAGCAAGCTGCTTCGCGGCATCGACCTATCCCACGCGCCTGGAAGACCCGGCGGCGGTGTATCTCACCGCGGAGGAATTCCACGCCCATGGCGACGGCAAAGAGGACGATAGCGACGCCGTGCAGGCGGCGATCGACAAGCTGCAGGCCGGCAAAGGCGAAGGCATCGTGTTCATCCCGCCGGGCCGTTACCGCATCAGCCGTACCATCTATCTCTGGCCTGGCGTGCGTGTTATCGGCTATGGTGCCCAACGTCCCGTATTTGTATTGGGTGAGAACACTCCGGGGTATCAGGACGGCATCGCCTACATGTTCTTTTTCGCCGGCGCGCGGCCTCGGCCTCAGGGCGCCGCAGGCTCGCCTCGATTCAGCTATCATCCTCCGCCCACGCCGAGGGGCGTTGTTCCGCGCCCCAGCCGCGACGTTCCCGACGCCAATCCCGGCACCTTTTATTCCGCGATCAGCAACGTCGATTTCGAGATCGGCCCGGGCAACGCGGGTGCGGTCGCCATTCGCTTCCATGCCGCACAACACGCGTTTCTGAGCCACATAGACTTCTCGATTGGTTCTGGATTCGCCGGCGTGCATGAAGTTGCGAACGAAGCCGAGGACCTCCACTTCCACGGCGGCCAGTTCGGTATCATGGCCCGCAAACCCTCACCAGCATGGCAGTTCACGCTCATCGATTCCACCTTCGACGGCCAGCGGGAAGCCGCCATCCGCGAAAACGAAGCCGGGCTCACCCTGGTTCACGATCAATTCCGTAACGTGCCCACTGCGGTCTCGATCGATCCCCACTACTCCGATCAACTTTGGATCAAAGACAGCCGCTTCGAGAACATCACCGGTCCCGCGGTCGTCATCGGCAACGAGACCAGCCGCATGACCGAAATCAATTTAGAGAACATCGTTTGCAGCCACGTGCCCATCTTCGCCAGGCTGCGCGAGAGCGGCCGCGAATTTCGCCAGGTTACTGATACGTATCGCGTCAGCGTCTTTTCGCACGGTCTCAGCCTGGCCTATCCCGGCGCAGCGGGAGCGTTCCAGACTCGCTATGAGCCGTCGCCCCTCCCCGCCCTGCCGCCACCCACACCCCCCGCCATTGCTCCACTACCAGACGCCGGCACGTGGGTCAACGTTCACTCGCTAGGCGTAAAAGGGGACGGCGAGACCGACGACACGGCTGCCTTGCAGAAGGCGATCAATGAGCACGCCGCGCTTTATTTCCCCACCGGGCGCTACCTTCTTCACGACACGCTCACCCTTCGTCCCGATACCGTTCTGATCGGTCTGCATCCCAGCACGGCACAATTCGATCTTCCCGATGGCACCCCTGCTTTTGCAGGCCCGGATGGCCCCAGGCCGTTGCTGCTTGCGCCCACCGGCGGCGCCAACATCATCACCGGGCTGGGCATCTTCACCGGCGGATTCAATCCTCGCGCCGTCGGTCTTCTCTGGCATTCCGGCAAAGACTCGCTCGTAGATGATGTCCGATTCCTGGGCGGCCACGGCACCAACAATCCTGACGGCACCCGGATGAATCCCTACAACGCCACCCACAGTGCCGATCCCAATCCACATCGCCCGTGGGATTCGCAGTACCCCAGCCTCTGGGTCGACGGAGGCGGGGGCACCTTCGCCAATATCTGGACCCCCGACACCTTTGCCCAGGCCGGCATACTGGTGTCCAACACCACCATACCGGGCTTTGTGTATGAGCTCTCGAGCGAGCACCATGTGCGCGCGGAAATCAAGCTGAAGAATATTTCCAATTGGCAACTGTATGCGTTGCAAACAGAAGAAGAGAGCGGCGAAAGCCAGGATGCCTCTTCGCTCGAGATCGACCACTCCAGCGATCTAACCATCGCCAACTATCACGGCTATCGTGTCACTCACATGGAAAAGCCTTTCCCGTATGCGGTGCGGGTGGCCGATTCCAACAACATCCACTTCCGCAACGTACATGTGGATGCCAACAGCTCCATTGGTCTATGCGATGGCAATGGCGCGTGTCGTCAGGCAGTGCGTTCCAACAAGGTTCCGTACGAAAACGCCATCGTCGACCAGACGCTCCACGCCGAGGTGCGTGACCGCGAGTTCGCCTGGCTCGACCTTTCCGACAACAAACCGATATCTGTGTCCCATGCGGCCTCAAATCTCATCGAAAAAGGCGCGCACGTGGAGCGCCTGGCAACCGGCTTCTACAACATCTCCGGCGCCGCTATCGATGCGGCCGGCCAGCTTTATTTCGTCGACGCGCACTTCCACCGTATATACCGCTGGTCGCCGGAATCGCAGTACGCAGTGGTCGTGAGTGATGCCCCACTCGACCCGGTCAATCTCGTCTTCGACAAGGCCGGCGATCTCATCGTCGTTTCTTCAGGCGGTAAGGACCTGACCGCGTATGCCCTGCACCCCAACGCGACCAACCCCGAAGCCCAGTTGACAGTCCTACACCTCGAGCCCGCCGTAGAGCGTCCCGGGCTTACCCCCGCGCTGCCCGTCGACTACTGGTTCAACGGGGACTTTGCAGAAACTCTTTCTGCGACCCAGCCCTATACGTATACGTCACTGCAGCAAATGTTCGAGAAGGGCCTCGGTACCCGAACCGCCTTCCAGTTCGTCTCGCCCGACAACAGTCTCTTTATCCCGGCCAACGCGCCCATCGTGCAGGGCGAACCCTATTTCGGCACCAAGTGGGCGCCCGTGCTCGAAGCCTACGGATTGGTGAAAGGAACGGAAGGCAAGCCCTTCTACGCCACCAACGAAGCCGAGCAGCGCACTTACCGCGGCTTGCTCAATCCAGACGGATCTTTGTCGCAGATCACCACGTTCGTCGAGCAGGGAGGAGAAAGCCTCGCCCAGGACGCTGACGGGAATGTCTATCTAGCCGCCGGCCAAATCTACGTCTACTCGCCCAAAGCCAAGTTCTTGGGCACCATCGACGTACCCGAGCGCCCGCACGACATTCTCTTCGGGGGCAAAGATCGCCGCACCCTCTACCTGTTAACCGACCACTCGCTCTACGCCGTGCGCCTGCGCCAACCCGGCCATTAGCTGCCGAAACCCATCGACCAAAAATGAACGTTGAATTGAACAAGAACCAAACAGAAATTCGATGACGTGGATTCGAACTGAGCTGGATCCGAAGGAAATCGGACGGGTGCCCCACGTTCGCCCCAGCGTACGTGGGCCGAAAAAGACGGGCGAAGCCCCACCAAAGTTCTTACTAACGTTGCCACCAATGACGGGTGCCCCACATCCCCGATTTCCTGTGGAGTTTAATGGGTCCCGCGAATTTCATGCGCCTTTCCTTAAAGAAAGGCGCACACGCAGTCCTGTCCAGTGCAGCGTGCAGGAAATTCGGGGCATCTCGCTCGTTTTTCGCGAGATGTGGGATACCACGAACCTAAACCCCTATCCCCACCCCGTCAAAAAATCATCAGGAAAGCAAACCTGTAAGATCTCCGCTACTACTGAGAAACCGCTGTCGGTTCCCGCTTACGAACACCCTCACCCACCATCCCCACATGCCCCAGCGTCTGATTGAGCCACTCAGTCATCTGCACCTCCCAATCAGGCACGCCCGGCAACTTATACCATCCACCAGTCCCATGCATTCCACCAGGAATACGAATGATCTCACTCCGCACCCCAACCTTCTTCAGCGCCGCATCCAAATTCGTCGCTTCGCTAAACGGAATGTACTCATCCTTATCCCCAAGAATCTGCAAGAACGGAGGATCCCCCTTGGAAACATAACTAATCGGAGACGCTTCCTTCAGCGCCTCCCTCTCACCCTTTTCCTTAATCAGAGGATCAAGCAGCGCGTGGACATCCGCATTCAGCGGAACCGTAGCAAAACTACTCTGGGCAAACAGCGTCACCACCGCCTGCACCTGGGCGCTCTCGCGATCCACCGGATCAGCCGCCGACCCATCGCCGGGTGCATTCAGCAAGCCCACCATGTTGCTGAGAAACCCGCCCGCCGAACCACCCACCAGCGCAATACGATTCGGCTGCCCATCCCAACGGCTCGCATTATGCCGGATAAAACGGATTGCTCGTTGTACGTCGTAGACCATGTAGGGG
The DNA here is from genome assembly GCA_963838445.1 of uncultured Acidobacteriaceae bacterium. Taxonomy (GTDB): domain Bacteria; phylum Acidobacteriota; class Terriglobia; order Terriglobales; family Acidobacteriaceae; genus PALSA-350. Next base: position 85,276 of record CAWIRT010000019.1, read on the forward strand.
TAGGGATACTTCGGCGCTAACCGGTAGTTAATGGAAAATACCGCATACCCCGCAGGAGCAAGAAAATCCGCGCAATAAGCTTCGCTGCCACTCTTGCTGTTACCCCGTTGGTAGCCGCCGCCATGGATGATGATCGCGATCGGATGCGGCCCCGCGCCCTTGGGGGCGTAGTAATCCATCGTCAACGATTGTCCATCAGCCACCCCATACACAATCCCGTCTTGTGTGGGAGTCCGCACCTCTGCCGCGAATCCGGAAACCGCCAACCCCAACAACACAACCCAGAAAAAAATCTTCATGCCGATCCTCAAGCGCTGAGCGGACGCTCAGGGTGCACCGTCATCCACAACAAAGCGCCCACCACCGCCAGCGCAGCAGCAATCGCGAACGACGTAGTCCAGCCAAAACGCTGCGCCACCCAGGGGGTGAGCGACGCGGTCACCGCCCCGCCCACTTGCGCTCCCATGTTGACCATGCTGGAGAACACCCCCGAACTCCGCCCCGCGATATCGGCGGAAACCGACCAGAACGAACTCTGCGAAACGTAAAGCGCGCCCGCACCGCCGGCGAGGATCACACCCGCAAGCTGAGGGCTTTGCACCCTTGAGCCCAGCACAAGGAAAATGGCCGTGAAGAAGAACGCCACCGAAGCCAGGCCGCAACGCCCCACACGCAGCCCATAGGAATGGGTAAGGCGGTCGCTGATAGCTCCCCCGGCGAGACAGCCGATCGTCATGGAGAGGAACGGCAACATGGAAAACAAAGCGCTGGCCTTGAGGTTGAAGCCACGCACCTGGGCCATGTAAAGGAAGAACCAGCTGAAAAAAATCCAGGCGGTATAACCAAAGCCGAAGTAGCTAACGATCAGCGCCGGCAAATCGCGGCGGCTCAGGATGGCTCGCCAGGAAATGACAACCGGTGCCGAACCGGCCGGTTCGCCGGGTTTAACGGCCGCATCCGCGGTGATGCCCTGGCGAATGGTATTCAGCTCCGCAGGCGAGACCTTAGGGTCTTCTTCGGGAGTATCCCGCGCCAGCCACCACCACACCGCTCCTGCGAGAACACCGATCACGGCGCTAAACCAGAAGGCCGAGCGCCAGCCGTGATGAAGAATGAACCATGCCAGCAGTGGCGGGGTCAGGCCGCTGCCCGCGCCCACTCCAGCGAAGATCAGCCCATTGATGAATCCGCGTTCCTCGACCGGCACCCAGCGGGCGACGAACTGGTTAGCCGCCGGATAAATAACGGCTTCGCCGGCGCCCAGCGCAAACCGGATACCGATCAGCAGCAGCACCGCCTGGGATATGCCAGGAGGTATCAGCGTGGTGAGGGCAGTTGCCACGCCCCACCACACCACCCCCAGTGTGATCACCAGCCGCGGCCCAAAGCGGGAGGCGAGCCATCCCGCGGGTACCTGAAAACCAGCATAGCCAATCAGAAACGCGCTGAAAATCCACCCCAGGCGTTGGTTCCCCAACCCGTATTCAGAGCTGATCTGAAGTCCCGCGATCGATATATTCGTGCGGTCGAGGAAAGAGATGGCGCTAAGAACGAAAAGCCAGAATGCGAGGAGAAATCTCTTCCGGGTGTGGCGCTCTGCAAACATCGGTTGTTGCTCCTGGGGACGCGGGCCGAAACAAATGATACCCCAGAGAGGAAGAGTGGCAGGGAGACAGGCTCACGTATGATTCGTTTGTGCCCGAGCGGAGGGTTCGTGTGTTTTTCAGCAAGCGCCAACTTTGTCGGCAGCGCCGTGCTTGGCGCCATCGGAGTGGCCACACTGACTGAGGTGAAGCACAGGCGGGAGTTGCTGCTTGCAGCCATGCCCTGCCTCTTCGCCCTGCACCAGTTCATCGAAGGGTTTGTCTGGCTGGCGCTCGACCACAAGCTGCCGCCGGTTGTGGCCCACGATGCGGGCGCAGCCTTCGTTTTGTATGCCCAGGGCTTGCTGCCGTTTCTGTTGCCGCTGAGTGTCTTTCTCATTGAGCCAACGCGCGCCCGGCGCCGCAGGATGCTTGCTTTCACCATCCTTGGCGGTGGTCTTGCGGTTTACCTTCTGTGGGGCCTTATCGCTTATCCCCTGCAGGTTTCCGCTGGGAATAACGGCATCGTTTACCTCAACCGCATAAGCACCACAACGTTAGTCGCGGTGCTTTACGTGATCGCGACCTGCGGAGCGCTGTTCTTCTCTGGTTTTCGCCTTCTCGTCTTGCTGGCGTGGCTCAATTTGGTAGGCCTCCTGATCGTGATGGTGGTGCGGAGGCTTGAGTTTACTTCCCTTTGGTGCGCCTACGCCGCAGTGGTGAGCGTCGTCATCTACTTCTTTTTTCGTCGCAGCCGTCTAAGCGGCCGGCTAAATATTCCCTGGAAGCAGCCGCATGAATTCCGAGTTTGTTCTTCAAGATCTGAAAATGTTTTGGTGGGCTTTCGCTGTGAGGGGCGGACTGGCGGTGGTCTTTGCCGTGGTCCTGTTCCTGGCCAGCAGTTTTCTGGGGATTTTCTTCTTCGATCCGGTCACCCTCGTCTATCTGAGCCTTCTGCTCGGCTCATTCTATGGGGAATGGACTGCTCCCAGGCAGTAGCGTCTGGTTTCGCGTTCGAGCACCATCTGCATCTCCGGTGGTTAACCCTTTGTGAATGCTGCTTCGAATTGCTGCTCGGGGTTTACATCGGCATTTCCATGCTGATGACGCCCGCAATCCCTCGCTTTTCTGGCCGGCATCCACGCCTTCGGCAATGGATGTTTTCAAACCGCCATGGCGGCCAGTGCGGAAGGAAATAGGCTGTTTTACTCCTTACCGGCTTAGCAGGGGTTGTCTCTCTTTCTGTAGGGATCTTGTTTTTGACCCATTTCAACCAGCCCGCGCGACCCACAACACAAGCCCTGTCCGGCTTCGAGCTTTTTTCCGGTATCACGTGGATCGTATTCGCGTTCCAGCTTCGCCGATGACACATCCCTGTTCAGGG
>CAWIRT010000020.1:0-59558 GCA_963838445.1 uncultured Acidobacteriaceae bacterium
GCGAATGCGGTATCTCCAGACAAGGCATAGTGACTAGTACGCCATACGACAATTTTGACTTCTCACTGATGAACGCTGTTTCTATCGAAGAGATGCTCAAGGTTCAATTCCGGGCGGAGTTCTTCAACGTATTCAACACTCAAGACTATGGCCTACCAAGGACCAGTACGGGACGAGCGGCTTCGGAGCAGTTACTGGCCTTGCCAGCGGTGCTACTCCCAGACAGATTCCGATCAGCCTGAGACTTTCTTTCCAGCCATGTGTCTGCCTTACGGTGCTGGACAAGCGGTAGGGATTTCTCAGTGTTGGCTCAGTTTGCGTTCAGGCTACGATTTCAAGGAGGGAGAGTATCGTTAAAATTATCCCTCTTCAATTCGATCTCGCGCCGTGCTGCTGCAGAAATCTGTCTGAAGGATGAAACATGAACAAGATTAGCGAAGTCGGGAACCAAACCTCTCAAACCTTTTCTGAGTTGGAATTCCGGCTCGACGCCGATCGGTGAAAGGGGCAGCCGGACTTGGCGCTGCCTTTGCCTCTTTATTTTTTTTATCTGCGGCCGTCCCCGCTCAGGCTCAAGCTCATCAGCAGGCGCGCCCTGGCAACGAGATACGGCCCGTTCAGGACGGGTGGGGACCTTTTACTCCATCCAGCGGTGCAGGCCGCTATCTGCAGACTTGTTTATCCACCCTCGACAACCGCGGGAGAGTTGCAGCTTGGCGTCACCTACACTCTTTGGATCCCTGATGGTATCCAGACCGTGCGAGCGGTGATCGTTCATCAGCATGGAGCGAGTATTCCCGCGGCTCAGGCCGGAGCAACTGCTGCCTACGATTTGCACTGGCAGGCTTTGGCGAAAAAGTGGGACTGCGTGCTTCTTGGGCCCTCCTACCGCGTGCTCAACGATGCAATTGACCTGACTCCCGGAGGCGCAGAACTGTGGTTCGACCCGAGACAAGGTTCTGACCGTGTCTTCCTTCGGGCTCTCGACGAATTTGCGGCGAAATCCGGCCATGCCGAAATCGCTTTCGTTCCCTGGTGCCTCTGGGGACATTCGGGGGGAGGAATATGGGCCAATGTAATGAGCATGCTCCATCCCGACCGAGTGCTTGCCGCCTTTCTCCGCTCCGGCACCGCGGCGATGTTTCGTTCCAGGAACGAGTTCATCCAGCCCACAGTTACGCCGGCAACCTATGAGATCCCCACGATGGTTAACTTTGGCGTGGGAGAAAGAGGAAATCGTCCCTGGGACGGCTCTATAGCTACCTTCGAAGAGTATCGAGCCCAGGGAGCTCCCATTGGGTTCGCTCCCGATCCGCGTACAGCCCACTACTGCGGGGATTCCCGGTACCTCGCGATCCCGTTTTTTGAAGCTTGCCTGCAAATGCGTTTGTCGGAATGGAACAAAATTCTAAAACCGGTTGACCTGAGTTCCGCATGGCTGGCAATTCCTTTCGGCGGCACAGCCGTGTCTGCGGCAGAATTCAAAGACGATCCTAAGAAAGCTGCATGGCTGCCAAACGTGGCACGTCGCGAAAATCTGGATGGAATATGTCAAGAGTGGAACCGTAGCCGATACAAGCACTCCGCCTGCTCCCGTCAATGTGCGGGTGGGAGCCGACGGGAATCACGGCAATGAGATCAAATGGGACGCCGAGGTGGACATGGTCAGCGGGCTCGGCGGTTTTATCGTGCTTCGAGATGGGCACGGAATCGCAAGGATCCCGACACAACCGCCAGAATCGGTGTATGGCCGCCCGCTCTTCCAGGGATTGTCGTTTCACGATACGCCGATCGCACCCCTTCCCCAGATGGTGCACGTGGATACCTCAGCCAAGGCCGGCGTGAAGCATGTCTACACTGTGATTGCCTTGAGCAGCGCGGGCGTACCGTCGGAACCCTCCTCGGCGGCAACCATAGCATGAATGAGGAGCCTCAGATAGCAACGCAGTAGAGCAAGTATCGCGATATTCGTTCCATGCGGCGCATCTCGAAAGAAAAGGCGGCTTGGGGGGCAAGCAGCAAAACAGAAGGGGCCGCTGCTCTCAACGTGGCCGCGGCCCACGTTGGGTTCAGACCGCCCGAATAAGGCCGAGTTGCTGGAGCGCGGTCACACCATCATCCAAACCGATCTCCTCCGCGATCTTGCCATCCTCGATTCGCAACACGGTCGTTCCTGTGAACCGCATCTTCCGGCCGGTCGCTGCCGGAAGAGATCCAGCCAGGAAGTCATCGAAGCCTGGTCCCGTGTGCGTGCCACCCTTCCCAACGACCGACCACGTAATCACCCTCAGCGATGAGATCAGCAGCGCCCCAAAACTTGAGATCGGGAAACGATTCGCGGAAGCCGGACATGAATGCCTTGATATCTTCACGGCCCCGGCGCGGTGCATGCAACGAATATTGCAGGAGCATGTCGGGAGCGGCGAGCTCGTCGACGATGTTGAGATTGCAGGTTGCACCCCAAAACTCGGTGAACCAACGACCTACGATGGCTTTGTTGTTTTGTTCGCTGGACATGATGATTTCCTTTCAGGTTTTCGTTTGCGAGAGAGACTCACGATCTTTTCTCTCTTCCGCAACCTAACCGGGTGACTCAGCGAAAACACCCCGCATCTTGCGCTCTAATCCGAAAGGCCTCGAAATCGGGGCTGCCTGGCGAACGAGGCGCCCAATGGATTCGAAGGCAAGAAGTGGAGTGCCCCGAAATCAACTTCCAGCTACTTTGTAGGTAATGAAGATTGAAAAGGAGTAATTCAATGACTGATGCAATCTACCAATCTGGGTTCAACGCAAGCACACATTTTCTTGAAGAGCCAAATCACATCCTGGGAACGAAGTCTTTTGACTTCCGTTCCGGCGAATCTTATACGGATATCTTCTTTGCCATTGGCAGATGTTCATTGGGGTCGATCCTCGTCGCGCAGAGCGTGCGCGGTGTTTGTTCCATACTGATCGGCGACGATCCAGCAATGCTGGCACGGGAGCTTCAGGTTCGGTTCCCGGAGGCGAACCTGATTAGCAATGAGAACAACGAGCTGGTCGCGAAGGTGGCCGGCCTGGTGGAGAAACCAGGATCCGGATTTGAACTGCCTCTCGACATTCGGGGTACCGTTTTCCAGCAGCGTGTTTGGCAGGCACTGCGGCAGATTCCACCTGGATCGACGGCAACCTATACAGACATTGCCAACCAGATCGGAATGCCTGGAGCAGTCCGGGCGGTCGCTCAAGCCTGCGCTGCGAACGCATTGGCGGTCGTCATCCCGTGCCACCGCGTAGTTAAGACTGATGGCTCGCTCTCTGGCTATCGCTGGGGAGTTGAGCGGAAACGTGCGCTTCTCGAAAGAGAGGCGCACGCATGACAATTGAATCCGAGGAGATGGCTATGACAACACGTGAGGGACGTTCCTATCCGGTTGCAGCGCAACCCGCCATGGCACGTGCAGAGGCTCTCGATTGGCAGTCCATTGGGCAAGACCTGGACGAACAAGGAAGCGCGATGCTTCCCGGCGTTCTTTCTCCGCAAGAGTGTCGGGCACTCGCCGGCCTGTATCCCGAGGATGACCTGTTTCGCAGCCGCGTTGTCATGGGACAGCATGGCTTTGGGCGCGGCGAGTACAAGTACTTCAAGTATCCCCTACCCGATATCATTCAAGGGCTTCGGACCGCGCTCTATCGCCGGCTTGCCCCTGTCGCGAACCAATGGAACATCGCCATGGGCATGGATGTTCGTTATCCCGGTGAACACGCCGATTACGTGCAACGATGCCATGACGCCGGCCAGTATCGCCCGACTCCCCTGCTTCTCCAGTATGGAGAAGGCGATTACAACTGCCTTCACCAGGATCTATACGGAGAGCATGTTTTTCCAATACAAGTGGCCTTGCTGCTTTCTGATCCTGAAAGGGACTTCACCGGCGGCGAGTTCGTGCTCACTGAACAGCGTCCGCGGATGCAATCGCGGCCGGAGGTGGTACCGCTCCGGCAAGGGGATGGCGTAGCGTTCGCAGTGCATCATCGCCCGGTTCAGGGAACGCGCGGTACCTATCGGGTTAACCTGCGGCATGGCGTTAGCCGCCTGCGCTCGGGGCAGCGGCACACAGCCGGCATTATCTTCCACGACGCAAACTAGTGGACGGTAACAGTCGATCCAGTAGTAGAACCAAATCTGCGAAAATGCGCGACTCTTCTAGGGATCGCGATTCTCATGCCCTGTATCAGGGCCTGACTTTAGTCGTGCCGCACAGGGCCTGAGACAGAATCGGGCTTTAGAGTCTGCGTGAGATCTGCATTTTGGCTTTGTATCAGGGCACGACTTTAGTCGTGCCGTAAAGGAAGGAAAGAGAATTGGGCTTTAGCCCCTGAGGCACTACTGAATCAGCTGTTACAGTCCACCAGGAAGGGCGATGACCGTGGCTCGCTTCGATCGAATTATTCATACCGCAAGGCCACCATCGGATCAACGCGCATTGCCTTCCGCGCCGGGAGGCAGCACGCCGCAATCGCGACCGCAGCCAAAATCAACGCCAATCCCGCGAAGGTAAGTGGATCCGTCGCACTCACGCCATAGAGCAGCTTCGTCATCAACCGCGTCAACGCGAGGGCGCCCACAATCCCGATGCAGATACCCAGCAGAGCCAGACGCGTTCCCTGCCACAGGATGAGGCGTAACACGTCGTTGCGTTGTGCACCCAGCGCCATGCGGATGCCGATCTCCTGCGTCCGCTGTCCCACGACATAAGCGATCACGCCATAGATGCCCACACTGGCTAGAACCAGCGCCAGGACAGCGAACGTGCCCAACAGAATCATCGCAAACCGCCGCGCAGCCAGCGAGTCGGAGATCAGGCTCTCCATGGTCTGAACGCCATAGATCCCTTGCTGACTGCTCATCAGACGGTTGGTGCGGCGAACGGAATCCAAAGTTTCGGACAAGCTTCCTTCATAACGCAGTATCACCGCCGAACCTGATGGTGTCATCGTTACAAAATTGTCCGGCATCTGCATGCAGGGAAAATAGAACTGAGCTCGCAAGGAATGCGTGTCGTCCACATCGAGTCCCCACTGCTTGACGTGGCCCACAACGCCGATGACCTCCAACTTCGCGCCTGAATTGTTCAGGACGATGCGTTGGCCGATCGGATCCTTGTTGGGGAAAAATTTCCGGGCAAATACGTCATCGATCACAACCACAAGCGGAGAATGCTCGTCGTCCTGTGCAGTGAAGAAGCGACCACGTTGGAGCGGTGTGCCCATTACTTTTAGATAGCCGGGTCCAACGATGTAGTCCACTGCCCAGCTCATGTCGTTTTCACTTGCCGGTTTGGGGTGGCCATCGAGCCAGAACAGCTGTTCATCGTCGGAGCCCATAGGAATCGCGCCCCACGTTTGCGAAACAGCCTTCACCCCTGGGGTGGATGCCAGGTTGTCATCCAGTTCGCGAAAGGCGGCGCGAATCTTTTCCGGGGATGCGTTCATCATGGACGGTGGCAGATTCAAACCAAAGCTCAGAACGTTGCGCGGATTAAACCCCGGAACCACGCTCCAAAGTCGCGTGAGGCTACGCACCATGAGTCCTGCCCCGATCAGCAACACCAGGGCAATCGCCATTTCGACCACCACAAAGATGCTCTGTGCTCGATGTTTCCCGCTCGTGCCGCGTCCAGCGTCCTTGAGCGCTGTATGTGGATTAGCTCGTGAGGTCTTGAGTGCCGGCGCCAGACCGAAGAGGGTACCTGCCAGCAGCGAAACGATGATAGTGAAGGCGAGAACCCTGAAATCTATGCCGATTTCTTCGGCGCGGGGTAGGGCTGTGGGCAAGAGTCTTAGCGCTGCCCGCGTGCCCCAGCCTGCAAGAATCAATCCGATTCCACCCCCCGCGGCCCCCAGCAGAACGCTTTCGGTGAGCAATTGGCGGATGACCCGATTGCGGCTTGCGCCCAGGGCAATACGGACCGCGAATTCACGGCTCCGGGCAGAGGATCTCGCCATCAGAAGGCTGGCAACATTCACGCAGACAATCAGGAGTACAAAGCCAACCGCGACCAGAAGTACGAGCAGAAACGGGCGGACGTCGCCGATCATTTGTTCTTTCAAGGGAACAATGCTCGCGCTGATACCGCGGTCGGCGTCGGGAAAAGCAGCTGCGAGGTTGCGCGTGACTTCATCCATATCGGCCCTGGCCTGGGCAATCGTGACCCCCGGCTTGAGCCGTCCGAATCCGTGGATCCCCAGACCCGCGCCACGCTTCATGAGCAAGTTGTTGTTCCACTGGCGGATTGGGGCATAAACATCCTGCTCATGAAAACTCGGCGTAAGCAAGTGGAACCTCGCGGGGATTACGCCGATGATGGTGTAATCCTTCCCGTCGAGGGTAATGCTTTGCCCAGAACATCTTTGGCGGCATCGAATTTTCGTCGCCACAAACCCTCGCTGATGAGCGCGGCCGGGCCCGCGCCCGGCAGTTCTTCGGATTGCGTAAACGTGCGTCCAAGAATGGGATTGACTCCCAGCAGCGGGAAGAAGTCTGCGGTTACAAACTCGGCATTTACCTGCTCGGCTTCGCCTTTCCCGGTGAAACTGAAGGCGTAACGACGCGCAACCGCCATCGACGAAAACGTGCGGTTGTCCCTCTGCCAATCGAGAAAATTCGGATATGAGATCGAGCCTTGTTCGAAATTGGGTTTGCTTTCGTGCAACGCTACCAGCCGGTCAGGCTGGGGGAATGGCAACGGGTTCAGCAGCACGCCATTCACAATCGAGAAGATGGCCGTGTTGCCGCCAATTCCGAGCGCCAGTGTCGCCAGCGCTACCGCCGTAAAGCCTGGATTCTTGCGCAACATGCGCAGCCCGAATCGAATATCGCTCCACAACGTTTCCAGGACGGGCAGGCTGCGGCGCTGCTGGTAGTTCTCTTTGAGCTGTTGCATGCCACCCAGTTTGAGCAACGCCTGCCGCCGTGCTTCTTCGCCACTCATGCCCAGGCGGAGATTGTCGTCGACGTGCGCCAGGATGTGGCTTTCCATCTCTTCTGCGAATTCGCGGCTGCCTTGCTCTTTGCGAAAGAGACCGGCACATCGCAACAACCAGGCACGCAGGCGTCTCATAAGTGCTCCTCACGGGAGGACAGGCAAGTCCCCTATTGGTTAACAATAGGAACATAGGTGAAAGCTCTATTGGATGTCAATAGGAACGTTCTATTCGTTTCTCAACGCCTGGCTGGGATCAACCGAGGCCGCCCGGCGCGCGGGCATAACGGCCGCCAGCGCCGCTGCGCACAGGAGCAACATCACGCTTCCGCCGATAGCCAGCGGGTCCAGAGCCGGTGTCTGGTACAGCAGGCTGCGCACCCAACGTAGGACCAGGAAAGCCACTGTGAGCCCCATGCCCGCTCCCAGAAGAACCGGATATGCCGCCTGGCGCAGCACCAGCCGCATGAGAGCGGCTTTACCGGAGCCCAACGCAATGCGAATGCCGAACTCCTGCTGGCGCAACGAAACCGAGTACACCAACACTCCATATACACCCAAAAGCGCCAACAGCAATGCGGCCACCCCGAAAGTCGTCAGCACTCGCGCCTGGAAGCGCTCAGCAGCCACCGATTCGCCAACTTGCTCATCCATCGACTTGAGTGTGGGAATGGCCACCTGGGGATCTATGCCCCATAGGACCCGGCGCATTTCGGGAATCAGTGCTTCGCTCGCCTCGGAGCTGCGCACCAGGAACGACAGGGTCCACGGCGTATACGCCCAGTAGGGCATGTAGACCATGGCAGCGTTGTCCTTCAGGCCGTTGATGCGTGTGTCGGCGACCACGCCAACCACGGTAATGGGATGTTGGTCATCGGGAACGATGGAATCGATTTTTCGCCCAATTGGATTCTCACCGGGAAAGGCATCGCGTGCCGTTCTTTCCGAGATCAGCGCCACATAGGGATTGGCACGGTCGGCGGGGGTAAGATAGCGCCCGGCGACGAGCGCAATTTGCATAGTTGCAAGATAGTTCTGGTCAATCCAGCGGACGTTGATCGGTGGCTGCTGAGCCTCGGGCACGGGATGATCCGGCCGGGTCAGGTTGTCAACCCAGGTTTCGCCGGTCAATGGTGTCGCACTGGTGATGGTCACCGATTGAACGCCCGGCAGCTGCGCAAAGGCCGCGAGCGCACGATCGGTAAAGGCCAATTTAGTGGCCTTAACATTGGGTAAGGCATCGTCGTACTGCGGCGTGAACAGGTCCACTTGCGCCAGGGTGACGTGGCTCGAATCAAATCCGCGATTCTGCCGCAATAAGTGGGCGAAACTCCGCAGCACCAGGGAAGTGATGATCAGCAGGACGACGGTGCAAGCCACCTCCGTTGCCACCAGCAGGCTTCGCGTGCGGCGGCCCTCTCGGGTGTTGGCAGCCCGCGAAGAATTTGCCTGCAACGCTGCCTGGGGGTCCACGCGAAGTGAGCGCAGCGCGGGCAGAATGCCGAACGACATTGCCGCGGCAATCGACGCGCCGGCGGCGAAAAGCAACACCGGCAAGTTCACCTGGACCTCATTCAACCGTGGGACGCTCCCCGGGGCCAGCGCGACGAGAAGCCGCACACCGCTGAACGCCAGCATGACTCCGGCCACTCCTCCGGCCAGGGCAAGCACCAGGCTTTCGGCGAGTCGAGCCATTACCAATTGGCCCCTGCTCGCGCCCAGGGCGGCCCGAACCGCCGTTTCGCGCTCGGCGGCTACGGAGCGTGCCAGCTGCAGATTCGCCAGGTTCACGCAGGCAATCAACAGCACCCCGCCCACCGCCGCAAACATCAGCCAGAGTGCTCCGCTGATGCCCGAGGTGACATCGCTGGCCAGAGGCGCAAGAGCAATTCCGAGACGAACGGGCAGGCGCGCTGAGATGGTGTACGCCTGCTGAAGTCCTTCTAACTCGGCGCTCGCTTGCGCCAGAGTTACCCCGGGCTTCAGCCGCGCAATCACTTTGTAGTTGAAGTTACCCAGATCTTTCTTGAGGTCCCAGTCGCTCGGTACCAGCGGTAGAAAGATCGTGGTCTCCAGTGTTCCCGCAGCTTCCTGAAACGCGATCTTGGGCGCCAGCGCAATCCGCGGAAAGCGTATGCCCGGCGGCAACACGCCAATGACAGTGGACGGCTCGCCGCCGATCCGCAGCGTTTTTCCAACAACATCGCGATTGCCTTGGAAATACGTCTGCCAGCCCTCATAGCTCAACAGCACCACGGTTGCCGCGCCCTTTTCGGCGTCCTGGGCGACAAAGTCCCGGCCCAGCATAGGCTGTACTCCGAGCACGCGGAGAAGGTTCGGGGAAGTCGCAACCGCGCCCACAATACGTGGCCGATCACCATTCGGAGAAACGCTCAATCCCCGCTGGTGGATGATGGCCGCGTCCTCTATCGTTTTAGCGTCCTTCTTCAGGCGTAAATAGTGCCGGTAGTTGTCGGGTGCAACGGATGTCTGACCGCGCGTACCCACGACCTCACGCAGGACAACCAGGCGATCTGGATCACGGAAGGCGAACGGCTTCAACAGAACCGTGTTCACCACGCTGAAAACGGAGGTAACGGCGCCGATGCCCAGAGCCATGGTCAGGAGGGCGGTCAGCGTAAATCCTGGCGACCTGCGCAGGGAGCGAATGCTCAATCGAAGATTCAGTAGCAGGGCGCGCATGGAATCCCCTTTGCACACTGGGTGCGCAATGAAAAGGGCACGTCTATCGCCAAACCGTCTATCTCATCAGGGCATTGTTTTCAGTCGATTGTGGTCATCAGTATTATTAGAGGCAATTCGGGTTGTTCGGAATCGGGAGCGACTGTCCGTAAGTGAACAGTGCGGATCTCTCTAAGTGAGTCTGCTGAGGTTTCTGTTATTACTTTCGGGAACCTAATTACTCTGCCTTGCGTATTCAGTTTCGGAGCTGCTTACCAGGAGATTACCGATGCGCAAATTAGTCCTCGGATGTTTCTTCGCCTTGCTCTTCACGGCCGGCCTTCGCGCCCAGTCTTTCACCACCGGCCCGTGCGATAACGACCAAGGTAAGACCGACAGTAATTGGTTCTTTGGCCATCAGGCGCGCGTTTGCGAACTGCGGCGCACCACGCTCCCACTCACCAATGGGCAGCTGAGTGTCTCGGGAGAGAACGGCGGCATTGAAGTGATTGGCGAAGAACGCCGTGATATTGCCTTGGAGGCGCGGGTCATAGTGCAGGATGCAAGCCGCGAAAGTGCCGAGTCCATCCTACGCGAGGTAAAGATCGTCACGGTTGGCACCATCCACGCTGAAGGACCACACAACTGGGGCTGGTCCCACGGCAACTGGTCTGTCAACTACCGTCTGCACGTGCCCCGCCATGTCGGCGCCGAGCTACACACCCATAACGGTGGCATTGAACTGACAAACATCGATGGAGCGATTAATGCTGATACGACCAACGGGGGTCTCACCCTCGATGCTCTGGGGGGAGAGGTACACGCCACTACTGTCAATGGCGGCTTGAACGTGAAGCTTGACGGAACCCAGTGGAAGGGAGGGGGCCTCTTCGCGAAGTCGACGAACGGTGGCATCACCGTGAAGGCTCCAGATAATTATTCCGCCCACCTGGTGGCAGAAACCGTAAACGGCGGTATCTCGATCGGCTTCCCGATCACCGTCCAGGGCACGATTCGTAATTCCATCGACACCAACATCGGCCAGGGCGGCCCAACACTCCAATTCCGGACGGTGAACGGCGGCGTCACGATCCATCGAGACTAGCGTGAACTGGACTTGTCCAAATTAGCTCCATTACTGCTTTGCTTCACCGGTCGCTGGCAGTGCCAAAGCATGAGTAGCTCCTGCATGAAAGAACCGCAGAAGAGAACCCAGCCGCTCTTTAGGCCCGGAGGGCCGGCCCGCCAAACGTCAGCCCAGCCCGGAAGGGCTGGGGCATCGGATGGATGATGATCCGAGCGCCGTAGGTGCGGCACCTTTTGCTTCCTGTTATGACCCAAACTCCGAAGGAACGGCTGAACGTTTTGAACTCTGGCCCCTCTGCCACCCAACCTGATTCCCACATGACCGGTCGCGGAACCAACTCGTCGAATAAAATCAACCCAACAGAATCGACCAATCCGTTAATTTGGACAGTTCAGAGCCTGACCTGGCCCAGCAATACTGGGGCGCTCGTAATGAATTCCATTTCGGCACCGAAACCGGAACTGTCAACGAGTGCATTGAGAAAGCCATGGAGGCGGACATAAGTCTGATGGGTGACAAAGTCTGATGGGTAGTCTGAGTCTGAGTCTGAGTCTGATGGGTGACAGACAGGCAGTGTGTCGGAGAAATCGTTTTTTGTCCACGAACCGCAACATGCAGCCCAAGATCCATCGTTCAGCTACAACATATAGTGTGCAAAATTCTATCTCCGACACACTGCGGAAGTGACCCTAATGCAACCGTATCTGATAATGTTACTTCGACGCGCTTTCCCTTAGTGTCAGTTTCTTCTGTCCTGGTTTCTTCCCTGGTTTCTTCCGTCCTGGTTTCTTCCAGCCGATAGATAAAACTGGCCCACAGCTACAAGCCATGTGGGCCCCATCGACGGGGCGAGTTTAAAGCACGCCCCTGCTGTCGAGAAGTTGACCATCTTTTCTCTTTCCCGCACGTAGTAATCCATCAATACATGCCAGTCTGGGGTGCGCTCGATTCTTTTAAGCCCCTCGATCTTTCGATCAAAGTCTTTCACCATTGCTTCCATTTCCTCGCGGCTGAGTGCCGCTATCAGCCTGCATTGGTCGCGCAGAAGGCTGGCGGCATATTCGGCCTTTGCTGGCTCCTGCACATGATCAGGCAGGCCGACAATCACTGCATGCCCTGGGATCTCAGGGATTTCATCCGGTACGACATCAACACTTCGGTCTAAAGCCTTCCCCACGTCACGAACCCGACCCGCGTGGAGGGTGACAAAGGCCTTCGGCTTGTTGAACTGCGCCTTGACCACCGCAAGCGAGACCAGTTCTTTTCTGAAAACCGACAGCATGCCTTCATCGTCCGGCCGCAACAAAAACAGGTCTACCTGCACCTGGCCATCGGGCGTGATGTGGCGTTTGTTGAGAGCCGCTCGGTAGAGCAACTCGTGGCAAGGGATTTCAGGCTGCGGATTCGGTGATGTCTCGTCCATTCAACCAGTGCAACCGCGTGAACAGGGTAGCCGAACCGAAATTGGGAATCGCTCCGTATTCTGAGCCGTCCTGCCAATAAAGGTACCTTTCGCGT
This sequence comes from uncultured Acidobacteriaceae bacterium, assembly GCA_963838445.1. Taxonomy (GTDB): domain Bacteria; phylum Acidobacteriota; class Terriglobia; order Terriglobales; family Acidobacteriaceae; genus PALSA-350. Next base: position 12,253 of record CAWIRT010000020.1, read on the forward strand.
TGAGGATCGGCAGAAAGCACTGCGCGCAGCTCTCGTGCCTCGCGGCGCCAGCTAAGCCGTATTCCCCCGCTTCCGTCCGTCGTAACCCATGGCTGTGACCACTCCTGGGCCAGCAACGTCTTGGCAAATGGTGTGAGTTGGAGAAGCTGCTCCACTACGTGGCCCGCGGGAGGTGTCTCCTCCTCGTCTAAGCTGAGGAAAAACACTTCATTTACAAAGTCTTGAAAGGTCTTATCGGTGTGGAACAGTCTGATCCACGATGGCAGTTCCTCGGCCGATTGGCCATGGCTCACAGAGGCCAAGTTCAACTCTTGCCCGCCACCTTCACCTGCTGGGATCGGAGAAACACGACCAGAGGTGTACCCCAAAATTTCTGTGCTCTCGGCTACAAATGCCATTAACGAATCCTCTCTCGGACTATATCGGTGATGCAACCCTCAAACACCGCATTCTTCACGTCCCGAAGCTTTCCAAGCACCATCCACATTTCTTTTTCATCGACATCAGCTGCAGATCGCTGGAGCGGCTTAAATGCCTGAATGCTCAAAACGATGGTGGCGAAACCCTGTTTGATCACCGGCCCAATAGCTTGACTAACGAATATAAGAATTTGTTCCTCGCCTGGCCAGTTTGCCTGAAAGCTCAAAGAGAAGCTATTCAACCTCTGCGGTAGATCAGGTGAGACTTCCAGGTAAGTTCTGAGATGCGTGGAGAAGTCCGTCCCATCGGGTACAAAAATCTGATTTATATAGTTAAGCCCTAAAAGTTCGATGTATTCGGGATGGGCGAGTTCCTTGTATTTCTTCCAGAGCCTCCGCGCCTCGCCAGCGAACAGGTCCCAATTTTGGTACGGCGCCAATCTGTTCAAGGTAAAGCCATCGGTCCTGACCTGAAAAACTTGCTTCCCATCTGCGCTCTCATACATGAATCCCAACGGGGTATTAATCGCTTCGGCGACAGGCACCTAGTCGGGTGCCGTCAGCGATTGGTCCAATCTGTATCTGCATCTTCACGGGACGCTGTTTTAGCTTGGGGTAAGCGTCATCTTTTAAGGTCTCAAGCGAATCGGTCGTGATTTCCTTTGCGAGTCTGACTCGGATGTCGAGAGCTGCCTCGGTGATCGGTGCGTTCTTGTAGGTTTCAGTGCTCATCCTCGCCGTTAACAAATACTACGCTATTATCACGGTGGTTCTTGTCCGCGTGCCCATCAAGCCGCATCCACGGCCCCCAAAGTACCCTAATGCAAGTACCCGATGCGTTCCAAAACCGCCCCCGCTCGTGGGCCGGCTAAAAATATAGTGACGGTCGCCAAGCGAGCGTTTCAGGCGACTTGGCACCAAAACCATCAGGTTATGGGCCGGCCGAACACGTCGACTAATTGGTCATTGTTTACGCTGATTCTAAAAGGCTTACCCGTCACGGACTAGGCGAGGGATTTTGCGCACCCCGAACAGAGCCGTGACCAACCGATCGGACCACGCGCTTTTTGCAGGTCCACGCGGGCCGAAATCAGCCATTTCTTTACCCCCAACGAAAGTACCGAAGCGGAAGAAGGGGGGAGATGTCGACATCCAGGCACTTAAGCTCGGTACTCGGGCTCAACGGTCCGATTTGTCGTTTTATCGGACCTCTGCGATCTATCGGCCACAAGCGAGTGGGATGGCGGAAACTGCAGCGTCTATACTGGGTGCGTGATACATTACGATCACTCAAGCTTCTGCGAGATGGAGTTCCTGGACAACACCGCCCATGCAACCCACTTCGACGATTAGTCGTTAGTCTTGATCGAAAATGCCTCGGAGCAATTTCTCATTCCCTCCAGCACGCTGCCCCGAGGCATTTCCGATCAAGGCTAACGACTATCCGGACAGAGGTTTTTCGGGATCGCAGGGTTTCTCGTTGATTGACGCAGAAGAGGGCCTCGCAGGGTTTGTTTTCCCTGTCGGTCCAAACGGCGAGTCACCGAACATGCGATTTTCAGGCTCATGCGGTCTAAGGCTCCCCATCAGATGAACCGTGAGGAAATGAAGGCTCGGCGGAAATGGAACTCCGAGTGCGAGTGGTATTGAGTCTGAACCCATAGAAAAGCGCTGTCAGCAGCACTAGCCACAGTGGGCCGACGAGCAAAGCTACCCGGGTATCCGGGAAATAGGCCATCAATACGATGACGAGCGCCAGGAAAGCTAATGCGAGCCACGAACTGTAGGGATAGAAAGGCATGCGGAAAGCCAGCCGATCGCGTTCTGTCCCGCTCAGGCTTTTCCGGAATTTCATTTGCGACAGTAGTATAACGGTCCAGGTCCAGATGGCGGCGAAGGTTGCAATCGACGTGACCCATACAAAGACCTTTGCCGGCACCAGATAGTTGAGCAATACCCCAAACAGCAAGGCGATACTGGATACCTGAATCGCCCGGCGAGGCACACCGCCTGGTGAAGTGTTTTGAAAGAGCCGCGGCGCCTGCCCTTGTTTCGCGAGGTTATATAGCATACGCCCCGTGCTATAGATACCTCCATTGCACGAAGACAGAGCGGCGGTGAGCACCACGAAATTGATAATCCCTGCCGCAGATTTGATGCCCAGCCGTTCGAACGTCATGACGAATGGGCTGCCATTCGTACCGATCTCGTTCCACGGATAGATCGCCAGAATCACGAAGAGGGCGCCCACATAGAAGATGAGGATGCGCCAGAAGACGGAGTTGATCGCATCGGGAATCGACTTTCTGGGGTTGGTAGCTTCGCCGGCGGTAACTCCGATCATCTCCACGCCAAGATATGCAAACATCACCATCTGCAAAGCCATCAGCATGCCAAACCCGCCGTTGGGGAAAAACCCGCCATGCTTCCAGAGATTGCTGACGCCTGTAGCGACACCGTGATTGCCCAAGCCGAACACAATCATGCAGGCGCCGGCCACAATCATCACCACAATCGTGACCACTTTAATCATGGCAAACCAGAATTCGAATTCGCCGTAGGCTTTGACAGCTGCCAGATTGACGGCGCTCATCGCTACGAGCGCCATCAGTGCCCAGATCCATTGCGGCACGGATGGAAACCAGACGCCCATATAGATACCGACCGCGGTGATTTCCGCGACACAGGTGACCACCCACATGAACCAGTAGTTCCAACCGGTCAGATAACCCGGCAGGGGACCAAGATGGTCTTGCGCATAGCGGCTAAAGGAGCCCGCAACCGGCTGATGTACGGCCATTTCGCCGAGAGCGCGCATAATGATGAAGATCGCGATTCCGCCCAGTACATAGGAGAGCAGGATCGCAGGCCCGGCGAGCTTGATCGCGCTGGCGGAACCGAGGAATAAACCGACACCGATCGTCGAGCCTAATGCCATAAGGCGAATGTGGCGTTCTCGCAAGCCGCGGTTCAATGAATCTTCGTTGGTATGCATGCTGTGCTTTTCGTTTATCAACGCGCTTTCACCCCGGAACTCATTATCCAACGCCCGGTGAGGATTCGCGTTGGCACTCCTGAATTCCTACGAATAGTCCTGACAAGGCCGGTCAATCGCAAAATTCACACTTGACATTAACAGGAGATCCACTACCATACGGTTGTGGATAAATTGGGGACGACATTTGCGGCTTTGTCTGATCCCACCCGTAGGGCGATGATCGAACGACTCTCACATGGGCCAGCCTCTGTGCATGGGTTGACGGAACCGTTTGCACTCTCGCAGCAGATGATTTCAAAACATATTGCTTACCTGGTTCGGGCGCGAGTTGTGATCAAGACGAAGCGTGGACGTGAGAGTGTGTGCACGCTTAGGCCGGAGGCGATTAAGACAGTCAGCGACTGGGCGATTAGCTATCGCCGATTCTGGGAAGAGAGTTTCGACAAACTGGATGTGGTTGTGAATCAAATGAAAAAAACGGAGGTCAGAGATGACACAAAACACGGTTAACGAGACAGAGCGGATGGTTGTCACAAGAGTTTTTGATGCCCCACGCGAATTGGTTTGGAAGGCGTGGACAGACCCGAAATATGTGATGCAGTGGTGGGGGCCGAAGGGTTTTACTGCGCCTTTTTGCGAGATCGATTTTCGCGTGGGAGGAAAATTCCTCTGCTGCATGAGAACGCCGGATGGGCAGGAGTTCTGGAATGCTGGTGAATACCACGAGATTGTTCTGCACGAGAAGATCGTTTCCTCCATGTACTTTTCCGACTCGAAGGGAAACAAGGTTGAGCCTGCGCAATATGGAATAGAACATGAGGCCATAGACGGTGCGCACGATGTGATTACCTTTGAGGATTTTGGAAACGGCCAGACGAAACTCACCTTCATTGGAAATGAACCCATGGAGAGCGCGAAAAACAGCGGTCAATTGGAGGGCTGGAACCAGATACTCGATAAAGTTGCCGCAGTTGTTGCGGGGCTAGCGCAGGCGAAATAAGAAGTTGAAGTTTTGACTATCGTCATGCGCGAGATACGGCTAAGGGTGGCGGGAGGCGGCTTAGTTCGGGCTTCTCGTCACTTGGCCGTCCGCCGCGCCGCTCGGCACGGGAGGTTATTCTGGCCATCGAACCAGCGCTCGAAATTGTCGAACTCAGTACCGCCGAGTTCCGCAGCCACGGTGCCAAAGCGTGGTTCGGCCTGGCGTGCCGGCGGCATCGGGCTTTGTCATCATCGCGCGCCTCAGTAAGCGTCCGGTTTTCACCGTATAGACAGATGTCCTGATCTGCCCCACGATGACCTTGTGAGCGATACCGTTGCAGTTGAGTCTGTGGGCGCTTCCCAGAAACGGTTGCGGAGAACACCAGAAGAGAAGCGTCGGATTGTAGAAGCGACGTTTGTCCCAGGCGCGTCGATCGCGCGAGTGGCTCGTGAGCATGGAGTAAATGCGAACCAGGTGTTCCAGTGGCGATATGAGTATCGCAAGGGAAGCCTCGGTGTTCGCCAACGAGCCCAGAGCAAACTGTTGCCGGTGACCGTGGCGGCAGAGCCGAACAGTGTCACGTTGTCTGGGATTGCCTCTGTCACAGCTCGCTCAGGATCGATCCATATCGAGCTGCCAGGTCGAGCAGTGATCAGTGTAGAGGCCGGCGTTGATCCTGAACTTGTGCGAACAGTTCTGGGGAGCCTATTGCGGTGATCGAGCTGAAGTCAGGGACAAGGATCTGGATTGCCGCCGGTTTCACGGATCTGCGTCGCGGCTTTCAGGGGCTCTCGTCGATCGTTGAGACGGTTCTTGAACAGGCACCGTTCTCCGGCCATGTGTTCGTGTTCCGTGGCAAGCGTGGCGATTTGATCAAGCTGTTATGGTTCGATGGTGATGGCCTTTGTCTTTTTCAGAAGCGATTAGAGCGAGGACGCTTCATCTGGCCACAGGCAACGGGCGGAACGGTGTCGTTGACGCGTGCTCAGTTATCGATGCTTTTGGAAGGCATTGACTGGCGTCAGCCGCAGAGGACGTGGGAACCACAGTCGGCAGGATGAGCGGAGATATTTGATCTATGACTGCGATGTAACTATGGCATACTCCGTGCCATGGCTGATGCGCATGCCAGTGTTGTTGACCTGAGCCGACTCGATCGAGAGGCGCTCGAGCTCTGGTTCTGACGCAGGAAGAGAAGCTGCTTACTCGCAACAGTGAGATCGAACACCTGAAGCTGATCATCGCCAAGCTTCGGCGCATGATGTTCGGTACCAAGAGCGAAAAGATCGCCCGCGAGGTCGAGCAGCTGGAGTTAAAGCTGGAAGAGTTGGAGACCGGTGAGGCCGCGCGTCCTCCAGCGGCGGCGCCGACCAGCAGCAGCAGCCCTCGGCGAAAACGGCAGCGTCGTCCACTGCCTGAGCATCTACCACGCGAAACCCACACGCATATGCCTGCTGAAGAAGCCTGCACAGCGTGCGGTGGTCAGTTGTCGAAGCTGGGTGAGGATGTCTCCGAAATGTTGGAATATATCCCGGCCAGTTTCAAGGTCATCCGCCACGTACGTCCCAAGATGTGCTGCACCAGCTGCGACGCGATTCTACAGGCCCCGGCGCCGGGTAGGCCGATTGATCGCGGACTTGCTGGACCCGGCTTGTTGGCCCATGTTCTGGTATCCAAGTATGCAGATCATCTTCCCTTGTATCGCCAGGCAGAGATTTACGCTCGCGAAGGCGTTGAGCTGGATCGCTCGACGTTGGCCGACTGGGTCGGAGCTGCCAGCTATTTACTCTCGCCTTTGGTCGATCAGCTTCGCAAGCATGTGCTCGCGGCTTCAAAGCTACACGCGGATGACACGCCCGTTCCGGTGTTGGCTCCCGGCACAGGTAAGACCAAGACCGGCCGGCTGTGGACCTATGTGCGCGACGATCGACCGGCGGGCAGTGATGTGCCGCCGGCCGTGTGGTTCACCTACTCGGAAGATCGCAAGGGAGAACATCCGAAGCAGCATCTGAGCCATTTTGCCGGTGTCCTGCAGGCCGATGCCTACGCTGGGTTCCATCATCTCTACGAAGGCGGCAGGATCGTGGAAGGCGCATGCTGGGCTCATGCGCGGCGTAAGTTCTACGACATCCATGTGGCCCACGGCTCAGCCACTGCCAGCGAGGCCATCCAACGTATCGGAAAGCTCTACGACATAGAACGTGAGATTCGTGGCCAGGCGGCTAGCCTGCGTTGTGAGATCCGTCAGGCACGAGCGCGTCCTCTGATGGATGATCTGCATCTCTGGTTCCATAAGACTCTCGCGGGCCTCTCGCGCAAGTCTGACACCGCGGCGGCCATCCGCTACGCGCTCTCCCGCTGGCGTGCGCTTGGCCGTTACCTCGACGACGGCTCCATCGAAATAGACAACTCAGCGGCCGAGCGGGCACTGCGCGTGGTCGCTCTGGGACGCAAGAACTATCTCTTTGCCGGATCAGATGCCGGCGGCGAACGTGCAGCGGCGATTTACAGCTTGCTCGGTTCAGCGAAACTCAATGATCTCGACCCGGAACTCTATCTACGCCATGTCCTGGAGCGCATCGCCGATCATCCGGTCAACAGAATCCACGAACTTCTACCCTGGAACTTGGCCTCAGAGCTTCCAACCCATATCGCAGCATCTCAAGTGTCCACTTAAAAATAGATGGACACTTGAGCCCCACACTAAATTACGCTGGGTTTCAAGACGGCCTTGAAACGACGCTTACGCGCCTCAGAAATCAGTTGATTCAGTTCGTTCAGTGATCCAATCTTAACTCCGGTCGAATGACCGCCAAAACGACGCGCAAACGTAGTGTGATAGCAGTGAAATGTGCTTTTGAGAACAAATGAAGTGTCCGGTTTCATAAGTTAGTAGCCGTAGAGGCGGTGGGAAAGTGCGAACCCCGCGCAGTGTGCGGGATTTGCAGTTGGGAGGGAAAGTCTGTTTTTGGACTTTTCCTCTGACGTCTTTTCCACCGCCTTGATTTGCTTTTTGGTCAGGGGCGTCAACAGTTTTCCTTCCGCGCTGTATGACGAGCGATGTCCTGCGATCATGAGTGTCAGTGTTTGGTCCAGGTGCTGATGGATGATCACCTTGCATCCAGCCAGGGTGGGACGCCACTCGGCACGCTCGAGCTGCATGATCAGGTTGTAAAAGCTACCGTGTTATCCCGATCAACGGTGCGCTCAGACCGCTGCGTGAAGATCATTTCCAAGTTCCTGTGCGGTAGGACATGAACGCCGTGCCTCGCTGCGCTGCCGGAACCGTAAAGCGGCGGTTGAACTCGGCGATGTAGTGCTCATTTAGAAACTTGTTGGCCCCTTCCAGTGTTCGGTCCGCGCACCGCACTCCTGCGGCAGCCGTCCCTGCCAGGTGGAGAAGTTGCGTTCCGAGCGGCCCCTCGCTTGCGGAGAGTAGGACGGAATCATATGCACTCCCAGCTCCTTCATGGCACGGCCCACCTGCGTGGGACGCTCATAATCGACCTTGCCGCCGCTCTTCGGCGTATACCAGAAATGGGCTCCGCGGTCCGATAGAGCGAGCAGACAACCCTTCTGTTCGATCACCACCCGCAGCCCGGCCATCACGGTGGCGGTCGTTCTTCTTCGCGAGCGCGCATAGTAGATCTCGCTGGTAGCGTCGTCGAGGATCACGATCAGATCGTGCCGGCGCTCATCCTGAAACCACTGGTGATCGCTGCCGTCGATGTGCAGCATCATCCCAGGCAGTGGACGCCGCTCGCGCCGCTTGCGATGCACGCCGCGCCTGGCCTTGCGCTTCACCAGGCCGGCTGCCTGCAAGGCTTGTTTTACCCACGTGTACCTCATCCGATCTGATGTTCCTCGCCGAGCTTCTCATGAAAGTGCCGCGTCAGATCGAAGTACTTGTCCCGGTAAAGGCTCAGAACCTCTTCGGCCTGCGTCTTCGGCACCCGCCTGCTGCTTGGCTTGCGCCGTCGCCGGTCCAGTAATCCCTGAGGGCCTTGCTCCTCAAGCCGCTTCCGCCACGACGCATCTGCCGCGCGCTGATGCCGGTCAACTCCGCTGCCTGCCACCACTTGATCTTCCCCGTTGTGGCTCGACAACACTTCCTGTAACTTCATCGCCCGCTCCGCCGCGGTCTCGGATAAGTCATGCTCGTATGCATGTATATCCTCGCGCGTTAGGAAATTGCTAAAAACATCGGAATATTATTAGTAACGACAGCGCCCAAACGTCAGTTACTGCTGTGCAACTGCTCAAAAATGGGCTGAGCTTACCGGAGAGATCGGTACCCATATGTCGACATGCGTCCAGATTTTCAGAACCGAGTTGGACTGGCTAGCTGGCATCTCCCTGGGGCGTTTTTCGTTACTTATAATTGGCGAGACAGATGGCACATACCCTCGCTGCGTCAGCAACGCCTGGCAACGCCGATGAAGATATCGCCAAACAGAACCCGATGGATCTCTGACTCAGGTTGGAGCCCGCGGTTCCGTAGTGCCTCCGCAAATTCAGCTTCGCTGAAACGGTTTTCTTTTGGATGTTTCAGAAACGTGCGATAGCTCCAACGTTCCAAGGCTGCACTGGTCACCTCTTCGAAGAAAAAGATCCCGCCCGGCTTCAGGACACGGCCAATCTCGGCAACAGCACTCTGCCAGGCAGAAACGTGGTGCAGGATGCCGAAGTCAAACACGGCATCGAAAATCGCATCCTCAAAGGGTAGCTGCTCAACAGAAGCCACCCGCAGGTCAATGCGCCCCTCGTACTTGCCGCGAAGCCGCGTCTGCGCACGTGCCACCTGTCGCGGGTCGAGATCAACGCCATCAACATGCCTCGCGCCAAATTGGCTCAGCAGCAGGGGGAGGCCCACTCCTCGTCCGCAGCCTACCTCCAGCACACGACCGCTCTCGATGGTGCCCCCAAGACGACGCAGGAGCGGTACCTCGTAGAAGCGCTGCACGAGGGCTCGCGCAGGGTTATTGACCAGCCATCGTTCCGCTGCATTTAGCTTCACCCGGTGACCTTACGGAGCGTGAAGCACCGCACAAACGGTGTCACCCCGCGCTGTTCGGCCAGCTCAAAACCGGCCTCGCCGATACTGCGCAGCCAACTGCGGCGGGCTTGGAAGTGAAGGAAACCCGGACCAAACGCGATAAAGTTCGGGAGGTCGCGTAGGTGTTCCACCAAGAAGATTCGGCCGTCGTTCCTCAGAATGCGGTGCACCTCACGAAGCAGTTGCGTGCGGACCACTGAATCGCGCAATTCGTGTGCCGCAAATAGAAGAAATACTGCGTCACGATCAGCGTCCGGCAACGGCAGAGCCTTCGCGCTACCTATCGCAAATGGTTCCGTGGCGGGGTACATGCGCCGCGCGCGGGCAATTGAGGGTTCTGTCATCGTGTGCCGGTCGTAGATGTCAACGACAACGCCGTCTGTGCCCGGCAGCAGACGCCGCAAAGAGGCAGTTGATTCATCCAGACCTGCGTGAATGTTCGCCCATCTTGACGGTCCATTCCGCAGACTCGATTGCATCCACTCCCACTGCATCACCCGGGAATAATCGTAGACGTACCAGGAAACAAACAGCGAACTGGCTGTCCAGAACAGCATGAGGACCGTACCCATCAAGACTGCCGCTTTGAGCCAGACAGGCAGTTCGATCGATGTCAGCAAGAGAACGACCGCAACCACACCGAGGGCGCTTCCAATGTAGAAGCGGGTGTTGAAACGGATGATCTTCGCCACCCCTTCAAACCTGCCGCGGCTGGCAATGGCAGTCATGGGAGAACGTCCCTGATACCCGGTTTCCATGCATAAGGAACGTTCTCTAGGTAGAACGCGTTTGCCAGCACAGCTCCTGCCGCACGGAATCTGTCCTGTTCGAGAAAGGTATTGCGATGCACGGTGACTGTGACGGGTCTCGGCTTCCAATCCTGCCGGACGCCTTCAACCCGAATCATGGAATGCGTTTGCCGTTCATAGTCGAACGTGAACGGTAGCGGGCCGGCAAACTTGCGCGCTTCGCGAAGATTCGCGAACGGAGATCCCGCGGGCGGCGAGAGTGCCACGGCAGAAATGTCGGCTTCCACATGGAGATCGGCAGTGCCCTTGGGGGTGCGCACCTCCACAGCATAGGTCTTATCTGATCGGCTGATTCGGCAGCGGGACCGCTCATACCCGTAATGCGTCAACAGGTTCCCGAAGACTTGCATGGAACGCCGATCGGTATCGCTGCGGAGAATGCGCAGCCCACGCAAGGTTCGCCCGGAAGGGGTCTGGTAGCGAGTAAAGATGCGATACCCCGCAAGGAAGAAGTTCAGGCCGAAACCTGCGGGCAAGAACGCCGGCCGCAGAGCTTTTGTCTCCACCATAGCGATTGCAAGAAAGCCAAAGTCACCATAGGTGTCCAGCTTTAACCCCGGTGCAAGCAGTGGTTTCAATACCTCGGAAGGCAGAGCATAAGCCAGCACCAACGACGCGGCCAGCTGCGCTTTGATCGCAAATGCATGCCGCTGCAGCAGGTGAACCAAGCGAGACTCCTGGCAAACAGTATAGGCTTTGTCCGGCGGCCAGGATCAGTCCTGACAAACCCCTGGCGTCCGGTCATTCTGACGCTTCCTCTTGCGCTTCTACAGGAGATCGACATATACTCTTGGCTTGTAGAAGTGAAAGGGGTAGGGTGGCGATGCCGATCCAGCATATAGACCTTCCACAAGGCACTCTGAACCTCCTCATTCTTAGGACGTTGTCCCTGGGGCCACAACATGGGTGGGCGATATCCGAGCGTGTTCAGCAAGTCTCCGACGACGCCCTGCGCATCCAGCAGGGATCGCTTTATCCCGCACTGCATCGGCTCGAGCGGCGCGGTTGGATTAAGGCACAGTGGGGAACATCGGACAACAATCGGCGCGCCAAATACTATGCGCTGACAAAAAGCGGCTTCAAACAACTGGAAGCCGAGAAAGACTCATGGGAAAAATTGACTGCGGCGGTGAGTCAGGTGCTTAGAGCAGTCTGAGGGGGTGCTCCATGATGAGTGATCTGTACATCCGTCTCCGTTCTCTTTCCCGGCGCACCACAGTGGATGAAGAACTCCATGACGAACTACGCTTCCATCTGGAACGGCAGACGGAGAAGTATTTGCGGGCGGGTATGAACCCTGAACAGGCGATGCGTCAGGCCCGAATGGAATTCGGCGGTCTTGCCCAAGTTCAAGAGGGGTGTAGGGAGGCGCATGGCGTCACTTTCCTGGAAACGCTGACACAGGATCTGCGGTTTGGATTCCGGATGCTACGCAAATCACCCGGATTCACCATGGTGGTGGTGCTGACGCTCGCGCTGGGAATCGGCGCGAATACCTCAATTTTCACATTGGTGAATGCGGTGATGCTGCGCTCGCTGCCGGTTAGGGACCCCCAACAGTTGGTAGTGGCGGAGTGGTCAGCGCGGAACCGGCCCCACCACATTGGGACGAGCAGCTTTGGGGACTGCCACGACTATCAGGGCATGCGAAGCGATTGCTCGCTGTCTTATCCCATGTTCCAAGAAATTCGCGATCAGAAGAATCTGTTTGCAAACGTGATGGCTTTTGCCGGACCTGCGCAATTGGACCTGAGCGGGAACGGCGCCGCGACCATAGCACAGGGCGAGCTGGTCTCAGGGAGCTATTTCGAAACCCTCGGGGTAATACCAGCCCTGGGTCGGACGTTGAACTCCGAAGACGAGAAGCCGGGAGCGGAGCCAGTAGCCGTGCTGGATTACTCATATTGGCAGCGTGCATTTGGCGGTTCGCCAAACGTAATTGGACGTACTGTCCACCTGAATAACACCGCATTCACGATTGTGGGTGTTGCGGATTCGATGTTTACCCGGCTGACGCCAGGTAAGTCGGTCGATTTGTGGGTGGCTTTGACCCAGGGAAAGCAACTGGGACAAGTGTGGGCTCAACATCCGGATGCTAATAACTGGTGGCTTGTAGTTGTTGCTCGGCTGCAATCTGGGGCTTCGCGAAGACAGGCACAGGCAGCGGTGAACGCATTCTTTGTGAACAACGCACTGCACGGAACCAAGCCCGTGTGGACCCCGGCCGATGATCCGCATCTTTGGCTCCTGCCGGCTCAGCAAGGGCTATCGGGAATTCGGTACCAGTATGGCAAACCGCTGATGCTTCTGCTGGCTGCCGTGGGCATCGTGCTCTTGATTGCCTGTGCGAACGTCGCTGGGCTGATGTTGGCGCGCGGTGCGGCGCGCGAACGGGAGATGGCGGTGAGGCTGGCCATGGGCGCGGGGCGGCGGCGTGTAATCCGGCAGCTTCTCACGGAGAGTCTGTTGCTGTCGTTCCTTGGCGCAGCATTGGGCGCTTTGGTGGCGTATTTAGGAGCAACAGGCCTGGCAGCGTTCTTTTCGAGCAACTCGTATTCACCGCTGCGGCTCGATCTGGAGCCAAATTGGCTGGTACTGCTCTTCGCGGTGGGTGTGGCAGTCCTGACCGCAATCGGTTTCGGGCTCGCGCCTGCATTTCGCGGAGCTGGCGCCAACGTGGCCACAGAACTCAAGGGAAACACGGCGTCGGCGATCTCACACAGAACGGGGCATCGTCTGGGCCTCGGAAAATGGCTCGTAGTCATGCAGGTGGCACTTTCTATGGTGGTTCTTGCCGGTGCGGGCCTCCTGCTGCGAACGCTCAACAAGCTGCACAGCATTGACCCAGGATTCGATACCCGCAAGATTCTGCTCTTCTCGATCAATCCAGAGCTGGCTGGCTACAGCAAGAAACAAATCTCCGACCTCTACGCAAACCTGCAGACGCGCCTCGCTGCACTTCCAGGAGTCGTGAACACAAGCTACTCGTCAGACGCGATTCTCGACGGAGGCTTATGGACTGAGGATGTGCGGGTCGAAGGGCACGCGGACAAGAATACGGTTGAGTCGCAAATGCTGTCTGTCGGTCCGGGTTACTTCGAGACGATGAAGATTCCCGTTGTGGATGGTCGCGTCTTAGGGGAATCGGACATGAGTAGCACACAACTGGCGGCGGTTGTGAATAGGGAGTTCGTGCGGAAATTCGCTGGTGGTAGAAATCCGATTGGACTGCACTTCGGTGGAACGGATCCGAAAGATCCGCAATGGCAAATTATTGGTGTCGTCGGCGATACCAGGTATGAAAGCTTGCGGGGAGCGAACGGCCCCACGGCATACGTGCCGCTGACGGCAGGCGGCGCCACCTTTGAGTTGCGAACAGCAGTTTCGCCGGTTGGGCTGATGCCTGCAGTGCGAAACCTCGTGCATGAGGTGGACAACAACCTTCCCATCATTCGCATCAGAACGCAGTCCGATGCGGTCGACCGATTGCTGTTCAACGAACGGTTAGTAGCAAGGCTGTTTGGTCTGTTCGGAGCGCTGGGGCTGATGCTGGCCTGCGTCGGACTCTATGGGTTGCTCTCATACAACGTGACACTACGCACGCGTGAGATCGGCATTCGAACAGCGCTCGGAGCACAGCGGCGCGATGTCTTAATCCTGGTTCTGCGGCAGGGACTCATGCTGGTCATAGTTGGGGTCACGCTAGGCGCCGCTACGGCAACAGCTGTTACGAGACTGCTTGAGAGTCTGCTGTATGGCGTGCGCCCGACAGACCCATTCACATTTGCCCTCACTGCTGCCTTGCTGATTGCAATCGGACTATTTGCCAGCTCGCTACCTGCGCGTCGTGCGACGCGCGTGGACCCAATGACGGCACTACGGTGCGAGTAGAGAGCGCGCAAGTGAGACAAAGGAATATAAAGGGACGGGATGTGGACTGCACCCCTAAGCTGAGACGCCGAGTTCCGTTAATTGGGACGATACGGGACAGACGATACGGACAGACGAAATAACCCCCATTTGCGCCGATGTTTCGGTTCATTCGGCGTTGTTTCGTCTGTCCTGCATCGTCTGCTCCAGGCTGGAAGGCTTCGTTTGGCATAAGAATCTTGTCTTATGGCCGACATTAATACGCTCGGGAGCCGCCGTCTATGAGTCCGGAGAATAATCATGTGGAAGAGCGGGTAGTAAACTCGTGATTACTCGCTACTGTTCAATGAAGGAGGGGTACGCCTTGTCTGTCACCGCCTTTCTGCCGCATATCCAACTTGCTGTAGGCTCTCCAACAAAGTCGTCATCTGAGCGAAGCGCTTCGCACATCTGTCGCATAACGAAGAGCTTGTTCTGAGCGTAGCCGAAGGAACCCGGCAATGCTTACTGGCGGATGCTCTCGGAAGCTTAGTGGTCGTAAACGCCCGGAGACGATTTACTTCTTGGGCTTTACGCTGTACTGCACTCGCAATCAGAGAGGCAACTTTCGCATTGCAATGCTTACGGAAAAGTCACGTCTGCGACGCGCGCACATGCGGTTGCAAGACCAAATGCAGCGTATGCCGCATTTGTCGCTCCAGGAGCAGGCGAATCATCTCAATCAGATGCTCCGTGGTCACTATGCATACTACGGCATTGCCGGGAATCTTCCGGCACTGCTACGGGTCCATAGGGCCGTAGAGCGTTACTGGCACAAAATGTTGAGTAGTCGGAGCTGGCATGGCGCGATCCGGTGGGAGCAATTCCAACGGATCCAAAAACAGTTCCCACTGCTTCGACCAAAGCTGAATCTTCCTTACTCGAAGTTACCAGCTATCGCCATACTGTGAATCAACATCCGACGAGCCCAGTGCGGGAAATCCGCACGCTGGGTTCTGTGGGAGCCGGAGGTGGGTGACTGCCTCCGGCGACCCGGTGGGTACCAGGCGACCGTATCCCTACCGCGACCGACAGTTGAGATTCCAGCCTCGGCGACACTCTTGAACACTGGCCGATATGAACCAAGCCGCAGCAGCGGCTTGGTTCATGTGCGTTTGCATCGTTGGGAGCTTCCAGGCTTGGATTCCACGAATTCTTGCGCACACTCCTGAAAAATCAGCAGCAATGCCTGGAATAAATCTGCGCAAACTTAGTTAACGAGGCATCGACATCTGTCTGGTTCAAGAGAGGGCATGCATGCGTTTTCAGCGAACGCTGATTGGAGGCGGGGAACCGCTGTCCCTCTTGCGCCCTTTGTTGTATGTGATTGCGGTCGTCTCCTTCGGCCAGGGTGTTGGACTGATGCCTGCGTGGGCGGCGCCCGCCCCCACGATAACAACGCTGTCCGTCACCTCCGGTGGAAACGCGGTGACGACAGTTGCATCTGGAAGCGTGGTCACTCTGACGGCAACCGTTATGGCCGGCGGCACTCCGGTCACGCCGGGCCAGGTCAACTTCTGCGATGCGACGGCCAAGTTCTGCCCCGACATCCATCTGTTGGGCACGGCGCAGTTGACCGCCAACGGTACCGCGACGCTGAAATTCCGTCCTGGGGTTGGGAGTCACAGCTACATGGCGGTTCTTGCCGAGCCGGCCGGCCTTGGGCCCAGTGCTTCGACCGCATCGTCGCTCACAGTGACGGCCTCGCAGGGCACGGGGCAACTGGTCACAACGACGTACCTCGAAGCCGGCGGGGTGCCAAACATCTTCTCATTAACGGCGACCGTGCCGGGCAACGGAAATACTTTGCCGACGGGCATGGTGTCGTTTGTGGATGCAAGCAACGGGAACGCAGCGCTGGGGACGGCGGCGTTGACGAGTGAAACGGGCGCCGGCTTCGCGGGTTCCTCACTTTTGTCTGTCGCCTCACAGAACATCGGTAACACTGTCTTGACCGCTGACTTCAATGGCGACGGGTTCCCGGACCTGGTCATACTCGGAAACGACAACATCTCCTTGCTCCTGGGCAACGGGAACGGCACATTCACAGCAGCGCCCAGCCCTTCGAATGACTTGCCGGGAGCCATTGCGGTGGGAGATTTCAACGGAGATGGCATTCCCGATCTGGCTGTGGCGCCTGTTGTGGATGAGGGTAATAGTGAAGTGCTTTTGGGTAACGGGGATGGAACCTTCACCATCGCGGGTGGAAGCTTCGGGATCGGCAGCGATACGGTTACGTCCAATGCCATCGCTGTAGGGGACTTCAACGGAGACGGCAAGCTGGATCTAGTCGAGACCTGCGCAAGCGGAAATGATCAGCCATGCAACCTACTCCTGATTCAGGCCGGCAACGGAGACGGAACCTTTACGCTGTCCTGCGAGACCCCCTTGTCGTTCGCCGGCTCCCAATCGATGGCCGTGGGCGACTTCAATGGAGATAGCCAACCCGACGTGGCGGTGATCAACTCCGGCGCGAATGGCGTGAACGTCTTCCTGAATAAAGGGGGCTGTCCTTCTGCCGTGTCAGCAATCCCGGCAACGGGCGACGGCCCCACATCGATTGCCGCCGCAGACTTCAACGGAGACGGCAAGCCGGATTTAGCCGTGGCCAACTCCGGCAGCAACAATGTGACGATTCTGCTGGGCAACGGCGATGGAACTTTTACGGCTGCAGCAAGCCCGGCAACGGGTATGGCGCCCTATTCGCTTGCGGTCGGGGATTTCAACGGAGACGGCGTTCCTGACCTGGCGGTAGCCAACTCCGGCAGCAGCAACGTGACGATTCTGTTGGGCAACGGAAATGGAACTTTTAAGTCTGCAACCAGCCCCGCGGCGGACACCGGCTCAACATCAGTCACGGCAGCAGACTTCAATGGAGACGGCAAGGAAGATCTTGTTGTGGCTAATTCCCGAGATAGCTCAGCAACTGCGCTTTTGGCAGAGACAGCGCTGACAATTGCAACGGTGAACAATATTTCCCCGGTAGGCGTAGGCACACATCTCGTCAACGCGATCTATTCCGGCGATGTCAGCTATGGTGGCAGTACCTCCGCCGATGTGTCCCTAATTGTTGTTCCGCCGGGCCTCACGCTGAGTGGTACTGCAGTTTCCATCGTGGCTGGCGCCACCGGGACTTCGACTCTCACGATTACCCCCACGAACGGCTTCTCCGGAAGTGTGACCCTGGAATGTGGCACCAGCAACTCTCCGGTCAACGCAAATGATGTGCCCACCTGCTCGTCCATCCCCCCGGTGACTATCTCCGGGAATGCGCCGGCAACCACAACGGTCAGTATCCGGACACAACCAGGCACAACCCCTGGGCAATACACGGAGTCTGTGAATGCAGTCGATTCGAGCGGAGCTGTCCTGCCTGAGACCAATACTGCGATCATCGCAGTAACGGTGACGGCGCCCGCCCCGAGCTTCGCGCTGAGTGGTACTCCGGTTTCAGTCGTGGCTGGTGCCACTGGGACTTCGTCTCTCACGATTACCCCCTCCAACGGCTTCTCCGGAACTGTGACCCTGGAATGCTACGGCGGCAGCTCTCCGGGCGGCGCAAACGATTTGCCCACCTGCTCGGCCATCCCCCCGGTGACTATCTCCGGGAATGCACCGGCGACTACGACGCTCACTATCCAGACACAACCAGGAACAACCCCTGCGCAATACGTCGAGTTTGTGAAGGCAGTCGATTCGAGCGGAGTTGCCACTGCCAACACCAAAGTCGCAGTAACGGTGACGATACCCGCTCCCGCTCCAAGCTTTGCGCTTACCAATACACCCGTCAGCATCGCTTTGCCGGGAGTAAGTGGGACTTCGACGATCACGATCATGCCCAGCGGTGGTTTTACGGGCTCGGTGGCGCTCTCCTGTACCGTAACCGGTCCAGCAACTGCGGTCGATCCGCCTACCTGCTCGGTCGCTGCGCCACCGGTTATCACCGGAACAAAAGCCGTTTCGGCGACGCTCACTGTCAACACCACGGCAGCAAGTAGTTCGTCCAACGCGACTGGCCAGGCAGCGACGGCTTTCGGCAACCAGCACAACCGAACGTTGGCCCTTGGTGGAGGCGGCGCCCTTGTCGCATTCCTGTTCTTCGGAGTGCCCTCGCGCCGTTGCCGAACAAAGACCCTGCTTAGTCTGCTGTTGCTCGGTGCGTTCACCCCAATAGTCATGGGATGCGGCGAAGCACAGAAGGCAGCCAATCCTGTCACGACGCCAACCAATCCTGTCACGACGCCAGCCAATCCCGGCACGACTGTTGGGAGCTACATGGTCACGATGACTGGTTCCAGCGGCGCCCTGACCGCGTCCACGACCGTTGCTGTCACTGTGAACTGAGCGGTCGCAGGGCCCCCCAAGTCAGAAACTCCGGCAACGTCGCCGAGCATGATTTTTGTAAGCCTATTTGAGCCCCTTTGACTGTGAGTTAGAGTGTGTCATCAGGTGCCGGCTTGTTTTGGACGATGCGAACGATGCGGGTCTGTTCTCAGATTTCGGATAACCCGCTGTCTGAGGAAGGCGGCGGCTGGGAATGGCACGGGCTCTGGTTGCACCGCACTTTCGTGATGCCCCACAACCTGTACCTGCCTCTGCCCTGGTACAGAGCCGCAAGCTACAGAAGAACGAACCATCTATCCGGAGCGCGATTCGCTTCAACAGCATTGACTCAAATCGTGGCCCTGACCATCGCCTTCTTCGTCGACGCGGCGATTCTGGTGCTCGCGGCGACGGTATTTCTCTAATTGTGCCGTGGGAAATGGAACCGTTGCAGGAATCGGGACTATGATGGGTCCCCAGGCAGTAAAGGGTCAGCATGCCGCGCTCGCGCCGCACAGATCCTAAGAGCTTTTGATTTGACGTTGCCCTGCGCTCTGTGGATATGCGATTCCGCCGAATGCGCTGCTGCACGTCGGCTGGCATGACATCAAGTGCCCCGCCTGCGGAGGTGTCTTTGACTCGCGGGCAGGCACGTCATGTAAACCGCAAAAGCACGTCCTGAAGAAGGTCCATGATGATGGCCGCTGCCAACCCCGCGATGATGGTCTCTTATGATCCTCTCGAGGTCGCGCTCTCAGTCATTATCGCCGTTTCAGCTTCCTACGCGGCCCTCGATCTTGCTGGAAGAGTTAGAGTCTCGGGAGGGGGGCGCCGCCTCGGTTGGCTAGCCTCCGGCGCGATTGCGTTGGGGAATGGCATCTGGGCAATGCACTTCGTCGGGATGGTGGCATTCCGCTTACCTGTTGCGATAGCGTTCTATTGGCCAACAGTCGTGGCTTCGCTGATCGTTGCTATCTTTGCCGCGGCCGGGGCGCTTCATGTTGTGAGCCGAAGAGACATGGGAACCCTCTATGCCTGGGTAGGAGGCAGCATATTAGCAGCAGGCATTGTTACCCTCCACTACACGAATATGGGTGCCATGCGACTGGCTGCTCGATGCGAATTCAATCCCTTCCTGGTCAGCCTGTCGGTGGTATTCGCCATTGTGTTTGCGGTAGGAGGCCTGTGGATCGAGTTTCAACTTCGAGATGCGCGTCGTCAGAAAATGGTGCGGCGAAGAATTGGCAGCGCCCTGGCTATGGGTGCCGCGATTTCGGCGATGCACTACACCGGCATGGCCTCGGCCACCTATCGGTCTTCCGTGGCTCCGCCGGACCTGACGCATGCTGTGAACGTGTCTTCTCTGAGCACCATTGGCATCGCTGTCGTTACATTGATCCTGCTCGGATCGGTGATCATTGCATCCCTTGTGGATCGGGGTTTTAGCGCCCAAGCGTTATTGCTGGCCTTATCTGAGGCCAGGTTGGAGGTAGTACGTGAAGCTCGATTGGAGATAATGGGCGAGCTGACGGCCTCGATCGCACACGAGATAAACCAACCCCTGACGGCAATCGTTACCAACGGAGAGTTCTGCTTACGCAATCTGTCGAGTGGCAGGCCGGATCAGAAAAGCCTGCGGGAGGCCGTTACTGAAATTGTGCATGATGGAAAACG
The DNA here is from genome assembly GCA_963838445.1 of uncultured Acidobacteriaceae bacterium. Lineage (GTDB taxonomy): Bacteria > Acidobacteriota > Terriglobia > Terriglobales > Acidobacteriaceae > PALSA-350. Next base: position 32,423 of record CAWIRT010000020.1, read on the forward strand.
GGCTAGCTCCATCATCTCAAGAATCCGAGCACTTCTGATGAAGGGAGCTCACGAACACGCACAGCTGGACATCAATAACCTCATCCAGAAAGTCCTTGACCTTACGCAAAGCGAAATAACCAGTAACCATATATCCCTTCGGACCAACCTGGCCGCGGACTTACCCTTGGTGCGAGGGGACCCCATACAGTTGCAGCAAGTCCTGATCAATCTGGTCACGAACAGCATCGATGCGATGCGCGGGGTGACTAACAGACCGCGGGAGCTTCTCATTCGGTCGGCCAGGAGTCCCGATGGTGTGCTCATCGAAGTTCAGGATTCCGGACCCGGAATCGATCCGGACCAACTACAGCGCATCTTCGAGCCATTCTTTACGACAAAGCAGGAAGGCCTCGGGATGGGATTGTCGATCAGCCGTTCCATCGTTGAATCACATGGTGGCCGTATTTGGACGGTACCAGGTTCCCAGGGTGCGCTCTTCGCAATTTCACTCCCTCTCAACTACGATTGATGCTGATGGATTCTCCTCCAGTCGTTTTTGTCATCGATGACGACCCATCGGTTCGCAGAGCGATCGAGCGTCTCATTGGAACCGTGGGGCTCGACGTTGAGCTTTTTGCATCTTCCGAGGAATTTCTGAGTGCAAAGCGCCGCGATGCAGTGAGTTGCCTGGTTCTGGATGTGCGATTGCCCGACCGTAGTGGGTTGGATCTCCAGCGCGAACTGGCGGCAGCCCAGATTCCGATTCCCATCATATTCATTACTTCCCATGGCGATATCCGGATGAGCGTGCAGGCGATGAAAGCCGGCGCAGTGGAATTTCTCCCCAAGCCATTTCGCGATCAGGACCTTCTGGATTCGATTCGCGCCGCTCTGAACCGCGACAGGGTCAGACGAAGGCAGGAGAAGCAAGACAGCATCTTGCGAACGCGATTTGAATCGCTCACAGCTCGTGAACAGGAGATTCTACCCTGGATCGTTTCCGGTCTCTTGACCAAGCAAATCGCCTCGGAGATCGGGACCAGCGAAACCACAGTGAAAGTGCATCGGGGCCAACTGATCCGAAAAATGGGAGCTAACTCACTGGCAGATTTAGTGAGGATGGCCGAAACATTGAAAATTCCCCTGCCCAATCTTGATAAACCTTCGTAAAGGCGTAAAGGTAAGCCTTTACGAAGGTAGGCTTACTTTTCCAAAGGACAAACGGTCGCCGGGGCTGGATTCGGGTATTTACTCTCCAGAAAAACCGCTCAGCTGCTGGGCGCAGCAAGCCGGGCTGGTGTCATGAGCGAACGGGGACGGTGAGCGGGCAGGGTTGGAGTCTTCCCTCTCTCGGCCATTCACGGTACCAGGGATGGCTCTCGAGTACATGGCGTATCTTCCGTGAGTCACAGGACCTGTCCCCCTGTCCCTATGGGGTAGGGGTTTGCTTCGCGACTATGGATCACCATTCTCGCTACCAGGTATTGCCTTATCGAACCGATGCGTGAAGGCTTGAACTTGAATGTGCTTTTCCCCCACCCTTTTCCCTGGATTCGATTGCCCGTCCGGATAGCAGGGCTTTGCACGCGATGACGCGGAAACGGTGTGCCAATATGGGGTCTCCGCGCAACCAAACTCGTCGCCCACGTCCAGAAATGAGAATCACGTAATCAGTATGCTCGTTGACGGAATTGGTGTCGACGCCATTTGGCCCGCAGCGACCAGGCCGAACACCATAGATCTCCCTCAAATTCAACCCTACCAAAGTAAGGAGCACCTTTACCATTGCACAATAGATTCTCTATCCCTACAGCAAGTAGGTTGAGGATATGGTTTGGTTTCTTGGCGTGAACCTGATCTGTAGAGCGGTTGCGTGCGAACCGTGATGGTAGTTGCAGACACTGGGACGATTCTGTTTCACCCTGGATTTCCATGGAAGTAGATGCGAGACTCCGCGAGCCCCTAGGACGGCGCGGAAAGATCGCCGCGTTGATCATCGTAATTCTCAATACGATTGATTTGACGACCGTTCCTGTTCTGGAGGTAGATTCAAACCGAGGTGAACTTGCGACGACCGTCGAACTCCCCAAGGATCTACACGCAAACTTGAGACACGTTGCAAGCTTGCGTCAGACTTCTATGAACGCGCTGATGAATAGTGCGATCTGGGCCTACACCGAAGAGAAGTCCAAGAAGACGGGCAAACTAAAGCGTGAATGCGGTTTTGCCACGGCCTAAGTTCGACCATGGATCGATACAGCGAGGCAGAATGTCTCGTTTGCCACAACTCTGCGCGGCGCAAAAGTGGCCGAGGGCTCCTGATGGACGGATTTTGCGGGGTATGCAGTGATGAGGGCGGCTCTGGTTGCGGTTCGCAGTCTCTTCGTGGCGGCCACGATCCTGGTGGCCGCTCATGTGACTTTACTCGTCCTTGATCCGCGTGCGATATTCCAGTCCAACCTGTTCATTCTCATGTATCCCCTTCTGGGGGTTACAGTGTGTCTGCTTGGCGCTAATACACAATCTCCGGAGACCAGGCCATCGTGGCTCCTATTCGGATGCGGTCTGCTCATCGCAGCGGTTGGTCAGCTTGGATTGACTTACTATGACTTCGGGACGCAGATACACACGCAGACCCAGGCCATCAACTCGGACTTCTTCTTTTTTGCGTACGGAATTCCTGTCATGCTGGCTATCTGCTCCCGAAGTACGGATGCTGGCCTGAAAATCTTCGTATGGCTTGATGGGGCTCAAGCGCTCATCGCAGCCATGCTCGCATACTTGCAGCTCTTCTCCGTATTGCCCTCTCATGCCCGCCCCGAGGCCATCTCCGCGACCAATCTCACGCATTTGAACAATGCGGAGAATTTGATTCTGGTCGGAGCTGTGACCTTGCGCTTCTTTTCCAATCCGAGCCCGGCAAGAAGACGCTTTTATCGCATCCTCTCCTTGTATCTGTGGGTCAATGTGATCGTGGTGATTATACTGGGCCACCTCGAGCTGAAGGCCGGGTGGCATAACGGAGTGCAAGACGCCGGGTGGGGGATCCCTTACCTCGCCCTCATCGGCTCGTTTGCCTTGCAACAACACAAGACCCCTACGGACAAGACTGAACGGAGCAGCGGTCAGCGGACCGTAGGACTACTGATTGATAACCTCAGCCCAGTACTATTCACACTGGCTATCACCCTCATGGGAGTTGAGATTGCTCCGGAGCACCCATGGTTGGGATTTGTCTGCATTTCGGCGGCGGTTGCAATCTATGGAGTAAGAGCAGCGATCCTTCAAGTCAGGTATGCCAGATCGCAAGAGGAGTTGACCAAGGCGATGATTGCGGCCGAGCAGGCAAGCCGTGCCAAGAGTCAATTCCTGGCCAACATGAGCCATGAAATACGGACCCCGATGAATGGCATTCTCGGTATGACGGAACTTGCTCTGAGCACGACTTTGAGTGAGGAGCAGCGCGGATTTCTGGCGACTGTGAAGTCCTCAGCAGATCGGCTGTTGAGCATCATCAATGAGATCCTCGATTACTCGAAGTTGGAAGCGGGTAAGACGGTTCTGGATTCGGTTACCTTCCATTTATCCGGCGTGGTCAAGGATGTGTTGAGGAGCCTCGCCTTCGCCGCTCACCAAAAGGGTCTGGAACTCACCGTGCACATCGCGCCGGATGTGCCTGCTGACCTGACCGGTGACCCGATCCGTCTTGGTCAGGTCCTGATCAACGTGGTGGGGAATGCGATTAAATTTACGGAGCGCGGAGAAGTTTGCGTAGATGTATCTGTGGAATCGGTTACGAATGACCGTGCTTGTCTACAGTTCATAATCCGCGACACCGGTATCGGAATCGCACTGGACCAGCAGGAAGGACTTTTCCAGGAGTTCCAGCAAGCGCAGACTTCAGGCAATCGGCTATACGGTGGTACCGGGCTGGGACTGGCCGTCTCCAAGAGCATTGTGACTTTAATGGGAGGCAAAATCGATCTCAAGAGCATGCCCGGGGAGGGCACAACCATAACCTTTGATGCTTACTTTGACGTGTCACCTGGATCGCAGCCCGCCCCGCCCATCCCGAGTAAAGAAGATTTGCAGGGGATGCCCACCCTGATCATTGATGACAACGCCACGAATCGAAGGATACTCTTCGAGCTTACTCGTCAATGGAGGATGAACCCGCACACCTGTGATTCCGGGGAATCCGGGCTTGCCGAGCTCTCCAGAGCCGCCTCCGAGGGAAGTCCCTATCGCTTGCTTCTGCTCGACGAACGGATGCCCGGGATGGATGGAATAGAAGTGCTCGGCCGCATTCGCCGAAATCCAGTGCTCGAAGGTGTAGTAATCATGATGTTGACCTCGTGCGACCTGGTTGAGAGTGCAGCATTCTGCCGGCAGATGGGAGTCGAGACCTACCTGATCAAACCCATAAGCTCCTCCGACCTGCTTGGATCTATTCGTCTTGCGATTGGAGTGCATATACCAGCGAGTACGGTCACTCCCGCCGGTGTTTTCCCTTCGTCACGATCGCTAAGGATCCTGCTGGCCGAAGACAACCTGGTGAATCAAAGAGTGGCCATGACTATGCTGGGCAAGATGGGACATCGGATTACGCTGGCAGCCAATGGCCTGGAAGCTCTGGAGCAATGGAGACAAAGTGACTTCGATCTCATTCTCATGGATGTGCAGATGCCTGAAATGACCGGCCTGCAGGCCACCATGCAAATCCGCCGGGAGGAGGCTATCGGTACTCACGTACCCATTGTTGCCATGACCGCATCTGCGATGAGCGAGGATCGGGACCGCTGTTTGGCGGCTGGCATGGATGATTTCGTTTCCAAACCAGTGAGTTCCAAAGTCATCGAACAGATGATCACGGCTACATTTTCAGATCGGAAATAGAGAGTCTGGAACCTGGCGATTGCTCTTCTCCAGGATTTCCTGGGACGACCGGTTGAAGGTCCTGGGTCGGACTTTGATTGGCGCGATTTGCGTGCGCGACATACACGCAGGAAAGGTTCGTTCCATGGCAGGGATCGGTTCAAGGCTTCGTACGATTCGTCAGCAATGGAAACTGTCCTTGCGCGAGGTGGAAGAACGGAGTCTCCGCTTTGCGCAGGAGACGGGCAAGCGGTCCTATCAGATTTCTGCCAGTTGGCTGGATCGCCTGGAGCGCGAAGAACACGAACTTACCGTGAACAAACTGATTGTTCTGGCCGACATCTATAATCTGCCGCCGGAGCAATTGCTACGCTCCGTGCATCCGGAAAACCCGCAACCTGCGCTCCTCAGACAGCTTTCCGGTCCAAACGCGACGTTATTGCTCAGCGAAGGACCACTCCAAGAGCAGTCAAGATATCTGCTCCCGGATACACCTGCTCCTGATCCGTCGCCCGATGAGACCAAGTTTCTCGCCACTGAAAATCGTCTGTCACTGGCGCAATATAGGCGGGGTATTATCGGCAAACGCGACCTGACTCTGGATCCCATGATACCGGCGGGCTCCATCGTTCAGATCGATACAAGGAAGCGCGCAATCTCACCGAGGAAAGACTGGACCCATGAATTTCAGCGGCCCATCTATTTCCTCATGACCCGCGAAGGTTATGTCTGCGGCTGGTGCGAATTGGACAGGGCTTCGGACTGGTTGACCCTGATCCCCCACCCTCTGTCGCCCGCCTCCAGCCGGAGATGGAAGTACCGGACAGAGATAGAATCCCTGGGCCGCGTTATCGGTGTGGCCATTCGGTTGAAAGAACGAATTTAGCTGGCCGAGAAAGTTCATGTAATGTCAGGATCCAGAGGGCGATTGTCAAATTCCGGCCGGATCGTCGCCAACCCGGACAGAATCGCATTTTTGGCGATTACTTCCGGATAGGCGGTGAGAACGAAGCCGCAGGCGCTGCGGTCGCTGCGGTTGTGGCTGTCGAGTAGTTTTGTGGGCGGGATAGTGTGTGAGTCACAGGAGGTATACCACTGTGACTCGTCTTCGCAAAATGATGCTCGAAGAGCTCGAGCGTCGTAACTATTCGAAAAGCACGACGCGGCGCTATCTGCGTTTCGTCGAGCGGTTCGCACAGCATTTCGGGAAGTCACCTGACAAGCTCGGTCCCGAACACCTGCGCACGTACCACGCCTACTTGTTCAAGCAACGAAAGCTCTCACCAGGATCGGTCGAGAACCACGTGGCCGCACTGAGCTTCTTCTACCTGCGCACGTTGCACCGGCACGAGTTCCGCCAGTTCCTGCCCTATCCCAAGGTGCGCAGGAAGCTGCCCAACATTCTGAGCCAGGAGGAAGTGGCACGTCTGATCGATGCCAGCAGTAGTCTGTTCCAGCGCACCCTGTTGATGGTTCTCTACGGTACAGGCATGCGTCGCGCCGAGATCGCCCGGCTGAAGATCGCCGACATCGACAGCCAGCGCATGGTCATCCACGTAGTCGACGGCAAGGGCCACAAGGACCGCGACCTGCCCCTGAGCCCGGCGTTGCTGGAGACCCTGCGCGCCTACTGGCGCTGGCTCAAGCCCCGCACCTACCTGTTCCCGTCACGGCTGCATCGCGATTGCGAGCAGCCGATCAGCGACAAGACGGTGTGGCTGGCGTGCACGAAGGCGGCCAAAGAGGCCGGCATTCGTAAGCCCACAAGCCCGCACTTGATTCGACACAGTTGGGCCACGCACCTGCTGGAAGCTGGTACGGACCTGCGCACCATCCAGCTTCTGCTCGGTCATGAAGATCTGGAGACCACGGCCCGGTATCTGCATCTTTCACAACAGCACCTACACCAGGTCGCCAACCCGATCGAAGAACTGAAGCTGTCGAGCGTAGACCAGAGTCAGCGCCTCTACCACCGTCCGCGTCCATGACGCGGCCGGCCATCGAAGTGGCCGACATCGTCCGCGCAAAGGGCAGGCAGTTTCTGGAACGCTTCAAGGCCATCCTCAGCTACCAGGTGCTGAAGGCATATCGTGCCGTGGAGCGCTGCCGCACCGCGGCCCTCGGCGGACATAAGGACAAGTGTGTCGGTTGCGGTTACGAAACCGGCATCTCCTATAACTCGTGTCGATCGCGCTGCTGTCCCAAGTGCCAGGCCCAGGCTCGTGCGCAATGGCTCCAGGCACAGCAGCGCGATCTGCTCAACACCAACTACTTTCACGTAGTCTTCACCCTGCCCCACGAACTGAACCCGCTGGCGCTGACGTCTCCCAAGCCATTCCTCGACCTGTTATTCGACGCCAGTTCCCAGGTCCTGCTTGAAGTCGCTGCCGATCCCAAACGGCTGGGCGCAGAGATCGGATTCCTCTCCATCCTGCACACCTGGAGTCAGAACCTGCTGCCCCATTATCATGTCCATTGCGTCGTTCCCGCCGGCGGACTGTCGCCAGATCATCAGCGCTGGATCCCGACCAGCCACCCGCTGTTCCTGCTGCCCATTCCCATACTGCACACCGTCTTCCGCAAGAAGTTCCTTGCCGGACTCCGGCAGCTCTGCCGCAAGAACCTGCTCAACCTAAGAGGTCCAGCCGCTGATTTCAGTGATCCTGCGTGGTTCGAACAACTGATGAAGAAGCTGGAGAACAAGGACTGGTTCGTCTATGCCAAGCCTCCCTTCGGCGGCCCCGAACATGTCCTGCGCTATCTCGGCCGTTACACCCACCGCATGGCCATCAGCAACCACCGCCTCACCGCCTTCGACGGCAAGAACGTCAGCTTCCGCTGGCGCGATTATGCCCACGGCGGCAAGCAGCGTGTCATGCCCCTCGACGCTGTGGAGTTCCTGCGCCGTTTCTTCCTCCACGTTTTGCCCAGGGGTTTCGTGCGCATCCGCCACTACGGCCTGCTGTCGAACCGCTTCCGCAAACAGCTGCTGCCCCTGGCGCGCACACTGCTCGCCGCTCAGGGCCGCGAGCCGCTGCCGCTGCCGCCCCTGCCGAGTCGCGACCTCTGGCACTGCCCACGTTGCAACGCACCCATGCGCGTCGTCCAGCGCTTCACCGCCGCACAACTCTATTTCGCTGGCTTCGATTCCTCATGACCGGCTTCGCCAATCCGCTCTCCACGCTTGCTCCACGCATGCCTTCCCAGCAGTGTGTCCACAGGATTCGGCGAAGCTTCAAAACCACCTTCACCACCATCCCGGAACGGCCTGATCGAAGATCGCTCTTTCATCTGCTGACCGGTTTCCATCATCATCGGAGACGACGGCCGCCCAAAAAAGCATTTGCCCAATCACGAAATAGCATTCAATATCCATAATCCCAGCCTGGATCACCGCGACCGCAGCGCCTCCGGCTTCCTTCTTACCTGCAAATCGAAAACGCCTCGGACTATGTCAGTGGCTTACTCCAAAACTCGTCACCGAGGCGTTTCCGATGTTGCCTAGCGGTCACTCGGAAGATAAAGGGACGGACAAAACTACCCCCAACGAAATCGGCCGTCAGTGTAACGGCCCCGCGTCCTAAGACAAAGCTCACCATGCGAGCACTACCGTCGGGGGTATTTCTCTCCCCTTATTGCCCGATCCGTATAGGAGCTACTTCCCCAAGGTTCCCGCCCCGTCTGACGAATAAACCCCAGACGTAATGCTCTCTTGGTTTGATTGCAGGAAGAAGCTGAGAATTACCGCTGCAAATGCCACTGCCGCGAGGTAGACGATGAATCGCGGCAGATAAGCGCCCGCGCGATCATAAAGGTGCCCAATCCAGAGTGGGCCAGTCGCGCCGCCGATGGCATACGCGGTCCAGGTAAGACCGTATAGCACTGAGAAATGCCGGCGGCCGAAATAGCGCGCGAGCAGGTATGGTCCCACGTCGGCTTCGCTGCCCAGGCCGACACCAAGAATCGCCGCTCCCAAAATAGCCGGCCACGCAGCGCCGGCAAACGCAATAATCAGAGTGCCCGCAGCGGCCAGGGCCAGAACAAGTGACTGAATGCGCTCCGGGGAGACGCGATCGATTGCGTAGCCAATGCCCAGGCGGCCAACGATCCCTGCTCCTCCGCGGACCGACAAAGCGAGAGCTGCAGTGCCAGCAAGAACCCCGTGTTGAGTCAGGATGGAGGCAAGGTTCGTCACCAGACCGTTCTCGCTGAATGCCGAAAGGATGGTGATGAATGCGAGAATCCAGAACGCCGCCGTCCGCAATGCGGCTGCGACCGTCATGCTGGCGTCGGAGTGGTGTTCAGAACGAACGATCGCGGCCTCCGGACGGTTGCGTACTAGCAAAGCGGTGAAAGGAAAGCCCAGGGTCGCGATGCCGCCTAAAAGGAGAAACCCGCTGCGCCATCCGTGATGCTGAATCATCCATTCCGTTAGCGGCGGAATCAGAATGGATCCGATGCCGCTTCCGGTGAGTAACAACGCTAGAGCCAGTCCTCTGTAGCTCGTGAACCAGGTAAGAATCGTGCGTGTGTACGCAAATTGCGCGGTTGCATTGGCCACCAGCCCGATGACAAAAAACGTGAGGTAGAACTGAAGGATATGCGGCGACAATCGGCTGAGCGCGGCTAGACCGGCGGCGAAGACCAGAATCCCGGGGAGGATAATGCGGCGCGGCGGGAAGCGATCAAGCAGGATTCCAATGAGCGGCGACACGAGCGCCACCGTGATCGCGGCGAGCGCAAATGCACCACCCATTGCTTCACGCTTCCAGCCAAAGGCTGCATGCAACGGATCCAGGAATAAGCTGAAAGTGTAAGGGACAATCGGAGCAAAGCTCACCATGACGCCAGTAAACGCGGCGGCGAGTACACCCCAGCCGGAATATCGAATCGAGCTCTCTTGGTCTATAGGACGGGGATTCGCTTTCATTCTTTCCCAAGTCTTCGAGCCATTGTGGTGAGCAGTTTTGGCCTCACGGAAGGCCGTGTCCAGGGACACTCGGCGATGCAGATGCCGCAGGATGCAGCTTCAGCGAAATAGGGAATGCATTTGTCGAAGTTGACATACCACCGCTCGACGCCACGCACCGTTTGCTTATTCGGCGTGATTGCGCCGGGTGGGCACACCTGCGTGCAAACCTGGCAGGTTGCGCAAAACTCGTCGGCGCCGAAGTGTATGGGCTCGGTGGGAACGAGCGGCATGTCTGTGGTTACACCGGCGAGCCGGACGCCGGCACCGAAGCGTGGGCTAATGAGCGAACCGTGCTTGCCGAGTTCGCCGAGCCCCGCGGCAATCGCCGGTGGAATGAGCAACAGCGCACCGGCCATCGGACCGGGGTAGGGATCAGCGTGATAGCCCTGCGCACGAATCCAGTTGGCCAAGGCATACGAAGACCGTGTGCCCCTGGCATATTGATCGCCTACATCGCAGACACCGACACCGTTGGTCTCATCGGAAGGGACCTCGCGGAGGCGCTCGTAGTTATGAGCGAGAGCGAGGACGATGACCCACGGTTCATTGATCGTGTAGCCCTCGAACACATATAGGGGATCCATCACGGCAATCCCGATATCGTCTGCTTCGTGAGAGAACGCGAAGTTCTTAACCGCTTCAGCGAGTTTCTGAGGCGAAGATTCATTGCGCGTTTCAGCGATAGAGATCAGTTCAGGATAGGTGTAGGCCCCGTGAAAAGCCTCCGTCGACCCAGGGCATTTGCGCGAGTTCTTGCGCGCCAGCAGTTGCAGATCACCCCATGGATGCTCATCCGGCGGATGCCAGAAAAAGGGAGACGGCCGGCGCGGCGTGGGCTCGCCAACGCCGTTAATTTCATTGCCAGAGACGCGCAGAAGCGCGACGGTCTCTGGTTGTGGAGTCCATGTGCCACGTTTTGGCCGCCGCGGATTGGAGGGTCCGGTCATACCTGGTCTCACAAACCGTCGGGATAAGGAGAAGGGAGCCCAAAGCCATTGGCGACGCGGTTGAAGGCAGCGAAGAGGGCTGCGATATGTACCGCCTCGGCTACTTGAGCTTCTGTCCAGCCCGCGCGCATCGCTGCTTCCACATCAGCGCGGGTGACGTCCGCAGAATCTGCGTTTACCTTTCCAGCGAACGTCAGCAGAGCCAGCTCCGCGCTCGTGAACAGTTGAACATTGAGATCACGGTCCTGCAGAGCGCAAATCATTTCGCTGGTCCCGCCCTCCGATGCAAGCGAAGCCGCATGACTGTCGGCACAGTAGGGACATGCGTTCTGCCATGAGACATAGGTGGCAATCATCTCCTTGTGCCGGCGGCTCAGAAGGCTATCGCCGAACAGCAGACCCTCTGCGATTTCCAACATGCCCTTGAGGAGCGCCGGACACGTGGCAAAGCACAGCACAATCCCGGGAAGATCCGTTCGGCCAAAGCGCTCGCGGTATCGCGCGAACAACGCACCGACCTCCCCATTTGCTGTGCCGGCAGCCGCCAGAGGCAGATTGGTGGAAGATGGCGCTACTCGACGACGTTCGAGCGCCTTTACCTGTCCCACATCGGATGAAACTTCTGAACTCATATCTCAGAACTCGACTCGCTTGGCAAACTGGAACGTCCAACGAACCCCCGGAACCACCCTTATTCGTTCGGATCCTGCTAAAACATGAACTTCAACGCGAACTGCACCTGGCGCGGAGACTCCGCCTCAAGGATATGGTTGAACGTCGGCGAACTGATGTCACTGTCGGGCAATCGGAAATTTGTGCGGTTCAGGAAGTCAAACAACTCCGCGCGGAACTGCAACTGTGTCGATTCTGTCACCTTGAAATTCTTAAGCGCTGCGAAGTCCCAGTCGGCATAAGCAGGGCCGAGATTTATGTTGCGGCCTTCGCTGCCGAATTGGCCGGCGTTGGCTGTGGGATCAAGCCGCTGGAAAGCGCTGGCGTTGAGCCAGGCGCCCACCGAGCGCGGCCCGTTGTTCGGGTTGCCGATGAGATTGGGACGCTGCGCGGAGAATCCAGTGATCTCCGGCGCGCTGCCTTGTGCCGAAACGTCGTTTGAGTCGAAGACGGTGAACGGCGTGCCGCTCATCAGTGTGGCAATGCCATCCAACTGCCATCCACCCAGTACCCACTGGTACCAGTTCTCGCGACTGAGTCCAGAACGGAAGCGCCCATTCATAGCTTCCAACGAATCGGTTGCGCGCGTCGAACAGCGAGAGGCCACGCTCTGCTCCCAGATTGAACGGATCCTGGGCGAGATCATTTTCGCCTGCGACCGGCTTCGCCGCCGAGCCGGTGATGTTAAACGACGAAACGTCGTCGATCACCTTCGACCACGTGTACGACACGAGGAAAGCCATACCGTGGTTGAACCGTTTGCGCATCGACGCTTCCATCGCGTTGTACGCCGAGTTGGCGATGCCCGCAATCTCGCCGGTCGAGGAAAACACGCAACTGCTCGGCGAATCGGCGAGCGTGCAGCCGGAATAAAGCCGCCGTTGATCGGCATTGCTCGAATTCGAAATCGGCTGGCCGTCCACGTATCCGGGAACGAATACCGCTGGGTTCGCTTCGATAAAGCGCGGCAGGCGCGTGCCCTTGGTACCGACGTATCCGATCTCAAACAGCCAATCGGACCCGAACGATTGTTGCACATTCAAGTCCCAATCCTGGGTGTAAGGGAGTTTCAAGGTTGGCGACAGAGTCAGGTTCGTGAGTGAAGGGGAGAACGTCCCTGGGGCCGGAGGATTGCCATCGAACGGATCCGCGAAGTCCGGCAAGCTTACTTGCGGCGTTCCCAGGAAGGGAGGCGCGCTGATTGGCGCCTGCAAGGGGCCACCTTGGCCCGTGTAATACGGCTCATAGAAGATGCCGTACGCCGCAGTTACCAGCAACTTGCCATTACGGCTGGGGTCCCATGCAACGCCAAGGCGCGGGGCAAACGCCTTCATATCGGTGGGGATCAAGCCCGCGGGTACACCGGGATCGCCCGGATAGAGCAACCCCACCGGCGCATCCGGTAAGACCCGGGACTGCTTTCCCGGCTCAAACAACGACATCCGGTTATGAATTTCGGTGTAGGGTTCGGGTAACTCGTAACGCAGTCCGGCATTGACGGTGAAATGCGGCGTGACCTTATACGTGTCCTGCAAGTACCCGTACCCATTGTTGCCGCGAATACCGCGCGAGAAATCGCCGATGCCTTGCAGGAAGACCACGGGCTGCCCAGTGAGAAAGCTGGCGAATGCATCTGTGATCGGGAACGGCGCGAATACGAAGAAGCCGTTGGTCGCGATCCCCTGCAGCACATTAATCTCCTGGCGCTGGTATCCGCCGCCGAATTTCAGCTCGTGCTTGCCGCGCACCCAACTCAGCGATCCCGACAGGTCGTAGACATCTTCATAGGTGTTGCGCGGGCCGGTGATCGGATCACCCACCTCGGTATAGCCGTTTACCTGAATAAATGGCGGTCCGGCCGCGACATCGAGACTCGGGGTGTATTTAAATCCAAGATCTGAGGGCAACTCATGGTTCTCATGCTCGCCGAAGAGGAACTTGTTACGGAGAAACGAGAATCGCGCAACAGCGATGACGGATGGCGAAAACGTGTGTGTTTCTTGCGCGACGAAGTTCTGTGCGCGCTGGTTTTCGCCGACCGGAAAGCCGGGCACACTGGCGCCGCCCGGCGATAGCGGATCAACCTGGGAAAGCTGGTTGAACATGTAGCGGAAGGTCAGAGTGTCGCTCGGATCGAGGTAATGGTCGACCTTGATGCCGAACTGATCGGTGTTATTGCTTAAAGGTTTGCGTTGTGGAGAACAGATTCGTGCCGGCGTTTGGAAGCGGGAAGAAGGTCAGCAGGTTTTGTGAGACGGGGTTGAACTGACCCTGCGGCACCTGGTTATTCGGGTACGGCGCATTGGCAAAAACGTTGAAAAGCTGGTTCGCCGGATTGTTGCAGAAGCCCTCCGTGAAGCCCTCCGGGCAGAGTTCAGAGAAGTCGCCGGTACGCTGCTTTACCGACGGCACTGTGGTAAGAGCTGTCTCCCCCTGACGATTGCGGAAACCTTCATAGAAGCCGAAGACGAACGTCTTATCCTTTTTGATCGGCCCACCGGCCGCGGCGCCAAACTGGTTTTGTTTCAGCGGCTCTTTCGTCAGGGCGAAATAATTGTTGGCATCCAGATAGTCGTTGCGCAGGAACTCCCACAACGTCCCGTGCACCTCGTTCGTCCCCGAGCGCGTAACGATGTTCGTCGTCGATCCCAACGCGTTTCCGAACTCGGCATTCGCGTTAAGCGTGATGATGCGGAACTCCCCGATCGCGTCTACCGGCGGCTTGAGGACGAATCCGCCATCGACACCGTCGAAATTGTTCGCGCCGTCGATGAGAAAGTTGTTGGATTCGGGTCGCTGGCCATTGACCGCGTAAGCCTGCCCATTGCGCAGCGATCCGCCCGCTTCGGCGATTCCAGGGGTCAAGGGAACCACCCCAGGCTGCAACAAGCCAAGTTGCGAGAAGTTGCGTCCGTTCAGCGGCAGATCCTCCAGCTCGCGCTGTTGCACAACCTTGCCCATGCTGGTGACCGTTGGCTCAATCAACGCGGCATCGGCGCTCACCAGTACCTGTTGCTTTTCCGATCCGACTTCCAGACGTGGCGAGACCGAAGCCGTCTCGTTCACGTTGAGCGTGATGCCATCTTGTACGTATTCCTGAAAACCTTTCGCTGCGGCCTGCAGGCGATAGTGTCCGACCGGAAGTTCCAGAAGAACGTAGTTGCCACTGCGATCGGTCGTCGTCGTGCGCGACAAGGCCGTTTCCGTCTGCTGCGCTGTCACCTCGACGCCCACAATAACTGCGCCGCTTGGATCGGTAACTGTTCCGCGAATGTTTCCCGTGATCTGCTGCGCAGAAGAACTGAGGCATGCAAGCAATACAAATGCCACCACACCGCGTACGAAGGTCATGTTATTTTCTAGCCCCCAAAAAGACTTGCACTACAAGTGGGTGACGCTGTCGAGTTCGCGTGACACCCTATTGATATGAATGGTCGTAACATGTGCCCTGGATAAAGTGCCGCATCATCAAGAGCTCCGTGCATGACAGAATACTGGCGGGATCACCAGCAGCACGGTCCGCCCAGGTTCAAGAAACATAAATGGCGGCCTGCAGGATGGATAGTAGTTGCTATGTCGCTGGGTTGTCCTGCATCGGTCGATGGGAAACTTTCTCAACCGTTCGGTGTAGCCTCTTTTTTCATCGGAATCAGGACATCCGGCGCTCGCTCGTCGGTTTGCCAGGCACGACGATTGCCTCCGGCTTCGGGCAATAGTGGATGTGCGCTATCTTTGCGACGACTTCAGATAGCCATGCTCGGCCAGGTGCTGACCCATTTGCGCATACATGCCGGCATCGCGGGGTTGCCAGGTGCCAAGGCCGTCCACATAACGGTTGTACATAGAGAATGCGGCGGCGATGAGTATCGTATCGTGAATTTCAACGTCGGAAGCACCTTCACGCCGGGCCCTCTCTACGTCTTCGGTGGTTACAAGCTTGCCATCGCGCTGCACCTTACCCGCAATTGCGAGCAGCCCTTTCAGCTTCGGTGAGATGGGTGCGCTTTCGAAAGCCGTCTTCACCCGCGTTACCACCTCGTCTCCACCCAGATGACAGGCTGCAGCCGCGCCATGGCTCGTTTGACAAAAATAGCAGTCGTTTTGCGACGAAACGTAGGTCGCGATCAACTCCCGTTCACCGGGCGTGAGGCTGTTGGGCTCGTGCAGCAGAATATGCGCCAGTTCGCGCATGGGTTTGGCGGTCTCCGGACGAAAGACGAACGCGCCGCTGATACCAGGCAGACCTTCAGGAATTGCGATATGCGCCATAGTGCTCCTTTAGCGTCCTACTGGCTCGGCCGGAAGATACGTTTTGCTCACGTTCACGTAGCCATCGCGCGCCACCATCCTACCGCGCTCACGATACATAGCTTCATCGCGCGGCTGCACAGTTCCCAAACCGTCCACATAGCGGTTGTACATGCAGAATGCCGCTGCGATCAGAACGGTGTCATGGATCTCGACATCCGTTGCCCCCACGCTGCGCGCGTGCGCCACATCTTCTACTGTGACGTGCTTGCCCCCGCGCTGCACTTTGCTGGCGATCACAAGCAGCGCCTTCAGCTTTTCCGAAATGTCAGCATACTGAAAATCAGCCTTGACGCGGCGCACGAGTTCCTCATCGCCATCCAGATGTGCCGCCGCAATGGCGCCATGGATCGACTGGCAGTAGTGGCAGTCGTTCAGATAGGACACGTAGGTCGCGATCAGTTCGCGCTCTCCGGCCGAGAGGCTGTTGGGCCCCCGCAATAAAACTTCGACAAGGTCATTCAGCGGACGGGCAGTTTCGGGTCGAAACGCCATTGCACCGCGAATTCCAGGCTGACTCTCCGGCAGAGCGATATGCGGCATTGGATTGGGAAACCTCCAGGAAATGTCTGTAAGACTACCAGTCCTGAGTTTATCTTTGCCTCCATCGAAAGGTGGGTTATCCCTGCCGGGGGAGATGACGGGTCTCTTCAACGCTCATCTTTCGGTCTCCTTCAAAATAGGTAGCCGCACGCCGAATGGCCGGATTTTATAGTACCCGTGGCTCATACAGTCCGAGGATCGGGACCGCGCCGCTGACAGATCCAATGAAAGGCTCCAAGACCGCACCTTAACGACGCAAGCAGCAAGCGAAGAAACGTCGTCGACCAGAAACCTTCCGCGCCCGCCCGCGAGTAGATAACGTTGATGCTCCAGGCTGGAATGGTATACACATCACCAGCTTTGAAAAGGCCAATTCGGTTTCTGACGGGGGCGTCGTAGAGCACATCCTCGATGGCACTGTTAAAGAACCTTGCCAGACTCAGCACACGCTGGCTGTAGAAGGAGGCCGGCAGATGTGGGATGCTTTTCCGCTCGTGAAATCGGATAATCAACCTCGATGCTTCGCGTGCGTGCCGCAAAGCGGCCGTCACACCATTGGAAGTCATCGGATCCACCATCGCCGCAGCCTCGCCGGCTACCAACCAGTTAGGTCCCGCGGCCCGGGCAAAAACCCGGCAACGAAACGACGTGATTAGAGGTGATTTCATCACGACGTCTTTGGACAGGTCTCGCAGATCAGGAAAGCGTTCCAGTTGTGCCGCGAAAATCTCCTGAACGCTCAATCCTCGCTGCCGTGCCTCTTTGATTGCATCGCCGCGACATACATAACCCACACTGATGGTGGTGGGATGGATTGGTATCTGCCAGACCCAGTCCATATAGCCTGCCCCTGCGGCATCTACGTGAATTGTCGTTCCTTCGACCGAACCGGAAACGTTGAAGTAGTTCCAAATGGCAACCTTGTGTGGGCCATACTCATAGACTGGCAGGCGAAAGACCCGCGGAAATAAACTAGCGCTGGATCCGGAGGCATCGAGAAACCAGCGCGACACGACGCGGTCGCCCTTCGCCGTCAACACGGCCTTCACGAACCGTTCCGCGGCCTCAACACGTAAAACACGGTCGTTCAGTACCCTTATACCGAGGTCGTGGACTTTCTTACGCAGCTCACCGTTTAGTCGGGCGCGATCGACATGCAATGTGCGCAGATTGACGTTGTAAGGAGGCTTGCCCAGCCACGCCCCCGGGATATATTCCTGCTGAGAGCCGTCCTTGAGCTTTAGCACGACATGACGTTTGTAAGTTGCAATCCGCTGCTCGAGCAGATGCTCCATCGGCAGTCCCAGCTCTTTCAACAAATCCGGAGCGGACCAATCGAGCGACTCGCCCACGGGACTGCTATCGAACGCACCCGCGTCGATGCATAAGACCTTTAGACCTGCCTCGGCGAGATGAATGCATGCCGACATGCCCGCGAGCCCCGCGCCGATCACGGTTACATCCGCCTGCTCTGTCATGTTCTGCGCGAGCATCCAGCTATGGCAGGCGGCATTGTGAGGAAAACATGGAGTCTATTCATCGGTCTGAATCCTTCTGGCGAACAGCCACTCGACTTGGAATCACGACAAAGCCCGGCGCACTTGGTGCGCTTGCCGCAGATGGCGCTGGGCATGGGCGTTGCAGCTCAGGAAGAATTCGAGCAGGTTGAGACGGAAGTAGCGGGATACCGGAGAGGAAAATCTAAAGGCCGTGAGATCCAGGCCATCCGCGTCCGCAATTCTTTGCCGCAGGGCTGCCTGCGAAATCAGAAAATCCGCCAGCTCCGCGCGCGGAGAACCAAGTAATTGCGGCCACAGCAACCTCGGTGCTCGCATTCGGATAATGGGCCGGGATTCGATACGCCACTTCAAGAGGCGGCCATAAAGACTCAGGCTGAATGCTCCGTCGCTTTGTAGTCTCAAAAGTCCAGTGGTTGCCAGAACGGTGTCCACTACCGGCAGAAAGACTTCGGCGGTGATGCGCAGATGGGCGAGGTTCTCGGTGATGGACCAGCGGCGAGGTCGCGGCCGCCAGCACAGTTGATCGTCGCTCAGGCCTGTGCAAAGCCGCGTGGCCTCCGCATCTATGGCGTAGGTCGCTTCGCTTAGTCCACTTGTTTGCGTCAAGTTCGCAAGGCAAGCCACGCGTGCTCTTTCCGAAACGAATTAACCCTTCCGGCCTCATGCGCCAGATCTGAGGATGGGCCCGACAATGCTACCTCGCGCGTACTTTTGCCGCCTCATCCGAAAGGTTGAAATCAGGATCGCCCGTACGTTCGAGGCTCCACGCCGGACAAGCTTCCAGGAAATCTCTGACGTGGCTAACATGAGCCGCGCAAAACATGTTTGCGGCTCGGTCAACCTATCGCGATGTAGGAAGCTGTCTATGCAAGCTACAGCATTTACCCGCCTCGCTCGGTGCTCCGTCCCGTTTTCTGCACAGTGTATAACCCGATACGTCCCGGGTTCAGCCGTTCGGTCGAGAGAGATATACCGTATGCTCCGACGGCTGATCGACACAGAACGAATCCCTAAGTGGGCAGAGACCTCGCGGCACAAGCTTCTGCGGCCTCCTCCGCGCCCTCTGTATATTGGACCAGCGATTGCAGAAATATTCGGCTTGCTGAGTAGCCCAGATACAGGAGCGGTGTGGAGGCCAGAACCCTTCGACGGGGCCGGTAAAACTCTCCAGCGGCTTCAGACAGGCGGGGAGCCCCTTTTTACTTTGGTTCCGGCAGGTTTATTTTACGTCGAAGCTCCTCGAATCGCGGGTCGTTGCGCAAGCTATCCAGGCGCGCGTCTGTGTTGAAGTAAACAACCAGGATGTAGGAACGATCGTTGTACGCGCGGGTGAGCCAGTCGAAAGCCGCATCCTTGTCGCCGAGCCCGGCATACACAATCGCAAAGTTATAAGGTGCGACATAGCGCTGGGCGGAAAGTTCCTTCATATGACCCAGGACCTTTTCCGCTTCTGCCCGGTTTCCTGAAACTGCGTAGGCATGGCCAAGAGCTCCCCACAGCTCTGTGTTTCCTTCGAGCGCAAGCCCCTGCTTAAAGACCTCGATCGCCTCCGGTAGTTTTCCCTTTTGCTCGTAGGCGCGGCCCAGGAAAAAATGATCGAACCAAGACGAGGAATCAAGTTCTATGGCGCCGCGCAGCTCTTTGATGGCATCGTCCCATTGGTGGTTGAAGACGAAAACAGAGCCAAGATTCGAGTTGCCTCCCGCCGAGACCGGGTATATTCGGGCCTGGACGCGGGCCTCGTTGACCGCCGCTTCCTTGCGCCCCATCGCGGCAAGAAACCAGGAATAGTATCCGCGCGCATCGCCATTGTCGGGGTCGAGTTCAATGGCCCGTTTAAATTCCTTTTCGGCCGCTTCCCAATTCCACTCGTACCAGTGGTTCTCGATGGCAAGGGACATGTGAGCTTCGGAATCGGTGTCGTCCAGTGCAATGGCCCGCGTGGCCAGCTCTCTCGCCTTGGGCGCTGCCTCCCGTGGAGGCAGATACCAGTCATCCTGATTAATGTAGTTCGACGCGAGCACGCTGTACGCCAAAGCATAGTCTGGATCGAGCGCAATCGCCTGGTTCAGAAATGCGATCCCTTTGTCGAAGCCATCTTTGGTGAACAGATAGGTGTAATACTGGCCCTTAAGATAGGCTTGGTAAGCCTCCTGGTTCGAGGTGGAACCAAGGGTCAACTTTTGCCGGTCTTCCGGAGAAAGTTGGGCGCGCAGCTTTCGCGATACTTCCCGCGCAATGTCGTTTTGTATTTCCAGCAGTTCGGCGACCTTGCGATTATATTGCTGGCCCCAGAGCTGTTTTCCGTTGCTGACGTCATCGAGCTCAATATCGATAGAGAGATCGTCCCCTCGCTGCGCGATGCGGCCCGAGAGAACGGTCTGCACGCCGAGAGCGTCGCCGATTTTCTGGAAGTCTCCCGCCTTACCCTTGTAGCGAATAGAGACGCTATTGGGGACAACTTTCAGGCCGGGCAAGCGCGCCAGGCTGTTGTTGATGCTGCCCGTGATTCCATCGGAAATGTAATCGGCGTCGGCATCTTTGCTGTGAATATCGAACGGCAGCACGGCGATGGAATCGATGTGCGACGGTGTTGCTCGTTTTCGATAGAGAAACAGTCCGGCCGCGGCAGCCGCCAGCAGAATGGCAGCGGTGACAAATGCCGGCCACCGCTTCTTAGGCGTACGCACTTGATAGCCGCCTTCTGCCTGGTGGAGCGCGCCAAGCAGTTCTGCCGCACTTTGATAGCGAGCGGCAGGCGGCTTCGACAGACACTTAAATGCGATCGCGCCCAGGGCAGACGCCGGCTGCAGCGGATCAGGCTCGCGATGAAGAATGGCTCCCAGCACAGAAGACACTGATTTTCCCGGAAAAGCACGTGCGCCCGAGAGGATCTCGTAAAGGATGGTCCCGAAGGAAAAGATATCGGAGCGCGCATCCGCCGTACCGCCTTCCGCCTGCTCGGGCGACATGTATCCTGGCGTGCCCAGAATCATTCCCACCTGGGTCGTGGCAGTGTTCCCGGTCGCGGCGTCGGCACTGATGTTCTCTTCGCGTTGCTTGGCCAGGCCAAAATCGAGCAGCTTGACCGTGCCACTCGCAGTCACCAGAATGTTCTCCGGCTTCAGGTCGCGATGGATGATGCCCATGGCGTGCGCCGCCTGCATGGCAGAGGCGATCTGCACGGCCAGGGGAAGAGCCTGATCGGGTGAGATCGGCTTCTGCCCAGACGTCACCACCGGCCGGCCATCTACAAACTCCATCACCAGGTAGTTTGGCCCGACGTCGTAAATCTGGCAGATGTTGGGGTGGTTCAGCGCCGCGATGGCTTTGGCTTCGCGCTCGAAACGCGCGGGAAACTCCGCGTCTGTGACCTTGACGGCCACGATACGATTCAGGCGGAGATCGGTGGCGCGGTACACTTGGCCCATCCCGCCGGCGCCGATTTTTGCCTCGATGCGATACGGACCAATCTGCTGGCCGGGAGTGAATTGCCCGGCATGCTCCTCACCCGAGGCCGCACCTGCCCAGGCCGGGTGGTCGAGCAGGCTGTCGGGCGTGTCCGCGTGGAGCAGAAGCCGTTCCACCGCGCGCCGGATCTCCGGGTCGGCCTTGACCAACAGAGCTTCACGCTCCTCACCGGATAGCTCCAATGAGGCGTGATACAGCTCTTCCATCTGCAGCCAGCTGTTAGGATCCGTGGGAGTGCCCTGAGTTGCAGGTGAGATTCTAACCCAGGGGTCCAGCAAATTCTTCACGAAAACAAGGGCCTCGCGAGCGCGAAGCCCGTTACGCTGGGGTGGTTACTCCGGCTTCTCTACCAAAATCCGTTTTGCTGTGATGGTAAAGTGCCCGGAAAGGCTGACGCTTCCGTTTAGGGTGTAGTAGAAGAAGTCACCGGAACCCGTGTACGAATTGCCATCTTTGGACATGATCGTGGTCTGGCGAACCTTGCCTGTACCCGACGGCCCATTGGCGTCGTAGGTAAAGTTGTCGTAGGTCAGCAGAAAGTGGCCTTCGCCGGTGCTCTTCCAGATTCCGTGGGCCGGGGTGGCGAGAAAGTACGGTGTGACCCCTAACTCGTCGGCTTCAGAATAGCCGCCTCCCACATCATAGGTTTCGGTGCCACTGAATACGATGGGACCTCCCGAGGATGGTGGAATGGTTACGGTGTAGAGCCAGGTGCCTACCGGGGTTTCGCAGTGCTCTTCTCCCAGCGCACGCGGAGCGCTGGAGGACAGAAGCACGACAGAGAGTAGGGACGCAAAGGCGAGGAGCTTGGCGGAGAGTTTTTTGCTTGTCTGGGTCATATGGGTCTCCTATTGTTTTGAGTTGAGTTCGGTCAAATTGCCCGTTCATGGGGATAAGCGGGAAAAGCGGCCCAGAACTACAACCGCAGGGAAATATTTTTTTGGAGGGGCATGAGCGGCGAACCGGCCGGGATTACGCAACTGCTGAAGGCCTGGGGTAAGGGAGACCAGCAGGCTTTGGACGAGCTGACGCCCATGGTCTACGCGGAACTGCGCCGCATGGCCGGCAAATACGCGCGGGGTGAGCGGGCTGGTAACTCGTTACAAGCGACCGCGCTGGTGAACGAAGTCTATCTGCGCATGGTCGAGGTGGGCAGCGTGAACTGGCAGGACCGCGCTCACTTCTTCGCAGTGTCGGCCACTATGATGCGCCGCATCCTGGTGGATCGGGCGCGGGAGAAAGGAATGGGCAAGCGAGGCGGCGCTGCCGTGCACGTGAACCTCGACGATGCACCGGAGGTGGCCTCGAAAACGCGCGATCGCGAAATGATCGCGATTGATGAAGCGCTCGATCGCCTGGCTGAAATTGATCCGCGGAAGGCCAAGGTCATCGAACTTCGCTTCTTTGGCGGCCTGAGCGTGGAGGAAACGGCGGAGGTGTTGAAGATCTCCGTGCAAAGTGTGATGCGTGACTGGAAGCTGGCCCGCTCGTGGCTGCTCGCCGAGTTGGCTCACTAATCCGGCAGAGCGAAAGGCGTACAGCACACCGCCGCCCGTACCTATTACATATTGCTCGCCGTAATCGGACTGCCCATCAATTGGAATCCTGGTGACAGGAATTCTGGTGACGGAACGATTACCGCATGGGAAAAAGCAATACTCAGATGGGTAATTGTAACGGTTACGTCTCAACTGTCACTGGGTTTGTCGTCACTGGGTTTGTCCGAAAGGGGCCCGTGTTTACCGTCTCTTGACCCGACAGGTCGAAGAATCCCATCTCACAAGTACTCTCGAACCCGACAGGGGGCGTCGTGTCTCTGACGCTTATGCCCCGTGGTTGCTGTTTAATACGAGCTTGGCAACTACCGACGTTAGGCCGGTAGAGCCTTTGATACGTTCCGTACCTCGAACACCGAAATGAATCCAGCCCGAGTTGAACCCATCGACCATCTCGGCGCGAGGTTCGGTCCGGCCTTCCGGCATGCCTTGCCCTACGAAGAATTCTGTCCACCTGTCACGCGGAACGGCAACCGCTTCGATGGTGCGTCGGAGAGCAGTGCTGAAAGCTCGTGCAATATCGTCGGAAGAATACTGCTCGGGACCGGCGACTTCAATGTACCGAGTACCCGTCCACTCCTGGCGCAAAACATCCGCCCCGGCGTTGCCAATGTCAGCAGTAGCAACCAGCGAGAATTTGCGATCCAAAGGATAAAGATTAGAGAAGATCCTTCCTTCTGACTTTGCGGTCGTAACATCCCAAGCGTGATTTTCCATGAACCAACCGGCTCTCAGGAACGCGTGGGCGATGGGCAAATCTCCGAGCGTTTGTTCGAGAAGATGCGAACTAGTGATAAGTCCCAACCCGCTATTCTGTTCAGCCCCAATCGAGGAGAGGTATACCGCTTTCTTCGGGAGAGTCTTTGCGAGAGCCGCATGACAAGACGCCAGAGTCTTGCGCGTTTCCGGAAAGCCCGGTGCCGGCGCAAAGTTTGGCGGGATCATGAGAAATACGCCATCCGTTCCTGCAAATGCGGATGCCAGTGCGTTCGGATCGTCGACGTCCGCAACAGCAATCTCTGCTCCGCGATCCCTCCAACGCGCTGCCTTTTCGGCATTCCGAACGATCGCGCGAATTTGCTCGCCCTGCGCCAAAAGGTTCTCGGCTATCGCGCCTCCAACTCTTCCACTGATGCCTGTGATTGCGTACATTCGATTTCTCCTTCATTTCTCAAGATGTTGTTTGTGGATGCGGGGTTGATGCACGAGCAGTGATTGTCAGGATGGAAGTTTAACGCCTGTGACACGGGAACAGAAATCAAGCACGCGATCCTGGATCCTGGTATCACGCGTGGCCGGCAGCGGATCGCGTTTCTCCATGTGATAGAAGTACTCACCGGACACCAAGGCCGCAGGGTCATCGCTTACGGCAAGCCACACCTGAGTGCGGTGCGCTTGGTCCAGATCGTCCGTAGCGCTTGAACCGCCCATCTTGGTAGGCACCCAACCTGGCTCCAGGGCATTCGAAAGCACGCTCGGCCACCGTCTGGCAATAGCGAATGCCAGTAGCACGTCATGGAGCTTCGTATCGGAGTAAGCCTGCCGCCCCAACCAAGGCCGGTCGACCCACGTCAGGTCGTTCAGACTCGGGTCTCCGTCCTGATGCAGAACCGAACTCAGATACACAAGTCGTTTCGGTCGCGTGATCAGCGCTGTCAGGATGTACGGGGCAATCGTATTCACAGCGAGAACATGCGACAGGCCGTCTTCAGTGGCAACTCGCTTTGGCTCGCGGTAGCCGATGCCGGCGTTATGAATGACGGCATCGAAGGTTCCGAGTTGATTGACTTGATCGGCAACGTGTCTTGTCTGGGTAATGCTGGTGAGGTCCCCAACGACCACCGATTCTGCTGCGGAAAGCTTATTTTGAGCCTCATCCGCGCGTTGCTGGGTTCGAGCATGCAATACCACGCTATGGCCCTGTTCAACCAAAAGCTGCGCGGCCATTAGACCTAAACCATCGGATGATCCAGTAATGAAAATACGTGCCATAAGTACCTGCTTTCCCAGGAGAAAGAAATCGGACGATTGTAAGTCCGTTGAAATTAATGTTCAGAGCGCTGTTTCAGAGATCGCAGCCAAAGATCGTGGCCTTCGTGCATTCTTAAAAGTGTGAAATACATACGGCAGCGACGCCCGCGGCGCCGCGTCAGTAAGCGAAGCCGCCATTGACGCGGAGAATCTGCGAGTTGACCCAGCCGCCGTCCGGGCTTGCGAGGAAGGAAACGACGTTCGCCATGTCCTCGGGCTCGCCGAGGCGCTGCAATGGGGAAAGGTTGCGGAGCCGCGCGATGTCATCTTCCGTCTTGCCATCAAGGAAAAGTTCCGTGGCTGTGGGTCCCGGGGCAATGGCATTCACCGTGACGCCACGCCCGGCAAGCTCGTTGGCGAGCACGTGCACGAGGCCTTCCACACCTTGCTTCGCGGCAATGTATGGGCCGTAGGTCGGGAAGGACTTGAGAACGACGCTGCTTGAGAATGCGATGATCCGGCCGCCATCGGCGATGTGCTGTGCCGCCTGGGAGAAGATCAGGAAGGTACCACGCAGGTTTGTCGCGATGGTGGCGTCGAAGACATCAAGGTCACACTTGGCGATGGGCGAGAGGACCATGATGCCGGCGTTGTTCACCACAACGTCGATGTGCCCGAACTGCTTCTTCGTGTCCGCGAAAAGGTTCTGCACATCCTCGGGCTTCGAAATGTCGGCCTGAATCGGGGTCGCAGTGCCGCCGCCCTTAAGAATGCCGTTGACGACATCTTGCGCCTTTGCGCTGTTGCCTGCGTAGTTGACGACGACTGCAAAACCATCTGCAGCCAGACGATTGGCAATGCTGCGGCCAATACCGCGGGATGCTCCGGTAACGATTGCTATCTTTGCCATAACCTTCTCCCTTTCTCAACCACTCCGCTGTGCGATCCACAAGGCAGCGGCAATCGGGGCATTGCTGGGGGACTGCCTTGATTTTGTCCTGTCATCGGGTAGCCCGTATCTCATGGCTGCTACTTCGTGTTCGACACCGACTTAAGCTGCTCCATTTCCATGAGTGCCCATCTCAGTTGTTGACTCTTTATGAGCAGTTCGCAGATCCATTGCTCCAGGCTTCGAAGCCGGGTCTGCCACTCCTCCTCTGAATCTTCCGCCGCGGGATTGCGGACACGATCAACTGGAACTGTGACCGTAGCACGTTTCGCAGAGTTGACCGTCGCGTCTTGCGAGAATGCAATTCCAGGTGGCAAGGTAGTCATGTTGATCCCGGCGTAAGGTCATTCCTTCCTATCGAGGAGCCACGATCGGAACGAATACAGCCTTAGCCAATTTGGTTTAATAGTCTGTTCTTCGTCAGACTCAGCGTGAATACCGTCCGCTCTCGGTCCGATTGATCGAGACAGACGCTACCCCCGTGTTCTTCAGCTATTCGACGAGCCACGGTAAGCCCCAGGCCTGTTCCATTGTGTTTTCCTGCGGTCACGAACGGATCGAACAGTGTCTCCCGGACTGAGGCAGGTATACCGGGGCCATTGTCCAGAATTGTGACGTAGATCCGTTCATCGACCTCGCTAAGGTGAACCTTCACCTCAGGCACATGAGTTGAGCGCGTCGCAGCCTGGCAGGCATTGAGCAGCAAGTTATATATCGCGCTTTCAAGATTTCTCGCGTCGATGTCTGCTTCCGCCGCCGGGTACTTGCCGGCTGTGATGGACACGTTCTGCCCGTCTGGATGAAATTTCACTGCCGCAACGGCTTTCTCGACGACCACAGAAACGCGCTCACGGACAAGCGGATGTTTTCGCCCGCTGCTACCGAATTGCAGTAGTGAATCGATGCGCTCCGTCATTAGGAGGACTGCTTCTTTAATTTCGAGCAGCAGGTCAGGCCGCACGCTGGCACATATATCCTGGCACTCAAGGAACTCGGCGTTTGCATAGATCGCCGTGAGCGAATGGCGCATATCGTGAGATATCGCGCACACCATCTTGCCAATTGCCGACATCCTCTCGGCATCCGTCAATTGACTTTGCGCACGTCGGTGCGGTTCATTGCGCAGATCCAGACCAAGGCCCTTACCAAACATGAGGATGTTGCCGCGATCTGAACTCCTTGCTTCCCTGCGGTGTGTTCTCACTAACCCCCCTTGTGATACCTGCTTTGGGTCGCTCGCGGCAGGTTGTCTCGGAGCTGATTCCTGGACGTAGTTGAGTACAATCTCGTTGTTCGGGAACCAATTTCCTTGTACCGAAAGCCTAGGCCTAATCGGAAATCCCCAACCCATCAAGAACTCGAGTGACTGC
>CAWIRT010000021.1:0-27264 GCA_963838445.1 uncultured Acidobacteriaceae bacterium
TGTAACGTTGAGCATCCAGGTCTTTCATGTTCTGCGCATCAATGTTGTAGGGGCTCTTGAGAGACATGTAATCGCGATTGATGTATTCCGATAGCGGAACCAGATGACCCGTCAGGTTCTGAATCATGACGATTCCGTCGTCCGACGGCACCACCAGGGTTTGATGGCTCTTGTCGAAAAGCCCCGCCCACAAAGGGTGCGACGGATCTGCAGCGTACGCGGACGTGCGATGGGCGACCACCCACGCAATTGCCAGGCAGGCAAGGAGCAGCAAAAGCTCCAACCAGCAGAAGCCACGGAACGGCGCCGCGCCGGCTGCATAGATGGCGCAGTCGGGGTTGCAGGCGCCAACGTTTCCAGAACGACGCCGCTATCCGTCTCGCGTTCCGGGACGACCAGCAACGGACGCTCCTGAAAATGGTAGGAGGAATAGACCGGAACATATTTGCCGCGAGGAATGCTGAGGCGCAGCTCTTCTTCTCTACCTTCCTCCAGGAAATATTGGTCCAGGCGATGGCGGAGCTGGCGGGCGTAGTTCCTTACTATATTGTCTTCGCCGGGATGATATCCCGGGCGCCGTCCAAAGACGTGAACACCGATCTGATGCTCGCTGATCTCGGCGGTCTTTCCGGTAATCTCGCGCTCACATACGTAGAGCAGAAAGCGCGAGAGCAAAACAGATTTCGCAAAGCTCCGGCTGGCGACGATGCGTTGAGCCAACTGCCAGCGTGGCTCCGCGCAAAGATTAAAAACAGATTTCCATGCGGAAGGGGCCGGCAAATTGGGGCTGGTTGCGCCGTTTTTCGAGTCGCCTCGAAGTCTGGTTGTGAGACGTTGCTTTGGTTCATAGCGTCCACGCACGGAAGGGTAACAGATCTGAAGAGAACAGACGATAAAAGGTTGCTAAGTGGTTGTCTGCCAATGAAAGTTGATTTAAAATCTACGGATTTTTTTAGCGCCGATCCACATTCCGGGAGGCTCAATTGGACCGGGTGCCATACACTCGTCAAAGTCTCGGTGTAAACACAGGGTAGACCCCTTCCCAATCCACGTTGCAGAAGGCCAACATTGGGCCCACTGAAGTCTTTTTCACGAGGCCAATATCATGTCAGCGAATGGAATTCTTCCACGTCTGGTGGGCGCGGTTCGTCCGTGTCAGATTTCTTCATCTACTGTCAACAAAACGAGTCGCAACTGTCACAGATAAAGTACGTCCGCAAATTTGGATAGTTGGGAGGCCGTCCGATAGCCAGGCGAGTTAAAGGCGCGGTCCTGGCTTTGTGCCGCGCTAACGATTTCCGTCTCAATATTCCTTTCTATACCCGCGTTGGCGCAAAATGACGTCGGTTCCATTGTCGGATTCGTGACGGACTCCTCCGGGGCGGTCGTGCCGAATGCAAAAGTAACCGTTAAGAATGAGGGAACGGGCGAAAGCCGTACGGTCTCCACGGATGGGTCAGGTCATTACGCGGTTCCGAACATGCCCCCCACGTCGTACACGATGACGGCTGAGGCCACGGGCTTTCAGAAGTTTGAGAGCACACACAATGTGCTGGCGTCCAACAGCACAATCTCGATCGATGCGAAACTCACCCTCGGAGCTGCTACCCAGACTGTCGAAGTAACCGCCACCGCTGCGCTCTTACAGACCCAATCCGCAGCGGTGCAAAGCGAGATCACGGGACAGCAGATTCAAAAGCAGGAACTCAACGGCCGCAATCCGGTCTATATGACGCAGTTTCTTCCCGGCGTCGTGAGTCAAGCAACCACAGGCGACTTTAACTTCGCGTTCAACAGTGGGGACACTTTCAATATCAACGGGGCGCGCACGCAGGATACGTTGTACACGATCGATGGCGCTCCGGCGGTTCGTACCCGAGACGACGGTGAGCTTATCGCCGGCGTGAAACCCGACGCGGTGCAGGAAATGCAAGTGGTCACTGCCGCCTACTCGGCGGAGTACGGGGGGCTTCGGGCGCCCAGGTCCGCATTGTGACCAAGAGTGGAACCACCAATTTCCACGGGAGCGCGTATGAGTACCTGCGTAATTCGGCGATGAACGCCAACACCTGGACGCGGAACCTGAACCCGGCAAACCCACTTTCCTTCTCCCTTTGTTTACAATAATTTTGGTTTTTCCGTTGGCGGCCCCGTCTGGGCCCCAAAGGTGCCCTTCTTAGATGGCCTGCGGAACAAGTTCTTCTTCTTTATCAATGAGGATTGGATCCGCTACCGCTTTGCAAACACGCAAAACATGACCGTGCCCACCGCGCTGATGCGCCAAGGCAACTTCAGTGAGCTTCTGAGTCCAAGTAATCCCTACTATGCAGGCGGCAAACAGCTCTACGTGCCGGGCACGTGCCCAGTGTACGGCGCCTCAACCTGCGTGCCTTACCCTGGCAACATCATTCCGCAGTCGCAATTGAGTCCAAACGGCATCGGGATCATGAACTCCTATCCTGCGCCCACGCCGGGGTTCCAACAGGGATCGCAGAACTTTGCCGGCTCGGCCCCCGACCCGGAAAATCAGCGTCAAGGCCAAATCAACGGCGACCTTCTGATCACGGCCAACCAGCACATCTTGTTTCGGCGCTCCGATAACTCGTACTACCAGCTCTCCCCTTTCAACCAGAGCAACCCCCTGGTTCCGATCACATTCGAGCGCCCCAACCAAGTGAACGCCCTGGGTTGGGTCTGGACGATCAGCCCGACCATGATCAATGAGGCCCACGCCAGCGTCAGCATCGACGACGTCTACATCCAGGCCGCACCTGGAGGCGCTGGCTATAATCGGGGAGCATTCGGGATCGATTTTCCCTACATCCTGCCTGGCGCGAAGGCTTCTGAGCAGAAAATTCCCACCGCCAGCCTGACCACTTTTTCTAATATTGCCGGTGGGCCGTATCCGTCCCACTCATCCGGGATCATTTATGCGGCGTCTGATAGCTTCACCAAGGTATGGGCGAGCCATACAATCAAGGGGGGCTTCTTCTGGGACTATGCGGGCGAGAACGACAACGATCAGATCAACGTCTCGACGGTTCCCGGGGGGGCCAGCAACCAGAATGGCACCTTCTTTTTCAGCGACTCACGGACCGGCCTGGGCGGCACGTCCGGCGTAAGTATGGCCAACCTGGCACTCGGCCTGGCAGACAGCTATACCGAGATTGGCCCCAGGGCATTCACTGTCTGGCGCGGCAAGCTGTTTGAGGAGTTCATCCAGGATAACTGGCAGGTCACGCACAAACTGAACCTGGATTATGGTCTTCGCTTCACCACGGTCGTTCCTGCCAACGCGCAGTGGGGCAATGCCGTCTACTTCGATCCGGCCTCATACGTTCCCTCGGCCGCACCTTCTGTGGATCCGAAAACCGGAAACGTTACCCTGGGTACCGGCAACCCTTATAACGGCGTGGTGATTCCCGGGCTTAGCAAATTCCCGAGCTCTGCTCTTGCAGGCAATCGTGTCCCTGCAGCGAACCCGGCAAATAACGCGTGCGCCGGCCAACCCTGCACCGGTCTGTTCGCCCCGAAGCTGCCGAAAGGGTACGTACACACGACTACCGCGGTGGAGCCACGTATCGGCATCGCTTATCAGGTGTATCCCAATACTGTGGTCCGCATCGGGGGCGGGAGGTTTGTAGAGAATAAGGGGATCATCGACAACATATTCCCCGGCGGCAATTCTCCGTTCCAGCCGACGGTAAACGTCACCAACGTATCGGTCGACAATCCAGGCGCCGCGCTCAATTCTACTGTAGAAGGCGCCATACAGCTCACTACGATGAACACACACCTGATGCCTCCGACAAGGTGGAATTGGAACCTGACCATCCAGCAGCAGCTTCCGGGACGGCACTCGTCACTGTCGATCGCCTATGTGGGGGCCCGCGGCCTGCATAATTGGGATGTCTTTGACATCAACCAGCCCACGGCTGGTTCGCTGACCAACAATCCGGGCATCGCCACGAACTATCTCCGGCCATATAAGGGATTCGCCTTCATTCAGCAAGCGCAAAGCGGTGTAAGCGAGACTTACCACGCGTTACAAGTCGGATGGAATTGGCAGTTCGGCGATGGTTCCACATTCGGCGCTGCCTACACGTGGTCCAAGGACATGGATAACGGTTCCAATTACCATACAATCGTCCCCGATACCTACGACACATCCAATCTCTGGGGGCCTTCGGAGTTCGATGTGCGTCAGGTCTTCATCGCGAACTACCTCTATGTGATGCCCTTCTTTAAGGGACAGCACAACCTGGTAGGCAAGTTGGCGGGTGGATGGGAGATTAGCGGCAACACTCAATTGCAAACCGGCTTTCCCTGTTCCGTCGGGGTCGTCAATGATTACGCCGGAGTCGGAGAGACTGGCAGCTTTAACTGCGAACCTCCCAATATTCCAGTAACAGGATCCGTGGGCCAATTCTGGGTGCAGCATGGAGGGGTGAAGCATGTTGGCAAATTTGCCGGCTCTACTGGTGGTGCTGGCAGTGCTCAGTGGTTCGCCACGACCAATGGCGGAAATCCCATCTGGACTGCGCCCCCTGCCGGGACGTTTAATCTTCAGCATGGCATTCGCGACAATGTTTACGCGCCCGGCCTGGTGAACTGGAATATCGCGATGATTAAGGCATTTCCTGTCTTCAAGGAAAATGGCTTCGAGTTCCGTGCCGAGGCCTATAACTTCCCCAATCATCCCAATCTGAATTCGCCGAACTTTACTCCGACTTCAGCCCAATTTGGAGAGGTGACGGGTAAGACCACCAGCAATCCGCGGACTTTCCAGGTTGGGTTGCGTTATCAGTTCTAGAGCTGCCTTTTTTCAGAACTTTCCCTTCCACCAAGTCCGGGGCCCCATACCCGCGGCTTGGGGAAAGGTCTGGAGACAGGCCAATCGTACCTAGCATGATGGACCATTGAGTTTTGTGATGCGCAACAATCGTAACTTCTTCCGGCCTATGCAGCCTTGGCATACTCTGACCTTCTCGCCGCCCTGGTGTTGTCGACCACTGTTCAGGGCCAAACGATGAAGGCCCCGGACATCACCAAAGATCCCACCTTGTATGTCGTGCCGTACGCTCACCTGGACACCCAGTGGCGATGGGAGATGCCGCAAACCATCAGCGAATATCTGCTGAAGACCATGCGGGTGAACTTCGACTACATCGATAAGTATCCTCACTACGTCTTCAACTGGACCGGCTCCAACCGCTACCGGCTGATGAAGGAGTACTTCCCGGACGATTACGCGAAGTTGACGCAATATGTCGCTGCGGGCCGCTGGTTTCCGGCGGGTTCGTCGGTCGAGGAAGGCGATGTCAATCTGCCCAGCGCTGAAGGAATCTTTCGCCAGATCCTTTACGGCAACGACTACTATCGCAAGGATTTCGGCAAGGCGAGCACGGAGTTCATGCTGCCCGACTGCTTTGGGTTCCCCGCCTCTTTGCCCAGCATCCTCGCGCACGCCGGGGTGAAGGGATTCTCCACCCAGAAGCTCAGCGCAGCCTGGCAGCCGGCGCCGCAAATCGGCGGCCCCGATTCGCCGGAACACACCCCCGAAGGAATTCCGTTCAACGTTGGCCTTTGGATTGGCCCGGACGGAAAAAGCGTGATCGCGGCCTTGAACCCCGGTGGATATGGCAGTAGCGTCTACACCGATCTCAGCCAGGAACCCGGACCACCGCCGCCCCGGCCCCAATTGACCAGCGAGCAGAAGGCGAAACTTACGCCGGGGCAATTACGTTCCCTGGAACGGCCCAGAGAGTGGGAACAGGATTGGGTCAAGCGAATCGATCTGGATGGCCACGTTACCGGCGTCTTCGCGGACTATCACTATGTCGGCACTGGAGACGTGGGCGGCGCCGCCCGGGAGTCGACAGTCAAGCTGCTGGAAGCCATCGTCACCAAGAGCGAGACGGTACTGCCTCCTCCCCCTAGCGCCTTCGGTCAGCAGGATCAGCCAGGCTCTGCAGCCCCAGGGTCCCGAGGTGAGCGTAGGGGAAGGCCCAGTCCATGTGATCGAGTCAACCGCGGATCAGATGTTCAACGACATCAAGCCCGATATGACCTCACGCATGCCGCAGTACAAGGGCGATCTGGAGCTGATCAACCACTCCGCCGGGTCGCTGACTTCTGAGGCTTACCACAAGCGGATGATCCTCAAGAACGAGCTCCTCGCCGACGCTGCAGAAAAGGCTTCGGTGGCGGCTGCATGGATGGGCGGGCGGCCCTATCCCCAGCAACGCTTGAACGATGCCTGGACGCTGGAACTCGCTGGACATTTTCACGACCTTGCGGCCGGCACCGCGACTCCGCGCGCCTATCAGTACTCCTGGAATGACGACAATATCGCGGCCAACCAGTTCGCCGGCGTGCTGACCAGCGCCACTGAGGCGATCGCTTCTGACCTGGACACGCAGGGCAAGGGAACTCCCATCGTGGTGTACAACCCGCTCGATATCGCCCGCGAAGACGTGGTCGAAGCCCACGTCGCGTTTCCCGGTGGCATGCCCAAAGCTGTTCGAGTCTACGGTCCCGACGGAAAGGAGGCGCCGGCCCAACTCGAAGACGGAAAGGTGCTTTTCCTGGCTAAAGCGCCGTCCGTGGGATATACCGTCTATCACCTGGCGCCGGCAGAAAACTCAGCTGCTAACGAAAATCTTAAAGTGACCGGATCTTCCCTGGAAAATGCCCGCTATCGCGTGCAGCTTAACCAGGATGGCGACGTTTCCAGCATCTACGACAAAAGCCTCAATAGGGAGCTGCTATCGGCGCCTATCCGGCTCGCCATCTCGACGGATACGCCCAAACAATATCCGGCATGGAATATGGATTTTGACCAGGAGCAGGCGCCGCCCCGCGCCTACGTGAGTGGCCCGGCGCAGATTCGCATCAAGGAAAATGGCCCCGTCCGGGTATCCCTGGAAGTGACGCGCCAAGCGGAAAACTCTAAATTCGTCCAGACGATTCGCCTTTCAGCAGGCGATGCAGGCAATCGAGTGGAATTCGGCAACGCGATCGATTGGCAAACGCTGGATGCCAACCTCAAAGTAGCTTTTCCTCTCAGCCCAGCGAATGAAGATGCCACTTACAACTGGGACATTGGCACCATTCAGCGGCCCAACGCGCAAGAGCGTCAGTTCGAAGTCGCCTCCCATCGCTGGATCGATCTCACCGACAAGAGCGGTAGCTTCGGAGCGACCATCCTCACCGAATACAAGAACGGCTCCGACAAGCCAAATGACCATACGATCCGGTTGACACTTTTGCGCTCGCCCGGAATGCAGCCCCCAACCAATGGACGCCCGCAGGGGTATAGCGACCAGGCCAACCAGGACTGGGGTCACCACGAATTCCTATTCGGCCTGGCGGGGCACGCCGGAGGCTGGGCCCAGGCGCAGACCGACTGGCAAGGGTATCGACTCAGCGATCCACTGATCGCCTTCCAAAGCCCAGAACATCCCGGATCGCTGGGCAAGACCTTTTCCCTGTTTCACGTCAGCAATTCCAGAATTCGCGTGCTCGCTCTCAAGAAAGCGGAAGCCAGCGACGAAATCATTCTCCGTATGGTCGAGCTGGACGGCCATCCAGCGCAAAGTGTGCGCATCTCCTTCGCCGGGCCTATCGTCGCCGCCCGCGAAGTCAATGCCCAAGAACAACAGGAACAACAAGAGCAACAGGAGCCGGCGAATCTTAATGGTGGGGAGTTGGTCACGTCCTTCACCGCGTATCAGCCGCGCACCTATGCCTTGCGCCTCGGTCCACCGGCAGCAAAGCTGGCCGCCATTCGTTCGCAGCCGGTTGCGCTCAAGTACGACTTTGCCGCAGCGACCAATGATGACACCACAACACCCAGTGGCGGCTTCGACGGCAAAGGCAACGCGATACCGGCTGAAATGCTGCCTGCCGCAATCGCTTATCACGGTGTCGAATTCCAGCTGGCGCCGGCAAAAACCGGAACGCCCGATGCCGTGGTCGCCAAAGGTCAAGCGATTCCTTTGCCTTCCGGGCACTTCAACCGGGTTTACCTTCTGGCCGCTTCGGCAGATGGGGACCAGACCGCGGCTTTTCGGGTGGGCGCCAGGACGGCGAATCTGAATATTGAGGATTGGGGCGGATTCATCGGCCAGTGGGATACCCGCATCTTCAGGAATCAGGACGACCGTAATTGGGCGATCTCAGCACATCACGCCCCGTGGCCACCCGCCGATGAGCAACAACGAGAGCTACGTGTACCCTCGCCTCGTTATCCCGAGGACTACGTGGGTCTCGAGCCGGGCTACGTTAAGCCCGCCAGTCTCGGATGGTACGCGTCCCATCACCACACGGCCGATGGGTTGAACCAGCCGTACCAATACTCGTACCTCTTCGCGTACTCGATCCCGATGCCCGAGGGCACACGGACGCTCACTTTGCCCGACAATGATAAGATCCGCATTCTCGCTGTCTCGGTCGCAGAAGAAAACCCGGAGTTAAGCCAGGCGCAGCCGCTCTACGACATGCTGAATCGCACCGAACCGCCAACCGCGGCGTCCATGTCGAGCAGTACTTCGAAATAGCTCCTGGGTAAATCAAATTAACGAATCGCTGCCAGTAGTGAGATCTCTATGCGTAACGAGTGACGGGTGTCCCATATCTGCCCGGTTTTGGCAGATGTGAGATTCAACGGCTGTCCACCGATCACTCTCTACCAGCAACAGATCCTGTCCGTGGCCATCAACACCCTGCACAGTCAGGGGTTGAGGTTTGTGGAATCCCGCATCTGCCAAAACCGGGCAGATATGGGGCACCCGGTCTTTGTCGCAGACCGGGCTGTGAGAAATCCAGGCTAGCTGAGCTTCGCTCAACCCCCGTCAACTTGTCTTTATCTATAGTCGCAAAGGCAGCTTCCTGGTTGGCCGCCAGGAGCATGGTCGCGCCTATGCTCTATATGCGCCAATGTCAAAGCAGTGACATTCATTTGCCTTCAGATTGGGATTTGGCAACGTTGCCAAATAAGTCGTTTGTTTCATGAAGATGCTCAAGGTGCTCAAGTAATTTATTTGAGCATCTTGCCTCGTTGACCGGAGGGCGCTAATCCTCCGGCCGGCGAGGCAAACGATATCTGTGCCGGTTACGGTTGCATCTGCATCGGCGGACAACGGCGATGGCGTGTGGGGCGGGGGTGCATCTTTCATCAGGGCTTGCTTTGGGGTCATCGCTTGCTCCAGGCTGGAAGGCTCCGTTTGGCATAAGAATTTTGTCTTATGACCGACAGTAATACGCTCGGAAGCGGCCCGTCGATAAGCCTGGAGAATAATCATGTGGAAGAGCGGGTAGTAAACTCGTGATTACTCCCTACTGTTCAAGGATAACTAAGTAGTTAGCTCCGCTTTATCGATGTCGTTAGCTAATAATATGTCCGATGTTTTTAGCAAATGAAATGTCCGCATAACGGGCGGCGAGGATGGATCCATGCATACGAGCATGGAGACTTATCCGAGGACCGCGGCGGAGCGGGCGATGAAGTTACAGGAAGTGTTGTTACGAGCCACAACGGGGAAGATCAAGTGGTGGCAGGCAGCGGAGTTGACCGGCATCAGCGCGCGGCAGATGCGTCGCTGGCGGAAGCGGCTTGAGGAGCAAGGCCCTCAGGGATTACTGGACCGGCGACGGCGCAAGCCAAGCAGCAGGCGGGTGCCGAAGACGCAGGCCGAAGAGGTTCTGAGCCTTTACCGGGACAAGTACTTCGATCTGAACGTGCGGCACTTTCATGAGAAGCTCGGCGAGGAACATCAGATCGGATTGAGCTACACGTGGGTAAAACAAGCCTTGCAGGCAGCCGGCCTGGTGAAGCGCAAGGCCAGGCGCGGCGTGCATCGCAAGCGGCGCGAGCGGCGTCCACTGCCTGGGATGATGCTGCACATCGACGGCAGCGATCACCAGTGGTTTCAGGATGAGCGCCGGCACGATCTGATCGTGATCCTCGACGACGCTACCAGCGAGATCTACTATGCGCAGCTGGCCGAAGAAGAAACGACCGCCACCGTGATGGCCGGGCTGCGGGTGGTGATCGAACAGAAGGGTTTGTTCTGCTCGCTCTATTCGGACCGCGGAGCCCATTTCTGGTATACGCCGAAGAGCGGCGGCAAGGTCGATTATGAGCGTCCCACGCAGGTGGGCCGTGCCATGAAGGAGCTGGGAGTGCATATGATTCCGTCCTACTCTCCGCAAGCGAGGGGCCGCTCGGAACGCAACTTCTCCACCTGGCAGGGACGGCTGCCGCAGGAGTTGCGGTTGCGCGGGATCCGAACACTGGAAGGGGCCAACAAGTTTCTAAATGAGCACTACATCGCCGAGTTCAACCGCCGCTTTACGGTTCCGGCAGCGCAGCGAGGCACGGCGTTCATGTCCTGCCGGCACAGGAACTTGGAAATGATCTTCACGCAGCGGTTTGAGCGCACCGTTGATCGGGATAACACGGTGAGCTTTTACAACCTGATCATGCAGCTCGAGCGTGCCGAGTGGCGTCCCACCCTGGCTGGATGCAAGGTGATCATCCATCAGCACCTGGACCAAACACTGACACTCATGATCGCAGGACATCGCGTCGGTCATTACAGCGCGGAAGGAAAACTGTTGACGCCCCTGACCAAAAAGCAAATCAAGGCGGTGGAAAAGACGTTGAGAGGAAAAGTCCAAAAACAGACTTTCCCTCCCAACTTGCAAATCCCGCACACTGCGCGGGGTTCGCACTTTCCCACCGCCTCTACGGCTACTAACTTATGAAACCGGACACTTCATTTGTTCTCAAAAGCGGACATTTTCACTTGCTATCGACAGCTCCGCTTTATCGACAGCTCCGCTTTATCGACAGCTCCGCTTTATCGACGGGTTTGGGTAGGAAGGGTACGTCCTGTCTTGTCACCGCCTTCACTGTGGGGGCGAATCGAGATCAGGGGTGCAGAGCGGCCAGCTTCGTGTGCAGCATTGCAATCCAGTCAGCTTTGGCGCTGGGTTCCATACGCAGTGCAATGGAGAGAGCTTTGTTGTATGCGGCTGCGCTTTCGTGGTCGCGGTGAAGCGCAGCGAGAGTGTCTCCCAGGACGATCTGCCCTTGCATGAGATCGGGATTGATCGCTGTGAGGGTAGCGGCGCTCACCAGGATCGTTCCGGAGATCCTGGCCGGAACATCGACCTGCTGTTCGCTCCACATGCTGTTTGCCGTCGGCAGTTGACGACAGGGGATTCCTGGGCGACGATACGCCCAGAACCCGCCAATAAGTGCTTTGGGCCGACGGCAACAGTCGAGTTCGACCAGCCGAGCGGAAATCAAGCAGGGCGAGGGACCAGTCGAACGCATCTATTCGCAGCGCAGAGCCGTCAGGGGATCCAACCTCACCGCGCGTCGCGCAGGCAGGTAACAGGCGAGCAGCGCCACCAGCAGGAGTAGGCAAGAAACCGCGGCGACTGTAAGAGGATCGGTCGGCGTGACGCCATAAAGCATGCTCGAAAGAAACCGCGCGAAGGCCAGGGAACCTGCAATGCCAATTGCGATACCGATGAGAGTGAGCCGCAATCCTTCACCGATAATCAGCCTCAGGACGTCATCCCGCCGCGCACCCAGTGCTACGCGGATCCCGATCTCCTGGGTTCTTTGTGCAACGCGTTGTGAGAGCACTCCGTAAATCCCCACAGCCGCCAGCAGCAGAGCAAGAATTGAGAACAGGCTGAACAGCTTCGCTCGGAATCGCGGTTCTGAAAGGAAAAAGGAAAGCGACTCCTTGACAGTCTGAACCGTTGGGAGAGGAACGTTGTTATCGACGGCAACGATAGCGCGTCCAACTTCAGGTTCAACTGCGCGGGTGTCCCCTGTGGTCCGAACAAAAAGGGCTAAGGAGCCCTCTGGGGCCTGCCGCAGGGGCCGATAGACGGAGGGACTCTGGGAGTACCCCTCGAAAAGTGTGGGACGCGAAACGTCTCCTGCAATGCCAACAATCGTGAGCCAGGGCTCCTTCGAGTTAGGCTCACCGCGCTTGATCCGTCGCCCAAGCGTGGCACCCTTTGGAAAGTACTGCCTCGCGAAAGCCTCATTCACGATGGCCACCGGCATGGAATTGGAACGATCCACGTCAGAAAACTCTCTTCCCTGGAGCAGGGGGATGCCCGCCACGCGGAAATATCCGCCGCTTACAGGTTCAGTTTCCAATGCGGTGACGACCCGCGATGGAGAGCCCGCGCCTGCAATGGTGACGCGCTCGGTGCCCCTTCCAGAGGCCAAAGATGACGCGAAGGCAACGCCTTGCACTCCCGGGAGGGAATCCAGTTTCAGTCCGAGGCGATCCCAAAATCTCATCGAGTCCTCGGGTTTGGGATAGGACGACGCGGGCAGACGAATATCCGCGGTTAACAATCCGTCGCGTTCGTACCCGAGCGGGGCCGTCGTCAGGCGGATCAAACTTTGGATCAGCAGACCGGCTGCCACCAGGACGATCATAGAGAGAGCCATCTCCGCAACCACGAGGTTACGGCTGGTACGGTGGCTCGCTGCTACGCGGGATGCGGCCTGCTTGGACTGCTTCAGCACTTCGTTCAGATCGAGCCGCGAGGCCTTCCAAGCCGGCACAACACCAAACAGAACGCCGGTTAGTATTGCGAGGATGAACGCAAAAACCAAAGCCTCCCAGTTCACGGAGATCGGGTTACCGGGGGGTAACTGCATCGTCTCTTCTATTGCGATAAAACGGACGCAGAGGATCGCGAGAAAGACGCCGAGGCCGGCTCCAAGAAGCGAAAGCACTGCGCTTTCGATCAGTAGCTGTCGAATGAGACGCGACCGCCCCGCACCGAGCGCCGCGCGAACTCCGAGTTCCTTCTGGCGCACTGTAGCGCGTCCGACCAGGAGATTCGCCACGTTTACACAGGCGATCAGCAGGACGAAGCCAACGACCGCAAAAAGGATGAACAAGCCTCGGCGAAGAGTTCGCCCCGTGAGCCAGGTGAATTCCGATTGCAGATCCTCAAGGGCTGGTTCCAGCTTCATTGCCGCCCAGCTGGGATTCTCGGTAATAATTCGGCTCTGGATGCTGGCGAGTTCTGCCTGAGCAGCAGAACGGCTCAGGCCAGGCTTGAGAAGACCAAATGCGAGCACAGGCATATCCCACGGCTTTTGTGCAAACGGGCTGCCGGGAGTGATCAGCGTCCAAAGTTCGGTCTGTTTGGGATAAAAGGAGAAATCCTTCGGCATCACGCCGACGATGGTGCAGGCCCGATCATCAAGTGTCAGACTCTTCCCGATCCAGTCCGGCGTGCTTCCCAGTTGTTTCTGCCAAAACGGATAGGCAAGAACTACGGTGCAGGCGCTCGTCAGATCTTTAGCTGCAAAAGTGCGCCCATGCGCGGCGCCAACGCCGAGCATGGAGAAGAAATTCGCGCTCACCGGAACAGCGACGACCTCCTTCTTTTCTCCGTGCCACGAGAGGATGGTCTGCAGTCGCCCCGCCCAAGTGGCAGCAGCCATCCTCTCGAAACTGTTGCTACTACGATCCCACTCCTCAAACTCGCGGTAGGTATCAAAGACAGGGGCTGGTTCCTTCGGCAGTCGTTGCGCGATCATCACGAGACGGTCGGCATTTTTGTACGGCAATGGGCGCAGTAGCGCCGCGTCCACAACGCTGAAAACGGCGGTGTTGGCGCCAACGCCCAGCGCGAGGGTCAGGATCGCTACGACGGTAAATCCCGGTGACCTGCGCAAGCCGCGGAGAGCGTAGCGCAGGTCACGGCCAATCGTTTCGATCGATACCACGATATTCATCTCATACGCCCGCTCTTTCGCCAAGGTGGCATTGCCGAATCGTCTTCGGGCGTCCTGCTGCGCCGTAACCGCGTTCATGCCGGCGCTGACGTTGTCTCGGGTGCGTGCGTCCAGGTGAAACTGCAGCTCCTCTTCCAACTCTTCGTCGACCTGGTTGCGGCGGAACAGGTTCGAGATACGGTTAACCCAGCTCACGGGATCCTCCTGCTAAGCCAGACTGAGCACACGCGCCACGGCTTCAGTCAGTTGGGACCACTCCTGCGTCTCCTCGGCCAACTGCCTGCGCCCGACCGCAGTGATGGAGTAGTAGCGGGCGCGCCGATTGCTTTCTGAGGCTCCCCACTCAGGCTTAAGCCACCCAGCCTGTGTCATGCGGTGAAGAGCAGGGTAGAGCGAACCTTCCTCAAGACGCAAAACGTTCTCGGAGATCTGTTCGATCCGGAGCGTAATCCCGTAGCCATGCATCCGGCCGTGCGAAGCCAGGACCTTTAGCACCAGCAGATCGAGTGTTCCCTTGAGACGGTCATTGGTATGTGTCCGCATTTGTCTTCCCATAGCCAGCTATATAAGAGGGAGTTGCGTCTTGTCAAGAGCCGGGCTTTGAGCGAACAACGGAGGAGGCGGCGTGGCCGATTCCCGAACCGCCCAAGCCGATGGCCGGCGATGGGCGCTCATTATTCCGCCGCCGGCTACTGATAATCCGAATGCGCCGCCAAGCCTGTACGTTGCGTTACAAGAGCAATTGGGCCTGAAGCTGGAGAGCACCAAGGCGAACGCGGACGTCATGGTGATCGACCACGTGGAGAAGCCGTCGGCGAATTAAGTTGGACGGAGGATGCTGTTCCGGCCGGATCACCGGCCACCCGGAAGTTACCCCGAAACCGGTGTAATGTCCGGATTGGCGACAATCCGATCGGAACGCTCCGAGGGCTTAGATTTCAGTCATGAGCGCGAAGACTCAATTGAGTATTTAAGCCAGCGAGGCGAAAGCCAAGATTCCGGGCCAGTCACCGCCCGCTCGGACCCAACGTGAAGCAGATCACGTTGGGCCGACGTAGGAAAAGATGCTGCTTGAATCCGATTGCTGCGGGTTAATTCTCTGTGGGCATCTCGGCATGATCGATGACGAGGACCTTAACCGGGCCTCTCGCCGATTCGAGCTTCAGCCCAACCTGTTCCTTGAGGGCGGTAAATATTGAGGGGCCGACATCGGACTGTGACGTGGAACTGTCATTGCCGCTCCTTGCGGCATCCGTCCTGGTTTCAGGCGTCCATTTGAGGGCAATGTCATATCTTCCTTGGATCCCCGTCTTGTCGATCACCACGCGGCCCAGTTCTCTCGAAAGCTCTTGTGTGAGGGCTTCTGCAATTTCGGTGAGGCTGATGCCTTTCGCGGAGAATCGGCCGTCGCCCGACGAGGTACCGGCATCCCCCGGAGCGTTTTTCGACTCATGAAGGATGGGTCCGTTCTTTGCGGCGACCAGAGCGTAGACGGGAAGTTCGCGCATCTCCCAATGAACGGCCAGTTTGAAGCGGTCGGCTAGGAGCTGTTGAAACATGACCTGCGTCTCCGCTCTGCGCTGGTCGCGGCTCAACACTTTCAGACGTTCGGCACCTGCGCTTTCCATCTTTGCCTCAATGTCGAATCGCTCCGAGTCGAGCCACTTGGGACCGCCCAGAATGCGAGGTTGCGGAATCCCGTAGGCCGAATATTCCATGAGGTTCTTCAACTGGATGTTGGTTGCGGTGAACCGGCCGTTATTGAAGTCGGAACCCGAATGGCCACTGCCGGACTTGTTCAGTCTTACGGTGCTCACTTCAAATGCCGCCGGTGCGGCAGTTGGAGGCGTGGGCGGCTGGGGACCTGCGGGTTCGGTTGCGCCGGTTTGGGCGAAGGCGGGTACCAAAGCCGCGTGCTGGGTCATATGATCGTTGGAAGTTTGCTCGCTCACCGAAACAGGTTGTTGCCCAACAGAGAGAAGTGGGAGAAGCGTGAGAAACCCGATCCAGGTCGGTTGAGATCGTCCCATATGTTCCCTCGGTAGTGAATGTTCCATGATAATTCCCGCAAAGTATGCCGGTGAGCGAATGACAAGTGATCGACTGTGACCGCGGAAGTGTAACCGGCCGTCCGCCGACGCACGAATCGAGCCCCGGTAACCAAAACTAAGGGTTCCGGGCAGATCACCGCCAACTCGGACTGAACTCGAAAATCGGTAATATCCGAGTTGGGGACGATACGCCCGGAACCCGCAATTCTGGTCCCCTTTGTCTGGATGAGCGCATTGCCCTGTAGTCACCCTTCGAGAAACATTTCCGTTCCTCCTGCTTCGGATCAAACGCAGCGGTCAGAACAGTTAAATTGACCATGCAGCCGCTAGCGTGCGGAGCTGCGGTTCAAGCTTGGAGGCAAGCTCGGGTACCCCTGCGCTTTGAGCGAGGAGGATGTCGACAGTTACCGAGACTGCGGTAAGGAGGGAACCGCGGTCAATGGAGCGAACGAGGGCAATGGCGACCTGTCCTCGAAGTTCGGGTGGGAGCTGGTCGAAACCACGACCGTGGGAGGCTGAAATCCCGCGCACCAAGCAGGCGAGGTTAAGAGCGTAGTCGCGGGCGGAACTGACCCAGTACTCGGCTTGCAGCAAGCGGCCGCGCTCGATGCAGAAGCGAGCCCTGACTAGGTGATGGACGGCATACCCGAACAGATCTTCAGTCCGCGGTGGCAGGAAGTGAGGCTTCTCGACGGCCTCTCCAAAGAGGAGCTTGAAATGTGGACCGATAGCGCCGAAGTCGGGTGCGGGCGTAAAGGAGAGGTCGAACTGGAGGCAACCGGGCAAGAGCAACACTCGGTAGATAGACTGGCCGGCGGGAAGGTCAAAAAGCTTGTTGGCGGAAAACTCTGCCACGAGTTTTGCGGTCCAATCTTCGAGAACAGGTCCGACGGAGAATCCTTTGCCGACAGCCAAGCTCAGGTCAAGATCTGACCAGCGATCGCCTGGACCGGTGGCCATAGAGCCGACGACGGCAGCGGCGACAATGCGGTGGTCGGCGGAGGCCCACCCTAGACTTGAGCAGATACCCTGTCTCGGTAGGCGGGCGAAAAGGGATGAGCTGAACTCATATCAGGAATAGTAACGGTCGCGAGCGGCGCGCTCAAATTCGTCTAGGGCGTGCTGGTGCGTACAGTGAATCGATCCAATCCAGGGTTGCGAGCAATTCAATTGGTATTTCCGCACAAGCGACGTCGCTCAGGACTATCCGGAAATTACTCTTCTGCTTGATCGGCGACCCGGCTAACTTACTGTTAGCCGACAACACGGAAAAATGACCGCTTTAAAGTGAAGTTCCTTAATACCCTCGGACCGCACTGAAATCTTGGCGCTTTGGCAGAGCCAAATTTATTAAGATCCCCCCCCTTGCACTTCTACAAGAGCTGGAGTACTACTGCTGTAGAAGGAAAAGGGAGCCATTGGAAACTCTACGTATCGATCTGCCACAGGGTACGCTGGATCTACTCATTCTGAGAACCCTGTCGTTGGGCAGGCAGCACGGGTGGGCGATCTCTGAGCGCGTTCAGCAGATATCAAGCGATGTTCTCAAGATCCAGCAAGGGTCGTTGTATCCGGCTCTTCATCGGCTCGAACGGCGTGGCTGGATCAAGGCCAGTTG
Source organism: uncultured Acidobacteriaceae bacterium (assembly GCA_963838445.1). Lineage (GTDB taxonomy): Bacteria > Acidobacteriota > Terriglobia > Terriglobales > Acidobacteriaceae > PALSA-350. The sequence continues at coordinate 17,465 of CAWIRT010000021.1, forward strand.
GGGCACGTCCGACAACAATCGCCGCGCGAAATATTACGAACTGACGCGCAGTGGACACAAGCAACTCGAAGTGGAGACCGACAGCTGGAAAAAGCTGACTGCAGCGATCACCCAGATTTTAGAGAGCGTGTGAGGGCACTTTCATGCTGAATGACCTGCGTTTTCGTCTGCGTGCACTGTTTCGCCGAAACACTGTTGAAGCGGAATTGGACGACGAACTCCGTTTTCATTTCGAGCACGAAGTTGAAAAGTACAAGCAGTCCGGGATGACTCAAAAGGAAGCCACGCGACAGGCACGGCTTTCGTTTGGCGGCCAGGAGCAGGTAAAGGAAGACTGTCGCGACGCGCAGGGTACAAGCTTCATAGCAGACACTCTGCGGGATATCCGCTACGCGGTCCGGCACCTCACAGGCAATCCAGCGTTCGCGGCGGTCATTGTCCTGACACTGGCGCTGAGCATCGGCGCCAACAGCGCAATCTTACAGCGTGCTGCTGAAATCTCTCCCTTACCAGCAGCCCGAACGCATAGCCCGCATCTTCCTCACCAGCGCCGCCTATCCGAGGTTCCCGTTGAACCCGTTCGATTTTCGCGATTTCCGCACACGCAGCAAATCCTTCGACACGCTTGCCGCGTTCACGCGCGGAGACCGGCAGCTCTCCGGCAACTCCGGCGAACCCGAACACCTCAACGGATTCAGAGTCACCTCCGGGTATTTCTGCGTGCTCGGTCTACACCCACAGCTCGGACACGAGTTCGACGAGAAGGCGGAGATCCCAGGCAATGAATTGCAGGTGATCCTCAGCGATCGGTTGTGGCGCACGCAATTCGGCGCGGCGACGGACGTTCTGGGCCGCAAGATCACTCTCAACTCGCAGCCCTACACCGTAGTCGGCGTGATGCCTCCCGGAACCAGGCACCCGGGCAACGAATATCATTCGGTGTCCTACGGCGACGATGTCGATCTGTGGAGCCCGTTCACGTTCGAAGGTAATCGGGCGCAGCGCGGGTCCCATTACATCGAAGGCATCGGAAGACTGAAAGTTGGTGTGACGCCGGAGCAGGCCCAGTCTGAGCTGAACTCGCTGATGGTTCAAATAGCTCGCGAGTATGGCAACACCAGTACGAACTGGAAGGTCCTGGTCAATCCGCTCTATCTGGAAGTTGTCGGTTCCAGCCGGCGAATCTTGCTGGTGCTGCTTGGAGCAGTCGGCATGGTGTTGCTGATCGCGTGCGCCAACGCAGCCAATCTTCTGCTTGCCAGGGCTGCAGCGCGACAACGGGAGATCGCGGTGCGACTGGCCCTAGGGGCATCCCGGTCGCGGCTGATTCGGCAACTCCTCACAGAAAGCCTGCTGGTCGCTCTGCTCAGTGGTGGCCTCGGCCTGGCGATGGCAGTGGGGGGCGTGAAGGCACTTGTCTCACTACTGCCCGCCAACTTCCCTCGCGTGCACGAAATTCACGTGAGCACGCCGGTATTCCTGTTCACGTTTCTCATCAGCGCAATCACAGGCATCTTGTTTGGACTGGTGCCCGCGATCCAGGCCTCGCGCATCGACCCGAAGCAGGGTCTGCATGAAGGTGGACGGTCTGCAACCGGCAGCGGGCGTTCCAGCCGCCTACGCAACGTACTCGTTGCATCGGAAGTAAGTCTCGCCTGCGTGCTCTTAGTCGGAGCCGGTCTGATGCTGCGGAGCCTGCTGAATCTGCTGCATCTCGATCCCGGCTTTCAACATCAGCAAGTGCTCACCGCAAACGTCTCGCTGCCATTGGCGAACTACAAGAAGAGCGCCGACGTCGCGCGCTTTTACGGCCGGTTAGACAGCGACCTCCGTTCGCTCCCCGGCGTCCAAAGCGCAGGCATAGGCAGCGATCTTCCGTGGACAGGCTACGACGAAAACTCGAGCTTCCATATCGAAGGCAAGCAACCCGCTCCACACGAAGAGTTCCACGGGCGCTATCATGTCGCGACGCCGGATTACTTCCGTGCGCTCGGCATTCCGTTGGTGCGCGGACGCTTCTTCACGAGCAGCGACGACAATGACGCGCATAACGTCATCATCATCAATCAAGCCCTGGCCACCCTGTATTGGCCGAAGGAAGATGCGGTAGGGAAGAGAATCACCTTCGACAGCAAGCGAACCGAGAAAGACTGGTATACCGTGGTCGGCGTCGTTGGTGACGTCAAAGACAAGCCAAACAGCCCCAGCGCCGAACCCGCCTTCTGGTGGGCCGCTCTGCAACAACTCTTTTCCTTCAATGACATGTCGCTTGTAGTACGCGCCAACTCGAGTCCCGAGTTGCTCGGAGACGCGGTGCGCCAAGTTGTTCGCCGCATCGATCCCTCGCTTGCGGTCGCTGATGTGCAATTGATGGATCAGATCGCCGATGCGTCCGTCGCCACGCCGCGATTTGCCTTTGTCCTCGTCGGACTATTCGCCGCCCTAGCAATTCTGCTCGCGGCAATCGGCACCTACGGCGTCATCGCATACTCCGTAAGCCGGCGAACTCCCGAATTCGGTCTTCGTATGGCACTGGGCGCACAACGCGCGGATGTGCTGCGTCTGGTTCTCAGACAAGCCGCAAAGGTAGTTTTTACGGGCACGGCAATAGGAGTCATCCTGGCCCAGATAATGGGGCGCGTCTTGACAAGCTTGATCTACGAGGTCAGTCCGGCTGATCCGCTCACGTTCACTGTGGTTGGACTCGGGGTGATCACCATAGCTGTATTCGCTTGCTACATCCCCGCGCAAAAAGCCACGAAGACGGACCCCATGATTGCTCTGCGGGCAGAGTGACGCCCGCCGCAAACGTCGACTGTTCGATCTTTCGGATTGTGCCTGGATCACGGGCGATCCGGAAGCAATCCCCAAAAAATGCGGTTCCGTCCGGATAGCTGACAACCCAGTCAGAACTGGAACTTGGCGTTTTGCCTCCTGATATTCAGCCAGTTTAGGATAGGCGAATACTCGATCCAGCGATTTTGATTGCCGCCAGTGAACCGGTGCAAGGTCAGCTTAGAGTCGGCAGGAGCTAATACATCGGGACATCAACTCCGCTCTGAACGAAACCTTGATGGTGTAATTCCATAGGCGTTTTTGAACGATCGTGACAGATGGGAATGACTACAGAAACCAGACTCCAGTGCCACATCGGTGAGGCTTATATCCTTCCTTCGCAGGAGCACTTCAGCTCTCTTCAACCGTAGGTCGCGCTGGTATTCCCCAATCGTCTGTCCAAAATGTCTCCTAAACTCGCGAGCCAGATGTACCGGGTGCTTACCCGTCTGGGCTGCTATCGATTCGTTGGAGAGGTCGCAAGCCGTCGATTCGCGCAATTGTTCGCGAACTCCTCGCAGCCAGCCCGGGATCGTGTCTCCCTGCTTTCTTAGTTCGTGCTCTCTGGCAAAAGCAGCAATCATCTCAAGGAGCAATCCCTGGACGGCTAGTTCCGCAAATTGGTCGGGTTTTCTTAGCTCCGACAGAATACGGTTTGCCAGAGTTGGGAATGCGCGCGATTGCACCGCAGGCGCATTCGCGAGAGCGACGCCATGTTCTGTCAAGAACTCGAGCGATGACCGCTGGGGTGTAAAGATAATCTTGCGAGAACCGGAAACGCCGAATTCCTGGGAATGGACCTCTCCTGCAGGATAGAACAGCATGTGCCCATTGCCATGCTGCTCATGCTGATCGCGGATGTGTTCGCGATATGTTCCGTTTATAACAACACAGAACGAACAGTCTTCATGCGAGTGCGGAGCCATTGTGGCGTTCGGTTGATAGGTTGAGACCCGAAGTCCGACCATCCACTCCTCCAGTTTGCACCGCTAAGAGGATGCAAAATGTTTGTTGTGAGAAAGACTTGTGACCCTCGAGTTTGTCACCATAGGGACATGGAAATGCTATCAGACGACTTTCGACAGCCGGCAAACATCTGCGGTACTCGCGTGTTGAATGCCCTGGTAAATGCGCGAAAGACGGCGATTTGGCGATTTGGCATCTGGAATATCCTCATCCTGCTCTCTCTATCCTCGGTGTTGACTTTTGCTCAGACGCAAACGCAGCCTCTTGGCATTGATGATGCCCGCATCTCGTCGACACTCTACTTCCCCGACGCGGCGACCGAATTGGATACTCGTAAGGCGCTCCATGCGCAGATCCAACCACTGGTGGACGAAATCACTCAATCAAATTTGACCTCCCTTGTGAGGGTGCTCGATAGGGCGTATTCCGCGATCGGTGCATTACACCGACATGATGCATACCTGAAAGTCAAATCTCTCGAGGATACCCAAGACCAAGATGTGAGGAGGGCTCAACAGGCCGTCTCAGCAGACCAGTCGGCTTTGAACGCCGCTATTGATCGCCGACTGAAACAAGTACCGGTAGACCAGATACCAGCTCTGGGGCCCTATGCTTTCCTTGTGTCAAAAATTCAACGGAATGCGAAGCACACTCTTTCTCCAGATCAAGAGTCGTATCGTCATTCGGTGACGCTCCCCCATGAACAGGCGATGGCGGACGCGCATGACCGTATAGACCAATCCCTTCGGAGCATTGGCAGCAAGGAAGACCTCTCCTCTCTCGATCTCGCGACACGCCGCACCGCCCTGAAAGCTCGTAATGACGCCTACAACGCAGCCGCACCAACTCTGGCGACGCTCCTGGCAACGTTGATCGATGTGGAGAATAGAGACGCGATAGCTCAGGGCTATGCGGATGCCGCGGAGAGGAAGTACGATTCTCTCGGACTGAGTGGTCAAATTGTCGACCGAACGCTGGATGCGGTCGAGGCACAGGCATCGGTATACAAAAGCTACGAAGCGCTCGTTGCAGACCATGCGGCGAAGAAGTTGGGCGTTCCTTCCACTCTTTCGACGGAGCAGGACGTATCACCTGGAAAACCTCGACCCATCTCCTTCCCTCAAGCAGAGAAGCTCATACTGGAGGCGTTCGCTCCGCTTGGCCCAGACTACACAAAGCGGTTCTCACAGCTGCTCGATCCTGCCAATGGCAGGCTAGATCTTACCGGTGGCAGCCATCGCGCTCGAACCGGAACCTCGATTGGCGTTTACGATGGGCCCGTTGCCTTCTACTACGGCGGATATGATGGATGACTGCCATCAGTGGCAGTCATCGCGCACGAGGGCGGTCATGCCATCCATCGTGAGTTGATGAATGCGGGCGGCATTCCCGTATACGAGCGCGATCCCCCCCATTTTTTGTCGGAAGGAATCGCCGTTTTCAATGAGCTTCTGCTGCTCGATCACGCGACAAAAGCCGCCCAGAGCCCATCGCAACGGGAGTACGCGCTGGAGCGTTTGCTTTCGTTTATTTCCTTTCAACTCTTTGGTTCCGCAGAGGAGACGTCATTGGAGCGCAACCTCTATGCAAAAGCAGTTGGCCATGCGCTCCTGGACCGGTCGCAAATCGATACCATCTATCAAGACGCCATTCATCCCTATGAATACTGGCCAATGGAAGATATCGGGGCATCGCGCAATTGGATGCGGAAGTCGCTGCTGTTTGACGATCCTCTTTATCTTGTCAACTATCTTTATGCTGCGATCGTTGCCGTGGCGCTTTATGACAAAGCCGCGTCGGATCCGAACTTTGCTGCCGAATATGAGGCATTCCTGCGTCGCGGAGACTATGCGGACTCACAGACGATGTTGCTTTCTATCGGCATTCGTCTTGATGATCCCGACATGGTCAAGCCGCTAGTGGAGCTGTTTAAACAGAGAACTGAAGAGCTCAGAACTCTTTATCTCCGCGACGCCAAGTAGGCCGCGAACCCAAACGGACGGGGCGGTTGCTGCATCATAGGCAACTCGGAGGTTAGCGGAGTGGAGGGGGCGGAGCGCACCGGAGGTCTGCACAAGCGAAGCGCGGAAGATCGGGGTGCCTCTTGTCGCGCGCCAATCCAATCGGCTCCTCAGTTTCCGATAACGGGAGAGGTTATAGAACCGACAAAAGGTAACCTATAGGGCAACAATGGCCGTCTATAGAGGCCAGAGGTGAAAGGACACAATGAACTTTGTAAACCGGATGGCTGGCCGATTGATGGGTACGGCTCTGCTTGCGCTGACGCTCTGCTGCGCCCATCATTTATTGGCTCAGACGAATGCCAGCCAGTTTGCGAAAGAGAGCAAGGACCAAGATGCCCGACCCCCGGTAACTAAGGTTGATCTCGAAATCGCCAAGCGCGCAAGGGCGCTCTTGAGTTCGGAATCAAGTTGGGATCGAGCTGATCGGCCCCACATAACTGATGATCCAACAACGAAGTGTCAACCTGATGCTAAGCAAATGAGCCTTTATTGCGCGCTTGATCGAGCAACCGTGGAGGTTAGCGGAAAGTTTGAGCATCGAGGTGCTGTGATGCAGGAGGCGCGATTTGTAATTGAAGATGTGGAACCCGATTGGGAGAAAAAATATGGTCACCTCCTGGTGGACTATAACAACGATCCACACACCACGTTTCATGACATTCAGAACGTATTGCGGTTAATCGAGCAGCGTATAGCAGGCCGCCTTAAGGACAAAAATTAAAGCTACGCCGCTCTACGATCGATGAAGAGCTGCATTTACGGAAGTCACTTCTGAGTCTTGCCGCCCAAGGGGTCCTCGAGCGCTGGTCGGAAATCCACCCGGACGTGTGGTCGTCCCGTACAAAAGGCTCGCCCACTTCCGGCTTCCTCCCGGCTTACCGCCCAGCCGGAAGTGACCCCAAAACCGGGGTTATGTCCGGATTGGCGACGATCCGACCGAAATTTGAAAATCGCCCTCTATCCGGCTCGATGAGCGAATTAGTCTGTTGGCGTCAGACGACGTCACGGGAGCCCAGGTAAGTCCAGTCCTCCTTGCCTAATCCAACCCGGATGAGCGTTCTACTCGGCTCTCAGCGCCTGCATGGGTTCGATAGAAGCGGCGCGGCGGCGCAGGAATAACGGAAGCCGCAAGCGCAAGCAGGAAGATTGAAATTGCGGCCAGCACGAGAACAACCGGGTCGAGAGGATCGACCTGGAAAAGCATGGAGCGCAGCAGGCGGGTGGCGAAGACAGCAGAGATGGCGCCGATGCCGCAACCGACAAGGCCCAGCTTTGCACCGGAGACAAGAACCAGCCGCATCACGCTGGCGCGTTGCGAACCGAGAGCAAGGCGGATTGCCAACTCATGTCTGCGCGAGGCGGCAGAGAAGGCAATGACGCTGTAGATGCCGAGCAAGGCGAGGAGCACGGCAGCCGCGGCAAACGAGGAGATCAGTAGGGTTGAGAATCGACGCGAGGCCTGGCCCTGCTGGACCACGTGCTCCATTGACTCGATATGGACCAGCGGGAGTTGCGGATCGATGGAGCGAACGGTGGTGCGCAACGAGTCAGCCATTTGTTCGGGAGGTAGAGTGGAGCGCAGAACGATAGATCCGGAACTGCCGGTGAGCAGGTCAGGAGGCGCGAACGAACCGAGCATTACTTTAAGTTGGTTGAACGGAGTGTATATCTGACTCTGCGTAGGGGCGGTGGCGGAGGTCTGCTTGATGTCGGCAATTTCTCCCACCACAGTCATCCACGGAGTGGGGGTTTCCGGCACACCGATGTGGATGCGCTTGCCGATGGGGTCCTGGCCGGGCCAATAGTGCTGAGCGAGAGTACGGTTGACGATCACCACCAGCGGAGAGTCCGCGCGATCCGCCGCAGTGAAGTCGCGGCCGCGAAGAAAAGGAATGCCCCCGGCGCGGAAGTAATCGCCAAACACCTGGGACGACCAGGCTTCGTTGAGGCCCGCACCCTTGGGCGGAACGTATCCTTCCGGGACAAACGCGTTGTTGCTGTTCCCTCCCCCTTCGGGCAATAGGCTGGTAATGCCCACCGCTTGCACACCCGGCAACTGCTGGAGGTTGCTCAGCAGCGCCTCGTCAAAAGCGTCCACGGCCTTCTGCGTCGAGTATTGCTGGTGAGGCAAGCCATAAAAGGCGGTTAGAGTGTGATCGGTACGGAAGCCGAGACCGACGGAACGAATCTTCTCAAAGCTGCGCAGCAGAAGGCCGGAGGCCGTGAGCAAAACCAGCGCGACGGCCAGTTCAGCCACGACCAGTGCAGAACGCACGTGCGCATGGCCGCCACCGGCGGTGCCCGTGCGCCCACCCTCCTTGAGTGCGTCGTTGACACTTGTACAGGAAGCGGCAAGGGCCGGAATCAGCCCGCATAAAAGTCCGGTGAGCACGGCAAGGAGTATGGCGAAGCCAACTACAGGCCAGTCAAGACCGATTTCGCTGACGCGCGGGAGCGACTCGGGCAGAAGCCTGACGCCCACGCGGAGTACAACGGAGGCCAAAGCCAGTCCAAGCAGTCCACCACTAACGCTCAACACAAGCGCTTCAACAAGAGACTGTCGCAGAACGGCCGCTCTGCTGGCTCCCAGCGCGAGGCGTACCGAGATCTCGCGCCGCTGGCGGATGACCCGAACTAGCAGCAACCCCGCGAGATTGGCGCAAGCAATGAACAGAACGACCGTCACGGCGAGGAAGAGTGTGCGCACCAGCGGCCGGGCCTGCGCCACTGTAGCCTCAATGAGCTGCTGAACCACAGGATGAATGCGCAGGCTGGCCATACCAGGAGGAAAGTTGCTCATGATCTCTTGCACTGCAGGCTGCGCATCCTGCAAGACCTGAGCGAGCGTCACGCCGGGCTTCAACCGGCCCACCATCTCGTAGTTCCAGCTTCCAGCGCCGTTGCTCAACTCGCCCTGGGTAAAGCTCATCGGGACCCAAAGCTCACTGCGGTTCAACTGCCCCGGGACCAGCGGGAACTCGAAGTCGCGCGGCATGACGCCAATGATCTCGTAAGGCTTGCGGTCGAGGAAAATCTTTTGGCCCAGGATGTGCGCATCGCCGTTGAAGCGGCTGTGCCACATCTGGTAGCTGATGACGGCCACCTGCTGGCTGCGCTCATCCTCTTGCTGCGTAAAAGCGCGGCCCATCAAGGGCGAAACACCGAGCAACGGGATGACGCTGGCGCTAAGCCGCGCGGCGCTGATCTGCGCGGGATCGCCCGGGCCGGAAAGTTCGTAACTGGTCTGCTGATAACCACCAAGTCCGGAGAAGACTTGTGCATCGCGGGCATGAATTCTAACTGCAGGCGCCGTTGCGGTGGGAGCGCCTTGGGGGGCCCCAACACCATCAGGGCTATCGCCGAATAGCACCAGTCTGTAGGGTGTAGGAAACGGCAAAGGCCGCAGCAGCACGCCTTCGACGATAGAGAAGATGGCGGTGGTTGCGCCGATGCCAAATGCCAGCGTGAGCACAGCGGTCAGAGTGAATCCCGGCGACGTGCGCAATTGGCGAAGAGTGTGATGCAGATCTCGAAGGAATTTCTCCATGGAAGTCCCCCAACAGACGATTACGCATCCGCGAGGATGCAAGTTCCCCGCCACATCTTCCTAAATGTAAGCCCTTGGTTTACAGAGAAACACAGCTCCGAGGCAATTGCCTCGAAAATTCATCTGTGCGGAATCAAAAATCGTTGTCCGAAACCGAACAGTACAAAGATCCAATTCAAGAGAGAACACCTCGCGTTCATTGACAGCTCTTCGGCTAAACCGCTTGTTCAGGAGCACTGAGTCGGACTCCAGGCATGTCGTTCTCTCGTGCGTTGGCGCGAAATCTCCGATTCACTCATTCACCTGTTCTGAACGGTTCACCGGCCACCCGGAAGTAATCCCCAAAACGGGTGTAATGTCCGGGTTGGCGACAACTCGGGAGTTGAGTGATGTTGAGGTGTTATCTGCCATATCTACGAGAAGCCGGT
>CAWIRT010000022.1:0-17239 GCA_963838445.1 uncultured Acidobacteriaceae bacterium
ATCTTTTGCCTCCAGGGTGCTCCAAAGGAGCGGCGTTGGATAGCCTGGCCGAGATTCGCGGCCTGAAACGCTCGCAGATCATGGCCATCGGCGACAACCTTAATGATTTAGAAATGCTGGAATACGCCGGGCGCGCTGTGGTAATGGCAAATGCGAGCGACGAGGTTCGTGCTCTGGCCCGGCGCCGCGGTTGGGAACTTACCGCGTCGAACGATGAGGACGGCGTGGCCCTGGCCGTCGAAGAGGTAGTGCGCCAGGCAGGGGCGATGCAAGATATCGAAGGTAATGGAGAAGAGGTAATAGCCGACAGCCCCGTGGTACAGTTTGCCCAATGAGTAAAATGTCCATCTCGCGAGCTGGCTCGGGATCCTCGCATTACTGGGGACTGTGCCCGCTTTGCAGGCCGCTGAAGAGATCACTTTGAAAAATGGTTTCAACCTCCTGTGCGATCACCGCGAGCAGGCTGGAGATAGGGTGCGGCTCTTTACCAGCCGGGGAAGCGGCAATTTCGTCGAGGTGGATGCGGCGGAAATCGTCTCGGTAGACACGGTTCCGGATCCGGCTCCGGCGACTGTTCCCAAATCGGAGCCGCTGCCGAAGCTCACCAACGCCGACGTGCACCAGTTAATTGCCCAGGCGGGGGTGAACCATAACCTGGACGTAGATCTGCTGGCGAGTGTGGTGCGGGCAGAGAGCGGCGGAAATATCCTCGCAGTGAGCCGGACCGGAGCTCAGGGCCTGATGCAGTTAATGCCCGGAACCGCGGCACAATTAGGGGTGACCAACAGCTTCCACGCGGACGAGAACATTAATGGTGGTACGGCCTATCTTGACGCTCTGCTGCTGAGGTATCACGATCATCTGGCCCTGGCACTGGCTGCCTATAACGCCGGGCCGGCTGCGGTAGATAAATACCATGGTGTGCCGCCTTACCGCGAAACCCGCGTTTATGTGGCACGGGTAATTCGCGAGTTTAACCGCAGGAAGCAGTGGGAGAGGTTGCACCCGGCCGGCACCGCCGCTCTCTCCTCTATGCCGCCCAGCCGATAGCTTCTCAACCCAGCGCGTCGCATTTTTGGAGCCGCACGTGAAAAAGCATTCCTGGATCATGTACCTCGTGGGAGCGATTCTCCTGGGGGCGCTGGTGTGGCTGATCCACACGCGGGTCCACTTTCAGTGGAAGGTTTTTCGCGATCAATTGCAGCATGTGGATTGGCGGCGCATTTTTTTCGGAATGGCCATGGTAGTGTTCTGCTACTGGCTGCGCGCGGCGCGCTGGGCGGTCTTGATTAAGCCCCAGAAGAAAGTTGGTTCCTTTTCTCTGCTGGGGTCGCAAGTGATTGGTTTCACCGCCGTGGCTCTGTTCGGCCGTCTGGCGGATCTGGTCCGTCCTTATCTGGTCTCCCGGCGAACCAAGCTGCCTTTGAGTTCACAGATCGCGGTTTACACAGTGGAGCGGATGTTCGATCTGGGCGCAATGGCGTTGATCTTTTCGAGTGCTTTGTTGCTGGCGCCGGATCGCGCGACACTGCCCCATCACGAGGCCTTACAACACACAGCCTTAGGCGGCCTGGCAGTGACCATTGCCCTGGCGATCTTCGCCATCAGCGTTCGTGCTTCTGGCAAAACCATCGCCAGCTTCGCAGAAAGAACCCTGGGCTCTTTCTCTCCAGCTCTTGGCGCATCGGCGGGAACCAGGATTCGTGCCTTTCGCGACGGTCTCGATTCCATTGCGACCCTGGGTGACTTCTTCCGCTCTCTCGGTCTTTCGCTCCTCATGTGGGGCTTTATCACCGCGGCTTATCTTGAAACTACGCGGGCGTTCGTGCTCTCGCCGGAGTTGTCGGCGATGACCCTGGCTCGCTGCCTGGTGTTGATGGCCGCAAGCATGGTTGGATCCGTGGTCCAACTCCCGGTGATCGGATGGTTTACCCAGATTGGTGTTACCACCGGCGTGATGCAGAAAGTATTTAACGTGCAGTTTGAGCCCGCCCTTGCCTGCGGCACCATGCTGCTGATCGTGACCTTTATGTGTGTCATACCGGTGGGTTTGATCTGGGCCCGAGTGGAGCACGTTTCACTCAAGAAGGTATCCGAACAGGCGGAAGAGTTCGGTCATGACGACGCGCCGGCGGTAAGCGAAGCGTAGCTTCTTGAAACTTAATAAACAAACCTGAGTGCGCATCCGATCTCGACGAAGGGCACGTCTTCAGAGGCTGCGGAAAAAGCCGGATCGAGCAAGAAAGCATGCCCCAGGGGCTAAAGCCCAAGTTGATTACATTCATTTGCGCCGGGGATAAATCCCCGGCCTACCCTAAAACCGAGGTTTTCCGCAGCCTGTTCAGCCGTGCCGTATCAGCAAGGGCTCATGAGGGCTTTAGTCCGTACATACATTGGAACAAACGGTGGGCTTTAAAGGGTGTACGAGAACTCGGGATTTAACGAATTTAGTCCCGAAGGGACGGCTGAACTTAGCCCAGGACGCTAGTCCTGGGTTGGATTTGAAAGGACGACCCAGTCCCGCAGGGACGGCTGAAAGTGGGCCGCGACCCAATCCTCCTTCAGCCGTCCCTGCGGGGACTCAAACTTGTTTCTTGATGTACCCAGGACTAGCGTCCTGGGCTAAGTTCAGCCGTCCCTTCGGGACTAAATTCCTAGATCCCTAAAGCCGATTTGTCCAAATGAAATTTACGGCACGGCTGAAGCCGTACCCTTGTTGAGGTGTGTAGCCGCCCGTAAAGCTGATGCATTTTCGAACACTCCATGACTGCTAGAATTTAGTTACTGATGAAATGCCCATATTGTGGTTTCGCGCAGGATCGAGTGGTGGATTCGCGCGAAAGCAAAGAAGCGGACTCGATCCGCCGCCGTCGCGAATGCGAGGGTTGCAACAAGCGCTTCACTACGTATGAGCGCATCGACGAAATCCCCTACATGGTGGTGAAAAAAGACGGCCGCCGGGAAAAATTTGAGCGCCAAAAAGTGCTCAGCGGTTTGCTCCGGGCTTGCGAAAAACGCCCCGTCTCTGCCGCCAAGCTAGAGGCAATCGTGGATGAGACGGAGGCCTTCCTGGTCGATTCCCCGGAACGTGAACGAACCACGAACCAAATCGGCGAACTGATCATGAACCACCTACGGACCATCGACAAGGTCGCCTACATTCGTTTCGCCAGCGTTTACCGGGATTTCAAAGACGTACGTGAGTTCAAGGAAGAGCTGGAACAGTTGCTCAACACCAGGGAAGCATCCAAAACCGGCAAGCGATAAGCGCCGAGGAGAGAGAATGGCAGCAAGCTCACAGGAGAGAACCCACACCGTCACCCTGCTCGCAGGCGACGGCATAGGGCCAGAGGTAACCGATGCCGTGGTGCGCATTCTCGAAGCGGCCATCGAGGGTACCGGCGCCAGGTTTGACTGGGAGCCGTTCCTGGTCGGCGCCAACGCTTATGAGAAATATCACGAGTACATTCCCCAGGATGTGTACCACTCCATCGAGCGAAACCACCTGGCGTTGAAAGGGCCAGTCGCTACGCCAATCGCCGGCGGTTTCGCATCCATCAACGTACACTTGCGCAAGAAGTTCGAACTATTTGCCAACTTTCGGCCGATCAAGAATCTGCCTGGAATGGATACCCGCTATCCGGGCGTGGATCTGATCATCGTGCGCGAGAACACGGAAGGCGAATACGTGGGACTGGAACACGAAGTGGTGCCCGGGGTGGTGGAGTCGCTGAAGATCGTCACCGAAAAGGCCTCCACCCGCATCTCGAAGTTTGCCTTTGAATATGCGCGCAAGTTCAAACGCCGCAAGATCCACGCCATCCACAAAGCAAACATCATGAAGATGTCCGATGGCCTCTTCCTGCGCTGCGCGCGTGAGGTGGCCAAGGGTTATCCGGAGATCACGTACGGCGAGCACATCGTCGACAACACCTGCATGCAGTTGGTCATGAACCCATACCAATACGACACCCTGCTCACCGAAAACCTGTATGGGGATATTGTCAGTGACCTGTGCGCTGCCTTCGTCGGCGGCCTGGGCCTGGTCCCCGGCGCTAATTTAGGTACCGGTTGCGCAATCTTCGAAGCCGTGCACGGATCGGCGCCTGATATTGCGGGTAAGGACATTGCCAACCCGACGGCTCTGCTCCAGTCGGCCATTCTCATGCTGCGTTATATCGGGGAAACCAGCACCGCGGACCGGGTGCAATCGGCGCTGGAGAAGGTTTACATCGAGAAGAAGACGCTGACGCGCGATGTGGGTGGAACCAGTGGCACCAAGGCGTTTACCGGCGCTGTCCTCGCGGCGTTATAGCCTTCAGAACGGGAAAAAACTGAGTACCCCATCGTTTGTACCCAGAATTCTTGGGCCCGAGGTTACCCAAAGCCGTTGCGCCCGTATCGTTCGGCATTGACCGGGCAGATGCTGTCGGCGGTCCGCAAGCGAAGGAATAGTCTAAAATTAACCAGAATATTCTCGAAGACAATGCAAAAACGACACAAGATTGGCATTCTTGGCGCCACCGGAGTTATCGGTCAGCGCTTCATCCAGCTGCTGGAGCAACATCCATGGTTCGAAATCGTGTGGCTTGCGGCCAGTGACCGATCCAGCGGCAAAACTTACGGCGAAGCGATGAAATGGAAGCTGGAGACTCCGCTCCCCACCCGGATTGCCGAAATGACGGTTTCGCCGGCCTCTCCAGAGGGTGCGCCCGGCGTGATTTTTGCCGCGCTCGATACCGACATCGCCCGCGACCTGGAGCCGAAATTTGCCGCCGCCGGTTGCGCGGTGATCTCGAATTCCAGCGCCTTTCGCATGCAGGCAGATGTTCCGCTGGTCATTCCCGAAGTCAACCCGGAGCATTTGAACCTGCTTGAGACGCAGAGCTGGCGCAAGCAATCCGGTGGCTACATCGTGACCAACCCCAACTGCAGCGCCATCGGCCTGGTTCTGGCTCTCAAGCCGCTGGCCGACCGCTTTGGCCTGGAGAGCGTCTTTGTCACCACCATGCAGGCCGTCAGCGGCGCGGGATATCCGGGCGTGCCTTCGCTCGACATCCTCGGCAATGTCGTTCCTTACATCAAGGGTGAAGAAGAGAAGCTCGAGGCGGAAACGCTCAAGCTGTTGGGCAAGCTGAACGGGACCAGGGTCGACGCGCTGAATGCCCGGGTGAGTGCCCATTGCAACCGGGTTGCGGTTGAAGACGGCCACACCGAGAGTGTCAGCATCAAGCTGAAGACCCCGGCAACGCGCGAGGAGATTCTTGCCGCCTGGAGTGACTTTGCGCCATTGGGCGGTTACGCGCTGCCCACCGCGCCTGAACAGCCGGTCGAATGGAGCGCGGCAGAAGACCGGCCGCAGCCGCGGCTGGACCGCATGCGCGGCAAGGGCATGTCCGCTACGGTCGGCCGTCTGCGCCCATGCTCGCTGCTTGACTGGAAGTTCACCGTCCTCTCGCACAATACAATCCGCGGAGGAGCCGGTGCAGCGGTGTTGAATGGTGAGTTCCTGGCCGCGCAGGGTAAGCTTGCACCGGCTGCCAACCGCGACCACGTGGCTGTTCCCGCATGAAGCCGGTGGTGATGAAGTTTGGCGGCACTTCGGTGGAAGATGACGCGGCGATCAACCGCACCGCCAAAATTGTCCAGGGGCGGCTGGCACGGGGCCAACAGCCGGTGGTCGTGATCAGTGCCATGGCCAAAGTCACCGATCAGTTGGTGGCCGCCGCCAAGGCCGCAGGCCGTGGAGACCGGAACGGCGCGTTGGCCATAAGCTCGCGTCTGCGTAACCGTCATTGCGACACTTCCGCTCTATTGCTCCCGGAACACCGCCGGATTGAACTGCAGAATTGGATTCAGAAGGAATTCGAGTCCATCGACGAGATTTTGCGCGGGCTCTCCGCGGTCGGCGAATTAACCCCCAGGACCAACGACCTGGTGGTGAGCTTTGGCGAGCGCCTCTCCAGCCGCATGGTGGCCGAAGCATTCTGCGATCAAGGCATTCCGGCGGTTCACGTAGAAGCCCGAACCTGCATTGTGACCGACGCCCAATATGGCAAAGCGACTCCCAATAGCGCCTTGATTGAGGCTCGGTGTATCCAGCATCTGCAGCCATTGGTCGATGCCGGGCAAGTGCCGGTCATGGGCGGCTTTATCGGTTCCACGGTCGACGGCGTAACGACCACCCTGGGGCGTGGCGGATCGGACTATACCGCCGCCCTGGTCGGTGGCGCCTTGGATGCCGAATCGATCGAAATCTGGACCGACGTGAACGGCATCATGACCGCCGATCCCAGGGTCTGTCCCGATGCGTTGCGGGTCAAGACCATCAGCTTCGAAGAGGCTGCGGAGCTCGCTTATTTCGGAGCCAAGGTCCTCCATCCCGCGACGATTCTGCCTGCGGTGCAGAAGAACATTCCGGTACTGGTGCTGAACTCACGCAATGCGGAGAACGAAGGCACCCGCATCACTGCGCTCGCGACCCATTGCCGTAGCCCTTTCAAGTCCATCGCGGCCAAGCGGCGGTTGACCATCATCGACCTGGTGGCCAGCCGCATGCTGATGTCGCATGGATACCTGCGTGCCGTCTTCGAAGTCTTCGACAAGCACAAGTGTGCCGTGGACATGGTGTCGACTTCGGAGGTCAGCGTTTCGCTGACCGTCGATTCCAACGAGCAATTGCCGGAACTGGCCGCCGAGCTCAGCAAACTGGCTGATGTGACCTACGAGGGGCGTAAGGCTCTGATTTGTATGGTAGGTGGGAACATCCGGGGACAGCATGGCATCGCCGCCCAGGTTTTTCATGCGGTCCGTCACATCAACGTGCGTATGATTTCGCAGGGCGCCTCGGAAATCAACATGAGCTTCATGATTGACGAGGATGATGTGGATGAGGCCGTGCGATCCCTGCACGCCGCCTTTTTTGTCGATCCGGATCCCGAGATTTTCGACGTGAGCGCAAGAAAAACGGTGGAAAGCGTGCATCTGTAACCATGATCTTCCTAGTGCTGGGACGGGGTAAGACCGGGCAGGTGGTGGCGGATGTCGCCAGTCAGCGAGGACACAGCGTCCGGGTCATCGGCGAAGAAGAAAATGCCAATGCCTCTGCTCTCACCGCTCCGATGCTGGCCCAGTTCGACGCGGTCATCGATTTCACCACGCCCCAGGCGGTCATCTCTAACATGCGAGCCTGCTTCGCCAACGGGGCACGCGTAGTCGTCGGAACCACCGGATGGTATGACAAGCTGGATGAAATGCGCGCCATCTGCGAAAGACGAAATGCAGCGCTGTTGTACGGTGCAAATTTTTCCGTGGGTGTGCAAGTGATGTACCGGCTAGCCCGGCAACTGGTACCCCTGGTTCCCGGATACGAGATCAGCATCAGCGAAACCCACCACGAGAGCAAGAAGGACGCGCCCTCAGGAACAGCATTAGCTCTCAAACAGATTCTCCTGGAAGTGGATTCGACGCTGAAGATCCAGATTGTTTCTCATCGTGAGGGGGAGGCAGTCGGCACCCACACCATCACGGCACGGCTGGGTGACGATGTGGTGGAGTTGCGGCACGAGGCAATCTCCCGCCGCAGTTTTGCCGAGGGCGCAGTCCGGGCTGCGGAATGGCTCTGCGGCAAAACAGGCTGCTACGACTTCAAGGAGATTTATCCCCAACTTGGGTAGTAGACTCCATTTGGTATGAACCTCAGCGGCTGTGGCACAGCACTGGTCACTCCCTTTCGCAACGATGGCAGCCTTGATGAGGAAATGCTCAGCAAGCTGGTGGATTGGCAGATAGAAAGCGGTATTCGTTTTCTGGTCGCATGCGGGACCACTGCCGAAACACCTACGCTGACCCATGAGGAATGGCTGCGGGTGATTCGCATCGTGACCGAGGCCGCGGCCGGGCGGGTGCCGGTGCTGGCCGGATGTACCCACAACTCCACCGTCGAGGCGGTCGCCCGGGCAGGCGAAGCCGCGTCCATTCCGGGAGTGAGCGGTCTGCTCTCCGCGAACCCGTTCTACAACAAGCCAGGCCAGGAGGGCCAGTACCGCCACTTCCGCGCCATTGCCGAGGCTGTTCCGTGCCCGGTGGTGCTCTACAACATTCCGAGCCGCACTGGCGTCAATCTGGAACCGGCAACAATTCTGCGCCTGGCTGAGGATGTGCCCAATATCCAGGGTGTGAAGGAATCGAGCGGGAACCTGCAGCAGATCGCCGAGCTGATTCATCGGTTGCCGTCGAGCTTTGCCGTTCTGGCCGGGGACGACCTCATGGCTCTTCCCGTGATTGCCTTGGGCGGGGCAGGACTGGTGTCAGTCGCGTCGAATGAAATTCCGCGGCCGATGGCGCGCATGGTTGCGGCGGCGTTGCAGGACGATTGGACGACTGCCCGGGCTCTTAACCGGCGCTACTTTCCGCTCATCACTGCAAACTTCTGGGAGTCGAGTCCGGGGCCGGTCAAGTGCGTGATGGCCTTGATGGGCCGCCTCAAGGAAAACTATCGCTTGCCCATCGTGCCGGTGGCTTCGGCAACCCGGGAGAAACTGAAGGTCCTGGCCGAAGAACTGGGTCTGCTGACGTAAATCTGAACAACTCTCCGCCAGGAGAGAGCTTATTCAGGACAGAGTGATGACGACAGAAACGACGACCTTACAGGCCGACATAGAACGATATTTTTCAGCGGGATCTGACGCAAACGGCGACAAGAAAGCGATGGATGCCTTCCTTGAACTGCGCGCTGCGTTGAGTGCCGGCCGGGTGCGGGCCGCCGAGCCGGATCCTGCAACCCCCCTGGGCTGGCGCGTCAACACGTGGGTCAAGCAGGGTATTCTACTGGGCTTCCGGCTGGGCACGCTGGTGCAGATGGGCGGCGATGAATTCTCTTTTGTGGACAAGAGCACTTATCCCTCACGCCGATTCGAGCCGGAGCAAGCAGTGCGCGTGGTACCTGGCGGGTCCGCCATCCGTGAAGGCGCGTTCCTCGCCCGCGGTGTGGTGTGCATGCCACCCATGTATGTGAATGCCGGCGCCTACGTGGACGAAGGCACGATGGTCGACTCTCACGCGCTGGTGGGCAGCTGTGCCCAGATTGGCAAGCGGGTGCACTTGAGCGCGGCAGCCCAGATCGGCGGCGTGCTGGAGCCCGTCAACGCCACGCCAGTCATTATTGAAGACGATGTCCTGATTGGCGGCAACACCGGGGTCTACGAGGGCACGTTGGTGCGGCGGCGCGCGGTGCTGGCTGCGGGGACCATCCTGACCCGGGGAACGCCGGTTTACGATATCGTCCGCGGCGAGGTACTCCGTTCATCTGAAAATGAACCACTCATCATTCCGGAAGGGGCAGTCGTGGTGCCGGGGGCCAGAGAGCTGAAGCGCGGTGCGAACCCCGCATGGGGTTTGAGCCTGTACACACCGGTAATCGTTAAGTATCGCGATGACAAGACCGATCTAAGCTCCACCCTCGAAGATCTCCTCCGCTGAGGTCTCTCCTATGGGTGTTTACTGGAGAACGAATGCTTACACAGCTTTTCCGTCAAGCAAAGCTGTATCTTGCCACGGTTGACGGCGAAATCGGAACAGGAGGGATGCTCCATCACTGCGTGGTAGCATTAGACTTTAATGTCTTCAGGTAAGTTACAAGTCATCCCCCTCGGTGGTCTGGGCGAATTCGGAATGAACTGCCTGGCGCTCCGCTGGGCGGACGACATCATCGTCATCGATGCCGGTCTCATGTTTCCCGAGACCGAATTGTTGGGCGTCGACATTGTTGTCCCCGATATTACCTACCTCATCGAAAACCGTCAGCATGTTCGAGCCATCATCCTGACCCATGGCCACGAGGATCACATCGGTGGTTTGCCGTGGATCCTGAGCGAACTGAAAGTGCCGGTCTACGCGACCGAGTTCACCCTGGCCTACGTGGAAGGCAAGCTGGAAGAGCACAAGTTGCTCGACACCGCGGAGCTGATCGAGATTACGCCGCGGCAGAAGTTTCACCTGGGCGCCTTCATCATTGAGCCCATTCGCGTCACCCACAGCCTGGTAGACTGCGTCGCCCTGGCGATCGAGACTCCCGTGGGCGTAGTCGTGCACACCGGCGATTTCAAAATTGACCTCTCTCCCCCGGACGGCAAGCCGTTCGACCTGCATGGCTTCGCGGAGTATGGAAAGCGTGGCGTGCTGGCTCTGTTACAGGACTCGACCAACGTCGATCGCGCCGGATACACCCCCAGCGAGTGGGCGGTGAAGCCGCGCCTGGACGAGGTCTTTTCGCGAACCAAACAGAAGCTGTTCTTCAGCTGTTTTTCCTCCTCGATTTACCGCATTCGTATCGCCCTCGAGTTGGCGCAGACCCATCGCCGCAAAGTGGCCATCGTGGGCCGGTCAATGGTGGAATCCTCAGAGATCGCGCAGGATCTTGGCTATCTCACTTTGCCCGGCGGGTTAATGATTCATCCCGGGCAGATCCGCGACTATCAGGCTTCTGAAGTCATGATTCTGATCAGCGGTACGCAAGGGGAGCCGATGTCGGCTCTTTCCCGGGCGGCGGTCGACAATCATAAGCACGCCCGCGTCGAACGCGGCGACACTGTGGTGTTGAGTTCCCGTGTTATTCCCGGTAACGAGAAAAGCATTTACCGCGTGATCGATCACTTATGCCGGCGCGAGGCCAACGTGATCTACGACGATGGCGAATCAGGGCTGATCCACGTGAGCGGGCACGGCAGTCAGGAAGAGATGCGGTTGATGATCAATCTGCTGCGGCCGAAATTCTTTATCCCCGTCCATGGGGATTACCGTCACCTGCAGAAGCATGTCCAGTTGGCAAAAAACACCGGCGTGGTGGAGCAGGCATTGCTTCTCGAGGATGGCGACATCCTTGAAGTGGACGCAAAGTCTGCGGTGAAGGCAGGCAAAGTCACGACCGGCAGGGTTTGCATTGATGCTGGTTCCACCACCGATGTGGTCGAAGATCTGGTGATCCGGGACCGCAAGCACCTCAGTGAGGATGGCATCGTGCTGGCCATCATCACCATCAACAAACGCACCGGCAAAGTAGAGCGTGCGCCGGAAGTAGTGACCCGCGGCTTTGTTACCGGCGAGATCGATCTCAGCGATCAGGCGCAAGAGATTGTCAACCGTACGCTGGAGGCGTCCTCGGCCGAAGAGAAGGCTGACTACGGGGTCATGAAAGAGAAGATCCGTCTCGACCTCAAGCGCTATATCCAAAAGAACACATCGCGCCGGCCCATGATCATGCCGCTTATTCTGGAAATCTAAGTGTTGGTCACGCTGCCCGAGCTGCGCGCAGCCCAGGAGCGGCTTCGCGGCGTTGCCGTGCACACGCCGCTGGTCCGCATAGGGGACGCAGCGCTTTGGGTCAAGGCTGAAGGGCTCCAGCCCATCGGCAGTTTCAAGCTGCGCGGCGCTTTCAATAAGATTGTCCAATTGTCTGCCCGGGACCGCGCTTGCGGCGTGATCACCTATTCCAGCGGCAACCACGCTCAGGGGGTAGCCTACGCGGCGCGAACACTGGGCACGAAAGCGGTCATTGTGATGCCTTCGAACGCGCCGCTGGTGAAAGTGAGAGCGACCCAGGCACTGGGCGCGGAGATCGTCACGGTTGGCCCCGCCAGCGAGGAGCGCAAGGCCAAGGCAGAAGAGCTTGCTGCCGAATTCGGGTATGTCGTCATTCCACCGTACGACGATCGCGACATAATTGCGGGGCAGGGAAGCTGCGGTTTGGAGATTGTTGCCGACCGGCCGGAGGTAGAGCTGGTGCTATCACCGGTCGGCGGAGGCGGGTTGCTCAGCGGAGTTGCGGCGGCTGTGAAGCTGACCCGGCCGGAAGCGCGGGTGATCGGGGTCGAGCCGGAACTTGCTTCCGATGCGGCGCAGAGTTTCAAGGGTGGCAGCATTGTGGCTTTCACTGGCGATCAGACCAGCCGCACTGCGGCGGATGGGTTGAGAACGCAAAGTGTGGGTGCGCTGAACTTTGCTCACATGCAAGCGTATGTCGACGACATCGTGACCGTGACCGAAGCCGAGATTCGCGAGGCCATGCGGCGAATGATCTTTGCCGCCCGGCTCGTCCCCGAGCCCAGTGGGGCGGTTGCCCTAGCAGCGGCGCTCTTCCATCGAGACCAATTGCCGCCAGCCCGGGAGACGGTCGCCGTCATGAGCGGCGGCAATGTCGAACCGTCGGTGCTGCGCGGCGTCCTGGAAGAGGGAGTCTAGAGCAAAGCCGGAGCGCTTATGGGCCACAGGCCTACTCGAGCCGTGGAAGTGTAGTGGAGCGACCCGCTGTCCCTTTTCACGTCAGCGTATTCTAGGGGTGGAACCGTCTAAGGACTATGCGCACCGGATTCATTGCTCTTTCTGCCCTAGTCGTATGCGCGGCCCAGGCGATTGCGGGGCCCAAACCTCCAGCTCCCAGCAATGGTCCCAAGGCGACCGTCATCCGCAATACCAACCTTTACGTGGCGCCAGACAACTCCTCCTCTCGCCTGGCGGAGATCTCACCCGGCAGAGAGATGGTGATTGTGGAG
The DNA here is from genome assembly GCA_963838445.1 of uncultured Acidobacteriaceae bacterium. Taxonomy (GTDB): domain Bacteria; phylum Acidobacteriota; class Terriglobia; order Terriglobales; family Acidobacteriaceae; genus PALSA-350. The sequence continues at coordinate 12,549 of CAWIRT010000022.1, forward strand.
AAAAATGGCCCCTGGTTGCGAGTCTTTGCCAATACTGACGAAGAAACCTCCAAATCGCAGGATGCGCCAGTATTCGGCCACGAAGCAGCAGCTCCCCCCGTGTCCGGATGGATGCCGGCCGCCGGCGTCGTCAGCGCGGAGACACCCAAGGGCGACCTGATTCTGTTTGGCGCTGCTGCAAGCCAGGAGAAAGACGCCATGCTGCCGCGGGCTCCCCAGAGCGTGGCCCAGGCAGCGCGGCTGCTGTACCAACGCATGGCTGATTTCTTCCCTCAGTCACCGCTGGCCCCCGAAGCCGCCTGGCGCTCAGCCGATATACGCTGGCAACTGCAAAAGGCCGATGTGTTCTCGCTGCCTTCAGCCCATGAAAAAGACGCCTACATGCGGGAGCAGATCGATGATGAGGAGTTGCGCAAACTCAGAAAAACCTACCCCCGGTCCAAATGGGCCGACTTGGCCGATTGGGACATGCTGGACAACAAGGTCTGTGGCGATTGGCAGGGCTCCACCAAATGCCCGGAGAAGGAAGCTGAGATGTATGAAAAATACGCGCAGGAGCACCCTGATTCGCCCCGCGCCCCCGAGTCGCTTTACAACGCCGTCTACCGTCAGGGCGCGCTGAGCGACATCTACAGCGCCAATGGAGACGACAAAAAAGCCGGCGAGGCCAAGGCGAGAGCCGTAACCATTGCAGGTACCATTGCTACCAAATATCCCCAATCGGACTATGCCGCCCGCGCCGCCAGTCTGGTATACCAGTTGCAGGAATCAATTCCTATCTACGGCAACGATCGCCAGTAGGGTTGTGTTGCCGGAGGGCCTTTGAACGATTACATCCTGTCGGTCTTACTGGGCATAGTAGAAGGACTGACCGAGTTTTTGCCCGTCAGCTCAACCGCTCACCTGAGGCTGGTGGAGGCCATGCTCCACGTCGATTTGGCCAGCCCTTACTGGAAGATGTACACGGTGGTGATTCAGCTGGGCGCGATTATCGCGCTGGTGTTGCTGTTCACAGGGCGGATTCTGGAGTTTTTCCGCAGCTTTCCCCGGGGAGAAAATGGTGACCGTACCATACTCACCCACCCCCTTTCACTTACGATGGTGGCGTTCGTTTGTACCGCGGTTCCCTCGCTGTTGCTGGTTAAGTTAATCGGTAAGCACCTGGAAAGCCTGCGTTTGATGGCTCTGGCATTGCTGATCGGAGGCATCGTGATGTGGGTGGTGGATGCTTTGAGCGTGCGACGTGATCTCAAAACCAGGGATGTGGAGCAAATGTCGCTCTTCCAGGCTGTCTGGATCGGCCTTTGGGAAGTAACGTCTGCTGTTTTTCCCGGCGTTTCGCGATCCATGTCTACCATTGCCGCAGGTCAGGCCGTAGGCATGACGCGGACTGCGGCCCTCGAGTTCAGCTTTCTCTTGTCGATCCCGGTCATGATCGCGGCGACGGGATATGAATTTGTTCGCACCATCCATCCCAAGCAGGTCCCGGGCGGAGAAGCGATGGTCCCCCTGGTAATGACCTCCCATGGCTGGATCGTTCTGGGCATTGGCTTTATTGTTTCTTTTGCCGTGGCCCTGGGTGTGGTGGAGTGGTTCCTGTTATGGGTGCGCCGTCACGGGTTTGTCATCTTTGCGGTCTATCGCATCATTCTGGGCTCATTGCTGCTGGCCTTCGGCGCCAAACTTGTGGGAGCCTGAGTAGGAGGACTTATGAGATTACGCAAAGCATCGTGCCTATGTTTGGCCGCCACATTGCTTTCCGCGGTTGCTCTGGCCGACAGCCTGGTCCAGACAGCAACCCTAAAGGACCTGCAAACCGTAGGTAGTACCAGCAAGAAGCAGAAGCACCAGCAGTACGATCTGATTATCGATACGTCGACCAACGAGTACGTTTGCCGCACCAAACTGGGCAGCTCGCTTAAGCCGACCCAATTTGTGGTGGGCTCTCCGCTGCAGTTCAAAGTCAACGGGCAAAATGGCGAGGCTACCACTTCGGACGGCAAGAAGACAAAGTGTGGAATCGTGCGCGTGGCTGCTACGACGCCGGCTGCGAGTTCTCCCCACTAAGGATGTCATCGCGGTTCAAAATCGGTTGTGATCTTGTGGTTACCCTCCAAGTGGCTTCTAAAGAGGGTCTGTGAGAACCCTTTTCCAAAAACCCAAACACCAGTCCCGCAGGGACGGTTGAGCATAGCCCAGGACTTCATCAGTCCTGGGACTACTCGACCTGATCGGAGTAGTCCCGACAGGGACGATTGGAAGTTGCCCTAGGCGCGACCCCAGGGTTTGCTGGACTCGGGGAGTGGACGAGGATACGTGACTTCTTCCTGAATGTTGCTTTCAGCCGTCCCTGCGGGACTGGTTCATGCTTGCGAATCCTACCCAGGACTAACGTCCTGGGCTAAGTTCAGACGTCCTGCGGACTGGAGTTTGGAAATCGCCTTTTTCGAAGTTCGTCTAGTACGCCTGGACCTGCTGCAGGGGAAGCCGGATCTGAAAGCACGTGCTGCCAGGCTTAGACTGAACGGTCACGAACCCACGGTGCATGCGAACGATTCGGCTGACCGCGTCCAGCCCAAGGCCTAGCCCGCTTCCTGGAGCCTTGGTCGTAAAGAATGGCTCGAAGATGCGCGCCTGCAGCTCGACTGGAATTCCCGGGCCATTGTCCCAAACCTCGATCAGCAGCATGTCCCCGGCCGTGCGGACTATCAGCCTGATCTCGCCCTCATCTTGAACCGCATCCAGGGCATTTTCGATCAATGCGGTCCAGACCTGGTTGAGTTCCCGCCCATAAGCGCTCACGCTGGGAAGGTTGGGTTCGTAGTCACGGATCACGTCCACCTTGCCCAGGCGAGAGGCAACCATGGCCAGAGTATTTTCCAAACTCTGGGGAACATCGACCTCCTGGATGGGCATCTGGTCCATGTAGGAGTAATCCTTGATGGCACGGATCAGATCGAATATGCGGGCCGTGGAGTCAAGCATCGCCTCGGCGATTCTTTCCGTCCGCAGGGACGAAGTGAACTGGGAGAGCACCACAGCAATGGCCCCCGGATCCAGATAGCCGGTGAGCGGTTCCAACTGATCGGGCACTACGCCAAACTCGGCTAGCTCGGGAGCAATGTGCCATGACTCTTGTATGTCGTGCCGGTGAAGCCAACTGACGATCTCGTCTTCGCGACGGGTCTGCTCGGTTTCGGCTGGCTTGCCCTGCCGCTTGGACTCGGCGCGAACCCGGTCTTCCCAGGCCAAAACCTTTTCGGTTTTCGCGGCGTCCAGACACAGCCGCCCTAGATTGAAGCGTTCGTGTCCGTAAACACGCAATTCCTCCAGAACGCCGGCGGCCGAGCGCTGCGCAGCCGACGCCGGATTGTTGAGTTCATGGGCCAGATTGCCCGCCAGTTTGCCCAACGCATTCAGCTTTTCTGACTGCTGCTCCATCCGCGTTACTTCGCGAACGCGATCGAGAAGAATGCCCACCAGCCGTTCGGTAAGCGAGGGAATCGCTTTGAGCATCTCTGAAAAGAGGGATCGGTCGTATTCCAGCATCCAGGTGGGGGCGGAGGTGTAGCCCAGGCCGCCATAAGCCTTCATACGGGAGAAGGGCAGCAGGCCTGTAATCAGTCCGGAGCGGCCGACAAAAAGAAAACCGGGTCCACTATGCTCCCGGCGCACATAAATCTCGCCTTTGAGCAGAATGGTCATTTTGGAGGCCGGGTCGCCTTCGCGGAAGACAACCGCGCCCGTTTCTGCAAAAACTTCGGTACCGTGGGTGGCCAGCCACTCGTACTCCGCCTCTTCCAGATCGTGGAGCGGGAGCACTCTCTTAAGCGCCTCGATGAGTTCGGGAACCCGCGCCGGGTCGTGGGGGGCCCGGTACGGAGGTGGGGCCGAGGTAAAACCAGTGATCGTAGCTTGGGTCGTCATGGCACCTCGCGGTGTTGTTTTGATGTTAGTCGATGCTCTACGGGTGCAACATCGGATTATCCTCAGATGGCGTGACCGCCACGCCGGCGGCATTTACGGTTGTGCGAACAGTTGAATCTATTCCAGGCCTGGCGGTTCCGGTTGCTTTTCGCTCTTGCGCATGGACATCGAGTCAATCACTCGCTCCAGCTCGTCCACCGGTATCGGGGTTTTGCTGCTTAGCTTCTCTGCGCCATCCTTCCCGATGAGGATCACCAGGAATTCAGCAGGCTCGACTTTAAAGCGGTGACGCATGGCAGCCAGCTCGTCTTCGCTGAGCCTGGCTGTAGGAACCTTGGAGCTTGGGATGGGCTGGTTATGCCCCTCGGGCACGATGGGGACGTACAGCAGATTGCGGATCTTAAGTTCGGTCGTGTGAACCTTAAGCTGATTGAACTCTTCCACCAGCTGCGGCTGGTCCAGTGCGGGAGCGAAGACCAGTAGCGGGCGGTAGCAGCCGCGCATAGCCCGCAGGGTGTTCGGCTGTGCTGGACACCCTGCACTGGGTTGCTCCTTTGGGACTTGCCCAGTCATCGCAGGCAACGAAATGCTCGATAGCAAAGCGAACACGGAGAAACGCAAAGCCGGCGGGAGGTGCATGCTGAGTAGACTCGAAAAAATGCGCGAGGGGTGCGTTAAAAACGCAAAAGTGCAGGATGTAATCACCCTGGTCCTGTCCCCTTTCTCTGGCGGTGGCCGGGTTGCCGCCCGGCCATTTCTCTAAG
>CAWIRT010000023.1:0-16359 GCA_963838445.1 uncultured Acidobacteriaceae bacterium
GGAAAGACGAAGTGCGCTAACTGCGCAAGAAGCTCTAGACGCTTTGTATCAGGGTACGACTTTTAGTCGGGCCGTAAAGGCCGGAAAAAGAATTGGGCTTTAGACTCTGCGTGAGAACCAAAAAGAAACCGCAAAAAAGAAACCGCAGATCTCTCCACTCCGCTTCGCTCCGGTCGAGATGACGAATTTGTTGAGCCCATGTAAGGCTATGCATCGACTGGAAAAACCAACAATCTACCCAAAACAAATTTGTCATCTCGACCGGAGCGAAGCGGAGTGGAGAGATCTGCGGTTTCTTTTTTGCGGTTTCTTTTTAGTTCTCACGCAGACTCTTTAGCCCCTGAGGGCAACGCTTCCCCACAGCGTCGAGGACTGGACTGGTATAGGCGGGCCGTGGAGTCTACGCTCTCTCTTCCGATTTTCACACACCCTCTAGGTTTCCGGGACAGAATAGCTTAGCCTCCATCCGGATGGCTGTGCCGGTTTTATCTCCGCTGCCAACACGCAAACCCAACCCGAGTAACCTTTAGGGCGGGTACTCCCGTGCCGAAAAAAAGCATCTAGCCCACTTGCATCAAGCCCGGAAAAGCTCTATCTCTTAGAGCAGAAGATATCGGCAGGCGACGGCTCCTCACGCAACCGTCCCCTGACCGGCAGTTGCCGGTAGTTTCGGCCTTCCGCGTGAGCGAAGGATAGCTTCACCGCTGTCCGGTAACTCACTGTATCCCTGTCTCAAAATAACCAACACCGCCATGAGTGGCCCATCGCCGCTTTCAGCCCCTTTGTGCCCCTAAGAGAGCAGCAAACGAATCCAACCCAATCTCCAGCCAACCAAGGAACGAGACGACCTATGCCCAAAAACACTGTGACCGATCCCATCACCGATCAGGAAATCGCCTTTGCTCACCTGATCATGTCCGGAACCATGAACGACCGCGCCGCAGCGGAAGCGGTCGGCCTCAATCCCGACACCGCCGCCTACACCAAAGCCAAGCTCCGCATCCGCACATACATGAGCGAGCACCGCGCCGCCGTCAAAGAAAAACTAGTGGACCAGGAAGCGGAAGGGCTGCGCCGGCTCAACCTTGGTCGCGACCAGATCCTGACCCGCCTCTGGGAACTGGCCAATCTTAGCCACGAACTGACCAGAGGCAGCATCGCCGGCCAGATCAAGGCTCTTGCCATGATCGTAGCCATCGAAGGTCTCGACCCGAACCGCCGCCTTTCCCCATCCGGGACGCAACCCGCTGCCTCGCCAGTCAAGGCACAAATCGACACCTCTGAGTGGCGCGGGAAACAGCAGCACCAAGCCGCAGGTGAAAACCCAACGGCTCCCGCCGCCAACACCCGCCCTGCCGCGCCCCAGGCCCCCGCGCCCGAGCCAATTCCGCAGCCGGCCCCCAAATTAGCGAACGCCACGTCGTCTCCCAACCTTGACCGGAACCAACCTAGCCCTCTCAATCCCTTCATTAACCCCGAAAAACCGAACCGGGCTCCTGCCGCGACCGATTACGTCTTCGATGCAGTTCTCGACGGACCCAGTTCCCTCGAGCTGTCCTTTTCCCCCGAAACAGGCTTCCCTGCGCAGCGCCGCTGAAGGCGATAAAAAGCCAATTTTTATCGAATTTTACAAAATATGGAACCGTTGCCCTTTCTTTTTGTCGTCCCGGGTGCCGCACTGCGCTCCCGGCATGGCATTGGGCCTGCCGTGGGAGCGCTAACTTGCCTGCGGCAAGTTGAAGGAGAAATGACACCGCAAAGATCGCCATAGCTGCAAGGCCCGGAGGGCCGACCGCCAAACGTCAACCCAGCCCGGAAGGGCTGGGAAATCGATCCCGAATAGGATCAGAGCGCCGTAGGCGCGGCACTAAACCGATCGTCCGCCCTCCCTCGGCCATGAGGAGCACCGAACTCAGTGGGCGAGTCAGGGGAGCAACGACTCCATTCGTTGCGACGATCCTCGCTTTCGACCGACTGTAGAATGGGCGTCATGCTGTGTACCCGGTTCATGGGCCTTGTGCTCTTGGCAAGCCTGTTTCTCAATCCGGCCTGCTACGCGCAAGACCCTTCCGCTCCGCAGCCATACTTCGAGATATGGTCCCCGCAGCGAACAGGCATCGTATGGAAGCACGACAACGCGATGTCGACTCGCCGCTATCTACCGGAATCGATGGGGCCAGGCGTAGCCATCTTCGACTATGACAATGACGGCTGGATGGATCTGTACTTTACCAACAGCGGGCCGGCAGATTTTTTCACACCCACGACTCCCATGCGCAATGCGCTGTATCACAACAATCACGATGGCACATTTACCGATGTGACCGAGAAGGCAGGTGTGGCAGGCAGAGACTTTGGCATCGGCGTAGCCGCGGCCGACTATGACGGTGACGGTTGGACCGACCTTCTGGTAACCACCTACGGGCGGCTGATCCTCTACCACAACAATCACGACGGAACCTTCACCGATGTAACCACCAAGGCTCATCTCGCGGAGCCAGGCCTCTTCACCAGCGCAGTATGGTTCGATTACGACAACAATGGCACGCTGGATCTTTACGTAGGGCACTTTGCCAAATACAACAAGTCTCTGGAGCACGACTGCAGCACCAACGGAATCGCTCACTACTGCTATCCAAAAAGCTACGAGCCCTGGCCGAGCCGCCTCTTCCGCAACAACGGCAACGGCACCTTCACCGATGTGAGCCTCTCTTCAACCATTGGGAACTATCCCGGCAAATCGTTCGGCGTAGTGGCTACGGACATCAACAACGACGGACTGCTCGATCTGTTCGTGGCCAACGATTCTGTTCCCAACTTTCTTTTTCTCAACAAGGGCGGGGGCAAGTTCGAAGAGATCGGGCTCGCAGCCGGAGTGGCCTACAGCCCGGAAGGCGCCGCACGATCCGGCATGGGGGTCGACGCAATTGACTATGATCAGGACGGCTTTCAGGATCTCTTCGTGGCCAATATCAGCCGGGAAAAGTTTTCCCTCTATCACAATCAGAAAGACAATAGCTTCGACGACGTAGCCGGGCCGACCGGCATCGCGATGGCCACCATCATGGACACTGGCTGGGGGATCCGATTTTTCGACTTTGACCTGGATGGTTGGCCAGACATCATCATGGCGAACGGCCATCCCGACGACCTGATCGAATCCATTTCCAGCTCGTTGCACTATAAGGAACCGCTTCTTCTCTTTCACAACAACGGCCAGGGTTTCGACGACGTAAGTGCGCTGGGCGGACCCGCCTTTGCTGCGCGCTATCCAGCTCGCGGACTCGCTGTGGGAGACCTGGATAATGACGGCCGCCCGGATGTCGTGGTGGCGAACAATGGCGGCCCGCCAGTTATTCTCCACAACAAGCTCCACAACAGCAACCAATGGTTGGGGCTGAACCTGGTGGGTCTGCACGTGGGGGCCAACATCACCTGGTCTGCTGGTGGCGTGGTGCACAGCTTGTTTCATCGCGGGGGTGGCAGTTATCTTTCCACTTCGGATCCACGCGATCTTCTGGGCCTGGGACAAGCCGCATTTGCCGATTGGATTGAGGTGAAGTGGCCCGCGGCTGTGGGACGAACCGACCGTTTTGAACACGTCGCGGCGGGAAAGTATTATTCGCTCGCACCGGGAGGCAAACTCCGTTGATCTGGCTGCTCGCTCTTCAACTTTCGTTGTCGCCGCAACAGCAGCATTATGACAACGCCAAAGAGGATCTCGCCAAAATGCAATTTAGTCAGGCCGATGAACAAGTCGATCTCGCCTTGCAGCTCGATCCAAATTTCGTTCCCGCCCTGATTCTCAAGGCGAGGCTGGCTCTCTTTGCCCATCGCCCCGATATTGCAAAAAGTTGTCTCATCAGGGCCGTCTCGGTTGAACCTTCGTCGGAGAGCGCGCAGTTCTACCTTGGCGTTTTCTACTATTTGCAAAATGATTTCACGCTGGGAATCTCACCCCTGGAAGCGGCGCGTTCTTTGTCCCCCAAAAATCCAATGCCATACTTCTACCTGGCAATGTCAAAAGAAGCGCTGGGGGATGCACCCGCGGCTCTCCATCTCTATGAGCAGGCTGCTGCTCTCTCACCGGAAAAGAATCCGCAAACCGCGGCGATCCTGGTTGCCTACGGCCGTCTGCTCTATTCCCTGGGAAAATACGACGAGAGTCTTTCCCAGGATCAGCTCGCCATCGCTGCAGATGGTCAATCCAGAGATGCCTTCTATGAAAAGGCGAAAGGCCTTGAGCACCAGCACAGATATCAGGAGGCGGCGCAGGAGGGCGAGCGCGCACTCACGCTGCCTGAATTGGGAACAAGCGACAGCCAGATCCACTTTCTCTTAGGAAACATCTATCTCAAGTTAAACCAGCCAGACTTAGCCAAGGCTCATTTGGCAAAGTTCCACGCCGCGCCGCAAACCACCCAACGATGAGCGGACTAGCTGAATGAGAATGAGGAAAAGAGCGACCCGTCTCATCACCTCACTGGGCTTGCTTCTTGTTCTGCTACCGCCACTGTACGGTCAGCTTCCAGAGGCGCCATCACCGGCGCTTACCGGTTCCCGCGCCCAATACGCCGGCGACGCGGCGTGCCGCGATTGCCACCGGGCAGAATTCAACTCCTATCTCGGCTCCGCCCATCATGTTGCCTCTCGTCCGCCCGATTCGACCTCGATCGACGGCAAGTTCACACCCGGTTCAAACATTCTCCGCACATCTAACCCATATTTCTACTTCATCATGAACGCCACCGGGGAGGGCTACTTTCAGAGCGCGGTCGCACGCTTCCCGCCTTCGGATACGATCACTCATAAAGAACGGATCGATCTTGTGATCGGCTCCGGCAGAAAGGGCCAAACCTATCTTTATTGGAAGGGCTCCGAGCTCTTCGAGCTGCCGGTCTCCTACTGGTCAGAAACCGGCCAATGGATGAACAGTCCCGGCTACCCGGACGGTTTGCCGAACTTTGATAAGCCCATCATTCCCCGCTGTCTGGAGTGTCATGCGACGTACATCGAATCCCTGCCTCCTCCGCTCAATCATTTTGAGAAGGCCAGCGTAGTTCTGGGGATCACGTGTGAGAAGTGCCACGGTGCAGGAAAAATGCATGTCGAAGCCGAACGCTCGCACAAGGTCACGCTCGCCGGGGACAGCGGCAAACATCGTTAACCCGGCAAAGCTCACCCGGAAACAGCAAATCGATTTGTGCGCCCTGTGCCATGCTGGGCCGGGGAATCTGAAGGCGCCTGCTTTTTCCTTTGTTCCCGGAGCGACCCTGGCAAAGTTTGTAGCCATACCGGACGATCCGGCGGACACCCCAGTCGACGTGCACGGTCACCAGGTGCAACTGTTGGAGAGCAGCCGTTGTTTCCGGTCCAGCAGCATGACCTGTACCACTTGCCATGACGTTCACCAGCAACAACGGGATGTAGCGTATTTTTCGGAACGTTGCCAGACCTGTCACAAAGCCGAGAGCTGCGGGAAATATGCAACCATGGCGGATCGGATTCTGCATAAATGCGTGGACTGCCACATGCCGCTGCGGGAATCAAACGTAATCTCTTTCGATGCAGGTGGCCACAGCGTGAAGCCACAAGTCCGCAGTCACCGTATCGCAGTTTATTAACCAGCGGCGGCATGGGAGCCCTTAACCGCTTTTCTCCACGCGTAAAATCGCAAACGATCGGAGAGACGTACCCCGGGGGCTAAAGAGTGTGCGTGAGAACCTCGTTTCCAAACTAAGTCCCGCAGGGACGATTGAGAGTAGCCCAGGACGCTAGTCCTGGGTACATCATGAAACATGATTGAGTCCCGAAGGGACGGCTGAAGAAGGATAGCGTGGCGGCCCATTTTCAGCCGGCCCTGCGGGACTGGGCCTTTCCTCTCAAATCCAACCCAGGACTAGCGTCCTGGGCTAAGTTCAGCCGTCCCTTCGGGACTAAGTTCGAGGCTGCGGAGAAACCAGAATTCTTTGAAAGGGACGGCCTTCAGGCCGTCCATCACTGCTTTGTAGTTTGTGCGGCTTTAGCCGCTGAGGGAGCGGTTTTTCTTCAACCGAGACTTTTTGCGCAGCCTCTACGCCAAGCCCTGATACAAAGCCACAATGCAGTTCCGATGCCGGCTTTTGAAACCCCTCATCAGCCCAACGGCGGAAGCCGTGCCTTTCTTGCAGAGGCGTTCGTAGCCCTGTCAGTCCGTGCCCGAGAGCACCCCACGTCGGATCGCGGTAGCCACGGCCTCAGTTCGGTCCGAAACCTCAAGCTTGCCCATGATGTTGTTCACATGGTGGCGAACGGTGTTGTCGCTGATATCGAGAGCACACGCAATCTGTTTGTTGGTTGAGCCCTGCGCCAGCCGTTCGAGGATTTGCACTTCGCGGGCGGTTAGATCTGAGCGCATCATACGGTCCGCGAGCCGCGCGGCGATGTGGCGAGGAATGTATCGCTTTCCCGCGTCGACCACCGATATGGCGGCCACCATTTCGGATTCACTTGTGTCTTTCAGCAGATAGCCGTGTGCGCCGGCGCGAATCGCGCGATAAATATCCTCGTCTTTTTCGAAGCTCGTAAGCACGATGACCCGGGGAGGCGCTTCGATTCGCTTCAGCGCATGCAGAACCCCGATCCCATCCATACCTGGCATGCGCAGGTCCAGCAGGATCAGGTCCGGCTTATCCTGCTGGATCATCGCCAGGGCTTCGTCACCGCTGGCTGCCGAGCCAATCACTTCCAGGCCGGCCTGGGCGCTGAGCATATTCGTCAAGCCGGAACAGACAACAGGATGGTCGTCAACGATCAGGATCCGAATCAAATTGTTGTTCTGTTTCGCCATGCGTAACACGCTCCGATACATACATCCATTTCCGTTTGAGCAGAGTGGCCAGGTTGAGGCCCGGAGGTATAGGGGCGGTCACCTCAACCCGAGTGCCCTCACGCGGCTGACTAAAGATTTCGAGCTTAGCATTGATGGAGGCTGCGCGTCTGCGCATGCCGCGCAGCCCAAAACCAAGCAGTCCGCCACTCTTTACGAAACCAATGCCATTGTCACGAACAGCGAGCCGCACTACATCCTTCTCCCACCGCAGGGAAATCTGCAAATGACTGGGGTCAGCATGGCGAACCGCGTTCGCGATACTCTCCTGGCCAATACGCAGCAATGTATTCGCAATCCGCGGAGAGAGCGGCCTTGGGTTACCGCTGCGCAAAGCTTCAACCTCGACCGATCCACCTTCCACCATCGTGCGTGCGGATCGTACCAGAGAAGCTAGCAGGTCAATTCGTTCCGGCGGATCCGGAGGCAGCGGCTCGATGCTGCGGCGAGCTTCTTTATGGCTGTGGCGCACAAGCTCGCAGGCCAGGTCTACTTGCTTCTGCAATCGCGGAATCTCATGAGGGATCGCTTTGCGGATCGCCTGTAGTTGAAAACCAATGCCGGAAAAGCTCTGGGCCAGCGTGTCATGGATCTCATTTGCCAGGCGTTCACGCTCTTCATGCATGGCTCGCAGCCGCCAATGTTCCACCCGGCTATAGACCACCAAACAGAGGAAAGCGAGCACCAGCGCTCCCAAAATGCCTGCGATGTACAACACATGCCGTGTCGTCCACCACGAGGGGGGTCCCACCACGCGCACATCGTCAGCGGAACGAAGCAGTAGCTTACACCGAATTGCGCTGGCGCTACTTACTCCATAATTCCAGGATCCTTCCACTTCCAGCACGCTTATGCCGGTGCTCCTGACCATGCTGCCTTCTTTGAGCTGTTGCAGGGCGCTGGAAGTATTTGATTGTGCCAGCTCCACCAGCACGATGGCCGAGTCATCCTGCAACAGCAACACGTCGCGAGAAGGTTCCCGCACTCGTCGCAGTAGCTGCCCTTCCGTCGTGATGAGGTTGTAGTTGAGCGTGCCGGAGCAAATGTCCGCAACTCTTACCGCGGTCGGCGCGAGGGGAGGGCCCGCCGCGATCCGGCGGAAGCGAGCGTCCTGCAGGATAGGGCCCGAAGCCTGGGCGGCGGGGAAGCCCACCGCCTCGACCCGATCGCCCAGTGCGATGTCGCTGGTTTGGGTCGTGGTGACAAACAGTGCTTTTCCGGCTTCTTCCAGGATGAGGCTCTCGCCTGGCTTGTAGTAGGTGGCCGTTCCGGCCACGCGAACACGATGGTCGTAGTCCGTGCCCGATCGGTACTGCATCAGTCGTCCGATGGGCGTGAGCGGTTTGGCGAAAAGATCAGCCGGCGCGGGCCGCAAAACGGTTACGTTGCGCATGCCCGGTACCGAGAGCGTCACGGCAGTAATTTGCCGGTTCTCATTCTTGGTGCTCATCGCGGCGGCGTTGATTCTTACCTGTGCATCGACTAGCTTTGCCGCCGCCGGGGCATCTTCTACAGGAAATGAGGCGTTTACAAAGCCATCGCCCATATCGATTCTTAGCCAGAGCTGTTGCTTCGGAGAAGCGCTCTTTCTCACCGCAACCGAACGCACCGTGCCAGTGACGGAAACGTATTGGCACTCCTCGTCGCCGGCACTCAATTGCCGGTAGCTCACCTCCCTGGGCGTCGGCAGTGGTCCACGGCCGAGCTTATGGACAGAAAAAGCCTTCACCACGGGGGCGTATCGGCCTGGGCCGACCACGCCCTCCACCTCGACATCATCCCCGGGAGCGAAGTCGGCGGAGCCATCCCAATAAACCCAAATTCCCGCCGTGGAATCCTGGACCACCAAACCAAAATCCGTGGACTGGGTGACCACACCACGGACCAAAGCCGGATGGTCCGACGCCGTTTGCTCCGGAGAGAGCGCCAGGATTGAGGCCGCCGTATGGTAAAAGTCGGACGGGCTCGGTTCGTCCGCCAGAGAATGCGTGGCCCCCGCCAAATGGAAAATGGCCAGCAGCAACAACGCGAGGCGCGGTGACAACCGTCTACTCATGGAGATGGCTTCCCCCACCCAGCCAGTGATTGCGAGGGCGGCCATCCCCTCCATTGACCAGTGAACGGCGCACCCCGGCCGAACGAAATTCCATGGGAATCTCCCTGCCCTCGATGCCTGGCGGCGGTGCGTTCATGGATCTTATTCCCCTGATAGGGCACCTGTACAGACGTGAGTTGGCTGCTTCGGTCCACCCCATATGGACCATTTGTACTATGGGACGCCTATCCATTTATAGGGGCCTAAAGCTGCCATTAGAGCAATGGAATTCAGGGCCAATCGTAGGTTGCGCATGCTTCTTGCAGGGGCCTAGTGTGCTGGCGTCTACAAATTAGCACTTTAAGTGTTGCAGAATTCGGTTCATGCTGGTCTACGCAAGAGGAACACCTTAACCGTAGACCAGTAATGAACCCAACAAGCCGTCGCGCACACATTCGAAACGGTTGACCGGTACGACCATTTTAAGGAGACCAGTAATGTCGATGAAGAACCCCTTCAGGCAGTTAGCGTTGGGTCTGATGGCCCTTGCTCTTCTCAGTTTTAACGTTCTCTGCCTGGCACAGTCAGATCGCGGCAGTATCACCGGCGCCATCGCCGATGCCGCCGGAAGCAGCATCCCCGGCGCCTCAGTGACTGCAACCAATGAAGGTACTGGCGCCCAGAATCACACCGTGACCACGGGCGCCGGAGAATACACCATTCCCGAGCTGCCGGCGGGCGTTTACTCGTTAACCGTCGAGTCTCCTGGCTTTACTAAGCTGGTTCACAGCGGGATTACGGTCTCGGTGAATTTGAACGTCCGTGTGGATATGACCCTCAACGTTGGCGCTGCGACAACGACGGTCAACGTCACCTCGGATGCGCCCCTGCTCAAGACGGAGAATCCTGAGAACAACATCACTGTCACCTCGAACGACTTTAACTCCCTGCCCCTGAACATGGCGGGAGTGGGCGCTGTTCGCGATCCGCTGTCCTTTGCTGAATTGGCGCCCGGAACCACGGTTGGCGGGTGGAATGATATTCACATCAACGGCTCGCCCGGGGATACGTACCGCATCATTCTCGATGGCCAGGATTCGGGGAGCGGCTTGCATTCCCGTGTTTCTGATGAAGAACAGCCGTCTGTGGAGGCGCTGCAGGAGTTTACTCTGCAGGCGGACAGTTTTCCTCCGGAATTCGGGCAAACTACCGGCGGCATTTTCAACTACACCACCAAATCCGGCGCCAACCGGTTCCATGGTTCGCTTTATGAGTACTTTGTCAACGAGGCGCTGAACGCAGGGCAGCCTTTCACCGACAATGGCAATGGGGGCCTGGTGCGGCCCAAGAGCCGGCAGAACGATTTCGGCGGCAGCTTTGGCGGACCTGTCTGGATCCCCAAAATCTACGACGGTCACAATCGAACATTCTTCTTCTTCAACTACGAGATGTATCGCGACCGTGTCTCCACCAACAACGGTTTTGAAACCGTGCCCACCACCGCCTACCGCAATGGCGATTTGAGCTACCTCTTGACCGGACAGCAGATTGGCACCGATCCCCTGGGCCGCCCAATCATGAACGGCGCCATCTATGACCCGGCCACCACCAGGACGGTCAATGGGCAAGTCGTCCGCGATCCATTTCCCAACAACTACATCAACCCCAACCGCTTTGATCCTGTGGCGGCGAAGGTACTTGCGTATCTGCCGACCCCGGTCAACGACAGTCCCACGAAGAACTACCCGGATATTTTCCCGGCGAATAAGTTCCAGTGGATCCCCAGTATCAAGATCGATCACACACTCACGTCCAGCATCCATCTCAGTGGTTACTACGCCTCTCAATCGACCGACAAGGACAACGGCGGCGACGGCCTTCCTGACCCTATCTCCGCGAGACGCTACCAGGTGATCCGCAGTCACACCATCCGCATCAACGCCGACGACGTGCTTACGCCGGCCCTGGTGCTTCATGTCGGTGGCGGCTTTCAGCGCTACCACAATCCAGACACAACCCCGCTCACTACCTTCAACCAGGGAAGCTCGCTGGGTTTGAACGGAGCACTGGTGGGTGGGTTCCCCGTAATGTCAGGCCTGAACATCAATGGACAAACTCTGGGCTTTGGCCCATCCAACTACGGGCTCTATGTACTCAACAAGCCCACAGCGGTCGCTTCTGTCTCCTGGATCAAGGGGACGCACAGTCTCAAATTTGGCGGCGAATGGCGGCATGAGAATTGGCTGAATGAGTCTTCAGAGAATGCACTTGGCATCTACGGCTTTGACGCCCAGCAAACTGGCCTGCCCTCGACCAACGGCGCCAACCTCAACGGTGGATCCGTCGGCAATGGATTTGCCAGCTTCCTGCTGGGGCAACTCAATACAGGAACCATCGGCAACGTCGTGAATCCTCGATGGGAAAGAAGTACGGCCGGCATCTACGCGCAAGACAGCTGGAAAGCCACCCGCAAGATGACGATTACCTACGGCCTGCGCTACGACATGCAGCAACTGCAACACGAACAAAAGTACCGGACCAGCCAATTCAGCCCGAACATTGCCAACCCCTCCGCCGGCGGTCTACCCGGAGGCGCGCAGTTCGAAGGCAATGGCGCCGGGCGCTGCAATTGCATCTTCGAGAAATACTATCCATGGGGCATCGGTCCACGTTTGGGAATCACCTATCAAGCGGACCCCAAGACCGTCTTTCACGCGGCGGCCGGTCTCTTCATGGGCCAGCAGCCTTCACTCAACTATGTTGGTTCGGGCAACAGCCTGGGCTTCGGCTGGAACACAGTCAATCTATCGGCCCCGGGGTTCGGCTTGTCGGCAGGTCAGCTTTCCGCCGGAATCCCCTATACCCACGATCAACTGTATGCCAACAACTTTGATCCAGGCATACGTCCCGATGTTGGTCAGCTCGATGGGTTACCGGCCTGGAACGCTCCCAACAATGGCCGTCCGCCCAGAACGGTGCAAACCAACGTAGGCATGCAGCGCGCCATCACCCACGACATGACATTCGAAATGGCTTATGTTGGCGTGCGTGGCCAGTGGTTCGAAGCAGACGGCCTGGTGAATGTGGATCAACTTACCGAGCAGCGTCTAAACAAGTTTGGACTCAGCTTGAGTAACCCGGATGACATCTCGCTGCTGAGCCGGACCATCTCCGACCCGAGCGTAACCGCACGCGGATTTACGCTCCCCTATTCCACGTTCCCGTCGAGCAGTTCATTGGCTCAAGCACTGAGGCCGTATCCCCAGTTCAACGGCGTTGGGATACAGAAAGCAATGGTCGGCAACTATTGGTACGACTCATTGCAGGTGAAAATAAGCAAACGGCTTTCCAATGGTCTGTGGTTCCTGGGAACGTATACCTGGTCAAAGGACCTCGGGACGGTCGACGACGAATGGGGCGATTCCGTACCGGTTGCGGATGCCTCACTGCCACCTAAGAGCCAGAAGACGTACACCGCGGTCGACACTCCGCACATTACTTCCGCGGCCTTTAAATACACCATTCCAACGTTCGGTCGAGCCGAATCCGGATGGAAGAGGGCTGTCTTTGGCGGATGGACGACCGACGGGATCCTTCGTTATACGAGTGGCACCCCGATCCAGGTGCCCAACGCACAGAATGGACTCACGTCGGTGACGTTCGCGAGCGCCAACTTCTCCAATCGTGTTCCCAACCAGCCCCTCTTCCTGCAGAGCCTGAACAAGCACAACTTCAACCCGCGGACCGCATTTGTTCTCAATGCCGCAGCCTGGTCGGACCCTGCAATCGGCCAGTATGGGACGTCGAAGCCGCGCTATTCAGATTTTCGCAATGCTCGTTATCCCAACGAACAGCTGGGAATCGGTAAGGTATTTCCACTGAAGGAAGGGCTCATCTTCGACGTTCGGGCTGACTTCTTCAACGTATTCAATCGCTGGGCCTACCCAGCGTTGAATGGTACTGGCAACGCTCTGCAGCCCGTGCAATACGGATCCAATGGTTCCATCACCAACGGCTTCGGTTTCTTTGGCGACGGCATCAACGGTGCGGCCAGCAACTATCCTCCCCGCAGCGGGCAGATCGTAGCGCGGATACAGTTCTGATAAACAGGCTGCGCCATCCTTTTGAAATGTACGGGCTGAAGAGGGTGTGTCAGCAGTCGGGATTAGAATTTAGTCCCGCAGGGACGTCTGAACCTAGCCCAGGACGCTAGTCCTGGGTACATCAAGAAACATGATTCAGTCCCGCAGGGACGGCTGAAGGAGGATTACGTCGCGGCCCATTTTCAGCCGTCCCTGCGGGACTGGGTCGTCCTTTCAAATCCAACCCAGGACTAACGTCCTGGGCTAGGTTCAGACGTCCCTGCGGGACTAAATTCTAAATCTCGGTTCTGACACACGACCTTCAGCCCCGTATATTTAGGAAATCAAGAGGGCGGGCTAAAGCCCGTGAGGATTGCCTTTCGGCGAGATGAGCAGAGAGCATTCCGTCAGGGCCTAAAGCCGGGCGATACGGGGGCAGATTCAGGCCGAGCCTTTGGGCGGCCAGGTAATCTGCCCTGTGTGCTTATACGCAAGATTGGCAATGTGGCCGGCACGCGCGGCCGCGATTCCCGTTTCGACCGGCGCGTTTGGTTCCTTCCGTGTCTTGACGCACTCGAAGAAATTCTGCACGTGGTCGATGGTTCCGTCGCGGAAGCTATCCTCGCTGAGAATTGGGTTTTGGCCGGCCTGCAGCCCCTCGCGATAAACTCCGAAGCCGGCGCGGTCGATCTTGATCGTGGCCTCCGTGCCGCGGAATTCCAGACCGCCGTCGTCGATGGAAGAGCTCATCATGCCCTCGTACACTACGTCGAACCCCGGGTAACGGAATGCGGCCTGAAGCGTATCGGGGCAGTCCCATTCCTCAAAAATGTATTTGTCCGCCAGCATCTGTGCCTGGTGAGGCGTGTCGCTCTTCATGGCCCAGTGCGCCACATCAATCCAATGCGTAAACAAATCGGTCATGCCGCCACCGCCAAAGTTCCAGAACCAACGCCAGCGATAGTACTTTTCCTCGCTGAAGGGCTGGTCCGGAGCCCCTCCCAGCCACATCTTCCAATCCAGCGCCTGGACATCGATCGGCTTGGGCTTCCAGCCCGCCTGGTTATAGTTTTGCCACCAGTAGGTCCTCACCTGGGTCACGCGCCCCAGGCTTCCCCCCTGGATCAGATCGACTGCGTTGCGAAAGTGCGTCCAGCTGCGCTGCTGCATGCCACACTGCAGAACCTGCTTGCAGGAGTGAACGGCGTGGCTGAGTGTGGCCCCTTCCTCAATGGTGTGGGTAACCGGTTTTTCCAGGTAGACGTCTTTACCTGCAGCCAGGGCATCCACCGCCATGCGCACATGCCAGTGGTCCGGCGCCGCAATGAGCACGGCATCGATATCTTTCGCCAGCACCTCGTGATAATCGAGATGGGTGGTCGCGATGCCGTTGGACCGTTCCTTCACCTCATCGCGGCGTGGTCCATACACGTCGCTCACGGCCACAATTTGATAGGTAGTGCCGGTCTTTTCGGCACAATCAAGTAGGGTTCTCATCCGCCCGCCGGCTCCGATGACGCCGATGCGAAGAGTGTCGTTTGCACCAAGAACTCTGGTCGAGGCAAGGGCAGTCATTCCACTTGCAATGATGAAACTACGGCGATTGGGCGTAAATGGCATGATGCCCCCGTCAATTTGTTCCCGACGATCTTATCAGCGAAATACCGGACCTGTCTTGATTTGACGCAACCGGAAGGCCTATAAAAGACGCTGTTGTGACCCGAAAGTCTGGGGTAACAGGAGGATTTTATGGATGCAGTCCGGCGCTCTCTTCTGCAGGCAATTCCCTTGCTGGCGGTCTCTTCGGCGTTTGCAGCCGACGGCCCGGCGCTCAGCTCCTTCGTCAAGCCCTATAGCGAATTGCCGGTAAAGCAAAGCGGGCAAAACGAATCCAGGCCGATCCTGGACGGAGTCACTCACTCCGGAGACCACCTTGAGGTTCACGAAACCATCCTCGCTCCGGGAAGCGAGCCGCATCCGCCCCACCGCCATGAGCACGAGGAACTTTTCCTGCTGATGAAGGGCTCCGTCGCAGTGACCATTGACGGTAAGACGACGACCATCGGTCCTGGATCCGCGGCGTTCGTGCACTCCAATGAATTGCATGGTGTCCACAATCCAGGACCGGAGAAAGCGCAATACTTTGTAGTGGCAGTAGGCTCTTAGGGAGGCGATGCAATGCAGGCAAAGTGGAAACTAGTGATCACAACCGTGCTCGGGTGCGGCACAGCTCTGGCGGGCGCAACCGATTTGACCATTCACCTGAATGGCGCACAACCACTCTCGCGCAAGACCGTCCAGTACCAATGCGACGCCCACGCTGCTGCCATAGGTCTTCCCGCGGCAGCATTTCCCGCCGAATACATCAACGGCGCCGGCAACAGCCTGGTGATTGTTCCCGTCCATGGCACATCGCTGATCTTCGCCAATGTCAACTCCGCCTCCGGCGCACGCTATGCAGCCGGGCAATATATCTGGTGGGAAGCCGGCGGGGCAGTTACTTTCTACTCCGATTCGCTCGCGGGCAAAACGCAGTCCGCGTGTCATCCACTTCCGTCTAGATAGCATGCAGAGTCTGGCCAACCTGATCGATCGGCGGAATATATCGGGTCGAGTGTCGGAGCTTTCGCCGGGCGATGCGGCCCGCTGGGGCTCTATGTCCGTCCACCAGATGGTGTGCCATTTGAATGACTCCTACAAGATTGGCTTGGGAGAGAAGTACGCCAGCCCGGCATCTGGGTTCTTGCAGCGAACGTTGCTCAAGCGGTTGGCGCTGGAGGTGCCCCTGCAGTGGGCCAAGGGCTTTCGTACTCGCCCGGAAGTGGAACAAGGCAAGGGCGGTTCCCTCCCGCTTGATTTCCGCCAGGATCTTGCTTCGTTGCTCGCCACCCTCGACCGGTTCTGCGATGCCCTGCCTTCGCCCTGCGTGGCGCATCCGATATTCGGGGCGATGACGGCGAAAGACTGGATGCGCTGGGGTTATTTGCACGCCGATCATCACCTTCGGCAGTTTGGCCGGTGAATGCAGAGCCAGCTGTCTCATCCGTGGATCGTCTTCGCCGCAGTGCTTACGCTGGTTCCCTACCTCGCAGCAGCGTTTTTCCCACGCAGTCTCCAGCTGGCGCAACAACTGCCGGTCAGGTTACGCATTCTGGCGCCCGCCCTGCTTGGTCTCCCCTACGCGCTCGTCTCGGTGTCGAGCGGCCTTTTCCGCTGGCCCTGGCTGGCCCTCTACACGCTGTTGCCTGTGGGCATCAGTTTGCTGCTCTACGAAGCAAGCCTGGCCGACCCGAAGCAGCGTGGAGAGTGGCGTGACTTTCTGATCCTTGTCGTACTCGGTCTCGCGGTCGATTTGCGTTGGTTTGAGCCCGCGT
>CAWIRT010000024.1:0-79347 GCA_963838445.1 uncultured Acidobacteriaceae bacterium
AATTACCTCAGTGGCCCGACAAAAGGCCGCGAGGAGTGGTTTTCCTTGAGAGAAAACCACGAAAAGGTCCTTTGCTTCGGTCTACACCAATTGTTAAACCGCTTTAGTCGCCGAAGTTGATCCGCACCCCGAAACGGGCGACGCGCGGCGAGGCCAGCGTAAGCGTGGGGGTCTTACCCGCCTCGATCGAGCGATCGAAGAGGTTGTCGCCGGCTGCGAAAGCCACCAGATGGTGACCAAAGTCGTGGGAGGCGTAGGCGCCCAGGCGGAAATAACAGTGCAGCAGATACTGATTGGCATCGTCGTCAAATTGCTGTCCGCTGTAGCGTCCCTGCACGCTGAGCAGGCCCAGCCGCCGATGGGAAAGGGCGACCTGGGTGGTCGCCATGTTGCGGGCCACCTGCGGGATCCAGTTGCCTACAAGGTTCGGTTGTTTTGAGTTGCTGGTGACGGTGGCATCCGCATATTGGTAGCCGCCTTCGATGCTCAACCAATTCGCCGGCCGGGACGCAAAATCGAGCGACACGCCGCGGCTCTCAATCTGGCCAAGGTTCTCGCGCATCAGCAGCGAGCTGGTGGGAGTGGTGCTCAACGTGAGAGCCGTGATCGGCCGATTGATTTGCGTCCAGAAATAACTCACCCGGACGGTGGAACCGATCGAAGGCAGATCGGTATGAACACCCGCTTCCCAACCGGTTGCGCGCTCCGAAAGCAGATGGGGATTGGGCAGCGTCGTTTGTTGACCCACCTGCCCAGTGCGGTAAAGCTCATTTTCGGTCGGCGCGCGATAGGCGCGAAACGCCGACGCGCTGAGGGCCAAAGCCGTTGTCAGACGTCGCGTGATGCCGATGCGGGGGTCGAATACAGTCTGGTTCAGTTGCGGCAACGTAAGCGGGGCGGTACCGGTTTTGTATTGGCTGGCATCAAAGTTGGAGAAGTGATCCACTCTGCCCGAAGCGCTGAGAGTCCAGGCTGTGGGCGTGAAAAGGACCTCCCCATATACTCCGCTCTGTCGCTGCCGGGCGGTGGTGTTGAGGTAACCCTTCGCCCCGGTAAACAGCGTTTCGTAGTCGGCGGCACGCACGTCATGAATGTCAGCGCCGGCCAGCAGAAGCAGGTGCATGCCCACCGGTTGATGCCAATGTCCGGCTGCCCCCAACTCATCGGCCGGATCTTTGCCGATACGGGTCAACGTCTCCGCAGTGCGGGACGAATTGATGCTGGAGAAGGTCTGCGAGTAGTGCTCATTGTCGCCAAAGAGGCGCACAACCAGGTTGCCCCAGTCCGCTCCCCCGGCATAGCGCCAGAGCCGGGTGCTGTTGATCTGGATTGGGGTGCCATTATGGCGGTCTTCATTTAATACGCTGCCGCGCAGGAAAATCCGCCCGGCATGGCTCAACCCGCGGTCAAACTCCGTCAGTGCATTTTGCCCATGAACGTTGTTCGGCTGATCGATGGGGCCACGCAAGTTGGGGGCGACCAGGATGTACCCATCCGTAGCCAGGACCTGCCCGCTCACCAGGCCCGACCATTTGCCGAGTTTTAACATTCCGAGGGCCGAGTTATCGCTCGTCGCTTCGGAACCGTAGCTAGTGGAAAGCTGAAACCGGTTAGCGTCCGGTCGAACCGGCACAATGCTGATGACACCCCCAATTGCGCTCGAGCCATACAGATCCGAGGCCCCACCACGTACCAGCTCAACCGCGTGAATGGATGGCGGGGGCAGCTCCTCCCAGTGGATCCAACCACCAAACGCGTCGGCGATCGGAATCTCGTCAAATACCACCAGGGAGCGGCTGGCAGCGGTGGATCCAAGGCCGCGCAGGGAGACCCCTTCTGTGGTGGGGTTCGCTACCAGGGAACTCGTGCGACGGAATAGTTCAAAGCCGGGCACCTGGCGCAGTTTGTCGTCGAGCGAAATCCCCGCCGCCTGGCGCAAATGCTGGGCGCTGAGAATGCGCGTGCTGGCAGGACTATCTCCCGATGCAAGAGGGGACCGGTACGCGGTGACCGTGACGCTCTCCAGGGGATGCTCCAATAGCACGTGAACCGGAGAAGGGCCCTCCAGGTTGACCAATGTTGGCTCAAAGTGGGGAGCGGCGATCTGCACCCGGCCTGATCCTGCGGGCACGGTGAAGCTCCCATCAGCGGCCGTGGTGCCCAGTAATTGGCCTCCATCGCCAAGAATCTGCGCCCCCGCTACTGGCTGGTTTCGGGCATCCACAATGGTCCCGGAGATGGTGCCCTGCTGCGCCTGCCCGGACGGTAACGGCAGGAACAAAAGCCACACCGAGAGGATCAAGGCGCAGCGGTACCAACGGAGATGAGCAACCAGGTTTGGGAAATCCAATTTACCAAATCATACGATACTTGCTGGCGTCAGGGTTTGGCTGCCGCTACGCCGGCTTCAGCCACGCTGTGGTCGTCCTTGCCTGAGCCTCCGCTAACACCTATGGCGCCGACCACCTGTCCTCCTCGCTTAATTGGAATTCCGCCGGCGAAAATCATGATCTTGCCGTTGTTCGACGCGTGGATACCGAAGAATTGCTGGCCGGACTGCGAGTTCTCACCCAGCGACTTGGTATCCAGGTCGAAGGCGCGCGCAGTAAAGGCTTTCTTTTGAGCAATGTCGATGCTGCCAATCCACGCTCCATCCATACGCTCGAATGCCACCAGATTGGCGCCCTCATCGACTACGGCAATGTTCATCATGACTTTGATTTCGTTCGCCTTCTTGATCGCCGCGGCGATGATGTGACGCGCTTCTTCCAGGCTGATGCCAAGTGCTTTTCCCATTTGAACTACCTTCCTTCAGAAATTTCTGTGACGTTCTATGCTTACCACGATTGCTGCCTTTCCCGATTAGATTGGATCTGGCTACGAATCGATGTCCTGCTCCCGGCGTTCATTCCACCCCCTGGCGCCTCTCGGACAAGCCGGTCCGAGTGATCCTGGGTGGATTTAAAGTGGCAGGCTTACTATTTCTCCTGGATTGTTTATGGCAGGAAAGCCAATCCGGCAGGATCGACTCGACGCGCTGACAAGGATCTGTCTGGCGTTGCCGGACGCAAGGCGTGAAGACAAGGGATCGCACTCTGCCTTCCTGGTTGGCAAGAGGACGTTCGCCTACTACCTCAATAATCATCACGGTGACAACATCATCAGCGTTTGCTGTAAGGTCTTGCCGGGTGAGAACCGTTTCCTCGTCGAATCGGGCCCCAACCGGTTCTATCTACCGGCATACATCGGTTCGAGAGGGTGGATCGGTCTGCGCATGGATCGTGCGACGCTGAATTGGACTGAGGTCAAAGAATTGATTCAGGGCAGCTACCTACAGATCGCACCAAAGAAACTTGCGGCACTGGTAGAGAGCTAAGTTTACTTCAACTCTTCAAAGAGCTTTTCACCTTCGCCCGGCGCAAGGAAGCGATTGGCCTCGAGGCCATGCTGACGGGTGTAAAGGTCGTGGTAGCGGCCTTCGAGAGCGTAGAGGCTGGTGTGGGTGCCGCGTTCCAGAATGAGCCCACCTTCGACCACCAGGATCTGATCGGCCCTGCGAATCGTAGACAAGCGGTGGGCAATCACAAAGGTGGTACGGCCCTGCATAAGGTAACTGAGACCGTTCTGAATCATCGCTTCCGACTCAGAGTCGAGCGAAGACGTAGCCTCATCCAGGATAAGGATGCGCGGGTCGGCCAGGATTGCGCGCGCAATGGAGAGGCGCTGGCGTTGACCGCCGGATAGCTTCACGCCCCGCTCGCCAACGATGGTGTCATAGCCTTCGGGAAAGCGAGTCGCGAATTCGTCAACGCGGGCAATGGTGCAGGCATTGAGAAACTGCTCGTCGGTGGCGTTGGGGCGAGAGAAGACTACATTTTCGCGGATCGAGCCATCGAAGAGAAAGGATTCCTGCAGAACCACGCCCAGTTGGCTGCGATAACTGTTGAGGCGCACAGTCGAAAGGTCGGTGCCGTCGACCAGCACCTGGCCGGAGGTGGGCTTATGGAAGGCGCAGACGAGGCTGATAATGGTGGATTTGCCCGATCCCGAAGAGCCCACTAACGCGGTGACCGTACCCGGACGCGCATGGAATGAAATGCCATGGAGAACTGGCTTGTCGGTTTCGTAGGCGAAGTGTACGTCCTCAAATTTTACGTCGCCGTTAATCGGTCCCAGGGTCACGGTACGATCGGGCTCGGCGTCTTCTTCTCTTTCCGCAAGGATTTCGCTGGTGCGGTCGAGGCCGGCGATAGCCTCGGTCAGCTGGGTGCCGACATTCACTACCTGGAAGACGGGGGCAACCATGAAGGCCAGGAACATGGTGTAAGTGAAGTAATCACCAAGGGTGATCTTGTGAGCCATCTCCTGGCGGGCGCCGAGCCACATGACGGTGGCGCCGACGATGCCCAGAATCGCGGTCGCGGCTAGCGAAAGCAGCGAGGTGGCAGTGAGGGAGCGCACGACGTTCTGATAAAGCCGTTCCACGCCTGCGGCGAATACTCCGGCTTCGCGCTCTTCCGCATGGTACCCCTTGACCACCCGCACGCCGCCCAGCGATTCGGTTAACCGGCCGGTGACCTCTGCGTTGATTTTGCCGCGCTCGCGGAAAATGGGACGGATCACGCCGAATGCTTTACGCAGAATCAAGACGAAGGTCAGCACGAAAGCAAAGGAGATGAGGGTGATGCTGGCGCTGATGCGCATGAGGATGAAGAAGGCGAGGACGGCCGTCAACAGTCCCCCGACAAAGTCGACCAGGCCGGTGCCGATGAGGTTGCGCACGCCTTCCACGTCGGTCATGATGCGCGACACCAGGACGCCGGTGCGAGTGGCGTCGTAGAAGCTGACGGAAAGGCGGCCAATGTGCTGTTGCACCTGCATACGCAGGTCTGCAATGAGCCTTTGGGCGGCCTTGGAGAGTAGCTGGGTGAGAGAAAACGAGGTGATGGCCTGTATGGTTGTTGCCAAAAGAACCGCGCCGACGATCCAGGGCAGTTTGTCGGCTTGCTTTTTGACCAGGACGCCGTCGACCAGGAACTTGGTCGACGCGGGCAGTACCAGCCCGGAAACGCGATTGATGACCATCAACACGAAGCCAAACGCCAGCAGCCACCTGCGCGGCTTGACAAGTGTCCAGATCTCGGGCAGCACCTTGCGCAGGGGCGGCCTTTTCTTCTTAACCTCGTCGGCTGCCCCACCGGAACGCGCGCGGGTCGACCGCTCGGCCCGCAGTGACATACCGGCCCCGGCGCTGGATCGCAAACTCACGGTGGAAAGGCCCCCTAGGCGCTGGTGCGGCGCGCAGCAACGAACGAACGCACACAGAGTAGTACATAGATGAGCATGAGGGCCGACATCGCTGCTTTTTCTTCAATAGCCGCCGGATAGGGGAACAGCTTGCCCTTGAAGAGTTCCACCACCTGAAACAGAGCAGGAGCGGTGGCGAGGAAGCCCAGCAGCCCAATGGTTACGGCAATATGCATGAACAACATACGACGCCGCGGCACTGGGGTTTCGGCCATTCGGCCGAAGGTAACCAGCAGAATTCCGAAAGCAACTGGAATGAGCGAGGTAGGAAACTTGTGGCCGGTGAGAAGGAAGCTCGCCCCACCCAGAATTATGAGAAGAACGCCGAAAAGGACTGTGACTTTCGCCATTAGGGGCGGACGCCTCCGAAAAGCTCAAATCTCATAGCACCCCCAAAGGTCCTCGAGGTCGAGGGTGAAACCCTCGACGGGACCCGTCCCGCGAACGGCGTTGCCAGATTCGGCAGCTGCTTCGGCGCCAGGCTCATAGACGAACTCAGCATCGGTCAGGGGAGGATCAAGGACCAGGCTGCGGGGCAATTCTGTCTCAATGGAAAGAACTGTGTTCACAGCCTTGATTTTACCTCCCCGGATAAGATGCGGGGCGGATTCCTTAGACGTCGACCTTACCTTCTACGGTCAAGAGCTCATCCAGGATCTCCTGGACGATCTTCTGCGGCGGGCCTTCCGCACAGACCCGCATGAGATCGGGGGTCACCTCGAGGGTGTCGAGTTGGCTCTGTAAGAGTTGTGGACTCATGTAATGGTTCTTGCGTTGCTTGAGACGCTCCTCGAGCTCATGGCGCGAAACATCGAGCAGGATGAAGCGAATGTTGACCGACGGAATTTGCGGGGTAAGCTCATCCCGGTAGCTCTGCTTCAATGCAGAGCAGCCAAGAATGCCGCTGATTCCCGCTTCATACCAACCCAGTAGTAAATTGTGCAAGGTAGCCAGCCAGGGCTTGCGATCCTCATCGGTCAGCGGGATGCTGGCGTGCATCTTTGCCTTATTGGCTTCGGAGTGGAAGTCGTCGGCGTCGGCAAACCGCCAGCCCGTTTCCGCAGCCAGCAGTTCGCCTATTGTGGTCTTGCCAGACCCGGTTACTCCCATGAGCACGAGAATCATAGCTTCCTTCCAGAGCAAGTCCACTTCTACTCTGCACAGGTTAGTTTAGCGAAGGACGGGCTTGGTTGAGGAAAACCCGGGTAAGGGTTTCTTGCTTTATACACACCAAAGGCGAAATGCTCAATACTGGCGAGGTAGTCAACGCAATGACTATTCGGCTGCGGCCCGCTTTATATCCTGAACGACAGCGGAGGGGGTCCATTCGTTGCTCGGATACCAGCGAAAGATCTTCCCGCTGGGTGTGATGATGGCGGTGGAGAGTGTGTGGGTGAGGGTGCTGTTGCCGCCGGGGCTCACCCCCACGTCAAAGAATTGGTCCACCGCGTCCAATTCTGAAGGTGGAGGCGCGGCGAAATCCCAATGAGAAAACGCCTTATCGCCGTGTTCGCCGGTGTAGGAGTTGCCGTAGCTGCGCAGCACTCCAGGAGTGTCGTGCACAGGATCAAAGCTGACGCTGAGCAGATGGGTTTTATTGTAAAGTTCGGGGTCGGCGGAGAGGTCGTGTTGGATGGTGGCGAAGTTGCGGCTCATACGAATGCAGTAATCGGGGAGCGGACAGCGGGTGTAAATAAAGGTGACCAATAATACTTTGCCGCGAAACTGCTCGATTGCGATCGTCTTGCCGCTCTGGCTGAGAAACTTGAAATTGGGCACTGTCTGCCCCGGTGTGGGAACGTTATAGAGCTTCTCTGGCTTGTAGTCCGGTTGGGCCTGTGCGGTTACATCGATCTGATCCAACACACTCGCGGAGGTTGAGATCCGCAGCCTCGCGGTTACGTGGTCTCCCGGGTGGAGTTCCGTGGCTACACCCGGCTGGGCGAGTTTGTACGGCATGGTCATTGCCCCCATGAGGCCAGGGATGGCTTCGGTGTCGATGGTGACTACGCCTTTTGCTGAATCGGAAGAAACCACAATTCCTCTCAGCTGGTAGGTCGCTGCGTCGCCGGCGACGGCGGCGTGCTGTTCCTCGTCCGCCTCGTTGCCGCTACGACAGCCGGTAAGAATGCTGCATCCGAATATGAACAAGATCATGGAGCGACTTACTCCACGAACAAATTGCGGCATGTTCCCTCTCTTTTTCTATCCTAGAGCCTTCGCGGTTGAGAATGGAAACTCTGCTGCACACCCGTCGGATACTTGGAACTGCCAAATCTCAATCGTTTGCGATTCGTAGCTAAAGGACAAATCCGGCCTTTCTTCTTGAAAAGCGTATCCCAGGCCCAAAGAGTCTGCGTGAGAACTTGGTTTCCGAATTTAGTCCCGAAGGGACGGCTGAACTTAGCCCAGGACGCTTAGTCCTGGGTACGTCATGAAACATGATTGAGTCCCGCAGGGACGGCTGATGGAGGATTGCGTCGCGGCTCATTTTCAGCCGTCCCTGCGGGACCCACGGCACGCCGGGACAGGCTGGGTCGTCCTTTCAAATCCAACCCAGGACTGACGTCCTGGGCTAGGTTCAACCGTCCCTTCGGGACTAACAAACCGCTCAAAAGTGAAAGCGATAGCGCACTTCCCCGTAAATCTGGCGCGGATCGTTGTAGTGAAAGCCGCCGAAAGTAAGACTGTTGTCCAGTAGCCGGCGGGTGTTGGCAAGGTTCTGCGCATTGACGGAGACAGAGAAATTCTCACCGATCGATTTCCCCACCGCCAGGTCCGCTGACACGTGTCCCGGCAAGTAATCGCCGCTGTACGGGGACGGCGGGTCTCTATAGCCATTGGAAAAACCGGAACCGTAGTAGAGATTGAACGAAGCATACGCATGGTAGGGCAAACTGCCGTTCATGCCTACGTTGAAAGTGTTCCGTTGATCGTGGTCCAGGGCCGAATAGCCGGGGTCGACCGCACAGGCCGGCGAATCCGGCGGATAGCAGATAAGGCCGCCGGTGATTCGGCCACGCTGCTGTGCTAATTGATTCGAGTAAGCAAGGTGAAACTGGCCATACCTCCATAAACGCGGCGAATGCAGCGTCACCTCCCAACCTTGAATCAGCGCCCCCTGCACGGTCACAGGGATGAAAACGCTCGATTCGCCAACATTGCTGTGATCGAGGAAGTTGTTGGCACGGGTCTCGAAAGTATCGGCGTCCAGCAACCATCCGCGAAATGGAATCTGCAGCCCAAATTGATGCTCCTCATCACGTTCACCTCGCAGAGGAATAAAGCTGGTGTTGCTTCCGTTAGCGTATTTCAACACCGGGCCAGAGATGCTGGTGAGCGGCGGCGGTTGGTAGAAGTGGCCATAAAAGCCGCGCAACACCCAGTTAAGCTTGGGTATGAGCACGGAGGCGCCGATCCGCGGATAGATGGCGTTCTCAACTACGGCTGCCTCCACGTGCGACTGACGCAGGCCGCCGATGAGGGTTAACCAGGTAACAGGCTTATAGCTATCCTCAACATAGACTTCTTCCACTCCGGCCGTGATTTTTTGTGGCTGAGAGAAATTCGGATTGCTGCCGTCGTTGAAGAGCACGCCAAACACGTCATGTTCATGCTGGCCGTAGCCATAGATCCCGCCGCTGATTGAATTCTTCGCGACCACCGTCGAAAGGGAGGTCTGAACACCGGCATAGTTTCCGGTCTGGTCGGAGGTTGTGGCGGTGGGCAGATCGTCCAGGCTGGGATCATATTTAGCGCTGTTGTAGTGGTAGAAAGGCGATAGCTGCAACAAGGTAGACGAGTTGAAATTATGCACCCAGGTGAAGGCAGCGTAACCATCGGTCTCATGCTCCCCATCCCGCAAGCCGCTCGAATCGTAAAGGTGGTTTTGCCAGGAATCGACGTCAGGATCGTAGGGGATCTGATAATAGTCCGAGCGCAGCTGCGTTACCAGCCGCATCTGATTGGCAGCATCGCGGTTAAACAACAAGGAAACAAAGCCGCCGTAGCCATTATTGGCATCGTGAACGGGCTGTTCGATGGGTGCTTGCAACCCATACTGACTGCGATTGCCATTGAGGCTGGTGTACCAGGCGAATTTCTGCGAATGGTTCCCCAGGCTGAGCTGGTCATTGGTCTGATAGAAATTGCCTAACGTAAGAACCAGTTCGCCCTGGCGATTGCGCTCAAAGCCGGAGCGCGGAACTACGTCGAAGACCCCGTAGGTGCGATCTCCCATGTCCGCTCGATAGCTCCCTCGCGCCACCTCAACGTAGTCGATATCTTTGGGATCGATCTGGGGAGCGATATTGCTGGCGATGTTGGTGTTGGGGATAGCGACCCCGTCGATCAGCCAGCTCAATTGATGACCACCCCGCATGTGCAGCATGTCATGGGTCATGTACGCGCCTGGCACGTAGTCGGTGATCATTGCCATGCTGTTGGTCTGATCGGCGCCGGGAGTGCGCGCTATATCTTCGCGGCTGATCAGAGTGGTAGGCGTGACGCTTTCCACATTGGCAGCTGAGGCGTCGCTGGTGACGACAACAGAAGTCTGGACCGACGCAACCTGAAGCTCGAAGTGCAGCACAGGCGTGGTGTTAGAGGCGATCGTGATGCTCTGGGTGGTGGTGTTGAAACCAGGCTGAGCTGCGGTCACCACATATACGCCCGGGGGAACCGCGGACGAACTGAACTCCCCGCTGGTGTCGGTCTTCTCGGTGATCACAAAATCGGAGTAGGCCGCGCGCAACGTAACCGTCGCGCCGGCAATGGGCCGATGTTGTGGATCGTGGACAACTCCGCGGACGGCGGTTAACTCCGCCGCTCGCGCCAATGGCAGGCATACAAGCGCCGCGCTGAGCAACCAGCATGGATAGCAAAGAGACATTTCTTTCTCCGTGGTAGTGCAACCAGTTGTCTGGACTTAAACGGAGAAGGAAGAAGGAGGGCCGCGGGGAGCGGAGCGGCGCAACACGCGGGAGGCGATTGCATCGGCAATGGCCTGCCGGTCGAGGCTGGTTACCAAAAGGCCGAAGCGGGTGCCCAAAGTTAAAACGGCACTGATGGAAACGTTCGTGACCGCGTGAAGGCTCTGCCCAAACGGGCAACCGGGCTGGCGCAGTGCGGGAGCGGCGTCAGTAGATGCACTGGCGGCCGAGCCCATAACGCAGGCATGGGCGCCGTGAGCGCGGCAACAGATGGGCACCAATTGCTGTGGCGCGGCGAGCGCCATCATTGTCGCCGATGGCAACAATGCCCCAAAAACGCACAGCAATACGAACGCTGCAATCCGCCGCATGCAGTGAGTGTACACCCGTAAGCGCTAACTCTTTTGGAATGCTCTCTTTCAAAACTTCCACAAAATCGTCATCCTGAGAGCCTGTGACTTTTTCGATCTTTTCGTGTTTCTGCGTAGCCAACCGGATGCTTTTCACCTCCCACAAAGCCGTCATCCTGAGAGCCTGTGACTTTTTCGATCTTTTCGTATTTTCTGCGTAGCTAACCGAATGCTTTTCACCCCCCACAAAGCCGTCATCCTGAGAGTCTGTGACTTTATTGGTTTTGCGAAAAAATCGACGCTGAAAACAAAAAGGTTAGGTGCTTCCAAGGGCGCGAAAAATCAAAAAAGTCACAGCCTCTGAGCGGAGCGCTTCACAGACTTATCGCGGGACAACGCACTCATGGCGCGGAGTCGAAGGGCCCCGGCGATGCTTGTTAGCAGATGCTCTTCCCAGCTTTCCAGCCACAAACTACAGGCCAAATCAAAAAAGTCACAGCCTCTGAGCGGAGCGCTCACAGACTTATCGCGGGACAACGCACTCATGGCGCGGAGTCGAAGGACCCCGAGGATGCGTATCTTCCCTATGCCGTTCGAAGCTTTTCAACCACCGAGGCCCGCGTACAGGATCTTGCTGCGGTGCCCACCTGGTGGTCACGGTTACATGCGCTGTAATCATCTTCCATCCCAGGTCTGTGCAAGGTTTTTGGAAAGACCGTGGCCGGTCCGACGGGTGCCGGCTTCGGTGATGAGAAGCTCTGAACGGCATAGGTAAGATACGCATCCTCGGGGTCCTTCGACTCCGCGCCATGAGTGCGTTGTCCCGCGATAAGTCTGTGAAGCGCTCCGCTCAGAGGCTGTGACTTTTTTGATTTTTCGCGCCCTTGGAAGCACCTAACCTTTTTGTTTTCAGCGTCGATTTTTTCGCAAAACCAATAAAGTCACAGACTCTCAGGATGACGATTTTGTGGGAGTTTTGAAAAAAGCATTCCATCGAGTTAGCGCTTAGGGACTGAGCCTTGGGCTGGGCTCAGTCGTCTTGGCAGCCAGGCGCAGCAGCTGTCGTTTACGGTATAAAACAAGGATGCAACTACCCCCGGCAATCGCCGCAGCAATTGAGGTTGGCGATACGGTGATTGCATCCAGCCCACGCGCTGCCCGTGCCTTGCGGCGGCTTCACGGCGAGGCACAACGCCAACAGGGATTGGAAGCCTGGCAATCACCGGACATCCTGGATTGGGATAGCTGGTTGAACCGGCTGTGGCAGAAACGCCTGCGGTCCGGCAGCGAGACGCGGCTCTTACTCACAACCCTGCAGGAGCAACAGGTCTGGGTGGAGTTGGTGAGACCCAGCATCGAGGGGCTGCGGTTGATCTCTGTGCCCGGCGTTGCTGAACTGGCTCAGCAGGCGTATGCCCTGCTGTGCGCGTACTTCGCTCTCGATTTTTTGAGCGGAGAAAAGCACGGCGGTCCGGATGTGGAGAGTTTCCGCAAATGGGCTCGCGGTTTTGAACATAAATGCCGGCAAGAGGACTGGCTAAGCCGCGGCAAGCTGCCATTGGTGTTACAGGAGGCGGTGCTCGCCGACCAGGGGGAGGCAACTTTTCGGTTGATGCTGACTGGCTTCGATCGCATCACACCGGCGCAGCAGGGCTTGATCGACGCTCTCCGGGAGCAGGGTCACGACATCGCACTGGCGGAACCAGCCGAGATCTCTCAACCGCAGACGAATTTGCTGGTCGAAGCCGTTGATAAACGAGATGAGATTACTACCTGCGCCCTGTGGGTGCAGCGCGAGCTTGCAGGCGCCGCAGCCCAGGGGCAAACAACCCGCATTGCGGTTGTAGTCCCCGGAGTTTCTCGCGAGCGCCCGGAGATCGAGCGAGCGTTTCGTCAGATACTTGCACCCGAAGCAGTTGCGGTTGGGGCGCGCGACTTGCCACTGCCCTACGAATTCTCTCTTGGGGTTCCGCTCGCCGACGTGCCTATGGCGCGTAGTGCCCTGCTGCTGTTGCGCTGGATGAATGAAGCCCTTTCGCAGGCCCAGGTCAGCTGGTTGCTGCTCTCAGGCTTCCTGGGCGAGCAGCAGGACGAACTGCTCGCCATCGCAGAGTTCGACGTCAGCTTACGGCGCCGGGCGATGAGACAGCCGGAACAGGATCTGGATAGCTTTCTGCAGTCGGCTCATCCGCCGGAAAAGCTCCGTCACAGGCTGCGGAGTGGGCGGCGGTTACTTCACGAGAACAGCGCGATGAACTTTGCCCAGTGGATTTCTGTGGCCGACCAGGTTCTCGACGCAGTGCACTGGCCTGGAGCGCACGTACTCGAGAGCGAAGATTTTCAGGTGCAGGCCCGATGGTCGCAATTGCTCGATAGCGTAGCCGCGCTTTCGTTCGATGGCCGCCTGGCCAGCTACGCGGAGTTTCTCGAGGTATTGGAAGGGCAGGCAAAGCGGACCATCTTTGCGCCAGAATCGCACGATGCGCCGGTACAAATCCTGGGACCGTTGGAAGCAGCGGGCCTCACTTTCGACGCAATATGGTTTCTGGGCGCCGACGATGCCAACTGGCCGGCGGTGGCACGGCCGCACCCTTTCCTTACCCGGTCTTTGCAGCGCACACACAACATGCCGCACGCCGACAGCACGGCAGATTGGAACCTTGCGCAGCAGGTGACCACGCGCCTCAAGAAGAGCTCGGCGAAATGTGTGTTCAGCTTTCCCGCGCAAAATGCGGACGGTCCCTGCCGCGCATCAACACTGGTGAATTCTGAAAAACAGAAGATGGAAGCGAAAGCTCTGCGGATATCGATCGGGGCCAACGAGTCCGTAGCGCCAGAAGAGGACTTCCCTGCCCTGCTGATCGAAGAGGAACCAGCGTCCATTCTTCCCTGGCCCAGGGAGCAGGATGCTGGGGGAGCCGAGATACTCCGCCGCCAGGCAGCTTGCCCTTTTCAATCCTTCGCAACCCGGCGATTGTCCGCCAGGCCGATGGATGCTACTGACTGGGGCCTGGAGGCTCGCGAGCGTGGCTCCGTGGTGCACAAGATCCTGGAGAGTCTGTGGACAGAGTTGAAGACCCGCGATGCGCTTCTTGAGGTGCGCAGAGAAGACCGGTTGCACGTGATCGTTGAGCAACACGTCAAATCAGCGTTGGAGAAATACCGGGAGCGTACGCTGACGCACAGCTGGAGCCAGGCGTACCTCGACGCGGAAGAAGAGCGGATTGTCTCTCTCATCGAGGAGTGGCTGGCTTACGAAGCCCAGCGGGCAGACTTTACCGTCGAAGCCGGCGAAGAGAAGCTAGCGGCAACGGTGGGAGATCTTAAGCTCCAGGTGCGGGTGGATCGAATTGACGCAGTCGACGGTGGGCGCGTGATTATTGACTACAAAACGGGCCTGCTGAGTGGGGTTTCGTGGGATGGTCCGCGGCCCGATGAACCGCAACTGCCGCTGTACGCCGGTTTCGGCCAGATCGACCACTTGAGGGGTGTGCTGCTGGGTAGGGTGCGCGAAGACAAAGTCAAATTCATCGGCCGCGTGGAAGACGCCAGGCTCGTAATGCCGGGCGACGCTAAGTTGACCAGGCCGCCTTACGGCGCCGCCATGCTGCAAAACTGGCAGAACGTCTTGCGCGGTCTGGCGGAACAATTTCTTAACGGCGAAGCGCAGGTTGACCCGAAGCAGTATCCCAAGACTTGCGAGTTTTGCGACCTGCCCGGACTATGCCGGATTGCCGAGAGTGATCCCGTCAACAGCGGCGATGAGGATGAGAGTGACGACTGATCAGACCCAGCAGCCGGTCGACCAAAGCGCGCGCGCGCGAACGCTGGAGACGAACGAATCTTTTCTTGTCCAGGCTCCCGCCGGCTCGGGCAAGACGGAGTTGCTGACTCGGCGGCTGCTGAAATTGCTTGCGGAGGTGGACGAGCCGGAACAGATCCTGGCTATCACCTTCACCCTCGCCGCCACCGCTGAAATGCGGGAGAGAGTGCTCAAAGCGCTGCAGAAAGCCCGGGATACGACTGCGTCCAGCGATGAATCACCCGATGTCGAGCTGGCGCGCGGCGCCCTGGAGAACGATGGCCGGCGAAAATGGAACCTTCTGCAACAGCCGGAGCGACTTAATATCCAGACCATCGATGCCGTTTGCCTCGCCATCGCGCATGAAACACCTCTGCTTTCGCGCCTGGGTGGGTCGCTTTCCCCAACGGACAAACCGCAGCCGCTCTATACCCTGGCGGCTCGGCGCACATTGGCCCGTTTGGGGAGCGAAGAACCAATATCGAGCGCCCTGACTGCGCTGTTACAGTTGCGCAGTACCAGCCTTCCTGATTGCCAGAAATTGATTGCCGAGATGTTGGATAAGCGGGACCAATGGGGCCGCGTACTCCCTCTCGGCCAGTCGACGTTCGATTGGCCCGCGGTACGCGCGTTCCTCGAAGCACCACTGCGCCGGACACACGATGAGGCCATCCAAAAAGCACAGACCCTGTTCGCCGCTTACCCTGGCCTTGCACGGGAGCTGATGGAAGTCCTGGGCCACGCGTGCGGCAACGTCGATCCGGATTCCCGGTTGATCGCGCTGCAGGAGGTCACCGATATTCGGGACTTGACCAACCACTCGCAGTGGAATTGCCTATGTCATTTTTTGCTGACAAAAGAGGGCTCCTGGCGGAAAAGCGTCACTCGCGAGATCGGATTTATATCCGGCAAACACGGCAAAGCAGCCAAGGAGCGCTATACATCTCTCATCGAGAGTCTCGACGCGCATCCAGAATTCCTCGCCATGCTGGCCGAGTTGCAAGGGCTTCCACCCCAGGAGTACAGCGAAGAAGAGTCGCAAATGTTACAGCACATGCTGGTCATCCTGCGTTACGCGACCGCGGAGTTGCTCCTGGTTTTCGCTGAGCGCGGTGTCGTGGACTTTGTCGAATTGGGTCTGGCGGCACGGCGGGTCTTGCGCGACGACGAGGGCCAGTTGAGCGAATTGGCCGCCGATGTTGCTGCGCGCTGGCCTCATCTGCTGGTGGACGAGTTTCAGGATACGTCGCGCAGCCAGTACGAGCTGCTCACCCTGATCGCGAGCGGGTGGGAGTCCGCGGGTCGAGGTACCTGCTTCCTGGTGGGTGATCCGATGCAATCGATCTACATGTTTCGCCAAGCTGAAGTGGAACTCTTCGAACGCACCCGCCGGTACGGGCTCGGGGAAGGCACGGCGGTCGTACAATTAACACCCTTACAGTTGCAAACCAATTTTCGTTCCCATGCCGGACTCGTCGATCGCCTGAACGAAATCTTCGCTCAGGTCTTTGGACCCGGCACAAGGGAGGAATACCAGGTAACCTTCGCCCCATCCAAGGCTCACGACCCGGCGCCGCGCGGTAACCTGGGCGTTAAAGTATGGCCGTTTTTCAGTGTCTCCCGGCCCAGCCCAGAGGAAAAACTGGCAGCCGAAGATGCGGAAGCCAGGCAGGTGGTCAGCATCATCCAGGAACACTGGCCCGCGGTCGAAACAGCGAAACGCAAGCACAATGAGTTTCGCATCGCTGTTCTGGTTCGGGCCCGCACACACCTGGACCTCATTGCGCGAAGGCTGCGCAAGGCAGAGATTCCCTTCCGCGCGGTAGAGATTGAGCAGTTAGGCGAACGCCAGGAGGTAATGGACCTGACCGCGCTGACCCGTGCGCTGCTGCACCCGATGGATCGCATCGCATGGCTCAGCGTGCTTCGTGCGCCATGGTGCGGCCTTACGGTAAGGGACCTGCACGCGCTTGCCGGCAGCGATACGAAGGACTACTACAACCAACCGGCAATGCTGACCCTGCTCCGCGAACGGACGCCCTTACTCAGTGCGGACGGACAAGGACGAGCAGCGCGCGTGCTTTCGGTGCTCGAAGATGCGCTGCGCGGGAGGCATCGCCAGGTGTCCCTGGCACAATGGGTGGAACGTACCTGGGCAACTCTGGGAGGACGAGCGTGCGTAGACCGCGCGGGCTATGCAAACGTGCATGCCTTCTTTGCCATGCTCGAACAGCTTAGCCCGGCGGCCGATGGGCTCGAAGAGCAGATCGCCGAACTTTGTGCCCAGCCCGATCCCGCTGCGAACGAACGCTGCGGGGTGCACCTGATGACGATCCATAAAGCAAAGGGGCTCGGCTTTGAAGTTGTGATTGTGCCTGGCCTGGGACGCGCAACCCGGACGGAATCTCAACCGCTGCTTCGCTGGCTGGAACAGACCAGGCTGGTTGGCCCGACGGAGCTGGAGGAGCGCGAGTTCGTGGTTGCGCCCATCGGCCGCAATGGAAAACAGGGCGGCATCTATGCGTGGATCGGTGAACTTCAGGGCCGCCGGGAAGACGATGAGGCTAAGCGCCTGCTTTATGTGGCAGCCACCCGCGCCCGGAAGGAGTTGCATCTGCTCGGCACCGCTACCGTCCGAAGAAGCAATCAGGAACTAAGTCCAGGCTCGAGTGGAACCCTGCTGGGGATTGCGTGGACGGCTCTGAAAGCAGATTTTGAGCGTGCGCGTCAGGAAGAAGCGCCGGCCGTGGATGCGACGCCTCAGCAAGCAGAGTTTTTGTTCCCACCGGCGTCGCCAACGATACGGTTGCGTCGCCTGCCGGCAGACTGGAAACCGCGGGAATACGCCGCCGCGCGAGAGACTCAGGAAGAAAACCTGGAAGTCGTCGAACGCCCCCGCGGCTCACTGGCCGCGCGCGCATTCGGCACCGTTGTGCATGCGCTGCTCGAAGATCTGGCGAGGTTGCCAGGCATCGACGCGGCAGGAGTTTCGCCGGCTGTCCTCGACGAGCTGCGCAGCTGGCGCCCCCGCGCCCTGGCGATGCTTCGCTCGGCCGGCTTACCGCGGGTGGAGGCCGAACCGCAAGCGGCGGAGGTCGTGCGGGCCCTGCAGGGCGTCCTCCAGGATGCAAAAGGACGCTGGATTCTGGGAGCGCGTGCCGGCGCGCAGACCGAGACCTCCTGGTCCGGGTGGACCGGCTCGGAAGGAGCAGAAATCGTACGCACCCTGCGCGGCGATCGCATCTTTCGCGCCGGGGCCACCCCTTGCTCCGCCGAAGAAACACACTTATGGATTGTGGACTACAAGACAGCCCGGCATGGTACATCCGGCCTGGATGCCTTTCTCGAAAGTGAAAAGGAAAAGTATCTGCACCAGCTGGAAGCTTATGCCGCCGTCATGCGCAAGGTTCATGGAGAAAGCCAGCCGCTACGGTTGGCACTCTACTATCCGCTGCTGACCAGGCTGGTGTGGTGGTAGAAGTTTTTCAACTTTTTCGCCACGACAAGCAGTCTTGCAGGGGCGGCTGAACCAGAGGCGGTGCCAATCACAGTTACATTTGGGAGAATCCGATCAAAGCTGGCTTGAGCGGGAGACCGGAGCTATTTGCGTGGTCATCGGCGTCTCTGGGAATGGAATGGGACGCCCCGCCACCAGGGCTGAAGCCCTGAATCTATGTACCGGAGCGTTCACGCGGGTTTGAAAACCCGCTTCCCCGGACTAAAAGTCCGGGGCTGGCACACTCAGTAGTACAAATACTTTCGCCACTTGTGATCGGAGTGGCCGATCATGCGCATGATGTGACGGCTGGTGTGCAAGGAGAACGGACGGGGCTCGCGCATTAACTTAATGTCACTCAGTTCGCTGAGCAGATGATTTCCTTTTCTGCGATTGCAGGAGTGGCAACAGGCAACCAGATTCTCCCAGGTGGATAGGCCGCCACGCGAACGAGGCATTACATGGTCGAGCGTGAGTTCGCCCGCCGGCAGCACCACTCCGCAATATTGGCAGCTGTTGCGGTCACGCAGCAGGATATTTTTGCGCGAGAGGGCGCGCGTCTGGTGGGGGATGCGACGATATTCGAGCAGGCGGATGACCGAAGGCATGGGAATGCATAGCAATGCAGCATGCAAAATGGCGCCTTGCTCTTCCTCGGTCTTGGCCACGCCCTTGAGCACCAGGATCAGCGCCCGGCGAGCGCCACAAATATTGATCGGCTCGTAAGAGGCGTTCAGCACCAGCACTGGCTTCTGCATGGTGTAGGCAGAAGAGACCCGCTGCCCCGGCCATCCTTCGTGCGGCTCAGAGGCTTCGTGAGCCAGCGCACGGGCCTGTGCGCTCGCTTTCGGTTTGCGTGCGTGGATCATGGCTTTTCCCAAAGACATCTTGATCCTCCGTTTACCGTCTCAATTTACCGTTCTCAGAAAACCGGTGTCCCACATAGCCACGCCCTCGCGCTGAGCGCGGGCTACGGTCGCCACCCGGACCGAGGCAGCGCCGCCATTCATCAAGATCCGGCTGCAGGCGCGCGCCGTGGCCCCCGTGGTGTAAATATCGTCAATCAGCAACACGTCCCGTCCAGCCAGGCGTTCAGGATGAGGCGCAAAAAAAGCGCCGCGCAGATTCTGCCGGCGCTGATGGGTGGTCAGGCCTG
Organism: uncultured Acidobacteriaceae bacterium; assembly: GCA_963838445.1. Taxonomy (GTDB): domain Bacteria; phylum Acidobacteriota; class Terriglobia; order Terriglobales; family Acidobacteriaceae; genus PALSA-350. Next base: position 19,043 of record CAWIRT010000024.1, read on the forward strand.
CCTGACTCGCCGTCGCGCGCACACGTTTCAATAGACCTGTTTCCAGGTGCAACCCCCATTGGGGATGGCGGCGGCGCATCTCTGCCATGGCCGCGCGGGCCAGTAACTCAGCATGGTTGAAGCCGCGCCGGCGCTGCTTTTCCGGATGCATCGGCACAGGAATAACGAGCATCGTCGTTGGCAACCCGGCAAACGGTTCCAGGCTTTCCGCCAGCAACATACCCAACCGGCGGGAAATGGGCTGCATACCCTGGTACTTAAGCAGATGGACCAGGGAGCGAAGCTCACCATGGTAGTTGCCGTAGGCAACCGCTTTGACAAAGGCGGGAGGGGCTAGACGGCAAGGCTGACAAAGCTGGGGATCGGAGTCGTCACGAGGCAAAGGAGAGAAATTCGCGACGCCTAGATCTTCGCCGCAACAAGCGCAAAGGATACCTGGTTGCGGAGGGAGTTGCGCACAGCAGAAATCGCAGATGGGGACGCGGGTAAAACGCAGGAGAGAGCCGCCACAGAGGGCGCAGGGACAGGGGAACAATGTACAGGAAAGGCTGTCTGCGGGACTTCGAAGCACACGGACAACAGCACGCCAAACCGAAGTTTGCGACAGCGGGACGTCGAGAGTCAGGGATACAGTCTGACCAGAAAAGACGCACCTCACAGCCGGCCGGCGAGGCTAAGCCGCTGCCCTGCCGCCGATGAGGCAAGTATACGGGCAAGTCGAGCCCGAACGCTAGAGCGGTTTCACGATACCGTTCCCTATCGAGCATTAGAGAAATGGGGCTTTTCCTGGTGAAAAGCCGCGCGTAAAGCATTTCCACCGGCTACATCTATCGTGAAATCGCTATCGCACCGGTTTAGGCCACTTTCTCCACCGGTTCACGCCGTGCAACACGCCTTCCCGCAATTGTGGACGCTACCCCGGCTACCACTATCGCGGCTCCCACATACTGGACCGGTGTGGGACGTTCGTGGGCCAGAAGCGAACCCAGCAGCAGGGCTATCAATGGGTTGACATAGGCATAGCTGGCAACGCGGGTGGTCGGATCCCGCGCGATGAGCCAGACATACGCAGTAAACGCAATAATCGAGGCGAATACGATGAGATAGCCCATGGCGAACGCAAGCTGCCAGGTCCAGCGATGGGCGAGACCCGGTAAGGCGCCCAATTCCCCCGTCGCTGCTGAGAGCAGGAGAAGAAAGCCACCGCCCCAGGCCATTTGCAGCCCGGAGCTCATGCTGAGTTGTTTTGGCAGCTGCAGGTGGCGGCTGGCAACGGTTCCGCCCGCCCAGAGGAAACACCCAAAGAGCAGAACCAGGGCCGATATGGTAAAGCCATTGCTGTGCAGTCCTGCAGGAAGCATAAGCAGGATCACGCCTCCGATGCCAAGGACGATGCCGGCGAGGGCTTTCGCAGTCGGCCGTTGCGAACCGGCAAACAACCACTCGCCGAGCATGACCCAGACTGGGATGGTAGCCGCAATCACAGCCGCCAGACCCGACGGCACTTCCTTCTCCGCCCAGAATAGGCAGCCGTAGTCGCCGGCAAACATGACCAGGCCAAGCAGGGCCGTGCTTGTCAGTTGCCGCCTATCCGGCTGAGGTACCCCTTGCCAGCGGCTGTATGCGTAGAGAATTCCCCCCGCACACAGGAAGCGAAAAGACGCGGCAAAAAAAGGCGGAGTCACCGCGACTACCTGCCGAATGGCCAGAAACGATGCACCCCACAAAAAGTAAATTGCGGAATAGGCGAGGAGCTTGCGCATGGCAATAGATTAGAGTGTTTTCATCCGGAGGCACGCCGAGTGCAAGAAACGCAGGAAGATTTTCAGCCTTACGTCTCCCCTACCGAAAACCGCCCTGAACTGACCATCCGCGCGCTGGTACTGGGCTGTATTTTTGGATTGCTGTTTGGCGCTGTCACCGTCTACGTGGGACTTCGCGCGGGCTTGACAGTAGGAGCGTCCATCCCGATCGCGGTCCTTTCGATCAGCCTGCTGCGGGCGTTCGGGCGGGCTTCGATTCTCGAAAACAACATCGTTCAAACCACTGGCAATTCGGGACAGTCGATCGCCTCGGGAGTGATCTTCACCCTGCCGGCACTGATTTTTCTTGGCTTCGACCTCGAGTACTCGCGCATTTTCCTGTTGGCGCTCCTGGGTGGACTGCTGGGAGTACTCTTCATGATTCCATTACGGCGACAGTTGATCGTTGAGGAACACGGCCGGCTGGCTTACCCGGAAGGAACCGCATGCGCCGACGTTTTGTTGGCGGGCGAACGCGGAGGCTCCTTCGCCGGGCGCGTCTTTCTTGGTCTGGGCTTAGGGGGCCTCTACACCTTTTTCCAGAACGAAAATTTGTTCGGTGCGTGGCCCGGCACACCGGATTACCAGCCGCAGTGGTTTAAGGGCTCCGCTATCCGGGCCGACGTCACCCCGGAGTACCTGGGCGTGGGCTACATCATTGGTCCCAGAATTGCGGGATTGCTATTTGCCGGCGGCGTCTTCTCATGGCTGGTCCTCATGCCCGCCATCTACTTCTTCGGTTCTCACTTTCCCCAGGCGATCTACCCCGGTACCAAGCCAATTGCCCAGATGTCTCCCAGCGATCTGTGGGCTTCTTACATCCGTCCGATGGGCGCCGGGGCGGTGGCTGCATCCGGGCTGATCACGCTGATTAAGACCATGCCTACCATCTTCAACGCGCTGCGCGGAGCGGTGGGAAACTTACGCGCCAGCGGTGGCGTGAAACGAGCACCGCTCCGCACCGACGACGATCTTCCCTTCAGCGTAGTGGTCGGCGGCTCGCTGGTTCTGGTTTTGATGATGTGGATCTTCCTGACTTTCAAACCCGTACCCGGCGCGCAGGTAAGCGGGCTCGCCAACTTCGCGGCGGCATTACTGGTAGCGTTCTTCGGATTTCTTTTTGTAACTGTCTCCTCGCGTATCTGCGGGTTGATTGGGAGCTCTTCCAATCCCGTATCGGGGATGACGATCGCCACCCTCATGGCAACGTCGGCGATTTTTCTGGTGAAAGGCTGGACAGCACCTGCGTTCGGCGCCCTGGCCATCACCATTGGAGGCGTGGTGTGCATCGCGGCCGCCAACGCCGGAGATACCTCGCAGGATCTCAAGACTGGGTTTCTGATCGGCGCGACCCCGCGCAAGCAGCAGATCGCGTTGGTGATTGGCGCCTGCGTCTCTACGCTGGCCATTGGGGCGACGTTGCAGTTGATGAACCAGGGGCTGGCGGAATTCCGGCAAACTGCGAGGCCATGGGACATCACCGCCGTTCATAGTGGCGTGCAGGTTGAGGAACAGCACTTCCACCAGGCGCAGATCCGTGTCATGAGCGGCGGCAAACTAGTGGATACTCGTCCGGGCAATGGCTATGTGCTGCTGAACGCGCTCAATTCTCCTGAGCTGGCTGACGGTAAGTATCTCTACAATCCACAGACACAACAGATCGAGGTGCAATGGATCCAGGGGATCGGCAGCGAAAAGGCTGCTGCGCCGCAGGCGCGTCTCATGGCTACTGTGGTGAACGGAATCCTGGGCCGCAAGCTGCCCTGGGGCCTGGTGTTGCTGGGCGTGTTTCTAGTGATTGCGATCGAGATTTTAGGAATTCGTTCATTGTCATTCGCAGTCGGTGCGTATCTTTCCATCGCGACCACGCTGGCGATTTTTGCCGGCGGCGTGGTGCGGTGGATGATCGATAGGGCGGTCGAAAAAACCGAGAGCGAGAGTGAGGTCAGCCCCGGATCCCTCTACGCCAGTGGACTCATTGCCGCCGGCGGCATCGTCGGGCTGATCGGCGTCGCGCTCAAGCTTTACGAAACCGCAACTGGCAGGCAGGACGTGCTATTGTTTCCGGCGACCAACCCTCTGCACCACGACTGGGTGTCGGTGCTGATGTTTGTGCTCCTGGCGGGTTCGCTTTATTACTTTGCCCGCAAGCCGTTAAAGGATGGAAAGTGACTTTTTGTGAAGGAACATCACTACTACGTCTACATCGTCGCCAGCCGGACGCACGTTCTGTATGTTGGGGTCACCAACAGCGTGTGGAGACGCACTGAGGAACATCGGGAAGCCGAGGTTCCGGGTTTCACGGCCGATTACCGATGCCATCGGCTGGTTTGGTTTGAATGTTATCGGTACATCAACAACGCGATTGCTCGCGAAAAACAAATCAAACACTGGGGACCCGCGAAGAAGATCTGGCTTATCGAGCAAACGAATCCTACCTGGGCTGATCTAAGTGAGGCATGGAGAAAAGACACCGCAGATCTCTCCACTACGCTTCGCTCCGGTCGAGATGACAAGGTGTAGGTGGAGCGAACATGCCATTTGCCATGATTCAGGCTAGCCGGATAATTTTCCACGCTGACCCGTGGACAGACCACTCTCTATTAGCCACTGAATTGTCATCTCGACCGGAGCGTACCCGGATTTCCTGCCACACAGCACTGGACACGAATCGGCATAGGGGGAGCGGTCACCCGCTCTCCCCTGCCACACCACCGGACATGCGGGTCCGCATCCGGCGGTTCGGACGGATTGAGCTAAGGACCAGCGAACAACCTGGGAAGTCCAAGTGCGTCGAAGTAGGCGATGGGCAATGCGTAGCTCAGCGCGGGGCTGTTGACTGTGTGCCAAGGGCCGTGAACACTCCGGGCGGTTTGAGCCGCCATAGCTGGGTTCACTCCTCGCTTACACAGTTCGGCGAACCGTACCTTACCGTGTTTCCATTGTTTCCAGATCATTGAACGTAGCCTATGCCGTATCCATTGATCCAGTCGCTCCAACACGGAAGGCGTCTCGCAGAAGCCGAAGTAGCCTCGCCAACCACGCAAGTAGTCGGCCAGTTCTTTGGTCATCCGCTCGATACTGATACCGCGTGTCCGGCCTGTAAGCTCCCGTACCTTCTGTTTGAACCGCGCCAGAGCTTTAGCGGCGATGCGCCGCTTGGTTCTCCGCACGGTAAAACTGAAGCCCAGGAACTTGCGTTCCACCGGTCGAGCCACCGCACTCTTCGCCTCGTTGACCTTGAGCTTGAGACGCCGCATGATGAAGCTGGTAATGCTCCGCTTCACCCGCTCCCCTGCTCGCCGGCTGCGCACGTAGATATTGCAGTCGTCCGCATACCGCACGAAGCAGTGCTTGCGCCGCTCCAGTTCCCGGTCAAGTTCGTCGAGCACAACGTTCGATAACAGTGGCGATAACGGCCCGCCCTGAGGCGTGCCTTCATCCACCGGACCCACCAGCCCGTTTTCCATCACACCCGCGGTGAGGAACGCCCGGATCAGCTTAAGCATCCTCTTATCCGCGATCCGGTGCGCAACGGCTGCCATCAGTTTGTCATGGTTAACCCGATCGAAAAATTTCTCCAAGTCGAGATCAACCACCCAGCGCAGCCCTTCGGCGATGTGCTTCTGCGCCTTGGCTACCGCCTGATGTGCCGAACGTCCGGGACGGAACCCGTAACTGTGTTCAGAAAACTCCGTATCCCACCTACCCTGCAGAACCTGCATCACCGCCTGCTGCACCATGCGGTCCAACACCGTCGGGATGCCCAGCTGACGCACCCCTCCGTCCGGTTTGGGTATCTCTACCCGCCTCACCGGCTGCGGCTGGTAGCTCCCTGCAAGCAGTTGCTCGCGGATGGCTGGCCAGTGCTCCTTCAAGTAGTCTGGCAACTGCTCGACCGTTATGCCGTCGATGCCAGCACTACCCTTATTCGATTTCACTCGCTTCCAGGCCTGCAGGCAATTCTCCCGCCCGCACACCTCTTCCATCAATCGTTCGCTGTTCTTGGCCGGGCTTTCAGAAATACGCTTCGCCGTGAGCGTTTCGGTCCCTTCACCAGAAGACCCCAGAGCTTCACTCTTGGTCTCCTCGCCAAAGGCCAGCCAAAACCGGTTTTTTCTGCCGCTTATCACTCATCGAGTCGCGACCCCTACTTGCCGCTTCCTTCCGTTTGGGCCTTCGCCGCTTGCGCGACTAATATGCCCTCTGCTGACTTCTGCTGCACGATCAGGGTGAATTGCTTCACCCTCAGTCCCGTTTCCGGGACATGCAGCAGACCTCCCGTGATAAAACTGACCGCCTTCAACGCGCAGCCGCCGAATTTACCACCAGCGCCCTTGATGGATCTGGACTTCGTGATTGCGGGCCCGCTCGTCCGGCGCCGTAGGCCTCATATCCGGTTCTTGTTCATCGGCTCGCCTCTTTGCTCCACGCTTCCTTCAGACCCCGCCTCACGACGACGCCCTTGCGCTTCGCTATCACTTCTCCTCCATCAGGATGTGAAGGGGACTTCCACCCCCAAGCTGTCAATCATGCACGGCGTACCCACGTGTGCGGCTTTCATTAAGGAAAGCCGCATGAAGTTGACCACCACCACCAATCTCAACAGGAAATCCGGGGTAGCGGAGTGGAGAGATCTGCGTTTTTTCTTTTCTACTCCGTGCGGAGACGCTTTAAAGCATCCCGGCCGCCGGGACTGGCGCCGTCGATGCGCACCGCTGCTTCAAAGGCCTGTTTCGCACCGTAACTGTCGCTGCGATCGATCAGGACCTGACCATAGTAGTCGAGCGCTGCAGCCGCGAGCTCGGGGGGCAGCGTTCCCTTTGCCGCGGCAGCCTCGGCCTGCGGCGCGATCAGGGTAAAATCACTTGCGGCCTGTTCGCGGCGTTTGTAAAAAAAGGGCAGATGCCAGGTGGATGCAGCTCGAATAAAACGCGCTTCAAGATCGGTGGGCGCACGGTTGACTGCCTGGTCCATTTTTTGCAGGCCCTCATTGGCCAGCCTGCGCTTATCCCAAATTGCCCAGGTGCGGGCCGCATCCAGCAGCTCCAGGCTGCCGCTATAAGCGTCAACCACGGCATTCCCCGGGTAATCACGGGATAGCGCTGCAAAGCTGGAGCGAGCCTTCTCCGCAGCTGCGCGATTTCCCTCGAGGTCGGCAAAGTATTGTGCGCGTGCCTCACCAAGGCGCTGCTGGAAGGTAACGGCTGCCGGCAGCACAGTGCAGAAGGCCAGGAAGATGGCTGTCAGTCTACCCATGATAAGAATTGAAATGCTCCCCCGCAGCCAACGGTTGCATCACCCCAGGCGATACACCCGTTCTTTCCAGGTGACCTGTTGGCCGGCGAGTCTGCGCAGCAAGGCATACCACTGCAACGCGAGCAACACAGTGACGCCGAGCGGGTGCAGCAAAGCGCTAAACAGGGACTGACGATATTTCCAGACGGAAAGCAAGCGAGGTACAAACGACGCTGCCATTGCGGCCAGGATGATGGTTCTTTCCCCGTCGCTGTACAAGGAAGGCGCGAGGGCCAAGGAAAGGACGAGCAGCAGGGGAAGAATCTGACCGCAAAAGAGCAGGAAGGTGAAAGGCAGAATGCGTGCCGGCGCAGCCATGCCCTCAGTAGCATTCTTTGTCAGCCCGCGCCAGACCTCTGCCGCATTGTGATACATGCGGCAAGTTGCAAGGTGGGTCAGGTCGGCAAGATCGGTGCGCAGACCGTGACGGCGAAAGAGATGTGGCAACAGTAGGCCATCATGCATGGTGGTGCGGATCTGCGAGTGGCCGCCGGTCTTTTGGTAGGCATCGCGGCGCACCATGAGGAACTGACCGCAGCCTACCGCGAAGCCGGGCGCAGGCAGTGCACGCATGCCGGCCAGCGGCAAATACGAAAGCAATACAAAGTGAATCAGAGGCAAGAGCAGGCACTCCAGGGGAGACTCCGTTTCCTGGCGAGGAAAACCACTCACCAGATCGGAACCGGAGCGGCGTAGAAACGAGGACATGCAGGCCAAAGCCTCGGGTTCGAGACGCACATCCGCGTCGAGAAAGCAGAGGATATTGAAGCGTGCCGCGGCGGCGAGCGCGTAGCAGGCGTGTTGTTTGCCGTTCCACCCACCCGGCAGCGGAGGCGAAGACCGCAGGCGCACCCGCGCATCCTGGACGGCAAAGCCGCGCACAATTTCCGCCGTTCGATCGGTCGAGCCATCATCGAGCACAACGATTTCGATCTGTACTCCCCGCGAAGCAAGCAGGCTGGCAATGGAGGCGCCGATCACGCGTTCTTCATTGCGAGCGGGGATGAGTACCGAGATGGAATCCGGCAAAACGCAAGTGCCTGTTTCCGCGCAGCTACCGGATTCAGGCTCGCGGTACAGCACCATGTTCCAGACCCAGAGCACCGCGGGCACGATCGAGCAAAAGAATGCGACAGCGATGATGGCGTTCATGAGCGGTGGATGCTCCCGTGACTGCCCTGATAAACGCGCCCGGTCAGCAAAGCAGCCAGCCGCTTCCAGGCCTCATAGACGCCGCTCATGCCAACCCTGCCGGAAAGGATAGTTTCAAAGCGCGCGGGATCGCGAAGTTTGGCCAGGTCTGCAAGTTCGTCCTGGGCAACCACCAAAGCAGCGCAGAGCCGTTCGTTCCATTCCTCGGCGCAATACTCGGGGTACTGTGCCACGGCAATCGGCTGACCGCACGAAACCAGGATCTCCGGCAAGCGTTCATCCCAGAAAGTGTACTCGAAGGCCAGGGGCACAAGAGTGCAGGTGTCGAGCCGGGCGGCCAACGAGGCCAGACCAGGGCGGAAGACTGCAGGCCGGCTGCGCACGTCGGTAAAGCGGCCTTCTGGCGTGACCCAGAGAACAGAATTGGGGGTGGAGAGAATCTGTTGCGCGGCGCGCAGGAATTGGACCGCTCCGCGCCGGGTGCCGCTTTCTACAGGGAAAAGGCCGAGCTTGCGGAGAACTGAGTAGTGCTTCAAGGCAGCGGCGTCCATGGGTCCATAGTGGGACGCGTGGGGGAGAAAGCGACGCGACACCACGATAAATGCAAGCGGATCCCACCAGGAGGCGTGGTTGGCGAAGATAATCAGCGGGCCCGTAGTAACAGGGAAGCGGCTCGAGTTTGCCAGGCGAATACCGTGAAAGTGGCGGCCGACATACCAGTGCAGATACCTGGCGAAGAATGAAAGCAGCCGCCGCGATGGGCGGGTCAATGCGGAATTTCCCGGCGTGCGTTCATCGTGCATCGCTATGCTCTTTTTCGTAAAGTGCTAACGGAGGCCGGGTGCCGGCTTTGTTGAAAGGGAAAGGACGCTTATCAGGCATGGGTTAACAGCTCCTCAGCCTGCCGCCGCGCGGAAACGGCGGCGTCTGCCCCACGATAATGCTGGTCGAGAGCGTCGGCGGCAATCCAGCCGCTCATCATGACCATCGGCATTCCTGGGCCGGGATGCGCAGCGCCTCCCGCCAGGTAGAGGCCCACAACATCCGGACTGGCATTGGCCGGCTTGAACGCACCATTCCAACGGCCGTGGCTCGAAATGCCGTAGATCGCTCCATTCAGCACCCTGTACCGCTCATGGATATCAAGCGGCGTGAGCGCACGCTCAAAGACTATGCGCTCCTCGATGTCGGCGAGACCAGCAGTGCGCTTCAGCTTATTAAGAATCACCTGGCGATAGGCGGGAAACATCCTCAACCAATCATGCTTAGGGCGCAGGAACGGAGTGTGGACCAGAACGTAGAGCGCGTCGCCGCCCGCGGGGGCCGTGGTGCTATCGGTGGCTGAAGTTGAGGCAAGATAGCAAGTCGGATCAGGCGCAGGCTCGGCCAAATCATAGATGTGGTGAAACTCCTCATGCGGATCACGGGAGAATACGAAGTCATGGTGCGCCAGATGCTCGTAGCGCTGGTTGAGCCCGAGGTAAAGCACTACACCGGAACACGCCGGCTCGTACTCTCTGCGTTTATCGAACCTATCGGCAACCGCGCCGCCAAGCAGCTCGCGATAGGTGCGAACAGCGTCTTCATTGGAAACCACGGCGTCAAACCGATGTTGCTCTCCACTTTTCGTTTCGAGGCCGGAAATAGCGCCAGCCTGGATGAGTAAGCGAGCAATCTCGATCGAAGTATGGTAGCGCACCCCGAGCTCAGTGCCCAGACGGACCAGAGCCTGGGGAACGGCACGGGTGCCTCCCCTCGGATACCAGATGCCCTGTTCCGCCTGCATGTGACCAATGGAACAGAGAATCGCCGGGGAGTTATCCGGCGACGAGCCCACGTACTGCACGTAGTGATCGAGCATCTGGGCCACGCGCGGGTCCTTGATGAAGTCGCGAATGGTTCCGGACACGCTTTGCCCCAGGCGCATGCTCAGAACATCTTTAAGCACTGAAATCTGGAAGCTCCCGCCAATGTCAAAGGTGTCGCGCATGGAACCGACCGACTTCCAGAAGAAGAACTTGTCGGAGATGGTGTGGAGCTTTTCAGAAAGTTCCATGAACTGGGTAAAGCGGCCACCCAGCCCCGGTTCCCTGCCCTCAAGCGATGCAGCCATCTCCCGGATATTGTCCTTGAGATCCAGAACCGTGCCGTCGTCGAAAAAGCACCGCCATTGAGGATCGAGACGAACCATTTCCAGGTAATCGCTCATGGTGCGCCCGGCTTCGCAAAAGATACGCCGCAGCACCGAAGGCTGAATCAGAATGGTGGGCCCCATATCGAAGCGAAAACCCTCTTCTTCCAGCACCGCGGCTTTGCCGCCCAGCCAGGGATTTTTCTCGAAGACTTCGACCTCGTAGCCGCGCGCGGCCAGCGTGCAGGCCGCCGAAAGGCCTCCCAATCCTGAACCGATCACTGCAACACGCATAGTAATGTTTCTCCTGTATCAGTCGAGCCGGGCTGCGCTGCGCAGGAACCGCCGCACGCCATGCCAACGGGCGAGCCAACTACCGCCATGAACGGCCTCGATGTAAGAGGAAAAAAACGACTGATGATCGGGCTTGGTTGGGCGATAAGGTCGCAGGTCGCGGCTCCGCTGGGCGACAATCGTCTTGAGCGCAGTCATTTCCAGCAGTCCTTCACGGCCGCGGGTTACGCCGTAGCCGCTCGACTTGCGGCCGCCAAAACTGACTCGTGGATCGGCGGTACCCACAATCAGGTCATTGATCAGTACCGTCCCGACCGGGAGCCGCGAGGCTAGCATGCGCGCTTCGGGCTCGGGTCCGAAGATCGCCGCGGTGAGCGAATAAGGACATGGCGCGTGAGCGGCAATCGCGGCGTCTGTGTCGGGCACATGGAAAATGCTGAGTACAGGCGCAAAAATATCGCTCTGTGCCATGCGCATTTCGGGAGTGGCCCCGATGATCACGGCGAAGCGCAGCCCTCCGGCAGACTCATCTACGAGAACTGAGCCTCCCAGGCGCTTGGCGTCTTGCAACAGGTCGGCAAGCTGGGCTTGCGTCCAGGCAGGCAGGATGACGGGTTCGAGGCTCTTGAGTTGGGCGAGCAGCACCTCCACCAGGCCGGCCTGCTCGCCCACCAGGAAGACTCGCCGTGGCGCCATGCAGGTAGCCGAACCGTTGAAGCGCAATCCGAAGGTTAGCGCTGCGACTGTACGATCCCGATCGGCACCGGGGAGCACAAAAACAGCATCACAGCCGGAGAGCTCCAGGACAGCGGGCGTCAAGCTCTCCGCCAGTTGATGCAGTACCGCCGTACCAGTGGTGGCGGAGCCGGTTAGAAAAACTTTGTCCACTCCGGCAGAGATCGCTTCGCCGCCCGCCTGAGGTGATTCGTCCAACAATTGCAGCAATGCCGGATCGAGGCCGCAAGCGACCAAAGCATCGCGCAGAGCCTCAGCTGCGGCCATGCTGCCAGGCGCAGGCTTCCACAAGACGGCATTGCCGGCGGTAAGCGCCTGCAGCACCTGCACACCGGGCAGGAACAGCGGATAGTTCGCAGGGCCAATGATGAGCACCACACCGAGCGGTTCCCGCCTGGTCTCGGCTGTTACGCGGCGAAGCCAAAAGGGGCGGTGGTAAGAACTGAGCCGCTGGGGAGCAAGAATCCAGGCGGCCTCCCGCTCGAGAAATCGGCACGCCTCAACTAACGGCAAGACCTCAGAGACCAGCGTGTCGGCCACACTGCGATGCAGTGCCCCGGCCTGATGGCGGGGAACGGATTGCGCTATCTTCTCTGCGGTTGCGGCGATGCGATGCCGGGCACGGCGGAGAATGGCTAGACGCTCCCGTACTCCCGTCCGAGCCCAGATCTGCTGCGCCGACCGCGCCTGCCCCATGGCGGCGGGCCCGGCCCGGAACTCACGCTGCATATTCAGCGGCATAGTGTTGATTGTGCACCCTGCTGCCATTCTACGAAGCAGCTTCGTATAGGGCGGCTTGGGCCAGCACCGGGGGAGCGTCCCACTGCGGCTCGACCTTCAGGTCTTCGAGCAGCAGGCGCGCGGTAATGCGGGCGGATTCGAAGATCACCGGCAAACCGCTGCCGGGATGGGTGCCGCCCCCGACTAAATAGACGCGGTCAAGATCTTCAAACCGGTTGTGCGGCCTGAGGTGCAGCATCTGCCGCAAGTTATGCGCCATGCTGAAGGTGGAGCCTTTGTGGAGCGCGTAATCGGTGCACCAGTCCGCAGGGGTGACGACCTTCTCGAAACGAATTCGGTGCTCCACGTCCTTGATTCCGATCTTCTCCAACTGGCGCAGAGCCAGGGATCGAAAACGCGTTCGTTCTACAGCCCAGTCGATATTCCGATGCTCGTGCGTGACTGGCAGCAGAACGTAAAGCGTGCTCATCTTCTTTGGCGCGAGCGACGGGTCGGTAACACAGGCATTCTGCACGTAGAACGACGGATCCTCCGAGAGCTGGTGCAGTTGTTCAATATCGCGCAGGTTCTGCTGGTAATCCTTCGCCAGATAGATGGTGTGGTGAGAGACCTCGTCATACCGCCCTTCGATACCCAGGTAGAGCATGAAGGTGGAGCAGGAGAAGCGTTTCTTCTCAATCCTGCTGTCGGTCCAGCGGCGGCGAATGTTGTCCGGTACCATGCGCTGCATGGCTTGAGCGAAGTCGGCATTGACCACCACGGCATCAGCAGCGAGGGTTCGGTTAGCGGTCCGTACCCCGGTACACTTGCGGCCGGCGAAAATCATCCCTTCGACCGGTTCATTGAGTAGGACTCTCGCGCCCAGGTCCTCGGCGATGCGGGCCATAGCCTTGGTCACTGCGCCACAACCGCCTACAGGGTGAAATACGCCGTGCTCATACTCCAGAAAAGACAGGATGCTGAACAAACTGGGGCAGGTGAAGGGTGACATGCCCAGATACTTGGACTGGAAGCTGAAGCCGAGGCGTATCCGTTCATCTTTGAAATAGCTGCGCAGATCAGAATCGAGCGACCGCCACGGACGCAGCAGCGGTAGCAGCTTGAGCATGTCAAGCCTGGCTAAGTCTCGCCAGCTCTCGAAGGGCGATTCCAGAAAAGGCAAAAACTTCTCCAGCTTGTTGCGATTATCACAAAAGAAGCGATGAAAGCCACGGGCATCGTCTGGGCTGAGCTGAGCAATGGCGCGCTCCATTCGTTCCAGGTCCGGGGTGGCCAGCAGTTCTCCGCCCGACCCGAACACCAGTCGATACTGTGGATCCAACCGGTACATCGGGATCTCTTCGTCGAGATTTCTGCCCGCGGCTGCTAATATCTCGCGCAGAACCCTGGGGTAGAGAAAGAATGTCGGCCCGGTATCGAACTTGAAACCGTTCCGTTCGATAGTGGATGTTCGGCCGCCGACGACATCCCGGCGCTCCACGACGGTGACATCGACGCCCGAGCGTTGCAGCAAAATAGCAGCCGCCAGCCCGCCCGGACCGGCCCCGATAATGATGACTTTTTGTTTCGGCTTAATCATTCGTTCGATGATGAGATGCCAGCTGGATCAAAACTAGAGTGCGTCCTGTGACTGCCACGTAACCGGGCCGTTTGAAAGCTGGTTGCAGAGCAAAAATCGTTGAGTGAGTTTCCTGGCCGCAAATCCGCGTCGAGTTTAAACCCTAATAACTTAATTTTTCACAACTGGCACCAGCGTGCCGCGGCTGAGGGCATTCGATTTCACCGGGTCTTGAATTGAGCGTGGTTCTTGTTGCTCCCGCCAAAGTTGTTCCCAAAACAGGAGCGACAGTGCTGAGGGATGAGCAACGTCGTGCCAATGCTGTCAGAACTTAGAAGCGGATCTCGCCCCCGAGTTGTATGTTCCTGTTTCCCGGGGCGGGCACAATGGCGCCGTTCGCGGCATAAGTGGCCGTGGCTCCCCCGCTGTAATAGTGATTCAGAAAACCCGAAACCGGGGACTTGAGAACGTCGTCCAGGTAGGCATCTGGCGTAGCGTAATAGGCACAATGCGTTCCACGCGGTTATCTGCATGCCCTGGCCGCAGGCGGGTTCCGGAATCAAGAGTTGTAGACAGAGCGCTATGCAAAGCTTTTCGGATCATGCAGCGTTCTGACGAGCGATCGAGCCAGGTCGCGACCCTGACGGATGAGATCGGGCAAGCCTACTCCGTGATAGGCGCTACCCACAAGGTGCAGACCGGGCATACGGCTCACCACCGATTCCAGCTCCACCATTCGGTCGAGATGACCAACAGAGTACTGTGGCAGTGACAGAGGCCAGCGGCGCACTACCGTTTCCGCAGCTTGCGGCAATGGGCCCAGAACGCGGCCCAGTTGCAACCGGGCGCGCTCAATGAGGTTATCGTCGGGCTCACCAAGCAGCGCTTCGCCCGAGTGACCGCCGAAGAAGGCCCGCAGTAAGGTTGCCCCGGGAGGAACGCGGCCGGCAAACTTCTGATCCACGAAGGTGCAGGCCAGCAGTGAGTGCTCTTCGCCGGGAACCTGGGGAACCACGAAACCAAAGCCACGTGGAATGCGCAGGCGCGCCGCTTGCTCGGCAGCGAAGGCCAGTGCTACCACGATCGCCGATGTGGCCTGCCGGGGCAGCAAATCAGCCACGCCGCCGCCATGGTTCAGCCGTTGCAACAAAAGGCCGGTAACGTGCGGCGGAGTGGCCAGGACCAGCGCGTCAAATTGTTGGGGGCTGCCAGCAGTCGTGACTCGCCAGCCTCCCTGGACGGCCTCAATCGCGAGAACCGGATGGCGCAAACGTATGGATGCATCCGGCAAGCTGGCGACCATGCGATCGATCAGAGTACCGAGACCATTCGCAAGGGTGGTGAAAATGGCGGGAGAGGATTGCTGAGCCCGCCGCTGAACAGCCTGTATCAGGCTCCCCTGCTCGGCTTCCATGCGGACGAAGGCGGGCATGACGGCGCGAACACTCAGCTTCCGAATGTCCCCTCCGAATACCGCGGCCAGTAGCGGGCCCGCGATGGTGGAGGCGACTTCCTCGCCAAAGTGACGGCTTACGAATTCGGCGACTGATTCATCATGAGCAGGCGCGGACTGCTTGAGCTCCTCGGCACGTTTCGGTTCGCGCAAATAGGCCAGCCGAGCCTGCCAACTGAAAAGCGGTGATTCGAGCAGCGGACCCCACCTCGCTGGAACCATCATGCGCATGCCGTCTGGGATGGGGACAAGCTGCGTGTGGCGTACGCCGCCTTGCTGCACATAGGTGCGCCGCCATTGATCGTTGGAGGCGATGATCTGGTCTTCGAGACCGAGTTCCACGGCCAGTTCGCGGGCCCAGGGTTTTTCGGTGACCCAGGAGTCGGGCCCGCACTCGATCACGAACCCCTGGCGATGAACGGTTTCGACAATGCCGCCGAGCCGCTCTGAGGATTCAAAGAGGGTAAAGGCTACCCCATCGCAGGCCAGTTGATAAGCCGTCGCCAGGCCGGCAATGCCCCCACCCACAATCGCGATCATAAGGCGGTCGCGGACAAAGCCTCGGGATGAATCTTTGCCGCCAGCCGGGCAAAACCTCGAAGGGCCAGATCCTCAAGCGTCGCCGTTAGCAGCGGAGAGTCGTTGAGCGACTTGGGACGCACGACCTCAAGGCCGATTCCGGCGGCGAAATCACGGAAGCCGATATCGATGTCGTAGAGAATTTCAACGTGGTCGCAAAGGAAACCGATGGGCTGGATCACGACCGCGGAGTAGCCCTCCTGGCGCAGCGCAGTGAGGGTGTCCTCTACCGTCGGACCGATCCAGCTAGCGCCGGACATGCCCTGGCTTTGAAAGGCGAAAAACCAATGGGCGGCGGTGAGACCCAGCGGCGCGAGGAGTGCCGCGACGTTCGCGGCCGTGCGCTTCGCTTCGACGGGATACGGGTCTGGACCGGATATTTCTCCGGCAGCCGACGGCGCCGGCTTCCCTTCAGCATCCGCCGGCTGCGACTGGATCGTTCTGCAAGGCACGCTGTGGGCAGTAAAGAGCACTGGCGCCAGCCCACCGATCCGGGCGGAGAGGCTTTGCCACACTGGCTGCAGCCGTTCGGCAAACGCCTGGGCGAGCAGTGGATGGTCGGCCCAGGCATCGATGAAGTCCATCTTGATGGCCCCCGCGGCTTCTGCAATAGCAGCGCGGCGATAGAGGCCGACGCTGGTGCGGGAATTCTGCGGCGCCAGACAAATAACAACCGCCGAGGTAATGCCATCTTCTTTCATTTGGCGCACTACGTCGGCGATATAGGGTTTCCAATTGCGCATGCCGACGTATACGGGCAGGCCGAGCGCCTGGGATAGCAGGCGCCCTTGCTCCATGGTGAGCTCGGTCAGCGGGCTCGATCCGATGAGACTGTAACGGTGACGAATCTCTTCGATGACAGATTCGGGCATGGGGCGCCCCCCGGTGATATTGCGCAAGTACTCGGGAATCTCATCGAGTGATTGGGGCGTTCCGTGGGCAAGCAACAGAACTGCCCGGCGGTGCGGTGCAATATCAGGCACGGGAATGGTCTCCGGTGATGGCGCTGAACTCGCGCACATACTGCACCACTCGCTGCACATTTTCGACCGGCGTACCGGGAACGATGCCGTGGCCCAGATTAAAGATGTGTCCGGGGCGGCCCCCAGCCTGCTCGAGGATCTGGCGCACGCGTTTTCGAAGCAGATCTTCGTTGGCGAAGAGCAGGATGGGGTCGAGATTGCCTTGCACCGCGACTGCGTGACCGAGCGCGGACCAGCCCTGGTCCAATGGTACCCGCCAATCAAGCCCGATGACGTCGGCGCCGGTTTCGCGCATGGCAGGCAGCAGGGTCGCGGTGTCTACGCCGAAGTAGATGACCGGTACGCCCAGCGCCTGCACACTGCGCACTAAACGCGTGGTGACGGGCAGAACGAAATCGCGGTAGTCCGTTGGGCTGAGAGCGCCGGCCCAGCTATCGAAAATCTGGATGACGTCGGCTCCCGCCTCCACTTGTTGGGCAGCGTACTCTTCTAACACCGAAGCGAGTTTTTCGAGCAGTAGCCGCCAGATGGATGGTTCACGGTACATCATGGCCTTGGTGAAGATGTAGTTGCGTGAACCACCACCTTCGATCATGTAGCTGGCAAGGGTGAAGGGCGCTCCGCAAAATCCAACCATGCCGATGCGATCCTTGAAATGGGCTACGACTTTGCGTATGGCCTCGGCCACGTAGCCCAGCTCGTGCGCCCGATCGATGCGCAGCTTCTCGACATCGGCTGCGGTGCGCACCGGCTGATGGATCACCGGACCCTCCCCGGCCAGGAACTCAAAATCGAGGCCCATTCCTTCCAGTGGCAAAAGCAGATCGGCAAAGATGATGGCGGCATCGACATCAAGCTTCTCCGCGGCGGTGATGGTTACTTCAGCGGCAAGCTCAGGGTTCTTGCAAATCTGCAGGAGCGAATGGTGGCGGCGAACGGCCTGGTACTCCGGCATGTAGCGGCCGGCTTGACGAAGAAACCACACCGGTGTCTGGTCCACCGGCTGGCGCAGACAGGCGCGCACAAAGCGGCTTCCGCTGGAGAGATCTGAGCGCGCGGCCGAGTCGGGGTTGAGTTCGGGGCTGAGGGTTTTTTCCGGCATACTATGCTTCAATTTGAAGGGTAGCATCCCTGCCCCTCTAGCCGGAAAGGGGGCAGATGTTGGATTTTTCCGCAGTGAAAACCCGACGTTCTCTCCAAGAAGACTTACGTAGCTCGCCATGAGGAATAGGGAAACGAATCTCAGGGGCTTTGAGGAGGCCGACGGAAATGGTGCGTGATATGCGTGGTATGCGTGGTAAGGTGCGTCCCGCCGACGGAAATGGTGCGTGATATGCGTGGTATGCGTGGTAAGGTGCGTCCCGCCGACGGAAGGTGCGTCCCGCCGACGGAAATGGTGCGTGATATGCGTGGTAAGGTGCGTCCCGCCGACGGAAATGGTGCGTGATATGCGTGGTATGCGTGGTAAGGTGCGTCGCGCTGGAGGAAAAGTTTGCTTTGCCGGCAGACGGGGAGCCTTCCACGCGTGAGCCTCGATTGGGACGAGAAGCGGAGCGTGGCTCATCTTGGCCGGCGGGGAAGGGGGATAAGTCCTTTGTCTTATCAAGATGTCAAATTGCTCCGAGTATCGCTGGTAACGGGCAGAGCGCGGTTCTTCCTGCAGGTGTAACAGTTGTGGTGGCGCAGGGATACGGCTGCATGATTCTCCTTAGGAAACCGTCAAGCCAACGATCCCATGGGTGGCTTTGGTGCGCAAGGAGCTGAGGTAAATAAACATGAGGATGGGGGGTATTTAACTAAAGGTAACCCCTCAGTTTGCCTGGGGCCCTCAGGAGGCTGGGTGAGCATTCCCCGTGCGATTCCAGAGGAATCCAGAGTGAGTGCCGCACCTACGGCGCTCGGCGTGGTCGTGGAAGGATTCCCAGCCCTTCCGGGCTGGGCTGACGTTTGGGCCGCCGGCCCTCCGGGCCTCGAGGCGGCGGTAAATCGAGCGTAGTTTTTTCTCCCAGCGGGCAAGGCAGGGACCTGCGGTTGCTCTTCGAGTTCTCACGCAGGTTCTAAAGCCACTGAGCAAAGCGCTTTCACCCCCATCAAGCCCCGCGGGAAATGTCTTTCGACCGAGCGTAGCGCAATATTCCAAATCACACCGCTCCGGCAATCAGGGCGCAGTGGAGAAACCGAACACGGTGACGCTGTGGTAGGTCTGCCCCGGCTTGAGTTCGGCGGTGGGAAACTTGGGGTGATTGGGAGAATCGGGAAAGTGCTGCGTTTCCAGACAAAAGCCCGCGTGCTTGTTGTACACATGGCCGTGTTTACCATGCAGCGTTCCATCCAGAAAATTGCCGGAATAAAACTGCAGCCCGGGCTGCGTCGTTTCCACAGTGAGCACCCGGCCGCTGGTCGGCTCGAGGACCCGCGCAGCCTCCTGCAACACCCCCGCTTTTCCATTCAGCACGTAGTTGTGGTCATATCCTCCGGCCAGGCGCATTTGCTCGTAGTTGTCATTGATCCGCGCTCCGATGGCCGTGGGTTGATGGAAGTCCAATGGCGTTCCCGCTACCGGGGCCAGTTCGCCAGTGGGGATAAGCGATGAGTCGACAGGAGTGAAGCGGTCGGCCGGAATCATCACCCGGTGGTTGAGAATATCTCCCTGCCCCTCGCCAGCAAGGTTGAAGTAGCTGTGATTGGTCAGATTAAGGACAGTGTCCTTGTCGGTGGTAGCGAAGTACTCGATCTTGAGCGCATGTGCTTCGAGCGTATAGCGGACCCGTGCCGTGAGCGTGCCTGGAAAGCCCTGGTCGCCGTCTTTGCTCACCAGGGTGAGCTCAACTCCGTTGGGAATTTCATGCCCCTGCCATACAAGCTTGTCGAATCCTTTAATGCCCCCGTGTAGGCAGTTGGTGCCGTCATTCGCAGGGAGTTGATAGCGCTTGCCGTCGAGCGAAAAGCTGGCATGGGCGATCCGGTTGCCGTAGCGTCCAACGATGGATCCGAAGTAGCTTTTTGGGTCAGCCAGATAGGGCGCCAGGGATTCATATCCCAGGACGATGTCGGCGGTTTTGCCGCTGCGATCAGGCACCTCGAGCGACACCAGCCGCGCCCCATAGGTCATGACACGCGCTTTGAGCGCACCCTCCTCGAGGGTGTAAATCTCCACCTTGGTTCCATCGGGCATACTGCCGAATTCAGACTTGGTCACCTTTGCCTCCAGACGCGATGCCAATGGCACCAGGGTAAAAAACAACAAAATACAGTTAAGTGCTTTGCTTTGCATCGACCGGTTGGCCATGAACAAACTCTCCTGATCGGCTTGCTGCACTGCGACGTAAGTCGCGTCTTCAAACCGTAATGGATACTAAAGCATTTCTCTATTTGCTGTCTGACGGGGTGGGTAATTTCGCAGCCCTGGTGGAGCCGGGATCGATGCGGGGGTAAGGGAATCTCTCTAAAGCCCTGATTCCATACGATAAAACGCCGCATGGACAAGCGGAAAAGAGGGTGTAGACATTACCAGCTGCGAGTACTTTTATCCCGCCTGTTGTTACCCAATAGTTGTAGCCAGCGAGGCCTGAGCGGCTATTCTACGAATCAAGCGGTGGTTCTCTGTACGACTGCTTGTTGATTCTTCGGGGGAGGGATTCAATTGAAGCTGCCGGCCACGAACCACCGTGAATACATTTCAACCAGTATCGAGGTCACGCTCGACGATGCCCGGGCGACTGCGCTGGAACGAATTGTCAGCCTGTCGATGGACTACAACCGTGGGGTCGGCCTGGTGCAATTCCGTAACGGCGTGGATGCGGTGATCGCGTCCACCGGATACCGGCAACTGATCGAGAAACTGCTTGAGATCCTCTAAACCCAAAGCCGAATCCTCAACCGTGCGGCGCCGGCAGGCGATCGCTGGTTACCAGGATCAAATTGTGTCTCTGTTGTGGACCAAGCCGGTCCAGCTCAGCTTGCACTTCGCCAAGCTTTCTCTTTAATCTGAAGCGCCCCGCCACCATTTCTGCCTGGGTTATCATAAAGCGGCTGCGGAGCCACTATGGTCAATTATCTGGAATTGCCGGTCGGAGAGAAGTGCCCTGAAGTGATTAATGCGGTCATTGAGATTCCGGCCGAGGGCATCAACAAGTACGAATACGACAAGACGCTGCACGTCTTCCGCCTGGATCGCAATCTTTATTCCCCGGTGCATTATCCCGGTGACTACGGGTTCATTCCTTCGACCCTGAGCGAAGATGGCGATCCGCTGGATGTGCTGGTCCTGGTGGACGCGCCCAGCTTTGTGGGCTGCGTAATGCAGGTACGGCCCATCGGCCTGCTGGAAATGCTCGACCAGGGGGTACCCGACGAAAAGGTTCTGGCGGTGGGCAAGAACAACCCACGCTACGCCGACGTGTGGAACTACTCCGAAATTTACCCGCACATGTTAAAGGAAATGACCCACTTCTTCGCCATCTACAAGGACTTGGAGGGCAAAAGGGTAGAAGTAAAAGGCTGGCACGACGCGGCCTTTGCCCGGACCAAGGTAGTCGAAGCGGTGAATCGCTTCAAAGACAACAAGATCTCCTCGGTGAGCGGAAACCGCTAGGCAATCACGCCGCAATGGATTTCCAGACCACAGCTTCGGATATAATCCGTCCAGTGAACCCCGGAGAGATGGCCGAGTGGCTGAAGGCGGCGGTTTGCTAAACCGTTGTAGGGGCTAACACCTCTACCGGGGGTTCGAATCCCCCTCTCTCCGCCAGCAACACAATCCCAGATTCCCCGCTCAACAACGCTTCAAGCCGACGCGTCGTCAGTACCTTCGACTGGAAAACCCGGGCACATCTGCCCCAGTGTTATTACGTGGGTGCCAAGCCTGCCACTACAGCGATTGCGTCTGGCGTAGCGTTCAGTTATTCCTCCTTGAGTAACGGGGCTGCGGACCGCAAATGGAATTCCGCGTTATCTGGGAAATCGACATCGAGGCCGACAGCCCTAAACAAGCAGTCGAAGAAGCGCGCGCAGTACAACTGAGACGTGATATGCCGGCGACTGTCTTTGAGGTTTGGGACCATGCAAAGCAGAAGATGCATCGGATCGATTTGGGGGCGTCAGCCGGGATGCTGGACGAGGCGGAACTGGCTTCGGTGCGCGCCGCCCTCCGGCAGCTTCAATGCGCACCAGACCTGAAGCCCGCGATGAAAGACCTGCTCTCGGTCATGCTTATTTTCCTGGACGCGAAAAAAGGATACTCCAGACGCGATTGATATGGCACCGCCATGTGCCCTTCCACGGCCTGCCGCGTTTATAATCGACCACCATGAAGGCCCATGTCTACGTCACGCTGAAGCGCACTGTTCTCGACCCGCAAGGGCAGACGATCCATGGCGCACTCAAACGAATGCAATACACCGGCATCGAGGAAGTACGCCAGGGAAAATACTTCCAGCTCACCCTGCGCGCCATGGATGCCTCCGATGCGCGGACTGAGGTGGAACGCATCGCCCGCGAAGTGCTCACCAATCCGGTGATCGAAGAGTTCACGTACCGCCTGGAAGAACAAGCAGAGTAACCTGTCGGGCCCGTCCAACCGTCCCCTATTTCGTCTGTACCGCTGGTGACCGACCGTACAATGAGAATCTATGTGCGGAATCGTGGGATATGTCGGTCCTAAGGACGTGGTCTCCGTCATCCTTGAAGGGTTGAGACGACTGGAGTACCGCGGATATGACTCGGCCGGTATCGCTGTGGGATCCGCGGGACACGGGCTCGAGCTGCGCCGCGCGCCGGGGAAGCTGCGCAACCTGGAAGAGGTGATCCGGCAACACCCGCTTCGCGGTACCTACGGCATCGGCCACACCCGCTGGGCCACCCATGGCCGGCCAACCGAAGAGAACGCACATCCACACCGGGACTGCACCGGGCGCATCGTGGTGGTGCATAACGGGATCGTCGAGAATTACCTGGAATTGAAGCGTGAACTGGCAAACGAAGGCCACACATTTGTCACCGAGACAGATACGGAAATCATCGCCCACCTGATCGAACAGGAACTGCGCTCGGCCGAAAGCTCGGGTAAAACCATGTTGCTCGAGGAAGGGGTGCGCCGGGCGGCGCGCAGGTTGACGGGCGCTTACGCTATCAGCGTAATCTCCGCCGATGCGCCCGACACCATTGTTACCGCCCGCAATGGACCGCCTGCAGTAATTGGAATAGGAGAGGGAGAATCGTTTGTAGCCTCGGATGTGCCCGGGATCCTGCACCACACTCGCATGATGTATTTCCTGGCCGATGGTGATGTGGCTGTCCTTACGGCGGAGGGCGTGAAGTTCACCAACCTGGCAGGCGATCCCGTCCAGCGCAAGGTGGAAAAAATTCTCTGGGACCCGATCCAGGCAGAGAAGGGCGGATACAAGCACTTCATGCTCAAGGAGATCTTCGAGCAGCCACGTGCCGTTCGCGACACCACGCTGGGGCGGATCTCACTGGAGACGGGCGAAGTGTTCCTGGGCGAAATGGAGATCACCGACGATCACTTCCGCGCGGCCACGCAGGTGAACATCGCGGCTTGCGGAACCAGTTGGCACTCTGCCCTGGCGGGCAAGTACATGATCGAGCGGCTGGCACGGGTTCCCACCGAGGTCGATTACGCCAGCGAATACCGCTATCGCGACCCGATCGCCGATCCAAACGCGCTGGGGATGCTGATTACGCAGTCCGGCGAGACGGCGGATACGCTGGCCGCGCAACGGGAGATGATCGCCAAGGGATCGATGACCGTCGCCATCTGCAACGTGGTGGGCTCGATGGTGGCGCGCGAAGCCCACGGAACGATCTATACCCACGCGGGACCCGAGATTGGCGTCGCCTCGACCAAGGCATTCACTGCGCAGCTGACGGCGCTGTTTCTCTTTGCCCTGCACCTGGCACAGAAGCGAGGAGCGATTTCAGGCGCCGAGAGCGCCACCCTCGTCGACGAGCTCAGCCGTATCCCGGGAAAGATCGAAGAAGTGCTGCGACAGCGGGACGGCGAGTGCCGGACTCTGGCCAAAGGATTTGCGTCTGCCTCGGACTTTCTCTTTTTAGGCCGCGGCATCCACTTTCCGATTGCGCTCGAGGGAGCGTTGAAGCTAAAGGAGATCTCCTACATCCACGCCGAAGGCTACCCGGCGGGGGAGATGAAACACGGGCCCAATGCGCTGATTGATGAAGCATTGCCGGTGGTAGTGCTGGCGACCAGCGATCAGCGGAGTGCGGAATCAATGCTGCGATATGAAAAGACGCTGTCGAATATCCAGGAGGTAACGGCGCGTTCGGGCCGTGTGATTGCGGTGGCAACCGAGGGCAACAAACAGATTCGTGAGTTGGTAGAACACGTGATCTACGTGCCCGAGGCGCCCGAATTGCTGGCCCCGCTGATCGAAGTGGTTCCTTTGCAGCTTCTGGCCTATCACATTGCCGTGCGTCGCGGTTGCGACGTGGATCAGCCGCGGAATCTGGCCAAATCCGTGACCGTCGAATAATGTGGTAATAGGCAAGTCGAGAGTTGTGTTCCATCCGAGGTGACGGATATTGTCCCGGCCAATCTATACTGCGCGGCTAACGCGCAGACTTCTGCTATCTGAACCCGCCGCATGTTTCCATCTTGAATTCACAGTAAACGAGATGGAAAAATTCGATTTCCAGCCCGGGCAATTCGTTTCATTCCTGGCTCTTGACCCCGCGGGCAAGCACCAGACCCGGGCCTATTCCATCGCATCGGCGCCCCGTGCAAACCAGTTTGATGTGTGCGTGAATCGGGTGGAGGGCGGGTTTTTCTCTAATTTGCTGTGCGATCTAGAGGTGGGCCAGAGCCTTGAGTTTCATGGGCCGCATGGATTGTTCATGCTGCGCGCGCCCCTGACTGACAGCATCTTCATCGCCACGGGAACGGGCATCGCACCCATGCGGAGCTTTGTCGAACACCTCTTCCCGGACGATGACGAGGACCGCAGCCAAGGGCAAAAGTTCTGGCTGGTGTATGGAACGCGGTATGAATCCGAACTCTATTACGAAGACTATTTTGAGCGGATTGCTGCCGGCAGGCCAAATTTCTTTTATCACAAGACCCTGAGCCGTCCCCAGGACAGTTGGGAGGGCGCGCGCGGCTACGTGCAGGAATTCGTAGAGCAAATTGCCGTTGAGCATGCGCGCCACAGCGCGGTAGACCCGCGGCCAGTGGAAGGAACGTTATACAGCATCCATGCCTATATTTGCGGTTTGAATGAAATGGTGGCGGCTAACCGGGATTCCCTGAAACGCCTGGGTTGGGATAGAAAACAGATCATCTTCGAACGCTACGATTGACGAGCTCTGGGTTGAAGAGGGTGTGTGAGAACTCCGGATTTAGAAATTTAGTCCCGAAGGGACGGTTGAACTTAGCCAGGACGCTAGTCCTGGGTTTGGATTTGAAAGGACGACCCAACCTGTCCCGGCGTGCCGTGGGTCCCGCAGGGACGGCTGAAAATGGGCCGCGACGCAATCTTGCTTCAGCCGTCCCTACGGGACTCAATCATGTCTCATGATGTACCCAGGACTAGTGTCCTGGGCTAAGTTCAACCGTCCCTTCGGGACTAAATTTCTAAATCCCGAATTCTCACACACCTTCTGAAGCGCCAACTCTCTTTCAATCCTTTACCCGACTAAAAGTCGTGCCCTGATAAAAAATATCTACGGTAGCGCGAAGGCGACCCAAACGCCACCTGGGGGCTTTCTGCTCGATTGCCCTCCCCCGGCCGCAATCACCACGTATTGCTTTCCATTCACCATGTAGGTCGCAGGTGTGGCTAAACCCGAGAACGGCAATTCGGTTTCCCACAGAAGCTTGCCAGTGGTCTTGTCATAAGCGTGGAACTTCTGATCAAACACGCTCGCGCCGATAAAGAGCAGGCCACCTTCGGTAACCACCGGACCACCGTAGTTATCCGATCCGGTATCCGCCATTCCCTTGGCTACCAACTCGGGATAAGTTCCAAAGGGAATCTTCCACAGGTACTTGCCGGTATTCAGGTCGATTGCGCTGAGCGTGCCCCACGGTGGCGCAGTGGCGGGATAACCCTCAGGATCGGTAAAGCGGCGAAAGCCAATGGTCTTGTACGGCATGTCGTTGGTTGTTTTTTCCTCTGCGCCCTCAGCGGCTACCGGATCCGCGGCAGGCCCGGCGCCGCGTGCAGCCCGAGGTGGCCGCTGTTGCTGTTGCGGAGCCTTGGTCAGGTAACGCACCACGGCCTGCACCTGCTCGTCACTGAGGCTGGTGAAGGGTGGCATGCGGCCTTTTCCGCCACGAATGGTGGTAGCGATCTCCTGTTCAGTGAGGATGCCCTCAATACCCCGTAAGGAGGGGATAGCCGGTGGGGAACCTGCCCTATTGATGCCGTGGCAACCGCTGCATTGGTTCTGATAAACCTTCTCCCCCAAACTCCCGGCCGGCGGCGGAACCGTCAGTCCAACCAGCCACGCAGTGTCATTGGCGTTGACGTATAGCACTCCGGTAGATGGGTCGACGGCCACACCACCCCACTCCCCGCCCCCGGCAAAACCCGGCATATCGACGGTGAGCTTGTCCACGCTGGGTGGAACAAACTGGCCGCCCCCGATCATGGTATTAAACTGCTTCACTGCCCAGGCATGCGCTTCTGGCGTGCGGTTGGTCAGGCTATCGATGGTGGTGCTTTGGTGTGTGTACGGCTCGGGCAAGGTTGGGTATGGCTGTGTCGGTGAGGTGACTTCGCCCGGAACATTGCTGGAAGCGACAGGAATTTCCTTGATGGGGAAAAGCGATTTCCCAGTGGAACGATCGAAGACGTAGAGCAGGCCGGACTTGGTTGTCTGTGCTATGGCGTCCACCCGCTTCCCGTCATGGGTGACCGTCACCATCGCCGGCGGCGCGGGAAAATCTCGGTCCCAAAGATCGTGATGCACGCCCTGGAAATGCCAGATACGCTTGCCGGTCGCGGCATCGAGCGCTATCAGCGAGTCGGCAAACAGATCGTTGCCCACGCGATCGCCACCGTAGAAATCGAAGACCGCGGAGCCCGTGGGCACATACACAACACCCCGTTTTTGATCGACCGTCATGCCGGTCCAATTGTTGGCGGCGCCCGCATCTTTCCAGGCGTCTTTGGGCCAGGTGTCATAGCCAAACTCTCCCGGACGCGGAATGGTATGGAAGGTCCAGCGCAAGGCTCCGGTGCGTACATCAAAAGCCCGAATATCTCCCGGGGGCGCCGGATGCGTCTCAGGATTCGAGCCACCGACAATGATGAGATCCTTGTATATGCTCCCCGGCGTGGTGAGGGCGACCGACTGTTCCTCGTAAGGTTCGCGGAGTCCTTTGCGTAAGTCGATCCTGCCGTTCTCGCCGAAGCTGGGGATCACCTTGCCCGAAGTTGCGTCGAGGGCGTAGAGGTAGTTGCGGGCGCCGGCCAGAATTCGACCTTGGTGGCCGTCGGTCCAATACGAGACGCCCCGGGTCAACACGAAGCCGGGGATGTCAAACTCGAACTTCCAAAGTAGCTTGCCCGAAGCTGCATCGAGCGCGATCACGCTGCGGCGCGGCGTGGTGGCATAGAGGACTTTGCCCACGATAATAGGGTTAGCCTCGATGCCTCCCTTTTCTCCAGTGTCGTACTTCCATGCGACGACGAGATTTTTCACGTTGTCACGATTGATTTGCGACAGGCTGGAGTAGTGCGTGCCGTCGTGTCCCCCGTAGGCCGGCCAGTCCTGCTGTGCATACGCCGTCCACGATCCCGCAATACCAAGACCCAATCCCAACGCCACCGCAGCCGCTGCCTTGCACTTCCCCATTTGGTCGCCAACCTCAAGCTAAAAATAAGTAGACCGGGCCGGCACTTTTCAGCCGCAGAAACGATTCTCTACCCGTGTCCGCACGATTCTACAGGATGCCGAGGCGCCGGCACCGGGAGCGGCGGCGTTGCTCGCTATTTGTCCCAAGGTGGACAGCCATGCGTCAGTAAGCCTCCCAAAACGATGTAAAGTGGATTCGTTGTCCAGTTGCCTTGTGCCCGGTTTTGAAGTGGGGGCGGAATGCAATGCGCGCCAAGAGGAGAGGATCCATGAGTTCTGACTTTTCGAGAAGAGCCCTGATGAAGGGAATCTGTTCGACTGCTGCGCTGTCGGCCGCGTTACCGGCTGCCGCGGTGTTGCCTGCTGCCGCCGCGGACGGAACCGAATACAAAGGACCACACGGCCCGGGGATGCCCCAGGAAGGGCCGAACACACCCAAGATCTGTGCTCCGCTCAGCCTTCGCGAGATCACTACTGAAAGCATGCGAATGGTCAAGCAGATTGGGGTCAACAATGTGTTGATGGGTGGCCCGAAGATGCCCTGGGAAGAGGCGGATCTGCAGGGCGTTGTCGACAAGCTCAAGACGGGCGGCTTGACGGTCGGCAACATGATGATCGCGGGCTTTAACAACTGTATCTACGGGCGAGCCGGGGCGGCGCGTGATAAGGAGATCGAAGACTTCAAAACTTCGGTTCGCGCGGCGGGCAAAGTGGGTCTGCCGGTCGTCGAATACAACTGGTATGCGCATCGGGCAATCGAAGGTTACTACCTGGAAGAAGGACGCGGCGGAGCGGGATATACCGCATTCAACATCAACAAGGTCGAAAACCTGCCCACCGTTCCTGACGAAGGCGTTCACTCCAACGAAGAACTGTGGAAGAACATTACTTACTTCCTGCAGGCGGTCATTCCCACCTGCGAGCAGTCGAACGTACGGTTAGCACTGCACCCGAACGATCCGCCGATAGCGGTTACGCGCGGGTCCGGTCAGATTATGGCTTCTCTCGAGGGCTGGAAGAAATTGATCACCGTGGTTAATAGTCCGGCGAATGGCATCACCTACGAATGCGGCGTATCCCGCGAGATGGAAGTCGATCCAGTCGAGGTCTGCAAATACTTTGGTACCCGCGACCGTATCAATCATGTGCATTACCGCAACCCGGTGGTGCGAGTGCCGCATAACGACTACACCGAAACCTTTATCGATATGGGTGAGAACAATATGCTGGCGGTGATGCGGGAGCTGATCAAGGTGAAGTACACCCGCCTGATCTATCCTGAGCATGAGCGCGCATTGGACTATGACAAAGCAGTCGGCATTCGCAATCAATACCCCGGCGGGGGCGGATACACCGGGATGGTGTATGACATTGCTTATGCGCGGGCTATGTTCCAGGCCTCCATCATGCTGGAACGGGGCACGGAGTGGAAGGAATTTTAGTCCTCTAAACCTGTAGTGCCAGGGCGCGGTTGCAGCGGCTGCTACTGGTCCGCGCCCCGTTTGATAGCGTTCGCCAATAGCTGATCAAATTCGGAACGCGGCATCTTTAACATCTCAGGATGCGCATCGATCCACTTGGAAAAGCCCTGGAACTTTGCCGGCGTCCAGCCACCCTCAAACTCGGCTCCATTCTTTCCCTCTTTATTCAGCTCGAAGTTGTATGCATCCTTCAGGTTGGTAAACTCTGCGTGACTCACGGCACCTTCTGCCATGATCGCCGGGATGAAGATAACCCCGTCCGTTTTCGCCAGTACCAGGTCACCCGGCAAAACGACAGCGCGTCCGATACGAATAGGAGAGTTGATTGCAGTCAACGTCATTTGTTGAATAAAGGACGGGTCGTAACCCTTGTAAAACCCATTGAAATTGGGAATTTCACGATTTTCTTCCTGATCTCTGATGCCGCCATAAAAGACAAAGCCGGTGTGTGTATGCGCGGCGATACCGTTCCCAAGATTGGAACCGATCAGAGTTCCATCGATAATCCTGCCTAAGCCGTCGGCTACATACACATCGCCGATCTGCAGCTCATTGATCGGCCAGCTATTGTTTCCACTGACCCTTCCTTCGGCCTTTCCTTCTGCAGCAATCGCCTTCGCCATGTCAGCACGAACCGGCATGTATTGTGCCGTGAGCGCCCGTCCGGCAAAAGGCTTTTCGATGTGGAGCGCCTGCCAGTCACCCTCGAACTGATTGCGGTAACCTTCCTCGCGGAGATAGTCCCAGATATCTTCGATCGATACATCCAACGCGCGCTTGAGCAAATCATCCGGTACCTTCGGGCGTCCATCAGGAAAGCGGTCGCCCTTCCAGTCCGAGGTATAGAACATCATCTGGTCCCTGGTCATCTTTACCTGAGAGAAGGCCGTGGAAGCCCCCATCGCAGTCCAGATCATCACCGCCGCCACGATCGCTTTTTTCATAGGTGTCTCCCGCCTCGAACACCATATCATTGGGGGAATTTACCGCCAAGGCTTGGGTAAACATGCGTCCACTGTGAAGAGTCAGAGAGTCACTTTTGCAGAGGCAGCAACTTTACGCTTCTGAACTCGATCTTGTTTCCTGGTTGACACTGAAATCCGATCACTCCTTCGGTGTGCTTTGTGTCGTGATCGTCGAGGATCGTTTTGCCATTCAGAACGATCACGTAGTGATCACCATCCGCCTTGATATCGTAATCGTTCCATTGATTGTCCAGAATCTTTACCGGCGCGGCCTTAAGAGAACCGACCAGGCTGCCCGTATCGTACCCAGCTGGCTGGTAATCCCATATTTGTAATTCGTAACCGGTCTTGTGTGGTGCGCCCTCTTTTGTCGAACGGAGGAAGACACCGCTGTTCACTTTCTCGCTGCCCCGAAATTGGAGTTTCAGTTCATAATTCGCATAAGTGTCATTGCTGGCCAACCATCCCGGGCTGGTGCCGGGACAGAGTATCGCCCCATCGGCCACACTCCAATCGCCAGTGGCCGGCGGCTTCGACGTACTGTAGGGTTGCCATCCATCCAGGCTCTTGCCGTCGAACAGCAGCTTCCAACCGTGAGAGGCCTCTTTCGAAGTGAGCCTATTGGGTGCTCCCTGAGCGCAGGCAACGCCGCCCGCCACGTTGAGCATTCCCAGAACGAAACAGCAACTGGCGATGATCTTCATAGTTCCTCCCGTCAGAGCTTCCGCACTATGTGAAATCCGGCCTGGTCGTTGAATCCGACAGGGCCGGATATGCAAATCTTAGGGTGCCGGCGGAGCAGAAGGCGCAGCCCGCCGCTTGAGTCTTTCCGCCATCAGGGCATCGAATTCGGAACGCGGCATCTTCAACTTCTCGGGGTGCGCATCGATGTACTTGGAAAGACCCTGATATTTTTCCGGTGTCCAACCACCTTCGAACTCAGCCCCATTCTTGCCCTCTTTGTTGAGTTCGAAGTTGTAGTCGTCTTCCAGACTGGTGAATTCGGCGTGGCTGATTGCGTCCTCGGCCAGGATTGCAGGGATAAAGATGACTCCGTCCGTCTTTGCGAGGACAAGATCTCCAGGCAACACCACGGCTCGCCCGATGCGGATAGGCGCGTTGATCGCGGTCAGTTCCATTTGTGCCCAGGCGGAGGGATCATAGCCCTTGTAGAACCCATTGAAATTGGGGATTTCCCGATTCTCTTCCTGGTCCCTTATGCCGGCGTAGAAGACAAACCCGGTATGGGTGTGCGCGGCGATACCGTTGCCCAGGTTGGAGCCGATCAGCGTACCCTCAATGACCTTGCCAAAGCCGTCAGCAACATACACGTCGCCGAGTTGGAGTTCATTGATGGGCCAGCTATTGTT
Source organism: uncultured Acidobacteriaceae bacterium (assembly GCA_963838445.1). GTDB lineage: Bacteria > Acidobacteriota > Terriglobia > Terriglobales > Acidobacteriaceae > PALSA-350. Next base: position 50,421 of record CAWIRT010000024.1, read on the forward strand.
TCCGCTGACCCGGCCTTCCGCCTTACCCTCCGCGGCAATGGCCTTGGCCATGTCTGCCCGAGTGGGCATGTATTGCGCCGTGAGCGCGCGGCCGGCAAAGGGTTTTTCGATATGAAGAGCCTGCCAGTCGCCCTCGAACTGGTTGGCGTACCCCTTCTGGCGCAGAAAACCCCAGATATCCTCGATGGTACAGTCCACCGCCCGCTTGAGTAGATCATCCGACACCTTCGGACGCCCGTCTGGAAAGCGATCTCCTTTCCAGTCGGAGGTGTAGAACATCATTTGATCCTTCGTCATCTTTACCTGAGAGAAGGCCGCCGAAGCGCCCACCGCCGTCCAAAGGATCACTGCAGCCACAACAATCTTTTTCATCAAGGTCTCCTGCCTCGAACACTAAATCATTCTGGGGATGTCTCGCCAACCTGCCAGGCAACTGTGCGTACGGGGAAGTATCTTGACGTTGCCAGGTTCCATTTTGTTTCCTGCTGGACAGGCTGCGGAAAAACGCTAATTCCTTGAAGGGGACGGCCTTCAGGCCGTCCATAATTGCTTTGTTATGGATCCGGCTTTAGCTGCCGAGGGAGCGGCTTTCGCTCCCTCAGCGACCTTTTTCCGCAACCCTTGGCACCCTGACCCTCAAATCCACTTCGGCAATCCTCAAATTGGTAGCCCTCACATTCGCCCCGCCCACAAGTGCGCCGGTCAGTGACGGTTCCAGTTACTTTTCCAGTCTGTAGGCCATAAGCGAACAGACCGGAGAACGTCATCGGCGAAGTAGTCAAGAGCGTCCTGAAGGTTTTCGCGCGATTTCCTCCCTGCTCGACCGGTCCTTTGAAAGAGAAGGGGAGGGGGCCGCGTTCTTCAGTACGGCGGTGGCCGATTGGTGTACTTACGGCCAATGGCAGCGGTCTCAGCGCTGGCTGGGCCCACCATCACGCCTTCCTTGATCATGTCCACCACATCTTTTGCATTGAGAGAGTTGAGGAAGAAGATGTGGTTTGCCTTGCAGGCAGCCAGCACCTTGGCTCGTGCGGCCACCATCTTCGGATCCTGCACCGCTGCCTCGCCATGCGCGCGGACTCCGAGTGACATGGCCATATCCCCAGGACCCCATTCCGCCATCCCGATGCCGGGTACCTTCAGGTTCTCGTCCACATTAGCTAGCGCGTACTTATCTTCCTCCTTGACCCCAAGTAACAGTTCCCCATTGGGGTTCAGGGGCCAAACGTCAGCTTTGTCCTCGTATTCCTCCTGCGAGACTCCCCAAATTTGAGAGGCATTCGCCACCCCGTGCACGCCTCGGCGACCCTCAGGAAGTCCGTCGGTCCCAACTCCTTCGTGGTGAATCGGAAAGCGTACAGCTTCGACAAAGGCCCTGATCGCGCCGGGGTCATCGGCGTGGGTGAGCATAACGCCGTGCACGCCAGTGGCCAGCACCTGGTTGAACATCCAGGCATTGGCGTGGACCGCTTCCGCATCCATCCCATTCACAGGCACGTTGACGATGACTGCCGGAGTACGATGACCGCTTCTGTCGGGACCGCCGGCCACCAGCCCGCGCATGTAGTCCTGCAATCCCTTTACATCAAAGGGGGCGTGCTCCATGTCGTAGCTGATGTAATCTGCATAGGTTTGAGCATCCTTGACTCCTTGCTCGTAGGTACCGGTGGTTCCCGAGTGGGAACCGGTGTAGTAGATAGGCTGGCCTTCGGCCAGCAACTCGATGGCTTGATTGATGCGCTTCGGCTTGGCCGTCTGGGCCACGATGGTTGCCGTAACGGCGGCCAGCAGAACCATAGCCAGCACCAAGAACGCTTGCTTCCCTATCTTCTTCACAAACACCCCCGGATTTAAGCTTGATCTATCATTGACCATTTATGGCAGGCGGATACTATTCCACCGAGCGAGAGACTTGCAAAAGAATTTTTTGCGAAGATGGTAGCCGCTTTCGTTCGCAGAGGGTGAAAGCGTCCAGCCCACGCGAAACGTTGATCTATCATCATCCATTCTGCATGGCGCGAATGCCGTTATATTGGAAGCACTTGCAGCTGATAGGACCCTTAGGGCGCATAAGGCGCACACTTTCACCCGCCCTGCCGTGCCGCCCTCCGCCTCGCAGTATCAGGAAGCATAAGCGATACGCGGCCTGATTCGGTTGCGGTGGGAAGAAGGCGTACCACTATGTGGTAGCCAGGTTAGGCGCACGGCCAGATCGGCTACGGGGGCCGGTAAGGGCGTAGAAATGGACGAACAGCATGGAGAGAGGGACCCGGCATATGAAACAGGATTCGCTGGACGGTGTATTCGCCGTTCCACCGCTCGCGCGAAAGCCCGGAAGGGCCAGAGCCATTGATTTCGAACAGAATTCGCGCATCGTGCGCTACATCGCAAAAGGCGGAATCTCCCGGTTTATCTACGGCGGCAATGCCTTCCTTTACCATTTGACGCTGGACGAATATGAGCAACTGCTGGAGTGGCGGGCGGAGATCCAACGGGATGAGCTCTGGCTTATTCCCAGTGCCGGCCCCGCGTATGGCCGATTGATGGACCAGGCTAAATTGTTACGCCGGTTTGCCGTTCCGTGCGTGATGACGCTGCCCTGCGCAGATCCGCGCGACGCAGCCGGACTGGAGCACGGCTTGCGTGAGTTTGCCGAAGCAGCCGATGCTAACCTCATCCTCTACCTCAAAGAAGAAACAAACATGGGAGCGAATCTCATGGCGGGCCTCGACGTCGTTGCCAGGCTGGTTGACGAGGGCGTTTGCATCGCGATTAAGTATGCCGTGGTGCGGGCAGATGCAACCCAGGATCCTTACCTCGACGAATTGATCAAGCGGGTCGATCGACGCAAGGTGATCAGCGGAATCGGCGAGCGCCCGGCCGTAACCCATCTTCGCCAGTGGTCTTTGCCTGGATTCACCACCGGTTCCGGCTGTCTGGCGCCTACCTTGAGCGCGGCAGTCTTCTCCGCTTGCCGCGCAGGCGACTACGCCGAAGCCGACCGCATCCGTTCCCGTTTCCTGGACCTTGAAGACCTGCGGGATGCATGGGGGCCAGCCCGCGTTCTGCATCATGCGCTGGAGCTCGGCGGCGTTGCTGCCAGCGGGCCTATTCCTCCTTTCGTGTCAGAACTTTCTCCGCAGCAAATGCAACGTCTAAGACCCGTGGTGCAGGAACTCTTGACCCACCAGCAAGAGTTGGTTGCAGGGGATTGAGGCCCATGATGAGTGAAGTAAGCGACTGGTCGCGACGTGACTTTCTTAAGACCGCAGGCGGCGCAGCACTTTTCAGTGGAGCAGCGTCCATCAGCGGCTTGCATCCCCTCATGGCTGCGGTCACAGCGCCGGCGAAGATCAGCGATATCCAAACCATGACTTTGACCGGTCCTCGTACCTACGTCCTGGTCAAAGTTGTCGCCGACAATGGCCACTACGGCATCGCGGAGGCCTATGGCCTCCCCAGCATTGGCGTAAAGGAGCAAATTCAAGCGCTCAAGCCGCTGCTGGTGGGCAAAAATCCTTTGGAGATCGATGCCCTTTACACCTTCATGGGGATCGGCGGTCCCGAGCTCTCGGGGACGCGCACGGATGGTTCGGCACACTCACTGATGCGCGCAGCCAGCGGCATCGAAATGGCACTTTGGGACCTGGCAGGAAAGACACTGGGAGTGCCCACAACCACACTTCTCGGCGGAAGGTTTCGGGATAAAGTCCGGGTGTACGATCACGCAGGGCCTCGCGACATGCTCGACAAAGCCTCATGCCGCGAGTGGGCCGCCAGGACCAAGGCCGATCCCAGCGGCTTTACCGCACACAAGATCGGGTTCCGCCATACCGATACAGCGACAGACAGCGCCCGCGATCTGGGCAATCGAGTTCTAACCACGAAAGAGTTGATGGAGATAGCTCAGGGCTTTGAGAATTGCCGTGAGGCGATCGGCTGGGACCACGACCTCATGGTTCACTGCCACTGGGAGTATGACCTGCGAACCTCGATCCAGTTGGCAGACGCGGTTACGCCGATCAAGCCGCTATGGCTGGAAGATCCCCTGCCCGTGGACTACTCCGAATCATGGAGAAGACTATGTGCGAGTTCTCGCGTACCCATCTGTACAGGCGAGAACCTGGAACGGCGGGCGGGCTTCAAAGATTTCATTATCTACCAGGGATGTGACATCTTGAATCCGGATCTGCGCAACTGTGGTGGGTTCCTGGAGACGAAGCGCATCGCTGACATGGCGGACACTTTTGGATTGCCGATGGCAACGCACAACACCGGGAGCCAATTGCATACCTGGGCTAACTGTCAATGGGCTGCATCCATTCGGGACTATATCGCTTGTGAGACGATCACCGGCCAGGGTGGTTGGATGGACCAGTTGCTTTTGCTGGACGGCCCCTATATTAAGGATGGGCACATCAGCGTGACCGGGAAACCGGGGCTTGGTGCCGAGTTGAATCCAGACGTAGTAAAAGGCCATCTGGCTGAAGGCGAGCAATGGTGGGGATGAAAGGATGTCAATGAAACGTCGTGAATTATTAAAGTCCATCGGGGGTGCGGGTCTGCTTGGTCTTGCCTCACCTCTTTTGCAGTCGCAGGAGCAGGTTGCGCGCGCCACTCGCGGTATGGCGACGCCCCGTATCAAAGACATCAGCGTGATTGAGTGCGAGCCTGCCGGTACCCGGCTCACCGTGGTCAAGATTACAACCGATCAGGACGGTCTCTACGGCTACGGTTGCGCCACCTTTACCCAACGCGCAGACCTGGTGAAACCGGCGGTGGAAAAATACTTGAAGCCTTTTCTGCTGGGTAAGACAACAGACCGGATCGAAGATATCTGGCAATCGTGTTACGACAGCTCTTATTGGAAGAACGGTCCGGTGCTGAACAATGCCATCAGCGGTATCGACCAGGCCCTGTGGGACATCAAGGGCCGCCAGGCGGGTATGCCTGTATATCAGCTTGCAGGCGGCAAATGCCGGGAAGCCGTGGATGCATATACGCATGCGGACGGCGCCGACTTTCAGGCGGTCGTCGAAAGCGCAAAAGGTTTTATGGCCCAGGGTTTCCGCAATGTTCGGGTGCAGGTTGGCATTCCTGGAATGTCGGGCTATGGGGCGCGTCATGGCGAAGAAACCAAGCTCAAGGCGCTGCACGACAAACCTCTCTACGAACCGGCTTACGATTTTCGCCGTGCCTTGAAGCTGCTGGAGATCTGCCGCCAGGAACTGGGCGATGAGGTGGAACTGCTGCACGATATGCACGAGCGCCTGACGCCGAACCTGGCGGTGCAGTTTTGCAAAGAAGCAGAGAAGTTCCACATGTTTTTTCTCGAAGATCCACTGTCGCCCGAAGACCTTGGATATTTCCAGCAGATCCGGCAAAACTGCGCGACGCCCATCGCCATGGGAGAACTCTTCAACAGCCCGCACGAATGGCAACCACTGATCGAGGGCCGGCTTATTGATTACATTCGTGTGCACCTTTCCCAGGCGGGTGGCTTCACCCCGTCACGTAAGATCGCAATCCTGGCGGAACAGTATGGAGTCAAGACCGCATGGCATGGACCGGGAGACGTCTCGCCGGTGGGCCACATGGCCAATGCCACGTTGGATATTGTCAGCTATAACTTCGGCATCCAGGAATATTCGCCCTTCAACGAACGGACCAGGGAAATCTTTCACGGTTGTCCCGAACTGAAGGATGGATATATCTGGGTGAATGAAAAACCAGGATGGGGCATCGAGATCGATGAGCAAGCCGCGGCCAAGGCTCCGTTTACCCCGGGACGAAACAACCTGAACGGTGGATGGGGAGAGATACGGAAGCGCGATGGCACAGTGATCAAGCAGTAGGCGCGTGGTCTCAGCCAAGGTAGAGGGAAGCAAGGAAACCGCAGATCTCTCCACTCCGCTACCGCTCCGGTCGAGATGACAATTCTGTTGCGGTGAAAAGATTCGTTTTTGATCACCAAGGCGCGCGTAGTACAACAAATTTGTCATCTCGACCGGAGCGGACCCGGATTTCCTGCCACGCAGCAATGGACAGAGCCGCGTGTGCGCCTTTCTCTTAAGGAAAGGCGCATGAGATCGGTCATCGCCACCAACGTCCACAGGAAATCCGGGGTAGCGGAGTGGAGAGATCTGCGGTTTCCTTCTCGGGGAACACTCCTGTCCGTTAGTTAGTGAAAGGGCTAAATATGTCACAGACGAAAATCGATGGCCCCGGCCACATGGGGCGCCGTGAGCTTCTCAAACTGCCGGCAATGGCCGCGGCCTATGGGCTGCTTCCTCGTTCCGCTATGGCGCTCCCCGTTAAGGGGGGAGCGCCGATGGACGAGGCAGATCCAAAGGGCACAAAAATTGCCATCAAACTGACCGTCCAACACACTACGGACGAGGAACTGCTTTTCCTGAAACAGATTGGACTGCGCTGGCTCCACGCTGACTTCGGCGAGGAGGCCACTTACGATGTCATTAAGAACACGCAAGAACGTTTCGCCGGGTTCGGCCTCAAGATTGACTGTGCACTGATGGAAAAGTATCGCTCGAAGAGGATTCAGCTGGGGCAGCCGGGAAGAGACGAGGATATCGAGACATTTAATACCTTTCTCACCGATTGCGGGCGTCTGGGCATTCGCACTTCTCACATCGATTTCCATCCCGGCAATACATACACCACAAGCATGATCACGACCGCTCGCGGCTACGTAGCCCGCGAATTCAGCGTGACCGACTTCCGGGAGAAGGTCGAAAAGCGAATGTTCGATCGGGACTACTCTGCCGACGAGATCTGGGCGAACTACGGATATTTTCTCGACGCTGTTCTGCCGGTAGCGGAGAAAGCGGGTATCAAGTTAGCCCACCACCCGGATGATCCTCCGATCAGCCCGATGAATGGGGTGGCGAAGGTCTTCCTCAACTATGCGGCCTACAAACACGCCGAGGATATAGTCGCAAAAGGCAGTAAGAACTGGGGACTTTGCCTGTGCCTTGGCACGTGGCTGGAAGGGGGCGACACCATGGGTAAGGACGCCGCCTCAATGATCCGGGAGTTCGGCGGGCGGGATAAGCTCTTTACCATTCACTTCCGTAATGTGAGTTCGCCTCTGCCCCGATTCCACGAGACTTTTCAGGACGACGGCTACCAGGACATGTATCTCCTCATGAAAGCCTTGCGGGAGGTCCGCAGCACAGCGTCCCTGATACCTGATCATTATCCCGGAATCGTTAGCGATAATAATCTGCGCATCGACAATGCCTATATGGTTTCTGCAATGCGGCAGATGCTGCGCCGTGCCTATGAAGAAGTGGGATGACTTCTATGCCCATAGGAGCGGAGCGGATTTGAGTCTCGCGTTGAGCGATAACAGTACGCTGTCTCCTTGGATTGGCTGGGCTCGAAAAGTTACAAAGTTCTTCGCCGCCGCCTCTAAGGAGGCAATCGTATAAACTTGGTCAGGTACGGAAGATGTACCCAACGGAGCACCCTATGCCGTCTACTCCTTTTGAATCGATCAAATCTCCCGAGGCCGCCGCCCCAGTCGTGCCTGAAGAGCTCGTGCGCAACCGAGGTGTGATCGCCTGGTCCAGTTTCTTCTTTGCCCTGCTTCAGAGCATCTGCGGAGCCATCGTGGCCATCAACGGTCTCCGTATCGCAATCGGAATAGGCTCACTAGCCCTGAGCACGGGTGCAGGCGCAGCGATGGTACGATTTCATACCGACGCGATTCGGGTTCCAATGATCGTGATCGCCCTCTTCGGTTCGCTGCTGAACCTCGCCATCCTCATGCATGTTCGCCATCTTCGCAACCGCCCTGCCTCGCAGTGGCGGCAAAAGCCATTGAGTGTTCACCAAAAGCGGTCAGAACTCGCGCAACTGCTGCTGTCTCTGGCCACTCTCGTGCTTATTGGCGTGGAAGAGTACCTGCATCTCACCTTGCACCACTCGCTCTAGCCGGTCATTTCCTGGTCGAGCCGCGCATGCAGACGATCACTGAAGCCGACGGGCAGTTCGAAGACGAGGTCGTCGGCGGTCAGGATGAGGATATTGCGCGTTGAATCCAGGACCGCCGAACAGATTTCGCAGTGGTCCAGGTGCTTTTGAACCGCATTCCGCATCTCGGGAGGCAACGCATCGTCTAAATACCCGGAGATGCAGTCCCAAACATGCTTGCAGTCTAAAACCATGGGATCCACCTCCTCTTTGGGGTCATATCTCTCAGCAACGGTGCCAACTGCTTTTGCAGCATCATGCGCGCGCGGTGCAGCCGTACCTTCACGTTTCCGACAGTGATGCAAAGGGCCGCCGCAGTTTCAACGTTGTTCAACTCCTCCACATCGCGCAGTAAAAACACCTCACGATAGATGTCGGGGAGGCTTGCAATCGCCGTCTGCAGCATCTCTCGAACCTCCTTGCGCTCCAAAGCTTCGGAAGGAACTTCCCGCCAGTCTCGCAGAATCCCGGGGGAAATATGAGCGCCATCCTCCCTCGTATCGTCGATCGATTCCATTCGCATGGACCCCAAGTGCCGGAGGCGGCTCCGCGCTTCATTCAGGGCAATACCCACCAGCCAGGTACTGAACTTTGCCTCCGCGCGAAAACTCGCGAGATGGTGAAAAGCCTTCAGGAATGCCTCCTGTGCGACGTCCTCCGCGTCGGCCTCGTTCTTCATGTATGACAACGCCATCATGTAAACGCTGCGTTCATAAGGGCGAATAAGCTCGTGGTAGAGCTGCGTTTCTCCGGCGAGAACGGAGGCGATCATCTGCGCCTCGTCCCTGGGTTCGCACCTCCCCGTCATAGATCCTAGACCTGCACTTCGAGACGCTTCGCAACCAGCGCGTCCACCGAAAACAAACCTGCTCCTAAGATAAGCATCATGAGCGACGCAAACAGAAAGGTGTACGGATCGGCTACATAAAACTTTCCCGGATCGGAGAAGATCGAAACCAGCGCCTCATGATCCGCTGTCCAGTAGGCCACGAGCATGTTGAACGCCAGCAGCAAGCCGGTAAAACGGGATGCAAAGCCAACGATGAGGAGCAGTCCGCCAAAGAATTCCAAGCCTGAGATGAAGTAGGCGTTGAAGGCGGGAAATGGAATGTTCAGGCTCATGAAGAAGCCTGTGATCTTTCCGATGTGGTGCATCTTACCCCAACCTGTCTGAGTGAATTGCCAGCCCCAGTAAAGGCGCACAGCAAGCAAAAACGGCGACCGCAGATAAGAGATCTTCTCTGCGGCAAGGGAGTAGTAACGGAGCAAGTCTTTCATTGTGTCTCTTTCTTTGCGTCTACAGGATTCATCAAAGCTCATCAGTAGTTGCATTCGTTGTTTGCGGGGATCCATCGCTCTGGTTAGAGCGTGCCAGCCGCTGAATAGTTACAGAGAAGAAGTGCTTCAACTGCTTGCCGACGTATCGGAAATCTTCACAAAGGTTTGTAACTTGCCGTCTTGTGGTCCGTCATACAGTCATTCGAAGTGAGACGGGAGATCATGGGGCGATTTCGGCGAGGGTGTCTCTGTTTTGGCCGCCGGCCGACGTCAACTTCGGACTACTTGATAACCGCGCGAACTATATCGAGCTGCTTCCTGCTCTTACTGATCATGCCGGCGCATTTGAGACCGACCACCGCTTCCGCTCCTTCAATCCAGTTGGGCGTAGCCGACTTGCAAATCGATTTCACGGGTATAGAACCCGATCTTCCGAAGAGCTACATCATCGCTAAGATAAGCAACTCAGCCCAAGCGGTGACGGCTTACTATGGAAGGTTTCCTGTTTCACCAGCTCGCATCGTGATCGTCGTAACGGCCGGTGAACACGGAGTCTTGCGAGGAACCACCTGGGGAAATCGACATGGCTTTCCAGCCGAAACCCGGATCGTGATCGGGCAGCACACCACCCAGCAGGATTTCGATACAGACTGGATCGTGACCCATGAGCTGGTTCACATGGCGCTGACATCGCTGCCAGATTCACAGCATTGGCTGGAAGAAGGTATCGCCACGTATGTCGAACCGATCGCACGCTTACAGGCAGGTCAACTGGGGACAGAACGGGTGTGGGCGGATATGTTGGGTGGAATGTGGCACGGCAAACCAGAAGCTTTCGACCGGGGCCTGGATCATACACATACCTGGGGTCGCACGTACTGGGGCGGAGCTTTGTTCTGCCTGGTTGCCGACGTTGAGATACGGCGGCAGACGGACAACAACTCTGGGCTGCAGGATGCACTCCGCGCGATTGTCGCAGCGGGTGGAACCATCGACAAAGACTGGCCCCTCGCTCGCGTACTAGCTGTTGGCGATAAAGCGACGGGTACCCGAGTGCTTCAGGAGCTTTATCGCAAGTGGAGTGAAACTCCGGTTCGTGTAGATCTTCCTCTTCTCTGGAAACAACTAGGTGTTCATGAAGAGGGTGGCCACATTGTCTTCAACGCCGCAGCGCCCCTTTCGCGGGTGCGGCTCGGGATCACTGCACCGCGACAGCTGAACATTGGGCGCACACCTTGACGAAGAAAAAACGATTGCTTGTAACTTTGCACTCGCTGTCCGTTCTAACACTCGGCAGGAGAGAAGGGTCGAGACAAACATCTTCACTCCTGCAAAGCAAATCCCAAGACAAAAACGTCCAGCGCACACGGTGCGCGGGCCCAACCCTGAAAGGTATTCATCCATGAAGAACCATTCCGCAAATACCCTCGCCCTCGCCGCTGCGTTTGCAGGTCTGCTCGGCGGCACGGCTGCTCGCTTGAACGCCCAACCCGTCCAACAGGGCAGCACCTCCTCCGTAAGTGCAACCTCCAACCCAGGCGTGCTGCTGATCGCCCAGAACCAACCGGCCCCCGACACGGCCAAGCACTCCTGCAAGGGCAAGAACGATTGCAAGGGCCAGGGCGGCGGCAAAGACGCAGGCAAGAACGATTGCAAAGGCAAGGGCGGCTGCGCCACTGACGGCTCCACACCTCCAAAGGCTAGCTAGTTCCTGCGTATGTTGGAGGCTTGAGTCGCTCAGGCCTCCAACTCTCACTCTTCGGTAAAAACAGGAGCTTATGATGCCAGCCAACCGATTTAATGCCTTCACCGATTACGGCGTCGGTATTGGACTGCGGGTCCCACATTACGATCACATCCTGTCCCAGAAGCCGCTCGTCGATTGGTTTGAGATCATTTCGGAAAACTACATGGTCGATGGCGGCCGCCCGTTAAAGATCCTCGATCAGATTCTTGAGCAATACAGGGTTGTTCAACACGGCGTCTCCATGTACTTTGGCTCAGCGCAGGCTCTCGATCGCGAGCACCTCAAACGCCTTAAGGAACTCACCCGGCGCACCAGGACTCCCTGGCTTTCGGACCACTTGTGCTGGGGTAGCGTAGACGGACGGTACACACACGATCTGCTCCCGCTACCGTATACCTTCGAAGCAGTAAAGACGACCGCGAGCCGCATTCGCCAGGTGCAGGACGTTCTCGAGATCCCAATCGCGGTCGAGAACGTGAGCAGCTATGCCGAGTTTCACCAGTCCGAGATGACGGAGTGGGAATTCCTGAACGAGGTCGTCCACGCGGCCGACTGCGGCATCCTGCTCGATGTGAACAATATCTACGTCTCCTCACAGAATCATCGCTTCGATCCCTTGCAATATGTGAACAGCGTCGATGTGGAGCGTGTGGCCCAGATACATATCGCCGGCCACTCCAGGTTTGAGAAGTACACGCTCGACACCCACGATCATCCTGTGCTGGACCCAGTCTGGAAACTGTACGCACGTGCGATCGAGCGCACGGGCCCCACGGCCACTCTTCTCGAGTGGGATGACAATATCCCTTCCTTCGCTGAGGTTCATGCGGAAGCGCTCAAAGCAAACCGCTATCTTACGGCGCCGGCGCACCACGAACCTGAGGTTCACGCCCATTTGAATCCTGAACATTTCGACGAGGTGCGCGCATGAACCTCCTGGAACTCCAGCGACGTATGTCCCAGGACGTGATGCGTCCCTTGACATCCGGCTTCGCGATGCAAGCCATGACCGAGCAGGGGTTGCCCTTTGCCGGGATCGCGGCCAGCTATATAAAACCTAATTCTCTTCTTACCTCGTTTGAGCGGCTCGAGATCTACAACCGGCAGTACTGGTTTCGCGTGATCGCTGCCGTGTCGGAAGATTTCCCCGCACTCAATGCGGTTCTCGGCCAGGAGAGATTCGATTCGCTGGTGCTGGCTTATCTGCGCGAGAATCCATCTACTTCCTTTTCGTTACGAAACCTGGGAGCTCGCTTGCCGGCCTGGCTCGCATCTCACCCTGAACTTGCCGGCCCTCAACACGCCCTGGCAATTGACGTTGCTCGCCTGGAGTGGGCCTACGTCGAGGCGTTCGACGGAGCAAGCCGGGTACCTTTAGGCTGGGAGGACTTTGCAGAGTTGGGGCGAGACTCCACCCTTCACTTGCAGCCACACTTGCAGTTATTGGACTTGCAGTATCCGGTAGACGAAGTCGTCCTCGCTGTCCGCAGAGCGACTCCCGAGATCGACATCGTCAGCAACGCGGTGTGTGAACGCCGGCAGGCCTCGGAATTGACTCTGCCCGAAGTGAGCGGATCCAGCGTCCACCTGGCTGTGCATCGCTTCGAAGACTGCGTCTATTACCGCCGTATTGAGCGCGAGGAATTTCTGCTACTCGCTGATCTTCGCGACGGTGATTCGATCGCCACTGCCATCGAGCGTGCGTTCGAGGGCAGCAAGCTCGCTCCGGATCTACAAGCTGCCAGGATCCAGGGGTACTTCGCGCATGCCTCAGAGCTCGGCTGGTTCTCCCTGCCGTAGCCCGTCAATGCGAAAGATGCACTGCCAACCGGGACCCTGCACCCATTTTCTGCTGGTCCCTTCACCAGCAGGGTCAGCACGATATAATTCCGGCCGGAGGATTCGTCATCCACTTCTAAGCCGGCCGATCAGGTTAAATCCGCGGGGGCCGGCTGTAACTTATTCTCTTGCCCAGGCTCTAATGCGGTAGGTTCTAAACCCGAGCACTCGCGGAGAAATCAGTGGCTTTCAAATCCCCATCATGGTCCCTACTTCTACTGTGTGGAATCACCTCTGCATTCCAACCATGTGCCCCCGCCCAACATATCATCGGCCTGCAGCCCGGGGTCAAAGCACCGGAGATTGCGCTTGCCGACCAAACCGGCAAACCACAGAGTCTTAGCACACTGACCGGTCCGAATGGACTCCTTCTCCTGTTTTTTCGTTCGGCCGATTGGTGTCCTTTTTGCAAGGGTCAACTTGTCGATCTCGAGCGTGCGCAGAAACTATTTGCCGCTAAGGGAATCAATGTGGCAGGCGTCAGCTATGACTCCCCTGAAGTGCTGGCTGAATTTTCGCAGCGGAAATCGATCACCTACCCACTTCTTTCCGACTCGTCGTCGAAGCTTATTGACGCCTTCGGTATTCGCAACGTTGAGGCCACCGGAGCCCAGGCGGGCATCCCGGTCCCGGGCTACTATCTGATCAACCAGCAGGGGGTAATAGAAAAGCGATTTTTTGAAGACGGCTACATAAACAGGTTAACCGCCAACAACGTTTACCAGAACATCTTCGGAGACGTCGCTCTTCCGCAACCTATTCGGAATTTATCTGGCCCACATGTCGAGCTGGCAACTATGCAGTCTGATAAAGAGGTGACACCGGGTGAGTTGGTGCGGTTGACGGTCACTATCACCCCGGACCGAGACACCCATGTCTATGCCCCTGGCGCTGAAAAAGATCACTATATCGTGGCATCGCTCACTCTCGATCCCTCCAATCTTTACAGTGTTAAACCCACAACGTATCCGAAACCGGAAATGATGCATTTCCCTGAATCGAACGAAACCGAGCCCGTTTACACAGGCAAGACTATCCTGGACACATCTGTGGCAGCCATCGTCAACAAGGAGACCCTTGCCATATTCGCAAAAGATCCTTCGCTGCATATCACAGGCAGCCTGGAATATCAGGCCTGTACGTCGAAGGTTTGTTACCCTCGCGTGAAGGTGCCCCTCACCTGGACACTCCAGTTGACAGAATTAGATAGAGTGCGTGCAGCATCGGCACCGAGGTGACAAACCATCTACAGCTTGAACAGTTCGCGCAGGCGGCGAGTCTGCGCGCGGCTGACCGGAATCTCGGTCTGCTTGCGATCATCCATACGCAGCTGGTAGCTGCTTTTGAACCAGGGCACGACTTCCTTTATGTGGTTGATGTTCACTACGAAGGAGCGATGGGCTCTCCAGAAAACCGAGGGATCGAGCAGCTCAAGCAGCTCTTCAATCGTGCGGCACTTGGAATGACCTTCGAGAGTAGGCGTCACAACGGAGATGACGCCTTCTTCAATCGCAGCGAAGCAGATATCCTTCTGGTCAACCAGGAAGAGCCGGTTATGTGCCTGCAGAATAATCTTGCCGCTGCGTGGGCGGACGCCTGCCTGTTGCTGTTCAATCAGGCGGAGTAGCGCATCGAGCCGCTCATCCGATGGCTTGACGCTGGGCGAAGCACCGTTCTCCGGCGATGGCTCCTGATCCAGCTGATGCACCTCCTGCAAGCGCTGGCGGGCCCGTTCCAGGGCCTGCAAAACCCGTGCACGGTCAAACGGCTTGAGCAGGTAATCGATGGCGTTAACGTCAAAGGCCCGCACCGCATACTGGTCGAAAGCAGTGGCAAAGATGATTTGCGGCATGCGGTCGGCGTCGTCTCGCTCCAGCAGTTTCTTCAGCACGGCAAAACCGTCAAGGCCTGGCATCTGCACATCCAGAAACACCACATCCGGATGGTGAGTGCGAATGAGATGGACGGCCTCGATGCCGTTCTGGCCCTGGGCGACGACCTCGACCCCTCCCGCGGAATCCAGAAGGTATTTGAGCTCCTCGCGCGCAAGCCGTTCGTCGTCGACGATCAGCGCAGTCATCGGCATGTTATCGGAGCTCTTCGTAGCGATTATGAGTATAGGGAGCGGGGGAAACCCCGGTCAATGCGGACCGGATCAGGATTGGAAGGCACGGAGGCGGGACGGCATATTATCTGCAGCCAGGCTGTGGCCGCAGTAGACACAGTAGAGGTCAGTAATACGCACGCCGCGGTAGCAGTTGCCGCAGGCCGCAGAGACCTGGTAGGCGCACTGGGGACAGAAATGAAATTCGGTGTGAATGCTGGTGCCGCAAGAGGGACAGCGCGCAACCACCGGCTGACGAAGCAGAAAGTAAAGCACCAGTCCTATGCCACCCTGCATAGCCAGACAGATCACGACCCACAGGCGTGTGCTCATGTTGCGGCGGGGCGCATCGCGGCTTACGTAACCAACCATCAGGACATATAAAGCAGCTAGCGAGCTCCAGGAGAGGGCGAAGTAGAAACGAACGCCAAGAGGAGCGGCGATGGGACGAAGGTGCAGAGTGACCCGGTAAGCCGGCAGGATCACCCAGTACAGGTACTGCATGAACACGAAGACCACGGTAGCCGCGGCGATCGACCATCGAGGAATGAGCTTAACCTCCTCGGTAAGGGCGGAGGCCGCTTCAGTGTTGTGTATCTGATTGGTCATTTCTCAATGGGAGGAAAGGTCTCAAAACCGCGCCGATCATGCTGCACGTTATGTTTTCCCTTCCAGACAGCTATGAGTGCCGCCAGCATAGCAAGAAACAGCAGGGTGATGAGAAAAGTGATCTGGGTAGACAGATCGAAGAGAGGTTCCTCGCCCAAAAACTCTTCCACACCGTTCCATACGGCTGGCCCAAGCAACACCAGCATGGAAACAAAACCGAGAACGACAAAGCCTAAATTACGGCGTTGGCGCGTGCGCTGCTCCTGGGTGGAGATTACCGCATCGCGAACCGCGCGGCGGGTCTTTTGTGCCAGCACCAGGTTGGCCTCGCAATCGGGCCAGGCAATCGAACGCGCAGCGTCTGCGGGGCGTCGATTTGCGCCCCCGGTTGGGGTAACATTCATCGCGCCACTCCCTCCGGGACAGAATTCACCGCTGCAGCAATGCGAGGCTTGAGTGCCGAGAGGCCGCGGTAGAGCCGCGATTTCACCGTGGAAAGCGGGGAGCCTGTGACCTGTGCGATCTCTTCGAGCGAAAGCTCTTCATGGAAGCGGAGGACGAGCACTTCGCGGTGCAACGGCTCGAGCGTCAGCAAAGCCTCGGCGACTCGCTGCCCATTTTCATTGGTCTGGTACATCTCGAAAGGAGAGGGCCCATCGGCGGCCACATCGAAGGAGCGGCCGTCCTCGCCCGCTTCGCGCATCGCTTCCAGACTACTCATCGTGCGCTTGCGTCGCACATCGATCACCAGGTTGCGCGCGATGGTGAACAGCCAGGTATCGAAGCGGGATTTGCCGTTAAATTGGTCGCCGCGTTTCAAAACGCGCATCCATGTTTCCTGAAAAATATCCTCAGCCGTCTCCCGGTTTCCGGTGAGGTAGAGCAGGTAGCGCAGCAGGCGATGCTGATACCGGACGATCAGCTGATCGAGTAGCTCCGGATCGTGACGCTTGAGTCCCTGGGCAACGATGATATTTTCGCTGCATTGTTGGTCCACGCCGGTGATCGAAGCTGCACGCATGTCATCCTCAGAGACGTGGGCAACGTCTCCAAAGACCCTCCCGGCGACTACTTTTTTGAGCTTGTTGGCAAGCACCACAGTTCTCCGGGACGACCCAAGTGCCTACAAGAATATAGGATTTGGCTCCCTGAGACCACTTGGATGC
The DNA here is from genome assembly GCA_963838445.1 of uncultured Acidobacteriaceae bacterium. Classification (GTDB taxonomy): domain Bacteria; phylum Acidobacteriota; class Terriglobia; order Terriglobales; family Acidobacteriaceae; genus PALSA-350. The sequence continues at coordinate 67,159 of CAWIRT010000024.1, forward strand.
ACCAGAGTCTAAACTTGGCAGTATGGAGATTTTGTTCGGCCTGCACCCTGTCGAGGAGGCTTTGCGTTCCGGGACGCGAAAGTTCGATCACATTTGCATTGCCCGCGAACGACAGGATATCCGCCTCGAGAAGCTGATCCAGGCCTGCCGGGACGCGGGGGTGAAGATGCGCCTGGATACCCGGGATCAGCTCACCAAACTGGCACGGACTGAGGCCCACCAGGGGGTGGTGGCCATCGTCCGCGCGCGCCAGTTCCTGGATGTGGACGACCTGCTTCAGGGCACCAAGGAAAACCGGCTGTTGCTGGCTCTGGACGGGGTGGAAGACCCGCAGAACCTGGGTGCGCTGCTGCGCACTGCTGAGGGTGCTGGGGTGGATGGGGTGGTGGTTACGGAGCGGCGGTCGGCGCCTCTCAGCCCGGTGGCCGTCAAGGCCTCGGCCGGTGGTGCCGAGCACGTGAAGATTGCCCGGGTGGTGAATCTGGTGCGTACGCTGGAAGATTTGAAGCAGCGCAACCTGTGGATCATCGGCCTGGATGAGCGCGGAACCATGAACTATGACCAGTTCGATTTTTCCGTGGGTTGCGTTCTGGTGCTGGGCCGTGAAGGCGCAGGGTTGCATGACCTGGTGCGGCGCACCTGCGATCACCTGCTGCGGATACCGATGGCCGGTCGAGTGGCCTCGCTAAACGTCAGCGCCGCCGGCGCCGTGGTGCTCTACGAGGCCGCGCGGCAGCGCCGCCATGCCGTGACCGGGGTCAACACCATGCCATCCACAGCGCGGGCTAAGAAGCAGAAGGGTTTGGGTTCATGACGTATTTGTGGTTTGCAGTTGTGACGGTGGTGTTGGTTTCCGCGGCTGGGGCGCAACAGGCGTCCCCGCCGGCCGAAGTACCCGCCGAGCATCCCGGCACAGTGATTCTCTCTCGCTCCGTAGAAGACAGCGGCACCCCGGCAAAACCGGCTGCCGGGCCGGCGGTGACTCCGCCCAGCGACACAGAACGGCAGGCAATCACCTTCGTTTCGTACGATCTCGATGTCCATTTGCAGCCCCGGGAGCACGCGATGGCCGTGCGCGCGCGCATTTTGGTACGCAACGACTCCGATAGCCCGCTCAACCGGCTCGTCTTGCAGGTTTCTTCGAGCTTGCAGTGGACCGGCGTCCGCGTAGCCGATGCACCGGCTACTTTCCAACAGCAACTGGTCAACAGTGATATCGACCATACCGGGGCGCTGCGCGAGGCGATTATCCCGTTGGCTCATCCTCTTGCTCCGCAACAGAACATGGCCGTCGACCTTACCTACCAAGGGACTGCCGCACTGTCCGCGACCCGGCTGGAGCAAATCGGCACCCCGGCTGAGGTCGCGGAAGCGTCTGACTGGGACCGAGTCTCCGACGAATTTATTGGGCTCAGAGGCTTCGGAAACGTGGCTTGGTACCCCATAGCCTCGGTCCCGGTGGCCTTGGGAGATGGGGCAAAGTTTTTCACCGAAGCGGCGGCTGAGCGGCAACGTCAAAGCCAGGCGACCGTGTCCATGAGAGTCACGGAGGAGTTTTTTGGGGAGGCTCCGAATCTGGCTGTGTTGGACGGAGAACCGGTGGCGGTGACTCCCACTTCCCTGCCGACGGCCGCCTCCGTACCCGGCATCGTAACCTGCACGCTCCCACCAACCCGGTTGGGATTCGCCTCGCCTAGTTTGTTCCTGGTCACCCGTACCGCGCAGGAAGGCAATGGAGTGAAGGTCTTCGCGCGCACGGAGGACGTTGTGAATGCTCAGGCTTATATGTCCGCGGCTACCATGGTGGCCCCGCTGATCAATCGCTGGTTAGGCACCGAGCCCCGGGGAGTGCTCAATATCGTCGATCTGCCGGAGCGGGGGGATTCTCCTTTCGAGGATGGGAATGTGCTGTTCGCCGATGTACGAGACACCACTCCCGATAACCTGGCCGCCGTTCTTATCCATTCGCTCACTCACCTCTATTTTCGTTCTTCTTACGCCTGGCTACAGGAAGGAGTGCCGTCGTTCATGGGGTCGTTGTGGTTGGAGCAAAGTCGCGGCCGGGAAATTGCCATTCAGCAATTGGACAACTCCCGCGGAGCGCTCTCGTTGGCGGAGCCGGGCGACACTGCCTCACCGGCCACTGCCTCGGCTACCACGGATCGCCAGGCTCTGCTGGTGGCGAGAGACCCCGTCTACTACCGGACCAAGGCGACCTACGTTCTTTGGATGCTGCGGGATCTGGCTGGAAGTGAAGCACTAGGGCGCGCCCTGCGAGGCTATCAGCCCGGTTCAGATACTGCCGGAAACGGGTTTGAGCAGGTGCTTGAGCGAGCCAGCGGCAAAGATCTGAAGTGGTTCTTCGAGGACTGGGTCTACCACGATCGTGGCCTGCCTGACCTTTCCATTTCCGGAGTCTACCCCAACAAGGCCAGCGTGCCCGGGTCTTATATCGTAGCGGTGGATGTATCCAACAGCGGCACTGCTGAGGCACAGGTTCCGGTGTCTGTTACCTCCGGCACAACCACGGTTACGGAAATGCTACGGATCCCGGCAAAATCAAAGATAAGCCACCGCTTTGTGCTCCAGGGGAAGCCGGCGGAAGTCGCGGTGAATGATGGCACGGTTCCTGAAGTCGAGGCCAGTGTCCACCGCCAGACGCTGTCAATGTCGGCAGCCCCGGAATAGTGCTGGGAAAGCAAAAACACAGCAAACTGCGATCGGCTTCCAAAGTCTCTGTACGAAGGGCACGGCTTTCACTCCAGCCTGGGTGGCCCATATCTCGGGCGAGGAAGGAAGCGCAAAACGCATCAATTTTCGACTTCCTCTCCCCCCGTTTTTACTTCGGGGTGCTCAAGCGTACCGGTAATTGCGACCGCGTCCGCGGCAGACCCTCCTCGCAGGTCGAGTTCACGACCGAAGGAGATTGTGCCCGACAAAGGAATCGCATCTTTACCGCGGGCCAGCAGACTGTGCGTGATTTTGATAGTGCTGTCTGCAATGGTGGCGTCGGCGCTCCATTGATCGAAGTGAACGACAGGCTGGGCGGCAACCGGCAGCGGAGCTTCCGCGGCCAAGCCCCCTTTGGTCCAGTTCCAGTGCAATGTACCCATGGCAGATCGCGCCAGATCCTGGGCGTCATAGCCCGACATCCGCAGTTGGGCGGACAAATTGGCCACGCCGCTGCCCCACCGCTCCTCGAACATATTAGCCAGCGCGCTGGGCGCGGCGTTGGTAATCTGCGCATCCAGCTGATAATCCGGCTGACTGCCCGAGGCATCCACCACACCGGCGAGATGCATGGTTCCGTTGGCAACGTGACCGTTCAGCGACCGTATCCTGATCGAGTTTCCGCTAATGTCGATCGCGCCCATTGCGTCGCGCACCACCAGCTTGCCGGTTGAGAGTTCGCCGATCTGGACGGTACCGGAGAGATCGGGCCACTTCACCGGATGGCGGTCGATGCGATTGATCAGCTCGCGTAGCAACTCACCGCCCTCGCTGCTACCCAGTAACGTGGACTGCAGCGCGCCCAGGTCCAGGGCCGCGGTGATGAGCGAGAAGTGCGACACACATGGAGCGCTCCCGGTGCACAGCGTCGGGTACTCCAGGGTTCCCTGCGCCTCCAGCTTGCCGTAGCTGATGGATGCATTAGTCCATGCGATCTGCGTAGGGTTGAGGACTCCCTGCGCCGAGGTAATCCGGAGCGGCTGGGACAAATACGACGTAGTCAGTTCTGCATTCCTGATGGCAAGGCTGCCTTCCGCCGTCGATGAGGCGATAGGGTTATCGGAGTCGGGAACGGGCAGCAACCATTTGCCGCGCACGTCCAGGTCCAGAGCGGCGGTCCCCGCACCGCCGAGGGCAATCGAACTGGCGCCTCCAGAAGGAAACAAGTTGCTGTGGGCGCCGAACAACCCGAAGGACTTGTTGAAAGCCTGCAGCCGGGCCAGGCTGGTCGCTCCGCTCAAGTGGAGATCGAACCCCGCTGACGTGAATCGACCATCCACGGTCACTGGAACCGGCGCGCCCATCAATAACCGCACCGGCTGCAGCAGTAACGCAGGGGGTCCGGCATTGCCCGCCTCCGTGCTATCGCACTTCAGGCGTACCGGGGCGAACAGGAACGGCCGGCTTGCGTCAGGCGGTGTCAAGCTTAGTGAAGCCAGCAAAACTTCCCCCGAGATCAAAGGCTGGCGTTCGCTCTGCGATGTGTAGTGAAAATGCCCATTGACGGCACCGGCGGCCTGCACCCCTCCGCCCAGGCCACTGCGCACTTCCTGCAACCCGGCCAGCACCGCCGCAGCGGGAACGCGGTTAATCCCCAACGTAAGGTTAGCCAGGGGCACGGTTTGCCCATCCTGTATCGAGCCGGTGAGCAGCAGCGCTCCATCACCTACAGGAGAAGTACAGGAAATATCTTCCAGCGATCTCGATTCCTTCCGGAAAGAGGCCTGGCAAGAGGTGGCAACATCCATCGGACGGGCGGAAGAGAACTCCGAACGGTGGAGGCCGGCGACCTTCAGGCTAGCGTTGATCTGTGCCAGCTCGGCGGTCCCGCCAACCAGGGCTTCGACCTCGAGACCACCGCGCCAGCCTATATCCCGGCCCAGGGTAAGCCGGCTCAACTGGCCCAGGGGAACCCCGGTCCACTCCACCTTAAGGTTTAACGGCATCTTGCCCAACAAGGCCGCCCGATGCAGCGTACCGTCGATGCGCAGCACGCCGGTGTCGGCCAGCGCGAGATCGAGATCTGTGCGCACCGGTTGCGCTCGAAAGTGCACCTCCCAATCATCACCGGGAGCTAATGAAATGGAGAGGTCGGAATTCAGGAAGGAGAGTGGCTTCTTCTCGTTGCCTTGTTTGAAATTGATGCGCGCGTTTTCCGCCTCGATATAGGGAAAACGCGGCGTGCCGCTGGCATAACGCTGGCCGGTCGGGGCATTTGGTATGTGCGCTGCCTGGACCAGGATCGAAGCCAGGTTCCAACCTCCATTGGGCTCACGGACAAGATTCAGACTAGCGTCGTCGAAATGGATCCGGGAGACTTCAAGCCGCCCCCGCCACAATGACAGGAGTCGCAGGTAAGCCACCACGCTGCCGGAGTGAAGGATAGGCTCGGAGCCGAACTGAGGATTTTCTTCAACTGAAAAATCGGAGAACTCAAAACCGGGGAGGGGCAGCAAGCGCAGCTTGACGGAAGAGATATGTACCGGCCGGCCTATGCTACGGCCAATGCCGTCGGCAATTCTGTGTTGATAGCGGTTGATGTTAACCAGCGGCGGCAGCACGAAGGCCACCACCGCCAGCAACATACCTCCCAGGAGAATCCAGCGCCGGGGCGAAGGACGTTTCGCTTCGCCGCCCATCCTAACGGACCAGATGCAACGTTCGGCGCCACCGGGTTTGATCGAAGAAGTGAAGGACCACGTGGGTATAGAACGAAAGCTTGTCGCCCAAGCCCTCTTTTTCATACTGATTGTCGGGCTCGATAAACGACCAGTAGACGAACAGCGGGCGGCCGACGATATTGGCTCGGGGCACGAAGCCCCAGTAGCGGCCGTCGAGGCTGACGGTGCGGTTATCGCCCATGGCAAAATAGCGGCCCGGGGGCACCACAAGGTCCTCGCCCTGAATGTAGTTGGGAAGATCGGCGGCCCAGGTTGGGGTCACGTCCCCGCTTTGCGTTGGGGGCACGGCGGGAAAGTCATCGCGGTACGGAAAATAGTTGCCGTAATCGGGCATGGCTGCCTGCGGTTCGTGTTGCGGCTGTCCATTGAGGAAGACCACGCCGTTGCGCAGGTGGAGTCGGTCGCCAGGGACGCCAATCACCCGTTTCACCAGGTACAGGTCCGGCTCGCCCGGCTTGAAGAAAACGATGATGTCGCCGCGACGGACATTGCGGTAGTAGACGAACGGAGCCCACGCAGTGCGCGGAGCCAGCGTGATCCGGTCTACGAGCACATGGTCGCCGACCAGCAGAGTCTTTTCCATGGAGGACGACGGGATTTCGAAGTTCTGAAAAATAAAGGTCAGCGCAAAGAGTCCAATGACCAGCACTGTACAGATGGAAGCGAATGCTTCCAGCGGCGTCTCTTCCCTAACCTGCTCGGTTTTGATCTCAGTTTCCGTGGCTTCCATGCTAATAGCCAAATCGCCCTCACTCAATGAATGACCCGGAACATGCGGCTCCATCGTGCGAAGTCCATCACGGTGTCGAGCGGGCTCTTCTCGTGTCCGAGTCTATCATCCGGCAGCGTATTGGCATCGGTCGCTGAAGGCTCGTGCAGGGAGAAGTAAATGAAGAAAGGCAAACCCACGACATTCGCGCGCGGAACAAAACCCCAGTAGCGGCTATCACGGCTGTGGTTGCGATTGTCTCCCAGCACGAAATATTTGCCCGCGGGCACTACCAATTCGCCATTCTGGACATCGTGGCGCATTTGCATCCACCAGTGTGTATCCACCCCCGGGTCGGTGTAGAGCTTGGCGGGAAACTGATCGCGGAAGTTGTCTTGATACGTGCCTTCAAAGATCGCGAATGGCTCGCTCTGCTTCTGCCCGTTGATGTAGACCACGCCATTTTGCAGATGAATGCGGTCACCAGGAACGCCGACCACCCGCTTGACAACGTGATCCGACGGATCTAGCGGGAAGTGGAATACGATCACGTCGCCGCGCGTCACTTCCTCATAAGGTAGGAGCCAATGCCACGCTCCTGGTGTCCCATAAACGGCCTTATTAACCAACAGAAAGTCGCCTACCAACAAAGTCCGCTCCATGGATTCGGAGGGAATGCGAAAGGGCTGCACCACGAAGGTAAGCACAAAGAGCGCAATGACAATGATGGATAACAGCGAGCGAAAGGTGTCGAGCAGGTTGGGGAATACCAGGTGGGCATGGCTGTGGTGCCCCGCGTCGCGCCCGATCGCAGCCGTAACTGCCGCGGTGGCGACTGGTTGCTCCGCCGTCACGCGGAAAAACCCCGCTGATGGTTGCCGGGTCAAGAACCGTTACCTTCCGCCACCGGTTCGGCAGCGGGACCCTGCTTCCGCAGCTTCTCAAAAGCCCGGCGGGCCGCCTCCTGCTCAGCGCGTTTCTTGGTGGTTCCAACTCCGCGGGCGAGTGCTTTGGGGCCGCTTCCCTCCGCTACTCTCACCTCTACCAGAAAGCGCTTGCGATGATCCGGCCCACTCTCCGCCTTGAGGACATAATCCGGCGGCCCGGTCTTTTTGGCTTGCAGCAATTCCTGCAACGCTGTTTTGTGATCTCCCAGCGAGACGCCGAGATCGAGCGCATGGCGTAAGTCGTTCACGTAGGGCGCGACCACGTGTTCGTTTACAAAGGCTTCAACCGGAGCCAGACCACCGTCCAGGTAAAGCGCCGCGATGATGGCCTCAACGCAGTTTGCCAGCAACGTAGACTTCTTCCGGCCTCCGCCCCGCTCCTCTCCTCGTCCCAGCCGCAGATAGCTTCCGAGATCCATCACAGACGCTACTTGCGCCAGATGGCGGCGGCTCACCAGGCTGGCGCGGAGGCGGGTCCACTCTCCTTCATGAAGATCGGGGAAGCGGCGGAAAAGAATCTCTGCGACGACCAGGCCCAGAACCGCGTCTCCCAGAAACTCCAGTTGCTCATTATCTTCTTCGCGCGAACAATTGCCCTCTGCCTGACGGCCTTCGAGGGTCTGCTCGTAAGCAAGCGAACTATGGGTAAGCGCCTTCACCAGCAATTGCTGCTCGCGGAAGGTGTGGCCCAGCGCTGCCTGTAGCGTGTTGGGAGCCGACTGTGACATCAACCTGGTTGCCCTGTCTCCTACTCTATTGCATTAGCGGAAGAGATCGCGGGCCGATAACACGATAGGGGCAGAAGGCGTTAATGGGGTTGAGGGTCTGGAGCCGAATCGTCGTCGCGCGCCGGCTCGGTGTGCACCTGCTGGGGTACTGCATATGGTTGTTTCAGACCTTTCTCTGCCGCCAGCCTGGTATCCGCCTGGCCGTCGCGCACGGTGAGCGCGGCGCGGTACTCGCTGACCGCTTGATCGCGCTGATCCTGTATGTCGTAGATACGTCCAAGATAAATGTGCGACCAGGCCAGCATACGAGGATCCTTGGAGAGCCGGATGGTCTCTTCGAAGTCGTGCTGGGCTCCCGGAACATCGCGATGCATAATGGCCACCCGCGCCAGGATGAAGTTCGCCCTTGCCGGATCGCCGGATTTGTCGGTGACCGACTGTTGCGCCAGAGCGCCGGCCCCGTCCGTGTCGCCCTTCATCAATTTCATCTCCGCGAGATCGAGACCCCTCAGTTCTCGCGGCGAGCGATGAACCACGTCGGAGGAGCGTTCCTGGTTAAAGGTAATACTCTTAACCCGGCTTAGTTGCTGGCTCACATCCATGCCGTAGACCATCTCACCAATACTTTCCTTAAAGCTCTGAGGCTGCCTTTCGAAAGCAGCGAAGGCGTTATAGAAGTATTCCGTCAGCACATAGCCATCTGCCATCGACTGCTGCACCGCACGGCGGCGGACGGCTTCGGCTGCCTCGACCGACGCGTTGTGCTGGTGGGTGGCCGATTCCAGATCGCTGCGCCGGGTATCGGCAGCAATCTTGTAGATCGTGACTCCGGTATCCATGGTTCGAGCCTCGACCGCCCGGATCATGCACTCCACCACCAGGGCCACAATGTCGCTGCGATAGGTGTAATCGAGAGGTGAGTCCTTAACTGTCTTTAGAAAGGGCAGAAGCCTGTCCAGGACCGTAGCACGCGCGTACAGCAAAGGTTCAATCTGGTAATGGAGGTAAGCATGGCGAACTTCCCGCATGTGGATAGCTCCCTTGACGGGGGAAGCCACCACTACATAATCCGCTCCGTAAACCCGGGCGTTCGTCTGTGCGGGATCGAGCAGCGGCTCGATCACCACCAGAAAACGCCGCCCGCTGGTGATACCGGCCGGCGTTTTGAGGTAGATGCCGGTGTCATCAATCATCTTGGTCAGCGAGTCGTGGAGCTGGCTGAGCTGCTTGTCATATTGCGGGCGAACCTTGAGCCAGATCAGGTGCAGATCGACGAGCTGGCTAAAGCGGCGTAGTAAGGGCAGGATGTTTTCTACCCCGCTGGCATCCGGGGGCATTTCCGCGCCTTCGGCACTTGGGGTCAGCTCAGGGGGCGGTGAGACATAGAGGGCAAGCGAGATGTACTGAGCCAGGTCGGATCCGCTATCTGACAGCCGGTGCTGTTCGATGAAGGTGCAAATCTGTTCATGCGCATCCCGCGCATCCGCTGACGCCTGGAGAGCCTGGTTGACCTGCTCTCGAACCTCCTGGCGCACCGGGTCAGCGGTAGCGAGCCCCTGATCATAGCCGCACGCATTCAGCGCCGCGGCGATATCGAAAAGAGCCTCGCTGTTCTGTAAGCTGATGTCGGGACCGGCTGTGTCCACTAAAGCCGGCGACTTTGGCGCTGTGGGTGGGCTCCCCGCTGAAGGTTGTGAATCGGAAGAGTTCTGAGCGCGCGCGGCGGGCGCACCCAGGAAGATCAGCAACGCGAAAAGGCCAGCCAGGGTCTGCTTCTGGAAAGGGGTAAAAACCCCGGACGAAATTTCTGACAGCTTGCCATGGTACAGCATAGATTGCGGCGATTGACCCACTCCAAGTCTATGCATGGACGCAAGCTAGGGTCAAACCAACCATGGTATTGGCAGGTATTTTCCGCTGAATGGAAGGGTGTTTTCCCAGCAACCGCTGTGGCTTCAGCTAGAGCGGTTTAACAATTACTTTGGTCTTACAAAGATCGCGGGGAGTGGTTTTCCTTGACAGAAAACCACCACAAGACCTCTTGCTTCGGTTTAAACCAATTGTTAAACCGCTTTAGCCGCGGACGGGAACCCGGGAAAAAGAGCGGAGTACGGTACCCGGTACCGGCTGTCCAAAGACCTGCGCCGGGGCAAAAACACTGAAAACCAGGCTATCTTCCAACTGGGAGCGGGTTTTGGGGTCCGCGTTGCCAGAGATGATTTTGTAGTCGTACACCCGGCCTTCTCCGTTGACGAAAGCCAGAACCACGACCGGATTGCTACCTTCGGCAACGCCTCCGGCGGGCTCCACCGAGGTGTAAAGGAAACGGGGGCTGGAAACCTTGCCAAGGGGTTCATCCCGCGCCAGTAGGGGCTCGGGGGAAGCGAACATTCCGATGAGCAGGGCAACCCCGCCCATCAGCGCAACCGTGCTGGCGAAGCCGGCAGTAGCCCGCCACACCAGGGGCAGGAAGGTATTTTCCCAGCGAACTCGTCCGCGGGCGAGCTTCTCCTCGACTGTATTCGCCGATTCCTGGGACAGGGCGACACGAAGCCGAAGACTCAGATCGGCTGGAGCTTTCGCCGGCCCGATGGAACTGATCAGAGATTGTGCGTTCCGCCATTCGGCGAATTCCGCCGCACACCCGGAGCAAACTTCAAGATGCCCGGCAATCTCATGCATGACCGCGCCGGTCACCGCACCATCGAGGTATTCCGAGAATTGCTCGCGAAAATGCGCGCACTTCCTCACTTGGCCCCCTTTACGCTCATCCTGAGCGCTTCCATCGGCTGAAAACCAGAACTTGGGCGCTTTGCCGCGGCTTCGGCAAAACCCGCCAACCGAGCCTTCAAATGGGCACGGCCACGCATTAGACGCGACTTGACGGTGCCAAGATTCACGCCCAGGATCTCCGCGACCTCTTCGTAAGAGAAACCTTCGATATCGCGCAGGACGACGACTGCGTGGAAGGGTTCGGGGACCTGGCGCAACTCCTCCTCTACCCTGGCCCGCACTTCTTCGTGGGCCGCCTGGTCAAAGGGTGATTCATGAGCATCGACCAGGGTGTCTTTGAGGCACAAGGGCTGGCCGTCGTTGGTCTCTCCGAATTCGCTTTCTATGGTCACTTCCTGGCGCTTGTGCCGTCCCCACCAGCGGCGCTGGTTGCTGGCCTCGCGCAGGGCAATGCGGTAGATCCAGGTGCGCAGGCTGGAGTCGCCATTAAACCCCCCGATCCCGCGATAGATTTTGATGAATACATCCTGGGTCAGGTCGGCAGCGTCCGCAGGGTCAGGAATGGTCCGCGCGATCAGGCTATAGATGGGCTGGTGATACTTGGCGATCAACCAGGCGAATGCCTCCTCGGAACCCGCCTTCAGTTCAGAGACAATCCCGGCTTCTTCCGACGGTATGGTAAGGACGCTGGCGATATTTCCCAAAGCTATGCCTGCCTGCATGCAAAAGTTCTCCATAACATAACAGGAAGCGTCCACTTCCGTCTCCGAATTGCGCAGACAAGCCCTGCGCGGCGGCAGGGCCAACCCTACCGCGTCATTATTCAGCTCTCTCTTTACTTTAGACACCACCGGACGGACAAGTGCCTCTGCAAAAGCGATTACTGAGGTGCCGGGGTGGGAGCCGGTTTCTTCTTGCGCGGCTTGGGATTCTCGGGTCCATCATCGACGATAATTTTGGGGGCCGCTGCCGGAGCCGCCGCTGCCGGCCGCGAAGAGGCAGACGCCTGCAGGTGGACGATCTGGGCGTCCTGTGCACTGATGGATTGGAGTAGCCAGGCGCCGAGCTTGGCTCGGCCATCCTCCAGCCCGGCGCGGGCATCTTCCAGGCTGCCGGCGTCTGACCCAGAACCGGCCAGTGCCGCCGTCTCAGTGACCCGAAGCAGCACGTCATAGAGGGCATCCAGGTTCCGGAAGACGGCAAAAGCCGGAGAGAGTGCCGCCGGATTTGCCTCTGCCTGGATAATAAGGCCCGGCAGAGTGGCATTGAGGTCCCGCTGCATGGAGCCGACATCCTGCTGGACGGCAGAGCGAGTCTCGGCCGGCGCCTTCCAGCGACCGATGCTTAGGCTGGAGATGGTGGTCTGCACATTGGCCAGAGCCGGGCGCAAGCTGGCCATCGCAAAGCCGGCAGCAGGGGCTGGAGCCGGGGCCTGGGCATAGGCGGCCGTGGAACTGAGAAAAACACCGCTGTACATGAACAGGGTTAATAACGAGAATTTCGATGACCGGGGGGACGGGAACATTCTTTCTCCCAATGACAACAGTGAAGGATAGATTGCCACGTGCAGAGCGTTTGACGGATTAGGCATGCTCCGCCAGAATAAAGGATGTTGTTGCCTTTGTGGGCCTGTGGCGCAGCTGGGAGCGCGCTTCCATGGC
>CAWIRT010000025.1:0-17430 GCA_963838445.1 uncultured Acidobacteriaceae bacterium
CTGGCGTCCTGGGCTAAGTTCAACCGTCCTTCGGGACTAAATTCGTAAATCCGATCGGTGAAGCCGTACCCGCCCGCGTGTGCGTTGCTTTAGTCGATGGCGGTACTTACCTGGTGCCGGATGTCGGCGCCGCGGATCCAGAAGATGACATCCCGGGAAATGTTGGTGGCGTGGTCGGCGATGCGTTCCAGGGCCCTTGCGATGATGATCGCGTTCAAGGCCTGCAGGCTCACGTCCGGGTGCCCTTCCATTACCTTCATGAGCTCGCCCCGAGCTACCCGGTTCATGCGATCGATCTCATCATCCATGACCACAACCGCCTCTGCGAACTGAGCGTCGGCGTCCAGTAGTGCCTGGATGGCCGACCGAATCATGCGCGAGGCATATTCGCCCATGGACGCGATATCCACCGGCAACTCGACTGCGGGATACTCCAGTAATTCCTGAGTTCGGATAGCGATACTCATGGACTGGTCACCCACCCGCTCCAAATCGCCGTTAATCTTGATCACTGCCAGGATGAAGCGCAGATCGATGGCCATCGGCTGTTCCTGGGCCAGCAGCTCATAAGCCATCTCGTCCACTTCGCGTTGCGCGGCGTTGATGGCGGTCTCATTCTCCCGGACATACTGGCACAGCCCGGCATCTCGCTGCAGATAGGCATCCACGGAGGAAATTACCGCTTGCTGGGAGAGCGCAGCCATGGCCAACAGTTTGTCTTTGAGTGCGGCGAGCTGCTGCTGAAAGTGAATACGCGGCAAAGGAGCCTCCTTGTCAAAAATTGTGCACCATCGCCGATGACAGTTTGAAGAATATACGGCTATTTGGGGTCCGGATTACTCCTTACCGGTCCCGGCAAAGACGCTTTTCGGCTTCGCGCGTGGCCTCATAGATCTGATCGAAGGACTCCACAGCGTAGAGAACCGGCTGCATTTCCGAGGTGGAAAACTGCTGGTTCAGAACCTGGTCCACGTCGAAGTCCCTGATTTCGGGCCGCCCCTCGATTACATGGGTGGATTCGCCCTGGGAGGAGATCAGCCCGCTCCCATAGAGACGGTAGCCTCCTTTTTGCCGAATCACGCCAAATTCAACCGTAAACCAGAACAAACGCCCCATCTTCTCCAAAGCGTCCTTGTCGGTCAAGGCGGCACATACGGCGCCGTAATGCTGCAGGAAATCGGCAAACACCGGATGGGCGTGCATGGGAACGTGACCGAAGACGTCGTGGAAGATGTCCGGTTCCGGAATGTAGGCGAGCGATTCGCGGCTCCGGAGCCAAGTGGTGGTGGGAAATTGCCGGGCTGCGAGCATGGCAAAAAATGCATCTGGAGGAAGAAAACCGCTGACCGGGGTAGCCCTCCAGCCACTCCGCGGCCTCAGGCGCTGATTCACATCCGCCAGGTTGGGAATCAGATCGGTTCTAAGACCAATCTGTTGAAAGCCTTGCAGATACTCCTCGCAAGCGTATGCCTCGATCTGGGGCATACGGCGGCCCACCAGTTCCGCCCAGGTGGCGTGCTGCTCCGGCGTATACGCCAGCCAGTCTTGCTGGATTAAGAAGGGCTCAGCCGCCCCAAGTGTTGCTGAACCAATCGCCATGGTCTTTCCTCTTCCTGATGCCACCTACACCCACCTATATAAGACGCATGCCCGAGCATTTCCTCTCTGCGACGCATCCAACCGAGTAGACGGTTTGAAATGGCACTGGCCCCCGGGATGGCCGTATACAGACAGTTAATCCTACCTTCCGGGGTCTATCCAAGTACCTCCCCAAAGGTATATCTTTCTTCCGGCCCTGAAGAGGTTGGCCGCTTGATGTGGATTGAAGCAATGGACGCTCTCCCTGGTTTTCCCGGTCGAAAGCCATTCCCAGCGGTTGTTGTCACACCACGCAGCGGTGAAATCTCTTGAGAGAGGGCGACCCAAGGAGTAACCCCGGATCTATGACTACGCTTACGCACCAAGAACAACAAACAGCCGAAGATGTGCTTCAACTGAACGGGACCGATTACATCGAGTTTTATGTCGGCAACGCGCGGCAGGCCTCCTACTTTTACCGCATGGCAATGGGCTTCAGCTTGATAGCCTACGCGGGGCCCGAGACGGGCCAACGCGACCGTGCTTCCTACGTCTTGCAACAAGGCAAGATTCGCTTTGTGCTTACCACCCCTTTGCGGCCGGACAACGAGATAGCGGAGCACATTCGCCTGCACGGCGACGGGGTTCGCGACGTTGCCCTGTGGGTGGACAATGCGAAACAAGCATGGAGAGAAACGACCAAGCGGGGCGCGCGCAGCGTGCAGGAGCCGTTCGAAGCTTCGGACGAACACGGAAGCACGAGAAGAGCTTCCATCGCCATTTACGGAGACACCATCCACACCTTTGTGGAGCGCAAGAATTATCACGGGGCATTCCTGCCCGGCTACGTTGGGAAAGGAGAAGATCACCTGGCGCGTCCTACAGGCTTGTTGCATGTGGACCATGTGGTCGGCAACGTCGGCTGGAACGAGATGAACCGGTGGGTAGAGTTCTACGCTACGGTGATGGGCTTTTCTCTCTATCAGCACTTCGACGATAAAGACATCTCGACGGAGTATTCGGCGTTGATGTCGAAGGTGATGGCAAATGGCAACGGGCGGGTGAAGTTTCCCTTGAACGAACCCGCGGAGGGCCGGAGGAAGTCGCAGATCGAGGAGTACCTGGAGTACCACCACGGTCCGGGCGTACAGCACATCGCACTGGCCACCAACGACATTTTGCATACGGTGGGGCGGCTGCAGGCGCAGGGCATCGAGTTTCTGCGCGTGCCTCACTCCTACTACACGGAGTTGCTGGCACGCACCGGCAACATAGACGAACCAGTGCACGAACTGGAGAAACTGGGCATCCTGGTGGACCGTGACGACGAAGGCTACATGCTGCAGATCTTCACCCGTCCGGTAGAAGACCGGCCGACCCTGTTCTTCGAGATCATCCAGCGTAAAGGGAGCCGCAGCTTTGGCAAGGGCAACTTTAAAGCTCTCTTCGAGGCCATTGAACGGGAGCAGGCAGAGCGCGGCAATCTTTGAGCATGCTGGCTTTTGATCCCGCGGATCACTCTCCTGGGGAAATATACAAACTGATGATTGGTGCGATCGTGCCGCGGCCGATCGCACTGGTTTCCAGTGTGGACGAGGCCAACGTCAGGAATCTCGCACCCTTCAGCTATTTCACCGCCTGTAGCTCGAACCCGCCGGTAGTCGTGTTTTGTCCTATCCTGCGTCCCCTTCCGCCCATGGCGAAAGATACACTGCGCAACATCATGGCGACGGGGGAATTTGTGGTCAACATTGTGTCGGAAGAATTCGTCGAACGGATGAATGCTACCGCGGCCACAGTGGGCCCTGAGGTCGATGAGTTCGCACTCTCCGGGCTGACCCCGATCGCCAGCGATCTGATCAAGCCGGCACGAGTCGCGGAGAGCCATGTACAGATGGAATGCCGCCTGCTCCAGATCGTGCCGGTGAGCGACAAGCCCGGTGGAGGCAGCCTGGTGCTGGGCGAAGTCATGCGCTTTCATGTCGACCAGGATCTGATTGAGAACTTTCGCATCGACCCGGACAAGCTGCGGGCGGTGGGCCGCATGGCAGGCTCGACCTACGTACGCACTACCGACCGATTTGACCTCGAACGACCTAAGTGACCTATAACGCCGCAGTGAAATGTACTAGGATCTAGCCTGAGGTCCCAATGCGAACTCTGGGGACAGTCGGAGTGATTGTGATGTTGTTGATTTCAGGCGCGGGCGCCAAGCAGGCCAACAAACCCGACCTGAAGTTGACCGCTTCCCTCGATATGGCCGCGCCGGAACAGCAGCCGATCCTGGTGATCCACATACTGAACCAGTCGGGCCATGTGTTGCACATCCCCGACCCACCCCTGCTATGCAAGGCCGCGCCGGGGGCGTTTTCACTCGAGGTAAAGTTCATCCCTGAGAATTCGAGCCAGTCTCAGCCGGCCACGGATTGCGGCCTGGAAGTGGACGGCAGTGGGCTACCCGACATCCGGGAGCGGGCGAAAAAATGGCTGGTGCTGAAGCCGGGTCAGGACTATGAGGCCAGGCGGCCGCTGGCCATGGGCGTCGATGCAAACGCGCACGGGACCTACGAGCTTCGCGTGGTTTACGACGGGCCGAGCGCGAACCCGGCTGATGACGAGAAGCTAAAAGAAGCCGGAGTCGCGGCACCGAGCGGAAGGTTCGAATCGGACAAGCTGACGTATAAAATCACCGCGCCCAAATCGTAGTTAACCAACCGTATTGATCAGCGTTCCTATGCCGGTGATGGTGATTTGAATTTCATCCTGCTGCTGCAGCGACAACTCATCGGGTGGAACGATGCCTGTCCCGGTGAGCAGGAAACAGCCGTCAGCAAATGAATTGTCGCGGTAGAGATATTCGAGCAGGGTGGCGAAGGTACGCTTCAATTCAGTGAGCGCAGTGGAGCCGGAAAAGACGGCCTTGCCCGCGCGCAGAATCTGCAGGTGAATTTCGGTTGAGGTTGGGATCGGTTCGCCGGCGAGGAGTATCCCCGGCCCCAGGGCACAGCTTCGGTCATAGACCTTGGCCTGCGGCAGATACAAGGGGTTCTCGCCTTCAATGTCTCGCGAGCTCATATCGTTGCCGATGGTATAGCCCACAATCTTGCCCGCCGGACTGGCGAGAAGGGTTAGTTCGGGCTCGGGTACGGACCAGGTAGCGTCTTTTCTTATAGCCACTTTGCCGCGATGTCCGACCACGCGGTTGGGCGTCGCTTTCATAAAGAGTTCGGGACGTTCGGCAGCGTAAACGCGGTCATAAAAATCTCCACCCCCGGCGCTCTTTGATTCTTCCATGCGGGCGTTGCGGCTGCGATAGTAGGTGACCCCAGAGGCCCACACTTCCTGGTTGCCGATGGGGGCTACAACCAGTTTCTCGATGTCCGCGAACGAGCCGGCGTCCATGGGCTTCAGTTGGGGCAACGCTTTTGTCAGATGGGCCTCGAGATCTTCTCGAGTGATCAGCTGATCCCAGGATGAGTCCGCGCCTGCATAGAATCGATCCTGGTGTTCGGCTATGTAGCCGCTGGCGGTGCGATAGAGTTTCATTTGTCGTTTGCCTTTCTGGCCAAGAAGTCTATCGTGCAGATGTTGCAGCCGTCCCTGCCGAATCGGTCAAGAACCTTCGTTGAGCGTTTTTCCGGTGCAGATGGACTATGGGAGACTACGAACCGTTCTTCTCCGGCGGCAAATCTAAAACCGGCGAGGACAGGGCTGTGGTATCCCATATCTCGCGAAATACGAGCGAGATATGGGGCACCCGGCCTTAGTGGTGGAATCGGGAAAATCACGGGAATGGATTGTGGGCACGGAGTTCGGTGACTATTTCAGCGGCGGCGGCACGGGCCAGATCGCCCTGGTCGGGCGGAAAAGAGATGGCGCCTACGCGCGCGTGTCCCCCTCCGCCGTAGCGTTCGCAAATCTGCGCCAGGTTAACCATCTGCTCCGGCTTAGCTTTGGTCCACGGGTTCGAGCCCACGGCAACCTTGGTGCGGAAACTGGACTTGCTCAGCCCTACGCTATAAGTCGCCTCAGGGTACAGGAAATACGGAACAAATTTGTTATAGCCCTCAACCGGCTGGTCGGTGATGTCGAAGTAAAGCGTGCCATCACGAGACTCTGTGCGCTCCCCGATAAGAGCCAATGACTTGTGGTGCCGTTCGAGCAACGGCGGAAGAAGCTCAGCCACAAATGGTTGCTTCAGCACTTCACCCAGACTCATCTCAGTCAGCAACGGAATCAGCTTGGGAATGAATGCCGGGTCCTGACTCGATTCGATCACCAGGGTCAGCTTCATCGCGGGTTCCGCCATTTCGACCGCAACTTTGGGGCTTTCGTACAGTGCGCCATCCACAATGTCTGCCCAGCGAATCAACTCCGCCACCGGCTTGGGATCAAAACCGAAACGAGTCTGCGCAATGTGGGCAATGAAGCTGGTGCAGGAGGTGTACTTGGGATCGTAGAAATGGCGATTCCGCGCGCTGCCGTCGCGCTGACCTTCGAGAAAGTGCTGTTGATCCGCAGGAGTAAGGAAGGCGCTCAGATGATGGTCGAACCACCAGGTGATACGCGGAGAAGCGCTGTACTTGAAGTCGACGATTGCGTTCTCGTCGCCGGTAAAGTCAGACTCTTGAAAGAGTGCTCCGGCTCGATGCACCAACCCGTGATAGTGGTAGTGCGCATCCTGGCGAATGCATTCGCGGTGGAAGCGCATGAAGAGCGAAGCGGAACACGCTCCGTCAAAACACCGGTCGTGATAGAAAACGCAGACCTTCAAACAGTTAAATCCTCTCCATCGACGAATGACTAGGATTGCCGGGAGGCGCTTGTGTGTCAAGCTGCTGGCGCAGAAATCCGTGCCGCGATGAGACAATGAGCGCTGGAAGACGAGATGAAATGATGGCGAGGATCGAGGTTGGCGCCGCGCAGCGGCGAAGATTACCGTTGTTCCTACGGATTGCGGCTGGTCTGGTAATCGGCCTGTTGATTGCGGCGACAATAGGCGTAATCGGCAGTATGGCGTGGCTGAAGGGCGCCATGCGGCAGCAAATGCCGGCGCTCGATGGCGATTTGCAACTCCCGGGACTCTCCGCTCCGGTGCTGGTACGGCGGGACGTTCACGGTATACCGCATATCCAGGCGGCAACCATGGATGACTTGGTGGAGGCGCAGGGCTTTGTCGTGGCTCAGGACCGATTGTGGCAGATGGATATGGCACGGCGTTTCGCCGCCGGCGAACTGGCGGAGCTGCTGGGTCCCAGCGTTGTGGAACACGATAAGGTGCAGCGGGTGCTGCAGATCCGGCCGGCCGCAGAGCACCTGACAGCGACCATGCCTGAAGACCAGAAACGACTCTTTGAAGCCTTCGCCAGGGGGGTCAACGCATTTATCAACAGCCACCAGGACAACCTGCCGGCTGAATTCCGGTTGCTGGGCTACAAGCCCCGGCCATGGCAGCCGGTGGATTCCTGGCTGGTGGCTCTGAACATGGTGGCCCGGCTGGACACGCTGTACCCCTGGAAACTGGAGCGAGAGAAGGTGGAAGCCAAGCTCGCGCGCAATCTGACCGCAGAGCTATATCCCACAACCACCTGGCGCGATCATCCGCCCACGCAGTCGATTCCCGACCTGACGGCTCCCCCGCAGAATAGTCCGGAACCTCCGCCCGACGAGTCGCAAACCAGCCTCGAAGACCTGTTGCGCCTGCGAGCAATTCTCAAGTTGGGGTCGGACGGGTGCGATGGCTGCAAGCCCGGCTCCAATGAATGGGCAGTGAGCGGCGCCCGCACCGCCAGTGGAAAGCCAATGCTCTCGAACGACATGCATCTGGAGCATTCCATCCCCGACATCTGGCACGAAGAAGACTTGCAAGCCGGAAGCTTCCATGTCTCGGGGGTAACCACTCCCGGCATTCCGCTCATCATCGAAGGGCACAACGATCACATTTCGTGGGGCTTTACCACGTTGAATGGAGATGTTCAGGACGTCTACGTGGAAAAGACGAACGCCCAGGGAGAGTACTGGGCGGGCAACGGATGGCACCAGCCGGAGCATGATCGCGAACATATCCATGTGCGCTTCGGTAACGATGTGCTGCTTGATGTAGAACGCACCGACCACGGGCCAGTGATTACTCCACTCCTGGCCCACGAGACGCGCATGCTGACCCTTAAGTGGGTCCTGTATTCGCCTGATCTACGCGGTTTGCCGCTGCAGGGAATGGACGCAGCCAGCAACTGGACGGAATTCCGCCAGGCGACCAGCGAATGGTGGGGCCCGACGCAGAACATTGCCTACGCGGATGACCAGGGCCATATCGGCTACCAGGCGGTAGGATGGTTCCCAATTCGACCGGCCGGCTTGAGTGGGGTTCCGATCGTTGAAACCGGAACCGCGGCAGACAGCGAGCACGAATGGCAAGGCTACGTCCCATTCCAGTTACTGCCATCCGTGCTCGACCCGGACAGCGGGATCATCGCCACTGCCAACGCCCGCATTACGCCCGACGACTACTCTTACCCTCTGGCTCTTAACTGGGACGCCCCCTATCGCAATGAGCGCATATGGAAGTGGCTTTCGAGCCACACAAAACTAACCCCGGCGGACATGCTCACACTGCAGACGGATACTTATTCCGAGTTGGATCGGGAATTGGGCCAGCGCTTTGCTTATGCCATCGACCGCTCAACAATTGCGGACGCAAAACTGCGGCAGGCCGCGGACCTGATGCGCACCTGGGATGGTGTGATTACTACGGGTTCGGTCGCGGCCGAAATCGTGGACGCCACCAAGAAAGCGCTATGGCCGCTGGTCCTGGAGCCTAAAATCGGCCCCGAATGGCAGCTCTACGATTGGCAAAGCAAGAACTTCGTTCAAGAGGAAATGGTGGAGAAGGCCGCACCAGAATGGCTTCCGGCGAACTACAAAAGCTGGGATGACCTGATCGCGGCCGCAGTACAAAAAGGAATGGGCGACGATCATGCTCCGGCGTCGCTTCGTGACTGGACGTATGGCAGCCGGCACGTAATCAATGTAGAGCACCCTTTGTATGGAATGATGCCATTCTTCAAATGGACCAGCACCGGACCCCACCAGCTTGCCGGGGACGAGACCACAGTCGACCACGTTCGCGATCTGCTAGGCGCCAGCCAGCGTCTGACGGTGGATTGGAGCAATCTCGACGGATCGACGGAAAACATCGTGATGGGCGAGTCAGGCGATCCACTCAGCCCGTACTATCTTGACCAGTGGCCCTACTGGTATAGCGGAAAAACCTTCGCCATGCCCTTCACCGAGGGAGCGGTAAACGCGTCCACCAGGCATACTCTGCGACTGATGCCGTGACGCGGGCGCTATCCTGCCCAAAACTGTGGGATCGTTTTGTTCCGGTATGTACGGGCTGAACCCCGTACCCTTCAGGGAGGAGAGACGTACCTCAGGGGCTATTGAATGCTGCAAAGGTAATGTCCTCCTCGCAGGTTACGCTGCCGAAGCCGAACTGAGAGGGAAATAGCGCCGCAGGGGCTAAAGCCCATCGTTTTGTTTTAATGTATGTACGGGCTGAAGCCCGTACCCTTCAGGGAGAAAAGACGTAGCTCAGGGGCTTAAAGGCCAATTCTCTTTCCTTCCTTTACGGCCCGACAAAAACCTAAATGCAGATCTCACGCAGACTCTAAAGCCCTCGTCCTACTGGCCCTGTTCGGCACGACTGAAGTCGTGCCCTGATACCTGGATCCGGCGTGAAAAGGGCTGTTTCAGAGGTTGAGAGGGGGGAGTCTATGGATGCTGCGCAGGATGTCATCGGCTAGGGTCTGCAGCATGGAGGACTCACGGAGCCGCAGTACGGGACGATTCTGCGGCCTGGTGAGTTCGCCGGGCAGCAGGAAGAGCTTGTAACGCAGCTTGGAAAGAGTGAGACGTTGCCAGGATTCTTGCAAGCAGAGTCGTTGGAAGGCGGTGACCAGATTGTAGGCGAGGCGAATGATTTCCAAGAACAGTGCATTGGCGGCGAAGGAGCGGGTGGGAATTTTGCGTAGCGCGTAATCTACCAGCAGCTCGCCGATGCGAGGTTCGATGGTCGCGCGTGCATCGTAGAAATGCCAAACGCCCAGAGGGGTGAGGGAGAGATTGGTAACCCAAGCGCGATAGGCGTAACGGCCCAAGGCGAACAACGTAGGTTGCCTTTCGTCGGCGGAAAGCAAACGCCGGGCGACCACGAAACGACGGGCTCTGGACCAACTCTGAGGACGAAGTTGGAGTTCCGCCATCTCCCAATCGCGGTTGACGGGGCTGTAGCGCAGTCCGGTCAGGGAACGTTTCAGCGATGGAGTCATACGAGCGACAACGGCATACTCGGCGGAGTGAGATTCGAGGGCGTCGAAGACGGGATTGAGCCCAAAACCTGCATCGGCTCGTACGCGCACTTCGCGGATATCGGCAGGGACATTGGCAAAGCAGGTGGCGAGCAGCTCGGGGGTGCTGTCCCAGGTTCCAGCGTTGCCGCGACGGAGCTCGGCGTCCCAGAGGTAGGAAGAGTTGGCTTCCATGCACAGCAGTGGGTTATAAGAGCGTTTTCCGCGATAGCGCGGGTTGTAGCCAACCTCAGCCCCGTCCTGATGGCCGAAGACGGTCAGGACCGTACTGTCGAGATCAAAGATGAGCCGGGAACGGTGATCGGGCAAATGAATGAAACTCTGCAGCAGTCGATCGTTTATGCGATGCAGCTGTTCCCAGAACCGCTCCGGAGCGTGGAATAGGAAGCGGCGCAAGGTTTGCGGATCAGGAAAGCTGGGCAGCCCGGTCAGATACTGGAAGGTGCCGTTGGAACGTAGGAATGATGCGGTTTCGATGCGGTCTAGCCCCAGTACGATCGGATACATCAGGGCGAAGATCATCTGCGACAAATGATAACGGCTGTTCCGCCGCGGGTAGATAAGATGGCAGGCAAGGAAATGCCGCAGCTGCACCACTCGAAGAAATTCGTGAAAGAAGTACACGCCGCCGAAGTGCGTCAAACCCTTATGATCACAGGCGACTTTAATGTTTTTTGGCGAATATTTCATTCTTACGGATTCCTAACCTACGGTTAGGAATTCGTAAGAGTTCTACAACTTGGGCCGCAAGCCGTCAACCATTGGCTTTTAATGGTTCCCAGAAGGTTCAAATACGCCGGATCTAGGTGATACAAAGCACTTTTCGAAATTGGCTCGAAACAGACTGACCTAGACATTAGTCTTGCAGTCATCAATAAAGCCCATCTTACCCTGGGCGTGGGCAAGTGGAAATTCTCGATTGATGTCTTCTTCACAACTTCGAAGCCTCCTGATCGGTTGCACCGCATTGCTAGCGGCCGGAACGCTGATCGTGCGAGGCAATTCGTGCGGCCACGATTTCGATTTCCACCTGCTCTCATGGATGGAGGTGGCGCGCGCGTGGCATACCGGTCTCGCCTATCCGCATTGGGTGCAGGATGCAAACTACGGCGCAGGCGAGCCGCGGTTGATTTTTTATCCTCCGGCTTCCTGGCTGCTTGGAGGCCTGCTGGGAGCTATCAGCGGGTGGCATGCGGCCCCGGTGCTGTTCGTGCTGCTGGCGCTGCTGGCCGCGGGAGCCAGCATGTACCTGCTGGCGCGGGAGTGGGCGTCACCGGCGGCGGCTACCTTTGCCGCCTGCTTCTACGTCGCCAACCCATACGCCATGTTCGTGGTCTACGAACGCTCAGCGCTGGGCGAGTTGCTGGCCGGCGCCTGGCTTCCTCTGATGGTGTTGTTTGCCTTGCGAACCCGCTCCTCCATTGCACCGCTGGGATTGTCGGTGGCCGCCCTTTGGCTTACTAATTCGCCCGCCGCGGTCGTGGGCAGCTATATGCTGGCCGTCCTCGCGCTGGGAATGTGGATCGCAGAAGGGAGGCCATGGCCCGCTCTTCGCGCCGCGGGTGGAATGGCCCTGGGGTTGGGACTGGCAGCGTTCTACATCGTGCCCGCCGCATTCGAACAGCGATGGGTACAAATCGATCGCGCGATCATTCCCGGGATGCGGGTTGAAGACAGTTTCCTCTTCGCGCGCACCATGAACGCTTTTCATGATCATGTATTGTGGACAGCATCCTGGATTTTTATCGCGGAACTTAGCGTGGCCTCGATCGCTGCCTACCTGGCGTGGAGAAGGCAGGCCGGCGGCCGGGCGAGAATTGTGTTTACCTCGTTGCTTCCCGTCATAGTATTGTTGCAATTACCGGTCAGCGATGTAATCTGGAAGCTCACCCCGCATATGAAGTTTCTGCAGTTTCCCTGGCGTTGGACGCTGGCGCTGAGCGTATTGACTTGCGCGCTTGCAGGCATGGCGGCAAAGAAAACCGGCGGACGCATCGCGATGTTGGCGGGGGTATTGATTGCCACCATGGCGATCGGCGGCAGCCTCCTCTTTTTCCAGCCCTGCGACGACGAAGATGCGGTAGCGGCCCAGATCGCCGGCTTCCGGCTGGGACAAGGCACGCAGGGCACCGACGAGTACACGCCGGTGGGAGCAGACAATTCCTCGGTGCAACAACATCTGCCCCCGGTGCGGCTATTGCGTTCCGCGCAGGATGACACCGCCGACAGCAGCCAGGGAGACAACCCGGAGTGGCGCGCCGGAGGGGCGGGAAGTATCGCGGCAAGGGCAGACACCAAACGATGGAATGCCGAGCATTGGCTAGTGAACGTTGCTACCCCGGAGAGCGGATATGCAGTGTTGCGTTTGATGGACTATCCGTCGTGGCGTGTGACTGTAGATGGCAAGCCGGCGCCAGGCCGCCCAATGCGGGATGATGGACTGATGGCGGTACCGGTCATGGCAGGGAATCATGCGATTGAAGTGCAATGGACGGCGACCAGGGACGTCATCACCGGGCGCGCAGTCTCCACCTTCGCATTGCTGGCGCTGGCACTCGTGGCCATGATGGAGCGGCGCGGGCGTCGGGTATGATTACCAAAATGCAGCAAAGTGTGCGCGAGATTCTGAGCAGCCAAGCAGAGATTATCGACCACGCTCTGGATCGTCTATTGCCGGGTCCGGATCAGGAGCCGGTCTCGATTCATCGCGCCATGCGGCACAGCGTTTTTGCCGGCGGTAAGCGCTTACGGCCGGTGCTGTGCATGGAAGCAGGGAGAATGATCGCGGGCTCCGGTGAGCTCCCTGCCGGGGTGGACGAGCTGGGTGCGGCGATCGAAATGCTGCACACCTATTCCCTGATCCATGATGATTTACCCGCGCTGGACAACGATGATCTGCGCCGGGGCAAGCCGACTTGCCATGTGGTCTTTGGGGAGGCGATCGCCATCCTTGCCGGCGACGCACTACAAACACAGGCTTACGAGGTGCTCGCCGGCATCCACTGCCCGGCTCTGCAGACGGTAGAGATTGTGCGCTCCATCGCGCAGGCGACCGGAACGGTTGAGGGCATGATCGGCGGGCAGGTCATGGATTTGGAAGCCGAGGAACGTAAGCCAACCCCGGAGGTCGTGGAAGCCATCCATCGTGCTAAGACCGGCGCGTTGATTCGCGTCAGCCTGATCACCGGGGGCATTTACGCAGGCGGCGATGCCGATGACATCGAGCGGCTGCGGGAGTTTGGACGCAAAGCGGGGCTGGCGTTTCAAATCATGGACGATGTGCTGGATGTAACCCAGAATTCGTCCCAACTGGGCAAGACAGCGGGCAAGGATGTAGCCAGTGAGAAAGCCACATGGCCGTCGGTCTACGGGGTGGCGCAGAGCGTGAAGGACGCGGAGCGGCTGATCGATGAGGCGTTCACACAACTAACCAGCTACGGTCAGCGAGCGGATCGGTTGAAGGCGGTGGCGCGGTACCTGGTGGAGCGCAAGAATTAATATGGCACTCACCGAAGACGACGTTATGCAGGCTTTGCGGGATTGCTACGATCCGGAGATCCCGGTAAACATCGTGGACCTGGGATTGATTTACAAAGTGATGCTGACTCCGGATGCGAACTCCAAACGAGCGTTTCCCAGGCAACGGGTGGAAGTGGAAATGACGATGACGTCACAAGGTTGCCCGTCCCACGTCACCATCATGGAACAGGTACGTAATCGGCTAGCGGGTATTCCGGAGATTAGCGACACCCTGGTCAACCTGGTGTGGGAGCCGGCCTGGACACCGGACCGCATCAGCCAGAAGGCTCGCGAACAACTGGGTATCGGTTAAGGGCGAACGCTTTCAATTGTGGTGACACCTCGACGCAGGAGTTGTTTCTGCCGCTGCGAACGAGGTTGTTAAGAGAGCTCGCTTAAGAACTCCATTCGCCCGCGGACCCGGGGTGCCCCGTATCTCGCTCGTTTTTCGCGAGATGTGGGATTTCATTGCCTTATCTTTGCAAATTCTGAGTTTGCTCCGTCTTGGAGGCGAACGATCGAGGTTCGTGGAATCCCATATCTCGCGAAAAACGAGCGAGATATGGGGCACCCAGGGTTCGCGGTCAGGACAGATCCAAGCCGGGAAGTGTGGCTCTTAACGCGCTCTATAGTGCCTGAGCGCAGCTTTCACCGAGATGCGCGGAAAGCATTGCCTCAGCCCATACCCCAAAAGATGAGTTTTTCCGCGGCTGGCGTTGGGGAACCACTGACGCCATATCCGTTCGTATCCAGACGTTTCCGCCCCTTCGTCGAGGCATTCGCAGGTTGTGAGGAGTTTGGGCTACTGCCGCACAGCTTTCTCAACCACGGTGCGCAGCTTCTCGCCCTGGGCCGTCAACTCTCCCACAAACTTTTCAAAGCGGCTCAGCATGCTGTGACCGCTGTCAAGATAATCGGGGATGTTGTTCCACACCTTCTTGACGCCCTCAGGATCCTCGAGCAGGGCAAAGACGGTTCCGGCAGCAGCAACGGCTAATCCGGCTTTACGCTTGCCACTGGCCAGCAGAACTGCTCCGGTCACCAGCGAGCCTGCGGCCACGGTGCGAACCCAGTTCTTGTCCCAACTCTGGTCGAGAAGGCGGTTTCCCTGGTATTTAAGAGTGTCGGTGGCGTCCTGAACGGTAGATGCCACTTGCTGTGGAATGCGTGTGATCCCCATTGCTGTCTCTCTTTCGCGTGCACTCTGTTATAGATGCGAAGAAATGCCTTAATCGAGATCGAATTCACGCAGAGGTCGTCCCTCGTCGGGAGATTCCTTTGCCTTGCGCAACGCTTCCTCGAATCGCTTGTCGAACAATTGTTGTTTATTTTTTTCTGCTTCGACCGACTGGCGGAAAATGTCTTCCTTGCGCTCGTCCTGTTCGCGCATGGCCTTGGCTGCTGCTTCAAAATCTTCAAAGGTCCGTTTACGCGGCGCGGAGGTGTGCGAGAGGATCCCCCTGGTCTCGGGGTCAATCTTCAGGATTGCCCCGCAATCGGGACAGGTGACATCGAACGGCTTGACCGGTTTACCCTTCATTGCTGCCAACATTCTAAAACATTTAACGCAGACCTGACGGGAAGCACCGTGGATGCTTTGAATCAGGGCCCTACTTTTAGCCGGGGCCGGGGAGTTCCCCTCCCGAGGGGACGGCTGCCTCAAATCCAGATGGCTTTATGCCCGGGACATTGCTGACCGGCTTGCTCCACCAGCAGTTCTGGAAGACCATCCCCGTAGCGGGAGAGGAACCAAGCCGCGCCCAGAACCCGCTCCTGTGGGTGGCGATCCGGGAACAGGTTGAGCGCGATCAGCGCGGCATCGCGGCCCAGAGATTGCTCCCGCCGGAGCTCATAGTTCGCCGCCAACCGACGCATGCGGTTCATCTGGTAACGCATCTTGGAGCTGCTGACATCCGCAGCCCGCCCCAGACCAGGGTCGAGCGAATGCATATAAGTAGCGAGCGCCGAGAGTTCAGTATCGAGAGCATTGCCGGCAGCAGCGAGCTTGCGCTTGCCCACCACGGAAATCGCGCGCGCGCCCAGGCGTTGGGCCAGATCCAGCGGATCTTTCAAGGCGCTCTGAATCACATCGGGCAACGAGACCTCGTGCCGGGCCAGTAAGCCGGCGATCGGCGGCTCGATGAGTGTGGCTGACAGACGGGGAAGGACGGGCGTTGTACGACCCAGCAGGCGCTCATAAAGTACCTGCGACTGAGCGAAATAGGCAACTTCAGAGGGGCCGCCCACGTAGGCCGCGGTGGGCAAAATAGCATCCTGAAACACAGGCCGCAGCAGGGCGTTGGGGCTTAGCCGCTCCGGCTCGGTACCCAAGATAGTAAGCAACTCTTTGGTGGAATAGTTCTGCCTCGCCGCATGCCAGCCACCATCTGTGGTGCGCTTCAGAGGAACCCGCGCCCCGGTGTTGCCGTCGAAGAGGAAGAGCAGGCTGGAAAGTGGTGGAACCAAAACCTGGGAATGATAACCGGCAGCCGCAAGTTGCTGGTCGCGATCGTTGAGGGCAACGCGCAGTTCATCCGCGCGCAGGATTGCCTGGCGCAGAACATCGCTGCCCAGAGCATGGAAGGCGCGGGTGGAGGCGTCAATCACCACCAGCCCTTGAGCAGCAAACGTCTGGGAGATGAATTGCGCAAACGCCTGGCCGAGACTCTGCCCCTGGCGATAACAGGCAGCAATCTGATCAAGCATCGGGCCCGGGCCGAGGATCGCGGCCGCCTGTTCCACCAGTTCTTCGATATTCGTTCCGATAGTGACGGCGCCGACCGCCGAGCCATTCAGATGCTCTGAAGCCAGTCGCAACGTCCTGAGCTCGTGGCGGTCGGGAAATGTCACGTGATCCGCTTCCGCCAGGTCGTGGTCCTCGGTCGCTAACCAAAAAATCGGGATGTGCGGGATGCCGGCGATAGAAGCGTCTTTTGCTTTGCGAATCGTCGTCGCTGCTTTGAGGATGGTAAAGAGCGGTCCGCCAAAGAGCGTCACCTGCTGACCGGTGACGACTGCGGCGGCGCCGTTGCGCAGCTTCGCGATGTTTTGAAAGACCGCAGCCGCAGCGCCGAAACTGCGGTTTTGCTGCTCCAACAGATCGCACAGGGTCTCGCGACCAGCCGGTGGAAGAACTGGACGCGTGGTCATCCACTCCGTGGAGTAGGCACTTGCCGGGTAGAAAGGCGATAAGGCTTCGCGGTGCTCCGCGAAGTCCAGAAACAGGCGGCTGAGACCAGGCAGCATCGCGATGGGATAACACTGGGTCTTCATGGCTGTACCTTCCACCATTGCCATTTGCTCCCTACGCAGCTTGGTCTAGTTTCTCATCATTTCCGCTGCAACGAAGCGCGCAGCTCCTGCTTACCGGAACCGGGTAAAGTTTCAAGAGCATACAGCGCCAACGAGCGATACACGCCCGCCAACATAGGATGGGGCTTAAGGGCCTGAAGATGCAGATCAATTGTCTGCGCGTCTCCCCGGGCAATCGGCCCGCTGAAGCTCTTGCCAGCCCCCCGGAGGAAGAAATTGTCGAGGGTAGCCCGGACAATGGGCTCAATCAGCCTCCTTGCCTGGCGGGTGCTGAATCCGGCCAGTGCAGCCGCATCCTGGGCCGCGGCCAGATGGCTGACCAGCAGCGGCGATGACAGCACGCCTACCGCATGGTAGAGCGCCTTGCTCGCAGCCTTGATGGCAAATGGGCGACCGCCGACCCGGCGGACAATCGCGTTGAGGATGCGACGGCTATTGGCATCTGCTTCGACTCCAAACGGCACTCCTTGCAGCGAAACCGGGACACGGGTGGGAAAGCTCATCACGGGATGCACCGATGCCACGGAGGCGCCAGCGTGAGCGGCTGCTTGCAACACCTGGGCACTGACGGCGCCGCTCGAATGAACGACGATTTGCCCCGCAAGGCCGCGCTTCCCAACCCGTTTTATCAGACGGCTGGTTACCCGTGGGA
>CAWIRT010000026.1:0-260975 GCA_963838445.1 uncultured Acidobacteriaceae bacterium
CGGTATTGCTCGGCGTATCGAACAGATCAGCGGCGACCAGCTCTCAGTGAATCAAGACCGAGGAGGGACAGACCGAGGAGGGACAAGATGGACTGGACCCCTTGGCTGAGACGCGCTGGGAGGCGATGAATGGGTGACACTTTGATGTGGACCCCTTGATCGCACGGCGATTCGAATCGAAATGCCTGGGGCCTTCCCTTAGGGTGTAGACTTACCGTCGATTTGCATTCACCATTTCCGGAGGGAAGCGTGAGCGACCCGACAGCCAGGTCAACCCTCCAACCCGAGCGGCAATTCCGATCCCGAAGCCACCCTCGATTCGGCCGCCGCTCCGGTGGGCGTATCTGCACCCGATTTAGGCTCGATTGGGCCCTATCGCCTGATCAGAAAACTCGGGGAAGGAGGGATGGGGCAGGTGTGGCTGGCCGAACAGTCTGCGCCCGTCAAGCGGCAGGTTGCGCTGAAAATCATCAAAGCAGGGCGCTACGATGAGTCCGGCTTTGCTGCGCTTCAACATGGAGCGGCAGACGCTGGCGATCATGAATCACCCTGCCATCGCCAAGGTTTTCGATGCGGGCTCGACTGCCGAAGGTCAGCCTTACTTCGTGATGGAGTATGTGCCGGGCATACCCATCACTAACTACTGTGACCAGAAGCCCCTCTCGGTCCAGGAGCGGCTGGCCCTGTTCATCAAGGTTTGTGAAGGCGTGCAACATGCGCATCAGAAAGCGATCATGCATCGCGACCTGAAGCCGTCCAACATTCTGGTCGTTGAAGTCGATGGCAAGCCGATGCCGCGCATTATTGACTTCGGCATCGCCAAGGCCATCGCGCAGCAAGGTGAGGACGAGATGCTGGTGACACGTGCCGGAGGATCGGTCGGCACACTGGGGATATATGAGCCCGGAGCAAGCGGATCCCGACCGTGCCTGATGTAGATACTCGCACAGACGTTTATTCCCTCGGCGTGGTGCTTTACGAGCTTCTTACAGGGCGTTGCCCTTCGATCCCAGGCAGTGGAAGACCAAGCCGTTCCACGAGCTGTTGCGGCAACTGCATGAGGAGGATCCGCCGCGGCCCAGCACCCGCGTCCACGCCAATACCAGCGGAGCAACGAGGAACACAGGCATCGAGCTGAATAAGCTGGAGAGGCAACTCCGCGGGGATCTTGACTGGATCACCCTCAAGGCGCTGGAGCGTGAGAGGGAGCGACGGTATAGTTCGCCTTCCGATCTTGCCGCTGATCTGAACCGGTATCTCCGCGACGAGCCGATCACCGCCCGTCCGCCTAGCTTCAGCTATCGCACCGCAAGTTTGTCCGCCGGAATCGTCTTGCCGTGGCCTTCACAGCAGCGTTGGTTCTCCTGGGGATCGGGTTCGCTGTCAGCCTGGCCTTGAGCGCAACAACGCCAGGCGTGAAGCCGATACCTCCAAGCGGGTCTCCGATTTCATGGCGGGCATGTTCAAGGTCTCCGATCCGTCTGTATCACGGGGAAACACCGTCACTGCCAGGGAAATTCTCGACAAAGCTTCCGCGCAGATCGACACGGGACTCGGCCAGGATCCGCGAGTCCAGGCGCGCCTGATGCAAACCATGGGCATTACCTATCGCGGGCTCGGGCTCTATGAACAAGCGCGCACGTTATTGGAGCACGCGGTAAGGATTCAAACTCGGACGCTCGGACCTGATAATCCCGAGACTCTGCGGTCGCTGGCGGTGCTGGGCAGCGTGGTCAAGGCTCAAGGCGGCTTCGCAGACTCGGAAAAATTGCTTCGCCGGAGCGTTAGCCGGGCAACAACGCACACTCGGTCCGGATCATCCCGAAACCATGGATACTGTGAGTTTCCTCACGGACACGCTGGAGGCCGAAGGACACTTGGCCGAAGCGGAAGGCTTGCTCCGTCGCACGATAACCAATCAGCAGCGCATGCTCGGTCCGGAAAATCCCGCAACCCTGCGATCGATGCGCAGTTTGACCGAATCGTGCTCGATCAGGGACACTCGCGCGGAGGCTGAGAAGTTTGGCAGAGAGACCACGGCGCTCGAACAGCATGCCCTGGGGGCAGACCATCCCGGAACGCTCTGGTCCATGAACCTGCTCGCGCTCACGTTGCAACAGGAAGGACATTACGCAGACGCCGAGAAACTCTTTCGTCAGACGCTTGCGATAGAGACTCGCGTGCTCGGTCCGGACCACGACAATACCCGCGCTGCGCTCGCCAACCTCGGCTTGACTCTCCAGGGAGAAGAACGCCTGGCAGAGGCCGAAGCTATCCAGCGCGAAGAACTGGCCAGAACCCGCAAAGCGATGGGACCTGAGAATCCGAACACTCTCGATTCAATGGACGATCTGGCCACTACCCTCGCCAGGGAACATAAGCTGGAGGAATCGGAGAGGCTTCTCCGGGATTCGGTCGAGATCGGTTTGCGCACGGTAGGGCTACCGTGTATCCGACTAGAATGGCGATGGGCAACCTTGCCACAACCCTGGCTTACGGAAAACACGCGGATCAGTCGATCGCGCTGTTTGAAAAACTGATGGAGTACGCATCGAAGGCGGAAGGCACCGCCATGATGGACGCGCATTACCAATATGCGGCGGGACTGAGCATCCTTGGCCGGAGGGACCAGGCCTTCGAGCATCTGCAGGAAGCGGTGAAACTTGGATTCGAGAACACGAATCAACTGACCACTGATGACGATCTGAAGCCCCTCCACAATGATCCCCGTTTCCAGACGTTGCTGGAAGAGATCCAAAAGAAGCAGTCTGTCGCCTCCAAATAGAGCGGAATATTTCAGGCTGACATGGAAGACCGCGCGTCCTCCATCAGCAACCACGGATCGGGGCAAGCCGCATCCGGAACTGGTACCTTTCGAGGACAGACGAACCAACCCCCGCTCTTCAGAGTCTGTCCTGCAATCCTTTCAAAGGCGAATGATTCGAGATGGCTTTACAGGGCTTTCTCGCGATACAAGCCGCCATCAGCTGAAAGCTGAAGGGCCGGTCGCAATCGTGGCAGCATCGAAGGGCCAGAATATCGTACCCAGACTGGTTGTGCTTCCCACTTTGAGATCGCTTGGTCTACAGCTTTCAAATAAACACCCATGAGCCGTTCTGGCTTACGGCGCTCCGATACACAGTAAGTTCGGATCTTTGTATAGCTTTCGGACCAAATGGCAATATGCCATTCTCGTATCCCATCCTCATCTTCGTACTGGCTGCCGAGCACCGTGAAATCAGCGAAGCTCTTGTTGGACCGCATAGATTGTAAAAGTGTCAGTGTCATATGCAGACTCCGATAACCAAGATTATGAGGCAGTTCGGTGTGCAGTAGAAGCATCAGTGCGAGGGCCTTTCAGCAGGGACTCAAGCTTGCTAACGACGGCGGCCGCTTCTGGATGCTGGGGCTAATCCGGGACGGAAATGGCCCCAAGTGAAATCGTGTCTGTTATCAAGACGGCGGAGGCTTGTCGCTCAGGGTCATTTCCGTCCGCCCCGCTTTTCCTGGTCGGCCGAAGTCGGATAAACTCCCTGGAGATGGCGACGATTCTCCGAGGAATTTATCCAATCAGAGCTAAGATCGCCGAGGTGTGCGAAGCAATGATCGGTATCCTGAAAAGGGGGGCGCGGCGAACATGGGAGAGATAGGCGCAGAAGTTCTTTTCATTGCGGGGTTCGGTCCGATCGATCGCGACGTTGCTGAAAGTCGCGCGCTGTACAGCGGCAGCCTGGGCATTCCCTTCAAAGAGGATGCTGGCGGCTACCTGTATACGGGCTCTCTTGAAGGTGCGAAGCACTTTGCCCTGTGGCCTCTCTCGCAGGCGGCGCAATCCTGCTTCGGCACCGATTCCTGGCCCGGCAACCTTCCCGTCCCGCAAGCTTGGCTGGAGTTCGAGGTGGAGAACGTGGAGAATGCCACGGCCGATCTCGAGTCGCGAGGATATCGAATGCTCATCAAAAACAAGACCGAACCTTGGGGCCAGACCGTAAGCCGGTTCCTCTCACCCGAGGGGCTGCTGATCGGTGTCACCTTCACTCCCTCGCTGCGGGAGAAGAAATAGTCCTTCACGACGAAACGAGAATTGCCGATTTGCGATATTTTCAATGAAGATGCTTGGCTTGAATACTCACAGTTTCGAAGTAACCAGCATCCCGAACAGTCTCAGCGCCGCGCGACAGATGGCGGTTATTTCGTTTGTCCCTTGAGACGGGGTTTCGGGACGAAATTACCTCTGATTAGTTGGGCCCGACTAGACTGTCAAACACATCTGGAGGTTTTTTCGTCCCGAAATTCCCGAAATTCCATAAGCAGCCGCACTGACACCCGCTTCCAGTCTCAAGGGATTAAGAAATAGAAACCTTGGCCGAAGGTTGCTCAAAACCGGGGCGAAGGCCAGGGTACGTAAGTAATGGTGGAAACATGCGATTCAGATCGGTAAAACTTCGGAACGAACGCAGCAAACACATAGTGGCATTGAGAGCTAGAGCCGCACGCGCCGAGTGGGCTCCCGATTACTCCTGAGTCAGCAGACGTGCGAGGTCTTCGCCATTGACCAAGTGTCCGTGGACATAAATGCCGAACGAACCGTGGTTCGAAAGCAGGAGGGCCAGGCAGCAGATGATAAACGCAATCTTGGCCCCATTTGAACAGTAGTGGTTGCGATCAAACCACCACTCACCCAACGCCAGCAACCCTGCACCGATCAATAGCTCGGGCCACCATCGGACGTACCAGTGCAATAGGTGAAATGCATCCAGATGGCCGGTCTCGATCAGTAGAGCGATCAGTCCGACGATAACAAGCAAACCCGGGCCAAGCCATGAACTGCGCTGATAGTCGGGCTGGAACAAAGCACCCATCTTCACAAGTACGCAGACGAGCCCGACTTGGTTCCCAGTTACGACCGCCGCCGCCCTGTCCCGCGCACTCGCCACCCTGGCCCGTGCGGCCCCCGCTCCCTATCCCTGTGACTTTTTCGATCTTTTCGTTTTTCGTGCACCCGAGCAGATGTTTTTCAGTCCCCTCCAGAAAAGCGTCATCCTGAGAGCCTGTGACTTTTTCGATCTTTTCGTGTTTTCTGCGTAGCTAACCGAATGCTTTTCATCCCCCAAAAAGCCGTCATCCTGAGCGAAGCGCCGCGCGGATCTATCGCACAGCGGACGGCTTATGGCGCGCAGTCGAAGAGCCTGTCCTGAGCGTAGCCGAAGGAACCCCGGCGATGCATGTTGGCAGATGCTCTTCCGAGCTTTCCAGCCACAAACTACAGGCCAAATCAAAAAAGTCACAAGCTCCGAGCGCAGCCGACCTGTCCCGGCGCGCCGTGGAGCGATCTGCAGTTTCACGGCACAATCAACGAATGCAGATGGAAGCGATGATGAGCCAACAGAGCGTGTCATGGTCACGAAAATTTATTTTTTCTCGCTATGGACACAGCTCCAAAACCGGGCTACTTTGAAAGCAGAAATCCACACGTCAGCGCGGTCTTCACGACGGCTCTGCTTGGCCTTGCATCGGTGCGCTCCCCCCGTGCAACTGCCGCCAACCACCGGTAACTCATCAGCGCTTGTCGGCGTGATGAGTCGGGTGTAGCAAGCAGTAATGGTGACATCAGAAGCGACGGGTCAAGCCTGTCCCGCTGCGCCCTAGGCCAGCCGGGGAGCTTGCCGTGTGGCCAGCCGTGGAGCGCCCCGCGTGGGTGCCCGCGGAGAGCAGGGTGCGCTCAGCGCGTCCCCTTGATTGAGCAGTTTTGACAACTTGGGAAACAGCACGCCACAGCGGAGCTAAAAGCCTGTAAATGAGAACTCCTGTGCTGGATAAGTCCGGGCTTCCTGGCCGCAGCGAGCTTCAGTCCGGACATCCATCCCCTGGAGCCACCGCCCTTCAGGCACGCTTCTCTTTCCATCCCGCAGCACTTATCGCGCTTATAGCGCTTCTAGCGCACTTAAAATTTGGCAAACCATCCCCTGGGGCGTCGTCTCCGTACAATGAGCGCGCATACGCGCCTTTGCCACCACCCAGGCAAGATGATCAAAATCAATTTGATCATCTTGACCATCTTGACCATCTTCGTGAAACAAAGGACTTATTTGGCACGACCCCACCGCTGAGCCGCCAATCCCCCAAAAAAGACCCAAAAATATCAAATTTTACAAATGGTTGAACAGGCTGCACCAGGACGAGATACGGCGACCTAATCCCTGCGTCTCTCCAAAAAAGAGATCCAACCCACCCACTGCGCCCTTTACGGAGAGACTCCACCCCATCAGGGGCTAAGTTCGCATAGTTCGGTTAGTTCGCACATTTCTACAGAGCGGCGGTTCACTGGCGTTTTCACGGGCCGGTGACCGGTATTCTATCCCTGAAAGGATCACGGACATGTCGACAAGCTCAGAGCCTGGAGGAAGCTGGTTTTCAACCTGGTGGGAACAGAAGAATTTCGGAAAACAGGCCATAGCTGCCTTCAAAACTGGTTTGGCCGCTGTGCTGTGCGTATGGTTGGGAAATCTCTTGGGGCTAGAGCACAGCTATTGGGCGGCAGTCTCGGCCATAGTGGTTATGGCTTTTGACACGACTCTTACCTTCGCCTCGTGCCGGGACCGCATTATCGGCACCGCAATCGGTGCCTTCCTGGGCTGGGTCACCTGTTACGTTTGGCATGGGCACTACCTCCTCTACGGGCTTTCGGTGGCTCTTTGCATCTTTGTATGCAGCGCGTTGGCGTACGACAAAGCGGGCCGCCTCGCGGCGGTCACCCTTACCATCATCGTTTTAGTCAGAATCGGTGGCGGACCTGCGCAAGCCGCGATCGCAAGATTCCTGGAGGTTGGACTGGGCATAGTGGTTGCGCTTGCCGTGACTCTGCTTGTGTTCCCGCCGCGCCCGGCAAAACTGCAGCTCAACGCAGCCACTTAGCTCTTCACCTCTGCTGCGAATATTGTCAAGAGATTTGTGGTCAGGACGGGACGGGAACTTTGCTGTCCAAGAAACTCCACCCCTGTGCCGTTGAATGGGCTGGAAGAAGCTGGGCCACTGCACGCGGCGACTCACCTCTCCAAACACGCGGTTGGTCACGAACTGCTTGACTCTTGCCCGCCACCGCTCTAGCCTCGGGGCGATTTCCAGAACTTCGTTCCAGCGGGGACAGCAATGAAAACGCCGACTCTCTCTTTGGTTTGTCTTGCATGCATCCTGAATGCTGGTGCTGTCGCAATGCACGCGCAAACTGCCGCCAACTCCACTGACCGCACTGCACCCAGCTATGACCTGAAAGCCCAAGCCCTTGTCGACCTGCAGGCCGTAAATAAGAAATGTGTCGATCTCGCCGAGGCACTCCCGAGCGACAAGCTCACCTGGCGCCCTTCACCCGGCACCCGGTCCTTTGCTGAAGTATTTCTGCATGTTGCTGGAGAGCGTTACGGAATCCTCAGCATGATGGGTGCGAAGCCTCCGGCAGGGTTTAAAGCGCGCGAGTTCGAAAAATCCACAACCGAGAAAGATCGTATCGTCCACGATCTGAATCAGTCCTGGGATTTCGCGAACAAAACGATCAGTGGCATGAGCAACGTGGATTTCGCAAAGCTCCTGCCAAAGCTTGGCCCACAGGCTAACGAGGGCGACGTTGTTTACATCCTCGTTGCCGACGCGCACGAACACCTGGGCCAACTCATCGCCTACGCGCGGCAGAATGGCATCGTCCCCCCTTGGACGGTGCAAATGGAGAAAAAGAAGGGAAACGGCTGACGAAGCAGGCTTTCACTTCAATCCAAGCCACATCGAGGACTTCGAAAAACTACTCGTATCTCAGTGCGATCATCGGGTCGACACGCATTGCCCGTCGCGCGGGGATATAACAGGCCGCAAGCGCCACACCTGTGAGCACCAGGGTGACGCCAACAAAGGTAAGAGGATCGGTGGGCATTACGCCATAGAGCAAACCTGCCATCAGGTGCGACACGATCACCGATCCCACCAGTCCCAGCGCGGCGCCCGCCATTGCCAGCCCCAGCCCCTGGCGCAAAACCATCTGCAGGATCGTCCCCCGCCGCGCCCCCAGCGCCAGGCGAATGCCGATCTCCTGCGTGCGCTCGCTCACGATATAGGAAATCACTCCGTAAATTCCCAGCGCCGCCAGCAGCAACGCCGTCGCTGCAAAGCACGCCACCATCTCCATCGAGAATCGCCGCTCTGCTAAAGATGTAGACACTGCGTCATCGAGCGTCTGCGCCCCATAAACCGGCAGTTCCGGGTTCACTGACTGCACCATCGCCCGCACCTCTTCCGGGATCGCCCTCGGATTCAGGTCTCCACGCAGAAAGATGGCCAGCTCCTTGGGCGTGTCCTGGTACAGGCTCAGATAGATTTGCGGAACGCTCGCGTTCGCCAGCGACTCGGTTCGAGCATTTCCGATCACCCCGACGATCGTGATCCAGGTCTTCCTCGCACGGAGGCCAACCCCAGCCCTCCCATTGCCAATCCTCAGCCGCTTCCCAAGTGGATCCTCGCCCCGCCAGTAAGTCTCCGCCATCGCCTGGTTAATCACGGCGACCAGCGGCGCATTTTCGTTGTCGCCGCCGTTGAACAGACGGCCGCGCAGCACCGGAATCTCCAGCAAATGAAAATATTCCGGCGTAACGTCCGACCGCTCCACCAGGGGAGTCTGCTTGCTCTGTGTCTGGCGTCCTTCCACGATCAGCGCGCTCGGGTTGCCGTCGTGGTGCAGCGGAATCGACGGCTCCGATCCCAGCGCCGCCTCCCGCACTCCCGGCAGCAACCGGCTGCGCCGCAGCAATTCGCGCGCAAACACTGCCTCTTGAGCAGCCGTTGCATAATTGTCCGTCTTCGGATCGTTGGGGCTCGGCAGCCACGACTGAACCGACATCACATGCTGCGGATTGAATCCCAGCGGCGCCTTGTATAAATCCCAAAAACTGCGCAGCAGCAGGCCCGCGGCCACCATCAGCACCAGCGACAGCGCAAACTCCGTCACCACCAGCACGCGCCGGGTGCGCGTCTGCTCCGTGGAACCCTTCGACCCACGCCCTTCCACTCTCAGCATAGTTGCCAGATTCAATCGCCCTGCCTGGCTCGCGGGCGCCAGCCCGAAAATTACTCCGGCTGCGATCGAAGCCGCCAGCGCGAACAGCATCACGGTCCAGTTGATCGACAGGTCGTTCAGCCGAGGGAGGTTCTCCGGAATCAGCCGTAGCAAGAATCCCTTCATGCAGAACAGGATCAGCAACCCCGCCAGTCCGCCCAGCAGCGAAAGCAGCAGGCTCTCCGTCAGTAATTGCCGCACCAGCCGTTTGCGTGCCGCTCCCAGCGCCTGGCGCACCGCCATCTCCCGTGATCGCGCGCTGGCCCGCGCCAGCAGCAAATTCGCTACATTCACGCAGCCGATCAGTAGCACCAGCGCCACTGCGCCCAACAGCAGGATGAGCGACTGCCGAACGTTGCCCACCACGTTTTCCTTCAAAGGCACCAACCGCACCGTCCACTTGCTGTCGGCCGGATAATCGTCCGGAAATTGCTTCCGCAACGACGCAACCAACGCGTCCATCTGGCTCTGCGCCGCTGCCACCGTCAGCCCCGGCTTCAGGCGCGCGACCGTTTCCAGGGGAAACCGCAAACTGCGGTTCGGGCCCTGAGCCGGATCCTCCTCAAAACCCAACGCCGCCCACTGTTCCGTATTCCTCTCGCCCACGGTTCGCCCCGGGTCGTGAAAACCCGGCGGCATCACCCCGATCACCCGATACAAATCGTTGTCCCCCCGCAAACTTCTTCCCACAATGTGCGGATCGCTCCCGAAAGCCCGCTTCCACAACCCGTCACTGATCACCACATCCAGCGTGAACCCCGGCCTTTGATCCTGAGGATTGAACGTGTGCCCCAGCTCCGGTTTCACCCCCAGCATCGCAAAATACGCCGGCGACACCCCCTCATACTGCATCCGCGATGGCTGCGATACACCCGTCAGGTTCGCCGACCCGAAAATCTGCAGCACAACATACTGAAAAATTCCCGAACGCTGCAGATCCTTCCACTCCGGAATCGAGATGCCCGCGTCCGTAGCGCCCGCACCAGGCAGATCGTCCTCGATGCGTACCAGTTCCTCCGGGTGCGGATAGGGCAGCGGATGCAGCAGCGTGGCGTCGACCAGACTGAAAATCGCCGTTGTCGCTCCGATGCCCAGCGCCATCGTCAGAATCGCAATCGCGGAGAAGCCCGGCGATTTGGCAAACATCCGCAGCGCGTAGCGCAGATCCTGAATCAGGCTTTCAAAGAACGGCAGACTCTGCTCCGCGTGGTAATCCTCTCTCACTGTCCCCACCCCTCCGAACTTCATCACCGCCTGCCGCCGTGCCTCTTCCGCATTCATCCCCGCGCGCAGATTCTCCTCCGTCTGCAGGGCGATATGCTCTTGCATCTCCTCCCGCAGCCGTTTGTCGTCTCGCCGCCCGGTGGTAAAGTTCTTGAGCCGCGCCAAAAACCTTCTCAGGAATCTCATGTCAAGTCCTCCGCCTTCACCGCGAAGAATCGTGCGATGATCGCCGCCGTTTGCTCCCAGTCCCGTGTTTCGGTCTCGAGCAGCTTTCGTCCCGGCCGAGTCAGGCGATAGAAACGCGCCCGGCGGTTGTTTTCCGAGGCGCCCCACTCGGACGAAATTGCGCCCTCCTGCTCCAGCTTCAGCAGCACGGGATAGAGGGTACCCTGGTTCACGGCCAATATATCTCCGCTGATCTGCTCGATGCGCCTGGCGATTCCATAGCCGTGCAGCGGACCGAGCACATCGAGCGTCTTGAGGGCCATCAGCGCCAGCGTTCCCTGCAGAACATCCGTTTTTTCAGTCATAAAGTCGCTCTTTGGGTTTCCCACAGGGATCATCATGTCGCACTTCATTTTGGAAAGCAACAGGGAATGATCCGAAAAAACCCGGAATGTTCGCAACTCCAGGGTTTTTGGACGATTTGCTTCCGCGAACCAAGAACAGCGTCGTGTGCGGATAGCCGGGAATCCGGGTTCTTCCGAGTCAGGAGAACGAAACACCGCGAGGAATCAACCGGTTCTCGTAGGCCTGCCGTTCCAGGTCCTCCCGGAAATCAGGATGAGCCAGCGAGATGATCGCTTTGGCGCGTTCCGCGACGGACCTTCCCTTCACGTTCACCATTCCGAATTCGGTAACCAGATACATCACGTCCGAGCGCGGCGTTGTCACAATATTGCCGGGAGTTAGGCTGAACACGATCCGGCTGCGGCGCTCACCGCGCTTCTCATAGGTGGACGAGAGGCAGATAAACGACTTCCCCCCTTTGGATGCGTATGCGCCGCGCACAAATTGCAACTGGCCTCCGGTGCCGCTCAGGTGGCGCTGGCCGTCGGATTCCGAAGCTACCTGTCCCTGCAAATCGACCTGCGTAGTGTTGTTAATCGACACTACTTTCTCGTTCTGCATGATGATGTACGGAGAGTTCGTATAGTCCACCTGGTGGCAGTACATGTCCGGGTTGCGGTTGGCTGTCGCGTAAAGGGATTGCGACCCCAGCGCAAATGTGTAGGTCACTTTGCCCGGATCCAGCGTCTTTCGCGATCCGGTTACCCGGCCGGAACGGTAAAGCAGGCCGAGGCCATCGGTCAACATTTCCGTGTGGATCCCCAGGTCCTTCACGCCGGCTTCGAGCAATAAGCAGCATACGGCGTTCGGCATGCCGCCAATCCCGATCTGAAGGCAGGAGCCATCCTCCACTTCCGCTGCGATGCGTCCTGCTACCGTGCGGTCAATCTCATCCGGGTCCGGGTTGGGCAGTTCCGTGCATCGTTGATCATCTCCCTCCAGGATGAAATCGACCTCGCCCACATGCACGCCGTTCTCTTTGCCGAATACATATGGCATCTCGCGATTGATCTCGACGACGATCACCTTTGCGCGTTCGACGAGGGCCCGTTGCCACATATTTGTCGGGCCAAAGTTGAAGTATCCCCCTTCGTCCATGGGGCAGGTCTTGAGGATGGCGATGTCCACCGGATCGAGAAAGCGCCGGTAATAATCAGGCACTTCTCCCAGATTCAGCGGCACATAGTTGCACCGGCCCGCGTCGTGTTTTCTGCGGTCGTAGCCTGAAAAATGCCAGCTGAACATGTGGAAGCTCTTGCCTTCCGGGTCGTCCTCGATCACCGCTCGGGGACGCAACGACAGGCAGGAGCGGATCTTGACGTTCTGCAGTTCGTCTTTACGTGCCGCCAGCGCCTTATCGAAAACATCAGGCTGGCAATGCGATGCGCCATAGTCCAGCCACATACCGGATCGGACGAGGCCGGCCGCGTGTTCCGGGGAAACCGTCTCACCTGGCATCTGTTACTCCTTTGCACCGGTCATTCGCGTTTGCAGAAGAGTCCGCGGCAAACTCGCTGCTCAGATCTCTTCGCTCACTCTCGCGTCCATGATACGAGGGTTTAGCGGCCCGCGCTCCTGATGAACAAACGAAGAGTGTAGTGCCGCACCTCCGGCGCTCGACCGCTTGGATTATGCGGAAAAAGTCGGATTGGGCAGGAACGCATACCCCAGGGGCTAAAGCCCACGATGATTTCATTGCGTTTGCGCCGGGGATAAATCCCCGGCCTACCAAAAAACCGAGTTTTTCCGCAGCCTGTGAAGCCGTGCCCTGATACAAAGGATTCGAGGCGGTAGCTCCAGAAAAAAACTCGCGGCGTAAATGCGAAAGAGACGAGGAAGGCACCCCAGAGTTCGTGTCCGTCTGTCCTGATTTTCCCGAATGCCCTAAACTCGTGCACAACTTCCTTTGAGAGGATGGCGAATGCCGAAGAGTGTCTCACCACCAACTCCTGCGCGGAAGCGAGCCGAAACTGCGTCGAAACGAACCGTCAGAAATCTGAGGAAATCTGGGGAACAGCGGAGGAAGGCAATTGCGCTTTTGAACCATTGGTCCGACGCGCATGTGCCGGTTGAGCTTATCGCCGGTAGTTCGGGACTTAGGATCATGGGCTACCTGGTCAAATTGCAGATGAACCCTGCCGGCGACGATTTCATGTTCAAAACGCCATTTGGAGTCGCCGCAACGGTGTTCACCATGATCTATGACGAGGTTGAGGTGGATGAACTGCTACCCGACGCGCCGGCAGTGGTTCTGAGCATGTCGAAATTCCCAGAAGTCAGGTTCAGGCTCGAGGCACATCTCAGCTATGCTGCATCAACCCAACTGGTAAAGACGGCGGGGGATTTATTCGACGCATGGATCGAAGAAAACGCCAGGCTGCTCGTCACCATCGGCGACGATCTGCGGGTTTCCGCCTGCATCTGTGACATGACTAAAACAGGCGAAAGCGCATATATGCTCGCTGACGAGCAAGCGAAGACCATCCACATGATATTTCCTGGTCAGAGCGGGATTATCGAAATCGACCACCGCGACGGTGGAACTGAAGTCACGCTTCACAACCGTCGCACCAACTCACATATCGCAATTCGGAAGGCTCCGAAGGGTGCGACGGAAAGCCCCGAAGAACTCCTCGCCCGGTACCCATTGGCGAGCCGTTCCGTGCATTGAACCAATTCCTTCATCAATCCCGAACGCCTGAACCGGGTTCCCGACGCAACCGGCTTCGCCTTCGGCGCCCATCTGGACAGAGCGAGCTCCCTCAGGCCGTCTCTAGGGAAACGGTGACCGGCGGGACAATCACAAGGAAATCTCCGAATCGTCACCCATCGAGGGGAGATAAGGGGAGATAAGGAGGACGAGGGGTTACCCATCGGGGGGAGATAAGGGGGAGATAAGAAGGAACGAAGGATTACCCATCGGGGGGAGCTATGTACGCTGGGGCGAACATTGGGCACCCGTCCAGAACCATAGACCGTGGTTACCCTCAACGGACGATGCGAATGAGATAACTCGTCCCAGGTTTATCACCGATAGCAATCTCCCAACCCATTTCCAGAAAACAAGAAACACTCTTGACGAAACGGCGGCTCGGAGAGTGAATTGGCTCATACCGTTCATTGATTTGGCTCTCACTTTCTGGAAAGGCGAACCTGGCTTTGGCATCCACACTCGCATTGCTGCATACAAGCCCGACGCTGACACCGTTGTTCACCTCGCTGTGCCGTCAGCACCTGCCGCAGACTGAAATCTTTCACATGGTCGATGAAAGCCTGATTCAGCAGACCATTGCCG
The DNA here is from genome assembly GCA_963838445.1 of uncultured Acidobacteriaceae bacterium. Lineage (GTDB taxonomy): Bacteria > Acidobacteriota > Terriglobia > Terriglobales > Acidobacteriaceae > PALSA-350. The sequence goes on from CAWIRT010000026.1 coordinate 14,187, forward strand.
TGGGCAAATTACAGAAAGTGACCGTGCGCCGCCTGATCGGCATGGTCGAGTCAGCTTCTGCAATCGGCGTGGATGGAGTGCTCGTCACTTGCTCATCCATTGGCCCAGCTGCTTCTATCGCAGCTCAGCTCTTTCCCTTTCCTGTGGTTCGTATTGACGACGCAATGGCGGAAAAAGCAGTCCGTCAGGGCAGCCGCATCGGCGTACTGGCGACCCTGCGCACCACGCTGGAACCGACCACAGCGCTGCTTCGAGCGAAGAGTGCCGCCGCAGGCCTGGAAACAAAGATCGAGGAATCGCTTTGTGATGGCGCGTTTGAAGCGGTGCTGGCTGGTGATACAGAAAGGCATGATCGCATGGTGAGCCAGGCGCTTCAGGAATTGGCAGGGAAGGTGGACCTGGTGGTCTTGGCCCAGGCCTCTATGGCGCGCGTGCTGCAGCAGATGCCAGAGCAACCAGTTCCCATACTGTCGAGTCCCGAGCTGGCGGTATTGCGGACGCGCGAGCTTTTGCGCGATGCCTGCCATACGGCGCAATCTACCGCGCACGCGCTGGAGTTCTAGCCCGGTGAAAAAACGTCACGGCGTACTGGCGCTGCTGGGAGCAGTGTCGGTCATTACCTTTGTCGACCGCTTGGCCATCGCCGTGGCCGGTCCGAGCTTGCAGCACGACGTGCACCTGACGCCCGTGCAATGGGGATGGGTGCTGAGTTCGTACGTGATCGCCAACACCGTCTTTGAAATTCCCTCGGGCGCCTTGGGCGATCGTTACGGGCAACGAGCCGAGCTCACCCGCATCGCCGCGTGGTGGTCCATCTTTACTGCGCTCACCGGCTGGTGCCGCACCTTCGGCCAGCTCTTCATCACTCGCTTTTTGTTCGGGGTGGGCGCGGCGGGCGCCTATCCCAATGCCGCCGGCGTGATTCCGCGCTGGTTTCCCAAACAGGAGCGGGCGCGCAGCCAGGGTGTAGTTTGGGCTGCGAGCCGGCTGGGCGCAGCCTTGGCGCCCCTCATCCTCGTTCCCTTGCAGATGCATCTCGGCTGGCGGGCCGTCTTCTGGATTTTGGGCATCGTGGGACTGGTGTGGACGGCAATCTGGTGGATCTGGTTTCATGACCGTCCGGCCGATCAGCCCGGAATCACGCAAGCAGAGCTGGAAGAGCTTGACGAGGCCAGTGCGCCGCTTCATAGCAGCGTACCCTGGCGCCAACTTCTGGCTTTACCGCAGCTGTGGCTCATCACCGCGGCCTATGGGTTTTACGGTTGGGCCAGCTGGTTCTACTTTTCCTGGTTTCCCACCTGGATGGTGAATGGCGCTCATGTCTCCCTGGCAAGGATGGGCGTGGTGGCATCCTTTCCATTTTTGCTTGGCATGGTCAGCAATCTGGCCGGCGGATGGGTGAGCGACCGTTTCGTGGAGCGCTATGGAATGGTGACGGCATACCGATGGGTAACCAGCACCTGCCTTGCCGTCGCCGCTGTGCTGTTGGTTGTATTGGGGGCAGTGCATGGCCTGGTTGCGGTGGTCGCTGTATCCACCCTATGCTTCGGAGTGATGGACCTGATGTTGCCTTCCGCATGGGCCATGTGCCTGAACTTGGGGGGCAGTTGTGGCGGCACCGCAACCGCCGTCATGAACACCGCCGGCAACCTCGGCGGCCTGCTCTGTACCGTGGTATTCGGCTATGTGGTGCGCGCGACCGGCAATTACAACCTGCCACTCTTCGGCATTGCCACCGTCGTGCTGGTGAGCGCGATATTGTTTTCCCGGGTAGACTGCAGCCGCGGACTGAACACAAACGCGATCGAAGCGTGGCCGTGACGTGAGATAGGAAATCTGGGTACGCTCGGTCGAAAAACATTTCCAGGGAAGGTCCGCGCGGCACGCCCCACGGCAGGCCGGGGCAGGCGGGACAGGTCGGCTTCGCTCGGAGTCTGTGGCTTTTTCAATTTCCTTATACTTCGTGGCCGGAAAGCTCCGAAGAGCATCCGCCAACAAGCATCGCCGAGGTCCTTCGACTACGCGCCATAGCTCTCCGTCATGTGATAGATCCGCGCGGCGCTTCGCTCAGGATGACGCCTGTCCGGAGGGCATTGAAAAACATCTGGTCGGGTGCAAAAAATGGGAGAAGTCCGAAGAAGTCACACGCTCTCGGCATGCCTCTCAAAGCCGTCATCCTGAGAGCCTGTGACTTTTTCGATCTTTTGGTGTTCTCTGCGTAGCTAACCGAATGCTTTTCACCCCCCACAAAGCCGTCATCCTGAGCGAAGCGCCGCGCGGATCTATCGCATAACGGACGGCCTATGGCGCGCAGTCGAAGGACCCCGGCGATGCTTGTTGGCAGATGCTCTTCCGAGCTTTCCAGCCACCAAGACCATGAAAGAAATCAAAAAGTCACAACCTTTCGGCCTAAGTGTCTTTTCCTCCACTCCCCATGCGCGCAATTCTGAAAAAGTGTTCCGGACCGATTTGTCCACCCTTCAATACCAGCTCCAACCCGTCGAAACCAGTGGCTTCCTCGGCGTGCGCGCGGCACAACGGGGCCCCGGGGGCCAGTACGCCGGCAAACGTGAGCGCAATGAGGTTAAGTTGCTGGATTGCATGGGAAGAGGTGTCCCCGCCGCAGAGAACAACGCGGCGAACCCCGCTCTGTTGCACCACCCCTAACAGCAGGCGGCCAAGAGCGTGGCCGAGTTCCTGGTCATGGGTCACACCGGCAGGCGAGCCCAAAGCAGTGTAGAGCACGGTGTCGTGACCCGAGCCCAACGAGCGCAACGCCAGCCGCGTTGCAGCTTCCACGGCGTGAGAACCGCCGCCGGCCAGTGCTGCCGCATCCAGTTCAATGCAGGCGTACCCATGCCGCTTGGCCCAAAGGATCTGCCCTGCGGTCACCGCTGAGCAGCTACCGCTGATGACCAGGATTTGATCCGTGCCCTCGGCGGTGACAAATCCAGCTTCCGCCGCAATTACGCCTGCACTGCGCCAATACGCCATGAGGCTGGCGGTGACGCCGGAGCTGCCTATGGTGAACAGTGGCTGCGATATTTTCTTGATTTCCCAGATCAACTGGCCCGCCTGCTGCAGCATCCCGGCATCAAGGCCGTCCAGAAGAATCGCCGCCGCGCCGCCTTCTGCCTGCCGCCGGAATTGTTCCAGAACCTTGCCGGCGTGAAAGGCGCGAAGATCGACCAGGCCGACAGCAAGTTTCGTCTGCCCCGCCAGGTGGAGGCGGAGATCAGCCTCGTGCATCGGGGTAGAAGGGTGGTGGGCCATCGTAGGATGCCGGTCGATGCGATAAATCTCGCTCCCTGCGGCCGCGAACAGATTGCCGAAGATCAGAAACCGCCCCAGATGCGGCGCGGCGACGCCTATGGGAACCGTCTGGGTTGCGAATACTTCGCGGCCAATTTCCAACGCCCGCCCGATGCTGCCACGGTGAGGCGCCGAGTCGAAAGTGGAACAGACCTTGTAGTGAACGATCGCCGGCGCGAGGTCCCGTATGCGGGTGAAGATGGCGGGTAAGTGCGCAGACATCCACTCCGGCGTGCGCGATCGTGCATCCCCGGCGAAGCCGATCGCCTGGCAGTCGAGGAAGCGCGCCAGCTGCGCGGGCGTCGGCATGGTAAGAAAAAGCACGCTGGATACACCGTTGACCGCGAGCTGCTCGAGCACATCGGTAGAACCGGTGAAGTCGTCGCCGTAGTAGCAGTAGAGCAGTGGCATGCGAGGGGCTTTCACTCCGAGGCGAATCAGCCGGCGAATGCTTCCAGTGCTGTGTGCAGCTCCGGATGGTTTGCTGCAAATTCCGTAACTGGAATGCCCTTCATGGCTGCTTCCCACGCCTGCTGCAGGCTGCGAACGCCGGCAGCAGGTCCCTGCGGGTGGCCCAATATGCCCCCGCCTGCAGCAAAGATGAGGTCCGAAGAGCCGAGCGCCTGGTAAGTGCCGGCCGCCTGGCGCGCGGATTGCCCGGAGGAGAAGACAGGCATGATCTCGCAGCCCGCATGCGGCGGTGGGAACATCGGCGTAAGACAAGCGCGCGCGGAGGCGATCACGCTTTCGTCGGTCTCACAAAATTTGTTACTCAACCCGTTGACGTGAGTGTGATCAATGCCGGCCAGGCGCCAGAATTTCTGGTATGCGATGAAGCTCATGCCGATCGCTGGGGAGCGGCCGTAGATGCCCCATCCGTTGCGGTGGCCATGGATGCACAGCTGCGAGTGTGCGCGCAGAACCTTCATTGCAGGAAGCCCGACGGAATTCATGCTGACCATGATGCACACGCCTTCGTTTGCCATCACATGGTCGTGGCGGCGCAGCATCTCGTCGATGTCGCCGGTAAGATTCACCGCATACATGACCTGCTTGCCAGTTCGGTCGGAATGATCGCGCAGCACGCTCAGAACGGCGGTGGCACGTTGTTCAAAGGGACAGTGCGGCCCGTCGGATTGCAGTTCGTCGTCCTTGATGAAGTCGATGCCCGCCTCGGCCAGGGTACGCACCTGCGCGGCCGTCTCCTCCGGGTTCATGCCGATGCTCGGTTTGAGGATGGTGCCGATAAGCGGACGCTCTTCCACGCCAGTGAGCCGGCGCGTTCCCGCCACGCCAAACTGCGGGCCTTGATAGCGATCGAGAAATGCCGGCGGCAAGCTGATGTCGAGCAATTTGAGTCCTGAAAACGGCTTCAGCTCGAAGAGATTGCCCGCGATCGTTGCCATAAGGTTGGGGAGTGAGGGGCCGGGATTTTCCAGTGGCCAGGAAAGCGTCACCTCCGCGGTACGGCGAACGTTGTGCGACGAATTCTTCGGCGTTCCAGAGCCGGGCAGGGAAGGCCTGTCTGCGGTTCCCAACTCGGTGATTTGCTCTACCTTGGCGGCGAAGCGGGCGCGCAGTTCACTGGTCTCCCCCGGCACGCGGATGAAGGTTCCGGTCGACTGCTCCCCGGCCATGATCGCAGCCGCATCCTCGAGCGGGAAGGCCGTTTCAATCCAGTAGCGGGCCTGAATGCGCGCTGGTGAACTTTGCTGGGAGGGTCGGCGTTCGGTCGCCTGCGCCATACCGTTGATGCCATCCATGGTCATGGAGCTCCGTCTGTCGCGGCCGTGCGGTCAGCCGCGGTTGAAGTAGGTAGTGTATCGCTCGTTTTGTACCTGGTGGAACGGTAGAAACACCAACTGTTTTCCGTCCTCGTTTCGCACCCAGGTGCCAGAACGTTGTCCAATCGCCCTGAAACCCTCATCGATGGAGAGAGTCCTCTTCTCCAAACCGTCCGGCGGATCGATGGCCACCAGCATCACCGGACCACGCATGACTGCGGCCACATTGGGATGCTGGTCGTCGATTGCTTCCCCTCGGAACCGCTGCGGGAGGCGCAACTGCACCACATCGCCACTCTTCCAGCGCCGGCGCAGTGCGGCGAAGTTTCCGGGAGCGGCTGTCACCCCGGCAGCAGAACCATTGATGGTGATTTGCGCAGGCTGCTCGAGCCAGCCGGGGATGCGCAAGCGCATGGTCCACGGTTGTGAGTTGCCGGCATCGACCCGGATGGAGATCGTCTCCTCGGAGGGATAGGCCGTTGTCTGTACCAGTTTGATATTTTCCGGGGTGCGCAGTTCGCTGGGCGCGTATAGGTTGACCGCGATACCGTCATCGGCACGCAGATACAGACCGAGGACGTAGTCAGCAACACCGAGCACCAGTGTGCCCGAGCAGCACGGCCACTTCCGCGGATACCAGACCTTGCTGGCATTCGGACCATACGTCGAGTAGTAGGGGTAGTCCCCGTCAGAGTCAGGCTGCTTAACCCCGAGCACGGTGTTGTAAACAACGCGCTCGAGATGATCGCCATAGCGCGGATCGCCTGTCATGCGCAGCAGATATCGATCCAACTTGCAGGCAGCGTACGCGCCGCATGGGGTCTCAAAGTGGTCGACGGTGGTGCTGAGACTCTCATAGAGTTTGCCCTGGTGCGGCGTTATGAATTGTTCGTTCGGTCCCCAACCGCCGGAGGCGAATTGTTGCTGTGTCGTCAGATACGTCCACGCGTTGGCCATAGCGCGGCGGTACTTTTCATCGCCCAGCACCAGGTAAGCTTTGGCCGCGGACGAAAGCGCGATCGCATGGGAATAGGCGTGCCGCCCGGGCAGCACATTTTCATTGACGGCAAGCGGATCGAAAAAGTCACGGTCAAGCAGGTAGTTCAAGGCGAGTTCCTGAAATTCGTGCCTGCCAGTGAGCTCATAAGCGGCGAAGAGATTTTCCGGCATGACGTACGTCTCGTCGTAAGGCGCGTCCTTCTTGCCCACACGATCGTGGCCGTGTTCGGGCATCAGCGATCGGGAACCATCCAGCACCCGTGGCAGCAGATCGCGCGCCTCTTCGACGTGAGCGAGTGTATAGGCGTCGATCAGGCCTCCGAAATGCTTATCCAGGGTGTAGCAGATCCACAGATTGGTTTGGGGGCGAATGATGGATTGGTTATCAGTACCCAGCGTGGCGGCGAAGCCCCGAACCAGTTCCTGCACCTTGGTGGCGCACGCCGGATCGCGGGTAGTCGCCGCGATGCGCGCCAGGCCGGAAATATATTGACCCAGCGCATGGCCGGGGACGAAACCGTCTGCGTCGTACCAACCGCCCATATCCCGCCCTGGGGAAGGAAGGCCGGCACGCTGCCGGTAAACCTTCAGCAGGCGATCATTGTCGAGTGCCAGGTAACTGGCGTGAATGCGATCATACTGCGCCTGCAGCGGCCCCCCGGTGAGCGTGACCGCTCCATAGGGATATTCGCGCAAGACCTCGCGTGCAGACGACGAGCCCGCCAAGCCATCCACAGGACGACCGAACAGACTGGTGCTTAATACAGCCGCAGAACCTTGAAGGAACTCGCGCCGCGTGGGGCGTAAAGCCATCTTGCCCAGACTCCTCCATTTGACAAGCCATTGGACGGGACAATCGGATAAGCCGTCAACCCGATCGATACGTGCGCGAGAAGGGAAGGGAAGAATTGGCTGAATTTGCAAAAGACCTTGGGTGCCCCACATCTCGCTCGTTTTTCGCGAGATGTGGGATACCACGGCGCTATACCTGCGGTTTTTCCGTTCTATTAGCAAAGAACATCAAGGTTGTCGCGGGGAGAAATCTCATCAACCGTCCGTCGCTACTCCGTAATCGCTTCGAGCTCCTGTCCGGGAGGAATTTTCCGCAGCATCAGTGTCGTCCACATGCCAAGGGACACTCCCGTGGCAAGGATGAGCCACGTGAGCACCGGCTTCCCGAACCCGGCCAATATGGTCCAGAGAATGCTGCCGATAACGAAACCAATCACCTGTATGGCGCTCAGGAAACCCACAGCCGTTCCGCGGATACGAGTCGGGAAGCTTTCGCCCTGGTAAGCGTATCCGGCGCCCGACCAGGTACCATTCGTGGCCTGGGAGAGAAAGAAATAGACCACGACGACCAGCCATCTCTGCTCTACCAGCAGAAAGGCGAGGCTGAGCGGCGCGACCAGCACCCCGGAGACGATGATCACCTCGCGCCGGCCCCAGCGTTCCCCCAGCCAACCTCCGAGGATATAGAAAAAAAAGCCAATGCCTCCGCACGCCAGAAGCAGGGTGCTGGCCGCTGCATCGCTGAAGTGCTTGTACTTTGTCAGCCAATAGGCAATGTAAAAATTGGTCGCGACATAGCTCGCGCCGTAAAAGATCCAGACGATCGATAGCCAGACGAGCTGCCGGCGGATCGGGCCGGGTTTCGCAAACAGCTCACGAATCGAGGGTCCTCCCTCGAATTCGACTGCGACGTGCTGCTTCTCGAGCAACGCATCGACCGCCGCCTGGTCTCCCGCGCGAACCGCCTTGCGCACGTTCTGCACATGTTCGAAGCGTTCCGACTCGCGTACGAAGTAACGTCCGAGGATGACAGCCACAAGCGGAAGCACGCCCAGCAAAAAGACAAAACGCCATCCAAATCTACCGAAGGCAAGATATGCGCCTGAGGCCAGGAAGACGCCCAACGGCCAGCCTCCCTGGACAATCGAATAAAGCAATCCGCGGTGTTTCGCCGGCGCCTGTTCATTGACGATGGTGATGGAAACGGCCAGCTCCGCATAGGCGAGGCCGGAAGCGATTGCGCGCACCAGTACCAGCTGCCAGAAATCCTGCACCAGATAGGTGAGGCCTGTGAACAGCGCAGTGCCGGTGAGACAGAACATCCATACCCGGCGCCGTCCGAGGCGGTCCATGGCATAACCGGCCCAGATCGTGATGCAGAACTGCGCGCCGTAAACCGCGAAGCCGAGGACCCCGAGGCCGGCTTCAGAGATGTGCAGATCCTTCGCTATGTCGGGAAGCGCCAGCACCAACAGGTTGACGTCATACGAGGCGAGCGCCCAGCCTGCCAGCGCGACGAGGATGAGATATCTCAGGTAATGGCGCGAGGGCGCTACGCTGGACAAGGACGGAAGCCGATCAATGATGAATTAGGTAATACGCTGAATGCTAGCAGCAATCTCATCCTCTTCGAAGACGCGCTTCCAGTCTGGCCGCATCAAGGCCGGCATGCCAAACTCAATGGCTTTATTGCAAGCATCGGAAAACAGGCCTTCGCGCTCCTTGAAGATTACAGATGCGAGAACGTTGATGTGGCCGAGTAGAAAATCCCGCGCTGCCTGCGGGGGCACGCCCCGCTTGACGACCTCATCCATGGCATCCCGCATCACCACCAGCAGAGTCGCACAAACGGTCTCAGAAAGACCGGGCTCTAACAACGCCATCTGCTCCAGCGTGACTCGGTGAGAGCGCATGACTGGCGCCCAAATGGTCCGTGCGATCTCCTCGCCCAGGCTGTAGGCGCTCTCCGGCCCTTGCATCAACGAGCAGACGATGTGCTGTTTGGCGGCGATACCGCCGAAATAATCCCGCTTGGCGTCAAGATTGGTCTCGTCGTTAAAGACCGGCGGATGGCAGGGATGAGTGACGAAATACACCAGGTCGTCGCGTTTCGGCAGATGTCCGGCGAAGGGAGCCGCGGCGTCGAGCGTCATGATCATCGTTCCTGGTTTGAGTTGCCCTTCGATCGATGCGGCAACCTTGCCGATCGCCGTATCGGGAACCGCCAGGATAACGACTTCCGCGCCGTCCAGAGCTTCCTGGACAGGAACACACTGGAGACCCAGACCACTCTGCACCAGCTCCCGGCCCGCAGGGCTGCGCTCGACGTGGCGAACCTCGAACCCGGATGGCTTGAGATTGCTGGCCAACCGGTATCCCATCTTTCCACCAGCCCCAAACAGTGCAATTCTTGTCACCATCGAAAAGACCCGTCCAGCAAAGTAATAAATATACTATCGGCGCCCGTCTGTGACCTCGATGGGATGGCTGCGTGACTTCCGGTCCATGTCGATGAGACTAATCTAAGAGATGACTGAAAAGGCAGACTTACTGGAGCAAGTTCAGAGCATCATCGAGCGAGAGTTGGTACGCTTGGGTGCCCGCAAAAAATGGAATGTATACGTGCTGCCGCTGGGAGAGAATGTGTCTGGCTGGATAGGGTTAGGCCGGCTCACGAACTGCGGCCCCCACCGCGTTGGGATCAGCCCGACCGTTGGAGTACGCCATGAGCAGATCGAATCGATCATCAAACGATTATCCGAGTGGAAGCGCCCTGCGCCAACGATCAGCACGAATCTCGGCTATCTCATGCCGGAGCGAGGCTATGTCGAATGGATTTTCGAGTCATTGCCATTTGACTATGTGGCTGAGGCTGAGAAGGTCGCTAAGACGATTCGTCTGCATGGGCTGCCATTCATGAAGGCAAACTCCTCGCTCGACACGATCGTCGACGATCTCGAGAGTCTTCTCTTTACGTACAAAGAGTCCGCGGCCTATCGACTACCGGCTGCCTATCTTGTGGCGGGCGAATGCGATCGAGCGATAGCCTATGTTCGGCGCCACCAGGAGTCGTTGGGTGGCAATCCTGACGCAGCGGACCGGTATGGAAGGTTTGCTAAAGCGCTCGTTGAGGAGGCGCAGAAACTTGCTCATTAGCATTTGAGCGAGCAAGATGGGTCCTACGCGGCCTGTTTAGCCCCTGCCCGTCCTTTGCCAGGTACACGTGCCCCGTCCAAATTCCGGGAAACGCTATAATCCAAAGGATCGACAGATTCCAAGGCCAAGCGGCAGACTTTCCGCGCTGGCATAGGCGAACGAAAGTCTCATGAGCGAACAGGCAACAAATCTTGAGCAGACACCGGTAGTCGCCGAACCGACGAATCCAGCGTGGATCAAAACTGAACTCGCGCGTCACCCGCAACGGCCCTACCCCATGGATTTCATCCAGCGCATTTTTACTGATTTTTCGGAGATCCACGGCGACCGCGCCTTTGGCGACGATCTCGCCATGGCCTGCGGCATGGCGCGCTTCCACGGTGAAGAGGTGATGGCCATCGGCAACCTGAAAGGGCGGGGAACCAAGGAGAAAGTCCGGCGCAATTTCGGCATGCCCAACCCTGAGGGCTACCGTAAGGCGCTCCGCGCCATGAAAATTGCCGAAAAGTTTAACCGGCCGATCTTCACCTTTATCGACCTCACCGGGGCCAATCCCGGCATTGCCGCAGAAGAGCGCGGCCAGGCGGAGGCCATCGCTCGTAATCTGCGCGAAATGTCCCGGCTCCGCGTTCCCACCATTGCCACGATCACGGGGGAAGGCGGATCGGGAGGCGCCCTGGCGATGGCGGTCGCCGACCGGGTTTTGATGATGGAAAATGCAGTCTACTCGGTGATTGCCCCCGAAGCGTGTGGTTCGATCATGTGGCGAGATGCCGGAAAGCGAGCCCAGGCCGCAGCCGCTCTCAAGATCACTTCCGAAGACGTGAGCCGCCTGGGTTGCGTGGACGATGTGGTGCAGGAACCCGCCGGAGGAGCCCAAAACGACCCGGTGGCCGCCGCTGCCATGCTCGACGAGAAGCTAACCTGGCATCTCAATGAATTGAAAGCCATGACGGTTGAGGATCGGATCGCACGCCGCCTGGCCAAGTTCCGGGAAATTGCCAGGTTCTACACCAACGCCTGAAACATCTATGCCAACAGGGGCATGCGCTTGACCCAAATCACCGCCGCCGATCGAGTGCGTGCCTTCGGCTACGTCATCATCGCCGGATTTTACTTCTATATTGCCCAGAGCATTGCAGTCCACGCGGCCAACGGTCTCTCGACCGGGGTTTTGCTTCCGCTCATCGAGCGAAGCGTTTTGCTCTTTCTGCTGGTGGTAGGCTACGCCGCGATGGCGCGAGCATTCAATCGGCGCCGCGAACCCATCCGCGACATGGGCCTGGTTTTCCGTCCGGGTTGGCAACGAGAGGTTGGCCTGGGTGCCGCTCTGGGCTGGGGGATGTTGCTGGTCAGCATCCTGCCGCTGGTTCTCACCGGTGGATTGATCATCACGTTCTGGGCGATACCCCGCCAGTTCGGGATTCTTCTTATTGATTTACTGGTGCTCGCCGTGGCTTCCCTGGCGGAGGAAGTGGCCTTCCGTGGATATCCATTCCAGCGTTTGATTGACGCCATGGGACCAACGTTGGCGACGATCGTTTTCTCCTTCGTATTTGCCGCGCTGCATATGTTCAATCCCGGCGCCAGCCGCGCCAGCTTCATGGTCACCGTTTTCGCCAGTTGGCTGCTGTCGGTAGCGTATCTACGCACCCGGGCATTATGGGTCTGCTGGGGCTGGCATTTTGCCTGGAATACAAGCATGTGCCTGCTCTTTGGATTACCGGTGAGTGGCATCACCCAGTTCTCTCCTGTTATTCAAAGCAATACAGTGGGTCCAACCTGGATGACCGGCGGCGACTACGGCCCGGAAGCCAGTACAGTGGCGGCGATCGTCCTGCTTTTCGGTATCTTTGTCGTTTACCGGACTACGCGTAATTTGGCCTATCTCCATACCCAGCCGGTCATTGTGCCCGCGGGTATCCCCGTTGACCTCGACGCGATGAGCAGCACTCTGGCCCCGCATCATCCGGTCACTCTCCAAGCGCCGCCGGCGGGGAGCACGCTGGTGCAAATCGACTCCGCTCCCATGCCCTCCCCGTCTCGAACCCAACCGGAAGAGCCGCCCGAGTAAAGCCGTCGTCGACCCGATTTGCTTCCCTCAAACTTTCCTCGCGTCGCGCATGAAAGGTTACTTGCAAATCACCGGTGAATAGGACGATCATTGGCGTCATGAGGGAATCGCCATGGTTGGGTTCACGACCAAAGAATTCTTTCCCGCCGCTGCTTTGTTGGCAGTCACCGCATTTGGCAGCTGCACTCTAGGCCATGCACAAGTGTTCGTGGTGCAACGTGAGCATCTGGGTCCGAAAGAAGCCAATCTCACCACTGTCCAACCCACTACCGTTGCGCTGGATACCAAGCCGCTGACCGAGCGGACAAAGCAACAGCTGATCCGAACGTTTCAGGCCGATGAGGCCTTCGCGGTCCGTCCACTTCCGCTGGGCACAAAGGGCATTGTGCTGCATGCCAACGGCCCACTGAGTCCATCGGGAAACGGGTACGCGGAGGAGTTGGAGAAGTTCGGTGTTTCCTCCAAGCCCGGAGACCGCGTGGTGATTACCAAGTTTGAGGTCAGGCCAGACCGGATCCTGTTTGAATTTAACGATGGCCCGGAAAAACATCACCACATTCTGCAGCACATTGAAGTTGGCGGCATGGGTGGGATGGCACCCATAGCTCAGGATGACGGCCATGTTCCGATTGGTTCCCGAATGGTGCTGGTCTTCAACAAATTTGTACCCGAGATGACGGCTTCCCAGGTGCGCGGCCTGATCGCCCCCATGATCGATTTTTCACTCAAGACCCCGGTCGAAGCCTTCGCCGACACCCTGCCTCCGAAACTCAAGGGGGCGGTGCTGAACCACGAAGTTCTGGTGGGCATGAATCGGGAGATGGTGCTGAAAGCTGTTGGCCAGCCCGACCAGAAGGTTCGCGAAACGGACGGGCAAACGCCATTCGAGGAATGGATATATGGACAGCCGCCACACGAGGTCCAATTTGTGCGCTTCAATGGCAACCGCGTAATCCGGCTGGAGATTGCCGATGTCGGTCAGCCGCCCGTAATTCGTGATAAGGATGAAACCGATGGTTACTTTGCGGGGCAGTTCGTGCGCCAGGTTCGCCTCGGCGATGCACCCCCTGCTGCACCCAACAAGGAGCATGCTCCGGCTGCCGCGCCGTCCTTGCGGAAGCCAGGGGAGGAGTTACCGGACGCCGTTAACAAAGATCAACAGATGAAGCCGGTGCAGTTCCCAGACGGTCAGAAACCTGATGAGAAACCCAAGCCGATTCCTCCGCCTCCGGGTTCCACTCCGTCCCAGTTGCTCAACGTGTCCGAGGCCCGCGGCGTGAACTAAACCACGAATCGTGTAAAATAACGGCTAGCAGCGCCTCTGTTTCGCCCCAGATGATCCAAAACCGCGTTGGTTAGAGGTTCAGAGCAGTTTCGCAATTACTGTGGTCTGTTCAAGGTCGCGAGGAGTGGTTTTGCTTTGGGAAAAAACCACGAAAGGTCTCTCGCTTCTGGTCTAAACCCACTGCGAAACTGTTAGGCGGAAGTGTGGCACGAAGCCTGTTAGAGGAGAGATAGATTATGGCAAAAGTAGCCAAGACCGCCGACCGTTCAAAAATGATGGACACGGCCAAGGGCATTGAATGTCCAAAATGCAATAAGGCAACGCGCATTGTGAAACGAGTAAAGGATCGGGAGCGCGGAGTTCCCGGAGGCGTTTACATTTCCTGCTCGGCCTGTGATTTTTACGAGAAGCTCTAAGTAGACGCGATCCCGATACCAGCCTGCATTTCTGCAAGGATGGATCTCGCTGCGGCTCCCGGGTCAACAGCCCGGGTAATCGGCCGCCCTACCACCAGGTAACTTGCCCCGGACGCAATGGCGGCCGCGGGAGTAGCGACTCGCCGCTGATCGCCCACCGATGAGCCCTCGGGACGAATGCCCGGGATCACGAGCAAAGGTTGGCTGCCGAGCCGGCTGCGCAAACTGGCAACTTCGATTGGGGAGCAGACGAACCCCGCTACACCGCAGCCGAATGCCATGGTTGCCAACCGTTCCACTTGGGCGGCCGCGGTTCCCGGCACACCCGTAGCTTCCAACTGGGCATCGTCCATGCTGGTTAAGACGGTGACCGCGAGCAGGGCAAGGCTCGTGTCCGTTGCTTCCACCGCGGCGGTAAGCATTTCGGGTCCGCCTGCAGCATGCACGGTCAGCATATCTACGCCAAGCCGCGTCGCCGCCCGCACCGCGGAGGCGACGGTGTTGGGGATATCGTGCAGCTTCAGATCGAGAAATATTGAAAAGCCGCGCCGCTGCAACTCGGTAACCAGGGAGTTGCCCTCGGCGATATAGAGTTCCAGGCCGATTTTGACCCAGCGCGTGGCGCCGTCTAACCGATCCACCAGGGCGAGAGCCGCCCTGGCGTCCGGAAAATCCAACGCAACAATCAGACGATCCGATGGAAGGTGATCCGTTGCCAAGCGATGCACCCTACCCTCGATCATCTCTGAAATTGCGCGGGCCAGCTGAGTTCTGCGATTTGAGTTGGGCTGAGCGATGCTGGATCAACCAGGTCGAGCCGCACCGATGCGACGCCGCGGAACCCCAGAATTCTGGCGGCTGCATAGGAGAGGTCGATCACGCGGATTCTCAGGTACAGGACCTCGATCATTGACCCGGACCAGAACCGAGCGATGGTTGCGCAGGTTTGTCACCAGCACGGTGGCCCCTAGCGGTAGGCTGCGATGGGCGCAGGTCATGGAGTTCATATTGAAAGGTTCACCGCTGGCAGTGGGCTTGCCCTTGAAAGGAACCACCATACCAGGAAGCTCGCCCCAATTGATGCCAATGGCGATGAGGAGGGTAGCGACTGTATTTTGCGTGTTTACCTGGGGAGAATCGGGCTGAGCTTGAGTCGAACCGGGACTGATACAGATGGCGGAAAGGACAGCGCCGGCAAGGATTGCGGGCCCTAAGGGCCAATGAGAGTGGGTTGCGATAGTGGACATTGTTCTCCTGTCTTATTGTATGGAGCGCTTTGGCCCTAAGTCAAAATTTATCAATTACTTATTAAGGTGTCCTCCTGGGAAAAAATGGATTAAGGTCACAAGCTATTAGACGACATCTGTGAGCCCGTGTTGCGCAAAAAGCAGGATCTTTCCTCACCAAAGTCATCCGGCGCCCCGAAAAACCCCATCGGCGGAGCATACACTGGCACAGCGGTTTCTGCCCGGAAATGGGTCGGAAAATTGTGGAAAACGCCGGAATTGCGGCCTTTACCCTAAAATGCGCGCCAGACCAGTAGTAATCACCATCGCCGGCTTTGATCCTGGATCCGGGGCCGGAATCACCGCTGACCTGAAGACGTTCTCTGCTCATGGGAGTCTATGGCGTGGCTTGCATTACCGCCATGACGGTGCAATCGACTTTGGGTGTCCGGGCGGTCGAACCCCTTTCCGGCAGCCTGGTCCGGCAGACTCTGGATTGCCTGGTCGAGGACGTGTCCCTATCTGGAGTCAAGATCGGGATGTTGGGAAGCTCAGGCGTTGCGGGCGAAGTCGCGTCCTTTCTGACGGCGCAATCCGCCAACATCGACCGGGCCACGGATTGTTCTCGATCCAGTGTTGCGTTCGACATCGGGTACTCCTCTCATTGATGAGAATGGCGTTCGCATTATCCGGGACGAGTTGCTCCAATGCGTTGGCTGGATTACACCGAACATTCACGAATTGGCCGTTCTGACGTGGGTATTCGGAGGCCTTGGGCCGAGAGCAGGTGCCGGCGGCGGCCGCTCGGCTCAAAGAGATGGCGGCGCGAACTGGGTAATGACGGGCTGAACGTGGTGGTGACCGGCGGCCATCTCAGCCAGCCGGATGACTTCCTGCTCACTGCGTCGGGGGCAGAGAGGTGGCTGCCGGGTGAAAGGATTGCCACCACCTCCACCCACGGAACCGGTTGCGCTTTCTCAAGTGCGTTGCTTTGCGGGCTCATTTCCGGCCTGGGTCCCGAGGAGGCAGTCAGTGCCGCCAAGGCATACGTCACCGAGGCACTTCGCTCCGCATATCCGGTCGGCAAAAGGCAAAGGACCCATGAATCATCTTTTTTCTTTTGATCATTGATGAGTGTGATTTGGGGTTATGGAGTTGAAGTATCTCTTTATTGTTTTGGGATCTGCAAATGCGATTTGCTGTTTGCCATTTGGATTGCGTTGATCTGAAGCAAATACCTGGTTGGGGAAAGCATGGGTGCCGCGCACGGCGCTCCCACGGCGGGCTCGGGGCAGGCGGGCATGAGGGATTTCCACCCAGCCCTTCCGGGCTGGGCTGACGTTTGGCGGCCGGCCCTCCGGGCCTAGGACCGGCTGGGTTTCCTGCCGCGGTTCTCTCAAGCAGGAACTTATCAAGCTTTGGCATTATTGCCGATCGGTGAAGCATAGCGGTAAAAACAGCTAATTTGGACAACTCTGACTCAGGCGTCGCTTCGGGATTAAATCGTCCTTTTCAGGATCGGAGGGTCACGGGCCTATGGCCAATCTGTTGATGAAAATCAGCGGGGAAGGGGACGGCCTTCAGGCCGTCCATAAGCGATTGCCGTCTGTCCGGCTTTAGCCGCCGAGGGAGCGCTTTTTGGCTCGATTGAGCGGGGCTGAGGGGGGAGGGAACTGCGCCTTAGTTTCCCACTAGGGAGGGCCGCTACCGCTGAGCGAGTTCGATTTCCAGGCGGGTGTTCTTGGCGAAGACGACTTCGTGTCCACGAGCGATCCAGGTGTCGAAGACCACCTTACCGACCTCGTAATACGCGAACCCGGAAACCAGGCCGCCATTCCCTGCTGCCGTTCCGATGACCCGGGTCAGCAGGTCGAGTCCGTTGCTGGTCATTGCTTCCTTGACCAGGCCAGCGCCGGTGCTATCCGACACGGCAGCCAACGCACCCAGGGTGATAGGCGCCAGGAAGCGGTTGGAGCCGTTGGCCTTGATTTGGCCTTCGTTATCGATCTGCAACCGGTCGCTCTTGACACTCTCGACGGCGATCACGTGTCCGTGCACCATCCGCTCGTCACCGGCGGGCAATTCCGCTTTGCGGAAGGTCAACCGTAAGCTGCCGTTGTGTCCGAACATCCCTGCCGGCTTGGCCTCGACTACGCTGCCAATCAGGTGCGTGCCTTCGGGCAGCAAGAGCTTTCCGTGGGCCTCAGCCGAATCGGACGAGGTCGCATCCGCCAGTTGCACGGTGGTCGCAGGGGCATTCTCGAACAGAGGCTGGGTCAGCACGGCTTCGACCGGCATGCCGGCGGTGGCGGTGTTCGAGTCCACCGGATCCACCAGGCGGGCCTCGATGTTACCGGTGAGTTTCAGCTCTCCGAGGTCTGCGGCGGCTACTGGCGCCGGTACGTCCTGTCCCGTTAACTCCAATGGCTGCTTCAGTTCAGCATCGTACTGTGTTCCTGCCCAAAGCTCCTGGGGATGTACGGGAACCTGAGCATAGAGCTCCTGCTTTGCAGTGTCCCACTTGTGCGGTGCACTGAATCCAGCAGCGGTTTCCCGCTTGGTCCAACGGAATGCAGCGACGATGCGTTGTCCCAGGGAGCGGCGTGGAGCCTCATCGGACGCGGCCATGCGCACGACCTTAGCCGTGCGCTCCGTAGCATCCGTATCGATGTTGAAATGGCGACCATCCGGGGTTTCCAGTTCGCTAAAGGTGACCTCGGCATTCTTGAGCGGCGTCAGGTCGCCGTTAAACAGTGCCGCAGTCCGAACCTGGCGGCTCACCGAGTGTTTGCCGGTGATGGTGCCATATACCTTGGAGTCGGCGGGTACTGCTACATGATCAATGAGGTAAACAGGTTCGGTAAGGTGGCCTTCGATCCGGGTGCCGATCCGCAAAGGATAGCTCTTGTTGAGTTCGACACGCAGCGGGACACCGGCAGGGATGAGCTCCGCAGGTTGTGGCGCCAGATCCTGAGCAAATGCTGATCCTGTGGTGGTGGCCACAGTTGCGGCGAACAATGCTGCCAGAGCTATTTTCATGACTGGACCCCTCCCGGCGTACGTGCGGGCATACTACGCATCGCATTTCGCTTGACGACACCGAAAGCCATGTCTTCGTTTACCGTGACTTGGGGGAGGGCGGAAATGCGGCTTTGTCAGGAACGGGAGGGCGGAAACGGAGTCTGCGGTGGGAACCGCGACTATGCTACCGGACGACCATTCCTCTACCGATTTCTACATGCCGAGAGTAGGCTGTCCGGAGGCGCGAGTATATCACTCGTTGGTTGCAAAAGTGTCCCAAAAAAAATCACCAGAAGGTAACTAAGAAGCGACACTTTTCGATTGCTGTACGTCTCCCTCTATAACGAGAAAGCGTCGAATGTATCGCAACGGCTCGTCGTGAGCCGCCATTTCACGCAGATGGTATTTCCAGACATCAGCCTTCAGGGTTCTGCGGGTAAAGGGTTTGCGGGTCACGGTTACGATGCGACCCTCCCTGTCCCGCCGGGTATAGCTGGCTGCGGGAACGACGAAGCTGATCTGGGAACCCTGCTTCCAGAACGTCCGGGCAAATTCGTGAGCGAAAAGGAGAGCATAATACCGTCGCCCCTGGGCAAGCAGTTCGACTGCATCGTCAAAGCTGTTCCAGGATGGGTCGATCGCGGTTTGGAACCATCTGCGGAAAGGGAAACCGTTGGTGCGCGCCTGGCGAATGACGATGCGAAGGAGTTCCTGCCTGGTCATAGCGTCTCCTCGTTTCCCCAGATACCTTAAAAGGAGGCTCGTTCGCCAGCGGCTACAAGACCCCCGAACCGGTTTGCCTTTAGTTACCTATTTATGCGCCAAGAGTCCCGCTAATTACTACTACTTAATGAATTTTCATGGAAAAAATCGCAGGCTGGTCGCTCCTGAGCGTTCTCCCAACTTCCGCTCGGGCGTTTTACGGCAAAATAAGGGAGACGACCCCTCTGTCGTAGAGCCAGGCCTAAGTTGGCCTCAATGATCGGTTTAGCTGTTCTGGTCGCGATTCTTCCGGCATTTGCGAGTGGCGCCGTTACCACACCTTCCGGGGTGGACACAAACCCGCTCAATCTCGACCCCCTGGTCCGCCAGGCCTTCCAGCGCTTCTACATCCTCGATTACGACGGCGCACTTTCACGCTTCGAGAAGATTCAGGCACAGAACCCTGACAACCCGCTGGCCGTCGACTACGTACTGGACGCGGTTATTTTCCGGGAACTCTATCGTCTTGATCTGCTGGATACCACCTTTTACGCTCATGACGGGTTCTTGAACGGCAAGCACGCAGTGGCTGCGGACCCAGCCGTGGCTACTCGCGTTAACTCATTGTTTACGAATGCGATAGAGCTTTCCGACCAGCAGCTCGCCAAGACATCCTGAGGATGTTGACCTCGCTGTTCGCGCGAGGCTGGGCGCGCAGCCTGCATGCGGTTTACATCGGCCTTGATGGAGACGGAGCTTTATTTCCGCTCTCCATGTCGCTCTCCAGGCGCGTAGCGACAACGAAAAGGTATTGCGGCTCGACCCCCAGTACATCGACGCCAAAATGGTGGTCGGCGTCCACCAATATGTCACCGGCAGTCTTCCCTTTGGGATCAAGATACTCGCCGGCGCAGCCGGTATCACCGGGTCTAAGTCGAAGGGGATACAAGACTTACGGGAAGCGGGGGAGCACGGTGTGATCTCCTCGGTCGAGGCCCGGACGGCGCTTGGGCTCTTTCTGCGGCGGGAGGCAAGGTATGATGAGGCGATCGCCGTCACCCGGTCGTTGACAGAGGAGTATCCGCGGGACTTTCTCTTCCGGCTGGAACTGGCTAACCTTACCAAGGACGCCGGCCAGGGCAAAGAAGCCATTGCGGAGTACCAGCAGCTACTCGCGCAAGCCAAGAAGCCGGGTTTTTTCCCTTCAGCTCATCTGGAGCTGGCCTGGTTTGGTCTGGGCGACACACTGCAGGGGCAGAAGAACTATGCCGAAGCCGCTGCCGCATACAATCAGGCCACGACTCAGCCGACCATCAGCGTGGATCTCAAGAGCCGCTGCGACCTCAATTCGGGCAAGATGTATGATCTTTTAAATGAGCGAGATATGGCGCTGAGACAGTATGAGGTCGTGCTCCGTCAGGACGGCGACTCGGCGCAGGCGGATTCCGCCCGAAAGTATCTCAAGTCTCCGTTTACCGTGCACTAGAATGGTTGTGGGAGGTGTCGAATGGCTTCATACTGTTCCGCCTGTGGCGTCCCGCTCCCAGGGGGAGCTCGTTTCTGCTCGTCCTGCGGTAAGCCCGTTACCCAGCCTGCCGCGGCTGGCGCTGCCGGATCTGACTGGTCGCGCTTTTCGGTGCGGCCGCGCGCTGGAAGGAAACTTGCCGGCGTCTGCCAGGGGCTTTCCAATCAATATGGTTGGGACGTAACGTTGACCCGGGTTATCGCAGTTCTGCTGGCCGTGCTGGTCTTTCCCGTCGGGCTTCTGGGCTACGGGTTGCTGTGGCTCATGATGCCCGAGGAACCCCTGCTCTTGCCGGCTGCAACGCATTTAGACACAGCGACATAGATCCGTCAAAGGGGTGGAAGGGTGCAATGTTTTATGTCTCGGGGGATGCCCGCCTCTTTTACCAAACGCTGGGTACCGGACCGGACGTTGTCCTCCTTCACCCCACGCCTGTCGATCATGAATTCTGGATGCCCATTGCTTTAGGCCTCCAGACCGGTTACCGGGTAACGCTCCCGGATTTGAGGGGTCACGGCCAATCCGAGGCGGGCCTCGGCGTTATTGACATATCTCGATTGGGCGAGGATATCGAGCGGCTCCTCGATGCCGCCCATATCGAGCGTGCCCTGTTTGCCGGGTGCTCGATCGGAAGCTACACATTATATGAGCTTTGGAGGCGGATCCCAGGCCGCATACGGGGGCTGGCCTGGTGCTGCGGGAAACCCCAGCCGGATACCCCAGCCAACCGGGCCAAGCGAGCGGAAGATATTGAAAAGATAGGACTTGATGGAACGTCCGATTTCTTCGACCGGATGGTCAATACTTTGGTGGGCAAGACCTCACGAGCCCGGCATCCGGAGAAATCCGTTCGACTCCGCAGGATGATGGACGCGGCCACTCCCGCGGCGGTGATTGCGGTCCAACAAGGTCTTGCCCGGCGCCCGGATTCGATCCCATCCATCGCTACTGTGACCGTCCCCGCTCTGGCCCTGGCTGGCGCCGAAGATGCGGGAAGCACGCCGGAGGAGATGTCCATTATCCACGAGTTGCTGCCGGATAGCGTATGGCACGTTTTGCCGGATGCCGGCCACTACGCACCCTATGAGCAACCGGAGACGGTTGGCCGGCTGCTGCGCGAGTTCTTCGACGGGGCAACGCAATAGGCATATTTGGAAAAAGAAGCAAACCCGAATAGGCTGAAGGTCAATCAGCAACTCCCTTCCCATGAGGCTCTTTGCTTTTGAAATACGAGACCGGATTCTCCCACCGTCCCTTCCACTATCCCAAAAGCAAATCGGCATTGCATTGCGAGGGTGTGTCCCTGCTGTCGTTAGGGAAAAAATATGGGACACCCCTGTACGTCTATTCCGCGAAGCAGATACTCGATCGTTATCGGCTTTTCTCGAATGCATTTGCCCATAGGGATCACCTCATTTGCTATTCGGTGAAGGCAAACTCCAATCTCTCTATCCTGAAGCTGCTGGCGGCTCACGGTTCGGGATTCGATATCGTCTCCGGGGGAGAGCTGTATCGCATCCTCGAGGTGAATAAGAAGGCTGCCCAGCGAGTGGTGTTTTCAGGAGTCGGCAAGACAGCCGCGGAGATCGATCTTGCTCTTGCCGCCGGCATTTTGATTTTCAATGTGGAGAGCGAATCCGAAGTGGCCCTCCTCGCCGAGCGGGCGCACAAGCGCCGCGTTCGGGCCCGGGTCGCCCTGCGTGTCAACCCCGACGTCTTTGCTGAGACCCATCCTTATATATCCACTGGTCTGCGCGAACACAAGTTCGGAATCGACATCAAGGCTGCGCGGTCTGTTTACCAGGAAGTAAAGCGATCGCGTTACCTTGACCCCGTTGGGATCAGCGTGCACATCGGATCTCAGATCCAGACCGCCGAGCCGTTCGGGGCCGCCCTGGCCGGGGTAGCCGAACTTATCCGTGAATTGGAAGGCGATGGCATACAGATCAGATTCGTCGATGCCGGGGGCGGTCTGGGCATCGACTACCGCGGGTCGGCTTCCAGTTTCGATCCGGCTGTGGAAATGGCAAAGTATGCCGCTGCGGTAGACGGCGCCCTGGGGGGGATTAAGGTCCGATTGCTGCTCGAGCCCGGCCGATTCCTGATTGCACAGGCAGGGACCCTGCTCGCCAGTGTGCTGGTGGTTAAGCGCAATGGGAGTAAGACTTTCGTCATCACGGACGCGGGAATGAACGACCTCATCCGGCCGGCGCTTTATCAGGCCCACCATGAGATTCTGCCGGTGATGCGGGATCCGCTGGCCAAAGCCGCCGTAGTCGACATTGTCGGCCCGGTTTGCGAGACGGGAGACTTCTTTGCCCGGGATCGGGAGATGCCAGAAGTCAAAGAAGGGGATTTGGTGGCTATTCTCGACACCGGCGCGTACGGCATGTCGCTGAGTTCAAACTACAATTCCCGGCCGAGGCCGGCGGAGGTCCTGGTCGAGGGCAAGCGAGCGCGGCTGATCCGCCGCAGGGAAACCATGCGGGACCTGGTCCAGCCGGAGGGCCGTTTTGTCTGAGAGCGCGTGTGTGCCGCGCCTATGGCGCTCCTGCGGCAGACATTTCCAACCCAGCCCTTCCGGGCTGGGCTGACGTTTAGCGGTCGGCCCTCCGGGCCTCAGATGGGTCTGGGCACTTAGAGGGTGTGTGAGAACAGGAATAGAAAATCAGTCCCGAAGGGACGGCTGAGCTTAGCCCAGGACGCTAGTCCTGGGCTGGATCTGAAAGGACTGACCCAGTCCCGCAGGGACGGCTAGAAAATGGGCCGCGACGCAATCCTCCTTCAGCCGTCCCTTACGGGACTCAGATCATGTTTCACGATGTACCCAGGACTAGCGTCCTGGGCTAAGTTCAGCCGTCCCTGCGGGACTAAACTTCTAAAGCTCGGCGTTCTCGACATATGTCTCTGAAGCCCGTCCCCTTCAGACGAATGAGCTTTTCCACGGCCTGTACAGGCCGCGCCCATTGGTTACAACGACAAAAGGCCCGGGCGCATTGCCCGGGCCTTTTGTGTCATCTGCAGCGAGAGGTCTACTGCGAAAGGGAGTGAACCGAGGCGAGTGTATTTTCTCCCGGCTCGGCCGACTGGGCCTGTGCCGTTAGTTCTTCCTGTAGCGAAGAGCCATTTCCCTGGGAAGTGCGGCCGATGGCCGGATCTTGCGAGTGGTTGGGCCCAAGTCCCAAACTAATCAGGGCGCGACTGTCGGGAGTTAATTTAGTCTGCCAGCCGTGGTCGGACTGATATTGCCGCATCGCCACCTGTGTCTGTGAATCCCATTGTCCCGTGGGTGCGCCCGTCAGGTATTTCTGGCGGATCAATGCGGTTTGGATCTCAGCCGCGCGGCCGGAGTCAATGGCACGCTGACCGTGAATGCGATTTACCTTCTTGCCCTTTTTGGAGGATGTCACCCTGGAATGACCGGAGGTGGGTGCGCGATGGGTTCGGCTGCCAAAAGCGGGAGTAATAGCCAGTGTGCACATTAACAGTAAAGCCTGGCTTGCTCGAAAAGAGGGCATGCTTACCTCGACTAGGGGATTTCTTACTTCTCGACACATTATAAGGAGCGAGCCAAGATTGCAAACGAAACAGCACCGGCGGCGCGATTTTTCCCGCCGCCGGTAATGGTTACCAGGTAAAATGTCCAACTTTACCGCACCGAGCGCGGTCTTTTCGTTACCTTTGGGTGAGATAAGTTGACGCTATCTGGGCAAAAAATCTACGGTAGAGTTCCTCCCAGATAGGTACCGCCAGCGGTCGGGTTTCGAGAATCAACTACCCGGAAGCCCACATCCTGGCCAGCCTTCAAACCGGAAACCAAAGACTGGAATTGTTCCAGGCCGGTGATCGGTTGCCGGTTGATTTCGGTGATGACCATGCCCGCCTGCAGTCCGGACTCGTCGGCAAAGGAACCTGGCTTAACCTGAGTGACCAGGACACCATGGATTCCCTTGCTGGCCAAAGGCCCGGGCACAGCTTCCACGGTAACGCCGAGTTTGCCTTCGGCCGCGTTGGGTGCACTTTCCGGCCCGTTTTCTCCATTTTGAGAGGCGGGTGACGCAGCGTAGAGCTTGGCGCGATCAGCAATGGTGAGGCTGGCGGTCGAGGTCTGGCCGCCGCGTACATAGCCAAGATGGACGGTAGTCCCTGGTTTCCGAGCTGCAATGTCGGTGACCAGGGCGTCGCCATCCTTAATAGGCTTGCCGTCCACGGTTGTAATAATGTCTCCCGCCTTTAAGCCCGCCTGGTCGGCAGGACCGTGCGGGGTGATCTGATTCACCAGCACTCCTGACTTGAAACCGTAGACGCGCTGCACGGCCGGATTCAGACTGGCCTGGAATTGAACGCCAATCGAACCCCGAACGACTTTGTGCTCCGGTCCAATCAGATCGTTATAAACGCCGATGACGGTGTTCGAAGGCATGGCAAAGCCGATTCCTTCGTATCCGGCAGATTGAGTCAGAATCGCCGTATTGACGCCGATGACCTGATCCGCCATGTTGACCAGAGGTCCTCCCGAATTACCGGGGTTGATAGCCGCATCGGTCTGGATGAAGTGTTGGAATTGGCCGGCGGGTCCCTTTTCGATGGTTCGGTTCTTGGCGGAGACGATTCCCGCCGTAACCGTTTGGGTCAGCGCGAACGGGCTGCCAATCGCGATCACCCAGTCACCTACCTGGCCGGAGTCGGAATTGCCCATTTTTACAGTGGGCAGAGGTTCAGTGGTGGTGATCTTGACGACTGCCAGATCTGTATCCTTATCTACACCCACGACCTTGCCCGGACGCCCCTGAAAACCCTCGGGGTCGGTCGAAAGCTTGACGAAGATTTTGTCTGCCTTCTCGACTACGTGGTTATTGGTAATGATGTAGCCGCGGGGATCCACGATGAAACCGGAGCCGAGAGACTCGCGCATCTGGTCACCCTGATCGGGCATGGCTCCGCCGCCCTGGCCGCCAAAGAACCGGTTGAAGAAATCCTGAAAGTTCTGGTCCGGGCCCTGACCATCCTGGTCGCCGTCGTCGTCGCCACCGCCCGGGGGGACCGCGGGTCCCGCGTGGGGAGTATTGCGGCGGCGGGGATGGGCATCTTCCTGGGGAAGGGTCTCGGTATTGATATTCACCACGGCGGGGCCCACATCCTTGGCAATTTGGGTGAATGTGGTCGACAGGGTGACAGGATTGGGAATCTTCAGCGGCGTGGCGTCCGAGCTATCGGTCTGGGATTTTTCGTTTCCGCGAACGCCATGGACCGCAACAGACCCAATTAATATGCCGGCTGAGAGCGTGCCGAGAATCGTAAATGTTGAAGCGAGACGGCTTACGCGAAGCCGTTCGAGCAGCGGTTTCATCTGGGTCTAACCTCGTCGGTTGGGAAGCATACAACGGCTGGCGGCTCTAAGAGGATGGCACCACTGTGTGCTATTCCTAGTATAGCCAAAACCCGCCCATTGAGACGGGGGCGTGTTGTAGCGATTGGTGCAACAGCAACATTATTAGTATTAGACGCGATTGGGCCGCTGTCGGTCACAAACACGCTTCAGGCTGTCTCCTGGTGACATCGGCAGCCTGGGAAAAAGCGTGATCGCCCATTCAAGCTAAAAAAAGGCTGGAATGGGCCACCCAAACATTGTGGTCGCTGGTGACTGTCGTTACCTTGGTAACGTGACCTTTGGATGTTACTTGGCTGCCTGATCCGGCGCCTGGTAGACGGTCCGGCCGTCGACCACCGTCCGCAGCACCTGCGTCTTAAGAATCTCGGGGGCCGGGATGCGGGTCAGGTCGCGGTCGAGAACGACAAAGTCCGCCACATATCCCGGAACCAACTTACCTTTGAAGGTTTCCGAGAATTCGGCGTAGGCAGAGCCCTGGGTGTAGGCAAAGAGAACCTGGCCTAAGGTCAGCCTGTCTTGCGGGAAAGTAGCTGCCGGTGCCAGTCTCGTTGCTGCGGGTCACGCCGGCATAAATGCCGCGAAAGGGCGTGATGGGTTCAACCGGGTAATCCGTCCCGAAGGCCAGGGGCACGCCGGCATCCAGAAAGGTCTTCCACGCGTAGGCGTTCCTTGCCCGTTCTGGACCAAGACGGGCCTCAGCCCAGTTCATGTCGGTCAGCAGATGGCTCGGCTGCATGGAGGCAATGACACCCAGCGCCTTATAGCGCGGAATATCCTGCGGGTCGACCACCTGGGAGTGCTCGATGCGTTCACGCTTGGCGGGCAAATCCCTGGTGCTCGGGGCCGCGGCGGCGAAGGCGTTGAGAGCCATCTCCACTGCCCGGTCGCCGATGGCGTGGAAGCCGATTTGAAAGCCGCCGCCGCACGCTCGATAGTCATGGTATTCAGCCGGGCCTGGTCGTAAACCGGGATCCCTGTGTTTCCCGGATCGTCGGCATAGGATTCCCGCAAGGCGGCGGTGCGGGAACCCAGTGATCCGTCCATGAAGCCCTTCAACATTCCGGTGTGCAGCATGCGGTCGCCAGCCGGATGCGCGGCGCGGTGCTCCTGCAGCAACTTGACCGGATCGTCGAAGCGCAACCATTCAGAAATGCGTATCGGCAGGCGGCCTTCGCGTTCCAGATCGCAATAGACCAAAAAGTCATCCCAGTCAGAATTGTCCTGGACGGAGGTCACGCCATGCGCAGCCGCATCCTTAAGCGCTAACAGCAGGGCCGCCCTTCGCTGCTCTGGGGAGGGGGCGGGGATGTGACGCCGAATAAGTTCCTCAGCCGAACCCTCGCGCACAATCCCGGTTAGATCGCGGTAGCATCGTGGTCAAATTGGCCGCCAGCTGGATTGGGTGTTTGGTTGCTCACCCCCGCGAGAGCGAGCGCGGCTGTGTTCGCAACTGCGATGTGCCCGTCCACCCGGCCGAAAAAGGCCGGGTGGCCGCGAGTGACGGAATCAAGATCCTGGCGGGTGGGCAATTTCTTGTCGGCCCACAGTGTGTGATCCCACCCGCGGCCGAGCAGCCATTGCCCGGGCGGCGTGGCGCTCGCGGCGGTACTCACCCGCTCGAGCATCTGGGCTAGCGAAGTACTTCCAGTCAGGTCCACGGCAAGCCTCGTCTGTCCCGCGTGGGCCAGGTGCACGTGGGCGTCATTGATGCCGGGCATGACGAAAGCCCCTCGCAGATCGACGAGCATGGTTCCGGGTTGTTTTTTGCGCAAGACTGAGACGTCGTCTCCGACGGCCAAGATCGAATTCCTTCCCACTGCGATGGCGGTCACTCGCTCCGGATTCGCCTGGTCAAGGTTCACGCCGGTGAGGATGCTTCCGTGGTAATAGATCGCGGTCACGGGCGGGGACGCTGGAGCGGAGACGAGCGGGAGCGCCGCGAACAGGAGGGACAGGAAAACCGCGCGGGCGAGCGTCATTATTTGCCGGCATCCGCCTGTGGCTGGGAGAGGTGATCCAAAGCCAGCAGGAGGAGCAGAAGAATGCGCTTGAGCGCCAGCTCCCGGCCGCTGGCGTCATACCATTCACCGCGGGTATGGATCCCGCCGCCATCACCTCCGGCACCGATGCTGAGCGCCGGGATACCCAGGGACAAGGGGATATTTGCATCGGTGGAGGCGACCCGTTTCTCGGTGCGAATACCGAGGTGGCGGTCGACCGCATGGAGGGCTTCGAGCAGAGGGGAGTTGTCGTTCAGCCGTCCTGCCGGCCGGTCACCAATCCGATCGATCACGAACTCCACCGGTCCCAGACCTGGTCCAGCACCTGCTCCGGCGCCTTTGTTGCTGGTGTTTCGGCTGGAGGAGTTGGCCACCAGCACCGCGTCTTCGACGGCGCGGTGTAACTCCACTTCCAACCGGACTAATTGGTCGGCTTCGAGACTACGCAGGTCAAAGCGGGCAGTCGCAAATTCGGGGATAGAGTTTACCGAGCTGCCCCCTTCGATGGTCCCGATATTCAGTGTGGTGCGCGGCGAGGCCGGCAAAGCCACATCAGTCATGGCCGTGATTGCCCGGCTCAGCACCACGATCGGGTTAGGGGTGCCCGCATCCGTCCACGAATGGCCGCCCGGGCCCCGCATGGTGACCAGATAGCGCCGGCTGCCGAGAGCCTGAGTGACCACTACCTCGCATCCGGCACCGTCGAGCACCACATTGGCGCCGATGCGTTGGCCCCATGGAGAAGGTCCGTATAGATAACGCATGCCGCGGAGATCGCCCTCGCCTTCCTCGCCGACATTGCCGGCAAAGAGGAGGTCGCACGGAAGCTCCATCCCGCAGCTTTCGAGCGCGGCCGCCATGGCCAGGAGGCCGGCTACACCGGCGCCGTTGTCGCACGCGCCCGGCGCTTCCAGGCGATTGTGCTCCACCAACGGAGCAATCGGAGTATGGAGGGGAAAAACTGTGTCGATATGGGCCGACAACATCACGCATGGTTGGTTGCTCCGCGATCGATCGCCGGGATAACAACCAAGCACATTGCCTTCAGAGTCGATCTCCACCTGCTCCAGCTTCAATTCGCGAAAGCGTTCGGCCAACCACGCTGCTCGCTTGCTCTCGCCAAACGGTGGTGCGGCGATCGAAACCAGCTCCTGCTGCCACTGCATCATCTTGCGATCATGCAAATGGAACCACTGGAAGGCTGCATGAACGCGCGGCAGCGAAGCCAGTTGGCCGATGCGGGAAAATGCTGATTGGGTAGCGGCGCCGGACATACCAGATCCTCAGAGTAGCATCCTCGTTTGCGGTCACTCTTCGAGGTAATCGACGTTGACCAGGAATAGACCCTCGTGCCGGCGCTGTCGGGCCTGCCCGCTCGCGGGAGCGCGATGCGAGGATCGCCGGAATCTCTGTCTCCGCAAGATTGTTTCGTCCCACTTCGAGAAAGGTTCCAACCAGGTTCCGCACCATGTGATGGAGGAATCCATTTCCACGGACTCGATAGAGAAGTAGCTGGGCTTCGGGCTCTTGAATCCACTGCGAAGTATGGAGACAGCGCACGTTGCCGCGGGAATCGGAGTCGCTGGCGGCGAAGGCGGTGAAGTCGTGCTCGCCCAAAACCCTGCTGGCAGCGCTTTGCATAGCTTCGACATTCAATGGTGTGTTCAGTGCGTACACGTAGCGAGCCTGCCAGGGCGGGCAGAGTTCTCCGCGAAAAATCTTATATTGATAGGATTTTGCCCGGGCACTATGCCGCGCGTGGAATTCGCTTCTGACCCGAGCGGCGCTAAGGACACGGATGGCTGACGGCAGAATGCGGTTGAGCGCACGGGCGAGGTTAGCCTCGGGGATGGGCGCCGCCAGTGCAAATGATGCCACCTGGCCCAGCGCGTGCACGCCTGCATCGGTGCGGCCTGAGCCCTGGGGCAACACTTCTTCGCCGGTAATGCGGGCGAGTGCATCGCGCAATAGGCCTTGCACGGTCAGATGGCCGGGTTGCACCTGCCAGCCATGGAAGTCGGTACCGTCATAGGCCAGCACCAGTTTCCACATCGAGGCGTCAGTCTGCATTCGGGAATTTCCCTGTCGGCATGGTCGAAGGCTGAGAATAACGCAACCTTGGCTGCGATATACTCGGCAAAAAGACTGGTTGGACCCCACATCGATGGAACGATTGGCCGGTGAGGAGCGTAATGCCTTTCATACCGGCAACCATGGTTCCTTACGCAGCGAGCGAGCGAAAACTAGAGTCATCGGGCGACCATGCCGCATCTGCCATGCTAGCTCTTAATTATTAGACAGAACGGTAAGGGCCCGAGGCCTGAACCCCGAGATTTTGACCCCACGATGAAAAATTCAGAATCCCGTCGCAGTTCCTATCGTCTTCCCAAGCTTTGCTTACGCTGGTATCGCCAGCATGGACGACGGTTGTTCCTCAAGCTGCAAGCGACCGCGGCCATCGTGTCTGTGCTGAGCGCGTATATGCCGGTACCGGCAATGGCTCAGCAAGCACCGGCCGCTGGTCCCGCTGCCGCACCGGCCCCGGGTCTTCCGCCGGCGCCGCAGCCTAACTATACGCAGCTGCTCACCCTGCATCCGGATGGACGGGATTTCAGCAAGCCGCACCAGGCCTTTCCCAACTACCTGAAGACCTGGGAACCCATTACGGTGACTGCGCCGGTGACCACCAACTCCCAGCGTCTGGATGCGCTGGTGCACAATGGCAAGATTTATCTGAGCCTGGCGGACGCGATCATTCTCGGCCTGGAGAACAATTACGATATCGCCATCCAGCGTTATAACCTCGACATCGCCGACACTGAGCTGCTGCGGGCCCGGGCCGGTTCCAATCTTCTGGGCGTCAGCGCCGGCCTGGTGCAGGGTACGCTGAGCGGGTCATCGGCTGGTACGAGTTCGCTCAGCTCAGGCGGTGGTCCAGGTGGCACATCAACTGCGGTTGGTGGCGCCGCTACCGGTGCCGGAGGCATCGTGTTCACCACCAGCGGCACAGGTCCTACACCGGAGGTCATGGACCCCGCCCTTACCGGAACCATGCAGCTGGAACGGACAACGAGTCCCCAGCCGACCCCTTTCGGTAGCGGCGGCCCGACCCTGAACACGAACGCGGATTCTTACAATTTCAACTACAACCAGGGTTTCATTACCGGCACCCAGCTTCAGGTCGGCTTTAACAACAGCCGCATCACCAGCGACAACATCTTTAATGCGTACAGTCCGGAGTTGCAGACGACGTTCCGGGCGACCGTGACCCAACATCTTCTCAATGGTTTTGGTCCGGGTATCAACGGCCGCTTTATCCTCCAGGCCAAGAACACCCGCCATATCACAGATTCCGCGTTTCGCCAGCAGATTCTTTACACCATCAACCAGATTGAGGATATCTACTGGGCTTTGGTGAGCGACTACGAGGATGTGCAGGCGAAGCAACGTGGTCTGGAGCAGTCCACCCGGCTGGCTTCGGACAATCGAAAACAATTGCAGATCGGCACCCTTGCCCCACTGGATGTTTTGAATGCCGATAACCAGGTGTCTACCGACACCCAGGCGCTGATCACGTCACAGACCAAGCTTGAGTATCAGCAGCTGATCATGAAACAGGCGATCAGCCGCGATCTGAGCGACCGGGTTTTGTCGAGTGCCCCGGTGATTCCCACGGATCGGGTATCACTGCTCGAAATGCCGGAAGAGCGGACCCCGGTCGAGGATCTGGTGCAAAAGGCTTATGCCAACCGTCCCGAGATCGAGCAGAATATTTTGAATCTGCGAAACGATGAGATCACGCTCAGAGCAACCAAGAATAATTTGTTGCCCACGGTAGATCTGTATGGCTTCTATGGCGCTGCTGCGCTCGGCGGGGCTAAGAGTCCCTTTTGCCAGCCTCTTTTTTGGCCCCCAGGCCTGCGATGTTCCCACGGTGGGCTACGGCAACGGTCTTCACCAACCTCTTCAACAGCTCCGGCCCCGACAAGGGAGCCGGCGTCAGCGTGAATATCCCGCTGCGGAATCGCACGGCGCAGTCACTGCAGGCTCGCGCCCTGCTCGAATATCGCCAGGCGGAAATGCGGCTGCAGCAACTCTATATTCAGGTGCGCATCCAGGTCATCAATGCGCAGTATGCGTTGACCAACGACCGGGCCGCGGTGCAAGCAGCGCTGGCTGCCAGGGAATACAATTTCCAGTCCTACCAGGCGGAAGAAAAAAAGCTGAGGCTGGGTGCATCGACGACGGCGAACGTGTTGCAGCAGGAACGCAATCTCGCTACGGCCGAGAACAATGTCATTTCGACCGAGGCCACCTACGCCACAGATCGTGCCTCGCTGGAACAACTCCTGGCAGAGACGTTGGATCAATATGGGATCCAGCTCTCGGACGCAGTGAGCGGCAAGGTCACCAAGGAGCCGATTATTCCCGGGCTGGAACCGGCAAAGGCTGCGCCGGAAGCGAACGTACCTGGTCAGCAACAACAACTGCAGCACACGGAGCAGATGCCACCGCTGCCGGTGATGCCACCGCAACCCAAGCTGACTCCGCAGGAGGAGCAGAACCTGCCTCCGGAGCAGAATACGCCGCCCGCTAACCCGCCGGCGCCACCGCCACAGTAGTTGTTTCCATCTTGCCCTATCTGACACCTTGGTGGTGTCAGATAGGGGCCAGGGATTCAGATCTCCCACCAGGGTCTGGGGGGCCGACGGGTGCCCCATGTTCGCTCCAGCGTACATGGGCCGAGATACGGTTTCTTCAAATGCTTTCACTTCATACGCAAGGACTCTTGTCCTGGGTTGCGGCTTACCCGCTTAGGGAGACTTTGAAGGGGCTTCGCCCCGTCTTTCTCGGCACATGTACGCCCCACGGCAAAGCCGGGGCGGGTGGAGCGAACATGGGGCACCCCAGGGAAGAGGGCTTTGCTCTCCGCTGAACCGTGACACGGTTGAGGAATTGCTGTGTCAGGCCCCAAAGGAAAGGCCCAGCGACCGGGCGACGCCCTGGATATATTCGCGGCCCTGGGTGTACTCCTCTTCACTGTGGAGATGTTCCAGCATGAGCGGGGCATCTGTTCCAAGTTGCGACAGTTCCTGCAGGATCGTTTTGTAGTCGATCAAGCCGGTTCCAGGAACTACTTCCTGGATCCAGACCTGGACACCTGGCCCCCACTTGAGATCCTTGGCGTGACAGGACTTGATCCAGGGACCCAGTTTGCGAAAGCATTCGCGGATGCCGGCGCTGTTGTTGTATAAGCGAACCGGACTGTTCATGGTGTTGCACACATCCAGATGAACCCCGAAGGCCTTCCGGTCAACAGCCTTTACCAGTCTGACGTATTCGTCCGGGGAAGTAGGGAAACTCCAGGGCATCATTTCAATGCTGAAGAATGTCCGTTGGGGCTTCACGGCATCAATCAGCTTGCGACAATTTTCCACCGTCGCGTCCACAAATTCCTGGCTCAGGTTTTTGGGGTTTTCGCCGTACCAGACGGCCGGATCATACGAGCCGGCGATGTCGACGCAATTTCTCGCCCCAAGCACTTCGGCGAGGGCGAGCTTTTCGGTGACGTAGGTCACGTTATCCCTGCGTTTTTGGGGGTCGGGATCGAGCATGTTCTTCCACGCCCCCACTTCGGCGATCACCACGTCCTGGCGGGCAAATTCCGTGACCAGCCCGGCGATGCGGTCTTTGTCGTTTACGGAAAGATCGGCCGGGGCATAAGCGGCACGATAGCCAAGATCACGATGCGCTTTAGCCAGGACGGCAGGGTCGTTCGATTTCACGAAGATCGGGCCGCCGAGCCGCATCGCTTTCTCCGCGGTTCGAAAAGCGCCGGCGCGGTTCGCCACCGCCCCGGCAGCAACGACCCCTGTCCTGGCCAGGAATGCGCGTCTGGAAATGCTCCCCAGCGGTAACATGACTATCGTTCCGAGACCTGGTCCAGCAAGGAAAAGAACTCGGGGAAGGAAATTGCCGCGGCGTCTGCCCCAACGATCAGCGTCTCCCCCTCGGCGCGCAGAGCAGCCACGGCGAACGCCATGGCAATGCGGTGGTCCCCATCCGAATCGACCACCGCCCCACGGAGCTGCTGGCCGCCGGGCACATCGAGGCCGTCCTCGAATTCCTCGACTTCGGCACCCATGGCGCGCAGATTTCTCGCCATCAACGCGATGCGATCACTTTCCTTGACCCGCAATTCCCGGGCATCGCGAATGCGGATACCCCCGCGGGTGTATGGAGCAATGGCTGCCAGTACCGGCAGCTCATCGATCAACTGCGCCGCCAGCGGTCCCCGGATTTCTGTGCTGCCCAGGCCTTGTGCGGGCGCGGTGAGCTGCACGCTGCCGATCAACTCACCCTGATTCTCCTCCAGGTTCAACACGTTGATCTTCGCTCCCAGGGCGGTCAATACATCGAGCAGCGTCGCCCGGGTGGGATTCATGCCCAACTGGTCAAAGACCAGGCTGGATTCCGGGAACAGCGCGGCAGCGCAGAGGAAGAACGCGGCCGAGGACATGTCGCCCGGTACCGTGGCTTCGATCCCGTGCAGCGTCTGCCCCCCGTCGATGGCAACCGAATCCGTGGTTCGCCGGACCTCGGCCCCAAACGCGCGCAAGGCCAGTTCGCCATGGTCGCGGGTGCGCACCGCCTCGTTCACCGTGGTCGTGCCGCCGGCCTGCAATCCGGCGAAGAGTAATGCGGTTTTCACCTGGGCACTGGGCACCGGGGTGCGATAGGAAATTCCGTGCAGCTTCGCGCCCTGAATCCGGACAGGGGCATGGCCGTCAAGTAAATGGATGGTCGCGCCCATCTCCAGAAGCGGTTTGCGCACGCGCTCCATGGGCCGCCGGTTCAAGGAGGCGTCTCCTTCCAGGGTGAACGCCCCGGCTTGCGCCGCCAGCAATCCCGTCAACATTCGCATGGTGGAGCCGGAGTTGCCGCAATCCAGTACCGTGCCGGGTGGAGTTAACGTGCCGGCGCAACCCTGGACCTCCACCGTATCGCCAGTGCGAGTCACCTTAGCGCCCAATTGCCGCATGCAGTCGAGACTGCTCGCGCAATCCGCTCCGGTAGAAAAGTTGTGAAAGCGGCTGACGCCTTTCGCCAGCGCGGAGAGTAGGGCGTAGCGGTGGGAGATGCTTTTGTCACCGGGCAGCCGCAGGGCGCCGATCAGGTTGCGTGCCGGGTGAACGGTTCGTTCGGTGGTCTTTTCGATTTTCAGGGTGTCAGCCAATGTGGAAACTCCAGGGCTTATCCTAAACCGGGCCGGGCAGTACCTTCAGCACCACGACGGTTTCGTCGTCGAAGCGTTCGACACCGCCCTGGAAGGCGGATAGTTCCTGATAGATGACGTCCACCATTCCCTCAGCGGTATTTTTGAGCTGGCTGGTGACCAGAGCGATTAGCCGTTCCGTGCCAAACATCTCTTCTTTCTCGTTCACCGCATCCACGATCCCGTCGCTGAAGAAGATGATCGCGTCGCCGGGGCGAGTGGAGAGGGTGAATTCCTCGTAGCTGACGTCTTTGAACATGCCCAGCGGAAAGCCTTCGGCCTGCACCGTTTCTACCTGGCCGGCGCGGCAGAAGAGGGGCTGGACCGCGCCCGCATTGGCGATCTGCAGGGTCTGCTTCTCGTCGTTCCAGACGGCAAAGACCATGGTTACGTACTGGGAATCCATCTTTCGCTCCTGGAGCGAGTCGTTGAGCTGTCTGAGCATGGCGGCAGGAGAGAGGGCCTGGCTGGTAGCCGCGCGCATGATGCCGCTGATCAGCGCGGCATAGAGCGCAGCGGGCGCGGCCTTGCCACTGACGTCTCCCATCGCGATGCCGACACATTGATCGTCGTAGGGGAGGAAGTCATAGAGGTCTCCACCGATGGTTCGCGCGGGCAGAAATCTGGTGGCAAATTCGGCGTGCGGTTTGCGCGGCGGCTTGGGAGGCAAGAGTCGAAGTTGGACGTCGCGGGCCATGTCGAGGTCGTGTTCCAGCCGTTGTTCCTGCTGGGTTACCCGGCTGTACAGCCGGGCATTTTCGATGGCCACGGCAACCTGCGAGGCGAGCGTCACCAGGGTCCGCTGATGATCGTCGTTGAAGTAGTTGACACGTACATGCTCCAGGTCGAGTACGCCGATCACCTTGCCCTTGTAGAGCAGCGGCACCGCCATCTCTGAACGAGTCTCGGGATTCACCATGTAGTAGCGTGCATCTTTGCGCACGTCGCCGGTGTGGATCAGCCGGCGCTCGCGCACGGCAGTGCCGACCAGGCCTCGATCCAGCGGGACTGTCTCCGAAGGCGCTACCAGGTGGCCGAAGCGCACCGCATATTGAATCTCCAGCACCTGCTCCCGTTCATTCACCAGAAGAATGCTGAACATCTGGTAATCGATGATTCGCCGCAGGAGCTCCCCAATTCGTTCCAGCAGGGGATCGAGATCGAGGATCGAGGTAACCTCGCGGGCGATTTCATTGAGCACCGCCAGGGTTTGCGCCTGCCGGGCCACACGCGTGTAGAGGCGTGCATTCTCGATCGCCTGGGCCACGCGGGAAGCGGTCAGCTCCAGTAGACGGCGGTGTTCCGGTTGGAAATAGCCGACTTGCTCAGATTGAAGATCGATCACGCCGATGACGCGGTTCTTCACAATCAGCGGCACCGCCAGCTCCGAGCGGACGTCGGGATTGGCGCTGATGTAGTTTTCTTCCTGGCTTACATCCTGCAGCAGAATGGATTCGCGGTGTTCGGCGGCCCGGCCGACGACACCCTTGCCCACCCGGATGCGCAGGCGCTCAACTTCAGGCGAATGGCCGATTTGAAAGCGCATACGCAGGTCGTTGGTGCGCTCATTCAGGAGCAGGATGGCGAAGATCTTGTAGTCGATGACGGCGCGCACCAGGTCGGCGGTGCGGTGCAGCAGGGTCTGCAAATCGAGGGTAGTGTTCAGAGCGTTTGCCAGCCGGATAAGGAACTCGGTCTGCAGCGGGTCCACTTTTATGGTGCCGGGCAGGGGGAGGGCTTCTGAGCTGGGGCGGTAATCCCCTTCAAACGATTGCGTAGCAAGAGTTTGCGCCGGTTTTTTCACGGCTTCGGCGTCGTCTTGGTCGCGAGGAGGAGTCATTCAAATATCGAGTCATCATAGATGATTTCGCGGCCGGGCTGGTTTCGTGGTGATGCCGCCGGACGGAAACGAGGGAAGCTGGAAAGAAGTTCAGTTTGGATTTTTCCCCGCCACGACCGCCGGGTGCCCCACATCTCGCTCGTTTTTCGCGAGATGTGGGATACCACTGCTCCGAACTGGCAGCTGTTCAGGTATTCAAGGTTAGAAACTGACATTCGTGGTATCCCACATCTCGCGAAAAACGAGCGAGATGTGGGGCACCCAGGACTTGTTTTCACGACTGAAAGTGTTGGTTTAAGTTTCGCCTTGATATTCGCGCAGGATGGCGACGCTGGCGCTGGCGCCGATGCGTGTGGCTCCAGCCTCCAGCATTGCGCGTGCATCGCTGAGCGTGCGAATGCCTCCGGAAGCCTTTACCCCGCAGCGATTACCGGCCACGCCACGCAGGATCGCCACGTCGGCCACGGTGGCGCCGCCGGTCGAAAAGCCGGTGCTGGTCTTAAGGAAGTCGGCGCCGGCGGCGAGCGCCAGCTCGGATGCGCGCAGCTTTTCTTCCACACTCAAGAGCGAAGTCTCCAGGATGACTTTGACCAGGGCACCCGCATCGTGCGCCACCTGCACCACGCCCCGAATATCCTGCTCTACCAGAGCTCTCATACCCGACTTCAGCAAGCCAAGATTCATCACCATGTCCAGTTCATGTGCGCCCAGCTTGATCAGGGCCAGTGCTTCTTCACGCTTGGTGGTGGCAAGGTTGGCTCCCAGCGGGAATCCGACCACGACGCCCACGGGTACACCGCTTCCCGCCATGACCGAGTGGGCCAACGATACCCAGGCTGGGTTAACCATGGCACAGGCAAAGCGAAAGGTTGCCGCCTCTTCACAGAGCTTCACTACCTGATCGTGCGTTGCCTCCGGTTTGAGCAATGTGTGATCGAAAACAGCAGCGAATGCAGGTGCGCTTGCCAAAGCAGCCGAGGCAAATCCGGCGACGTCGAAGTATCCAGTGCCGGCATCGAGCTCCGGCTGCAGCAGTTTGGTGGTCATGAAACAGGCTCCCTTGGCCTGGGTAGGCTCCGGTGGGACTCTATGCTCTTATGCTGGCAAAGATCAATGTGAATTTGGTGACTCATCCGGATTAAAAATTCGTATGTCGGGGAGGTTACGAAAGCGTTCCTGGTAATCCATTCCGTAACCGACAACGAAATGATTTGGAATGGTGAACGCGACATAATCGGCGTCGATCTTTTCCAGGCGCCGCGCCGGTTTATCCAGGCAGGTTGCGATCTTCAGGGTTCTCGGTTTGTGCTGCATCAGCAGTTTGCGCAGGAAAACCAGGGTCAGACCCGTATCCAGGATGTCTTCGACCAGGATCACGTTTCGGCCCCCGATCGGAGTGTCCAGATCCTTGATCAATCGTACTGCGCCGCTGGTCTTGACGCCCTTGTAGCTGGAGATGGCCACGAAGTCGAAGGTGGTCTCGACCGAGATGCTTCGAGCCAGGTCGGCAAGAAAGACGGCAGCCCCTTTCAGGACTCCTACCAACAAAATTGCTTCTCCGGCAAAGTCGTGGCTAATCTGGGCGCCTATCTCCGCCACCCGGACAGCAATCTCGTCGCGACTGAACAACATGTCGTGCTCGTGCTCTCTCATTGGCTCTGCCATTCTTCCACGGATTCAGGCGAAGAGAAAGCGCCCGGCTATACTGTAAAGAACAGACGCCTGCATGTATCCCTTCATTCACATCGGACACTTTTCTATTGGTACTTTTGGCCTCTGCCTGTGGCTGGCGTCGGTCTGTGCCTGCTGGACGCTCTATTGCAATTTTCGACGGTATGGGATCGATGCGGATGCCATCGGTGTCGCTGCCTACACGACCGTGGGGGGCGTAGTCGGGGCCAAACTGTGGCATGTACTGGAAGATCCAACCTTGCTCATGCACCAGCCGCTGCTGGTGCTTTTTGACCGCGCAGGATTCGCCTGGTTCGGCGGGCTGCTGGCTGGTATCGCCGTGCTCCTGTGGCAGGGACGGCAAGCGAAGGTTGGTGGTTTGGGTATGCTTGACCTCGCCTCTCCGGCCGTCGCAGTCGGCTATGGCGTTGGGCGGCTCGGCTGCCTCATCTCCGGCGATGGCGACTACGGTATTCCGACCCGACTACCGTGGGGCATGAGCTTCCCCAACGGGCTCGTGCCCACCACCCAAAGGGTTCACCCCACACCCATTTACGAACTTATTGTCGCCCTGCTGATTGCCGCATATTTGTGGCGTCGGGGGGCGAAGTCCGAAGCTCCTCCACGTCTGGGCCAGATCACTGGCGAATATCTGGTACTCAGCGGCGTGGCGCGCTTCCTGGTGGAGTTCATCCGCATCAATCCCCGCATCTACTGGGGCATGAGCAATGCCCAGGTCGCCAGCCTGGGCTCGATCGTCGCCGGTATTTTGCTGATGGTGTGGGCTCGGCGCCACAGCGCGACCGCCACGGTGAGGGCTGGCGGGGTGATGCCGATCGAAGCTGCGTCTCGGCATTAAAGGGTTTCGCGGTAAGGCGAACACGGTGAAACTTTTCTTACATGCGGCTTTCCAGCAGGAAGAGCCCACCTCACGGAGGCCTGATTGGGCGCTCTCAGGATGAAATTGTTTTAGCGCAGTTTTGTGCGAAGGCGCCCGGCTTCGCCCAACCGAAAGAGGAGAACCATGGCTCAATCCGATCAACTCCGTGTCCCCGAACCTGCCCGAACCGACGCCAAATCCTTCGAACTGCTGCGCGTCTGGATCGCACACCAGGATCAGCACATCAGTATGCGAGTGGGCGTCTGGAAGGAACCCGAAGCGTGGGGGATGATGCTGGCGGATCTGGCCCGCCACATTGCGGCTGCCTTCGAGCAAGCGGAGAAGCGAGACCCGATGGAAATGCTGACGCGCATCAAAGCAGGGTTTGAGGCAGAGATTGCATCTCCTACGGAGGAGGTCCGGGGCGAGCTTGCCGGTTGAAATTTTGAACGATCAGATCATCATTCGTGGCGCACGAACCCACAACCTGAAGAACATCGACTGCGATCTGACCCACGGCAAGCTTACCGTGGTCTCCGGTGTTTCAGGTTCAGGGAAATCCTCGCTTGCCTTCGACACTATCTACGCGGAAGGGCAGCGCCGCTATGTTGAATCTCTTTCGGCGTATGCGCGGCAGTTCCTGGAACGCATCGAGAAGCCTGACGTGGACCTGATCGATGGTCTGGCCCCGGCGATTGCTATCAAGCAGAAGAATTCGACCCGCAACCCGCGCTCCACCGTGGCGACGGCGACTGAGATCTACGATTACCTCCGTCTCCTGTTCGCGCGCTGCGGCACCGCACACTGCATCGTCTGTGGCGGGGTGGTGAGGCGCGATACGGTCGATGAAATTGCGGGCTCAATCCTGGCTTTGGGTGAGGACACACGGCTCTATGCGTTGTTTCCGGTGAAGCCGGCGGCGCTGCCTGAGGTTGAGGTGAAACGGCGAAAGAAGGCGAAAGCCAGCGCCAATCCCGCCCTTCCCAACGACGCGTTCAAGGAACGACTGACAGAACTGCGCGCGCGCGGTTTCAATCGCCTTTACCAAAACGGTAAGATCGTGGAATTCTCCACCCCTGAGTCGCTGCTCGATCTTGACTTTGGCCAAGGGCTCTACGCTCTGGTCGATCGCCTGGTGGTCTCGTCCGAGAGCCGGGCGCGTATTGTGGACGCCACGGAGATTGGCTTCCGCGAATCGGGTGAGATCGTATTCGAGACGGTGCCCCGTGATGAAGAGACAGAACCCAAACGACTGCGCTTTTCTCAGGCCTTCGAATGCAAACTTTGTCACCGCATTTACCGCGAGCCCGAGCCCAGGCTGTTTTCGTTCAATAATCCGTATGGCGCCTGCGAGCGATGCCAGGGTTTTGGCAACACGATCGATTTCGATCTCAACCTGATCATTCCGGACAAACAGAAGACGCTGAACGAGGGTGCGATCGATCCCTGGACTCGCCCCAAATATCGCCCTTACCAGTCAGAGCTCCGGAAAGCCGCGATGCAGCATGGAATTCCCCTCGACACGCCGTGGAGGGAGCTGACTGCGGCGCAGCAGGCCTTCGTCCTCGATGGTCACGGGGCTTTCCTTGGCGTACATGGCTTTTTTGCGTTTTTAGAGCGCAAGAAATACAAGCTGCATGTGCGCGTGATGCTGAGCAAGTATCGGGGCTACGCGGAGTGTCCGGAGTGCAAAGGGACGCGTTTGCGCGCCGAAGCCCGGGCAGTGCGCATCAATGGGAAAAATATCTGCGAGGTCTCTGCCCTCACCATCCGCGAGGCACACCAGCTGTTCGAGAGTCTTACCCTGACCCCGCAGCAGCAGGAGATTGCCGGCGGCATCCTGGTGGAGATACAACAGCGGTTACATTTCCTCGACGCCGTAGGGTTGGAGTACATCACCCTCGACCGGCTGGCGTCCACCTTGTCCGGGGGCGAAGCGCAGCGCATCCAGCTGGCGACTTCGCTGGGCTCCCGCCTGGTGGGAGCACTCTACGTGCTCGACGAACCATCGATTGGTCTGCACACCCGGGATACCGCCAAGTTGATCCGCATCCTCGAAGAATTGCGTGATCTGGGCAACACCATCCTGGTGGTCGAGCATGACCCGGATGTGATTCGCGCCGCCGACTGGCTGGTCGACCTCGGTCCTGGCGCCGGAGAGTTGGGCGGCCGCATCCTGGCGTCGGGCACGGTGGAAGAAGTGGAGAGAAATCCCGACTCGCTCACCGGCCGCTACCTGAGCGGGGCGCTGACGATTCCCATTCCAACCCGGCGGCGGGAGCCGCTGAAAGAAAAGCTGGTGTTGCGGGGGGCGCGGATCCACAACCTGAACGGGCTCGATGTCGAGATTCCGATGGGCATGCTGGTCTGCATCACCGGGGTTTCCGGCTCGGGCAAGTCCACCCTGGTGCATGACGTACTGTACCCCGCGGTGTCGCACGCGCTGGGAAAGAACGAGGGCGGCGATCCCTCGCACCTTTACCGGGAGCTCAAGGGAGCGGAGCGGCTGAATGATATCGTTCTGGTCGACCAGGCGCCGATTGGCCGGACCCCGCGTTCCAATCCGGTTACGTATATCAAGGCTTTCGACGCCATTCGGGAACTTTTCGCGGCTCAACCGGAGGCCCAACGCAGGGGATATGCGGCGGGGCATTTTTCCTTCAACGTGCCCGGCGGCCGCTGCGATGTGTGCGAGGGCGACGGTACCGTTACCGTGGAGATGCAGTTCCTGGCCGATGTCGAGTTGCCCTGCGAAGAGTGCAATGGAACCCGGTACAAGGCCAGCGTGCTGGAGATCAAATACAAGGGTAAGAACATCCACGATGTGCTTAACCTGACCATCAAGGAGGCTCTGCGCTTCTTTACCGGCCAGACCCGGATCCTGGAAAAGCTGGCGGTCCTGGACGAGGTGGGGCTGGGCTATGTCCGCCTGGGCCAGTCGGCAACTACGCTCTCGGGTGGGGAAGCGCAGCGGGTCAAGCTGGCGGCGCATCTTTCTCAGGGGCGCAGCGCGGTCGGACGAGCTGCCGGCAACGGGACGGTGAAGAAGGCGGGTAGCCGGGTTCTCTACATCCTGGACGAGCCAACCACCGGACTACATTTTGACGACGTGAGCAAGCTCTTGACGGCGTTCAAGCGGCTGATCGATGCGGGCGGTTCGCTGGTGGTCATCGAGCACAATCTGGACGTGATCAAGTCGGCGGACTGGGTGATCGACCTGGGCCCGGAGGCAGGTGCGGGGGGCGGCCGGGTGGTGGCGGCGGGAACACCGGAGCAAGTGGCGCAGGCCCCCGGGTCGCACACTGGATATTGGCTGGCGCTGGCATTGGCGGCGCAAGAGGCGCGGGCTGCGCAATGAGGCTCTTTCGTTACCTTCTGGCTGCTGCGGCGCTGTTGCCGGCGGGTGGTCAGGCGCAGAATCACCTCCCGCCGGGAACGCAGGCCCCGGACAGCGGGATTGCCCCCTTAGCCCAGGCTCCATCCCAAAGGGAGGCGGCGGAAAGCAAGATAGAGCAGAAGGATTTTGAGGGAGCCAGGCCGCTGCTGGTGAAGTATCTGGGCCAAAATCCAGGAGACGCCCGCGCGCTCTTCGACCTTGGCTATGTCGAGGATGCCGGCAGCCACGAGGATGCGGCGGCCGCCGACTACCGTAAGGCCATTGCCGCCAACCCAAAGCAGTTCGAAGCGCGGATGGCGCTGGGGCTGGTGCTGGCCCATCAAGGCAAATACGATGAGGCACGGGAACAGGTGATGCAGGCGACCTTGCTGACGGCGGAGCCGCCCAACCCCGCAGCCCAGGCGGAGGCCTTCCGAACCCTGGCCAGGCTGGACCGCAGCAGCGATCCGCCAGCGGCCCGAGATGCGTTAGTAGCCGCTCTCAAGCTCAGCCCCGAGACCCCGGCGGATCTGCTGTTGACGGCTCAGATCGCCGAAGCAAATGGAGACGGCGAGTTGGCCCAGACGGCCTATCAACGCCTGCTGGCCGGACATCCCGCACCCTCTGCCGGCGAAGCAGCGGCCGCGACCGGCGGTTTGGCTCAACTATTGATCAAACAGAAGAAATACTCTGACGCCGAGCCGTTGCTGAAGACCGCGCTGGGGCGCGACCCTCGCGACCCGGCGCTGAATGCCCAACTGGCAATGGCCCTGCTCGCCCAGGGGAAGAATGACGAGGCGCTGCCGGTGTTGGAGACCCTGCGCCAACTGGAGCCGGGTAATGGCGCGGTCGACCACATGCTGGCCGACGCATATTCCCAATCCGGGCATCCCGAAAAGGCAGACCCAATCTACGCCAGGATGGTGCTGGCCAACCCAGGCAATGAGGATATCCTTGCGGCTCAAGGCGAGAACCTCGTCCGGGAGAGGCTCTATCCCCAGGCCCAGGGGGTGTTTCAGCGTGCCGTCAAGCTGAAACCCGACGACGGGGACGCCTGGAGTGGTCTCGCTTTTGCTGCATCTCAGAACAAGCAGTATCAAGTGGCACTGGATGCCCTTTCCATGAGATCAAAATTTCTTTCAGAGACTCCAGCTACCTACTTCCTTTGGGCAACCTGCTACGATAACCTGCATCTGTCAAAACCAGCGCAGGAGTACTACCGTAAGTTCCTCACCGCTGCCGACGGAAAATTCCCCGACCAGGAATGGCAAGCCAAGCATCGACTCGTTGCTCTTGGTGGTAGTCATTAACGTAAGACGTTCCGTAAGCCCTCCGAGAGGTGCCCTATGCGGTTCGTGGCCACGACCCTCGCCGTCTCTGCTTTAACCTTCAGCCTTTGTTGTGCCCGCGCCTATGCAGTCGACGATCGAGTCGTCGATCCCCAGGCCATGGCGGCGCTGATGGCTAAGGCCGACCAGGCTCAACCCAAGGAACAGTGCTTTCTCTACGCCGAGCTGGTACACGACATGACCGAGTTGGCCGGGCAGCAATTCAGCTCCGGCGACGAAGATCATGCTTCGGCGACTTTGCACCTGGTGCAGAAATATGCGGAAAAGATCCACCTGGGTGTCGCCGCGGATGGCAAGAAGATAAAGAATGCCGAGGAGTTAATGCGGCATACCTCATTTCGCTTGACCGGCATCCTCAATGCCGCTTCTTATGACGATCGGCAGGTTTTGCAGGCGACACTGAAACAGCTGGAGCAGGTACAAACCGAGCTGATGATGCAGGTCTTCAAGAAATAAAGACTTGAAGAGAGCCGTGGCCATCACGGGCGTTTGCATGCTGCTGGCGATTGCGCCGGCATTTGCCCAGTCCCGGAAAGATCCCTTAACCCCACAGCAAATCGAGGACGTCCGGGAGGCTGGAGACCAGCCACTGGAGAGGGTCAAGCTGTTCGTAGGCTACGTCGACGAGCGGGCCAAGGAGATCCATACTCTCAACGCGGATGCCATTGCCCAAAACAAGAATGTGCGGCTGCACAATCTGCTGGATGAGTTCACGCGGCTCTGCGACGAGCT
Organism: uncultured Acidobacteriaceae bacterium; assembly: GCA_963838445.1. Lineage (GTDB taxonomy): Bacteria > Acidobacteriota > Terriglobia > Terriglobales > Acidobacteriaceae > PALSA-350. Next base: position 58,995 of record CAWIRT010000026.1, read on the forward strand.
CCAGGACAACATGGACAACTTTGATCAGCAGCACGCGGATCTGCGTAAGGTGCTGAAAGAGATCATCCCCAAGACCGATGAATGGGCTAAGGTCCTGAACGAGCCACCACCCAGCACCCAATACGACTTTGTGCGCAAGACGGCCATCGATTCCAACCAGAGCGCGCATGAGACGGCCACGCAGATGCTGGCTGACGAAGAGAAATATATTGCTGAGAAGAAGAAAGAGGAAAAGGAGCGAGAAAAAGAGGAACAAAAAAGGTGACGGTTTTCGGCGCCAAGTCCTGCTAGGCTGAAGGCGGTGAATCCCGAATTGCACTTGTTGTTTGCAGAAGAGTATCGTGCCCTTCGGCCGCGTGCTCCGATCCCTTCTCTTGAAGTCCGCTTCCGTCGTTTCACCAGTCTGAACACTACCATCCGGTTGCGCGAAGGCCGGGTGCACGTGCATCTATCAGATTTGCTGGAGGGTGCGCCGGAAAGTGTTCTGCGAGCCATCGCCCATATTCTGCTCGCCAAGCTCTATCGCAAACCCCTGAATGCCATGCAAACCAGCCGCTATCGCAGATTTGCTGCCAGCGAAGCGGTGATCCGGCAGACGGAGTTGATCCGACAGTCGCGTGGGCGTAAAAAAATGCTCGGACCGCAGGGCCAGTACTACGACCTGGACGAGGTTTTTGAGAGCCTGAATCGCAGGTTTTTCCACGGATTAATGGGCCGGCCGCTGCTTACCTGGAGTGGGCACATGGCCAAACGCAGCCTGGGCCACTACGATCCGGCACACAACACGATTGTGGTGAGCAGGGTTTTCGACCGCAAGAACACGCCGCGGTACGCGGTGGAGTACCTGCTTTACCACGAGATGCTGCATTTGAAGCATCCAGTGAAGGTGCGCGGAGGGCGCCGGTGTGTGCATCCCCGCGAATTTCAAATGGAAGAACGGCTTTTTCCGGAATGGGACAAGGCCAAGGAATATTTGAAGACCATTTGAGAGCCTAAGCAAGCGAACGGCAGGTCCCTCCACTACGCTGCGCTCCGGTCGGGATGACAATTCCTCTTGGGAGCTCCAACATCATTTCCAAGAGGAATTGTCATCCCGACCGGAGCGCAGCGTAGTGGAGGCACCTGCTGTTTTCTTCCTTCATCAACTAACTGTGGTGGTTACGAATTGCCGGCGCAATCACCGGTGCCTCTTCTTTTCCGCTGAGCAACGCGTCGAAGAGCAGCAAAATGCCGCCGACCACGATGGCCGAATCGGCAACGTTAAAGTCGGGCCAGTGATAGTGAATGATGTGTACTTCCAGAAAGTCGATGACATAGCCGAAACGCATCCGGTCGTAGGCGTTGCCCAAAGCGCCTCCGAGGATCAGCGCCAGGGCAATCGTGGTGGCAGTCACCTTACGGCCCAGCTTCAGCAGAGCCACCAGCACCGCGATCGCCGCGAGCAGAGAAAAGGCCAGCAGCATCCAGCGCACCCGGGCAGGCGAACTCGAGTCGTTGAAAAGACTGAACGCCGCGCCTGGGTTCTCCACATGGCTGATGGCGAAAACGTGGGGAATCACCTGCAGGTTATTGCCCAGCTCGATCCTTGTGGCGGCCAGCCATTTCGTAACCCGATCGGCAGCAACGACGAGCAGCGAAAGAAACAGCAGCCATCCTCTGGAATCTCTGATGGTCATACGTTGGAAGCGCTTTCTTGCGGAGGAACGCCCATCTGATCGAGCGCCGCCGAGCAGCGTTCGCAGACGGTTGGCCAGCGCCAATCCTCACCAACGTGCACCGAGTAGTTCCAGCACCGTTCACATTTCGTGCCGTCCGCCGGGCGTGTGTTCGCGATCACTCGCGGCGACGGCCCGATCAGTACTTCTACCTGGGACACGTTCAGCAGTTCCTTCAAGCTTCCCTGGTAGCGCTCGAGTAACGTACCCAGCTCGTCCGGGACTTCCAGCACCAACCGCGCATCGAGCGCCTTGCCAATTTGCTTGGCCTTGCGCGCATCCTCCAGGCTCTTGAGGGCCTCGTCACGAACCGAAAGCAGCGTTGCCCAGTCGCTCATGAGCTCGGCATCGATGTTAGCTGCGAGACTCTCGGGCTTGGGGAATAGCTCCAGGTGCACGCTGGGCAGCCGGTTGCCGAGTTGCGGCATGTAGTGCCAGATCTCGTCCGCGGTAAAGCTGAGCAGCGGCGCCACCAGGCGGACGAGCGCCTCGGCAATCATCCACAAAACAGTCTGGGCGGAGCGGCGGGCGGGATTGTCGGGGGCGAAGGTGTAGATCCGGTCTTTGACGGCATCAATGTACAGCGCGCTGAGCTCGGCCACGGCAAATTCATTCAGCGCGTGATAGATGCGATGGAATTCAAAGTCCTCATACCAGCCCAGGATCTTTTCCGTAAGCTCGCGTGTCCTGGTCAGCATGTACTGGTCGAGCGGAAGCATATGCTCCCAGGCGACCTGGTGCTTCTCCGGTTCAAAGCCGTTCAGGTTGCTCAACAGAAAGCGAAAGGTGTTGCGCAGCTTACGATAGGTCTCCGAGACGCGCTGCATCAGGTTTTCGCTGGCCGCCACGTCCTCACGGAAGTCGACGGAGGCCACCCAAAGACGGACGATCTCCGCCCCCAGGCGTTGCGCGATGTCGACTGGATCGACGCCGTTTCCCAGGCTCTTGGACATGGCGCGCCCCTGCTCATCGAGCGTCCAGCCGCACGTCGCGGCCATGCGGTACGGTGCGGCGCCGCGAGTACCGATGGCGCAGAGCAGGGAAGACTGGAACCAGCCGCGATGCTGGTCGCCGCCTTCGATGTAGAGATCGGCGGGCCAGGGGAGATCCTTTTCGATGCCCAGAACAGCCGCCTGGCTGGCCCCACTCTCGAACCACACGTCGAGAATGTCCATCTCCTTCTTGAACTCAGCCGCCGTGCCGCAGGAGGGGCAGGCCGTGCCCGGAGGCAGGATTTCTGCGGCATCGCGCACGTACCAGGCATCGGCCCCCTCTTTGGCAAAGAGGTCGACGATGCGCTGGTTGACCGCGGGGTCGTTGAGCGGTTTGCGGCACTTTGTGCACAGAAAGACGGCGATGGGCACGCCCCAAATCCGCTGACGCGAAATGCACCAGTCGGGCCGGGATGACACCATGTTGGAGATACGCTCCTTGCCCCAGGCCGGATCCCATTTCACCCGGTCAATCTCTTCCATAGCCCGCTGGCGAAAGGTGATGGCCGAGCCATCGTGCTGAGTCATCGGCGTTTCCATGTTGATGAACCACTGCTCGGTGGCGCGGAAGATCACCGGCCGGTGGCAGCGCCAGCAATGCGGATAGGAGTGGTATATCTCCGATCGCCCCATGAGCGCACCGCGTTCCTCGAGCAGAGCCATGATGGGAGCGTTGGCTTTGAAAACGAAGAGGCCGTCATATTCGGGCAATCCATTACGGATGTGGCCGCCATCGTCCACGTCGCACAACTGGCTTAAGCCATAGCGTGTGCCGGTGGCGAAGTCGTCTACCCCATGCGCGGGTGCGGTGTGGACAGCGCCGGTTCCCTGGTCGGTGGTGACGTAGGTGGCCAGGACGCCCAGTACCGTCCGTTCGAGAAAAGGGTGGGCAAAGGTGACCCGCTCCATCCGCGAGCCGGGAAAACGAGCGATCTCATGGGCGCGTTCCAGCCCGCAGGCGGCCCGGGTAGCGGCCGCCAGGGCCTCGGCGACGATATAGACTTCGCCATCCTGTTCGAGGGCGACATACTCGAAATCGGGATGGAAGGCCACGGCCAGCGAAGCGGGGAGGGTCCAGGGGGTCGTGGTCCAGATGATGGTCGAGACCTGCTTCCCGCCCAGCCGGACATCGATCGCTTCAGGAGGGCTGGTGAGCCGATAGCGCACGTAGACGCTAGGACTGGTGTGCATGTCGTACTCGACTTCGGCTTCCGCGAGTGCGGTGCGGTCGTGCATGCACCACAAAACCGGCTTCAGACCCTTGTAGACGAAGTCTCTTTCCATGAACCGGAAAAAGGTCTCGATGATCTTGGACTCATACTCCGGCGTCATGGTGGAGTAGGGGTGGCTCCAGCGGCCCGAAAATGCCGAGACGCTGGAATTGCGTTCGCTGCAGGTCAAGATACTTCTGGGCATACTCGCGGCAGGCTCGGCGGACCGCGATCGGCGGCATTTCCAGCTTTTTGCGGCCCAGTTTCTCGTCGACCTTGATCTCGATCGGGCAGGCCATGGCAATCCCACCCCGGCACGTAGGGGGCGCTGAAACCGGCCATGGTTTTCGACTTCACCACGAAGTCTTTCAGGCATTTGTTGAGCGCATGGCCCAGGTGGATCGGCCCATTGGCGTAGGGAGGGCCGTCATGCAGCACATAACTGGGAGCATCCTGGCGCTCGGCGCGGATCTGCTCGTAGATTCCGTCCTGCTCCCACGCGGCCAGCCGCTTGGGCTCGCTTAAGGGCAGATTTGCCTTCATGGGGAAGTCGGAGTGGGGTAGGTTGAGAGTCGCCTTGAGTTCGGGCGCGTCCGGCATTATGTCTCCAGTTGAAAGGAACAAGACTCTATTGTATCTTTGCGGCAAAAGTTGACGAGCTGCTTACCTCCAGGCCAAAAAAGGTGTCTAATACTTTTTAATGGATTTTCAACGGATATGGGCTACGGATTCTTGGAGTAGCGACAAGCCGGACGTTAGTCGTCCATAATGGGGAGATAGGCGGAGAGAGGCTTACGCGCACTCTTTTCTCATAAGTTCTATGGCCAATCAGGTTTTGTTACCTCCGGACTTGGATCAACGGGATCAGCCAAGAGAGCCCAAGCTGCTCGCCGAGATCATTGATGAACCGGCGTGGAAGACGATTGCGGGCAATATTTATGACCTCCTGTATCCGAGGAAGCTCCCGCCGCTTGTACTGACGTCCACACCCATTCCCGTCATAGACCCGATGGAGGAGAAGCGCACCAAGGCTTCCTCCATTATCTCTATCGGCCTGCACGTGATCATTATTGCGGCGATCCTGTGGGCGTTCCTCGCGGTGAAGAAGGTTGTGACCAAGAAAGACCAGCTGCTGACCAACATCGACGTGCCGCAATACATGCCGATTGCCCCCAAGGGACCGCAGATGGGTGGTGGCGGTGGTGGCGGCTCCCACGACATTTTGCAGACGCCCAAGGGCAAGTTGCCGAAGTTCGAGGAGCAGCCGATCACGCCCCCGATGGTGATCAAGAACGACCATCCCAAGCTCGCGGTCGATCCTGCGATCATGATGCCCAAGGACATCCAGTTACCCACCAACAACCTGCCCAACCTGGGAGACCCACGGACCAGCGTGGTTGGTCCTGCTTCGAACGGCAGTGGAAGCGGCGCTGGGATGGGAACGGGGTCTGGTGGCGGCATCGGGTCTGGTAAAGGCAATGGATACGGTCCCGGTGAGGGCGGAGGCTATGGCGGCGGTCTCTACCACGTGGGTGGCGGCGTTTCCGCCCCGCAACTGGTGTTTGCGCCGGATCCCGAGTTTTCTGACGAGGCCCGCCGGGCGAAGTACCAGGGCGTCTGCGTAGTCTCGTTGATCGTCGACGCACAAGGTAACCCGCAGCGGGTTCAGGTGGTCCGCCACCTGGGCATGGGTCTGGATGAAAAGGCGGTCGAAGCGGTGAAGCAATATAAGTTCAAGCCCGCGACGCTGCAGGGAAAACCCGTGCCTGTGGAAGTAAACATCGAAGTGAACTTCCGCATTTACTAGAAATTTGTCCTTTTGCATCAGCGGGCTGCGGAAAACTCATCTTTGAAGGGTACGGGCTTGAAGGGTACGGGCTTCAGCCCGTACATTTACTCCATCAAGAATGACTGGGCTTTAGCCCCTGGGGTAAGCTTTCCGCATATCTCGCAGAAATCCATCACTCAGGGGCTAAAGCCGTGATCATTTTCATTCCCTGAAGGTACGGGCTGAAGCCCGTACCCTTCAAAAAGATGAGTTTTTCTCTAGCCTGCTCAGCCGTCGCCTGGGGGGACCCACGGCACGCCGGGACAGGCTGGGTCGTCCTTTCAAATCCAACCCAGGACTGGCGTCCTGGGCATATGTTCGTGATCCCGAGCGCCTAAGGCGCGGCACCCTCATCCAACCTCAATCGCAGTTACAGTCACGAAAAGAGTGTTCTGATCTACCGCGTCGTCAAGGCCCGGAGGGCCGACCGCTAAACGTCAGCCCAGCCCGGAAGGGCTGGGTTGGAATCCCATAGCCATCCGAGCGCTGTAGGCGCGGCACACGCCTTCAATCGAACGCAGGTTTTTGGGACGAGTGGGTGCCGCGCCTCCGGCGCTCAGAATCACGACCACGGAAATGAATCGAATACCCAGCCCTTCCGGGCTGGGCTGACGTTTGGCGGCCGGCCCTCAGGGCCTTGCCGACCCCATACCTCTCACACTGTCGTGTATGGACAACAGTTTGCTGGCCTGCTCCGGTAGGGTCCGCACCGAAGACCAGGGTGCGTCGTCCTACAAAGCTCGCGTCACTGGGCGGCAAAGAGGGCCGCCGGGATTTCCTGCTCACTCGACAGCATTGCTTTCCAAGGATCCTTCCGCAGCCGTTCACTCCAGTCTGCAAACTGGGCAATGAGGAACTTGGGCGCCTTCGGACGACTTGAGTTCAGCCCACTCCAGGGGCAGCGCGGCAGCCATGCCAAGGCGAGCCCGGCTGGAGTAGGGAGCCACTGCCGTCGCCTCCCGCTCGTTACGCAGATAATCGACAAAGATCTTGTTCTTCCGTGCAGCCTTGGTCATTTTGCTGATGTAGAGTTTGCTGTTGTCTTTTTCCATCTGCAGAGTGAACTCATGGGTCAGGGCTTTGACTTGCTCCCACTCGAGAGTTGGCCGGATGGGTGCAACTACATGCAGGCCTTTCCCGCCCGTGGTTTTTACGAAGCTCTCCAGGCCCAATTGCTTCAGGCGTTCCCGCACTTCCTGCGCGCTTTCACAAAGTGTTGGCCAGGATACCGCCTCGTCGGGATCGAGATCGAAGATGATGCGGTCAGGGTGCTCCAGATCGGCGTTGGTCGATTGCCAGGGATGGATTTCAAGCACATTCATCTGCGCCAACCCGGCCAGCGATTCATCCCCTTGCACGGTTACGTAGGTCTCCAGGCCCTTGCCTTTCCTGTCGGGGATCTCCACACCGTCGATGCCGGGAGGCATTCCCGGTCCCAGATGCTTTTGATAGAAGCATTTTTTCCCTGCGCCGTTAGGGCAGCGGACCAGCGAGAGAGGCCTGCCGGTGACGTGGGGTAGCATCAGCGGGGCGACCGCCAGGTAGTAGTCGATCAAGGCCTGCTTGGTAACCCCGGTCTCCGGATCGACAATCTTGTCCGGATGAGTGACCTTGAAGCCGAGCCGAACTGGGAGCGGATTGGGTCGCTTTTTCGGGTGGCGCAGTCTTCTGGGGTGACGCGACCGGCTGCGAAAGGCCGGGTCCGGCTACTTCGCGGCGCACTTCTGCGGCCTTCTTGTCTTCCCGCAGGCCCTTGAAGCTGGCTTGCCGGACCAGCTTGTCGGTGGTCCAGGTGCTGAATTGTACCTCCGCGACCAGCTCGGGCCGCACCCAAAGGGCGCCCTTGGCAGCCGAGCCCGGTACCTCCTCGAAGGGCATCCCGGTTTGCCGCATGGCCTCCAACTGCTTGCGCAGCTTGTGCGAGGTGGCGTGGGTGAAACCAGTGCCCGTCCGTCCGGCATAAATCAATTTCTTCTTGTCGTAATACCCCAGCAAAAGAGCTCCAATGCCCTCGGTTCCATTGGTGGGCTTGGTGAAGCCCCCAACCACGAACTCCTGCCGGCGAACGCACTTGATCTTGATCCATGACTTACTGCGGCCGGAGGCGTAAACGGAGTCGCTGCGTTTGGAAATGATGCCTTCGGCGCCTAACTTGCAAGCCTCGTCAAAGATGGGCTTGCCCTCGGTCTCTATGTGCTGGCCGTAGCGGACAATGTCATGTTCCGGCAGGCTATCCAGCATCTGGGCCAGGATTTTCTTCCGCTCGGTCAGCGGTTCCTGGCGAAGATTATGCCCATTGAGGTGCAGCAAATCGAAGACGAAGTAGGAGAGAGGATGCTTCGCCCCCTCTTCAAACGCTGCCTGGAGCGCGGCAAAGCTGCTTTGCCCGTGTTCGTCGAGCACCACGACCTCTCCATCCAGGATGGCGCTTTCCACTGAGAGTTGACCTAACTCGCGCGCGACCGACGTCATGCGATGCGTCCAGTCCAGCCCGCTGCGGGTGTAGAGGCGGACCTTGCCGGCTTTGTCGATGTGCGTCTGGATGCGGTAACCGTCCAGCTTTAGCTCATGAACCCATTGCTCTCCTACCGGGGGCGTGGGTGCCTCGGAGGCCAACTGCGGAGGAATAAACGCCGGCAAAGTTTCCTTCTTTCCCGGCAGCTCGGACGGGGCGAATGGAACCGGACGTGATGGTTTTGCCGGAGAGCTCTTGCCCGGGCTGGAGGTTTCCGGCCGATTCGATTGCCAGACGTGGTCGCCTTCCCGCGCGATGGCGTCGAGATCGCGTTGGGTCAGTACGCTATTGGGCTCCTTCTCGGTGATCGGCTCGTCGTCCGCGGTCTGTTCGTACTCGTCATGTTCCTTGATTAACAGCCAATTCGGCTTGGCCTCGTTCGCAGCCTTGCCGCCCATGCGCACCAGCACCCACTTGCCATGCAATTTCTTGCCATGAAGAATGAATTTGAGATTGCCCTTGGCCAGCGCCTGGTCTGCATCGCCCACCGGTTCCCAGGTGCCTTCATCCCAAAGCATCACCGTGCCGCCGCCGTACTGTCCCTTGGGAATGGTTCCTTCGAAGCCACCGTACTCCATGGGGTGATCTTCGACCTGCACCGCCAGGCGCTTATCGCCGGGCACATAACTCGGCCCTTTGGTCACCGCCCAACTCTTGAGAACCCCGTGCAATCCAAGGCGAAAGTCGTAATGCAGGCGGGTAGCGGCATGCTTCTGAATGACAAAGGGCAGAGCCTCCGTCTTCGGCGTCCGAGCTTGTCTGACCGCTTGGTTCGGCCGTCTTGCTGAAATCACGCATGGAGCGATAGCGCTCAAGTTGCTCATCGACGAGGCCGGAGGACGACGAAGGCTGAGCATGGCCATGCGCTGCGGATTTTGTAGTCCCGGGCTTCGCCGCATTCTTGGTCTTGCTCGGCATCGCTGCCTCCTCCTAAAAGAAACTGTATTCCGTGCTATCGCGTTTGACGGCAAGCTGTTTGGAGACGGATTGCGCCCTATTTGTTGCCTCATCACCACTGCCCTCACGGGTACCCTGTACTCTCTCGATAGGAACCTTAACAGACCAGGGGATGAGTAGTTCATGACTGCGGACAAAAACCTCGCCATGACAGCGCAAAACGACGTCACCGGGTTACTCGATCTAACCTGGGTTCGCTCCCAATTTCCTTCCCTTACGCAAACCGTCAACGGTCATCCTGTCGTTTTTCTCGATGGCCCCGGGGGAACGCAAGTTCCGCAAACCGTCATCGACGCAATCTCTGATTATTTGCGGGGCAGCAATGCCAACACCGACGGCGCTTTTGTTACCAGCCAACGCACCGACGCGATGCTGGCCGGCGCTCGTGACGCCATGGCGGACTTTCTTGCCTGCAATCCGGAAGAGGTGGTCTTCGGCGCAAACATGACCTCGCTCACCTTTGCCATCAGCCGGTCGATTGGACGCGAACTGAACGCGGGCGATGAGATCGTAGTCACTCGCCTGGATCACGGAGCCAATTATTCCCCCTGGTTAGCTCTCGAAGAACGAGGCGTCACGGTACGCGTGGCCGAAATCCATGATCGGGACTGCACCCTGGACATGCATGACCTGGCGCGGAAAATCACCAGCCGCACCAGGCTAGTGGCCGTTGGTTACGCCTCGAACGCGGTGGGAACCATCAACGATGTAAAGGAGGTCGTACGCATGGCGCATCGGGTGGGAGCCATGGCCTACATCGATGCCGTCCATTACGCGCCGCACGGTCCAATTGACGTTCGCGCGCTCGATTGCGACTTCCTGGTCTGCTCCTCTTACAAATTTTTCGGACCGCACATGGGCGTGCTGTATGGCAAGCACGAGCACCTGATGCGCCTGCAGCCTTACAAAATCGCGGCCAATACCCACGCGGTTCCCCTTTCCTGGGAGTGGGGCACGCTTAACCACGAATGCATCGCCGGGATCACAGCCTGTGTGGACTACCTTGCCGAGCTCGGACGGCGCATCGATCCATCGTTGTCCAGCCGGCGTGCCCGGCTGCTTACCGCGTGGAAGGCAATTCAACGCCACGAGCGGATTCTGGTTGAAAAGCTGATTACCGGGGTACTGGAAATCCCGGGGCTTACGTTTTATGGCATCAGCGATCCCGAGCGCTTCGACAGCCGCTGTCCCACGGTCGCGATCCGCATCGCAGGCCACACGCCATTACGTTTGGCAACCGAGCTGGGACGGCAGGGCTTCTTCACCTGGGACGGGAACTACTATGCACTGAACCTCACCGAACATCTGGATGTCGAGAAAGATGGCGGCTTTCTGCGCATCGGGTTGGCGCATTACAACTCGGCGGAAGAAGTGGATCGCTTTCTTACCGCCTTACGGGAGATAGCGCAGTGATCAAACCCTACGCCGTCTTGCTGCGCTTGCCGGCAACCAGTTTCAATTTCCGTTTGGCCGGGGTGGAAGGCGTCCTGGCCGCCTGTTTAGAGGACTTGGGCGCCTCGTTCGCGGCCAGGCTCTGACGCAGGGCAGACATCAGGTCGACCACCTTGCCGCGGGCCTTCGCCGGTTTTTCCCGAGGCAAGGGCTTATTGGCCAATTTCGCTTCTACCAGCTCGCGCACCGCGTCCTCGTAGTTATCGGTGAACTTATCCAGCTCCAGCGGATGGGTATACGTCTTGATCAACTGCTTGGCCAATTCAAGTTGGGCGGCATTCTGTTTCACAGCCGGGATCTTGCCAAAGTATTCGGCGGGATCACGCAGTTCTTCAGCAAAGCGAAGGATGTACAGCATCATGCCCAACTGTTTGCGGTCGGGCGGCGGTGCTAACGCGACCACGTGTTCCCGGCCGGCGAAGGCGATTTCACCCAACCCAACCATACTGGTATCGATCATCGCTTGACGCACGATGGCGAAGGCGGTCGCTTGCGGGCCTTTTTTGGGGACAACGAAGTAAGGCTTTACATAGAGGGACGCAGTCAACTCGCCGGCAGGGGAAAACTGCGCAATTTCCAGGGTGTCTTTGCCGGGAATACGAAGTCGTTTGAGGTCCTCTGGTTCGATGATGGCGTACTTGCCCTTCTCGTATTCGTAACCTTTGACGATGTCAGACTTTTCCACCACATGCTGGTCTTCCCGTCGCCGCTGTCGTTTCCTTTTCCAGCGATATGCAGGGTGCCGCGCTTCCGCCCTGCGCCGGATTCTTCCGCCTCGTCACCGTCGGCGGCGACGTTTTGATAGTGAATGCGCTCTCCGGTCGCCCGGTCGATCTGGTGGAATTGGAAGGGGCGGGCAGAGGTCGCCGCGGGATAAATTTCAACCGCGAAACTGACCAGCGAGAGGGAGATTTGTCCGGTCCAATAAGGGCGTGCCATCGAACAATTTGGATGCAGGATGGGGCCATGGGGGCTAGGGAATTTGGCGTTTTTGACCCTGTTTGGTAGTCTGTCTGGGTACGCATGCGCGCGTAGCTCAGTTGGATAGAGCGTCTGGCTACGAACCAGAAGGTCGGGAGTTCGAATCTCTCCGCGCGCACCACTCGGAATCAACACTTCAAAATCCCATTTCATCGCGACGTTTTCGGTCTTTTGCGTCCGGCCTTTGTCAGTTCGGCCGTAGCGCAGGCTTGGGTTGTGTCGTTTGCTATACCCGGCCCACGACTTGGTTAACCGCCAAAAAAGGAAGTCGATGTGAACATATCCGTCCGCAGCTATTGCCTGGACCCAGCGGATAGCCGCGGTTGGCGATCGTGCTTTTCTGGATCTCGTTCTGGAACGACCACAATCAACTTCCGGCAAACGTGGTCGATTTCGAGTGGTGTTTTCTATTGCCCGATATCCTGTGGATTGTGGGAGCATTTTGGTTGGCGAGCCATTGGCTGCTGGTTCGCGATCCGCGCGGCGGTATCGCGACTGCAGTAGCCGGCAGCGCGATGGTTTACCTGGGCCTGCTGGACGCGGCTTGTAATTTCCGCCACGGCCAATACACTGGTTCGATTTCAAGGGGCACTTTAAATGCGGTGGTCAATGTCGCCTGCCTGTTATTTGGCTGGGCGAACATTTGGTATGCGATGGCGCGACGTAAGGAAGTTACTTAACTTCACTGAATGCAAAGTCGCCTGCTAACCGTCCAGGTAAAGCAGAATCAAGGTGGGGACGACCAGCCACGACTGGAAGCTGAGTTCCACAGCTGAAGAAAGCTGTCGCCCGCACTCCGCCTCGCGGAGCCTACGTTTCGAATCCTCGAATGTAGGGGGTGTTCGGCGGGCGCGGGCCGGTTTCAAAGAGCGGTCCGTGGGTTGAGTGATATGTCATGTTCATGTAAGGCGTCTCAATCCGGCGTCCGACAGCGGAGTAACGGCCATTTTCCCAGTTTGAATCCATGTAGTGGTTCACGATCCCGGTCGACAGAAGCAGCCGCTCCGCATGGAACGGTTCTTTTCCGGTGAGCATCATCTCGATGATCCAGTGCTCGTAGGCGTTCGCAGCGTGATACTGCGAGACCGGGCCGGGCCAGCCGAGCATGGAGATGATCGTCGGATCTTTCTGCCCTTCGATCTCACCGGCGTAGGTCCACCCCACACCCCTGCCTGAAATTACGGCTGCATTGGTCCCATCGTTATGCTCCACGATGCAGGCGTTTGATTGCGTGCCCTCCTGAAAGTATCCCGGCTTCAGGTCAAAATTTTTCCGCACTGCTTCGAGCAGGTTACCGGCCCAGGGAGTGCGTTCGACCCAAGTCCATGCTTCAGGCCCGCGAATGGACTGCACTGACTTGACGCCGGTCTCACCGCCCTTGCGGCGATCTACAAAGGCCTGCAGCACGTCAACACAATGGAAGATGGCTCCTTCATCTGCGGCGTCTCCAACCACAATGGAGTTCTTAATTGGCGTATCGATCGCGAGCTCTATCTCGGGCTTGCGGAAGTAGGTCGGTATGGAGGACCCCCCGGTGAGGGGAAAGCTCAGTTCACGGGACTTGTCAAACATCCACTTGGCGTCGTCCCAATTGTAGGAGAGGTGTTTGTCGTTAAACACCGGCACCGAGCGTTTGCTTCGCTCAAAGACCCGGATAACTTGCTGGTAAATCCACCAGCGCGGCAAGAGCCAATGCCCCTTGAGATCAGTTGGATAATTCCCATGTTCACACACGATGACAACACCATCCACGGCAAGTTCGCTCCCCCCAAGTGTTACGGCGTCGCCGACTGTCTTATAGATGGGAATATGTTTTGCTTGGCATACTTTCTGGCCCAGTAAACTGGTGTCGAACTGATGCATGTAAACGGACACCACATCGACTTGTGAGGGAGTGTGGGCGCCGTGCCACCAATAACCGTCCAGCAGCTTGTTTACGATCCAGTCCGCATGAGACGTCGGAAGACCCCAATAGCTGACGAGACAGGCGATTCGCGGCCGTTTTTGGGGAGTCTGCGTTGCCTGCGCATCCGCATGGGGTGCAAGACCGGCCAAAGCAGCCAAGCCGGCCATACCGGTGATTCCCAGCATTTCACGCCGGGTGAAGAGAGAGCTCGACTCCATAGTTTCGGTGATTGGGACTGGATCTGCCGTACTGCCTGCGATGTCGCTTTGCTTCTCTCTCATGATAGTTATTCGATCCTGTTGGCTATCGGTTCCTTCTCTACAATAAATGCATCCGCTGGCTCCCTCTCGGGCGCTAAATGTGCGTTGCCGACTGGGTAAATCACGATCAGACTTGTCCAAATTCCGCAACACCAAACCAATCAGGTAATCATCCGCCACAGAAACTTTCGGGTGTTCACCAGGTACCGCCGACGAATATTTCGCATTTTCTGCTGCTAAACCCAAGCCAAACTGCATATATACACTTATGAGCACAAAAAGCATTTCGTCACATCCATCACCACCGAGGTTGGGTCTCGCTCGGAAACTTGGGTTTCCCGCGACTTACCACGCATATCACGCATATCACTCATCAATTTCCTCGGCCAACTTGCTCCGGCTAACCTTTCCCCGGAAATGGGCCTCACCTCGCGGCGCCACTAAATCCGCAAAAACGCCAAATTTTATCGAATTTTATAAATTGCCTTGCCACAAATCGAAGCGTTCCCCCCGGTCGAAAACAGAGGCGTGCCGGAACCATACCTCAGGGGCTACAGAATCTGTGTGAGAACCTGTTTCCAACTCCGCGCCCAAGCGCTCTATCACCCGATAAATCTGTGAGGCGCTTCGCTCAGAGGCTGTGACTTTTTTGATTTTTCGCGCCCTTGGAAGCACCTAACCTTTTTGTTTTCAGCGTCGATTTTTTCGCAAAACCAATAAAGTCACAGACTCTCAGGATGACGATTCTGTGGGAGGTTTGAAGAAAAACACCCCAAATAGGTTAACGCTTGTGGGACGCTAATCCTGGGTAGGTTGGAAAACGTGATTCAGCCTGCCCCGGCCTGCCGCGTCCCGAAGGGACGGCTGATCTAGGCTTTCATGCCAAGGACAAATTCCGGACGAAGGGCACGGCTTCAGCCGTGCCGCAAATAGAGAGGTTGATGAGGGCTTTAGCCCCTGAGGTACGGTTCTATCAAACCGGCACACCGCTATGTCGCCTGGTTCTTCTTTGGATGGCATGCGACGGCGCAAGGTAACAAAGTTACTCAACTTCACTGAACACAAAGTCGGATAAGACGGTTCGATTGCGGCCGATCTTCTTAGCCCGGTAGAGCGCACTATCCGCAGCTGCAAGCATTTCCGTATCCGAGATCAAGCCGTGTTTTGCAACCGTCGTTACCGCCGCGCCGATACTGACGGTGACAGAGACCTTCGACTCATTCACGACGATCGGTCCGTCATCCACTGCTGATCGAATCCTCTCGGCGCCGTGGTCAATTTGTTCCCGGCTGCAACCAGGGAGTACGATCACGAACTCTTCTCCACCATAGCGCCCGACTGAGTCATAACCTCGCACCGCCTTGATATGCGTTGCGTCACTTCTTTCAGGACCGCGTCCCCGGTCAAATGTCCATAGGTATCATTGATGTTCTTGAAGTGATCGATATCAAGCATGAGAAGGCCAGTGGCCGTTTTGGAACGAGCCGCACGTTCCAGCTCCCGGCGTAGCGTCTCCAGAATCGCACCCCGGTTCCAGACACCCGTCAGCGTATCGTGGGTCGCCTGAAAACGAAGTTGCTCCTGAGCCCGGATTTGATCGTCCTGCAAGGTGAGAATTCGATTGCAGGCTCTCAAACGAGCCTGTAATTCGCTCTTATCGAACGGTTTGGTCAGATAGTCATCCGCCCCCGCCTCCAAGCCTCTCACCAGATCCTGTTTCGCGTCCTTAGCCGTCGCGAGGAGTATGTATTGATAGGGAACCTGATTACGATCACGAACCTTACGACATAACTCCAGGCCATTGATCGCGGGCATCATCCAATCGAGAATGAGCAGTTGAGGGGGGACGTCATGCTGGAGAATCTCCCAGGCTCTCGCGCCGTCTTCAGCAATCGTGACCCGGTACCCCCAGTTCTCCAGCCAACTCTGCAGGATCCTGCGGAACATCGCGTCGTCTTCCGCTACCAGCACCCGGTCGCAGGAACTGCCTGGCCGCAGGAACTCGGTGAGATCTGTGTTGGTTTCTCGGATGGTCGTCATTCGATCGCCCCTGGCCATCCGGCCACCATCTCCATGTCCGGTTTGGCGCCCAACGTTCTGCGCATCGAGATCAGCACTTCGGAGAGCTCTGATTCAAATGTTGCGTAAAGGCTTTCGGCCATTCGCAGATCTGACTTTCGACCGAACTCCTCCATTTCACGCGCTTTCCGCGAGACTGCTGATATTCCCAGATAACCCAACTCTCCTTTGAGAGTATGGGCCGCTCCTTCTACGTCCGCTGCGTTTCCTTCGGCAATGGCCCTCCGTAAGCTCGCCATATGTTTGGGTACGTCGTCCAGGAAAATTTCCAGAACTTCATGAAGAAGTTTTTCGTCGCCGCCCAATCGTTCGAGTGTCTCATCCATTTTCCAGACAATCCCGCCCGACACAGCGGGTGGTTTAGAATCCTCCTGGTTAAGCTCCGGACGGCTCACAAATTTGGTTTCACTGCGCACCAGGAGAACGGCGGCCAGGGCTTCTTCGAGTTCCCGGCCGCTGATTGGCTTGGAGACATATCCATCCATCCCCGCTTCGATACAACGCTCGCGATCCCCCTTCATGGCGTGAGCGGTCATGGCGATAATTGGCAAGTGCATTCGAGTTTCTCGCTCACTCTCCCGGATTTTCATGGTGGTCGACAGCCCATCCATCTCCGGCATCTGGATATCCATCAGAACCACGTCGAAGCGATTCGTTGCCAGCAACAAGAGTGCCTCGTTGCCGTTGTTGGCGACTACCAAAGAGTGCCCCATCTTCTGCAGCATGCGCGTGGCGACGGTCTGGTTGGTGCGGTTGTCCTCAGCCAGAAGAATATGCAGGCCCTTCGTTGGCGCCGGCCGGCCGCCAGGTATAGCGGCTAACGATGGAGCAGCGGTCTGCGGGTGTCCGAGAGCACGCAGAACTGCCGATAGCAATTCCTGTTTCCTGACGGGCTTATAAAGATAAGATTGAATTCCCAATTCGCGACAGCGCTCTGAGTCTCCCGTGTGACCGCGCGGAGGTGAGCATGACGATCGTTAAGGGCAGTATTTCCGGCCTGCGTCGAATTTCCTCGACCAGCCCGAATCCGTCCACATCCGGCATGTGCATATCTGTCAAAACCAGTTGATAGGGTTTTTGCGCTTTGCATGCGGAATCCAAATCCAACAAAGCCTCATTTGCAGTCTCCGCGCACGTTGGTAAGTGCTCCCCAACGGGTCAACAATCCCTGTAAAATCTGCCGATTGGTTTTGTTGTCATCGACCACCAGGATCCTAAGGCCGTTCAACGTTTCGAGCGGGACGACGACGTCCGCGTCAGCTCCTTTGCTGCTCATCTTCAAGCGCGCGGTGAAATGGAATTGAGTGCCGCGTCCGACTTCGCTATCCAACCAGATTCTTCCTCCCATCATCGCTACGATGCGCGCAGAAATAGTTAAACCAAGGCCGGTTCCGCCATACTTGCGCGTCGTTGATGAGTCCGCCTGCGTGAAGGGGGAGAAGATAGACAACTGCTTCTCTTCGGGGATGCCGATGCCGGTGTCGGCCACGGTGAATTTTATGACCTTGCCTTCGTGGTCCTCGGCCTCGAACTCCACTTTCAGCGCTACCTCACCATGAGCAGTAAACTTGATCGCGTTACTCACCAGGTTGAGGAGGATCTGGCGCAGGCGTCCTGGATCTCCTGCCACCAGTTCCGGCACATCGGGCGCGATGTCACAAAGAAGCTCCAGCCCTCTTTCATCGGCCGCCGAGGCGAAAGTCTTTAAAGCTTCCTCAGCGCAGTTGCGCAGGTTGAAGTCAATGACTTCCATGTCAATCTTTCCGGCCTCTATCTTGGAGTAGTCAAGAATGTCGTTGATCACGATAAGAAGGGAATCGGCGGAGAGCTTTACGGTCTCCAGACAGTCCCGTTGCTCGGCGGTAAGCTCGGTGTCGAGCGCCAGGTCGGTCATGCCGATGACGCCGTTCAGCGGCGTCCGGATTTCATGGCTCATGTTGGCAAGAAATTCGCTCTTGGCCTGGTTAGCCACTTCTGCGGCATCTTTGGCCGCGCGCATCTGATGTTCAGCCCGGATGCGCTCGGCCACCTCTTTTTGCAGATCCGCGGTTCGCTGTTCAACCCGCTGTTCCAGTTCGTCTTTCGCGTTCTGTAGCGCCAGATCCCGCTGCTCGATGCGCTCCAGCATCTGGTTGAAAGAACTTACCAGCATTCCACTTTCATCATTACTTTGAGCGGCCGCCCGGAGCGAGTAGTTCTCTTCTGCCGTAACCCGTGCGGCGATCCTGGCGAGTTGCACAATTGGGTCACTCACAATACGCAGAAGGCGCGCGGAAATCAGATAAGTGGCCAGAATAGATATGAATAGGACCAGGATGGCGATCTTTGTGTATTCCCAGAACCTGGCGCGGATTCCGTTCAGGTCAGAAACGATCGCGATGGAGCCGGTCTTGTCACTCTCGAGATATACGCTTCGGAACAGGGTGATGCTGTCTGGTCCGAAGTAGGCTCCATCGGGTGCCGGTGACGGCATCTTGAATTCAGTTCCGAGTTCCGTTCGGCGATACTCAGCAAAGATACGTCCATGAAGGTCGTACAGGCACGCGCCTAACACATGGTGTTCGGTCCGCAGGGCTGCAAGCATTTCCCGCCCGGTCTTCTGATCGTTGAAAGCCAGAGAGGCAGCTGTATTCGCCCCAAGGGTGTCGGCTAACGTCGCCAGTTCATCCGCGATATCGGTATGAAATCTTTGTCGCTCATAAATGGCGAATCCTACACAAGCCAAAATGACCGCAAAGACGCTGGAAGTCAGAATGAGCAAGGCAAGTTTCCGCCGGATTGTAAGATCTCTAAAGATCGTGTGCTTATTTGCCATGGCTTTCTCCCACCACATGGTCAGCCAGGATCAACAACCGCGATCCGATTTTGAGTCTCGCCGATTCTGCTGCGCTCAGATTGATGTCGAAGCGGACCTTGTTTTCCTCCAGCAGAAAATCGATCATTCCACCCGCATCGAGAAAGCCTGCGGTCTCTCCCACGGTCAGAACCGGAGCGTTGTGCAAGTTCGTCACCAGCATAGAAATGCGCTTGCTTTGCGCCTTGCCCAGAAAAAGTATCTGGCATGCCTGCATGTCTCTTGGATCTTCAAGATGACGAATGCGAACGACCCGATTACCGATCGCTTTACCGGCCACCGTGCCCTCCAGCGCTCCCTGAAATGGGTCGTCTCCAAGCGTGCATAGAAACAGCGAATTGTCTGTACCTGCCTGCGCGGCCGCAGGCCAATCCACAAGTTGAGCAAAATGGAAAATGAATGCTGCTTTGACTCGGTATTCGTCCGCGCTCGTCTGCGCTCTGGTTCTCTCTCCGCCAACCGCGAGTAAGAGAGAGAGAAGAACGGCATACAACGGTGCGCGACCGCAGGCCCTCCCGTTCGATCGCGTGTGCCCTGCCAGTACGCCTAGCACACCGTCGGTATGACAGGATGACGTCATGTGCATTCAGAATCGCCACGTGAGCCTGGCATAAGCGCTGCGCCGGACCAGGCTCGGAAGTATCGTTAAGTCGGGGCCGGCGTATTCCTGGTGAAGATTTCTCAGTAAGTTCTGCCCTACCAGGCCCAGCGAGATCTTGTCCGAGGCTTGCCATACAAGATTGGTGTCCATCCGCGTGTACGACGGAATGTTTGGAGCTGGCAGGCGGCCCACAAAACAGGCCGCAGTGGTCCACTGCAAACGCCAGCGGAAATTCACCTCCGAGCGCAACTGAGCTTGCTGATTGGGGCTTTCGCCTTGCGTTTCAGGACCCGTGGCCAGGTCCTGACTCCAAACAGCAGCGCCGGGTCCCCGTATGACCTCGATGCGAGCGATGGATTCGAGCGGTACATCCTGCCTATCCCAGTACACTCCGGAAAAAAGATGGGTATACACCGTGCGGCCGTCGATGAGAACCAGAAGCTTGGTGGAATACTCCCCGTTAAAGCCACGGGCGGTAATAGCCCAGGTGCTGGGATTGATCTGAGTGATCTCCAATCCCGGAACCATTCGCAACAAATCAGGAATGTTGGTCGCGGCGGAGCGACGAAGGTCTTCCTCAGAAATCACGAAAATGGCCGCTGCCACTTTGGATATTTTCTGTTCCTTTTTCGAGGCCGAAGTCACATTCACATTCATGAGGTCTTCGATCCGGAGGCTGGTAAGGTCGGGTGACGCCTTCTGGGCCTGACCGCCAAGAGAAGCCAACGCAAGCAACGCCGTCCCGATGGTCACGGTTTGCATGTAGGCTGACTTCATGGCCCTCCCGGTTTGGGTAAGCCTTGTCGTCTGCGCCAAACCGGCACAGACACTCAATTAGCCCTATCGGCAGGCTTTCGGTGTCGCATTATGGTTCTGTAATGGGGAACCAGGAGAACACGGCGAGGCGGTCGGGCCTCGAAGATGGAACCGTGCGCGGATAAACCTGCGCTGAGAAACGACACAACCGCAACTACTTCTCCGGGCTTACCGCCGATCGCCGTTGGGGCCAGAGACGACGACTCTGAGCCAATTGTGACCTGCGCTCGTTGGCTCCGTAGCGATAAACGCCTGGCGGGGGGGCAGGCTTCCGGGGAGATCTCGTTCCAGGCAGGTAGCCTGATGGAATATGGGAAAGAAACCTGTCTATTTGGGTGGCAATGCCGCGGCGGTCGCTTCTTTTGGCACCGCGGGTGCGGCCAGTGAGATCTCTTCGACGATGTCGATGCCCGCGCTGCGGAGCAGCTCAGTCACTACGTCCCGGTTGAGCCGGGTGAAGTCGAATTCTACCCGCATCGTTTTTTGTTGTTCGTCGAGCACAATCCTGCGAATCCCATAGACGCCGCGAGCCTTGCCCAACGCAATCATAGCCGCTTCTGTCGGATGCAGTTCGTATCGATATAGAACATCAAGATTGGTCGTCATGAGGTCATCATAACAAGCAGAGACTGCCTCAAGTCTACAAATGGGAAAGGTAGTTCAGAATTTCCGGTGAGGTCCAGTCCTGGGGTCCGATGAACTTACGGCGGATCCGGCCGCTGCGATCGATGACATACGTCTCGGGAGGGCGTGAGGTTCCGTAAAGTGCATTGCTATGCTGCTGTGCATCACGAATGGTAAGGAAGCCGACCCGATTGTCAGTAAGAAACTGCCGGTAGGCGGTGTCATCTTCGCCCATGTCAACGCCCAGCACGACAAGCTGCGGCATTTGTTGCTGTAGCCGATTGAGGTAGGGGACCTCCTCGATACACGGGGCGCACCAACTCGCCCAAAAATTGAGCAAAACCACTTTGCCGCGGTAGCTGCTTAGCTGAATACTGCGGCCGCTGTCGGCCACGGTGAAATCCGGAGCCGGCTTTCCGATCTGCTTTGGATGGTCACCTCGATCGCAGCCCGCAGAAAGCAGGAGCGAGAACAGAATCACTGCAGGACTGATCCATCTGGTCACACTTTCTATAATAATGACAAGTGGTCCGCGAACGGTACCCTACACCCGCGATGAGGCTCTCACTAGAGTCTGCCGACCGCGCATGCTCGTTAGGATGAACTCGCACAGCAATTAGCTTATGGATCAGGCTCAACGGTAAAGCGCGGCTGGCCACGACTGCTGTGAAACCTGCAAGGTAGTGGCGGCGCAAAACATCAAGCTTACGCCGGCTTTCCGGATTCATCGGTTTTCTGTTACCGATGAGCTCGCGGGTGAGTCGCCGTCCGAATTGGCGTTGAATAAATTTGATGCCTCGCCGATACATGCGCAAGTTCTCCGGATCACCCTGCAGGTACGGCAATTCCTTCCATAAGACCTCAAGACTCACCACAAACATCCGTTCTGCATTGCCTGAGGCGTTGGCTTCGTGAAGCCGGTACTCAGCCACAGGAGTTTCATGCGTAATCAATGGGCTCCGCCGCGCGGTCCGAAGATAAAGCTCATAATCCTCGGCGCCCTGCACGCTCTCGTCGAAACCGCCGGCCAACTCCAAACCCGAACGTCGATGCAAGGCAGAGCACGGGGTCTCAATGAAGTTATGCTCCAGGAGCTGCCGGTAGTGATCGCGGCCGGCTGCATGCTTGTGTGAATATCCGAGCGCTGTCCCGTCCGGCCCTATGTACCTATGCTCACCCACCGCCATCGCGCACTCAGGGTTCTCTTCCAGAACCCTGACCCCGGCTTCGACGGCATTTGGCAAGAGGCGATCGTCGTGATCCAGAAACAAAACATACTTGCCCTGGCTGTGGACGATTCCGGTATTGCGGGCAGCCGAGATGCCGCTATTGGTCTGGTAGACGTATCGAACAGGATAGGACTGGGCAATTTCAGAAGTCGCATCGGACGAACCGTCATCCACCACGATGATTTCAATGCGCCCGTAAGTCTGTGCCACGACGCTCTCCACCGTCTCGGCGAGGTAACGGGCGGAGTTGTAGCAGGGAATGACCACCGAAACCAGCGGAGTCTCTGTCTCGCGCTGGGGAGAAGTTGTTCCGCTGGATTCGGAGTGGCTTCGGTAGCGCCCGGAGAAAATGTCACTATTCTGCCTCGGTTTGACTCACACGACTGGGGCGTTTTGCTACTGCGGGAGGGGGAACCCAGGACATCGAAACGGGGGGAACGGTGCGAAAGCCCGGGCCCGTGATCTATTGTGGCACATATTAAGGTTCCTTAATATGTGCCTCCAATTATGCGCCTTCAGGTCGCTTACTCAGCGTTTTCTATAATGTTTTCAAAGGTTTTGGGTGTCTGAGCCTTTGACGTGACACCGCATTGGCGGGAGCAAACCCACTGCTGGGACGAGATGCGGGAAAGGAAGATGGATGCTTCTATCGGTCATCGTGCCCGCCCGTAATGAGGCCGATGTTCTGCGACCGTGCCTCGAGTCATTGCTGGCCCAGTCGGAAGCCCATTTCACTTTGGCCGAGGATTGGGAATTGTTGCTGGTGGATGACGGCTCGACCGACGCGACCCGCTCCATCGCGCTCGGCTTGCCACCCGTGGCCGTTCTTGATCCTGAGCCCCTCAAGGAGGGTTGGACAGGGAAGGCGAATGCGGTCTGGACCGCGGCCGGAAAGGCGCGGGGAGACTGGCTCCTGTTCACGGATGCCGATACCGTCCACACCGCCGGCAATTTGCAGCGAGCCATCCATGAAGCGCAGCATGCTCAGGTTGTAATGCTTTCCTACTCGCCTCGGCAAGTGGTAACCGGCTTCTGGCAGCGTGCGCTTATGCCGCTGATTTTTTCCGAGCTTGCGATCACCTATCCACCGGAAAAGGTCTCCGACCCGTCGTCGCGGGTGGCGGCCGCCAACGGGCAATTCCTGATGGTTCAGCGGGCTGCATACTTCCAGGTCGGCGGCCATTCGGCGGTGGCCGGCTCCCTTTTGGAAGACGTTGACCTGGCCTTGCTGTTGAAGCGCAGAAAATTCCCCATCCGTTTCCGCTACGCGCCCGATGCGGTCAGCGCGCGCATGTATCGCAGCTTCGGCAGCTTGATTGAGGGTTGGACCAAGAATCTGGCGCGATTATTTGGCTATCCCTTGATGATGGCAGCGTGGAGGGGGCTCGATCTGCTCCTGCTTGTTGGGCTGCCGGTGCTGATGTGGCACTTCTTTGCCCTGCCTGTTGCCCGCTACGCTCTGGCAGCGGTCTGGCTGAGAGTGTTATGGAGGTTTTACTCCAGGGTGGCGAAATCCAATTTTTCCTCGCCCGACTGTGCCCTTTCTGTGTTTGCTTTGCCCCTCTTCTGCCTTTTGCTGATGATGAGCTGGTGGCAGCACACAGTGGGCACGCAAGTGGCATGGAAGGGCCGATTTTACTCCACGCAAAAGCGCTCCACGCAAAAACCATGAATTTAAAACTAGTTAAGCCTCAAGTTCCAAATAATGAATAAGATAGCCCTGCCACCGCATCCTATGTGAGGACTGAGGCCGATATAATCTCAATCAGGTTTTCTCAATGATTTTGCTCACCCGAAAGGCCGAATTCTCCTCGTCTCACTACTACTGGTCCGAGCAGTTGTCGGCGGACGAGAACGTGCGTCTTTTTGGCAAGTGTGCGAATCGAAATGGCCATGGGCACAACTACACCCTGGAAGTGACCGTGGAAGGAGAGGTAAACCCGGTTTCCGGCTTTGTGGTCGACTTGAAGGAGCTGAAAGAGGTAATCAATCGCCAGGTCGTGGACGTGTACGACCACCGGCATCTAAACCTCGAAGTTCCGGAATTCAAGCATGTCATTCCGACCACCGAGAACCTCGCCATCGCCATCTGGAAGCGGCTTGAGAATCAAATCGAAGGCGCCCGGCTACACCGCGTCCGGGTTTATGAAATGCCCGATTTATTCTCTGATTACTACGGGGAAGCATGAGAGCTTACTTATCGCGCCGGTATGTAATAAGCGCCTCGCATCGTCTGTACTCCGAGGCTTACAACGAGGAAAAGAACCGCACCGTGTACGGAAAGTGCAGCAATCCCCATGGCCACGGCCATAACTACGTCGTAGAGGTAACGGTAGGCGGGCAGGTTGATCCTGTTACCGGAATGGTCTGCAACCTGGCCGACCTGGACCGCTGCGTGCAAAACACGGTGATTGAGCGATTTGACCACACGAATCTGAATTTTGATGAGCGCTTCGCCAGTGAGGTGCCCACCACCGAGAATCTCTGTATAGCCATTCACGACCTGCTCGCGGAGCACTTTGTTCACGCTGATCTTGAACGAGTGAGGGTGGAAGAGACGCGGAATAATTTTTTCGAGTATGCGGGAAGGGGAAAGCATGGCACAACCAGTAGTCGTTCGTAAGCCTCCAGTCGGCAGGGGGTTGAGCGGATATTCCACCGAGGATCTTTACACTGAGTTGATCACGCGCCTGGGGGAAGACCCCGAACGGGATGGCCTTCTGAGAACGCCCCAACGGACCGCGCAGGCGATGAGCTTTCTGACCAAGGGCTACCAGGAGGATGCGGAGAAGATTCTGCACGGCGCGCTTTTCGATGTCGACTATGACGAAATGGTGATCGTGCGCGACATCGAAGTCTTTTCCCTTTGCGAGCACCACATGCTGCCCTTTTTCGGCAAGGTTCACGTAGCTTACATCCCCAACGGAAAAGTAATCGGTCTGAGCAAGGTAGCCCGCCTGGTCGAGGTTTTTGCGCGGCGCCTACAAGTACAGGAACGGCTTACCCGGCAGATTGCCGACGCCATTCAGGACGCGATCGATCCTCAGGGTGTGGGGGTAGTGATCGAGGCCCGGCATCTTTGCATGATGATGCGTGGGGTGGAGAAGCAGCACTCTTCGACCGTGACCTCTGCCATGCAGGGAGTCTTCCATCAGCAGAACACGCGCTCGGAGTTCCTCTCCCTGGTCCAATCCCGCCCACAGAACAGCCTGTAGGTTGGGCTGCGGAGGGCAGAGTCATTTCGGAGTCTCTATAGTAGAGAATGTGAATGGGCTCCTGGTGATCGACAAGCCGAGCGGGATGACGTCTCACGATGTCGTGTCGCGCCTGCGTCGCGCTACCGGTGAATCCATGATTGGTCACCTGGGTACGCTTGATCCTTTGGCGACCGGCGTCTTGCCTGTTTTGCTGGGGAAGTACACCCGTCTGGCGCAATTCTTTGGACCGCTGGCAAAGACCTATACCGGAACAATCCGGTTTGGGTTTGCCACCGATACTTACGACGCCGACGGAGTTCCGGTGGCCCCGGCCGCGATGGGCGTTCCTTTACCGTCAAACCAGGAAATCCAGACTGCTGCCGCACTCTTTCGAGGCCAGGTGGAGCAGACCCCGCCACCCTTCTCAGCCAAAAAGATAGACGGCAAGCCCGCCTACAAGTCTGCGCGGCGGGGAGAGAGCGTGGTGTTGAAACCGGTGTCGCTGCTGATCGAGGAGTTCGTTATCGGCGAGCGCCAGGGCGAGTATGCAGAGTTCACGATCCGCATTTCGTCTGGAGGATACGTGCGTTCAGTGGCGCATGATATGGGGAAAGCGTTGGGCTGCGGAGCCCATCTGGCGCGCCTGCGCCGGATTGCCGCCGGACCCTTTACCCTGGACCAGGCCCTCACGCTGGAGGAACTGGCAGGCCAGGCAGACGCCGGAATCCTGGAGCAGAGTTTGCCTCACCCCAGGACCCTGCTCCCTGAACTACCCGCCACCACGGCTGACCTTTGGATTGCCGGCCGGCTGCGAAATGGCAATGCAGTGAATCTTCCCGAATTCTCCACTGCTCCGCTGGCCAAGGTTTTCGCCGGTCAGCGCGATCTGGTTGCGATCGTCCGCCGCGTGGCCGGTACCCTCTTTCAACCCATTGTGGTTCTGGGTTGATGTTTTCATTTCTTCAGCAGCGGTTTGATCAGAGGGAGCAGGTTTTTTGCCACCTGCGCGTTTCCCTGGTCTGTGGCGTGAATGCCATCAGCTTGCATTCCGCCGGCGACTCCGTACACGTTTTGAGCAGGAACGGCAACATGGGTACGTGATACTTGGCCGCCAGCAGCGCGTAGGTCTGGTTGAACTGCCGGATGTAATCAGGGCCGTAGTTGGGTGGCAGGGTGATGCCGCCGAGCACCACTTTGGCTCCGGAATCAAGCACCGTGGACACGATGCGATCGAGATTCTCGCGCGTACTGGCAATGGGCAGTCCGCGCAGGCCATCGTTTCCGCCAAAGGCCACGATCACCAGAACCGGCTTCAGACGCAATGCGTCCTGCAGCCGGTCGACTCCGTCTTTGGTGGTGTTTCCACTGATTCCCTGATTGATTACCTGGTAGTGATAACCCATCGCGTTCAAGTCCTTCTCCAGGTAGTCGGGATAGCTGTCGCCCGTGTCCGCTCCGAAACCGGCGGTGAGACTGTCGCCAAAGGCTACGATCACCGGCCGTCCGTCAGGCGCCGCCGTTGTGTCGCTGGCTGGGGTGGCAGCATCCGATGCAGCAGGCTGAGGAGTCCCCGCTTGCGGGTGCAGTTTCAGGGGACTTGGACCGGCAAGCGGTAAGCAGGGAAACGGCAAACAGGAGGCCGGCGAGGCGTCGGGAGGTCACAAGCCCACTTTAAAGCATCCAGCGTTTGCTGCCCGATATCTCTCGCCTTTTGCGAAATGCGGAAATGGGATGATCTGCTGCAAGAGCGAAATGCGGAATGCACCGAAGTACCTAAAGAGTCTGCATGAGAAGCCGCATTTCCAACTCAGCCTGCCCCGGCTTGCCGTGGGTCCCGGAGGGACGGCTGAGAACGTAGTCCCTGGGGCATCTTCCCAGGGTTTACGTACGTGCTGACCGGCTAGGGAAAGAGACTCTGTACGAAGGGCACAGCTTCAGCCGTGCCAGACCGGTGTTGGTGGATGAGGGCTTTAGAGCGTGCGTGAGTGCCCAATCCAAAGTCACCGCACTCATGCTTTGTATCAGAGCACGACTTTTAATCGGGCCGTAAAGGATGGAAAGAGAATTGGGCTCTAGCCCCTGAGGCAGCCTCCCAGGGTTTACTCACGTGCTGGCCGGCTGCGGAAAGAGGCTCTGGACGAAGGGCACGGCTTCAGCCGTGCCACACCGGTGTTGCTGGATGAGGGCTTTAGCCCCCGAGGTACGTGGTGCTGGTGGAAGAGGGCTAAAGAATCTGGGTGAGATCTGCGTTTTGGTTTTGTATCAGGGCACGGCTTTAGCCGTGCCGTAAAGGATGGTAAAAGAATTGGGCTTTAGCCCCTGAGGCAGCCCCCCAGGGCTTACTTACGTGCTGGCCGGCTGGTAAAGAGGCTCTGTACGAAGGGCACGGCTTCAGCCGTGCCACACCTGTGTTGGTGGATGAGGGCTTTAGCCCCCGAGGTACGTGGTGCTGGTGGAAGAGGGCTAAAGAATCTGGGTGAGATCTGCGTTTTTGGTTTTGTATCAGGGCACGGCTTCAGCCGTGCCGTAAAGGATGGAAAAAGAATTGGGCTTTAGCCCCTGAGGTACGTCTTTCTTTTTCGCAGGGCGCGGGCAGGACAATTCCCGCGTCTGGTTAGCCAGGAGTGGTGTTCTTAGTGAGGGTTGAATGATTGAAGTTCGCGGACTGAAAAAATCGATTCGGAATGGCAACAGGACGATCGAGATATTGAAGCGCATCGATCTATCCATTCCGGCCGGGCAATTCGTTGCCATCATGGGTGCGTCGGGAAGCGGCAAGAGCACACTGTTGGGGCTTTTGGCGGGTCTGGATTTACCCACAGAGGGTAGCGTCTCCATCGATGGTACCGAGATCAGCCATCTGCCGGAGGACAAACTTGCAGAAGTGCGCGGCCGAAAGCTGGGCTTCGTATTTCAATCGTTTCAATTGATACCGACACTGACCGCATTGGAAAATGTGCTGTTGCCTCATGAACTGAACGGCGGCGGAGACGGCCGCGCCGCGGCATCCGATTTGCTGCGCAGCGTTGGCCTCGCGGATCGTTTGCATCACTACCCGGTTCAGCTTTCCGGGGGTGAGCAGCAGCGCGTGGCTCTGGCCCGCGCTTTCGTTTTGCAACCCCCCATCATTTTTGCCGACGAACCCACTGGCAATCTCGATTCCGAGAATGGCGCGCACGTGCTTGATCTGCTTCTGAAAAGGAACCGGAGCAGCGGCGCAACCCTGGTGCTGGTGACCCATGATGCGCAAGTCTCCTCCCATGCCGATCGCCGCGTAGTGCTGCGCGACGGCATGATCGTGGAAGACACGATGCAAGGGCCGGCCTGATATGAGAACCGATCAAAAGCCGTCGCTGACCTGGGGTTCCGCCGCGAAGATCGCGTGGCGCGAACTCCAGGCTTCACGGGCCAAGTTCTTGTTCGTGATTATTTCGGTCGCCATCGGGGTTGCCGCGCTGACTGGTGTGCGCGGCTTCAGCGACTCGTTTCAAAAGACCCTGCTGGGTGAGGCGAGAACCATCATGGCCGCAGATCTTTCCGCGCGCATGTTTCGCCAGCCTACCCCGGAAGAAGAGCAGCAGCTGAACGTGATGGCCGCGCGTGGCATTCAGCGGACCCAGGTTACCGATACCGTTTCCATGGTCTCATCCCCTGCCGATCCGGTTCCGCTGCTGGTTTCCCTCAAAGCAGTCGATCCTCAGCGGTACCCGTTTTATGGCACAGTCGATCTGCAACCGGCGGGAGATCTGCGCCAGGTGCTTACTGATTCGACAGTCGTGGTCGCAGAAGACTTGCTGATTCGGCTGCATACGCAGGTGGGCGCAAGCCTGAAGATCGGCGACTCCACGTTCCGCATCGCGGCGATCCTGGTGCGCGAGCCTGACCGTATGAGCTCGGGCATGGGGCTGGGGCCGCGCGTGATGATGACCCAGAGCGCGCTCGAAAAGAGCGGCCTGTTGCAGCAGGGCAGCCGCTCCGGGGAACGCTTTCTCTTCAAGCTTCCGGCGAATAACAACATCGCCGCCGTGCGCAGCCGCCTGGAACAAGTTTTGCCCGACGCGCAGGTTACTGACTTCCGTGAAAGCAACCCCGCACTGACGGACGGGCTCAAGCGTTCGACCGGCCTGCTCAGCCTGATTTGCCTGGTGGCCATGGTGCTGGGCGCGATCGGGGTGGCGATGGCCATGCGCGCGCATTTGCAGCAACGGGTCGAGGTGCTCGCCATCATGAAATCGATCGGCGCGCGATCCTCTGATATTTTGCGCATTTATCTTTTTCAGACAGTGCTACTGGGCTTAATCGGCGGATTGATCGGCGTATGCATGGGGCTGGGAGTGGAGTGGATCTTCCCCACCTTGCTGGGGAAGTTCTTGCCCCTGCGCCTGGATCTTCGTCTTCCCTGGCACTCCGCACTGGCGGGATTAGGTACCGGCATTCTCACCACCGTTCTCTTCTGTTTGCCGCCCTTGCTTCAGATTCGCTCCGTCCGTCCTAACCTGGTCCTGCGTAGGATGGTGGAAGAACCAAGTGCGCAGCAGAGTTGGTGGACGCGCCTGCGCCACAGCAAGGCGCAATGGATCATCGCCATCGTCATCCTGTTGGGGCTGGGCGCCATTGCGGCCGCGCTTTCTGATTCGGTGGTAGTTGGACGATGGTTCGCAGGGGCCTTGTGCGCGCTGTTGGTGGTCATCCTCGGAGTATCGGCGCTCACCCTGCGCTTGCTGCGTGCATTTCTGTCGCGCACCCGAATGCACCTGCAGTCGGCTGTTCGCCATGGCTTGGCTAATCTGTATCGGCCGGGGAATCAATCCGCGGCTGTGCTTGCGGCCCTGGGCATGGGCGTGATGCTTATTCTGACCGTCTTTCTCATGCAGCACGGTGTGATTGGGGAAATGAAACTGACGGCGGGCCCTAACCTGCCGAATATTTTCCTGGTCGATATCAGCAGCAGGGAATTGGACGGCGTCAAGCGGTTGTTGTCGCAGCAACCGGCGGTGGAAGGAGATGTGGAGACGCTTCCCTCGGTGGCGGGAAGGATTATTTCGGTCGATGGCACCGCGGCCGACGGACTCAAGCTGAAGAATTACCCCAAGCGCCTGCTCCAGACGGTATCCCTCACCTGGTCGGCAGGCCTGCCTGTCGGGTCCACGATGGCGCAGGGAACGTGGTGGGACCGGGACGATGGGCAATCACTTGCCGTGAGCGAGCATATTGCGCAGCGGCTGCATTTGCATCTCGGTTCCCATATCGTGTTCACCTCGAATGGAAAAACCATTCAAGCCAATGTCATTGCGGTCATCCGCCACAATGGCCAGCATGTGTACTCGCGCAGTGAATTCATCCTCACCCCGCGGGCGCTGGCCGGGCTGCCGGTGGTCTGGTATGGCGCGGCGCATGTGGACCCGCGGCAGGTGGGCGCGGTGCAGCGGGCGCTCTTTAACGCCTATCCCACGGTGACGGTGATCAACATTGCCGACGTGATCGAGACCATCCAGGGAGTGGTGCAGCAGATTACGATTGTGGTCCGCTTCCTGGCTGGATTTTCCATTCTTGCCGGCGCCGTGATTCTGGCCTCGAGCATTGCCAGCACGCAATTCCGCCGGTTGCGCGAGGTGGTGGTGCTGAAGACCCTGGGCGCGAAGCGAAACCACATCGCCGCCGTCTTCAGTGTGGAGTTCATTGTGCTCGGGCTGCTCGCGGGATTCGTCGGTGTGATTTTCGCCAATCTGCTTTCGCGTGTATTGCTGCATCGGCTGGATGTGGCCTTTCACATAGAGTGGCTGGCGACGGCGATAGCCCTGGTGGGAACGGCTGTACTGGCCACAGCGACCGGCTGGGCGGCCAGCTTTCGCATGCTGGGCCAAAAGCCGCTGCAGGTGCTCAGGGAAGAGTAGGGGCAACCAATGAAGGCAAGAAAACGACTTTGGTTCTGCGCAGATTTGGGTCTAGCTGGAAAAATAGTCGAAATAGCTTATCTTGCCCACTCCCGAAGTGCTTTGTTTCGCCGATGTACGTAGGAGAAAGTTTGGCCCAACTTGGGAACGAAGGTACGCGTAAAACAATGGCCCAGACCGCGCAAACCGAGGGTCCACCCGTCGACCGCGGGGTCGGTGATCCTACCCTCTCGGGCGAACTAGTAAGGCGCCGAGAAGAATTTGAGGTGGCCCGAAGGCATCCCCTGAAAGTGTTGAAGGTCTTTGCCCTGATTCTCTTCGACGTCATCGGGGAGATCAGGCACGAACGGAAGTATAGGAAAGAATTCAAGGCGTGAACCTTCGCGACATGCTGCAAACGCCAGCAAAATCACCTGATCCAGTCCTCGATGAACGTACCCATCTGAACATTTATAGGTAGCTTTAGGGTTGCCAGGCTCTGGTCACATTGACCGGAGTCGATCCTGCTTTTACTATAGAAAGGCCGGGAAAATCTGCCGGCTTTTTGTTTGCCGCATTGCCCCCTCGTTCAATGGTAGGACAGCTGCCTCTGGAGCAGCATATCGGGGTTCGAATCCCTGGGGGGCAACCAGATCCTGCAAGTGTTTGATAATAAATTACTTATTGGTATCGATTCGAATCCCTGGTCGTAGCTGAGGGGCGGGTTTGAATAGCGACCGTCCGGCATCGTTGTGGTTGAGACGCCCGCGCTCCCTCCTGATCCAGCTTTCGCTGACTCCCGATACTGGCAGTACCGGCTCATCGCCTGAAGATCGCTTCTGAGTGCGAAATTCATTGGGGCCAGCGAATTGTGCCGCAACCCGCGGCACAATTCGCCGAGGACATTCTTGCGCGTTCAGTTCCCAACTACCTGGAAAGGCCTATAGGCCGTACCGCGCCATTTCAAATGCTTCGCGAGTTCTCCTTCAACAGAAGCTCATTTTTAGGGGCTTGGCATGGCCAAAAGGAACGCGGCAAATCTGAATACTGAGCCGCTTTTTCACGCAGCCGTTACTCCCATTTGAGACTTGGCACCCAACGTTTCGTTCCAGGTGTCTGAGGGGAAAAGCATGGAAGGAGGAATGCCCGAAGCACCATGCCCACCCCTTCAAGGGAGGGCGCTTTGTTCGCAGGAAGGGGTCACATCAAACGATCCGTTGGCTGGTGGCTAGGTGCTATCCTGCAAGTTCGCAGGTCACGGCGTCGTTTGTAGGAGTGTCGGCTGGAACTCGGAAGTTTGTAGCTACCGAGTAGAACACCGAGTCGCTCTTCTCGCGCCCGGAGTGCCATCTCTGTCGCCTACAATGTAGGTCTTGACGAAAATTCCAAATCCCAAGCTGCAATGGAATCAACTCAGCGCATCGATCGTTATTCTCCGCCGGAAGACAAGATCAGGTTGTTCCGTTCGCTCTTCCGCGGCCGCGAAGATGTCTATCCTCGGCGGTTCGAGAGCCGAAGGACCGGGAAGGCTGGCTACTCCCCGGCTTGCGCAAATGAATGGATCAAGAATGTCTGCGAAAAGCCCAAGGTCAAATGCTCAAATTGCCGCTTCCAGCAGTTTCTACCGATTACGGATGACGTCATTCGCTTTCATCTCTCCGGCCATGATGATCATGGTTGGGATTTCACCATGGGCATCTACCCCATGCTTCTTGACGAGACCTGCTTTTTCGTCGCAGCCGATTTCGATAAAGCAACCTGGCTCGATGATGCGAAGGCTTTTCTCGCAACATGCCGCAGTTTGGAGATACCAGCCGTGCTTGAGAGGTCCCGCTCTGGCAATGGCGGCCATATCTGGTTCTTCTTCGAGGAAGCCGTTCCGGCCGTGCTTGCGCGAAAGCTCGGTTCCTATATTTTGACGGAAACGATGGAGCGGCGGCCCGATCTTGGCTTGGACTCTTATGACCGGCTCTTTCCTAACCAGGACACATTGCCGAACGGGGGCTTCGGTAGCCTGATTGCCTTACCTCTGCAAAACAAGCCTAGGAAGCTTGGAAACAGTGTCTTTCTCGATGACACCGCGACTCCGTTTTGCGATCAATGGAGTTTTCTATCTGGCATTCGAAGAATCAGTCGTGACGAAATCGACGGAATTGTCCGCAAAGCCGAAGCGAAAGGACAGGTCGTCGGAGTAAGGTGCTACCCCGTCGATGAAGAGGAAGAGGATACTTTGTGGAGAAGTTCCGCATCCCGAGAGTGAAAGCTATCGCCGATCCACTACCTCGAAATCTGGAACTCATTCTGAGCAATGAAATATACATTGCTAAAGAAGATTTGCCTCCTGCGCTCCGCAACCGGCTCGTTCGCCTGGCAGCATTCCAGAACCCGGAATTCTACCGCGCGCAAGCGATGCGCCTTCCCACATACGACACGCCGAGAGTCGTTGGCTGCGCACGGGACTATCCACGTCATCTCGGGTTACCGAGGGGCTGTCAGGCTGACCTTCTGCAGACTCTTTCTGATCTCACCATTCCATGTTCCACCCGCGATGAGCGCTGCCAGGGGGACCCGCTCTCCGTGTCTTTCCGTGGCGAACTACGTCCGGAACAGCGGGTGGCCGCTGAAGCCATGCTGGCCCATGAGACCGGAGTGCTTTCTGCGACCACGGCATTCGGCAAGACCGTTGTAGCCGCATGGATCATCGCACAGCGTGCCGTGAATACTCTCGTGCTGGTGCACCGCAGGCAATTGCAGGAGCAATGGATCGAAGCACTGTCACGGTTTCTTAAGCTGCCGGCTAAGGCGATCGGGCGCATCGGAGGAGGGCACAAAGTGCAAACCGGACTTATCGACGTTGCCACCATCGAAAGCCTGGTCAAGAAGGGAACCGTGGATGAAACCATTGCGCGCTACGGGCACCTTGTTGTGGACGAATGCCATCATCTATCAGCCTATAGCTTTGAGCAAGTAGCACGCAGCGCAAAGGCCAGATTCGTAACCGGGCTTTCGGCCACGGTGATGCGGAAGGACGGTCACCACCCTATCATCTTTATGCAGTGCGGCCCCGTGCGTCATCGCGTTGACGCAAAGGCACAGGCCGCCTCCCGTCCATTCGATCATCTGGTACAGGTCCGCCCCACAGGCTTTCGTTCCTTGCGGGTGCCGAACGCAGACCTTCGGGTCCAGTACAGCGAGCTCATGGATGAACTAACCTCTGCCGATGCGCGCACGCGGCAGATATGTAGAGACGTCGTGCGAGCCATGCAGGATGGTCGTTCCCCGCTCGTATTGACGGAACGCAACGATCATCTCGACCTGCTGGCAGCGCGGCTATCGCCCGACGTACAGCATGTGGTCGTCCTTCGCGGAGGCATGGGGAGCAAAGAAGTCGCGAAGATTCGTGCCCGCCTGGCCGCCATCCCAGACGCGGAATGGCGGATTCTTCTTGCGACAGGGCGTTACGCCGGGGAAGGATTTGACGATTGTAGACTCGACACCCTCTTTCTTACGCTACCGGTCTCCTGGCGAGGAACGATCGCGCAGTACGTAGGCCGTCTGCACCGCCTTCATGATGGCAAGCGAGAAGTGCGCGTCTACGACTACGCCGACCTCGACGTGCCCATGCTGGCACGCATGTTTGATCGTCGCTGTAAGGGTTACGAGGCCGTGGGCTATACGATCAGGCTGCCGGGCAGCGCCATGCCCGGCTGGCCATCAGAGATTGAGCTGCCCGACGATTCCCTGTGGAAGAGCGAATACGCGGCCAGCGTCCGGCGCCTCGCTTTGGATGGCGTGGATGCGCCATTAGCAGAGCTTTTTGCCCGTGCTGCGGCTAATCTTTCGACGAACAGAAGATGGCCCGTCGCGAGCCAGGAGCGCAGGCGAGCAATTTCTGTTCCGACGTCTCGAAACGCTGCCGCAGACTTCCGGCCGGTTTCGACTGAACGCCGAGTTGCCCATCCCGTTTGATGGTTGGGGTCGAATGGAGGTGGACCTGCTTTGTGAGGCTGCCCGGATAGCTGTTGAACTGGATGGTGCGCAGCATCTTGAGAGTACCGAAGCATACCGGCGCGACCGGCATAAGGATGCCGTGCTACAGGAACATGGCTATCTTGTGCTGCGATTTCTTGCAGAGGACGTGACGAAACGTTTGGACGATGTGTTGCACGGAATCCTGCGTGCACTAGCGCATCGGACCCGCCGGCCGCCCGTATCGGAACGGCCATCTCTCTTCAAAATCGTGTGAATCCCGCGGAATCCGCTAGGACAATGGATTACTCGTGCCGGGTCCCCCTCCCCTCTACTTTTAGATTAGTCGAGCGGAGCGACTGCCTCGAGGTTACTCACCCATTGATGAAAGTGGGGACACTGCTGACGCATCCTTTCGATGCCTACTTCCTGAGCTGCGACAGTTCCTTCGATGACCTTACGGTAGCCGTAGTACAGCGCGATCACACGTTTGGACGGAGCGCGATTCGGATCGTCGTTAATGTCTTCCGGAGTTTGAAAGTCATTGCGGATGGCTTCTAATTGCCCGGAAAGGTTTTGCTGTCCAAGCCCTCGGGCGAATGCGATCGGGTCGCTGAATAACAGACCTTCGTATTCATTCACCTGCAGGTAGGGATAGAACCGGATATCCGCCCGCGTTTCGGGTGCGAAAGCAACGATGTCCTGATAGATCGCCCTTTCGCGGGCAAGTGCTTTCTGGACGCCGGTGAGGTGAGGCGGAGGGGGCACACCCGGAAAGCCATCGCCCAGTCCATAAAGATCCAGCATGGTCGAACAGTACGCCGTAGGGTCTTGCCGGAGATGGAGCAGAACATCCTTCTTCACGCGCGCATAATTGACATTCCCACCCTTATGGCCAGGAACGCCAAGAATGATCGGGGTAAGGTAGATCTCGCGAAGCCAAAGGGTTGGAGCGAGCACTCTTTGGACAAAGGACTCCTCTGTCTGCCCTTCCACGACGATCTTGATCCGCGTCAATGGGAGAGCTCCGCCACGCTCGGCGGATTCTTGTGATTGTCCAGCCTGGGCCGCCCTCCGAGAAGGTTCTTTTGCCACAACTCGCCGAGCGTATAGTCCGCAAGCCACTCGTTCAGTTGGGCGGTCTCCAGCCGGCGAAGTGTAGATTGACCATCAGACCGATCCACAACCACGATGTCGTCTGGACTGAACTCATTGAGCAGGAGCGCCGACTGGGTTGAGAGGATGACCTGATTGAATGGCGTCCCCGAGGGGGCGATGGACTGTTGCACGAGATTCCCGAGCAAGGTCAACGCATATGGATGGAGCCCAAGCTCCGGCTCATCGAAAAGAATGGTTCGTGGGCGCTGTGGCTGCACGAGCGCCGTGGCGAGACAGATGAAACGCAGCGTGCCGTCCGACAACTGGCTCGCGAGCATGGGATAAACCGAATCTTTCTGCTGCCACTCCAGCTGGATCAGTTCAGGAAGGGCTGGTGTCGGCCGTAGCTTGAAGTCATCGAAGAATGGAGCGGCAAGACGAATAATGTCGCGAATCTTCCCGTATGCCTCGGTGTGCGTTAACTGCAAACGGAAAAGAAACGCCGCCAGGTTTTCGGCATTTGGGCGCAGGACTGCATTGTCGTTGATCGCACCGGGACGTCGAACCTTGGCGAACTGGCTGGTGTCATGGAAGTGATATACCACCCAATCGGAGAGTGCGGCCCAAACGTAGTGAGCCACACCTCGGCTGGTTAGAACCCCGGTGTCGTCCTTGTGGTCCTTCAGTTGGGCCTCGAAATGTCCGGAACCGAGCGATCGCTTTGACTCACGTCGTGACGTGAGACGACCACGATAAACCGTCAACTCCGAGGAAAACGCAAACCGACCGTCGGCCGTGGGGACGAGCGTGAACTCATATCCATTGTCTCCGAATCGGAGTGCAGCCTTGAGCTCTTCTTGTCTCCTGTGGTCCGAGATAGAGACAAGCGTCCGCACCACCCTCCTGAGCGAGGAAGGTCTGGAGACGTTGCTCAAAAAGCTCGCGGAGCATCCGGAAGAAGCTCACGAAATTGCTCTTTCCGGCTCCGTTCGAACCGATGAGGACGTTGATATTCCTAAGTTCAAAGGGCGGCAGGTCACGAATGGACTTGTAGCCCTGAATCGAAATGGAATTCAATATCTCGCTCATAGGAAAATAAGCGGCGCCACGCCGCTCTTCCTAACGATTTTAGTCTCAAAGGCCAAGCTGAACTCCGACCCGGGCGGCATGATCCTTCTTTTTCACCGGTTACCGACACTCAGCGAATCTCCCGATTTGCTCCGTCAAGATGAGGAGATCCGTTGAACTGGCATCGTACGTGAGAATCCCGAAAGCAGGTCACCTGCATCCAGGAGGAGAACGAACATTCGATTTCCCCGAATGTCTTCGGCAGCTTGTACGAGACAATTTGGCGCTATGGAGTGGCTTGCTTGTGCTTCCTTCCGTAACTCTTCGATTGACCAATCCAGGCCAAGGTGACTTTCAAGCCGCATCGACGCTCGAGGCAGGGTGCCGAAAACCGGCATCTCGGAAAAGCGGCGTGGGAGCCCCGTGTATTAGGCGACTCCCGGTGAGGTTCGCGGCAGTTCGGCATGGTGCGCTAACATCCATCAGAAGATAGGGGTACCACACGGGGTCCCGCGGTGAAAAAACAGAGCAAGCCTTTTATATTCAACACATATGAATCCCTGGGGGGCAACCATCAGAGTACTTTGTTGCCGCAATTCCAGACTTGCCTACCGCAAAGGCGTGATTCCAAGCCTCAGGCGGCGTTCTTTCTCGGATTGCCCTTCCTCCTTTGCCGACCGGACCTTTCCTGCGCCTGACCCTCGGCTCATCAATTGCGAAATCGCCGCCGGAAGGGAACGCCCGGAACCTCTGGGCCAAAGTCGAGGACCCGAAAATCGGCGGCCCGGAGACTTATGGCGCTTAGGGCGCTTAGGGCGCACACTTTCCCCACATAATGGGCTGACGGCGCTTGAAGTGGGGCCAGGCCAGGAAAATGATCGTACCATCCATATGTGGCTCTCCCTGTTGCCTGCGATCGTCAATCTGGGTGCGAGCCGCATTTTGGCCGACGAGGGCGACACCTTCTGTATCGATCCTCGCGCATTTGAATCAACGACTGCCGGAGAGTCCATTGTGATGCCATGCAGTCAGCCTAGGTCTAGGGTCGCTGTCCGCAGGCCGTCAATCCTATTGTGTAAACGATCGATGTCCGTAATTGTGTCAGTGACGTTTTTCATTCTGAGCGGGTTGGCGGCGAAGGAGACGGCGCAGGATCCGGTGATCGTCTGGATGAACGGGATCGCGCAGCAGCAACTCGATCAACGCGCCGATAAAATTCGCGCCATCGGAACAGTTGCCCAGGCGCAGGCGAGGAAACAGTTAATCCGCGCCAGACTTCTGGAAGATCTGGGAGGGCTGCCCGACTACCGTGGCCCGCTCCATGCCAAAGTCGTAGGCCAGATCCATAATGACAACTTCACCGTCGAGAAGGTGATCTACGAAAGCCTTGCCGGCTATTACATCACAGCGAACCTCTATCGCCCGAATCGCCCAGGCCGTTATCCCGGAGTTCTTTTGCAGGCGGGACATACCCAGGAGGGGAAGCCTGAGAATCAACGGCTAGCCGCCAATCTTGCACTGAAGGGATTCGTCGTTCTCTGTTTCGATCCGGTCGGCCAAGGCGAGCGCGTGCAGACATACAGCCGCCAACTGGATGAGCCCTTGGCCGGCTGGTCGGTGCCCGAGCATATCGAGATGGGGGCGCAGGCGCTATTGATCGGCCAGGGACTGGCGCGCTACTTCATCTGGGATGCAATGCGGTCGCTTGACTATCTCACGAGCCGTCCCGAGGTTGACGCCACGCGTTTGGGAGCGGCCGGGTGCTCGGGCGGAGGAGCATTGACCACCTTCACCGGCGGCCTCGACCCTCGGCTCAAGGTTGTCGTTCCCGGGTGTTATCCGAGTTCCTTTCGCTCGCTGTTCTCAACCATGGGCCCGGATGCGGAGATGATCTTCCCCAATTTTCTCGCCAGCGGACTGGACACGGCTGATTTTGTGGAGCAATCTGCTCCGACGCCATGGCTGCTCGAGACTACCGAAACCGATGAGTATCACTTCAGCCATGAGGGCGTGCGCCTGGTTTATGAAGAAGCCCGGGAATGGTATTCCCTCTATCGCGCTCAGGAAAATATCGGCTATCTGATCGGTCCTGGATCCCATGGTCTACCGTTGGCCAGCCGGGAAGCAATCTATCAATGGATGATTCGCTATCTGAAAGATGGCCAGGGAGACTACCACGAGCAACCGGTCACGATGTACACCAATCACGAGCTGCAGGTGACGGCGAGTGGCAATGTAGAGAACGAGCCAGGCAGCCGAAAGCTCTATCAGATCTTCCGTGCTGATCTCCACGCGCGTGAAAGCCGCAAGACGATTCCGGAGCTCTCGGCCGAATTGAAGAATCTGAAGATTCCCACGGATAGATCTGCGCCTGCCATAGAGGTGCTGCATGAGACGAGCGATGCTGGTATCCGGCAGCAGCAAATCCGGTTCGAGAGCGATCCTGGCACCTGGCTCAATGCCGCTCTCTATCTGCCCTCCGCGTCTCAAAGAAAGCCGGCAATTTTGATGGTAAAGGGTGAGGAGTTCTTCGCTGTCACGCCGCAGGCTTCCATAGCCGGCAAGCTCGCGAAGCAGGGGCAGGTTGTGCTTGAGATGGAGCCGCGCACTGTGCCGGTGCGAGTGAACGAGGGCCCCTACTCCGGCGATTGGGAAACCAACGCTCAGGCCAACATGATCGGCCAGAATCTACCTGCGCTGCGGGCTCATGACATTCTTCGCGGCGTTGACCTGCTTCAGGCCCGCCCGGATGTGGATCCCGGTGCGATTCGGGGCATCGCGCGCGGCGTCAAAGGCTTCTGGCTTCTGCTGGCGGCCGCCACCGATTCTCGTATCGAAGGAATCTGGCTGGATCGGACGCCACGGAGCTTGCGTTCTGCGCTCGATAACTCGATTGCCGCGGACCTGTGGGATGCGGTCATCCCCAGCTTTGTGCTCCACTGGGATCTCGACGATCTGGTGAAGGCGATGGGATCGCGCCGGGTTTTGTGGACCGATCCGACGAACTGGACACGCACCGTCGTCTTTGCCGGGCCATCGTTTCGCTACCGCTTTGTTCCGGGCGACATTACAGATATGGCCGAAGTTCAAGACGACGCGTTTATCCGTGAGCTGCTGCACTGAACTTGCCTCGCGGACCGGAGTTGACCAGGAAATGCAGATCGCTACCGAAGACCGTTGGAGCACAGGCTATCGCACCCGACCGCGGCCGATGAGAAAGCGATGCGCACATTCGAGGGCGACGCGATCGTTCTCAACGCCGGCGGAAAGATGGGACCGAGCCTTGTTCGCTGATGCACGAGTTCAGCGCACACCGCGTTCCGCCTTCGTGAACAGGCCATAACCACGGGTTTCTCAGTGTAGGTCCTGCGGAGTGCCGCGATCGTAATTCTTGAATTCCCGCACGAAATCCATAAGCGCCGTCACAACGGCTTCGAAGACTTTCTTTCCCTTTTCCGCGGTTGCCAGGGTAGGGTCACCAACGACACCAGTTTTGCTGAAGCGGGTCCAGCGATCCATAAGAAGGACCGGGGACGACATCATCAAATCCATCCAGATAAAACGACTGGGCGGCATGCCAATTTCTTTCCTGGCTTTATCCATCTGCACCCGCGCTGGATCAAGATACAGGTAAACAGACGTCTCCAGCTCACAGGCGTGAGCCATTCCGCCGGGCTTTTCGGATTCCCGAATTTGCTCAATGGTCTCCTTTGCCAGACTGGGCCAGATGAAAGCGCCGCACAATGCGTCCGTCTCCAGGATCGTACGCCGCGCCACGAGATCCAGGATCGGCATATTCGAGCCGTGTCCGTCGGCCAGCAAAATCCGCTTAAACCCGTGGTGGGCAACGCTGCGGGTGATATCCAGGACGAAGTTCAACATGTTCTCCATGCGGATGTCGATCGTCCCCGGGAAGTCCATGTGATGGGTTTCAAAACCGTAGGGGACCGGAGGTAACAGCAGCATCTCCCCATCGAGACGGCGTGCGGCCTCTTCGACGATGGATCCAATAATGAAATTGTCCACGTCCAGCGGTAGATGCAGCCCATGGTCCTCCACAGACCCAACCGGCAGTACAACGACTGGCTGCTGCCGGACGAGTTCCGGTATCTCCTGCCAGGTATAGTGTTGATAGTAGTACTTAACCCGTCCCGACATTGACGACTCTCCTTGGAGTGAAGCGTGTTTGTCTTGCGCGAGGTGACCGCCCTGTTGAAGTTATGGACGGGTTGTCCTGCTACGGCCGCGGTCGCGAAAGTTTTCGGCCTTCTCACTCCCGCGTATGCGCGTCTTTCCTACGGCATGACTTCCAGCGCGGCGGTGAACGGAATATCCGCGGAGGAGCCGCCCACCATGATATCGAAGATCCCCGGAACTACAGTCCAATGCATATCGAGGTCGAGCAGCATCAGGTCCTCAGGCGTTAGCGTGAAACCGACGGTCTTGCTTTCACCGGGGCCGAGAGCAACTCTTTGGAACCCGTGCAGCTGCAGCACAGCGGTAGAGACCGGGGCAAAGCGCTCATGGGTATACAGCTGAACCGTTTCTACTCCTGGACGGTCGCCAGTATTCTTCACCTCAACATGGACATGGGCATCGCCACCGGGGCGGATGTGAGGCGTATCGACCACCAAATTGCTATATCTGAATTGCGTGTAACTCAGGCCGTAGCCAAATGGGTAAAGCGGACTTGAAGGCATGTCTACATATCCGTGGTTCTTACTCCATCCCTTCTGAACCCAAAAGACCTTCGACGGTTTGCAATCGTAGTAAGCCGGCAGTTGGGCAGAGCTGCGAGGAACGGTAATCGGAAGCCGGCCGCTTGGATTGTAATCACCAAAGAGTACATCGGCGATGGCTGTGCCGCCACGTTCCCCCGGTTCCCACGCCTCTACCAGCGCCGGGACATGGGCGGCTTCCCAACGCACGGAGAGCGGTCGTCCATTGATCAGCACCACAACCACCGGTGTACCGGTTGCAGAGACTGCTTGAACCAGGTCCTCCTGGACGCCGGTAAGATCCAGGCTCGCCACATCCGAGCCCTCACCATCGGTCGAAGATAGTTCGTTTTGGCTGGTTTCATTGCGTCCGAACTGCTCGCCAACTACGACGACGGCCAAGTCCGCGCGCTTTGCGGCTTGCAGCGCTTCTTGAAATCCGCTCTTGTCGTTGCCAAGCACGTTCGATCCCTTGGCGTAGTAGACTTTTGTCTGCGGATCAACTTTTTCCTTGATTCCCTGCAGCACGGTAACCACAGGCTGAAGAACCTTCCTCGAGGTGTAATCCCCCAACTGATTCGAGCTGTTGTCTGCGTCTGGCCCAATCACGGCTATCGACTTAATGTCCTTCTTCAAAGGCAGGAGATTCTGCTCATTCTTGAGCAGCACGATTCCTTCTCGAGCGACAGCGAGAGCAAGATCCTGATGCTCCTGAGAATGCACGATGCGCACGGCTCGCTCCGGGTCTACGTAGGGATGCTCAAACAATCCCAGACGAAATTTCTCCCTGAGGACACGGCGTACAGACCGGTCGATAAGGGAAACCGGTACCCGGCCTTCGTCGACATTCTGAATCAGGGGACCCATGTAAGCGGGCTCATACGTTATGTTCATGTCGACGCCGGCGTGTAACGCCAGGGCCCCGGCTTCTTTTTGTGTAGGGACGATCCCTTCATCGATCAGAGTCTCAAATCCGTTTCCTTCACTCACCACTAAGCCGTGAAACCCCAGTTCCTGGCGCAATACCTCGGTGAGCCATTTTCGAGAGCCGTGGGCCGGTTCGTCGTCAATTTCCGGATAGCCCGCCATGACCCCCAGAGCTCCGGCTTTGGTAATGCCCGCACGCCAGGGAGACAAGAAGTCTTCGCGGAGCATTCGTTCCGACAATTCGATGGCTCCTCTCTCTAAGCCACTCACCGGTTCGCTCTGAGTGGGGAAGTCGGTAAGGACGGCCTCCACCTTGTCCGGGGCACTCACGTCGTAGCCTTGCGCACCTTGGACAATGCTCTCTGCCAACTTCGAGTAGAGGTAGGGATCTTCGGTGTAGGCTTCAGCGTTTCGACCCATTCTAGGATCTCGATCCAGCTCCATTACCAAAGTAGATAGCAGGTGAATGCCAACCGCTCTCGCCTCTTGCGCCGCTGCCGAGTAAACCGATTCGGTCAAATCCGGGTCAAACGTACTACCAATCGCCAGGCCTTCCGGAAAAATCGTGGCCCCTGAAAACATGGCTCCGTGCGTCCCCTCCTCGTCCTCAAGCAGGGGGATCTTCAGACGTGTT
Source organism: uncultured Acidobacteriaceae bacterium (assembly GCA_963838445.1). Classification (GTDB taxonomy): domain Bacteria; phylum Acidobacteriota; class Terriglobia; order Terriglobales; family Acidobacteriaceae; genus PALSA-350. The sequence goes on from CAWIRT010000026.1 coordinate 102,499, forward strand.
TGCGTGAGAGTAACCTTCTGGAGATCGTTGAAATATTTCGCTTGCTGGAGAGTCCCTTCCTGCAAAATATTGTCAGCCAGAGTAAAGAATCCACTGCCCGGCCCAATCTCGCTGGTATAGGTCCCCGCGGCAAATCGTCTGCACGCTTCCATCTTGCTTGGGATATCGTTCCCAAGATCGCTCACGTAGACGCAAGGAAGATTAAGCTGGCCGACCTTTTCCTTAAGCGTCATCCTGCCGAGAAGATCTTCGACCCGCCGATTAACGGGCTGATGGGGATCGAGATAAGCGGCAGCTTGGGTAGTTGATTGCGGACGAAGAAGCACACATCCAACCACTATCGGAACGGCTCCGAAAACGAACAACCGTAAGGGCGTAAGCAAGTGCATAGAAGCCTCACACAGCTTTGTTCCTGTTCGTTGTTTGGATTAAGGAGTAAAAATCGAACCATGAGCGATCAGACTGCCTATCTCATGCCCTTCAGACGATCCTCATAAAGAGGTAAAGCTGACCAACCGCTACGATTGAAGCCGCAGGCCCGAATACTTTTCTACCTTATCCAAATTGATCGAAATGCCGAGCCCTGGTCCAGTTGGAACGGGGAGCATGCCGTCGGAATCCAATCTCCACGGAACCTCCACAATGTCGTCAATGAATGGAGAACCAGTGAGATATTCAACCAGATCGCAGCCTGGACACGCAGACGCCAAATGAAGGTCGGACGCTAATCCCAGCGCCGTATTCCAGCCGTGGGGAACAAATTGAACGCCATGATCATAAGCCATCCAAGCGATTCTCCTTTCTTCGCTTATGCCGCCGACCTTGGTAACGTCGGGCTGCACGATATCGAATGCGCCATTTTGAATCCATGGAACGAATGATTGACGGCGGGTCAGAACTTCACCGCCGGCGATCGATAAGGGGGCGCTACTCCTCAGGAGCACATAGTTCGATAAATCGTCCGGCGGCAATGGCTCTTCAAACCAATTCACTCCATACTCAGCCAGCATGCCGGCTGTCCGTAGAGCCCACTTATATCCCTGTCGCCAAAAGGCATCGCTCGCACCAGCATCAACCATGAGCAGCGCATCCTCGCCGACTGCGTCGCGAGCAGCTCGAACGATCTGTTCATCCAGAAGATTGCTGCGACGTCCAAACGGTCCCCATCCGATCTTGAAGGCACGAAACCCCTGCGCCTGGACGGCTTGCAAGTGTGCGGCCAGCGGTTGAGGCTCCTGCATGAGGAGGGAAGCGTAAGGAAGAACCCGTTCCCGATAACGCCCACCAAGAAGCCGGCTAACTGGTTGGCCAGTGGCTTTGCCGAGAATGTCCCAGAGGGCGATGTTGATCCCGCTGATGGCATGGGTCACGCTTCCACCGCGTCCCATCCAGAACGTGTTCGCGTGAAGTTTCTCCGTAACGCGTTCCGGCTCTAAGGCATTTTCTCCCATCAGCAGCGGCTCTAAAATACGCAAGGCCCCTTCCACCAGCAGGTCGTTGGTAAAAGCCGAGCCCCATCCGGTGATCCCTTGATCGGTATAAACGACGATCAAGGTGTGGATACAATCGTCGGACTTTATTTCGTTGGCCCACCCGCCTTCCGGCGTACTCCCACGCAGCCCTGCCGCTTTGATCGCTGTTATCTTCATAATCCCTTCCGTTCTGGATCCTACGGCTCTACGGCTCTATGGAGTCAACCTGTCAGGTGGAACGCTGGCACAGCGCAGCACGGTCAGGCCTGCACCAGCAATAACGCTTTGATCACTGGCCCGCTCACGGGTACGCCCCAGATTGAAGGCTGACTTCAGTTCGTCGCTTGAAACAGTATGAACGGCTCCGAGGATCCGTTGATTCCGTTCGCCGGGAAGAGTCTTATGCGCGGTCAAGATAGATCACGCGAAAGTGACTCGATAGATCAGAACGCAACCATGAATGCGATTACATGATAAAGCACCACGACAAATTCGGATTTCTCATGAACTTTACATTGACCTCTTGCGACGTCCTTGCTACAAAAGGCTGATCGAAGGATCTTTTTGCCGGGTGCAAAGCTTTGGAGACAGCGGATCCACGGCAGTGATCTTCGGAACACACCCAATTCGCATTTCTCTTCGCCAGCCGGCCAGACCTTGTGAGCGTATTGCGTTACGTCGCCTAAAAAGATTCGTCAAACGAGAGCCTAGCCGAAAACTGAACGACTGAGACTCGCCGGCGCACCATGCCGCGTCGAGCGCGACGTCTGGAAACTCCCCTCATTCGAGTTTTAGGCCCTGAGACCGACACCGGAGTCGAAACCGAAATGCCACAGAGTTTCCGAGTTTCCCTCCGCAACCGTGTGTTGCTTCTTATAACGCTAGCCTCAAGTATCACCTATCTGGATAGAGTTTGCCTTTCTGCGGCCGCTCCCGCGATCATGCGTGACCTGAGGCTATCCAGCATGCAGATGGGATACGCCTTTAGCGTGTTCTCCTTGGCCTATGGGATCTTTGAGATCCCGACGGGTTGGCTTGGCGACCGCCTGGGGCAGCGGAAGATGATCACCCGCATCGTAGCTTGTTGGTCTGCCTTCACCGCGCTGACAGGGATGGTGGGGGGTTATCTGGGGCTCCTGGTGGTAAGATTCGCCTTCGGTGCGGCAGAAGCCGGCGCATTTCCTTCGATGGCAGCCGCTCTCGCACGGTGGTTTCAGACCACGGATCGTGCCCGAGCCACCGGCACTATGTGGATGGGCACTCGGCTGGGAGCGGCGATTGGAATTCCGCTCGCCACTTTACTCATGGGGTGGTTCGGCTGGCGGCTCACGTTCGCGTTCTTCGGCGCCATCGGCGGAGTCTGGTGCATCTTTTTTTGGCGCTGGTATCGGGACAACCCGGCCCGACATCCGGCGCTTGATCCCTCGGATCTTACTTACCTTGGCCATAACGTGGATCCGCCGAGTTCCCCCGGGGCCGCCGGTATCCCGTGGAAGCGCATGTTCACGAGCGCAAATTTATGGTCCTTCTTTTGGGTGTATTTCGCGACATCCTACGGATTTTGGTTTTTGCTAACCTGGCTGCCAACCTATCTAATCCAGCGGTATCAGGTCTCGGCACAAGCGTCCAGCCTTTATGCGGCACTTCCGTTAGCTGCAGGTGCCGCGAGCAACGTCATAGGCGGAACTTTTTCTGACTGGCTGGTGCGCCGTACGAGCAGTCCGAGGTGGGGTAGACGCCTGGTAGGACTCGGCGGATATTTGACGGCGGGCGTTGGCTTCGCGGCAGCTGCCTTCATGCAAAGGCCGTTCGGGGCAGTTCTCTGTCTGATGTTGGCTGAGTGCGGTATGGATCTCGCGACGCCGGTCGCCTGGGCCGGCTGTTTAGAGGTCGGGGGAAGTCTCGGCGGCACCGCCACGGCCTTCATGAACACTGCGTCGGCCATTTCCGCATTCATCTCTCCCTTGGCTGCCGCTTGGATATTTACCAGGTTCGGGTCGTTTCAAGCAATGCTGCTGAGTGCCGGCGCGGTTTATTTGATCACCAGCCTGCTGTGGTTGAAAGTAGATCCCACGCGATCATTTGATGCCGAATGATGAGAGGGCTTGTTGTTACAGAACCTCGTGACCTACAGAACCTCTTCAGAACCTCTTGAACCTCTTGACAGACGGGACGATACCACTGCCGGACCAGGGGGGCACGGTGGACATCCGTCCGCACGCCAATCCGAAAGCAAGGCATTCTAAATAAACGAAGGTTGCCGGCAAAATCCTTCAAACAAAAGCCCAACTTATTTTGGAGGGGAAGCCCGGGGACGGATCCCCCGGTTCTTCGGTGTGCCGCTTCAACTAACTCGCTTTCTCAAATGGGCGATCATGATGTCACTTGGTTTCACATTTTTCCGGCAGCCGGACCCACGGCGGTGGCCTGCTTGGTCTTGGGATCAATGCCGATCAGCGCCACTCCGCCGACTCCGCCGCGGTTGACGGTAACTACGTGGCCGCGAGCCCTCAAGTTGGCCTGCACCGCTTCAGGGAGAGTGTTGGGCACGGAGAGGCTGCCCAAGCCGGCACGGTCCTGACCGAAGGAGCTGATGAAATGCTCGGTGGAGAAGCGCGGCGCCGTAAACGCCTCCTCGGGAGTCATGCCGAACTCAGCGTAGTTGAGGATGACCTGGATGGCTGCCTGATCCTGCTGGTCGCCGCCCGCTACCGAGATCGCCATCACGGGTTGTTTGTCGTTGTCATTGTTACGGAAAAGCAGCGTGGGACTGAGCGTGATTCGCGGCCGCTTGCCGGGCTGGATGACGTTGGGAGTTCCGGCAAATGTGTTCAGGCTGCTGAGCCGGCTTCCGTGGATAATGCCCGTGCGTCCGGCCAAGCCCGCTGTGCTCGACAGGCCGCTGGGAGTCGCCGCGATAACGTTGCCAAACTTATCCGTCACGCACATGACGGTGGTTCCGCCGTGCCATGGGCCGGTAATGGTGGGCGGTTTGAGCGGTTTCATATTGTAGGGGTCACCCGGCCGGAGCTCAAGAGACGCCGTTTTCGGATCAATCATCTTGCGCCTCATTTCGGTGTACTGATCGGAAAGCAACCGCTGCATCGGCACCTTCACAAAATTCGGATCGCCGTAGTACTCATCGCGATCCGCCAGCGCCAGTTTCTCCGCTTCAATCACCGTATGGATATAGTCCGCCGAATTGAAGCCCATCTTCTTCAGGTCGAAGCCTTCCAACAGGCGCAGCGTCTGTAAAAGATAGGGTCCCTGCGTCAGCGGACCGGCCTTATAGACCGTGTAACCGTGGTAAGTGGTTTTAAGTGGATCCACCACGGGAGTTTTGTGAGCGGACAGATCCGACTTGCGAAGGAAACCACCCTTCTCGATGTACCAGGCTTCGAGAGCCGCGGCGATGTCGCCACGATAGAAGCGGTCCGACACGGCTTGCAGTTTCTGCTCTCGAGTACCTTTCGCAGCCTTTTCGGATTCCACCAGCTTGCGAAAGGTCACCGCCATATCCGCCTGCCAGTTCACGCCGGTTTCGATCTTTTGCCCGCTGCCGGTATCGATATACCAAGTGGGGCCGCCAGCGTCCAGAATGGCCAGCGTCGGCTGCACGACCTCCTCGAAGCTTTTTGTTCCATAAAGTTTCAGCAGGGTGACGATCGCATCGATGGTGCCAGGCACGGCGGCTGCCTTGACGTTCCCATCCGGGATTCCGTGTTCCATGTACCAGGCGATGGCTTTGGGGTCGCGAGGTGCTTCCCCTTGTCCCTCCAGCAGCTTCACGTTTTTCTGATCGGCGCTGTAAACCAGAATGGGAACCTCTCCTCCCACGCAGAAGGCGCCTACATAGGCTACAGACAGTGCCAGAAGAGTGGCGGCGCCTGCATCGGCGGCGTTTCCGCCCTGTTGCAGAATCTTGATGCCGGCCGCAGTCGCGGCAGGCCTACCGGAAACAACCACGCCCTGGCTGCCGGCGGCAACACTCGGTCCCCGCGTACTGACCGGCGTTTTAGTGGATTGAGGCAAGGCGAAGGGCGCGAGTAAACCGAGGGAAACGGAAATCGAAATGATCTTTCGCATAATGGAATACCGGCGTTAAATCAAAACCGTGAGTGTTTCATATCATGACACTCGGACAAAACCCTTTCAACCCTTCCCGCTCTGCCAACACTTGCCGCCATAAACCGCCGGCGTAAAGACAGAGGCCGAACACCTCGCCAGACCCCGGGCAGGCTACAAGCACAGCTAAAGAACCCGTCACGCAGATTGTTTGCGAGCCTTGTCGAGAATCCTGCGCAGGCTGTTGCCTACGATGAGCTCTTCACCGGGCTGCATGGTGATGGGGAGGATACGCGCAGTTGGTTCGTGGTCGGCCGGCCGATGCCGAGGGGCTCGGAGGGAGTCTTGATACGGGCGAGGACGCCGCTGGCATTTTCATTGGTCTGTACCTCAATCCGAGGCTCGCCTGCCTTCAGTTGCTGGTTGCATTGAGCCACCGTGAGACCAAATTTGTGTTCGTCCCAAGAGACGGTGAGGGTAGGGAAGCTGTCTGACTCTGTGGGGGGCGGGGTCTTGATGGAGGTCTGCACGCCTGGTACGGTCTCGACCATCTTTGCTACGCGCTCCATGCGGCGCTGCCACTCTTTGTTGATAGCAGCGATGTCGGCCTTAGACCAGTAGTCCAACGCGGCGAGGCAGGCCATCATTTCTTCCTTACCGACTTTCATCGGACGGCAAATGGCACCCTCCCAGGGGGTGCTGTTGTAGAGGGCAGCATCAATGAGGTCTTTGCGGCCTAACAGCAGACCGGAGACCTGCGGGCCCATGAGGCCTTTGCCGCCGCTGAAGCAGAAGAGGTCGACACCGAGCTTGGCGTAGCGCGTGAAGTTGGAGTATGGGGGGATGCCGGCGGCCTGGTCGACCATGAGGGGGACGCCTGCGGGCTTGCTGATCTTGAGGATCTGGGTAATGCGGTCGTCGTCATGCCAGGTGGTGTAGATCATGGCGGTGTGCGACGTGATGGCGGAATTCAGATCGTTCACCGTGGGGGCGACGATCAGCTTGGCTCCGGTGAGCCGGATGCAGCTGTCCCAGACGCTGCGCCCGCCCATAATGATGACCTCTCCCTTCATACCCGTAGTGTCTGGCAACTGGTAGATATTTCTGGGGTCGCAGCCGGCGATGCAGCCTGCGGTGGCGCAGGCGATCGAGCCCGCCGAGCCGGAAGTGATCATGCCGGATTCGGCGCCGGACATCCTGGCGAGATGGCGGCCGACGGCGGCCTGCAGCTCAAAAAGATCGATGAAGAAGTGGGAAGCCTCTTCGGCAGCCTTGCGGACCTGGGGGAGTTCCACCGAGGCGGTGAGGTAGGTGAAGACGCCGCGACAGTTGATGATAGGACGTATGCCAAAGCGGGTGTAGATATTATTATTCCAATCTCTCTGGGAGGTCGGGATTATTCCGGCGGCAGCTACGGTGGAGGCGAGGCTGCGCGCGCCCAGGGAGATAAAGAGGGGAGCTGCGGTCATGAGCTTAATGAATGACCGACGGCTGTTTTGCAGTTCGCTCTCAGGCGACATGTTGTTCCTTTCTTATTGCGCCGGAATCGAATGGGTAATGCACAAGGCGGGAAAATAAGTGTGTTGAATTTTCCTGAAGGCGCTGAATGTCTCGCTGAGCGGTTATCCGTCTCTTCGCGTTCACCGGTTACAAAAGAAGGGCGGATAGAGCACACCCGGACGCACATTGCCGAGCGATGCCGTCTTTTCCTGTGAAGTTGTTAAGAGCGGCCTCGATGAAGTTTCGCTGGGGCGACTGCATTTTTCGGGGTCGGCACCCGATGTGGCTCTTAAATTATTTAAGAAAAATATTCATGTCAAGAGAAAATTCTCATAGAATCGAGATGCTTATGCTGAACCCGCGACGAAATCTCGGAGAAACCAAGGGGAGTACGCACCCAAGATGGGGATCGCTGCCAGGTTTTCTTGCTAATTGTGAAATTTTGCTTTAAGGTTTCGAGCGGCGAGGGCTCAAGGTTTTTCTTAAAGGCCGCCGCAACAGACGAATCCGAAGTTAGGGTCCCAACTCGATGAATGACAAGAACCCCAAAAAACGCAAGGTAGGGCTCCGGGAAATTGCATCCGCCGCAAAGGTAAGCATTGCAACGGCTTCTCGTGTTCTAAGCGGAAACAGCCGAGTTGCTCCCAATATTCAAAGGGTTGTTTTTGAGGAGGCGAAGAAGCTTGGGATCGATCCCACTCAGCAAAACAAAACCAAAAGCCTGGCCTTTCTTCTCAGCAATCGCGCAATGTTACACACGTTTCACTCCAGAATTCTGATCGGCGCGGAGCAGTGCGCCTCTGCGCACGGGTGGGAGATGGTGTTTCTCTCTTTCAACTATTCACTTCTCGCTCCCTCGGCAGAGCTGCACTTGCCAAAGGTGGTGCAGCGTCACGACGTGACCAGGGCGGTGATTTTGGCGGGCACGAACTCGACGAATCTCATCGAGTTGCTACACCAGAAAGGCATGTCTTTTGTCGTTTTCGGCAATAACGTGATCGGTAAGCAACAGGATCTGCAGACTCACGACGTAGTCCTGGGCGATGATATTCAGGGCGGCCACGACGCGACTCGATATCTGATCGGTCTAGGTCACCGCAATATCTGGTTCGTTGGCAACACCCGCCTGCCGTGGTTTGCGCGTTGCTTCGAGGGGTATGAGCGCGCGATGCACGAGGGTCGTCTCGTACCCCGCGAGAGCAGCATCGACTCTGAAGATTCTACGGAAAGTGGATATCTGGGCACAAAGTCGTTGCTGGCGCGGGATGAATCCGTCACGGCGATTCTTGCCGGCAATGATACGACCGCCTATGGAGTTTATAAGGCACTGCGAGACAAGGGGCTGAATATCCCTAAAGATATTAGCGTAGCCGGCTGCGGCGATACCATTGGCACATGGCTATATCCAGCTTTGAGTTCGGTCCGGGAATTTCCTGAGCTGATAGGGAAGCAACTCGTCGAATCGGTTCTCAATCGTATTGCCAAACCTGATCAACCCTCCCAACGCATTACGGTTCCAACCGAATTCATCAAGAGAGACTCGTGCGGCCCGGTCCGCGCTTCCAACAGCGCAACAACCAGCGGGACGAGGCAACGAACCACAGCCGTATGATCCAAAGACTCACCGCATAGATAGCAACCACCGTGGCATAGATCACTCCAGCCTGCTCTTGTTTCGTGTGTCCCGATGGCTCCGCCAGGCCGCATTGGAAGAGCCTTAATGGGTCGTCGTGTCATGTCATTCCACCTGAACAATGTGTGAATTGTGCCTGTTATCCATCGTCCTATGGCAGTCCGAACGCAAACACGTCATCCCCAGCGGCCAAAGCAAAGTATTGTTTTCCACTCACGGCGTAACTCATAGGTGATGCGCGTGGCGTTTGCCCAATGTTGAAGTGCCACAGAGGTATGCCGGTACGCCCGTTAAGGATTACAAAATTGTGTGCATCGTCTCCAAATGCAACCAGGCCCGTTGCGGTCGACATCACACCGGCCCAGGCAAAGGTGGATCCGATGAGAGGATTGCGCCATGCGAAATCGAGCTTATTAAGGTCGAAGGCGTTGATGTATCCCTTGGTAATCTCGCCCGCCGGCGTCCGTGTTCCGGTCGAGTAATACTCCTGGCCCTCCTGGAAGGGCTCGGTTTTCGAAGTAAAGATGCTGCAGGCCTCCATCGAGCGGAAGTAGAACATGTGTGTCGCCTCGCTATAGCTGGGTGAGTACCAGTTGCTTCCTCCGCTGGCGCTGGGACAAACAAGAACGCCCTTCTCATCGGGAATCAGGTTGTTAGAAATGGGCCGCCCGTTATCGTCAATGCCCGCGGCCCAGTTCTCGTCGACAAACTTTTTAGAGTAGAGATATCTTCCGTTCGTTCGGTCCAGGATATACAGAAAGCCGTTGCGGCTTGCCGTCACAATCAGCTTGCGCGGCTGGCCTTTGAAGTTTGCGTTCACCAGCACCGGCGTCTGCAGTCCGTCATAGTCGTACAGGTTATGGGGGCTGTATTGAAAATACCACTTCAGCTTGCCTGTATCTGGGTTCAACGCCAGCAGGGAACTCGTGTACAGGTCGTCGCCCGGCCGCACGCTGCCGTCGTAGTCCGGCGTAGGATTACCCGTGCCCCAATAAAGAGTATTCAATTCCGGATCGAAGGTCCCCGGCATCCAGGTGGTTCCACCGCCATGAAGATACATATCGCCCGGCCAGCTCTCGTTGCCCTTCTCACCCGGCCCGGGGATGGTCCAGAACCGCCACACCTCACGGCCCGTCTGCGCATCGAATGCCGCCAGGAAGCCGCGCACGCCGTCGTCGCCGCCCGACGTGCCCACCAACACCTTGTTCTTTACGATCAAAGGTGCACTCGTTGCTCCATAGTTCTTGTTGCCTGTGGCATACAGGATGTCCCAGATCAAGTTGCCCGAGCGTGCGTCCAGGCACAGCAGGTGCGCGTTGTCGGTCTCCATATAAACCCGCGTGCCCAGAATGGCGATTCCTCGATTGTGATGGCTGGAAGCATCATCAATTAGCCCTTGCGTGATGGCCCTTGCGTGATGCCACAGCTCCATCCCCGTTTTCGCGTCGAGCGCATACGCAGCGTTGGCGCTGGTAATGAACATCACTCCCGCTACGACGACGGGAGTCACTTCAAGGGGGCCAACTTCCTGGGTATGGAAGACCCACTTCGCTACCAGATGGCCTGCGTTCGCCGGCGTGATCTGCGTCATGCTGCTGTAACGGCGTCCCGTGTAATCACCGTTATAGGAGACCCAGTTATCTTCGATGGCCGTCTGCTCCAGGTCGCTCTGCTGCACGTCGATAAGGCCAATACTGCCAGTCGTCGCTGGAGCATTGGCCTTCGTTCCCGGCTGCACCGCGGCCTCCACCGCCCGTTCCGGCGCCCGGCCCCTCTCCATCGCGAGTAGCAGGCAGCTCGCCGCCAGCCAGAACCCAAATCTAGCCAATCTCGTCATTCTCCCCTGGCTGCCTTCCATCGTGTCGATCTCACTGGTTGCTGGTTGCTGTTCTATCGCCGTGCCGCCTCCGTCGCGGCGGTGGCGCCTCCACCGGGGCGTTCTTACCCGTAACGACCAGAAAGCTAACCAGGTCATCGAGCTCCTTGCTCGTCAGCCGAGTGCCATAGTCGCGCGGCATCAGCGAATATTGCTTGTATTTCACCTCCACCAGGCTGCTCCGCGTCAGAAAATGGTATCGGCCGTCCTCGGTTTGCAACGCCAGGTTGAAGTTATCCTCAGAGCGCACCACGCCGATAAGTCTCTGCCCGGTCTGCGTCTGTACCTCGACCACACGCGAAGCTGGATCCAATGGGGTATCCGGTTGCAGGATTGCCTGTCTGATTGCTTTCGCTGTATGGTTCGCACCATAGCTTGTCAAGTCCGAAGCGATAAACCCACCCTGGCCTACGCCCGCCGTGTTCACCATGTGGCAGCTTGAACATTGTGCCTTGCCGAAGTAGAGAACGCGTCCAGCGACGGCATCTCCCGTCAGCTCATCGGTGTTTGAGACGGCAGTCTTGCCCTGCAGTGTGCGCAGATAGCGCACCACGGCAGTGATCTTCGCATCGCCGAGCTGCTCGAACGATGGCATACCCGCGGGGGTACCATCGCGCACAATCTTGATCAGTTCGATTTCAGAGCGCGCGACGACGCTTGGCAGCGTCGCAATCGATGGACCCTTTTCCCCGCCCTTGCCGTCTGCACCGTGGCATCCAGCACAGTTCGCCTGAAACTGCTGGGCGCCTTGATCGACGGCACTCATCTGTCCCTGTCCCATCAACGGCATTCCAGCGAGCAGGAGCAGAGCTGAAGCAGCTAACATACGTCCAAGCCAGCTATGTCTCATCCGCTTCAGAGATCCCCTCAAAAAGTAAAAGCAACGAATATAGGCGCGCACCCTGGTGTGGTACCGCTGAAGCCGTGGCGATCATGCGTGGCGCGTTTCAACCAGAGAGAACAGCACGATGCAAGTTGGCGCGGGCCGGCAAAAATGAAGGCGGCGCAGTGCGGCAGCTTCAGACACACCTATGCCCGTAAATAGGGCCCAAGAAATTGCGTCAGCTCTTCGCGGATGACTTTTCTTTGAGCTTCGTCCGGCGTCATGCCGGTGGGGCCGAAAATGCGGCGCGCGTCGCGAATCGTAGTCGTCTCTTTAAAGACCCCGCGTGCCGTCAAAATGTATTGCATCGCGCCCGGAATGGTTTGAAACGCTTGTATCCTGCCGAACATGTCAAACGCTTCTTTGTGCTTGCCTGCATACCACAGATCGAACACCTGCTGAGAAAGATCGGCCAGGCCAGTTTTGGGCACGTAACCGTCAAAGCCCAGCCGCATACCAGCAAGCATTTGGATGGCGCCGTTTGCATCCATGACCACGAACTTGTTATCCGTTCGTCTCTTGAATTCCGGGAGGCGAATCAGGGGATCGCCGGTCTCATCTTTCAGTCCTTTCAATGTGGGAACCCGCTCATACAGCGCTACGATCAAGTCGACGCTCATATCACCGTGGCTCTGCACCATGATGGGAAGGTCTGTCGCGGCGCCTACGGCCTTGTAATAGTCCAGGTGCTCCTGAGGGGTAAGTTTTTTTTCCGGCTGGCCATTGTCGAAGCCGGGAGGCAGGGAGACGAGTCCATCTGCGCCATGCCTGGCAGCGTGCCTGGCATAGCGGATCGCGGTATTGACATCGCCATCCAAGGGCTGAACACCAATGATCAGCGCGGTTTTTCCGCCCTTGCCGGCGGCCAGCATGGCCTCGGCTCCGTCCAGCCGCTCCTTCTCGGAAAGGGTCGTCCATCCGCTGGAGCCTTGCGGCCAGAGAAGGCCCGGTATACCACCACGGTTGCAGAATCCGACCTCAGCAACCAGGCAATCGAGGTCGAGCTTATTGTCCGGTGTGAATGGTGTCTGCCCAATCGGAAACAAGCCCCGCCATGGTTTGGCGCCAGGGTCTAGTGTGCCAGCCGCCTCTGCCTCTTCGGAAGGCAGCAAAGCGGCCGCACCAAGACCAAGGGTGACCACACCGGCAGTTTTGAGAAAGGCACGCCTATCGATTTGATCCTGAGAACCCTGGCTAACCATGGCAGTACTCCGATTGCTTTGCTTGAAATACTACGATGCGCACCGCCCTTCCCCGCTGCGGTCCATTCAGTGCACTCCCCTTATCTCGCTACGTCAGTTTGAGGGTCGGCATTGTTGAGGGCAGAACAAGCCGCAACGCTCGGATTGCGTTCGGCGTTGGGAACAGCGTCAAGCCTTGTTCGCTCGAAACCATAAAGCAAATTTTCACAAGGAGCAAGAAAAAAAAGATAACGCCAGCGCAAACGCCGCAAGTGTTTTCGAATCTCGCTGGTTCCTTCCGAATGAACATCGTAACCTTACGAGAATTTTCTCTTGACATGAATATTATTCTTTATTAGTTTTGGGCCACACCTCGGCTGGTCCTGGAAAATGCAGTTGCTCCCAGCAAAGATTCATCGGGCCGGTTTACGACAAGAAGACGAAAGATCTCAAAAATTTCATCGAAACGATTCGACGTCGGGAAGTCACGATGGCAAAGGTTTCGAATTCTCTTAGTGGAAAAAGCGACCTTGCTTAAGCGGCAGTAAGAGAGTCTTTGGGCGCCCCGCATTACCAGTTTGATCGCACTTTTTCCGGGTGATTCGAAATCGCCGAATCTTGCGACTGGCACAGTCTGTCAATTGCCAGCGCTTCGCGGTGGTGTCCCGTGTCGGGCTACCTCCCTTCGGCGTTGGCTACAGCGGCCGTCTTTGCTTTGTACCGGGCCAAGGCTCCACATCCTGAATAATTTTGGGGGGTAGCGGTCAAATGAATCGACTGAGACGACGCGTTTTGATGATCACCGCGATTGTATTTTTCCTGTTGACAGCAGTTGTGACTTGGGCCGCAATCACCGGATCGATCTCGGGCGTGATCACCGACGCAAGCGGCGCGGTGGTTCCCGGGGTTACGGTTACTGTCACCAGTCAGTCGACGAACGTAAAGCGGACGACGGTTACGGATTCTAAGGGCTTTTACAGCTTTCCCGCTCTGGATGTTGACAATTATGACGTTAGCGCCAGTCAGACCGGCTTCCGGGACTTCCTGGAGCAGGGCGTAAAAATCGATGCCAATTCAGCAATCCGCGTCGATATCCCTTTGCAGGTTGGCGCGGTCAATAACGTCGTAACCGTACAAAGCAACGCGCTGCAAGTGGAAACAGAGAACACGCAAATGGGAGAGGTCATCGGAGAGCAGCAGATTGCGTCCATGCCGCTCAATGGACGCTCCTTCATCGACTTACTAGCCCTTCAGCCAGGCGTCTCACCCTACCAGAGCTCTGGGCTGACCAAGGGTGCCGGTTTGTCGGAGACGGGAGTATCTGGCGATCTTACCGACGGAACTCAGTCCGTCAACGGCGGTCGAACGGGCGCCAATGGATTCATGGTCAACGGAGGAGATTCCCAGGAAGGCGTTCATAACGGCGCCGCGCTGATTCCTAACCTGGACTCGATCGCCGAATTCCGTATTATTACCAATAACTTCAACGCAGAATATGGTAACTACAGCGGCGGTCAAATCAATGTCGTCACCAAGTCCGGAACCAACAGCTTACACGGCGACGTCTTCGAATTCCTGCGCAATACGGACCTGGATGCAAGGAATTACTACTCCCCAACTCGTGGCGTTTACATTCAAAACCAGTTTGGCGGAACCGTGGGCGGCCCGATAAAGAGAAACAAAATTTTCTTTTTTGGCGACTACCAGGGAACCAGGCAAACCATCGGGCAAACGCAGTTTTTCCCAGTGCCTACCACATCGGATCGCACGGGAAGTCTGAGTGACCAGGAGGCGGCGCTGATCTCAGCAAACCCGGCAAACGGGGGCACAGGAGTCAACGGTGCGTACTTCGCAAGTGTTCTTTCCCAGGAACTCGGTTACCCCGTAACCAACGGAGAGGCATACTACACACAGGGATGCGTCAGCCCATCCCAGTGCGTATTTCCCAACGCTATCATTCCGCAAGCTGCGTGGTCGCCGGTCGCGGTCAATTCTTTAAAATACATCCCCGCGCCCAACACAGCGGATGGGGGGTTTTACCAGACAGCCGCTTTTCCCTCGACCTTAAGTGATAACAAATATGGAATCCGTGGGGATGTAAACACCCGCATGGGGCAAGCCTTTGCCTACTTCTTCCAGGATAAATTCAACGGAGTCAATCCCTACACCGGTGTGAACATCCCTGGTTTTTCCCAGGGGAATATCGGCGATACCCTGATGGGCGACCTGGGCCTTACCACAACTTTCAGCAGCAACGCCGTCAATGATATTCGTCTCGTTTACATGCGAGACGACGCCAATGAGGGGACTATCATCGGCGGCAAGGGAGTTACCCTCAGCTCTCTGGGTTTTAACTCACCCTGGAACGACACCGGTGGCCTGGGGAATGTGTTTGCTTCAGACACCGCTGTTCCACAGTTTGGATTCAATAACTATAGTTTTGGCTCCTCCACGAGTATTACGACCCAGGTCAACAACACGATACAGGTGATCGACAATTGGACCAAGGTCATTGGAACGCACAGCTTCCAGGCAGGGGCCGATTTCCACTACGACCAGATCATCCAGCGTCACCCCTCCACCCCGAATGGCGCTTTTAGCTTCAATGGTTCGGAAACCGGCCTTGATTTTGCCGACTATCTCATCGGTGCTCCCGCAGGTTTCTCTCAACAGAGTTTCCAGATTCTTGATACAAGGGATATCTATTATGGAGTTTATGCGCAGGATAGCTGGCGTGCCCGGCCAACGTTAACCATAAACTATGGCTTGCGTTGGGAGGTGAGCACTCCCTGGTACGATGCAACCAATAAACTGGAAGCACTTGTCCCGGGCGAACAATCGCTGTCCTTCCCGGGCGCTCCGCTGGGACTGGTTGTGCCCCTCGATCCCGGGATCCCCAGGACACTGGCGCCTATTGGCTACAAGAACTTTGCTCCGCGAGTCGGAATCGCTTACGCACCCAATGTTGACGGCGGATTTCTAGGTAAGCTTCTCGGCGGCCCGGGAAAGACAAGCATACGTACTGGCTACGGCATCTTCTACCAAGGCATCGAAGATGCCACTTCCTTCTACGAATCCGGCGATGCCCCCTATGGCTCGAACTGGGTCAGCCCTGTTCCCCCTCTGCTCGCTTCACCCTATATCGATCGGCCGACCGGGCGTTTTGAAGGAATAAAGTTCCCCTTCAACTATCCTCCTAAGAATGTGTCCCCATCGCATCCCTTTACCGACTTTCCCTGGGCGCAAGTGGAACCGGTCTCGGGCTCGGAATTCTACTACATACATAACGTCACGCCGTATTCACAGCAGTTCGAACTTTCTGTTCAGCGAGAATTCGGCAATTCCACGGTGATGAGTCTTAGCTACGTGGGCACGGTGGGGACGCACCTTCTTACCGGTGTCGAAGCGAATCCTGGAAACCAGGCTCTATGTCTCTTCTTGAGTAATCCTGCGAACGTCGCCCCCGGATCGGCAACTTGCGGCCCCTTCGGCGAACAAGTCGACTATACCGAGGCGAGCGGGCAGGCAATCACGACTACGCGTGCGCTTGCATTGGATGGAATAGGCTCTAATCCGTGGTACAAATCGGCTGCACACTCCTCCTATAACTCCTTACAGGCAAGTCTCAGGAGCTCGGGGAAGTGGGGCAACTTCTTGCTTTCTTATACTTACTCGAAAGCTATGGATAATGGCTCGGACGTATTTGACGCGACCAATTGCTTCAACCCGGCATTGAGCTACGGCTTGTCAATCTTCGATCTGCGGCACAATTTTGCGGCAAGCTATACGGTGCAACTGCCATTCAACAACTACTTCGGAAAAGGCGATATCGCGAAGCGGTTTACGGGCGGATGGGCCCTGGCGGGTCTTACTACATTGGCCACCGGTCAGCCGATTCGGCTCTCGGAATCCGATGATCGCGATCTCGTTGGGGATTTCAGCTTTCCTTTCGATACGCCTAGTGCGGCCAATGACGGAAGCCATTTGTACGTCAACCGCAATCCCAGGTCAGGGCAACCCTACTTTAATCCGAACTATTTCGTGCCGAACCCAATAGGCCAGGTGGGGGATATTTCGCGCCGCTTCTTCTCTGGTCCCGGTATCGATAACTACAATTTGTCATTGTTGAAGGATACGAAGATCACCGAGAACACGCAGTTGCAGTTCCGGGCAGAGGCGTTCAACGTATTCAATCATGCGCAATTCAACAATCCGGCGGGGAGTATCGGCAATACCGGCCAGGGGGGCTTCGGTTATGTGACCTCGGCACGAGACCCTCGCATCATGCAAGTTGCCTTAAAAATAGTCTTCTAGCAGGGTGCTGAAAAAGTCACTTTCGCATGCAGTATGAGTCGTTTAAGAAAGGAGCATGCGTGGAACGGATCATGACCAGGGCGATATGTACAGTTATTTGTCGCCCGAAGAGCGAGTGAGGAAAGATCATCCTCTGCGAGCGATTCGGGAGCTGACGGACGAGATATTGGAGCGGATGTCGCCGTTGTTTGATGCGATGTACGCGGAGGGCGGTCGACCGTCGATTGCTCCGGAGAAGCTGCTACGAGCGCAGTTGCTGCAGATGCTGTACTCGGTGCGATCGGAGCGCCTGTTGATGGAAGAGGTTGACTACAGCATCCTGTTTCGCTGGTTCGTAGGACTGAACTTGGACGATGCGGTATGGGATGCGACTACGTTTACCAAGAACCGTGACCGGTTGCTGGAAGCGGCGGTGGCCAAGGAGTTTCTGGCGCAAGTGGTGGAGCGGGCGCGGGGTGCACGGTTGATCTCCGACGAGCACTTCACCGTGGACGGGACGCTGTTAGAGGCGTGGGCGAGCCTAAAGAGTTTTCGGCCCAAGGATAGCAAGCAGGACCCCCCGGAGGATCCAGGCAATCCAACGGTGGATTTTCACGGGCAGACGCGTTCCAACCAGACGCATGAGTCCACCACCGATGGGGATGCGAAGTTGGCGCGCAAGGGAGCAGGTAAGGAGGCGAAGTTGAGTTACAGCGGCAATCTGCTGATCGAGAATCGCAACGGTCTGATTGTGAACGCGGAGTTGCTGGAGGCCAACGGGCGCGCCGAGCGCGACGCGGCATTGTTGATGCTGGAGCAGCTGCCCGGCGATCAGCGCCTTACGGTAGGCGGTGATAAGGGCTATGACACCGGAGAGTTCGTCGCCGAATGCCGGCATATGAACGTTACCCCGCACGTGGCGCAGAATGAGAAGCGACCTGGCGGTAGCGCCATCGACGAGCGAACCACGCGGCATGGCGGCTACGCGATCAGCCAGAAGAAGAGGAAGCGCATTGAGGAATGCTTCGGCTGGATCAAAGATATCGCTCTGCTGCGTAAGTTGAAACATCGCGGCTTGAACAAGGTGGGATGGATCTTCAGCTTTGCAGCCGCAGCTTACAACCTGGTGCGGTTGCGAAAGCTGATTTCGGTTGCTGCCGGGGCCTGATGAGGCCATAGTGTCTCTGCAATCCGCCAAAACGGCTAGCAGAGCATAGAAATCGACCAAATCCAGCAGCAAAACAGCTCTAAAACCAACTTAGACAAGAATTAAACATGCAAAATGTGGCTTTTTCAGCAGCCTGCTAGCAGGCTGCGGAAAAAGTCTGGTCGTTTAAAGAGTACGGGCTAAAGCCTGAAAGGTAAGGCCTTAGAATCTTGTGAGAACCCTGCACTTAGTCCCGCAGGGACGTCTGAAAATAGCCCAGGACGTAGTCCTGGGTTAGGAATGCGTCATCGAGCAGTCCCGGAGGGACGGCTGAAAACACGGTCCCGGTGTTCAGCCGTCCCTCGCGGGACTGTCCAGCTTACTTGTCATTACCCAGGACTATCGTCCTGGGCTATTTTCAGACGTCCCTGCGGGACTAGGTGCAGAGTTCTCCCACAGATTCTTTAGGCCGTACCTATCTGAGAAATCAGGCGCGACGTAGCTATTGCCTCATGGGGAATCAGAACATTATGCAGTCTGAGCGAGAACTTCAAAACAACCTGCTTCAAAATAACCTCAACGATCGGCGATCCTTCCTCAAGCTGCTGGCTGCTGCGCCCCTGTTTGCTTCGCTGGGGGCGCGCAGCTTTGCCTCTGCGGTAGCTGCCACCGCCAACCCCGGCTCCAGTGAGTCCTTCTCCAACAATATCTACACCCGCCTCGGCGTTCGGCCGGTGATTAATTGTGTTGGGACCTGGACTTACCTGACTGCATCGCTCGAGCTACCCGAGGTACGCGCCGCTTGCGAAGCGGCCTCCCACTATTTCGTCGACCTGTTTGAGCTGCAGGCTGCCGCCGGCCGCCGCCTCGCGGAACTCTCCGGCGCCGAATCCGGCATGGTCACTTCCGGCTCGGCGGGCGCGATCTCCGCGGGAACTGCGGCTTGCATCGCCGGGTCGGACCCTAAGAAGATCTACCAGTTGCCCGACACGACCGGCATGAAAGGAGAGGTCGCTTTCCTTGGTCCACGCACACCCTGGGATAGCTGCATTCGGCTCGCCGGGGCCAAACTGGTCGTCGCGCCTACGGTCAATGATCTCCCCGCTGCGCTCACGTCGCAGACCGCAATGGTATACACCACCTGGGGCGACGAACGCCTGCAGGCGATCCTCAAGATCGCCAAGCCCGCCGGCGTTCCGGTGTTTCTAGACCAGGCCGGGCACATTCCCCCGTATTCGAACCTTACTACCCTGGCAAAGACGGGCGTCGATCTTTTTTGTATCAGCGGTGGAAAGGGTCTGCGTGGCCCGCAAGTCTCCGGAATTTTGTTAGGCCGCAAGGACCTGATCGACGCGGCCCGGTACAACTGCAGTCCTTGGGAGGGCGCGATTTGCCGGCCCATGAAAGTCGGCAAGGAAGAGATCATGGGCGTCCTCGCCGCCCTCGATCACTGGTCCAAGCCGCAGGCTGCGGTCATCGAAGGAACCTGGCAGCGCCAGATGGAGCGCATCGCGAAACTGGTGTCAACGGTACCGGGAGTCCAGACAGAAATCTTGACTCCTCCGTCGGAGAAGGGCAATAGTTATCCCACCTTGACCATAAGCTGGGATGAAAAGAAATTTGGCTTGACCGCCAATCAATGCGGTAAGAAGCTGCGCGACGGCAATCCTCGGATCGACGTGTGGACGGGGTTCAATTTCAGTGGGGTCCTGGCGAGAGAGGAAGCCGACAAAATCTATGATTCGGACGTAAGTGGCCCCAACCAACTGCAAATTTTCTCAGTGACGATGCAGCCGGGCCAGGATCTGATCGTAGGCAACCGCATTCGCCAGGAGCTCGAAAAGGCGCGTAAACAGGCACTGGCATGAAAAAGGATCAGTTGGATAGGCGTGAATTCATGCAAACGGCCGGCGTGGCCGCGCTCGGTGCGGCCGCCATGATGGCTCCCGGAACAGCTATGGCCTCAGGTGTGTTGAAGCCAGGCTCCAAACCATGGCGGGGCTTGTTTCCGGTCGCACAGACGCCGTTCACCCCGGCAAATAAGCTCGACTTGGATTGCCTGGCTGCAGAAGTCAAATTCTGCAACCTGAATCGTGTGCCGGGTCTCATGTGGCCGCTCAATTCCAGTGGATGGACGCACCTTACCGAGAAAGAGCGCATGGACGGAACCGAGTCTCTCATGGCCGCCGCCAAGGGGGGCAACGCGGCCGTAGTGATTGGAGTTCAGGCGTTAGGTGGCGATATGAACGTCGCCGTTCGCTATGCCAAACACGCTGCCAGGTGCGGCGCAGATGGACTTATTTCCTTGCCACCGGGTGCGCTAGCAGACAAGGGCGCCGCAAAGGTAAGCGATCGAGAGGTTTTGGAGTATTACAAGACCTTGGGCGCGGCGACCGATCTGCCGCTGATGATACAGAGTTACGGTGATATGAGCGTCGAGTTCATCGTGGAACTCTACGAGCAGGTTCCAACCCTGAAAGGAGTCAAAGACGAAACCACGGGCAGCCCGTTGCCCCGCATCCCGGAATTCAGGAAACGAACCGGCGACAAGTTCGTGGTCATGGCAGCACACAACTGCATCCAAATGCTGGATGAGCTCCGGGCAGGTTTTGACGGCTATGTCCCCATCATCACTTACGCCGATCTTCTTCAGAGGGTCTTCGAACTGTGGAATGCAGGCAAGCAGAATGAAGCCTTTGAAATGTTCGGCAGGGTACAGGCGTTTCAAACGATTACAGGAGCGACGCAGTACCTTTTGACGGCGCGCGGGGTTTTCAAAGAAACGACGATCGTTCGCGACGCCAGCCGCGTCTTCGGCCCCGACGGCGTCACGCCAAACGAAGCTCAACAAAGAGTTATCCGCGAAGCAATGAAGCAGTTTCTAGAACCTTATTCACGGGCATAGTATTGCTTACTTCGCCCGCTTTTTGAAGCCTTGCGCGATCATCGGGATGGAATAGACCTGGGCCGCGTTGTCGACCTCCTTTCCCTGAGCATCTTTGGCGCCCTGGGCTAAGACAAAAAGCGTTTTCTTGTCCGGGCCGGAGAAGGCGACGCTGATGACCGGTCGAGGAGTAGGGATCAGGCCGAGGTACTTGCCATCGGGGGCGATGACCTGGACGCCGGGGGCGGTTGTCACGTAGATACGTCCTTGTGCATCGATGGCGCTGCCGTCGCCAAAGCCCCCAGCTTCGAGTTTGCCAAAATCCCGCTGGTTCGTAAGCGAGCCATCGGGCTGGACATCGAAGGCCACGAGCGTGATCCCATTGCTCACATAGAGTGTCTTTTCATTTGCACTTAGGATGATCCCGTTCGGGCCCCTGAGATTCTTGCCATCATACCGGGTGATTTGGCCGCTCGGACTGGCGTAAAACACACCGCCCATCGTGAAATACGCGCCGCCCTTGCTATCCGCCATCAGATCGTTGAGAACCACGTCGCTGCAATCCAGGGGATCACCCTGGTAGTGGTCAGCCAGGATTTTGCGATTTGGCGCAAGCTCTGAAATCGATGGGTGGAAGCCCCTGTTCACGATAAATAGCGCGCCCCTCGAGTTCATCGAGAGAGAACCTCCCGTATTCGTATCCGTGTAGGCGACCGAAGCCTTGCCCTGCTTATCAAGTTTCAAGACGTCGCTACTATCGTTTTGCGCGATCAGAAGCCCGCCGTCGGGTGATCCCACAATCCCATCGCCGTTGTCGCCCATCTGTTGCCAAAGAGACTTCCATTTCTGCCCGGCAGCGATGACGCCGGGAATCTCTATGACCTTATAGTCTCTAAGCCCCAGCTGCGGCTGTCCATAATCCGGGGCCGGCAGCGGTGGGTTCTTGCATTGAGCCAGTACCGCCGGCTCTCTCGGATCCTCCGCGGCTAACAAGGACGGCTTTGCCCCCGCCGGAGGAACTTGGCCTTGGCCCCAGGCAACTGCCACACCAAGAAAGCACGCCGGGATCGTTATGATTACTTTTTGCCTCATAAACCCTCCAGGTATCCGGTATATCCGGTCTCGAGCCAGACAATCACCGGAGGATGCAAGCACCGCCCTCCTTTGTCATCCCGACCGAAGCGTAGCGTAGCGGAGGGATCTGCAGTTCCGCGGACCTCTCCAGGAAAGGTTTTTCGACCGAGTGCTCATTGGCCTGCGAGCCCACCCAAGGTGATGAAAAACGCCTTGGTCCAGCAACCACTCTCTATGGAACCGTCGTCCTTTCCTTTGTCATCCCGTCGAGGTGTGACTTTTTGATTTCTTTCATGGTTTTGGTGGCCGGAAAGCTCTGAAGAACATCTGTTAACAAGGCACGTCGCCCTGGAAGCGGTTAACCTTTTTGTTTTCAGCGTCGATTTTTTCGCAAAACTAACGCTCAGGACAAGCTCTTCGACTCCGCGCCATAAGCTCTCCGTCATGTGATAGATCCGCGAGGCGCTTCGCTCAGAGGCTGTGACTTTTTTGATTTTTCGCGCCCTTGGAAGCACCTAACCTTTTTGTTTTCAGCGTCGATTTTTTCGCAAAACCAATAAAGTCACAGACTCTCAGGATGACGGCTTTGTGGAGGGGAGCGATCAGGTTAGGTGTGCAAAAAGAGGTCGCGGACCTTCCTGGAAAGGTTTTTCGACCGAGCGTTTTGGTGGACACCGCGACTGAGAGCGGGAGAGCTTTTGCGCGGATAACTGCGCGGCAAAGTTCGCGCACAATGCGAGCAGCACGAAGAACTTCCGTTGTTGATTCATGTCATTCCTTTCCGAAGCAATTCTCTCTGAAGCGCTGGAGATTTATGCTTTGGCCTGCTCAACGGGACTGGTTGGTTCGTCCATTCTGGAGACCCCTTCAGAAATAACGTATTACGCCTGTGAGAATTTTCTCTTGACACAGATATTTTTCTTTACTATGTTTGACCGTTACCTGGCCAGCTCATTGACATGCGCAAACGTTTCGAGGGTACATCACGTTGCCTGAGCGGGAGCTTCAACGTAACTCGAATGACCGGCGGTCATTCCTCAAACTGCTGGCTGCCACCCCGCTCTTTGCCACCATCGGGGCGCGCAGTTTTGCCGCTACCGTAGCTACTGCTACCAGGACCGCCACCCTCAAGGGGACTTTTTCGGACAATATCTACACCCGCTTAGGCGTTCGGCCGTTGATTAATTGCCGAGGGCCCTGGACTTATCTGACTGCATCGCTCGAGTTGCCCGAAGTGCGCGTGGCCGCTGAGGCAGCCTCCCACTACTTCGTCGACCTGTTTGAGCTTCAAGCCGCTGCCGGCCGCTACCTCGCTAAACTCTCCGGCGCCGAATCCGGCATGGTCACCTCCGGCTCGGCTGGTGCGATAGCATCCGCCACTGCAGGCTGCATCGCCGGATCGGATCCCAAAAATATCTACCAGTTGCCCGACACCACCGGCATGAAAGGGGAGGTCATCATCCTTGGCGGCCGCACCCCCTGGGACAGCTGCATCCGGCTCACCGGGGCTAAGCTGATCGTCGTTCCCACTATGAACGATCTCTCCGCAGCCCTTACATCCCAGACCGCCATGGTCTACACCACCTGGGGGGAAACCGAGGTTGTCGAGAGCATCCTTAAGATCACCAAGCCCGCCGGCGTCCCTGTCATGGTGGACCAGGCTTCGGCCATCCCCCCATTCTCGAATTTCACCCGCCTGGCGAAGACGGGTGTCGATCTATTTTGCTTTAGCGGTGGGAAGGGCATGCGTGGTCCGCAAGTCTCCGGGGTGTTGTTAGGCCGCAAGGATCTGATCGAGGCGGCCCTCTACAACACGAATCCCTGGGAAGGTTCCATATGCCGGCCGATGAAGGTCGGTAAAGAAGAAATCATGGGCGTCCTCGCGGCCATCGACTACTGGTCCAAGGCCGACATTGCCGCGATCGACAAAGTCTGGCAGCGCCAGATGGAGCGCATCGCGAAGTTAGTAGAGACAGTACCGGGAGTTCAGGCAACCATCACCACCCCTCCGCCGGAAGAGGAGGACAGTTTCCCCACCCTTGCGGTATCGTGGGACGAACAAAAGTTTGGCTTGACGGTGGCTCAATGCGACCAGCAGCTGCGCGAGGGCGAACCGCGGATTGACGTCTCGACAAGCAATAATCCCAGCGGTGTTCTGGCGCGAGCGGGAATCACTGAGTCAGGCGGTAAGACGGCAGCTCGTCCGAATCATCTGCGCATCCTCTCGCTGACACTGCAGCCAGGTGAAGAGCTTATAGTGGGCAATCGTCTGCGCCAGGTTCTTGAAAAGGCTCGTAAGCAATCTGCGTGAGTGATTTCTCTGGAAGGCCGAAATAAACACTCGGTATGCCAATCAAAACGGATCAATATATCTGCAGGAGAATAAGATGCCAACACGTCGCGAATTCCTATCTGCCGGAGCTGCCATGAGTGTTCTGTCGCTGGCGCCGAGCCAAGCCGGCACTACATCTTCCTCGCCCTATCCCATCAATGAATTCGAAGCGCGGATTGCCAGGAAAGATTTTCGCGACATGACCAAGGACATCTTGCCTACACCGTGCATGGTCGTAGACCTGGACATGTTCAACGCCAACGTGAAGCACATGGCAGAGACGGCCAAGACGAGCGGCGTCAACGTAAGACCCCACGTCAAGGTCCACAAGAGCGTGGACGTTGCCAAACAACAGGTAGCCGCTGGAGCAGTCGGGCTCACTTGTGCCACCATCGCCGAGGCGGAGCTCTTCTCTGGAGCGGGGATCAAGGGCGTTCTGTGGACCAAGCAGCCCGTTGGCGTCAATAACATCCAGCGAGCCGTAGCGCTGTCTAAGAAGGACCCCACTTTCATGCTCGTGACCGATGACGCGCAGGTGGTGGAATGGCTGGCAGAAGCGGCGGACGCTTACAAGGCAAAGCTGAGAATCGCAGTGTCGGTGTTCGCCGGAATGAACCGGCAAGGCATTGACGGCGGTCAGCCCGCAGTCGAGCTGGCACAGAAGGTATCGTCCTGCAAGCACATGCAATTTGAGGGCTTCATGGCCTACTCCGGGAGCGCGGCGCATACCAAGGGCTTCGAAGCACGAAAGAAGAAGTCCATGGATGTGCTGGCTGGTGCGCGCGAAAGCAAGGACCTGGCGCTCAAATCCGGCTTGCCTGTGAACATCATGTCCGGCGGTTCGACCGGCACCTACAACATCGATTGCGACACTGGATTGACGGAACTGGAAGCCGGCACTTATGTCTTCATGGACACTGAATACTTCATCGTCGGTGGGCAAGATGGGAACATGGCCAGATATACGGATTGGCAGCCTGCGTTGACCATTCTAACTACGGTTGATAGTCAGCACCACCCTAACATCATCACCACTGATTACGGCAACAAGGCGCTCGCCAAGAAGAACGACGAGGTGAAGGGGATGCCGTGGCTGGAGGTAGGGGTTCAGGGAGCAGAATATGGTGCCCTGACCTGGAAGGACGGGGACCAGGCACCGAAGCTAGGCGACCGGTTGGAGATTTACTGCACCAACCTGGACCAGAGCACCAATGCTTTCGACCGCTACTATATCGCCCAGGGTGACAAGATCGTGGACGTGTGGCCCATTATGGGCCGTAGCGGCGCGGCACAGCGTTAAGCAGATACGAAGCGTTCCCTAACGGGAGGGCACCTGAAGTTCACCAGGAATTCGGCTGGCATCATCGCGCTGTGCTGGTTGTTGCTGGCGACGACTTCTTTTGCCCAGAACTACACGGCTGAGAAAACATCGGATCACGGCGTCCCTATCGTTCGCCTGAGCGATGCGAAGAACGGGGTGGAAGTCTCCGTAGTATCGTCCGTGGGCAATCTTGTCTACGCGATGAAGGTGCACGGGAAAAACATTCTGTACTTCCCCTACGATGACCTTTCCGAGTTTGTAAAGAAACCAAAGCTGGCCGGGATTCCATTTCGCGCGCCGTGGGCCGACCTGTTGGACGAACAAGCCTTTTGGGCCAACGGCAAGCGGTATGGATTCAATATGAGTCTAGGCAACGTCCGAGGCGTCATGCCGGGTCACGGGTTTCTCATTAATTCGCCACTCTGGGAGGTGACGGAGTTGGCGGCCAATAGCCGGTCCGCACATCTGACCAGCCGGCTTCAATTCTGGAAGTATCCGGATCTGATGGCGCAATGGCCGTTCGCCCAGGAATACGAGGTGACCTACAGTCTGGCCGATGGCGTCCTGGAAGTGAAAACAACGATCACGAATCTAAGCGCGGATCCAATGCCGGTGATCATCGGATTTCACCCTTTCTTTCAGATTCCTGGCATTCCGCGCGACGACTGGACCGCGCATCTCTCTGCACGGCTCCATGTCGTGGCCGATGAAACAAAAGTTCCGACGGGTGAAATGCGGCCACTTGACATATCTAATCCACTACCTCTTCGCGGCCAAAACTTGGACGACGGCTTTACCGGCCTTGAACGCGATGCGGATGGCCGTGCCCATTTTTCAATCGAGGCGGGTGGCATGAAGGTAGTGACGTTATTCGGACCGAAATACCAGGTCGCCACCATTTATCTACCTCCCTCCCCCAACCTGACCCAGGAATTCATTTGTTTCGAGCCCTTGGCCGCCATTATCGATGGAGTGAATTTAGCGCGCCGGGGCAAATATGCGGAGTTACAAACATTGCCTGCCGGCCAGAAATGGACGGAGAGCTTCTGGGTCCGCGGCAGTGGAATGACACCCTGATTTAACCGTCACGTTGAGTGCATCCAGCAAACTCGCCCATAAGCAGCCAAGGGGCAGGATTGCCGCACTTCCTCGCGGCAGGACCGCGTTTACTTTTTACTTTCGTACGGGATAAACCCGTGCGTCTTCGACTGCAGGATATACACGGTCTTGCCTGCCGTGATGTACAGCTTGGAGTAACCAGGTCCGCCCCAGGCAAGGTTGGCCATGTTGTGCGGCATCTGCACGGTTCCGATGTGCTTGCCGTCGCGGTTATAGACCCAGATACCGTTAGGCCCGGAGACGAAGAGCCGGCCATGTTTGTCGAGCCTCATCCCGTCAGGGTTCCCGCGGCTTCCTGGATCGATCATTGTGCCGAAGACCATGCCGCCGGAAATGGTCCCGTCCTTGTGGAAGTCATAGCGATGGATTTCCCTCGTTTTGTCGTCGTCGACGTATAGATATTTCCCGTCGGGAGAAAACGCCAATCCGTTCGGCGCTAACAACTCCCGCGTCAGCAGCGTTAAGGAGTGATCGGTAGCGAGACGGTAGATGGATTGTGGCTGCTCCTGCTGTTGGTCGGGCCGCAAATCGATAATGGGATCGGTGAAATAGATCGCGCCGTCCGGTCCCATGACAATGTCGTTCGGAGTATTAAGCTTCTTGTCTTGATAATGGTCCGCGATGACCTCGAAGCTTTTGCCATCCGCGGAAAGCTTGATGACTGCGCGCAGACCGCTCGACGTACTCCAGAGGCGATGCTGTTTATCGTAGGTGCTGCCGTCCGGATCGATCACTGAAATTGCTGTTTCAATATGACCGTCCGGATAGAGCTTGTCGATTTTATTTCCCTTTTCGTCGCTCACCCACAAAAAACCGGTTCGGTCCCAGACCGGCCCTTCCGTGAAGACGAAGCCGGTGCCCATCGTTTCCAGCTTGACCTCCT
The DNA here is from genome assembly GCA_963838445.1 of uncultured Acidobacteriaceae bacterium. Classification (GTDB taxonomy): domain Bacteria; phylum Acidobacteriota; class Terriglobia; order Terriglobales; family Acidobacteriaceae; genus PALSA-350. Next base: position 130,162 of record CAWIRT010000026.1, read on the forward strand.
TACGAAACACCTTCCAGAACTCCGGGTCGAGCGCGTGCAGCTCAAACGGTTTGTCCGGGACCGGTGCATGAGCCGTGGCTTGTGTGGTCGGAGGGGAAGTTGTCTGTGGTTCCGCTACGGGCGGGGCCGCAACCTGTGCAGCGGCGAATATGTGCAAGAGCGCAAGAGGCGCCAGCGTCAACAGCGGGGGATAGAAGAGTCGGGATATCATCGATCGCTTTCCAGCAAAGTCATATCGACAGCGGAAATGAAGATAACCCGGTGCAATGACTTTGTATTGACAGCATCTCATAGGTATGTAAAATCTTGGCTATACTTTGTTTCAAGATGAAATAAAGCCCTATCTGGCCGTCGCAACAAGTGTTACTGAAATCGTCTGCCGGCCCACTGGTCGGGAGAGCTTATCGCTGGAACAAGTTAACTCTCGCGCGAAACCATTCCGGAATATTGCAAGCTAAAGTAGACGCGCACGCGGACACGCTCTCGATCCCGTAAAACATTAACGAGTATTTCTCCAAGGAGAATGCATGAACCACTACCCCAGGCGCGCTTTGATCATGTTGACATGTCTACTCGCGATCTCCTGCAGCACAGAGTTGTTAGCGCAGAAGGGGGGCGTGCTGAAGGTCATCAGCGTGGAAGGCAGAAGTGCGGGTTCAATGTCGAGTTCGGGCGTGCTGGCGGGTGACACGCTTTATGTGGCAGGCCAGAATGGGCGGAGCAGCGATGGCAGCCTTCCGAAGGACTTCTCGCAGGAGGTGAACCAATCATTACGCAATGTGCAGGGTGTGCTGCGCGCGTCGGGAATGGATTTTGGCTCCGTTGTCTGGATGCATGTGTATGTGACGAGTTTGCAGGACATCGCTACCATGGACGATGTCTATTGGAGGTTGATCGGTAATCATCCTCCCGCCCGCACAGTGCTCGTGGTGGCAAATCTTCCAAAGGGAGAGAAGGTCCAGATCAGCTGCATCGCGGCCGCCAATACACTGCAGCGGAAGATGATCCAGCCGCCGGGATGGCCAAAGGGAGATCACATCGATCCTGCTGGAATCCAGGCCGGCGAAGTGCTCTACATGTCGGCCCAGGATGGGACCGATCGGGTCACAGGGAAGATTTCGGAAGATTATGGGACTGAAGTGAAGCAGGCGCTCGACAATGTAGCGACGATTTTGAAAACGGCGAATATGAGTATGGCCAACGTCGTGTGGGTAAATCCATACCTAAGCAGCGCAGAGGCGAATGCGGCGGGGTCAAACCCGCCCGGGACGATAGGTCACAATGGACAGGCACAACGCCCCGACGCCAGTGTGATGAACAAGATTTATGCGTCTTACTTTGAGTTTGGCAATACTCCCGGGCGGGGAACGATCCAGGTGGCGAGCCTTCCACACAACAGTCATATCGTATTCAGCGCAATCGCGGGAGCCGATCTATCAAAACGCAAGTCAATTCAGATCAGGAATATGAAGCCCAGCCCGACGGCGAGTCCAGGGGTGATTTATTGGGATACCTATTACATGTCGGGCAAAAGCGGGTTCATCCCCGACCAGGGGATCGTTACTCAAGATGTGACTTTGCAATTGCGGCAGACGATGCGAAACCTGTTGGACGATCTACAAGGGGCAGACCTGGACTTTCCCGACGTCGTGCAGGCGACAATCTATCTGCGGGACATGCAGTATACCGATCAAGTCGTGCCCCTTTATGGCACATTTTTCAAGGGGAATTTTCCGGCTCAGACCCTTCTGCAGAACAGCTTCGACATGAAGACGATGACGGGCGAACAAATCTCCTTTATCGCTGTGAAACAGCCAACACTGTGATATGAGACAAGTGGCATCGTTCGTCGATAGGATTGTCGTCTGCGGAGTCCCTCTAAGGTTTTGAAACATAGGAAAGGGAAACAATGTCACTTGAGCAAAACACCACCGCAGGCCAAAGCGATCGCAGATCGTTCATTAAATGGATGGCCGCGGCCCCCCTATTTGCCACCATGGGCTCACGTAGTCTTGCGAACACGGTGGCCGCGGCAACCAAGATGCCGGTCAAGGGGAATATATACTCGCGACTTGGCGTCAGATCTTTTATCAATGCTCGGGGAACATGGACCTACCTGAGCGGTTCGCTTGAGCTACCTGAAGTGCGAAAAGCAACAGAAGAAGCATCGCACCATTTTGTGGACATGTTCGAATTGCAAGTAGCCGCCGGACGGTATTTAGCCAAACTTTCCGGCGCAGAGTCAGGCATGGTCACTTCCGGCTCAGCCGGAGCTATCGCGGTGGCCACCGCGGGGTGTATCGCGGGCTGCGATCCCAAGAACGTATGGCAACTCCCCGACACAACTGGATTGAAGGGAGAGGTGGTCATGCTCGGCGGCCGAAGCGCTTTCGATAACGCCATTCGTCTATGCGGCGCCAAACTCGTGATCGCGCCCACCGTAGACAGCGTGAAGGCAGCAATCACGCCACAGACGGCCATGATTTACACCACATGGAAAGACGAGCGCGTACCCGAGGTGCTGAAGATCAGCAAGCCAGCGGGCGTGCCCGTATTGCTGGACGCCGCCGCTGGTATTCCTCCCTTTGAGAACTTCACCCGCTTCGCCAAGATGGGGGTCGACCTCTATTGCTTTAGCGGAGGAAAGGGTTTCCGTGGGCCGCAGTGTTCGGGGATACTATTGGGTCGCCAGGACCTCATCACCGCAGCCCTGGCAAACACCTGCCCCTGGGAAGGCTCTGTATGCCGCGCCATGAAGGTGGGCAAGGAAGAGATCATGGGAATTCTTGCCGGCGTCGACTACTGGGCACAGGCTGACTCGAAGGCCTTGAATAAAGAGTGGGCATCTCGCGTAGAGCGCATTGGGAAGCTAGTGGCAACGGTCCCGGGCGTCACCACCGACATCGCCATTCCCGCGACTGGTAATAGCTACCCGACACTCACCGTCCAGTGGGACGAGCAGAAGTTCGGTTTAACCATCGATCAATGCGCGGAGCAGCTACGCGCTGGTGAGCCCCGTATCGAGGTTCTAACCAACAATAACCCAAGCCTGGTTCCCGCAGTGAGTGGTAGAGAGCCCAGGTCAAAAGTCAATCATTTACAAATTATTTCCATGACGCTCCAGGATGGGGAGGACCTGATCGTGGGAAATAGTCTTCGCCGGATACTCAACAAAGCCCGGAAACAGTCGGCATGATAGCTGACACGGCAGCCAGGCGAAGAGCTTATAGTGGACAATCGCCTGAGCCAGGTTTTTGAAAGGCTCGCAAACAATCTGCGTGAAGCAGTTCTCTGGAAGGCCAAATGACCACTCGGTATTCGCGTCGCTCCTTCTTTGCGTTTAGCAGATCAGCTCTGGCGTCCGTGGGATTGGCAAGTTGGATCACGCCACTGAATGCTGTCGCAACACAAGCGCCTGCCCTGGATGATGGCGTTGATTACTACGATAAGCTTGGGGTAGAGAAGATCATCAATGCCGCGGGCGTCTTTACAATGTTTACCTCGTCAATCATGCCGTTGCCGGTGCAACTGGCCGTCGCCAAAGCAGCGAAACATCCCGTGCGCTTGAAGGACTTGCAACTAGCTGCAGGCGCGTACATAGCGAACAAGCTGCATTGTGAAGCGGCACTGGTATCAGCCGGAGCTGCATCGGCTTTGACGTTGGGAACTGCCGCATGCATATCTGTAGCGAACGGAAGAAATGGCGAACGGATCGCCAATCTGATTCCACAGCAAATGAGTGGCCTGAAGAATGAGGTTATTATGCAGAAGGCCCATCGTTACGGTTATGACCATGCCCTGCTCAACTGCAATGTCAACATCGTAGAAGTGGAGACTATCGACCAGTACCGTGCAGCATTCAATGCGAAGACAGTGATGGCGCATTTTCACAATGCGGCGCAAAGCGGTCTGATCAGCCGCCAAGACTGGATTCGAATCGCACATGAGCATAATGTTCCGTGCTTCAATGATGCTGCTGCCGATTGCCCTCCAATTTCGAGACTTTGGCTCTATACCCAGATGGGGTTCGACCTGGTAACGTTTTCAGGAGGTAAGGGACTTCGCGGCCCGCAAAATGCCGGCTTGCTGTTGGGAAAGAGGGAACTCATCGCGGCAGCTGCTGAAAACAATAACTCGATCGATGACGTGGTCGGCAGGGGAATGAAAGTTGCGAAGGAGCAAATTGTAGGCATGGTAGCTGCGGTAGATTGGATCCTAAGCCAGTCCGACGATGCGATGCAGACCGAATTCCGCGTCCGCGCGCAGGCAATAGCGGACCACCTGCACGACGTTCCTTCGCTGAAAGCGCAGATATTTGTCCCGGAGATTAATCAACACGCGTCTACTTTACTCTTACGTTACGACCAGAAAATAATAAGGATCAAACCACGCGAAGTTGCGGACGCTCTGAGAAAGGGTTCACCCAGTATCGAGCTACATCCTGCGACAGGCGACCCGAACTCCATGTTCTCCTCGGACGCAGAAACGATTGTTGTGGGAGTCTGGATGTTGCAAGATGGCGAAGACACGATCGTCGCTAAGCGTCTTCATGAAGTCCTGATGAATGCTGTCAACGCCTAACCGCTGCTCCGAGGACTACATCGTTCCTGAGCTGCGTGTCCGGTTGACGCGGCCAGCCTTGCGCGCCGATTGTTCAGAGGCCGAAACAAAGAATATTCGGACCTGCCGCCACGACAATATACTGCTTACCGTCCGCCATAAACGTCATGGGTGACGCCTTCATAAAGATGTTGGTGGGGAATCGCCAGAGCGTCTTTCCGTTCCGTTGATCCACTGCTACGAAACCTCCATTCGGCTGCCCGCAGAAAATCAATCCTCCCGCGGTGGCGAGAACGCCCGACCAGGTCTTGGCACGAGCGGCGCCCGGTTGCGGAACCTCCCAGGCAATCTCCCCCGTATCAATGTTGAGCGCACGCAGAAAGCGCTGGCCCTGCTGATCGGGATAGCCGCTATTGTGGTCGCTGACGCATTGTTCCAGTGCCAGGAGATAGTACAGGCGCGTCTCCGGAGAAAAAGCGGTGGAGTCCCAATTGGCTGCGTCGATGGGGCAGCCGTGCGGATCTTTGACCACCGGCCGGCCATCGGGTCCGATGCTGGAGGCCCAGTCGATGCGGTGCAGGAAGGGCTTGGCCAGCAACACTTCACCATTGGTGCGATCAAGCACATAAAAGAAGCCGTTGCGATCCGCGTGAAGTAATAGTTTGGAGGGCTTGCCTCGGTAGACAGTATCAACCAACACATCGGGTTCGGCGGCGTCCCGATCCTCCACATCGTGCGGCGTGAACTGGTAGTGCCATTTCAACGCCCCGGTCTTTGGATTGAGAGCTAGAACACTGTCGGTATATAGATTGTCGCCGGGGCGGTCGCGGTCGTCGCCATCGGGAAAGGGGTTGCCCGTGGGCCAGTAGAGCGTATCGGACGATGGGTCGTAAGAGCCGGTGAGCCAGCTGGAACCGCCGCCCGTGACTGGTTCTTTGCCTCCCCAGGTTTCTATGCCGGGTTCTCCTTTGCGAGGCACCGTCCAGTGCCGCCAAACGAGAGCACCGTTGTCGGGTTTGAAGGCGGCGACGAAACCGCGAATGCCTTCGTCGGCGCCTGAAACGCCGGCAATGATCAAATCGTCGACGATGAGCGGAGCCATCGTGCCGCCATAATGCTGACCTTCACTGCCGGCCGCCATCGGCGTCTCCCAGAGTAAATCGCCAGTGGCTCGTTCAAGCGCCAATAGATGACCATTGTCGGTAACAAAGAAGACCTTGTTGCGCAGAATCGCGACTCCGCGATTGGTGCCAAGTTTTGAGTCACCGACCATACCTGCGCTTGCCGGCCGGGAATATTGCCAAATCGTACTGCCGGTGAGCGCGTCGAGAGCGAACACCTGGTTCGGGCCGGTTACATACAGCACTCCGTCGGCAGCGAGCGGTGTTGTTTCGAGGCCAAAGTACTGGATGGGGAAAATCCATTTCAACTTCAGTGAGGACACATTCGCGGTGTTGATCTCTTTGAGGGGACTGTAGCGATTGGCTGAGTCATTTCCGTTATAAGTCAGCCAGTCGCCCGGCTTCGGCGATCCCAAGGTTATTTTTCGTGTGGGTTGGGAGGCGATCGGTGGCCTCACGATAATTCCTATGTTGAGATCACGCAGATATTCGGCAAGCCTCGCCCGGTCGGCGGCGGAGAGATCGGAGAAGGAAGGCATGCCGCCGGCGATGTTGCCCTGTTCGAGGAATGCGCTCAACTGTTCGGGCGATTGTCCCGCTACCCGTTGATTCATGGCGAGGCCGGGCGCTTTAGCGGAACCGCGTGCATCACTGCCGTGGCAACCAGCACAATTCCTATGGAACAATTCCCGCCCCGACGATTGCTGAGAAAATAAGGGTTGAGGTAAGCAAGAAAGGAGGAGAGCGAACAATTTAATGGACATGTGGTCGAGCCGGCTTGCACGCTCGCAACCGTTTTTCTTGGTGAACCACGTCCAGGCGTCACTGCCGACTTGAATACTTGATGAAGGAGCCTGCGCCATGGAACCTCGCCCCCGTTTGGTTGAACATGTTTGACCTTCACTCTACCAATGGCGGCTGCCTATCGCAGGTCCGCCGGCTTGACACCTTTAACATAACCATCAAAATCGAAGGGATGCGGATGATACTCACCCACCAGCCCTACCTTTGCGTTGGGCTTGATTTGCTGCTCTAGCCCCAGCGCCCAGTAGCAAGCATTCACCAGCAACCGGCGATTCGCTTCGGTGAGCAAATCCTCTGAAGTTCCAAGTGTCGTGGCGAAGACCCGGGCGGTCTTACCGGCGCCACCGGTATAGGTTTTTGTCCACGCGATCGGCATCATGGGATCGTTCACCGCGCCCGGGACGGGAGAATCTTTCGGACCCATGCCGGAAAGCACCTCCCCGAACACCAAGGTCTCGCTGTCCCCCGGAAGGGGCAACCGTACTTCGTAAACATCCGTCTTGCTCCACAGCTCGCCGTCATGAATTCCGCTCAGGATAGGGTTCTTGATCTCTTTCGGATTGAGAACACCCATGGTGCTTTGTTTCCCGTGGTGGCCGTGGTGCCTGACCCAGGTTTCCCCCAGCACCCTGCGCCCGAAACCGCCATCGGGAGCGTTCCAGTTGTACCTGGCGTAGGTTGGGCTGGATTTGAGCTCAAACGCGTGCGTGGCTGTCCGGATCCCCACGATGGGCTTGCCTGACTCAATATAGTCCACGATGTGCTTCATCTGATCGTCCGGCAGATCGCGAAAACGGGTCAGGATGACCATCAGGTCGGCGGAATCAAGCGCTTCCAATCCAGGGATGTTGTCTAGCTGATTGGGATTGATCGTGCCATCCTTCGGATTGATTGCGAAAAGCACGGTGCAGTGGAACCCATGATACGTCGATAGGATCTTGGCCAGTTGAGGCAGGGACTCCTCGGAACGGTACTCCTCGTCACCGCTAATCAGAACGATGTTCTTGCCCTTGGCGCGTCCATGGGGCTGGAAGACCAGGAACGGTTCAGCCGCATGGAGAAACAGAGTTGGCGCGGACAGGAATGCAAACAGCGATATCAACCAGACGATTCGGCGCACTAACGATGCTCCTCGATTCCGTAAACTGTCCAGTCGTGAGGGGGGTTGCACTGGCAGAACTATATCTACCGCAAAGGAGTGATTCCAAGTCGGAGGCGACTTGCGACGGGGCGTCCGTCTTTGAATGCGGGAATAAACTTCCAGTCAGCCGTGGCGTCCATCAAGGCCTTCTCGGGTTTTCCTTCCTCATTCGCGGACCGGACCTTTCCGGCAGCGTCGATTACCAGGTTTATGACAAGCTCCTTCCCCAGATCCGCTGACGAAGCATCTGGCGGGGGCGGTCGCCGCAAGAGAATCTGAACCGGGGCAGTGTCCGGCTCGAAGATGTGTTCGCCTTTGCCGGGCCCACTTGCGCCGGGCGCGTAATACGAGCTCAACGGGTTCCCTCGTTCAGCATCGGTTTCCGAGATCCGATCGTAGATCATTGCATGCTTTTTCTTGAATTGAGACGGTCTTGATTGATGAGAAATGCCGTCCACCTGGCTGCGGATACCGTGTGCTTGTGCAAGCAGGATGGCCGCGCGAATCCGATCGAAATCCGCGGCGGGCCACATATCGGCAAGCGCACTCCATGCTTGTTGTTCACGGGCGCTGTAAAGATAAGACCACACTATCTCCAATACTTTGGTTTTCGTGGTGATCAGTTGATGTAGCTGATCCATTGGAACGTAGGACCTGGTTAACAAAGCACCGTCGCTGCGCTTGAATTCCTTCAACTGCTGAGGGTCCAGTTGGGCTCGCAACGTAACAACCTGGCGATCGTAGTCGGACGCAAACTCCGAACTAACATCAATCAACTTCTTCTGTTCGAACCTCAGCACGATCGTAGGCGGAAAGTCGAGCGCACTGAGAGGTATGTTCTCGAAGCCGTTTGCCACGCCGGCGTCATTGGTCCAGATTTCAATTCGGCCATCGAGGTCGGTATCGGCGGCACCATAGAAGGCGCCGCCAGTAATTGTCCGAAGTAGCCTCGGGGGTTCTTTGAGCGAGTAAATTTCGTATTTCTGGAGCCGATCGAGATCGGTCGCTTTTGTCTGGAATGCGACCACGGGGGAGCCTAAGTTAAGGTCTATGCCCATTGCATCGATGTCCACTTGCCACGCATCGGGTTCAACCAGCAACTCTTGTTTCGCCCAATCCAGCTTCGCTAAACAGGTCCGCCCGGCGAATTCTGCATTCCGTTTGGCGCCCACGGAGACAGTGACGCCGGTGGCGAACCTAGCCGTGAAGCTCCCGAATCCTCCGCTGCACACCGCGTCCTGCGCCGGGCTGCTGCGGACATCGGCAATGACGCAGAAAGTCAGCAGCATCAATTTCCTGGCGCGTTGGCCATTGAATGAATAAAACATGGCGAGCCTTGGAGTGGCCTTACCCGGGCTTTCGGTCTGGTTTCGAGGCCGGTAAGCCGCCTTCCAGGCGAAGGTTGCAGCAGCGGCACTCTATCGTGAAGATGCAAAACCGAAATCTCATCCATACCTGCCGAATCTAAGCATGCTTCAACATGCGGCCAACGTGCACACGACGGAGACTACTTTTGCTATTGCATGGTGTGCAATCGTTGGTGCACAGTAGCGGAGGCTACTCTCGTTCCTCCGACTCTGTCAAGAATGGAACAAGCAGATCTTGTGGTCAAGTAACACCATGCGACTTCAAATATCTCCGCGCAAAGGATAAGACCCGTGAGACAGTTCGACGAGCAATCACGCGCAAAAAATTCCAACCGCTGTTTAACCGATTTCGCCCGCAGGCGGCGTGCTCTCGTTGGTGGTATGGCGGCCTTTGGAGCGGGGCTGGCCAGTTCGGTCATCTTACCCACAGACATGATGGCGCAGCCCTCCCACGCCGCGGGTGACGAAATGCCTTGTGGGCGAGCTACGGTCGTTGCGTCTGATGCCGCAACGGTAGCAGAAACGACTGCAGGAAAAATCCGTGGATTCGCGCGGAACGGCGTCTACGTTTTTAAAGGCGTACCCTACGGGGCTTCGACCGCCGGCGAGATGCGCTTCATGCCGCCGGCCCGGCCGGAGCCCTGGAAAGGGATCCGCAATGCCCTGCAATACGGCCGCGTTTGTCCGACCCGTGACTCTGCCCACTTTGATACGGACGGGAAGAATCTGGCCAACGCCGACGAGGACGCGTTTGTGCTTCATCGCGGCTCTGCCGCCACGGTGCCTGGCGAGGACTGCCTGCGCCTGAATCTTTGGACACCACAGATCAATGCCACGCTCAAGGCCACGCGCAAGCGCCCGGTCATGGTCTACATGCATGGGGGAGGATACTCCGGTGGAAGCGGGCATGATCTTCTCTCTTACGATGGCGAAAGTCTCGCCCGCAATCACGATGTTGTCGTGGTCACGCACAATCACCGGCTGAACGTCTATGGTTATCTCAACCTTGCCGGTCTCGGAGGAGAAGAATTTGCCTCCTCCGCCAATGTTGGCATGCTCGACATTGTCGCTGTCCTCGAGTGGGTGCGTGACAACATCTCGACGTTCGGGGGTGATCCTGGCAGTGTAACCATCTTTGGCCAATCGGGCGGCGGCGGAAAAGTGATCACACTCATGGCCATGCCGGCGGCCAAGGGTTTATTTCATCGTGCCATCGTGCAAAGCGGGCCGTTCCTCAAAGCGCTCTATCCTGATTACTCAGGACGCGTGGCCGAACTAACGATGGAGCAGCTCAGCCTATCCAAATCACAGGTGAAGGAACTACAGAGAATTCCAGTCGATCGTCTCTCCGGCGCCGCAGTGGAGGCGATGAAGAAAATGCCCCGGCCGCAACCCTCCCTGCGGGACACATTCGGGGAGCGGGACTGGGGACCGACAGTCGACGGCCGGGTTCTTCCCCATCATCCATTCGATCCAGGAGCGCCCACCCTTTCTGCGGATGTTCCGCTGCTTACAGGCACAAATCTGCATGAGTTTGTGAATGGACTCGACCATCCCGACGCCAGTGCGATGGGAGCAGAGGAGCTGACCCGCTTGGTTCGCGAGGCTTTTGGCGACGATGCTGAGGCGATCATTGCCGCGTACCGGTTCGATTATCCAAAGGCCACTCCATTCGGCCTTTACGCAACCATCGCCGCTTCCCGGCTACGTGTGCCCGCATTCGCGCAAGCCGCCAGGAAGGCTGATCTGGGTGCCGCACCCGCATACTCTTACGTCTATGCCTGGCGCACCCCTGTATTGGATGATCGCCCCGGACCCTTCCATGCTTGCGAGATAGCGTTCACTTTCGACAACGCCGAAATCTGTGATCATTACAGCGCCGGTTCTCCAGCTGCGTTTGCGCTGTCGAAGCAGATCAGCACCGCCTGGGTGAATTTCGCGCGAAGCGGAAACCCCAACCACAGCGGCCTGCCGCATTGGCCCACATACACCACCAGCAACCGCGCCACCATGTACTTTGACACTTCTTGCCAAGTACGCAACGATGCAGAAGGAAAAGGCCTGGGCTTGATTGCACGATCCCGCATGGGGTAACACCGACAATGATCCGGCATAGCGAAGCTATTCCGGCGAGACGGAGGACGTCATGATTGAAACCATAGAAAGAATGATTGGTGACCTGGAGCGCGGCAAACTAACCCGCCGTCAATTTGCTGTTTCACTCGCCGCACTGGCCGCCGGCTCGTTCACGCCGCCGGGTGCGCTCGCCTCTCCGCCGGCGCCGGAAGGCTTCCGCGCGGTCAGCTTGAACCACGTCACCGTACGGGTCCCTGACCTTCACCGCACGTCAAAGTTCTACCAACAGTTCTTCGGAATGCCCCTCCGGCAGCAGTCCGCGACGGTACATATCCTCGGAGTCGGCGACTCTTTTTTTGGCATTGAGCAGGGCCAGAATCAGACTGCGACCGTGGATCACTATGATTTCGGGATCGCAAACTTCAACGCCGATCAAGTTCGCGCCCGGCTGTCGGAACTCAATCTGAAGTTCGCTGATAAAACTTCAAAGGAGTCCTTCAAGTTTTATGATCCAGATGGATTTCAGGTCCAAGTGAATGCACCGGAATACGTAGGCCACGTGGGCTAACCGGCTCTCTGCAATCATGCGTTGCCCCTTGTTCTTGTTCCGTTCCGAAACCTGCTGTGACGTCGCTGGAGCCGTTAAGGGTGTGGCTACGCCGGAGAACAATCGATGAATAACCTACGCAGTCGTGCCTGGTATGGAAGGAATGATCGTGACGGATTCTCCCATCGAAGCTGGATGAAGAATCAGGGCTGGCCTCACGACGTCTTCAGCCGTCCGGTCATTGGCATCTGCAATACGTGGTCAGAGCTGAACCCCTGCAATGCGCATTTTCGCGAGCTGGCGGAATGCGTCAAACGGGGCGTCTGGGAGGCGGGCGGTTTCCCCTTGGAATTCCCCGTGATGTCGCTGGGCGAATCGCAGCTGCGTCCCACTGCCATGCTTTTTCGCAATCTCGCCAGCATGGATGTAGAAGAGTCCATCCGGGGAAATCCCATCGACGGAGTGGTCCTGCTGATGGGGTGCGACAAGACCACACCATCCCTGCTCATGGGAGCGGCTTCGTGTGACCTGCCTACCATTGGTCTATCCGGCGGCCCGATGCTGAATGGTAAATTCCATGGCCGCGAGCTCGGTTCCGGCACCGGCGTATTCCAGATGATCGCCCAGGTGGGTGCGGGCAAAATGCCGCTCAGTGAATTCTTCGAAGCGGAGAGTTGCATGAACCGGTCGAAAGGCCATTGCATGACCATGGGAACAGCCTCAACCATGGCCTGCATGGTCGAAGCACTGGGCATGAGTCTGCCCGGAAATGCCGCCATCCCCGCGGTCGATGCCCGGCGAAATACGTTGGCGCAATTGACCGGGCGGCGCATTGTCCAGATGGTCCACGATGACCTGCGCATTTCACAGATATTGACCCGAATCGCAATAGAGAATGCCATCTTTAACAATGCGGCTATCGGAGGCTCCACCAACGCGGTCATTCACCTGATCGCGATCGCCCGCCGCATTGGCGTACCACTTGTTCTCGACGATTGGGATCGCCTGGGATCTGATCTCCCTTGTTTGCTCGATCTGCAGCCTTCTGGCAAGCACCTGATGGAAGATTTCTACTATGCGGGCGGGCTTCCGGTAGTCCTGCGGGAACTGGCGGAGGCCGGTGTTTTGCATCGCGAGGCCTTGACCGTGAATGGGCATTCGATTTGGGAGAACGTGGCGAATGCAGAGTGTTGGAACAGGGAAGTGATCCATCCCTTTGCGGAACCGTTCAAGTCTCACGCTGGAATTGCGGTGCTCCGAGGCAATCTCGCGCCTAATGGAGCTGTGATCAAACCGTCAGCGGCCAGTCCACCTTTGCTTCAGCATTGCGGGCGCGCCGTGGTGTTCGAAAACATCGAAGACTTCCACGCTCGAGTCAATGATGACAGTCTGGAGATCGATGAAAACTCCGTGATGGTGCTTAAAAACTGCGGCCCCCGCGGCTACCCTGGCATGGCGGAAGTTGGCAATATGCCGATACCGGCCAAACTGTTGCGCAAAGGCATCACCGACATGGTCCGGGTTTCGGACGCACGCATGAGCGGCACTGCCTATGGAACCGTCGTTCTTCACGTCTCTCCTGAAGCCACCATCGGTGGACCCCTTGCCCTGGTGCGATCAGGCGACTTGATTACGCTGGACGTTCCAGGCAGGCTGATTCGCCTGGAAGTGGACGACGCAACCTTGAGTCAACGCCGCTTGCAGTGGACGGCCCCTCCGGGTCCGCAGCGCGGGTGGGCAAAGCTATACGTCGATCATGTCCTACAGGCAGACGAGGGAGCTGACCTGGACTTTCTGGTGGGATCGAGTGGTGCGCCAATTCCACGAGATTCCCATTGAAAGCGTGCGAATTAAACCCACAGCGTCTTTCCCCTGGTCAGTCCGGTGACAAACATCTTCCTAAGGGGCGGAAGGGAAGTTAAAAGCGCTCCCTCAGGGGCTTTTCATCCGCGATTGGGCCAGAGGCGCCATAGCGACCCGTGATTGGGCTCAGTCCTCGCCAATTGCAATTCTGCCTTCTGAATCATCTGCAACCACAAAGAATTCGCATCGGAATTGAATACTGTGGTGGCGTCCGCCGGAAAAATAAACCACGCGCCCGATTGCACTTCGGTCCGCAATTGATCTTGGGTCCATCCGGCATATCCCAGGTAAACGTGAAAAACGCCAGGGTCAGGCCGCGCCGCAATTGTTTGTTCGAAGAGCGCTTTGTCGGAAATCAGATAAACCCCGCCGAAGATGTTCTCAGCCTTTTCCATCTTCGCCGAGGACTTAAACAATGCAAACACGGCCGAAGGTCCCACGGGGCCCCCGAGATAGACCGGGTCAGAGCGGTCTTTCGCGGCCTCGAGATCAAGAACCCGAGAAAGCGGGACGTCGGTGCGCCGGTTGAGAATCAGTCCGAGTGCGCCTTTTTCATCGTAGCGAACCAGCAGGACCACTGTTCCTGCGAAATCCGGGTCGCCGAGGCTGCGGCTCGCCACCAGCAGCTTTCCAACACCTAAATCCTGGGGGTTCTTGAATTGAATCGGAAGAAATAACGCCGGCAGCAATTCGCTTTTCGTGCGGAATGCGTTGAGCCATCGACTTGGCATGCTTGCCGGCTGGCTGTCGTACCCAGGCAATGCAGCGACAGGTACCGGAGCGCGCGACCACGTATTCGGCTTGGGTACATCAAATTCCGAATTGTAAACGCTGACCCTTCCGGCCGCCGCCAAGGCAACGATCGTGAACAACGTTGCGTACAGGAACCGTTTGCGCATCCACATGATCGGTATCGCTCAGCTGGATTTCATCCCCCATGAGAACCACCCAGTATGGAAGTTGCATTGAACCTTGCGTTATCGCAACGCTGACAAGCACGCCGTGACGCTCGACCTCGCGGCAGATACATCGCAAATCGGGCTCTCAAGTTTTGCTGAAGGATAATCGTCGATTGCTCGATCCAGTTCGATCGTTTGTTGAGCCTCCAACAAGATCAAAGCCGTTCCTCTATAGGCCTTCGTCACGGCCTCACCGGGTGCGAACTACGAGTTCAATTCGCTCAGCTTCTTACCAACCGCGCCGGGTCCGAAATTGATATGAGCTTCCTTAATCGACAGTCCCACTACCTCGATACGCTTCAGGTCCCGTGTTCCGATGCCGGCTTCTTCCGCGAGACGCAGCGAGTTGTCGCCTCGGATGAACGGAGAGGTGCCACGTTCCGCATACGGATCGTAGCCCATCACTGCCATCCCGACGGCGTCCACGTTGACGGCGTTGCGCCCGGCAATGATCACGCCCGGTGTCATCTTTTCCAGGCCAGGAAGCCACGGACCTTCCCCTCCCCGCACCGTCTCGACGCCATCCACGATCGCGATATCAATTGGCCGAATGCCGTTCTGATCGACCAGAATGCGCGGAACCCGATAGCCCGGATCGCGCGGCGAAGCAGGATGCAACTCGGCATCCACTCCAGAGGGCGCAGGCGTCGTTCCGTTGTGCAGCACAGGTCCGCGCTCTTGCGTCGGACGCTCGTTCCCGTTAGGTCCGCAGTCCCCGCCATAGAGCGAGCAGGGCGTGTTGCCGAAGTTGTTCTTCATCGTCATGGTCACGCCGGCAATCCAATGGTTCTTGAGCTTAGCCATCGAAGCGTATACGTCGCACTGATAGAACGCCGGGTTCAAATGGTATGCCGGATAGGCGTACCCGCCCCAGGGCACCTTCATGCGCACATATTGCTTGTAGTTGCCCAGGTTCTGCACGTTTTCCCAAACCACCGGCACGCCCATGTTGTTAATCGCGTTCACGTCCAGGCCGTAGCGTGCCCACAGCGAGAGATCCTGATTGGCCGGGAAGAAGCTTTCGATCATGCGAACGCGCCGCGCACCCGCTCTGGCGAACAGATGCACGGTCGCCGCCACCGTCTGCGCATTCGTCCGATAAGGAAGCTCAGGCGTCAGCGGCCAGTTTTTCGGATTCCCCGTGAGATTGAGTTTCAGCCCGACCGTCTTCCCGCGCACCAACTTTTCGAGGCCGCCGATCTGATCGAATGCGCTCGAGAGTTGCTGCCCATACTGCGCATAATCGCGGCAACGCACGATCGCGACCTGGCTCGCTGGAGCCTCGGCCTTCATCAGCTTCGGCATGACGAGTGCCCCAAGCGTCGCAGCACCCGTGGTGGTCAACATCTCTCGTCTGTTCATGTCTTCCGTCCTCAACATTATGCTACTCGGATATGATGGATCCCGCGTGCCTTATTTGATATCCAGACGGTCACTAGGTAAGCTGCTCGTCGCAGCCCCGCTCGCCAGGGCTTTGGCCCCGCTCGCCCGAGCGTCCGCCGAAGACCGCAACATGTTCCTCTCCCTGAACAGCGTCCTGTTGCAAGGTCGTGTTCACTGGCCTGACTTCGCGCGTCTGGCCGCGCAAATTGGCTTCCCCGGCACGGACATCATGCTGCGCCCGGCCATGGAAGCCGGCGCCAGCGCGACCAATGACCTGCTTGCTGGCCTGAAGATCAGGCCAGCCGTCATTGAGTTCCCAGTTGAATTCCGCAAAGACGACGCAACCTTCAAGGCCTCGCTCGCCCAGCTCGACGGAGCCGCCCAGTTCGCTGCCGCCATCCATTGCCCGCGCATGATGACGTACATCATGCCGTCGAGCGATACGCCAAAAGAAGAACTGCACCAAATCTATAAGCAGCGGTTTACAGAAAGTGCCCGCATTTTGGCGCGCTCCAACGTCCGCCTCGGTCTCGAGTTTCTAGGTCCGCTCGAACTGCGCAAAGCGCACAAGTACGAATTCATTTGGCGCATGAACGATATGCTCGCCTTCGTCAAGGAATGTGGTCCCAACGTCGGCCTGCTGCTCGATTCCTGGCACTGGCACCACGCAGGAGCCACCCCAGAGGACATCATTGCCGCGGGCCGCGATCGCATTGTGCACGTCCATTTCAATGACTCGCCGAACCTGCCTCCAGAGCAGATCCACGATAATCAGCGTCTACTACCCGGCGAAGGTGTCATCAACTTGACCGGCTTCTTGCAGGCGCTCCAAAGCATCCACTACCACGATGCCCTGAGCGTAGAAGTCTTCGGGCGAACGAAAGACATGACACCGGAAGCAGCCGCGAAAGCCGGCCTTGATAGCTCACTCGCTGTCTTTCGTAAGGCCGGAGTTCCTGAAGGCTGAAGGGACAAACAACGAAAGCTGAGCCGTCCTCAGAGTCGGTCGCTTCTTGAAGGTCCGGGGATAGGTATCGGAGTGGTCCCCTCTTTTTCGCTGTCTCAACCACGGGCTCCGCTCCAGTATGTCACCTGGTTTTGTCACCCGCGATGGAGGATCGATGAGGCAATATTCCCGATGGCTCAGTACTTTGGTTTTGCTCCTGGCGTCCGTCCCTGCGTTGACGCAGGATCACGTTCCAAAGCTCATCGACGTTCACATACATTATGACGGCGAGCCCGGGATCCTGGAAAAGCTACTCGATAAATTAGATGCGGCTGATGGGTTGGCTTTCCTTTTGACGACTCCGGCGGGCTTTCCCCAGGCAAGTAAATTGATTCACGAACGTCCCGACCGATTTATCGGCTTTGGCGATATCAAGCTGGATGATCCGAACGTGCTACAGGAGATCGATCGCTTCCATGCGGCGGGATTTCGAGGCTTGGGAGAAATCAGCTCAACGCTGAAAGCCTACGACGATCAGGCATACTGGCCTATCTACGATCGTGCCAACAAGTACCAGATGATTCTGCTTTTTCATACCGGCATTGTAAATCGATTGCACCCGGAACAGCCCGCGGATATCAGCTTTGACCGAAGCCGGGTTACGCGGCTTGACTTGATTGCACGGCATTGGCCAAAGCTGACAGTTATCGGGGCGCATTTGGGAAATCCAGACTATGCGGAGGCGGGTGAAATTGGCAGATGGGACCCGAATCTCTATTTCGATGTGTCGGGCACTACCCTCATCAAGAAGAAAGATGACTATAGCTTCTTCCGCTCCGTTTTCTGGTGGACAGGCGTGGCAAGTCCGCATACGCCGGCCAGCGGTGCTAACGCCTTTGAAAAACTCGTCTTTGGCTCGGATGTGTTTAGCGGAGATGTGCAGGAATTTGATCTTGCGCTGGCCCGCTACCACGCGATGTTGGATGCCTGCCAGGTGCCGCAAAGCGCGCAGACGATGATTTTTTCCGGGACGATGTGGCGCATTCTGCAAGCGCAAGAAGCGCAAACGACGACATCCGCCCATGATACGAGAAACGGAAAGCAGTGAATCTCTAGTCTTTCCATCCTGTCGTTTTCGCATATCTTGGCGGCGGGCCCTGAAAAAACACGATTGGGGATAGGCTCCGTACAGAGTAGTCTTGTAACAAGGCGTTTCGTGGACGTCCACGAACCTTTAGAGCTTAGACTTTCCGTAAAGTGCCAGATCGTCTGACCATGAAACTTCTGTCCACGAAACTTCGATCCAGTTGCATTCGCACACTCCGGCTGCTCGTATGTCCCTCCGAAGATGCTGGTTCTTCAACACCAACTCGGCGATCAATAACTGCAACCTGGCTGTTTCCTCTTCCAGCTGCCTGATCCTGGCGAGCAGTTCTGGACAAACAGAATCGCTGTGCATTGCCTCTCCTTTCCAACTCCAACGATGGATCCGGCCTCACATACTGGCATGGTGCCTCTGCTAAGCGTTTAATCGCTGGTCAATACCCCGTTAAGCCCGAAGAATACAAACATCAATCCAAGAAGGGTTGTGCCATCACTCGACGATTCTCATTTCGATGACCTCCATTTTCACGTCGAATACCGGACTGCAAAATCGACAGAGTGTTGCATTTTTTTTTAACTTCGGGCATTCCGCCGGTCATCGATCGGATCGATGTACCACTGACACAGGCCGTATGGATCTCGGCAATGAAGGGCTTCGGCTCCGGCTCGTCGATTGGCGGTTCGTGGGGCCGTTTCGGACAAGTTGAGGGGGCGGCAATTTTCTGCTCGCGTAGTTGTTGTTTGCCGCCGAGGTGACTCGTGCCCTCTTGCCAATGCATCAGGCGCGAATCCATCTCTCATTTAAGGCCCCCCCATTCGTTGGAGAAGTTCACCAACCGGCGAACTTCTCCAATGAGCGGACCTGGTTAGAATGCATACCTCAGCGAGAGCTGAATTGTACGTGGGCTACTGTTGACGCCGGTAATCTGGCCAAAGTTAGAGTCAGTCACGCCGAAGTCCGGCTGCTGGTAGGAGGCGATGTTAAAGGCATTGAAGAAGTCACCGCGAAATTTGACGCTATGTTCGCGATAAACAGAAAAACTCTTTTCCACGGACATATCGATGTTCTGGAAACTGGGCCCGGCAAGAGAAGACGGGCGAACATTGCCGAAGTGATTTGCTGACTGCGCGGCAAATACGCAGCTCCCGTCGTCTGTGTCTGGAGGACAAGCGGTGCCCTGTAAATTAGTTCCGAAAAAAGCTTTGGAGGAACGGCCGACTTCATGGATCGCGCGTAACTGGTCCGGCCGGGCCGACCCGGTAAATGCGAACACCCGGTTGGAGTAGTTTGGAGGTGAACTGACGGTGACGGGGAAGCCGGAGTAGTACACCTGGGCGCCGCTGAGCTTCCATCCGCCGAGAGCCTCGTTCAGGACGTAGTTCCAGTTAGAGCCAAACTTCTTACCACGGCCAAAGGGCAGATCGTACACGCCGGTCACGGAGATGTTATGCCGGGTATCGAAACCAGAGGGTGCCCATTCCGCGGCCATGTTGTAAGCGTCCTGCTGATAGTACTGGCTACTGTTGATGTTGCTTGTACCGTAGAAACCGATGTCATCGGTCAATGATTTGGAATACGTATAGTTCGCAGTCAACTCCAGACCCGCCGTAAGGTGCTGTCTGAAAATGGCCTGCAACGCATTGTAGTTACTTGAGGACTCCGTCTGAGTAATTTTAATCACACCGCTCTGGCCGACGATGTTGGCATAGGGAGCCGTAGCTCCAGGGGAGGGCAACTGGTTCCCCCAGTAGGGGTCAGTGAGGTGATGGCCGAGGATACCGACATATCCCACCTGAAAGGAAGAAGAACGGGTGACTTCATATTCCGTGGTTAAGCTGAACTCCTGGGTAACGGACGGTTTGAGATCTTGCGGCCACACATAGAACGTGGTTGTAGGAACCGCCGTGGTCGGGAACCCGTTCGAGGCCTGAAAAAAGCTCCCCGGTTGAAAGACACCATTGACGACGGTCGGCGTGGTAGCGGTCTGCTCAAAGTCTTTGTGGAAAGGCGGGTTTTGCGTCAGGCGGAGGTTGGCGCCCGTGCCCTCCAAATAGCTTGAGATGCCATAACCGCCACGGATGACGGTCCGCGGTGTTGGCTGGTACGCAAACCCAATACGCGGCTGGAATTGGCTCCAGACTGAGTTATAGAGTGCGCGGCTGTTGCCGTCCACGCCGGCATATTCAATCTGCTTGGTCTGCATATTGATGTTTGCCATCTTATTATTGACTTCATAAATTGGCTGATCCCACTCCCAGCGAAGGCCGAGGTTCAAGGTAAGGTTTGGACTTACCTTGAAATCGTCCTGGGCGAAGACACTGTCGCGCCATTGGCGCTGTCCTGTTCTTCCGGTCACGGCGCCGGTCTGCACATCGTAGACGCGATCGGTCACGAAGTCGGCGAAGGGGTACAGCGTGCTGGCATTCGGGCCGGCTGTAAAGGCGCCGGTGTAGGTGAAATTTCCCAATTCACCATCATTGCCTGGATAGAAGCTGTTCTGTTGATAGCGGAGAAATCCGCCACCAAACTTCAACAGATGGCGGCCATGCTGCCAGGTAAGGTTATCCGTATATCCGAAAATATTGTCAATGAATATCTCCGGCGTTGGGTTGGCGCCGAAGCTGCTCGGATAATTATTACCTGGAGAGGGAGGGCCGCCTTCTATACCGTTAAAAGACTGCAGGCTGAAACCCGCTGTCAGTTGGGGATTGCTGGGGATGCCAACGATCTTATTGCCAGTGAGCCCGAAAATGCCGCTGGGATCTGTGGTATTGCCGCTATTAAAGCGAATGCGCCCATAATTTGCAGTGAACTGATTCACAATAGCGTTGGAAAACGTGTGCACCCAACTGGTATCGAAGAAATGATCCGGATAGTTGCTCGCGGTTGGGAACTGGACCGGAACTGGATCCGCGGTCTGACCATCGCGCGCGTATCCCTGTGAGTAGCGGAAGAAAAACACATCGCTGGGGCGGAAATTCCAGTCGACCTTTGCGTCTCCCTGGTCATTTTTGACGAAAGAGCCCGACGGTCCAATGAAATTGTTGAAGATGCCAAGCGGATCACTGGTTGGGTTGTTTGGAGCTGGATAGGCTTTCGGATTGCCGGCCAGGTATGCAGCGACAGGGTTGTTGACCGGGACCTGGTTGTTTGGATAGGGAACCGGCTGACCATCCGGACCAATTGTAGAGGTATCGTATAGCTGAATTCCAAGGACGGATTTAAGCTCTGAGAAGTCGCCCTTGAGAAATGCAACAGGAGCCTGGCTGGCGGTCGTCTGGCCGCTGGTGTGCAAACGAAGGGCCTCGTAATCGATAAAAAAGAACAGCTTGTCTTTGATGATGGGACCACCGAAGGTTCCACCGAAAAGTGCCTGCGTGAATGGGTTCTTGGGGGTAGGGATGACGTTGTTGTCGTTCGCCCAGGTGTTTGCGTTCAGATTGTAGTTTTCCAGGAACCCGAAGACGCTGCCATGGAAATGATTGCTGCCGCTCTTCATGACGGCCAGCACCGTGCCGCCGTTCACGTTACCAAATTCGGCGTTGGCGTTGGAGGCGACAACGCGAATTTGGCCCAGTGCATCCGGGCTGGGGGCGTAACCGATTGTATTGTTGAGGTTTTCGTTAATTTCCTGGCCGTCGAGCAAATAATTGTTGGATTGGGCCCGGTTACCGTTCACGTCGACCTCATTGCTTGCCGAAGTCGAGCGCTCGGTCGAGTTCATGCTGCCGTACTGATTGAAGCCGGTCGAAACCGCGCCGGGCGTATAGACGGTCAACTGAGAGAAATCGCGGCCATTCAGCGGGACACTATTAATCGTGTTTTCGGTGAATGTTTCCCCCAGGGTTGCACTTTCGGTGTTGAGGATCGGCTCAATCTCAGCGGAGACGGTCACGGTGGACGCGGCCGTGCCCACACTGAGCGGGATATCGATTTTTGCAGTCTGGTCGATTTCAAGAGCAAATGGACCATAGGTGGCAGTCTTGAAGCCGGACGCCTCGACGACCAGCCGGTATGTGCCGACTGGCAGGAACCGGATGGAGTATTCACCAGCGGGATTTGTTTTTGTTGCGGTGGGCACGCCAGTCGCCACGTTGGATGCAGTTACCGCAGCACCGGCTACGATGGCTCCCGAGGAATCGGTAACAATGCCGCGGATGGCACCGGTCACTGTTTGCGCTAAAGCTGGACAATGGGGTAAGAGAAGAACCAGTGCCCACGCGAACGATTTGCAAATAAGCTTCATTATCTTGTCTCCGTTGAGCGGGATATCATTGCCCGTGCCGCACCAGGCACTGTCGTCCAGGATTGGGTTACCAGGAAAGGGCCTCAGCTAAAGACCCCGCAGCGTTCAAAAGTCCGGCTTATCAGGGATGAACGCTACTAAACCCGTATTCACTTCGCCCCTGCAACAGGGAGAATGGATGCGGCGGCTTGTTGGCCCGGCAGTTGGTCCCTGACGCTAAAAAGCCCCAGGACCGTTACGAGGCTGAGCCCCATAAGGTAATTCGTCTCATACTGGCCTCCAAAAAATCTGTAGGTGTCCTACAGATACAACTGTCAGCACCTTCTTATAGGATTTGCTTTCTAACCGATCGTTATTAAGGTCGGTAGTCGCAATATAACCATAACCTGGCAACAATGCAAGTCGGATTGGTACGAAAAGTTGCACTTTGTTTATCGCCTGGTATTGATGCTTCGCCTTCTGAGGGATGCAGTAAGACAAACGATTGTTTAATTATCGATCAAGCATATCGATCTTTTGAGAGTGGCTATGTGCGGTTGCTCGCGAGTGGCTATGTTTAGCCTGTTCGCTGGCGGCTATGTGCAGTTAGTTGCGAGTGGCTATCTTCAGTTATCAACGAGTGGCTATGTTAAGTTATCAACGAGTGGCTATATGCAGTTAGCCGCGAATGGCTATGTGCGAGCTGTTCGCGCAGAGACCCGGCGTGCCCGGGACCGCGATCCGTATCTCATGGATCTAACGGATTGGGGAGCAGCGGCTTCTCCCGTCACGTCTTCCCTGGCTGCACCGCGATTAGAACAAAGGTGCATCGAAAGCGTGGTCATACATCGCAGTAATCTTCAAGAGATTGTCTTCGAAGTGTTGCGCGTTTACCAACACATTCCATGCTTTTCAAGTACATTTCTAATTTGTAACAACAGCGAGGGCAATTCTCTCAGCCAGCGGTCGCCATCGGACTGGAGCGCAAATAGTGCGACAGGATACCTATTCACGGTAAAGATCCGCGTGGGGGTGGGCACTACTGGGTACGCTCGACGCTACTCAAGCGAGGTGGAGCATTATGCGGTAGTTCCGCTCGCACTGATTTGGACGGTCGGCGGCAAGCGATGGCCGACCCTACCTTGGCCTGCTGTTGCTCTTCCGTTTCTCACACACCCTCTTAAAGCCCGTACCTAAACCCAGCCGCAACTATGAAGCCGTGTCCTTTGTGGAGGGATGTTGGCGCAGATATTTTGGGTGGTTGCAAGGACAAATCCTGGAGTTAAAAACGTAGCCCACCCAAGCAAAAAAAGGCTTGAATCGGCCACCTGACGGGGCTTGTGGCAGAGCGAAAACCACGGATTTGGTTTGGTAGCAGGGTTCTCACGCAGGCTCCGAAGCCCTACCGTTGGTTTGGCGCAACCCCGGAAGCCGTCTCTTCCCGTCAGTGTCACTGCCGGTGGAAGTTATCTCCTCCGCCATGGGTTGCTGGGGCCCAATGGACGGATATTCGTGTTGGAAGAAGCTTTTGACGCGGAGCTCAAGCTGTGGTTCCGATCCGTGCAGCGGCTTGTGCAGGCTAACCGGAAGCCGAAATTGGCTGGCTTGCGCCGTTCGCCGGCGTTTGGCAAAGCGCAACCCCCATACTCACGTCTCGCTATGCGGGAAAGGGAACGCTCTCAATAATATCTACGCAATCACCTCTACTGGCTTCGACGAGGGCCATGCTGGTTGCCCGAAATAGGACTGTACAGCCCCTACTTCCGTATTTGAAATCGAGGTACGCGAATTCATACTACTTCCCTGTACCAGTACCGAGCAGGGCACATTGACTCCTTTGGCAGCTTAACCTCGACCCAGCCTTTCATAGTGATTCGGCGACGGGCTGCCCCTAAGATTAGGGAAGTGCGTAAGCTTCCCATTTCGCTTTCCGGCTCTAGGGAACTGGCTCAACCCTCCCGATAGCCCGGTTTCTTCGGCCAAAGCCGGCGGAACTGGGCGTGGCGTTCAGCGAGGTGGTATGCCATTTGCGCACGTGAGTGGATATCGCATGCACAACATAACCGGCTTCAAGAACAACCGTTTGTCTTAGTTGAAATCTCTGAAGTTTCCCCTTGACAAGCTCTGGAGGCACGGACTACCTTTTCGCCTGCCAACCTCATTGGGATGAAACCTGGGACTACTTTACGGAGTTTCTGGGGGAAGAGCAGGGTTTAGAGAAGCCATCAATCGTTCATGAGGTCAACGGCTCGCGCAGAGCGCTACCGTCAGGCTAGGGTCGTTCCTGGGTGCTGCAAGGTTCGTTTAGTGCTTCGGAGGCGGTATGAATAAGTCAGTTTACGTCGTTCTCGCAGTTTGCCTTCTGCTCTGTGTGGCTGCTGTAGGCCGCGCGCAAAATTCAAACTCCGGTGATATTCGCGGCACTGTGACCGACTCGTCCGGCGCATTGGTGCCAGGCGTGGACGTCACCGTCACTAATAGCGAGACCGGTGTGGTCAATCATTACGTCACGAATAGCAACGGTCTATACGACACTAATTCGATTCTGCCCGGAAACTACACGCTTGAATTCAGCAAGCAAGGCTTCGAAAAATTGAAGCGCGAGTCGGTCCCGCTTCAAGTCGGAGTCGTTACCGTCGATGCCGTCTTAAAAGTTGGGTCGGCCACCCAAGAGATCGAAGTGAATTCCCAAGCGCCTCTGCTCAAGACGGAGGATGCGCAGGTGTCAACCACTCTGACGACAACCCAGTTGGACAACCTTCCCAACGTCGATCCGCAGAATGGCTGGAGCTATCTGCTGAAGCTGATTCCCGGCGCTACCAGCACGCCGCAGGGCGCCAGCACCGGTGGTGGCGCGTGGTGATGAGGAACCCCAGGCCGATCAGGCCATCAACGGAACCATGCCATACTTCTCCAGCTTCCTGGTTGACGGTGGCTCGATTTGGTTGCCGCACAGCGCCAACTTTGACCAAGGTCTAAGCGAAGCCGTGTCTGAGGTCAACGTGATTGCCACAAACGCCCCCGCCCAATACGGCGGAGGTGGCACGGTCTTCAACGTCATCAGCAAGAGCGGAAGCAATCAATTTCATGGCTCCCTCTATGACAATTTCCAGAACGACGCCCTGAATGCGAGAGACTACTTCAACACTGGCGCCAAAAGCAAGGTGCGCTACAACTACTTCGGCGGTTCGGTAAGCGGGCCGATCCTGAAGAACAAAATGTTCTTCTTTTACAACTATCAGCAGCTGAAAAACCCCCAAAACTCGATCACCAAGAACTCGCAGCCAACTCAAGCCATGAAGGCAGGTTGTTTCGATCCTGCGCTTTTTGGAACGAGTCTGACCCTTGACGCTCGCCATGGCAGCACGCCGTTAACGACCAATCCCGCTCAGTGCGGGGCCTTTGATAATAACAATGGCGCCGATTTGGCGATTCCGGTAGCGGATTTCGATCCGGTAGCCGCAAACATCCAGAACGGTTATTACGTTAATCCCAATCTCAGTGGATTATCGAACAATTACAGCTATCTGCAGCCAGCCGTCAATGACCAAACCAAGATGTTTGGGCGGTTCGACTACAACATTACTCCGAACAACCGGCTCAATTTTTCGATCGTGGAGCGCTATGCCCCGGTCGAGGTGTCTTACAATGGCAGTCCGAATTGCCCGGTCAATTGCCAGAATAATTCGTCCGACGGTGGGAACGCACAGATCTCAGACGTGTACACCATCAGTCCTACCATGGTCAACGAATTTCGTTTTTCGTGGAACCGGGAGGCGGATTACGATGCTCAACAGTCCCTTGGCCAGGGTATCCCGGCCAAGATTGGATTGCAGTTCTCTACTGCGGATGTCTTTCCGACGGTGAGTATAGATGGAACCGGCGCGCCCTCGAATCTTGGCCCGGGCACGGAGGCACTTTTCATCCAGAACACCTACGCTCCCTCGGATACGCTTACTTGGATAAAAGGCAAGCATATCCTGCACTTTGGTGGTGAGTTGCTGATGGAGGAGGATAATTCGACTCCGTGGGGCGCCGTTAATGGGGCAAGCGTGACGTTTACCGGCCAATACACCACCAGCAACCCCCTTGTCCAGGTTGGCTATGCCGACTTCCTGTTGGGAGATGTGCAGGCATGGAATACGGCTACTCAACCGAAACACTACATGCGAGCCAAGAATCCTTCGTTCTTTGCTCAGGACGACATTAAGTTGCGGCCGAACTTGACCGTCAACCTCGGATTGCGCTCAGAAACGCATGGCGGATCGAGCGAAAAGTACAACAATGCGGGCGGATTTGACCCGACCCTTCCGAATCCGGTGCCCAGTACGCCCACTTATCCTACCAACGCGATGGGCTCGATTTGGTTTGCCGGCCTGAACGGGGCGCGGAGTAAAAGCTTCGCGACAAAGACCATCGTGATGCCTCGCCTCGGTTTCGCGTACACACCTACGCAGAACTGGGTCTTCCGCGGCGGCGTGGGGCAATTCGCTACCCTGTGGAGCGAGGATACCGTGGGCGGAGTTATGGGCTTCGGCTCAGGCTGCGGCTATCCCAGCTTGTGTGGCGCTGTGGGCAGTTCGTCCACTTCCAGCACCACAACACCTGTGGTGCAGCTATCGGGGAGTGGGGCGAATCTGCCCGTGGTTAAAGGTGCTGCAGCCCGCAACCCTCTTTCTTACATCACCCCGGCAAATCCTCAGGGAAGCGGCGGGACTATCCCCTATACCCCTTACCATCTCCCAATTCAGAACGGCTGGCAGTGGACGGGGGGCGTGCAACGGCGTTTGCCCGGAAATATGGTCGCCGAGGCCCAATATGTCGGCAGCCACTGGGACAACATGATGTTCGAGGCAGATGTCAACCAGCTTCCCGCGAATAAGCTCGGCCAAGGCCAGACGGCACGGCCGTACCCGCAGTTCTCCGGCATTGGTGTCGGTTCCGGCGGCTCGCGTACCGGCAGCTACAATGGCGTTTCGAACTACGAGGCAGCGCAGTTCATGCTTCACAAACCTACCAGCCATGGCTTGGCTGCCGAACTCGCTTACACATGGTCGCGGCTGTATGACGACATGGACGATTCCGGCTGGGGGGAACAGTTCGGCGCCGTGTACTATCAGGACGCTTATAATCCCTCGGCCAACTATGGGCCCTCGAATTTCAACCGGCCAAACTCCTTGAAGGGGTCGGTGATCTATGCGGTGCCGCTCGGGAAAGGACACCAATACTTCAACTCGACCTTAGCCGATGCGGCGCTGGGCGGTTGGCAAGCATCAGGTGCCTTCGAGGCCGAATCGGGAGTTCCGTTTACGGTGATTATGAACAGCTCGATCCCGAGTGGCTCACTGGGTGGAAGTGATGGCAATGGTCAGGCGGCTCTCTATCCTAACCGGGTAGGGAATCCGTCAGCAGCGAAACAGTCGCTGAGCCAGTGGTACAACCAGCTCGCGTATGCAGCGCCGGCAGTGAATACCTTCGGCACCAACCCGAGAAATTCGCTCCGTGGACCTGATCTATCGAATTTCGACTTCTCATTGGCCAAGAGCTGGGGTATACCGGGATGGGAGTCAGGCAAAGTGCAGCTTCGGATGGATGCGGAAAACATCTTTAACCATCCAAGCTTCCAAAATCCCAGCAATTCCCTCAATCCAACCGCTCTGTCTACCGGGGTTCCGGATCCAAGCGTCGCACAGGTCACAGCAACCACCATCACCGGTCGAACGGTGATGCTCACGGGCCGATTCTCCTTCTAGGATGCAGAGGGTGGTATCTGTAGTAAAGGAAAGGGTGGGGGTCGAAACCCCGCCCTTTCATATTTACTTGCATTCACGCTGCGGCCGCACCATGCAGACCTATGCCAGATTCTCCTTCTTTGAGGGGGCAACTCGAACGGGTCACGGCATAGGCTCGTTCTGTCGTTCAGCAGCCAGCTGCATCAGTCGCCGGTCTCGCCACGCTCGGCGGCTGGCCAAGGCATCCTGGCTCAGTACCGATCTGCGTTCCGCTTCTACTTTCCTGATCAACTCGGGTGACCACGGTTTCTCGTGAGTGCGCGATTGCGCGATCTCCTGGCAAAGCGTTCCCAGGCGGTGCGCATAGTCTGCCACGCCGCCTTGCGCGTTCAGGTCGATGGTTTCGAACGGTCCCATGAAAGACCAGCGCCAGCCCAGGCCATCACGCACCGTTCTATCGATGTCCTCACAGCTGGCCACACCGTCTTCCACCAGGGCCCAGGCTTCGCGCAAAAGGGCCGACTGAAGCCGATTCAACACAAAGCCCTGAACCTCTTTGCGCACATGGACAACGCTGCGTTGCAATCCCCGCATGAGCGTGTCGGCGAATACCACCGTTGCTTCAGAGGTATCTGGCGATGGGACAAGTTCCACCACCGGAACCAGGTAAGGGGGATTCACTGGGTGCACAACCAACACCCGGGAAGAAATGTTCAACCCGTGGGTGAAGGCTGATGCGGGAATGCCTGAACTTGAACTGCCGATGACCATATCCTGAGGGGCGACGGCCTCAAGCTCTTGCATCAGGCTTCGCTTCAGGTCGACTCGTTCCAACACCGATTCTTGCGCGTAGGCGGCTCCATCCACCGCGTCAGCCAAGTTGGGCGGCGGGTCTGAGGCGTGCCGCGATCGCCAGCGGATCGTCGACCAGGGCGAAGGACTTCAATTCTTTCAATTGCTCATGCAATCAAGGAGAGGGCCGATTCAGTTGCCTGCGGGTTCACATCGTAGATACGAACGTCGAGGCCTGCTCGTGCAAACACGATCGCCCATCCAGCACCCACCAGGCCCGCGCCAATCACGGCCACCGGGCGTCCCTTGAGCAAATCATTCGGCTTGTTACCTTCAATCCCTTGACGCTCATTCATTTCGGACCTCGATATGGTCGTGACCCGAGTCCGCAGCCACCCGGCCACGATATTATCAACCCGCTGCGATAGCTGTTTCGCCCATCCGCCGTCATCATGGCCCACATGGAAGCGCCGCTCTCCCCTTTGTCATCCCGCCTGCCCCGCTACGCCCCGGCGTGCCGTGGGGCCTGCCGTGGGAGCAGCTGACTTGCCTGCGGCAAGTTGAGGGAGAAATGACAGGGCAAAGATCGCCATAGATGCAAGGCCCGGAGGGCCGACCGCCAAACGTCAGCCCAGCCCGGAAGGGCTGGGGAAATCGATCCCGAAGAGGATCAGAGCGCCGTAGGCGCGGCACTAAAACCGAATCGTCCGCCCTCCCGGTGTCATTAGGAGCGTACCCGGATTTCCTACATCACTGCTCTCACCAGGACCACTTATGTGGTTCTCCCTAAAGAGAACCACATGCAGTTGACCGAAGCCGCAACTCTCGACAGGAAATCCGGGGAAGCCTACCTGTCCCGCCCGCCCCGGCTTGCCGTGGGGCGTGCCGTGGAGGGATCTGCCGTCTCACCTCAGCTCCGCTCCGCACCTGACCGCATGTTCAAGTAATCTAGCCCTGTTGAGATTCTTCATGAGCATTAAGAAAGAACTTGGCCACAGGGCTTCATCGATGAATAGCCAGATACGCGATTCGCGCGCCCGCGTCTGGCCCTTGAATCTCGTCCTGCTCTGCGCAGCATTCCTCAGCGGCTGTCACGCCCAGAATCCGCCGCAAGGCCCGGTGGTCGAATTCAGCAAGATCCCACCGGCGGCGCAAGGTGGCCGGGAGCGGGTGGATGTAATCGCAGGGCGTGTTTCGGGTGCCCATCCTGGTCAGCAGATTGTTGTTTATGCCAGGAGCGGACCCTGGTGGGTGCAGCCCTGGCCTGACAAGCCATTCATTCCGATCAAAGCAGACGGAACCTGGAGCACCCCCACGCACCTTGGATTTGAGTACGCGGCCTTGTTGGTCGATCCCGGATATCACCCGCCGCCCACCATGGATACCGCTCCTATGCGAGGCGGTTCTGTCGTCACCGTCGAGATGGTAAAGGGGACGGGCAGCGTGCAGATAGCGCCTACCAAGCCCCTTAAGTTCAGTGGATATGATTGGAATATACGGACAATTGCCGGCGATCGCGGCGGACTCAACAATCTTTACGATGCTGATAACGCCTGGACCGACACCAGCGGAGCCCTTCATCTCCGTATGAAGAAACGCGCCGGGCGCTGGTCTTGTGCGGAGGCGGAACTCTCACGAAGTTTGGGATACGGAACTTACATCATTGTGGTCCGGGATGTCACTCATTTGGAACCCGCCGCGGTCCTGAGTCTAAATACCTTTGATGACTGGGGAGGAGATCAACACTTTCGCGAGCTTGATGTTGAAATGAGCCGCTGGGGTGACGCCCACAATAAAAACAACGCGCAATTTGGTGTTCAGCCCTTCTACATACCCGGCAACCTGGCGCCATTTACAGTGCCCGCCGGTACCCTTACGCACGTGATGCATTGGGAATCAGGGCGGGCGAGTTTTAAAACCGTCCAGGGATCGTCGGTTCATCCCGGAGCACCCGTCGTTTCTGAACATGTCTTTACGTCACAGGTACCAACCCCGGGTCAGGAAAAATTCCAGTTTCTGTTTTACGTAGTCGAATCGCAAAAATATCCCCTGCAAAGTGAAAATGAAGTCGTAATTGAAAAATTTCAGTATCTCCCGTGATCGACGAATGAAGGGGCCCATTCGAAAGATCGTGCTCTCGCTTGCCGTTATTTGCCTATCATGCCCGGCTTACGCGATCGATCCGAATCGAACTATTTCGCAATATCTTCGTGAGCGCTGGTTCGCCGATCGAGGCTTTCATGACGGGGCAGTGACCGCCCTTACGCAGACCCGGGATGGCTACCTGTGGATTGGTACAGATAAAGGTTTGATTCGTTTCGATGGTTCCAATTTCCGTGCGATTCAGCAAGCCAGCCCGAACACCTTCCCTATTGGTCCAGTGCAGGCCCTCATGACGGACCCGCAGGGGGCGCTTTGGATCATTTTGCGGAGCACTCAGATCCTGCGTTACTTCCATGGGAACTTTGAGCTCGGCCATGATGAAGCCGAGTTCGGGATTACCTCGATCGCCGGCTTGAAGGACGGTACGGTTGTCTTGTCCTCGCTTGCCCTGGGACCACTCAAATATGGTGCCAATCGCTACCAGGTTCTCACTTCTTCAGAATTGCCGGCTGAGACGGCTGAACCACGCCGCGATTACCGCTGACAACATGTCCAGCCGCCTTAGTTCTGCTACCGGCGTTGCGACCCATCGCTTTGCCGACCCAGACTCGCCGGTCATTTCGATGGCGCAGACCGCAGAAGGCAAAGTATGGCTCGGAACACGGGATAAGGGGCTCTTCTACATTAGCCAGGGCCGGGTTCTCCCCAGCGGGAAAAAACTACCCAGCACCAAGGTCAATTGCTTACTTTCCCTGCAGAACGGGGAGTTGTGGATCGGAACCGATCGCGGCCTGGTCAAGCTGACCGAGAGCACTTCGGCAGCAATTCCGCCGTCTCTCCGCAACATACCTATCCTTGCGATGATTCAGGATCGTGATGCGAATGTGTGGGTGGGCACGGCCGGTGGATTATTTCGCCTGAATGCCAACGGAGTCTCCGTGGACGGAGGCAACAGTGCGGTGACGGCGCTCTTTGAAGACCGCGAAGGAAATATATGGACTGGGAGTTCCCATGGGATCGAATGCCTTCGCGACAGCGCGTTTGTGACCCACTCCCCGGCCGGACTGAATTCGGAGAGCAGTGGGGCGATCTATGTGGACCCCTACGATCGCGTATGGTACGCGCCCATCGAGGGCGGGCTGCGTTGGATGAAGGGTGAACAGAGTGGAACCGTAACCAATGATCTGCTCAGCCAGGACGTGATTTATTCGATCACCGGAAGTAAGGACGAACTGTGGGTCGGCAGGCAACAGGGCGGACTGACGAACTTGCACTTCACCGGCGCATCGTTCGCGGCCCGAACCTACACCGAGCGAGATGGACTCGCACAAAATAGTGTCTACACCGTTCACCAAAATCCTGATGGAACGGTATGGGCCGGAACCGTGAGCGGCGGTGTCAGCAAGCTCAACGATGGCAGATTCACCACCTATACAGTTGCAGATGGCCTGGGCGCCAACACAGTGACTTCGATCGAAGACAGCCCCAACGGAACCATGTGGTTTGGCACCTCCGGAGGGCTCACAGAACTTGCTAAAGGCAGCTGGCGGACGTACACGGCGCGCGACGGCTTGCCCGCAGATAACGTGAGCTCCATACTCCGTGATTCGGCCGGGACTCTATGGATCGGTACTACCAGCGGCCTCGCCTTCCTAAACTCGGGTCACGTCTCGGTCGCAGGGCCGGGGGTAGAGGTATTGCGCGAACCAATCCTCGGGCTGGCGGACGACCACAGTGGATCGTTGTGGATAGCCACCTCGAAGCGCGTGCTGAGAGTCAGCAGAGACGGGCTGTTGCAAGGTCACCCACGCAGCACTGATATCCGCGAGTTTGGTCTCTCGGATGGTCTGCGCGGAACCCAGGGTGTGAAGCGCGACCGGTCCGTGGTGAGAGACCTGCATGGAGACATTTGGTTTTCTTTGAACGTGGGTCTGTCCGTGGTGCATCCAGGCCGCGCAAACCACCAGCTCTTGCCTGCGGCAGCCCAGGTAGAGGCGATCCTTGTCGATGGCAATCCCGTCAGCTTGCAGGGGCCGGTTCGCATCCCTTCCTCACAGCGCCGTCTCATGATCGATTACTCGGCGCTCTGCCTGGTGGGTTCCGACGGGCTCCGTTTTCGCTATCGTCTTGATGGCTTTGATCACGGCTGGAGCGAGCCGGTAGTTTCCAGGCAGGCCATCTACACCAATCTTGGGCCAGGGCCCTATCAATTCCGGGTTGCAACTTCCACAAGCGACGGCGTGTGGAATGGCGTCGAGGCAACGCTCCCCTTCAGAATTGAGCCGGCTTTCTGGCAGGTGTGGTGGTTCCAGTTGTCGTTCTTGCTTTGCCTGGCAGCCTTTACCTGGCTTATCTATCGTCTACGGCTGCACCACATCGCAAGGCAGTTTGACATGCGCGTGGAAGAGCGCACAGCCGAGCGCACGCGAATCGCTCGCGAGCTCCACGACTCGTTGTTGCAAGGCTTTCAGGGACTACTCCTCTATCTTCAGGCTGCGCAGCACATGCTGCCTGCGCGACCGGAAGATGCCAAGCGAGCGCTCGAGAAGGTTCTCGATCAGGGAGATCAGGCGCTCGCAGAGGCGCGGAGTGCAGTGCAGAATTTGCGCGCATCCGCGGTCATCCCCAATGACCTTCCACAGGCTCTGGCTGCGATAGGCAAGGAACTTGTGGCTCCCGGCAATACAGCGCAATTCCGCGTCATCGTAGAAGGCAAAGTACGAAACCTTGATCCAATTCTCCGCGATGAGGTCTACCGCTTCGCCCGTGAGGCACTGCGCAATGCGTTCGGCCACGCTCAGGCGCAGAATATAGAAACAGAAATTGCCTATGGGGAGCTGCGATTTGTGTTGCGTATCCGGGATGATGGCGTCGGCATCGATCCTAAAGTCCTCGATCGAGGCAGCCGGCCCGGACATTGGGGACTGCCTGGCATGCGCGAGAGGGCCGATAGCCTTGGCGCGCAAATGGAAGTTTGGAGTGAAAGCGGAGCTGGGACTGAGGTACAGTTGACCGTTCCAGCCGCGATCGCTTATCAGGAACCTATAAAACGGGAGAGATTCCGTTTCTTTCGTAGCAAAAGGACAACCCTGCCATGACGACCAATCCCCAGATAATTCGAATACTTGCCGTCGATGATCATCCGCTGCTTCGGGCCGGGGTCGCCGCGCTCATCGGAACCCAACCTGATATGACAATTGTGGGAGAGGCAGCCTCGGGCCGGGAGGCGATCGAAAGTTTTCGCACCAATCGACCGGATATAACACTGATGGATCTGCAGATGCCAGACATGGATGGCATCGACGCTATCCTTGCGATCCGCAGCGAGTTTCCCAATGCAAGAGTCATTGTCTTAACCACCTATGAAGGGGATGCCCTGGCTTATCGAGCTCTCAAGGCTGGAGCCCGCGCTTACATATTGAAGGGCCTGGTCCGGAAAGATCTTTTGAATGCTATTCGAACCGTGCACGCCGGCCACAAGCATATCCAATCGGAGGTTGCCGTCGGGCTGGCGGACCACGCCGCCGATGATCCTTTGACAGAACGGGAAATCGAGGTCCTCACCATGATTGGGGATGGAAACTCCAACAAACTTATCGCCGACAAACTCTCGATTACCGAGCATACGGTCAAAGGACACGTCAAAAGCATTCTTTCCAAACTGGGCGCCAGCGACCGTACCCACGCAGTCAAGCTTGGACTTCAGCGCGGAATCACGCGCTTGTAAAAAGCCCCTCTAAAGGATTGTCGTTGGATAGCCACTTCTGGTCGTTCGCAGGTTGTGAGTGACTAGATACCGTAATTTGGAGGGGCCCCCATGCAGCGCTTGTACTCCACTTTCCCCACCGGCAGGCCAGGAGTTGGACTCCTGCTCTTGCGCCTTGCTGCGGGCTGTTCTCTCATCGTTGAGAGAATCCCCATGATGCTGCCCATTCCGCCTTCTCCGTTACTGGAAATCAACGCCGCGCTTATCTGTATGGGAATTTGCATTTGTCTTGGCTTTTGGACCCCCGTTTTGAGTGGCCTGGAGGCGGTGGCCGAGCTGCTCATGACGGTCTCCGACCCGGAACGGTACGAAAGTCACATCCTGCTTGCCGTACTCGCGATAAGTCTTGCCATGCTCGGACCGGGTGCTTGGTCCATCGACGCCCTCATATTCGGAAGGAAACGTATCACCGTCTAGGGCGAGAACACTAGAGCGCAGCAACCGAGCCATCTTCATGGAAAACAAACTCCATCGGCTTCGTGCCTCCGAATGGATACTTGTTCAAGGCGGATTCGCTTAGTTCGAAGCCCAGGCCCGGTTTTGTGGGGAGGGGAACTCGGCCGTCCACCATGCGCATTGCAGGGAATCCAAACCATTCCGCCCAAATCTTCTCTTTCTCCCCAGGTTTTACAAAGCTGCAGATTTCCTGCACTAGAAAATTCGGCATTGCGGAATCTACGTGTAACGTTGCCAGACCGCCGATGGGTCCTTCGCACGCATGCGGAGCCATGGAAATATTTGAAATATTCGCCATGGCCGCCACTTTCCAAAGTGCGGAGATGCCTCCCACGTGATTAATGTCCGTTTGCAGAATGTCGACCGCTCCCATTTCGATCAACTCCCGGCAGCCGTAAGCAGTCACGAGACGTTCGCCGGTCGCGATGGGCGTGGTCGAATGACGCGCGATGCGGGCCATGGCCTGAGGGTTTTCCGGGGGACAAGGCTCTTCTACAAAGAGCAGGTGGAGCGGCTCAACTTCCTTGATCATGATCGAGGCCACCGCTGGGCTCATCTTGGCGTGGAAGTCCACCGCGATATCAATGGAATCACCCAGGCCCTCGCGCACCCGCTGCATATCTTTCACGGCGCGATCGATTTTTGCATTGGTTTCAATCCATTCGTAGTCATGATCGGGAAGCCCGATCTTGAGGCAGGACACGCCGTCTTTGAGCGCAGTCTCGCGCAGTTGTGCCAGATCTTCCGCCGTGCGTATGTGTTCAACATGATAGTAGCCGCGGATGCCGCCTGCATCGTAAGGGCCGCCCAGAAGCTGATAAACCGGAACGTTCAAAGCTTTGCCGCGAATATCCCAAAGCGCCTGATCGATGCCCGACATGGCAGACCCAATCAGCGGGCCCGCACGATAGAAAGTGTGAACATACATCGACTGCCAAAGATGTTCCACCTGCATGGGATCGTTGCCGATCAGAAAATCGCGAAAGTCCTGAATGCAAGCCATGGCCGACCCGGCTTTGCCCTCCAGCGTGCCCTCGCCCCAGCCCACCAGGCCCTGGTTCGTCTCCAGCTTCACGAAGACGTACGGCCGATCGGAGTTGGGCGTCAATGAAACCCCAAAGACTTTCAGGTTGGTGATTTTGATGCCCGAGCTGACCTCACGAAAAGCGTCGCTGGCCAGGGTTTGACCATTGGGATTTACCGCGTACGATGCGTCCCTCGCCTGGCCGAGAAATGGATCGCATCCGCACGAATCTGCCGGCCTGGGGCCGCCCATCGCTGCTCCCATGCAGGAGCCGGGCGCCGCCGCCGCCATCATCGCTGCTGCGCCAAGAAACTTGCGTCGATTCATGCGATCCGATTCCTTTCGAACGTCTTCTCGTCCACCGTGATGCCTAGTCCTGGGCCCTTCGGCAATTCGAAGAATCCGTCCCGTAGCATCGTTCCAGCATCTCCACTGGGGGATTGAGCGATAAAGAAGTTTGGCACGCTGGCTGCGGTGTGCAGCGCTGCAGCGGTGGCGATGGGGCCGCCTTCATGCCACGGGGCAACGTCCACGTAGTAGGTCTCTGCCATCGCAGCCAGCCGGCGAATGCCGGTGATTCCGTGAGTGAGTAAGTCAGGTCGAAGCAAATCGACCAGGCCTTCGCGAAGTAGGTCCTGAAAGGTTCCCGGATCAGAAATTGTGCGTCCGAAGCCCAACGGGACGACCGTCTCCTCTGAGATTTTCCGAATGGTTTCAAGATTGGAAACCGGACAAGGTTCATCAAACCACAACGGATGCATTCGCTCTACCGCGGCGGCGAGGCTCGCCGCATCTCCAGGGGTGAGCTGCGCCCGTGCCTCAATGGCGAAGTCCGCCTCCGGAGCAGCATTGCGCATGGCTTCGAGACGGGCCACCGCATCGTGCGCGAACACACTGCCCTGGTTGCGGGCCACCGGAGGAACGATGGGGATCAGGAACGCACGGTAACCCGCCGTCATTTGCTTCTGGAGATCGCTGTGCAATTCCTCGTTGGATGCCCCGGAGAGCCGGATGATGGCGCGAGCCTTATTGCGGGTCGGGCCGCCGAGCAGACGATAAATCGGCGCTTGGGTGACTTTTCCAAGAATGTCGAGCAGGGCGATGTTCAAGCCTCCTCGCATGGTTGCCGGCACCAAACCGTCCACAGCCTGATAAGACGATGCGGCCCGCCCAGCCAAGGCCTGGTTGGCCACTTTGAGGTCAGGGGCGGAAAGCTCGTTGCACTCTCCGTATCCAATCAGGCCCCTGCGCGTTCGCACCTGGAGAATCGCGTAGGAACTCATCTGAAATCCGCGTACTTCGGAAATCAAATGCTGGTCAGTCGGAAACAGTGTTGGGGATGCCTGCGCAAACCGTAGCAGACGTTCTCTTCTTGCTGAAATGCTGGCTATCGATGGTCTCACCGCAAGTCCTTCGTCGCTGAATTGTTAAAACGGATGAGCTACCTCGGCTATTTGGGCGACCATTGCTCGTCCGCGGAGGGACCGTAAAGCCCGGGTACGGGAATATCGTTGAGCCGGAGATAGACGCCTAGTTGCGCCGTGTGATGTATCAGGTGATCGAAGCACAGGATCCGGAAGGCCATGGAGCGCGGGTTATGCGAGATCAACCGCTCGCCAAAGCTGAACTTCCAGAGCGCGGACAGGTGGTCGTCGCTGGCCTTCGCGATCGCTGCGCGACATTTGGTGGAAGATTCGTCCAGACGCTCCAGGCAGGCCGCCCGCGTTTTGAAGGTAAAGTCTGACTGAGGGCGTTTGCTGTTCGCCATGTCCATGCCCTCGTCCTCCATGATGTAGTAGCCAAAGATCGGTAACGTCGCGCAGTGCATGGCGAGCCTGCCCATCTTCATCGACTTCGCATGTGGTACCCAGTCAGGCTTGTCTTCGGGTACGCGTTCCAGCGTACGGCGGGTGTTTGATATCTCGACGTCATAGTCCTGCAGAAGGAGTTCGGCGATGGTCATGGAAGTTGGCGTCCTTTTCCGGCTACATTGAAGGTTGTATGGAATATTAGCGATTCGTCCGGGCGAAACGCCAGCAAAGGTCACTGCACGCATCTATCATATGTGGGATAGGAGGGTCGAGATGGAGCGGCGTAATTTCCTCAAACAAGCGGCGGCTGCGCTCGCCGGATGGAAGAGTCTTGCAGGCCGGGACCTTACCGCGCAAGCGAGACTGGATGGTGCTGCGGCGCATAGTCCTTTGCCGGCGGTGACCACGGTGAATGGGATTGGGCGGCGGAAGTTGGGTCGGGCGGACGCTGAAGTTTCGATTATCGGCATCGGCGGTTACCATATCGGTCTCTCCAACGTTTCCGAAGCGGAGGCGATTCGCATCGTCAGAAAAGGGCTGGACGAAGGCATCAATTTCCTTGACAACTGCTGGGATTACAACGACGGCGCCAGCGAAGAACGAATGGGTAAGGCACTCCAGGACGGCTATCGGCAGAAAGCTTTTTTGATGACCAAGATCGATGGCCGAACGGGTGCATCGGCGCGACGGCAGTTGGAAGAATCGCTGACGCGGCTCAAGACCGATCACATCGACCTGCTGCAGATCCATGAAGTGATTCGCATGGGCGATCCCGAGCAGGCATTTCAGCCGGGAAATGTGATGGACGTCCTGAAGCAGGCGCGACAGGAAGGGAAGATCCGTTACATCGGGTTTACCGGCCACAAAAGCCCGTCGATCCACCTTCACATGATCGAAACTGCAGACCAGCATGGTTTCACGTTCGACAGCGTGCAGATGCCCGTGAATGCGCTGGATGAACACTACGACAGCTTCCAGCAGAAAGTGATCCCAGTGGCGCAAAAGCATGGCATGGCGATCTTGGGCATGAAGCCGTTGAGCAACGGCGCCATTTTGAAGACCAATACCCTGAGCGCGCCGGAAGCATTGCACTACGCCATGAGTGTGCCGGTTACGGTTACCATCACCGGTTGCGACTCGCTCGCTATATTGGAACAGGCCCTCGGGGTGGCGCGAAACTTCAAGCCGATGGACCAACAGCAAAAAATTGCTACTTTGCAAAAGACTGCGCCGGCCGGGATGGCGGGAAAGTTTGAGCAGTATAAGTCGTCGCAAATCTATGACGGCACAGCGAACAGTCCCCAGTGGTTGGGCTGATCGCCTTCCCCCGGCGGGACCGGTTACAAAGGCCGTGCCCTTCGTGCAGGTGTGATTTTCTGCGTCTTTCATTGCGGGCACTCTTCGATTTGTTGCGGGGATTAGCTTTTTCGATCGGCTGATTTGGCGCTTGCTGAAGGAGACCAGCCATGAAGTGGTCTCGCGACCAGTCCCGCAGGGACGGCTGAAATTAGCCCAGCACGCAGTGCTGGGTGTGCGTTCCAGCAAGATCAGTCCCGTAGGGACGGCTGAAAATGGGTCGCGACGCAATCCTCCTTCAGCCGTCCCTGCGGGACTCAATTATGTTTCGTGATGCACCCAGGACTCGCGTCCTGGGCTACGTTCAGCCGTCCCTTAGGGACTAAATTCCTGAATCCGGGTTTTTCACACACCTCTAAAGCCCGTCCCCTTCAGACGAAAGAGTTTCCTGCAGACTGTAAAGTATTTTCAGGCATGCTACATCTTAAATGCGCAACAGGACACTCCTCTACGCCGCAGGCGCTGGGCGTTCACTATCCTGTGCGGGCGGTTCGGAGGCGGCCTTGCCGGTCTGGACAGGAAAGAGAAATCTGAGTGGCGACGAAACCATCTGTTTGAACACGTAGCGGAGAATCGATGCCCGTTCTTTGTGGCCTACATCATAGGCACGGAGCGCCACGAAGGAAGCGATGGCGAAACTGACTCCCAGGTTGAGCACAAACATCATCGCGATGCCGACCATCGCCGAGTATAGCCACACCTGCTTAAATGCGGAAGGTCCGAACCGAGCGGCTGCGAAGGCGAACATGCCGGTATTGAGGGTGACGTGGCGGACATCGAGCGGCAGGCCGAAGAACGCGAAAAACTCCGGCATGAATCCCATCAGATAACCGAGCGAAATGCTGGTGGTCCAGGGGCCTGTGTTGTGGTCAACCCAGTGCGCAAGCTTTTCCATCCTGCCTACGCCAATGGTATGGCCGAGCTGGTGCTGCGCAATCGACGCCGGAATGCGATGATAGACGGCGAAGTTTTCACACCATCCCCCGATCAGCCCGGCGAGCCAAAGCAGGACGCCAGTGAGCGCAGCGTCAATGGCGGTTGCCGAAGCCAGGGGGCGCAGCGATAGATAGACCTTCTCCGCCTGGTCGGCCGGCACATAGGGTGCGTGGAAAGCCTTAACCCAAATCAGATTGAAGATGACCGCCCCGATAGACACAGCCAGAACATTGCCCAGCGCCGCCGCGAGCTGCGTCCGGCTTATGGATGCGCCGAATTCTGTAATCTGGTCGCGGCGAGAGTCACCCCGGTTGCGGCGGATGATATCCGCCAGCGTCGCTCCCGTCATGGCTGGCTGCTTGGTGGCGAGCGCCAAACCGAAGATCTGCAGCAACAGGAAACTGATGGCGTAGTTCGTTCCTATCAGAACCGCTTCCACAAAAGGCGCCCAGTGTTGGCCGACCACGTGAAGTTTGAGCGCCGCAGTAAAT
The DNA here is from genome assembly GCA_963838445.1 of uncultured Acidobacteriaceae bacterium. Lineage (GTDB taxonomy): Bacteria > Acidobacteriota > Terriglobia > Terriglobales > Acidobacteriaceae > PALSA-350. The sequence continues at coordinate 170,726 of CAWIRT010000026.1, forward strand.
ACAGTAAGAAATCCGCCCCCGATGGCCGCGCCCCACATGTGCCAGTATTCCTTGCGGCTGTGGGCGATATAGTGTTCGCCCCCGTGACCGGTACGGTCCACCGTCTTGCGCGCCAGCAGGTTGAAATTCTGTCGGATGAGAGAGGAGATGCGCATATCCTCGCGCAGTCCATACAGCAGGGTATTCAACAAGCGGCGTACGGCAGCAGAAACTTCGCTGCGGCGTTCCACCAGGGTAGCGGCCAGCATTTCCATCCGGTCGAGCGCAGCGTCCATGGCGCTCAGATCGAAGACCAGGGGAGAATTCACGCCGGCATCTTCCATACGGATGCGAACAATCCCGAGCTCGCCTCTGCAGGCGAAGATGGCGTTGAGCCAGGGCTCCATGCATTCCGCCGGACAGCCACCCGAAAGCGCGGTGTGTTCACATTCGATGAATTTTTCGTTAGCGAAGACCAGGGCGTAAGAAGGCGATTGCTCCATCGTCTCGCTGGCGCTGCGCTGGCGGACAGCACGGCTGGTGCCCCGCGCAGAAACGCGCGCCGCCAACAAGCGAAGTGCTTCGTGCAGGTCCAGATGCACATGCGGATACGCAGCCAACCCTTCGGTGCCCCAGACATTGGCCGCGAGCCGGGCAAACCCGGCCTCATCCATATCGAGAAAGCGTTGGGTGGCGCGCGAGGATTCAAAGACTTCGGCGAAAAGTCGGGCCGTATCATCCTTTTCGCGGGGCGGAGGCAGCCAGCGCTGGAAGAGCCGGCTGGTGATCTCGCGAAACAGCGCATGTTGCGCAGGGATGCCCGCTTCCGCGAAGAGGGAAACAGAATCGAGTCGGCTGAGCGTTGACTTCCATCCCTGCTGAAAGCGGGACCGCAGATCGGCGTCTTGCTCCAGCAAGCCCAGCCAGCAGCCCAGGCGAGACTGGTAGGCCCGCTCAGAGCGTTGCTGCCAGATTTCAGAAAAGAGCTCGATCAGGCGATCGGTTTGGCCGGCCACGCTAGTCTCTGCGCAGAATGCCTCCGTCTGAGCGCGCAACGCGGCTTCCATCCGAGACGGGGCTTGCATCCCGCCGCCCCCTGGCTGGATCAGACCTTGAAGATCAGACATAAAGCTCATGCAGGCCTTAGATCATAGCCTGAAACCCTGCACCACCACTTATTTTTTGGCCGGGCCGAGACAGCGGTGTAACGCCAGGCGCCTTTCCAACACTAACCATTCGCAAAGCGTTTTCGCCTGCAGCCACACCGGCTCAGTCTATTGCCGGGGAGCTGATAGCATGTTTCGGCGATTCTTTGCGGGTGAGGAATGGTGTTTCCACGGGCCCGCCAGCGGGGCAATTGATGTGATTCAACAACCCGGCGACAGCATACTTGTTCCCTGTTACGGCTCGCGCAAACCAGCCGGCCCGTTAAGGTTGCTGCAAAATGTATGCTGTCGCCCTGTACTTGATCAACCCTCATTCGACCGTAATCCGGGTAGCCGCGATGGTCCCGGTTGCCATCCATACCCAGCGTTCCTTTCAACTCGAACGTCTTGAACTCCATCGGCTGGTTTGGACAGCGCTCGCTGAAAAGAGACCAGCCATGAATTTGTATCGGGACAGCCCCGAAGGGACGGCTGAAGGGTTTGCCTCACCGGTCGCTGGCAATGCCAAAGCGTGATTAGCTCCTGCGTGAGAGAACCGCAGAAGAGAATCCGGCCGCTCTCTTGGCCCGGAGGCCGGCACGCCAAACATCAGCCAACTCCTCTGCATCTGGTCCACTCACCTCGTCTCGATTGTCCCATTCTTGTCTGTTAGAGTCGGCGAAATCGAGGCGTGGGCACCACTCGCGAGCGCCTTCCACTGTTCCGCCACCTGGGGTGGAAGTTTGTCCATGTGGCTCAGGAATGTGGTCACCTGCCACATCTCTTGTTCGTTCAGGGAACTCTTCCATGCAGGCATTCCGCTCAGACGTATCCCATGCTGAATGACGTAGAAATTCTGGTTCTCCGGCATGTCGGGCGCCTCCTCCATGAATTGAGGCACGTGCGGATAGAACCCCTCCCCAAATACCGCGTGCGGTTGGTGTATATCACCATGACAGCCGGCACAGTTATCCTGATATATCTTCATTCCAGCAACCAGGTTGATCTCGGTTGCAGTGGCCGGGTTTCGGGCTTCCGGAGCGTGTCGATCCAGCGAAGCATCGAGCGCCGGCATGGCCACCCTTCGTTCAAGCGCGCTTTCTGGAACATCAGCCCTTGGGTCGAAGAAGCCCAGCCGTACCGACAAGAACCCTGCGAAAAGTAAGAGAACAACCGCTGCGGCGAACCCGAGTAAGAACCTGCGCATGGAAAATCCTCTCTTAACAAACAAATCGACGACGCCGAAGGCGTGTCCTGCAATCTGCATCTCTTCTCCGGGGGCACGCCACCTGGTGAAAAGTCTCTTCACCTCCACTGAACCGAGGATTGCTCGACCAGTATAAGGCCGTGCCATCCAGCATCAATTCGCTGCGGAACCCATAGACCCTCGCTCAAGAGTTCGCGGCCTTTACACGCTTTGGGACAAACTCAGAACGAAAGGCACGGCTTCCGCCATGCCGTAATCGCGCCGGTTGACGAGGGCTTTAGAGTCTGCGTGAGATCTGCATTTTGCTTTGTATCAGGGCAGACTTTAAGTCGGGCCGTAACGGGGGTGAGTAGGACCGTTCGGCAGCTCAACCTGCGAGGAGGACATCACCTTTTGCAGCAGTCAATAGCCCCGACGTACGTCTTTCAGCAAGTGCCGTCGCAATCAGACGACTCGAAAACGTTAACCAGGACACACCCGAACCCAAATCGACTGTGCCGCCCGCCCTGGTACATGTGCGTGAATAAATCGCCACTAATATCCCCTGCAAACAACCCGGCTAACTCCATAAGGCTCCATTAAGTCATCCTTCGCTATCAGCGCTTATATATATGTCGTATTGGTTCAAGCGAGATTCAAAGGCAAAACCTAAGTGTGCTGTTGTCCGATAAAGGGCCACCTCATTAAGTCCGGACGGATCAATTTGTTACAAACTTGTGTAATGCTTCGTCGGTGTGATTGCCGCCCTTCCTGCCGAAGGCGAGATTGAGCCAAGACGGTAACAAGTGTCAGGGGCCAGCAATATTACAAGACCCGAACAACCGCCTCCGACCTTTGGATTGGCCTTTCATCCCCAGTCTGCGCTGGTTGAAAACTTCGATACCGGCGAGGTAAGTAATGCGTATTCCCCCTACGAGGGTGGTTCATTCCATCCTGGTGTGTGGTTTGTCGATCTTGGCAGCAGGGTGCGGTGGCGCCTCGTTTCAAGCTCCTAATTCTCTAACCGTGACAGCCACGCCTTCCACCATCAAGGTAGGAGGCGCAGTTATCTTAAAGGCGACGGTCCATCTGAGTGATGGTACGGCCCCGGATGTAACTGCGAATACGCAATGGACTCTATCTAACACATCATTAGCGACGCTGGGCAATGGAGTACTTACCGGCAAAGCACCGGGTACTTTAACCGTGCAAGGAGCCTATGTTACGTCCCTGGCTACACCGCAGGCCATGAGCTCGACAGCGCAGGTCACGATTACCGCGGCCGCCGCGGCAGCGAGTAGTCCGCTGATCACCTGGAATACACCGGCAGCGATCCAATACGGCACGGCGCTGACCACTGTTCAATTGAACGCAACGGCAAGCGTGCCCGGCAGTTTTGCCTATACAACTGCAGCTGGAACGGTGCTCAAAGCAGGAACTCAGACGCTTTCTGCAGTCTTCACTCCCGTCGATGCAAATGCCTATTCCACCGCGACAGCGACGGTGCAACTCACAGTTACCAAAGCCACTCCGACGGTCACCTGGGGCCCCTTAGCCGGCGTCGCACAGGGGACTGCCCTGGGTGCGGCACAGTTGGATGCTGTGTCTAAGGTACAGGGTACTTTCTCCTATAGTCCTGCAGCAGGAACCGTTCTGCCATCAGGGACTCGACAATTGACGGCCACATTTTCTCCGTCCGACACGATCGACTATGCGCCTGTTACGGCGAACAACTCAATCACCGTTGCCCCAACGACTACGCCCACGATCACTCCCGTGATCACGTGGAATACGCCGGCAGTGATCCGATACGGTACGGCACTGACCAGTGTTCAACTGAACGCAACGGCAAACGTACCCGGAAGCTTTGCCTATACAACAACCGCCGGAACGGTGCTCAAAGCGGGAACGCACATGCTTTCTGCCATCTTCACTCCAGCCGACACTAAAACCTATTCCGCCGCGACCGCAACGGTACAACTCACGGTTACGCAAGCCTCTCCGACGGTCACCTGGGCTCCCTTAGCCAGCATCGCACAAGGGACTGCCCTGGGCGCGCCCCAGTTGGACGCTGCCTCTGATGTGCAAGGCAGTTTCTCCTATAGTCCTGTAGCAGGAACAGTTTTGCCATCGGGCACTCGAAAGCTGACAGCCACATTTTCTCCGTCCGACACGGTCGATTATGCGCCTGTCACGGCGAGCAACTCACTCACCGTTACCGCAACGGCGGCGCACCCCAGTATCACTTGGAATGCGCTGACGGCCATCTCATACGGCACAGCATTGAGCAACACACAATTGAGTGCGACGGCGAATGTACCCGGAACCTTCACTTACGTACCTGCGGCCGGGACCCTGCTCAAGGCGGGAACAGAGACACTTTCTGCCACTTTCACTCCGACCGACACCAAAGCATATTCCCCCTTTACAACCTCTGTGCCTCTTACGGTGAGCCGAGCCATCCCAGTGATTACCTGGGCCAACCCGGCGCCCATCGCGGCCGGAACCGCCTTGAGTGCGAAACAATTGGATGCCATCGCAAATGTACCCGGCAGCTTCATGTACAACCCGGCGGCAGGCGCTGTTTTTAATGCAGGCACCCAACAACTGACGGCTGTGTTTTCGCCTGCCGACACGACCGACTATTCCTCCACCCCGGCGCACGCCTCGCTCAGCGTTACTTCCACCTCAAATCCACCCACTGGACCTGTCGGGTCCGCTCCGACGGGTTGCGGAGGTCCCACCATCAACGTGGACAGTAGCATGAGCACAAGTGCGCTGCAGAGCACAATTTCCAGCGCTCCGAGTTGCGCGCTGGTTGTCTTTGCCGCGGGCACTTACAACATCACAGCCCCAATCACGTTGAAATGCGGCGTTACTTATGCGGGGCCAGTGGCAAACCCAGCGACTGCCATCCTGAATGCGACGTTTAGCCGCGAGAGCGCTACGATCTTCAGGCTTTACTCTGGCTCTGGCCGCGCTAATCCCTGCACCCAGCCGACCTCTGTCGATTACTTTAACTTCAAAAACGCGGGCGGCATCTATGTCCAGACGTCTTTCACGAACCTCGCGATCAGTCACAACCAATTCACGAACCTGCCTTGCTGCAACAATTCCGGCACAGACTCTGGGATCTGGTTCGATGGTAGTGGAGCATCCAACAACACCATGGCGATGTTATCTAATACTACGGTGAGCTGGAACGTGATCGGAGCGGACAGCAACTCCTGTGAGACACCCACAACCGGAGCAATGGAAAACTGGAATGGATCGATGGATGTGGCAGGAAACTGTACCGCCATGCGCGTCGTGTCTTCTGTAAACGGTCTCATATTTGAAAACAACAGAACCGTCCACATTGGAGAAGGTGTGGCGTTCGCATGCCCCTCTCCCCCGGGAGGAAAGTATCCCTGCGAGCCCGCGGCGTCCTCTGGCGGCGGCGGTGTCGGCGTCACCACCAGCAACGTCACGGCCAGGTATAACGATTTCGCGGGAGTGCATCGCATTGCCTGGGAAGAACAACCGCAAACGACCAGCGGCATAGATTTCGAATACAACACTGAACACGATCCTTATGTGCCGTACTACGGAAACTTCGATCTATCCTTCGCCTGTTGCGAAAATGGAGCCACCCCCCCTATCTGCAGGTAAATAACAATGTGCTGATCCAAAACAGTCCCGAATCACCGTGCCCGAGCTACATAGGCTATGGGATTGAGGCGCATGGAACCCAGGCCAGCTACTCCAACAACATGGTCCAGGGGCTGAACGGAGCCCAATATAGCACCCACGACTGCGGCGGTTCTGGCCCAACATCAGTGCCGGGCATCGCCTGGGGATTCGGCGCGAATCCGCGGCATTATGACAATAACTACATCTGCGGACCGTGGTTTCACGGGGACTACATCGTAACTGAGCAGGCGGGGTACGCCACACCGTCAAGCATGGTCGGAAACGCGGAAAACTCCTCTTGCTCTGCGAGAACCAGTGTGACGCCTACCATATCGCCATCTGCTGGAGCGCAGACCTTCCCCCTTATTGTCACGCTGACCGATCCAGGCTACACCTCGGGGGCGCAACCATTGGGCAATACCTCGATCTACTACACCACGGATGGAAGCACGCCAACGGTAAACTCCACTCTGTACACCGGGCCGATTACGCTCGCCGGCCCGGCGACGATAATCGCTATCGGCATGTGGGGCTCGGGTGCCAACGTAAAGACCTATCCCGCAGGCTATGGATTTGTGCCCAGTGCGTCTGTATCCGCGAACTATACGGGCGCCACCGCGGCGATAGCGAAGTTGAGCCCTGCGACCAATAGAAGCGCGGTGTCGAGCAACGTGGCCAGGGAAACAGTGCCGGCGGGGAACGGTACCGCAGCCGCGACGTTGGAATCGGTGACCGTTACTCCCTCTCAACCAGTGGTGGCCATCGGGAGCACAACACAATTGAAGGCGATCGCGACCTTTAGCGATGGTTCGGTCAAAGACGTGACTGCAACCTTTGGCTGGCAGTCGTCGGATGCACGCACCATCACCGCCAATGCTTCCGGCGTGTTAGCGGGGCTCGCGAGTGGACCGGCGATCATCTCCGGAAGTTACCAGGGACAGCAGGCCTCTGTCTCTGCCAGCAGCGCCATCGGCGACGTCGATTGGAGTTCCCCCATCGTCATCACCGAAGGCGGCACCTACTCCGGGAATTGGCAGAGCACCGATGCCAAGACCCCGGCGGTCACGGTGTCGACCACGGCGCCGGTCGTCATTGAAAACGCGCACATTCGCAGTGTGGGTAACTTGATAAAGACCACCGTCGCGGGCAGCAACGTAACGGTGCGCAACAGTCTCGGTGTCGCCGTGAACGCGGCCACAAAGGGCCAGCCGAACGGCACCTTCCTCGAGGTCACTTCTCCGGCGCGGCTGGATGTAGAGAATAACTACATCGAGAATGCGCAGGGTGGTGTCATCGTGCATGGGTATGCTGGCAACCGGGACGGAGAACAGACCATCGTGATCCGCGCCAACCGGGCGCGCAATCTCAACGGCCTGCTCAGCGACGGCAACGGCGGTTATTTGGCGGGAGAAGGCTCCAACCGTAGCCAGGCGCGCTTTATCCAGTTCGATAGCGTGCAAGCTGTGCCCGGCATCAACGTGGGCTGGAATGAAGTCATCAATTATCCCGGCCACAGCCTGATCGAAGACAATATCGACGTCTACCGGTCGGGAGGAACACCGAACCAACCGCTCGAGATCCACGACACCTATGTCCAGGGTGCCTATCCGTACCGGGCAGCACAGGATGCTTACTCCGGTGGCGGGATCAAGATCGATGCCAAGGGTGGCGATAGTGCGCGAGACGTGCCTGCTTTCACCAGCATTCACGATAACCAGGTGGTGGGCACGGTGAGCTATGGCATTCAGTTCGCTGCCGGGCATGACAACGTCGCCGCCAACAACCGTGTTGTTTCGAGTGGTCTGCTGGCGGATGGAACCAAAATCGCAGCGCAACACGTGGGCATGGCAAACAGCGATGCCACCGGTGCCGCTGTGGCCAACGGAAGCATGTACAACAATGCCATGCACGACAACCTCATCGGCTGGATGTGCTGGCAATCCTCTTGCGCAAAACAAGGCTATCGCAATGATGAATCCTTTCCTGCTGCCCCCGCAGACTATTCCACCAACTCTGTCATGGCAGCAGGACAGATCACGCTCGAAATGGAGAACAACGAGTACCAGCTCTGGGTGAATAAAACGGTTTCTGCCGGTGTTGCGGTAGGCCCGGCTTTCTAGTTACCAGGCTCTGTTGGTAGCGGCTGGCGCGAATTTCGTGATGGTGTGCAGATCCTAGCCGGGCCAGGCGTTCATGCGATCTGTTTGAGAGTGTTTTCACTAGATAGCCTGTCCTCGGAGAAAGCGATTAGCGAATTCGACCGAAGACCGGCAGGTTACCGGTGTCTCCCAAATCGGCACCGTCTCCGAGGGTCAAGTGCCAAGCCATGATTAGCTCCTGCGTGAGAGAACCACAGAAGAGAACCCATCTGGCTGGGTATCAAATGGATCACGACCCCGCCTGCCCCGGCCTGCCGTGGGAGCGCCGTAGGTGCGGCACCTTCAGCCCCTGTTATCGCGCATCCTGCAAGAAATGCTTGTGCGAAGACAATACTGAGCCGAAAAGGCGCTACGGCTTAAGGTCCAAAGATGCCTTGCCGTTCACTACATTGAATGGCACCGAGTTGTGCTCGTGGGTGATCTGCCAGCTTCCGTCGATCTTCTCGAAACCCACCGTGGATCGCCACCACATATCCAGCCGGTTGCCGTCTGTCCTTATCGCGCTCACATGGTTCAAGCCGTGGCTGAACCCAATCCCGTCCCCCGCACTGATCTTGAGGTCAAGAATCTCGTAACCAATTGGTCCCTGAAACGTGGAAAACCACTCCTCCGCGCGTCTGCTCGCTGCGCCTGCGCCCGTAGATCGCAGCGGATCCACAACGTCGAACAGGGTACAGTCCGCCGTCAGCATACATGTGGCTCCTTCAACGTCTCTTGCGCGAATCGCGTTCAGTCGCTGTTCCACTAGTCTGCGAATCTCTTCTGCCTCTGGGTACCCTCCTGCGCTTCCTGCTGCATTGCTACCTCTCATATCATTCTCCCGCTATATTTATTTCGAGTACTGATTGCTTGGCATTCACAAACCAAACTGCCCAGCCTTCGACCCGCAGGCTACTTTCGCTTGGTGAGGATAACGTGCGTCGCGGTCGAAGTCGGAATGTGCTCAGTGAGTTGATACCCCAGTGCCGCCGCGTTAAGGCCGTCAAATAAACGTTCTCCTGAGCCGAGCAGGGCCGGCGAAAGGGTCAGATGCATCTCGTCCACCAGCCCCGCGCGCAGATATTGCCGCATGGTTGCAATCCCGCCTCCCAGCCGGATATCTTGGCCCTGCGCAGCGTCCACAGCTCGTGCCAATGCGCTCTCAACACCATCTGTGACGAAGTGGAAGGTAGTCCCTCCGTTCATTGTGATCGATGCCCGTGGGTGGTTGGTGAGAACAAAAACCGGTGTGCGGTAAGGCGGAGTTTCCCCCCACCAACCCTTCCAGGTTTCGTCTGGCCACGCTCCACGTACTGGGCCAAACATATTCCTGCCTATGATCCACGCGCCGATCCCCTTGAAACCCCGCGCCACAAAGTCATCGTCAACCCCCGTCGTGCCCCCCTCTTTGCCATGCATCTCGTGATGGGTGCGTGTGGCAAATTGCCAGCCGAATACCGCCAGGCCGCCGACCCCAACTGGGTTGTCGCGGTCCTGGTTGGGTCCGGCACTGTAACCATCGATCGATACTGAAAAGCAGTGGACGCGAAGCTTGGGCATGAAATTCCTTTCAACCTTTATCTGCTTGCAAATTGCAAGCAGTAAACACTATAGTAAAACTGTCCGCATATGGCAAGCAGTGTTCGGTACGCACGCTCCGCGACAACTATGCCAGGCAATCATCGATCCGGTTGCCCCATCAATCTCACCCTCGAGATGCTCGGCGATCGTTGGAGCCTGATCGTCATCCGTGATGTGATGTTCGGTAATCGCCGCCACTACCGGGAACTCCTCAATCTGTCAGAAGAGGGTATCGCTTCCAACATTCTGGCCGATCGCTTGAAGCGGTTGTTGGAACGAGGCTTATTGTCGAGGCGCGACGATCCCACTCATAAACAAAAAACTATCTACAGCCTCACCGAGCCAGCCATCCAGCTGGTTCCCTTGATAGCCCATATGGGTGCATGGGGGCGCAGACACACGCCCGTGTCGCATGCGTTGTCAGTGCGCGCGGAGCTGCTGGAAAAGGGTGGAGAACCGATGTGGGAAGCCTTCATGACGGAGCTGCGCAGCATACATCTGGGCGCGCCCGCGCCACGGCGTTCTGTCTTCGCGGAACTTCAAGCCGCTTTCGATCAAACTGTCCGCCGGCGGCGTGTTTCATCCAAATGAGACCTGGCGATCACGGCGCACGTCGCCGCCGAATGCCCGCGGCAGAACGCCGTGTGTCGCCAGCGAAGCGGCCAGCCCGGATCACTGGGTATTCAGAGGGGACGCCCCTCTGCGAAGTCCCGGATGTGCGCCCCCTGCGTCTCTTTGGTCTATAACCAAAGCCGGTATCGTATGGTTCTTTCCTCCTCTCCCGCTCCATCGAAGACCAATCCACACTTCTCCATCACCCGGATGGATCCGGTAAGCTCAGGGAACGTATGGGCTATGACGCTCTTGATCTGCGGATTTCCGCGAATCAATTGGATCAGCGCCTGAGCTGCCTCAGTTGCGAGCCCTTGCCGTTCATGTGGGGGGAGAATCGAATAACCGATCTCGCATTCTTCTGGAGACGTTTCCCGCCAGAAAGCACCGGTCATTCCGATCAATGAACGTGTGCCATCCCGGTTAACTAAAGCCACATAACGATGCCAACTGATTTGCTCCGGACATCGTTCGTATTGCTGGAGAAGGATCTCCAGAACGTGGGGTTCCCAATCGACGGGCGGCCAATTTGGCGGCACGGCGCAGCCAATCAGATCGCCTAGTTTCTGATCGGCTGCTTTTTCTGAAGCTAACATTGCCGGCGTGATGGCTATCAAGGCAAGGCGTGGCGTGCGCAGGTCGTCATGCTGATCAAGCAACATGGTGGATCTCTCCTGAAATCGTCCTGAAAGACATGGAAATGCAAGCCCGCAGAGAAGAGGGGACTCACAACATCAGAGGACGAACCATCAGGCAGTCATAGGCAGGAACTCATACTATCATCATGCCCTGCTTTTCGTGGGAACGAAGCCCTCCGGGGAGCGGCCAGGATGGAGAATCGCCGCGTTGCCGTACCGAAATTTCCTGCCTCGCTGCACTGGACATCACCACGGGTGCGGCCTTCATTAAGGCACGAGCGAGACGGAAGACAGGGAAGGGTTGCGAAAGACAATAGAGGGCAGAGGTTACGATCTTCGAGGAACTGGCCGCCCGCGCCTGAGCTTTCTTGCCAAGGCACGTGCAATCGTGATCGGGTGAGTCATCAAGATGGAGATTTGCCCCAACGGGCTTTGCGGCTCGTGGAAAGCGCCTAGTTGTCTCAACACTGTCCCCCGGTCGTAGTAGATTTTCTCGCCCGCTAGTTGGTCATCGGTGTCGAACGTGTAGACACCGCAAAGCGGCAGCTCGACTCGCCGGCCGGTCGCCGGTAGACCGCGCCACGCGCCAAGGTGCGTCCCGCGAATCATAACTTCAAGAAGAATGGCGTCGTCTGTGACGTGCCGGTGTTGTACCGTGATTTCCATGTCAGGTAGGGCTTTCATGAGCTGCTCGTAAAACACGCGAACTTGGTTCCGGCCTTCATAGTGTTCGCCCCAGGCCTCATCGTCGTACCGGGCTGTGCTGCCAAAAGTGCTGAGAACACCTTCAAGGTCATGCTCGTTTTCCAGTCGAATGTGTTGTTCGACAATCATGATCCGAGCCGACTCGCGGCCCCTTTGAGTAGCTATCCCTTCCACATTCACCCTCGTTTTAGGTTGCGGCATCTGGGGTAAAGTTTAGAGCTGCAGGCTGTTTTCCGGTACGTTGCGCAATGTGCTGCTCAAGTGCTCCATGACCCTGGGGGCGTCGCCCGTCCGCGGCACAATCAGCATACTCCCGTCCGGAAAGGAACTCACCAGACGAGGAACCGTGATTGAGCTCCTGCTTGAATCATCGTTGTCGCCTCCTGCCCATACGCCGGATCAGGAAGACCTGAATCGACAGAACTTGCCTATTTTTCTACAATAGACGGAGATACCCCCGCTGGTTACTCCAAATCAGAACCGGTCGCATGCTTCGCTGAAGTTGCGCTCCGGCACGGCCGCCTTCTGGAAGGGTTGATTGAGATGGCTGAGCCTCCAAAAATTGCGTTTAACGCTCCCGCCTTCCTGGCCGAAGCTGGCCTGGGACGAAGAATCGTTCAGCTGAGGTCAAAGCAAGCCTTTTTCTCCCAGGGAGGTCCCGCTGACTCTATCTTCTATCTGCAGCGCGGGCGCGCGAAGCTAACCGTTGTTTCGCAAAACGGGAAAGAAGCCACCATCATGCTTCTCTCCACCGGCGACTTCATCGGCGAGGAGTCGCTCGCAACCATGGGCGGCCGGCATATGACGACGGCCAGCGCCGTCACCGCTTGTACAGCATTGGAGATCGAACGGGGCGAGATGGTGCGCGTAATGCATCAGGAGCCTTCCTTCTCCGAGCTGGTGCTGAAATTTCTGCTGGTACGAAGCATGCGGACCCAGGCCGACCTTATCGATCAGCTTTTCAACTCCAGCGAGAAACGTTTAGCGAGGATTCTGTTGTTGCTGGCGGAGTTTGGCAAGCCGGGAGAACCGGAATCGTTGATTCCCGAGATCACGCAGGAAACTCTGGCAGAAATGATCGGCACAACCCGCTCCCGCGTTAGCTTCTTCATGAATCGCTTTCGCAAGCTCGGTTTTATCGAGTACAACGGTCGTATTCGCGTCCATAAATCGCTGCTCAATGTGATTTTGCACGACTAGACGCTGGTCGGGTGATCGGAGACGCGCGCTCTCTCCGGACGGGCAGATGGTGATTTTGTGGCGCACACGGACTGGTTTTGCCCATGATTGCGAACCGACTCCGTCAATCGCGGCTTCCGCATCTCCTTCTGAACGCTGGCAATTGTAGTCCTTGCTGGCACAATTGAGTCTTTGCTCTTCTTCCTCATGGCGAAATCCTGGCACGGAGTGGCCGCAAAATCTGTACCCGATAGCTCACCATGCGCTGGAGCACGCCTTCGAACGTAGGCTGGGGCATGTCTAATCTGCCGGGGACAGCGCATGGTTCTGCCGGGCGATCGGTAGAGTGAGCAAATTTGACCAGTAATCCAACCGGAGCGAGGCGCATGATTGTCTTACATACTCTCCGTTGCCCTCTAGTTCTGAGGCTACTCAAAACGCCGGCGTGTTCTCCCTCCCGCTCGCGCTTTCGCGACTCACGAAAAATTATTCGGAAGAGGACCTAGGGTGTCTCAAGGCCCAGCCACACGAATTTTCGTCGTGGACGATGAACCTGTTATCGCATCCACGCTTGCCGCCATATTGCAGATGAACGGGTTCTCCACCAGCTTTTTCACCAATCCCCTGGAGGCGTTTGCCGCTGCCCGATCGAATGCTCCAGAGCTGCTCATTTCGGACGTTACGATGCCCGGCATTTCCGGGGTTGATTTTGCGATAAAAATGAGAGCCCAGTTCCCGCAGTGCAAAATCCTGCTCTTTTCAGGTAACCCAGCCAGCCAGGGTCTATTGGAAGACGCCCGCACACAGGGTTATGACTTCCAATTACTCGTGAAACCCGTGCTGCCCGACGAGTTTCTCTTGGAAATAGGGAAAATGGTCGATATCGCGGGTCCTCTCCCCGCCGCGTAAAACCACAACGAATCCCCTGTGTGGTGCTCCCAACCTGATTGGCGCATGCAGATATCGCTCTGAATACAAATGAGCTGAATTGCGTCGATGTGGTCAATTGTGACCATACTCGAGATGACCGCTAAGCATAGGCTTGGGACCAGATTGCGGGCAAATACGAACTACGACGCTCGATTGTTTAGGTGATTGCTCGTGCCGGCCAAAAGTCTCTGGGTGAGACAGAACCGGAGGTTCGATGACCTTTGATCTGGATGAAGAGTTTGAGAACCAGCGTTGGAAACTTCTGGCCCTGCTTGATTGTAGGCAAAACCTCAGCGACGATTCCAAGAGCGCGATTGAAACTGATCTCAGGATCAGTGCCACTCGAGAACTCATCAGGGCTTACGAGACGCTCAAAGGGTACTGGTCCGAGAAAGCACCACCATCGGGGAGACCAAGACGCGTGATCGCGTCCCAGTTTGGGTACGGTAAGCCCAGCCAGAGATCCGGAAGCCACCGAGCCAGTGGTGCGAGAGACCGTTGAAATAGTCTCAGGTCTTTGGCGGCCTGGTTAAGTATCTGTAACCGTTGCGATAACGTTCTAGAGCGCGTTTAGAACATTGTTGAGGCAGCGAAACCCTTAGGGGGCTATATCATGACTGACAAAACGTTCCTGGTCCGATTAAGGCCTAAACAGCTAGGTATCCAGCCAGTGATTGCGGTGCGCGCTGAAATTCAAGCCGAGCATATTGTCTTGCTGGACTCAACTGGTAAGCTAGCTGCTCTGTTCTTGATGGAGCTCGTCGAAAGCTTGACTGAGTTACCGAGCTAACCAGCAATCCGCGGTGGTCATAATGAGGGCGCCTTATGTTAAGGCGCCCCACGATGGCAAGTCTCAAACCGCAGAAGCAGTGCCTCGAATGAAATGGAAGACGATGGAAACAACCGCCAGTATCAGCAGTATGTGGATGAAGAACGCAGTGACGTGGAACATGAAGAAGCCTCCCAGCCACAACAAAAGCAAAACGAATCCCAGAGCTAGAAACATAGTCCGCCTCTTTCTACCTTAAGATGCCTGACGCATTTCGGGACTGCGATCCGATCAACTGCCTGTAAGTCAACGGGGACGTGACCACAGCATCGGCAACTCCTGCGGTGAGGGGAACAACTTTCTTTCGCCGCTGGCAGGCCCGTACTTCGAGAGATTAGGTGCCCGCAATTTGCCAAACGTTGCCTCCGGAAACCGATATCATCTTTTTCTGGTGACTGGTGGATGAAGAAGGATACATTGACCGGCGTTGGCCGCCGGAAGTTCCTGAAAAGCAGTCTCGCCCTCAGTGCTCTCTCGATACTCTCAGCAGACTCTGAGGCAACCCCGATCGTGGCAGAGCTGAATGATCGTGAGTACTGGGTTCAAGTCTTGACCCGCGTCGCGCACCCGGTCCTAAAGGCTTTGAGTGAGAGAAAACTCAAAGTCGAGATGCCGGTCGAAGCCCCACACGGCAATGTGGAGCAGCGGCGGCAGTTTACTTATCTGGAGGCGATGGGCCGTTTACTTACCGGCATTGCCCCATGGCTCGAATCCGGCCCACAGGACGGCCCCGAAGGTGCCCTCCGAAGCCAGTATGCCGAGTGGTCGCGTGTGGCCATCGAGGCGGGCACAGATCCGGCATCGCCCGATTTCATGAATTTCAATCACGGTAGCCAGCCCGTGGTCGATGCTGCCTTCCTGGCCCTGGCCATCGTGCGCGCACCCACAGAGCTGTGGAAGAAGCTCGATGCCAGGACGCAACAGCGAGTAATCACCGCGCTTCAGTCTTCGCGCGTAATTCAACCCGGCTACAGTAACTGGCTGCTGTTTTCGGCGATGGTCGAAGCGGCATTGTCGTTCATGGGGGTGTGGTGGGATCCAATGCGCGTCGACTATGCGATCCGCACCCTCGACACCTGGTACAAGGGCGACGGCGTTTACGGTGACGGGCCTGCCTTCCATTGGGACTACTACAACAGTTTCGTGATCCACCCAATGCTGTTGCATATCCTGGACACCATTGCCAAGTCGTCCTCGTCCTGGGACATGTATCGGCCAATGATGATGGTACGAGCTCGCCGCTACGCAGCGATTCAGGAACGAATGATCAGCCCTGAAGCAACCTTTCCGCCTGTCGGCCGTTCGCTCTGTTATCGTTTCGGCGCCTTTCACCTTCTTGCCGAAATGGCCCTGCGTCGGCAACTGCCTGATGGCGTTTCTCCCCAGCAGGTTCGCTCTGCCCTTACCGCCGTGATGCGTCGCATGGTGGATGCGCCCGGCACCTTCGACGATCATGGATGGCTGACTGTTGGCTTCTATGGTCATCAAGCCTCCATTGCCGAACCTTACATCTCTACCGGTAGTTGCTACCTCTGCTCCGCTGCGTGGCTGCCGCTGGGCCTGCCGGCATCGGACCCCTTCTGGGCCGCCCCCGCTGCGCCCTGGACTGCAAAAAGGACTTGGGCTGGCGAAGCCGTTCTCGCTGACCACGCCCTTACAGACGATCCCCGCAACAAGACATGAAAAAGCTCGGTATGGCGCGGCTGAAGCCGTGCCGTAAATGGTGGGGTTGATGAGGGCTTTAGAGGGTCTGTGAGAACTCGGGATTTAGAATTTAGTCCCGCAGGGACGGCTGAACTTAGCCCAGGACGCTAGTCCTGGGTTCATCATGAAACATGATTGAGTCCCGCAGGGACGGCTGAAGGCGGATTGCGTCGCGGCTCATTTTCAGCCGTCCCTTCGGGACCCACGGCACGCCGGGACAGGCTGGGTCGTCCTTTCAAATCCATCCCAGGACTAGCGTCCTGGGCTAAGTTCAGCCGTCCCTGCGGGACTAAATTTCTAAATCTCGGTTCCCACGCACGCTCTTTAGCCCTGAGGTACGTCTGTCGCTCGCCCCTCTTGTCGCGCGCTGGTCGTCAACCTGGCACGCACAGCTTTCACTTAAGCTTGGTTTGACGGCTTCTATTCGCTAGGTCATGGCCGTATTTGCGCTCGATCAGGGACATAAGGCGCATAGGGCGCATAAGCGCACACTTTCCCCGCGCAAAATGGCACCCACCGGAGCGCAGCTTTGCTCCTACCTGTTGGTTGGGCCGCCGCCATAAACCTGAAATTCTCGAATATGTGCTTCTTGCGAAGAGGAGAGGATGTTAAGGCGTATCCGGCTGGCGACGACGGCAGGGAAGCGGTCGGTCTTCTCGTGACCAATGGCCTGAGCGGATGCCACGCATTTCCACGCATGGTCCGTCCAAACTTCAATTGCGTATTTCTCCACATGCTGGCCGTCGTTGAGCCATTCCATGGTGGTGACCCGATCGATGCTGCTTGGTTCGGCGAAATCCACCTCCAGAATCGAATGATGGGAGCCGAGCGGCGCCGACCAGAAGGTGTCGGTATTACCGTCAAGGGCCGCGGCTACTTCCGGTGTAGTCGGCAGATGATGCAGAGCGAGGTTGCCGGTCTGCAAGCGATGGAGGGCTGAGCCGAATTCCTTCAGACGGGCAACATCGGAATCAGGCAAAAGGCCCCGGTTGTCCGGCGCCAGCCCAAGCATGAGTTGCGCTCCGCGTCCTACCGTGTGTTCGTAGATCGTAGTGAGATCCTCCAGGCTCTTCAATGAGGCCTCGTCGTGCGGATGCCAGAACCAATGCAACTCGCGCAAGGGGGTGTCGGCCTCAACCGGACGCCAGCGCAGGTAGCCCTGACGGTCGATGACGTTCCAGTTCTCGTAGTCGACGCGCCCCGATTCTGTGCCCACCCAGCGCGCGTCGCCATACTCGAAGAGTCCTGTGTCCGCAAAGACGATGGTGTTGGGCTGATAGGTCCGCAGAGTTTCCAGGATCCGGGAAAAATTGTAGACATGCCCCGCGCTGCCGGCGCCGTCGAGCCAGAACTCCGCCAGGTCCCCATAACGTCGGGCCAGCTCTTCTAACTCGGAAAGGTAGTATTTGTCGTAGGCCTCCGGATCGTTGTATCTCGGGTCATGCCGGTCCCAGGGCGAGAGATAGACGCCGAATTTGAGGCCGTATTTGCGCGCCGAGCGGGCCACATCTCCCACCACGTCCCCTTTGCCATCTCTCCATGGACTTGCTTTCACGCTGTAGTCTGTCTGCCCGGTTGGCCAGAGACAGAACCCATCATGATGCTTGGCCACCAGCACGATGTATTTTGCTCCGCTGGCCTTGATTGCCTGCATCCACTGATCGGGATCAAACTGCGTCGGGTTGAACACCGCCGGGCTGGCGGTTCCGTCGCCCCATTCACGGTCCAGGAAGGTGTTGGTGGAGAAATGAACGATCACTCCGAATTCCAGATCCTGCCACGCGACCTGCTGGGGCGATGGCTTTACTTCCGTGAAGTTCTGATATCCCGGCAGAGGAACAGAAAACGCAGTGAACGTTGCCCCGATGGCCAGGGCATTGCGAAACCACTTCATGAACGTACCCCCCGGAGGGTAGTTTACTGTTAAGGGATAAGGTGACTTTGATGCTGGGGATTTCAGAGAAACCGACGGTGGCTCTTACCCTTGGTGATCCGGCCGGGATTGGTCCCGAGTTGATCGCCAAGTTGTTGGCCCGCCGCGATGTGGCCGAGCGCGCGAAAGTGGTTCTGGTCGGAGACGCCTGGCTGTGGGAAGAAGGGCAGGCCATTGCCGGAGTGAGCGTGGCCACGCGTACCGTCGACAGTTTCGATCAGGTGGACTCGTTGCCTGACGGTTCTCCGTTCTTTCTTCCACTGGAGAGTCTCGGTCCGGGCGAGGTTCCGCGTTCTACTGTGTCCGCCGCCGCTGGCGCCTCGGTACTCAAGGTTCTAACTCGGTGCCTCGACGCCGCCTCAGCGGGCCGGATCGACGCCATCTGTTTTGCCCCTCTGAATAAATCGTCGATGAAAATGGCCGGCATGAAGTTCCCGGACGAGCTCCACTTCTTCGCCGACTATCTCAAGGTAAGTTCCAATCTCGGCGAGTTCAATACCCTGGGAAACCTGTGGACCTCTCGTGTTTCCTCTCATGTTCCGCTCAAAGATGTTTCTGTCTATGTCACCCGGGAGCGGATATTGGACTCCGTCAAGTTGCTCTACGACGCCATGCGATTGGCTGGGTTTGCCCATCCGCGGGTGGCGGTGGCGGCGCTGAATCCCCATGCCGGCGAAGGGGGCTCCTGCGGGCGGGAAGAGATCGACATCATCGCCCCGGCGGTGAGTGAGGCCAATGCGAACGGGTATCCTGTTGCGGGTCCGTTCCCAGCCGATACCATTTTTCTGAAAGCCCGCGACGGTCAATACGATGGGATTGTCACCATGTATCACGACCAGGGGCAGATCGCGGTGAAGCTTTTAGGATTTGAAAGGGGAGTGACGATCCAGGGCGGCCTGCCCATCCCCATTACAACCCCGGCGCATGGCACCGCGTTTGATATTGCGGGCCAGAATAAGGCCAATGTCGAGGCAACCGTGCAGGCGTTCCTGATCGCTTGCCGCATGGGCGCTTCCTGTGCTCTGCCCGCTGCGAAACAACTCTGAACGAAAAGCACGGCTTCAGCCGTGCCACTAGAAATTTGGACCGCAGACTCTTTAGGCCCCGAGGTACGGTTTTTCCCAACGGGCATCAGAGATCGCATTGAGAAGTTCATTCCCCACACCGTTCCGTCGCTACTCCTCTGATTCCAAGTTTCTCCCCGCAAGCATCGTGGACCTGCGGCTTTTTCTCCGCTCCAAGGAAATGACGCCGTTTAGTCGAGCAGGTCGGGTTGCTCCCGAACAATCAAGTCCCAAAGCGGCTGATACTGGAACCACGAAACCCGCGGGTTGCCTACCTGCTTTCGCGCCACAATGGCCGCTTCATGGGCGATGGGAACCGGCTTGCCGGCTGCTTCTGCCATCAATTGCGACTGGCAACTGCGGTCCATGGTGATGTAGTACCAGGCCGCTTCATCCACCGTGCTGCCGACAGTCAGGTTTCCGTGGTTCTGCATGATGACCGCTTTGCGAGGCCCCAGGGCCTGGGCGATGCGGTCGCCCTCCGACATGTCGTAAACCACCCCGGTGTAATCAGAGAATAGGCTGTGGTCTTCGTAGAAAGCACATGCATCCTGCGTGAGCGGATCCAGCAGCCGCCCCAGCGAGGACCAGGTCTTTCCATAAAGAGAGTGTGCATGGGCCGCCGCCACGACATCGGGCCTCGCCGCATGCACGCGGGAGTGAATAGCGAACGCGGACTCATTCACCGGCCGGTTACCCTCCACCACGGCGCCTTTTTCGTCCACCATCACGAGATCAGAGACCCGGATGTGCGCAAAGTGCATGCCAAAGGGATTGACCCAGAAGTGGTCCGCCACTTCTGGATCACGGACCGTGATGTGGCCCGCGACGCCCTCGACAAATCCGAACTTTGCGAACAGCCGGAAGGCAGACGCCAGGCGTTGCTTGCGATGCAGCCGCTCCTCGCCAACCGTCTTGAAGGTGGGCATCGGTGGCGTCTGGGCGATCTTCACGTCAGCAGGAGCAGTCGTCGGTGTCATGGAGCGGGTCCTTTCGTTAAGGCGATCAAAGTCTATTTTACCCCTGACTGTGGGTCCGCGGCGGTAGCAGTCCTTCGCGCAGCATGTCATCAAGGTCGCCTAGCTTGTCGGTCACCAGGTTCAGTTTGCGCGAAAGGTTTTGGATTTCGGCTTCGGCGCGGCGGTTCACGTCGAAATCCAACTCGCTGCGCAAACGGTCCTTCTTGTCTTGGCGGTTCTGGCTCATCATGATCACAGGCGCCTGGATCGCAGCCAGCATGGACAAGAACAGATTCAGCAGGATGAACGGGTAGGGATCCCAGGCTCTCCCTTTCAGGAAAATGTTGATGGAGGCGTAAGTGACCAACACAATTCCGAAGGTAATGATGAATGTCCATGAACCTCCGAAGCTGGCGACGGCGTCCGCGATGTGTTCCCCATGGGTGTACTTCTCTTCAATCACCTCATTCGGGTTGCGGGTTGCGCGAATCCGTACCAGCTGCTGTGACGCATGGAATTGATGGCCAAGTACGGTCAGCATATCCATGCCGGCCATCGGTTTGCGTTGCAGGAGAATAGCGATGTCGTCGCGGCTGATCTCGACGCACGTGGTCTTCTCCATGGCGAGGGCGCTGGTTTGGTGGGGCGTCTGGTCCAGCATGGAGGCAAAACCGAAAAACTCTCCATGGCCGGGTTGGTCGACCACCACCTCCTGGTGGTCGTCGTCGACCGTACTTACCTGGACGCTGCCAGTCAGCAAAATGTAGGCGTGCATGCCCGGATCGCCTATCTTGTAAATGCGCTGCCGGGCAGCGAATACTTTGAGGTCGACCTGGGAGGCCAACACCGCAATTTCATCATTGTCCAGCAGGGCAAAAAGCGGGACGTGTTTAAGCTCAACTGGGTCACACGGCATGGTTCACCTCATTGGTGCTGAGTGGGTCCGAAAGGAACTCCGAGAGACGATACCATAGTCCGATGAGCCTGGTTCGCAGCTTGTATCCGGCAGGCTTGGCGACGCATCTCCAATTATTTGCCGCTATCTGGCCGAAGAATAAAGGTGTGAATGGACCGATGAAAATATCCCCGGCCTAGAATTTCGCCTTTGTCGTTGATGCGCGAGGCTACCAGCAGCGTCCATCCGGAATTGGGCGCAATCAGTTTGTTCAGGTTGATCATTTTGTCTTTCTCCCAGAGGAAGGCCCTGATTTTTCCATCGTCCTCAGAAGTGCCTACCACCTGGGACTGGGCATTGATGTCCAGGGCCGTACTTGGCGCCTCTTCACCACCCAGGGTGCCGAGATCCGCGATGGAGCCATGTTTCCAGATAACCCCGTGTCCGGAGCCGTTCGGCAGGTCACAAGAGCCAATGATCGTGCCGCTGTTGTTGATCGCCTGTGCACTGCAGGTGGCGCCACCGTTCAACTTTGGCAGCGCCTGCATCTGGCCCCCATGCCAAAGAAAAGCCTGGGGCTTACCGTTGGGAGCAACATTCGCCTCTCCCACAACATCGCCGTTGTCGCTGATGTCGCGCGCGCTGCTGTAATCTCCCTGGGCAAGCAGCCCCAGATCGCGGGGATGTTTGGAGCTCCACAACACTGCATGCCGCGTGCCGGCGCCGGTCTGCGCGTTGCCCACTACGTCGCCCGTTGTGTTAACCGCACTGGCAGCGGAATACGGCCCTCCCAGTGACGGCAGGGTTTCCAGATGGCCGGTGGACCATTGGAAGGCCTGGGTAAACCGTAAATCCTGCGGCTCCTGCAGGGTGCCTACCACGGTGAGGCGGTCGTTGATGTCGGCGGGGTAGACGAGAGAGAAATCCTTTTCGCCTTCGATGGTGATAGTCTCGCTGCCACGAAATACCACTCCCGGCATCAGGCTCGCGCTTACCGAGTGCCAGATGGCAATGTCGCCACGATTATTTAACCCTGGAGTGTCGGTCAGGGTGCGCACCAGAGCGGGTCCACGATCTACAACCACGTAGCGTGGGTGGACCTGCTGGGCGAGAGTCATCGCCGGGATGAGGGCTGTTATCGAGAGAAAAATCGTGGCCGCTTTCACCAATGTCCAAGGCTCCGCTACTGACATGTGTTCATGGTACGCAAAGGGCGGCAGCCTTTACTGCATCATATTGAGGGTGAGCACTACGCTTTGGGTCGTGACGTTGGCCCCCGAGGTTCCCGTTGCCACGACCGTCACCTGTGCACTGGTCGGACCTGTCGTGTGGGCCTCATAGCCACTCATCCCGCACCCTGAAAGACCGGCAGCAAAAGCCAATGTGCATATCATGAGCAGGCAAAGCTGCCCTACGCGCTGTTTCACCAGTCTCCGTTTCTTCACAAAGACCGCCAATCCGGTCAGCCCGCCGGGCCACCAGAAAGCCAGGGCAAGCAGAGCCGGCGTGAAGTTAGGTTTCGGCGTGCTTCTCGCCTGTTGCGTCGACATCTGAATCGTGAGGCCCAGGTTGACGCTCTGGTTGTTACCACTGAGCGCGACCTGGTTCTGTGCAAAGGCGCAACTCGCGTTGCTGGGGAGGTTGGAGCAACTTAACGCGATCGAACCGCTATAGTTACCCGTTGGCGAAAAGGTGAGCGTGGTAGTTGCGGAGGATCCTGGCTGCACGGTCAGCGAAGTTGGGTTTGCCGTCACCGTGTAGCTCGCCGGCGTAGTCACCGGCGCCGCACTCACCGTTACCGTCATCGCCGATGAAGTGCTGGTAGCAAAGTTGCCGGCAGCCGCATACACGGCAGTGACGGAGTCGGTCCCGCTGCTCAGGCCGGTTGTGCTCAACGTGGCTGCGCCGCTGCCATTCAACGTGCCCGTGCCCAATGAAGTGGTCCCACTATAAAAGGTAACTATTCCTGACGGTGTGCCCGAGCCGGAGGTGACAGTAGCCGTCAACGATACACTCGCGCCGGAGACGGCGCTTCCCGGCGCGGTCAAAGTAGTTGCGGTTGCTGCGGGGGTCACTGTCAGCGCGCCGTTGACCGTGGTGACGGTGTAATTGGCCAACTGGGCGCCAGTAACAGCAGGAACGATCGGATAGCTGCCGGCATTGCTGCTAGCTGTTGCGGTGGTGGTGAAGCTTTCCGTGAAGCTGTCGCTGCCTACGGTGCCGGTCACGGTTCCATTAAAGACCGGGTTGGCTGCAGCGTACACACGGCTCGCGTTATTGGCCGAGACGGTCAAGGGGGCCGGCGTTACCTGGAAGCTCTGGGTCGTTGAGGCCGGGCCGTAGTCCTTGTTCCCGGCCTGGGTGGCTTGCAGTACGACCGTGCCAACACCGGTGACGCTCACCATGCCGCCGCTGATCATTGCCGGACCGGATTCAACACTGATGGTGACCGGATAGCTGCTGCCCAGGCTGGAGGTAGCGCTTACGGCAAAAGGCGCACTGCCGTATACCCGCGATGCGATGGCGGGGAAGGTGATCGTTTGCGATGTCCCATTGACAGTGATGGTGGTTGCCGTCGACACGCTTCCCGCGAAGTTGCCCAGGGGTCCATAGCTGGCGGTGACACTATCAGTGCCCGCAGGGAGGGCCGCGGTGCTCAGCGTAGCCGTGCCGCCGCCATTGAGTGTACCCGTGCCCAGGACCGTCGATCCGCTCAGGAAAGTGACGGTTCCGGCGGGCGTGCCCGCGGTAGAGGTTACTGTTGCGGTAAGCGTAACGTTGGAGCCGTAGCTGGCGGTGGCCGGCGCACTCAACATCGTGGTGGTCGCCGCCGCCGCGACCGTTAGCGTGCCGTTGACGATGGTGACAGTGTAGTTGGATTTCGGACCGGTAACAGCGGGCACAATTGGATAGCTGCCTACGTTGCTCGACGCGGTCGCGGTGGTGGTAAAGCTCTCGGTAAAGCTGTCGCTGCCCAGTGCGCCGGTGACCGTTCCGCTAAACACGGGGTTCGCTGCGCCGAAAGCGCGGCTCGCGTTATTCGCAGAGACGGTCAATGGCACCGGCGTTACCTGGAAGCTCTGGGTCGCCGTGGCCGCCCCGTGGTCCGTGTCGCCGGGTTGCGTCGCCTGAAGCACTACCGTGCCCGCGCCAGTGAGGGAGACGGTACCACCGTTAATCACCGCGGGACCGGACTGTACCGTGATGGTGACGGGATAACTGCTGCCTAAGCTGGAAGTCGCCGTCACCGCGAAGGGGCCGCTACCATAGGGCCGCGATGGAATTGGGGAAAAAGTAATGGTTTGCGATGCAGCGCTCACGGTGATGCTGATTGCCGGCGACGTGCTGGCGGAAAAATTTTCCGCTGCCGCATAGCTTGCTGTGATGCTGTCGGTGCCCACGGGGAGCGTGGTTGTGCTCAGTGTGGCTACCCCGCTCCCGTTCAACGTGCCCGTCCCCAGCGCAGTGGTTCCGCTGTAAAAGGTGACCGTGCCGGCAGGCGTGCCCGCGGTTGAGGCCACCGTCGCTGTCAGCGTTACGCTGTTCCCATAGCCGGCGGTGCCGGGTGCGCTTGCGGTAGTCGTGGTCGCTGCTCCGGTTACGGTCAACGCACCATTCACGATAGTGACGGTGTAGTTGGATTGTGGACCGGTAACGGCGGGCACGATCGGGTAGCTGCCGGCATTGCTGCTGGTAGTCGCGGTGGTGGTAAAGCTCTCGGTAAAGCTGTCGCTGCCCACAGCACCGGTCACCGTTCCGCTAAACACGGGGTTCGCAGCCCCGTAGGCGCGCGTTGCGTTATTGGCCGAGACCGTCAGCGTGGCCGGGGTCACTTGGAAGCTTTGGGTGGCGGTGGCCGCGCTGTAGTTCTTATCGCCGGCCTGTGAGGCTAGCAGCACTACCGTGCCAACGCCGGAAAGGGAAACGGTGCCGCCGTTGATCGCTGCGGGACCGGACTGCACCGTGATGGTGACTGGATAGCCGCTGCCTGCGCTCGAAGTCGCGCTCACCGCAAAGGGCGCGCTACCGTAGGCCCGGGAGGCAATAGCGGGAAAAGTTATGGTCTGTGAAGCCTGAGTGACGGAGATGCTGCTGGCCGGCGAGGTGCTGCCGGAAAAGTTTCCCGCGGTGGCATACGTCGCGGTGAGGTTGTCGGTGCCCGCGGGAAGCGTGGCCGTGCTCAGCGTGGCCACGCCACTGCCGTTGAGCGTCCCTGTACCAAGCGCTGCGGCGCCGTTATAGAAGGTGACGGTTCCTGCCGGAGTGCCTGCGCTTGAGGTCACCGTTGCGCTGAGGGTCACGCTCGCGTTGTAGGTGCTGCTCCCGGGCGCGCTCAAAGCAGTTGTGGTGGAAGCCGCCGTCACCGACAACGTGCCGTCGACAATGTTGACGGTGTAATTGCCCAGGTTGGTCCCGCTGGCTGTGGGCACAATGGGATAACTACCTACGTTGCTAGTGGTTGTGGCTGGGGTGCTAAAGCTTTCCGTGAAGGTATCGCCATTCTGGGCGCCGGTGATGGTTCCGGTGAAGGTGGGGTTGGCCGCACCAAAGACACGGGTAGCATTGTTCGCACTCACGGTCAGGGTCTGTGCAGTTGCCGGCGAGATGGTCAGCGTTCCCGCGTTCACCACGACCTGGTAGTTATTGGCGGATGAACCAGTCACCGTTGCGGTGATGGGATAAGTGCCGGCTGGAGAGCTGCTGGTTGCCGTCGTGCTGTAGGTCACAATAATTGTCGTGCCAAGCGTGTCGCCGTTCACCAGGCCGGTGACCGTCCCGGTCAGCGGTGGGAGAGCGGCACCCGCTGTCATAGTAGCGTTTGCTACCGCAACCGTCAGCTCAGGTTTCAGCAAGCCATAGACCACCAGGGCGCCCGAACCATTGCTCGTGCCCGCGGGGCCAAAGGTGGCCATGTAGAGCTTTCCATTTGCGACCAGGGGCGGTACGTATTTCGCGAAGTAGCCGACTTCGTCACGGGCGTCATTATTTTTATCGCTCCACAGCAGTTGCAGCGTGTCCGCGTTGAAAGCGTAAAGAACCCCTTGTACCGTCGTCACCACCGCGTTGCCGTTATAAGGAGTCGAGGCCCAGAGAATGCCGTTGCTGTTACCGTTGGCGGAGATGGAAAGAAACCCGCCTGGCATAGCCCCATCGTTGTTCGTCACCGGGGCCGTCATAGTGCTGGTGGCGAAGGGTGTTGTATTCAGAAGTCCGGTGGTGGAATTAAACAGGAACCCGCGCAGCACGTCGTTTTCTCCCCACACATAAGTCGTGGGGCCGTTCTGGTCGCTGTCGAAATACGCTGGGCTCCCGTGGATGTGACTGGTTCCCTTGCCGTAGATCGCCTGAAACTCCTGCCGAACTTTGTCGCTGGAGGAATTGAACTCCCCCATCCCATTGCTGTCTGAAAGGTAGAGCACGCCTTGCTTGCCACCCCCCAGCACATAGCTGGTGTTGGGAATCAGCAGCAAGCCGGCTGACCCCAAATCCATATCCCCTGTATTTAGCGTGGCGCTGTTATAGGGGGTGAAGTAATCGAGCAGTTCCAGGTTGGGCGACAACTTGACAAAGCTGTTTCCCGTCTGCACCAGGTTGTTGGGAGTTTTCCCAAAGCTTCCGTTGCCGGTCGATAAATAGAGGTTGCCGGCGGCATCGACGGCAGGCGCCTGCCCCGCGTTCCAAATTCCGCCCAGTGTCCCGGTCGTGGTGTCGGAGTAGACAGCAGTTTGCGCCAGGGTTGAGGTGCTATAAGCCAGAACCCAGCCGTGATATGGGGGTGCGTCTTCATGGGAGGAAAAGGCGACGTAGACGTTCCCGTTGGCCAGGGCAAGGCTGGGGCGCTGATTTTGCATCTTGGGATTGAAGACCAGCGCAGTGGTGAGATCAGGAGTCGAGTAAGTCGCGTTGATCGTCACCGGGCTTCCGTGCACCGGTGATCCTGTCGTGATGTCTATGGCATTCAGCTTGTATGAGAACTGTTTTGTGCCGTCGGCCGGTTGGGCGCCGCAGACGAAATACATGATGTTGGTCGCTGGATCGATCACCGGCGTGCTCAAAATGCCTATCCGCGTGGCCCACGAAATATTCTGATCGTACTCAACATCCTGGGCGATAATCGCCGAGCCATAGTTCTGCGTCCACAGCGTTGCCCCGGTGTCGGCATCCAGCGCATAGATGGTATTCATCATGCTCGCAACGAAGACGACGTTGTGCGTGCCGCCCGCGATCGCCAGGTTCGATACGTAAAGCGGCTGAGCATAGATCTGGCCATCGGTCTTTATGGTGAACAGCTTGCCGAAATTGGTAGCGTTCACGTTCGCGGGAGTAAGAATCGTCTCTTGTAAATTCGCGCCGGTCCGTGAGTTGTCGTTACTCCGGGTATAGACATTCACCTGCGCCATGGCGGGGATGTTGAGACACAGCAAGAACAAGAGACAAAGCGAGGCTCGAGCAGATAAGCGCTTAAAGCGCCTGGAAAAATGCCAAGGAGAACCCTGTCCGGGCTTAACCAAAATACTCTTTGCAAAATACCAATAGGAATATGAATGATCTGCCACTGGGCCCCCGAAGTTACAGCATTTGCCAGACAGCTACGCACACACGTTAAGCCAGAAGCTTTTTAGGTTCCTTGGGGAAGGAGCCAAACGTCCGTGGAAATACAAAAATGTCCTTGGGGAAGAAGCCAAATACCTGGGGGATCAAACAAACGACCGAGGGGGATGGGGCCCGACATCGACGAGGCTGACTTTGTGAAGCGAGCCAAGCAACCTCAAATGGAGTTTAACAATAAAAGGCCAAAACCTACTATTGAAAATAAAACTAAAGTTACTCTATTTTCTCCCCTCAGGGTGGTTACTTACGTCGTTGTCCTTGATGATCTCCTCGCTTTCGTCCCTGAAGGTCGCTAAGAAGGCGATAGTTCTGAAATCATGGGGAGCCGGCGTCCCTTGCGAAACTACGGCGTGGTCCGTTGACCAAGTCGCCAACTGCAACCAGCACTGCGTCGCCCGAAGGAATCTCTCCGCCGCGAAAAGCTGCCTCTGGCATCAGATCCACCGAGGCCCGGAGGGCCGGCCGCTAAACGTTAGCCCAGCCCGGAAGGGCGGGGACAGCATCCGTCATGATGGTCGCCTGCCCGGAGTGCCGTGGGAGCGCCGTAGGCGCGGTACCCCAAACGGCGGCGCACAGTAGGCACAATGCAAAACTACCTAACGACTCAGTCCCCGGCCACTCTCCATCGACTGATTCGGAAAACCAAGCTCTCACGCAGACTCTTTAGCCCCTGAGGTACGTCTTTCCTCCCTGAAGGGTACGGGCTTCGGCCCGTACATACATGGAAACAAAGCAATGGGCTTTAAAGTCTGTGCGAGAACCGGGGAGAAACCGCAGATCCATCCAGTACGCTCTCTGCGCCCTACGGAACACCTCCGAACGAAGGGCACGGCTTCACAGGCTGGGGAAAAACTCGGTTTTTTGGTAGGCCGGGGATTTATCCCCGGCACAAACGCAATGAAATCATCGTGGGCTTTAAAGCCCTGCCTGAGCACCCCGTTTCCAAACTAGTCCCGAAGGGACGGCTGAACTTAGCCCAGGACGCTAGTCCTGGGTACATCATGAAACATGATTGA
This sequence comes from uncultured Acidobacteriaceae bacterium, assembly GCA_963838445.1. Lineage (GTDB taxonomy): Bacteria > Acidobacteriota > Terriglobia > Terriglobales > Acidobacteriaceae > PALSA-350. The sequence continues at coordinate 199,503 of CAWIRT010000026.1, forward strand.
GTCCCGCAGGGACGACTGAAGGAGGATTGCGTCGCGGCCCATTTTCAGCCGTCCCTGCGGGACTGGGTCGCCCTTTCGAATCAAACCCAGGACTGACGTCCTGGGCTAAGCTCAGCCGTCCCTTCGGGACTAATTTCGTAGTCCCAGTTCTCACGCAGACTCTAAAGCCCCTGGGGTATGCGTTCATCCCCAATCCGACTTTTTCCGCAGCCTGTTCAGCCGTGCCGTAAATAGCTGGGTTGATGAGGGCTTTAGGGTGTGCGTTAGAACCCAATTCCAAGTCACCGCGCTCATGCTTTGTATCAGGGCACGGCTTCAGCCGTGCCGCAATGGTTGGGGTTGATGAGGGCTTTAGCCCCTGAGGTACGTCTCCCCACCGTCGGGGGCAACCGTGCTGGCTCGTGAGGAATACACCGAAGTTAAAGTCTGGGTCTTGGGAACCAAAGGCGGATAAAGAGACGATCGCCATCAGCAAGGCACTCAAGTGGCAAAAAGATATCATCTGAAAAGCGGGTTGCGTAACGGCATTTTCTATTAGGCCTGTTCCTGTAAAAGCAAATCGGAAGAAGGTGACGTGTTGGGAGTGACGCGAAGAGATGTCTTATTGGGTGCCGGTGGGTTGGCGACTGCATGGGTCCTTGGAGCACCGGTAACCAGCGCGCTGGGCGAAGCTCAGCCGGGTGAACCGACGGCTCGGAAGTTGAAGGTAATCGTAGCCGGCGGTCATCCCGGCGATCCGGAATATGGTTGTGGCGGCACCGTCGCCCGCTTGACCAGCCTTGGCCACCAGGTGACCCTTATGTATCTGAATAACGGGGAGTGGCCCCCGACCGCTGCCTCGACAAGGATCGCTGAGGCCACCAGGGCATGCGAGCTGTTAAAAGCAACGCCCGCCTACGCAGGCCAGGTTAACGGTCACGCCGTGGTGGACAACACGCATTACGAAGAGTATGCAAAACTAGTCGACGCCGAGAACCCGGACGCGGTGCTTACCCAATGGCCAATCGATAATCACCGCGACCATCGAGCCATTACGATGCTGAACTACGATGCGTGGCGGCAATCGAAAAGGAAATTTGCTCTTTACTACTACGAAGTCTCCGACGGGGAAGATACATTGCAATTCTCTCCCACGCACTACGTCGATATCACCGAGACGGAACCGAACAAGCGCGCTGCCTGCTATGCACATGCCAGCCAGACTCCTGATCGATACTACGCATTGCAGGATCAGGTAGCTCTGTTTCGCGGTGTAGAAGGCGGTTACAAGCGAGCGGAGGCATTTGTCCTCCAGCGCCAAAGCCCAGGGGATCCTTTACAGGCAGTCATGCGTCACTGAGAGCCGGTTCGATAATTCGTTCGGGAGTTCAACAAGCCTCAAAACTGGACGCGGGCAATTTGCGATAGCCTGAGAGGCTAAGGGAGATGTGATGTCCAGGGACCTTTCTGAAGCGCATGCACCAGTCGGCCAGTTTCTTGAACAACCGAGAGACTTTGAGGAATGGCAAAAATTTCGGCTCACCGATGAACAGATTTCCGGGTTCAACGAACAAGGGTATGTCGCGGGTATCCAGGTTCTTGACGATCGGCAAGTAGAGATTCTGTGTTCTGAACTGGCCGGCTTGATGAAGAAATCACATCCCGGCAATCACTTGTTCCACGAGTACCATTCCAACGAGTCGAAGGATCTGAACGCGGTTCTATTCCACGCATTAGGAGCCTGGCGCACAGGACCCGGATTCCACGATGTTCTTTGGAGTCCCGCGTTTCTGGTGCCGGCATCGCAATTATTGGGCGGCTCCGTACGGTTTTGGCATGATCAACTCTTCTGCAAACCAGCGCATCACGGAGGCGTCGTTGCGTGGCATCAGGACTACTCCTATTGGACACGCACCGAACCGATGTCGCACCTAACCTGTTGGATCGCGCTCGACGACAGTGACCGTGACAATGGCTGCCTCTACTATGTTCCGGGGAGCCACCGTTGGAAGTTGTTGCCCGTAACCGGACTGGCGGGGAACATGGATGAAATCATGACCGTGTTATCACCGGAGCAAAAGCAGGCTTTCCAACCCGTTCCGATTGAGCTCAAGCGCGGGCAATGTACCTTTCATCATCCGTTAATGGTGCATGGTTCTTACGAAAATCGTTCACAGCGGCAGCGGCGGGCGACGTTGATCAACGCGTTCAGAGACGGAGTGCGCTCCGCGTCCGACCAGGAATTACTGGCGGGCGTTCCGCCTATCCCGCCCGGAGAGAAGATGGGCGGTCAGTTCTTTCCCCTATTATTTGATCCCCAGTCGATTCACTAGTGCCTTAGGCCCTTGACTACTTCGATCTGTGTTGATGTAGGATGCAACATGGATTGCACGGTATGCAATCCATGTTTTCAATGCTTCGCTAGCCAAGGGTAAGAAGCCATGCCTGGGAAACGTCTTTTGTTGTTGGCCGCCCTCCTCAGTTCTGTGCCGGGATTTGCAACCGGTCCATCCTTTCATCCGGACACTACCTTCTCGGGTTCGAACCTCAACGGTTGGCATACATTCGGCCAGGCGGCGTGGCGCGCCGAGAAGGGCGAGGTAATCGGAACGCCCAAACAAGGGGCCGCTGGTTGGCTGGTGCTCGATCGTTCATACCAGGACATCGGTGTCTTTACCCAATTCCGCTGCACCGGAGCTTGCGACACCGGAGTCCTGTTGCGTGCGGAAAAGACCACAACCGGCATGAAGGGGATTTATGTAGCGCTCAGCGATCCCGATCTACCGGCCTACAGCGTTACCGTCGATGCCCAGGGACAGATTGTGGAACGGAACAAGTTGAGGCGTGGCGGTGGATTGGAACGAATCGCACCACCACCGAGCCCGGAGGCCCCGCGCGAATTCCACCCGCCGGTTTCCACCGTGAAGCTGCCTTTTACGCCCCCGGATAGCAAACTGCGGCCCGATGATTGGAACCAGGTAGAAATTCTCTTCGATGCCAATATCGTCCGTACCTTCCTCAATGACGGTCGTGAGCACGGCGCCGTCGGCGACGAAGGATATGGGCCCATTGCACTTTACGCCGGGGGCAGTGGAGAGGTGCGCTTCAAGGACTTGGCCTATAAGGATCTGGGCGCAAAGGTCCGGCTTGCGGACAAAACCTCCAGTAACTTCCGCAAACAGCAACTGAGCGACTTTTACTATTCATGGAGCTCCACGGCGGCCGACTTCAATCATGATGGAATCCTCGATGTCTTATCTGGGCCTTACATTTACTACGGCCCGGACTACACAAAATCGAGGGAGATGTACCTTGCCGAGACGGTAAATCCTTCGACCAAGTTTGCTACCGATGCGTGGATGGATTTTGCCGCGGACTTTACCGGAGACGGCTGGGCCGATGTGGTGACCGTGAGCTATGGGGGGGCAAACGGCGGCGTCTTTCTGTATGTTAACCCGAAGGGAGAAGAGAGGCGGTGGGAGAAATATAAGGTAGTCCCCGACGTGCAGAGCGAAATTGCCGTGATGCGGGATGTGGATGGAGATGGTAAGCCCGAGATCGTCTACATGGGCGGCGGACAAGTCCGTTATGCAAAGCCGGATCCCGCCAATCCCACCGGACAGTGGATCGTGCACAACGTATCTGAGAAAGGGTATGCGACCGCCCATGGTATCGGAGTAGGCGATATCAACGGCGATGGCCGAATGGACATTGTGAACCCTTATGGATGGTGGGAGCAACCGGCCGCAGGAAGCAACCAGGAGACGTGGACCTATCATCCCGAAGTCTTTGGCCGCTACGGGCGCGGCATCATGGGCGGCAGCGTCATGGCTGTCTATGACGTGAATGGCGACGGCCTGAACGATGTGGTGACGGTACTTAATCCCCATGGTTGGGGGATGGCGTGGTTTGAGCAGAAGCGAGACGCGCAGGGGCAAATCTCATTCGTGAAACACATGATCATGGATGACTTCTCTACCAGGAACGCGGGCAATGTGGTCTTCTCAGAGCCGCACGGCACTACCTTTGCAGACGTCGATGGTGACGGCGTGCCCGACTTTATTGTCGGCAAGCGGTATTGGTCACACCTTGACACCTATCTCGATCCAGACCCTTATGGCCAACCGGTCTTGTATGTGTACAAGACGGTGCGTAATCCCAAAGCGCCAGGAGGAGCGGAGTTTGTGCCGGAACTGATTGACAGTCATACCGGCGTAGGATCGGATGTGCTTGCTGTCGATCTGAACAAGGATGGCGCGACGGACATCGTCACCGCGACCAGGTTCGGCACATTCATCTACTGGGGTAAACCGCGCAAATGAGGTGAAGAACCGGGCCGCCATTGGTGAGGTGGCACCTTCCACTACCATCCGACGCGTTCGAGCCCTTCGACCGCATCAAAGTGCTGGTCTTGGCTTAGGAGTTGCAGACGGTGTTGCCGGCAGAGTGCAGCGATCCAGACATCATTTGAGGGGATGGGGCGACCGGCTCTTTTGAGTGCTGCTCGAATCCCGGCATAGTGCCGGGAGGTCTCTTCCTCTATCTCAAGGACGCGTGTTGCCGCGATGAGCTCTCGCAGCCACTTTTCGTACTCGCTGCGCCGTCGCGATTGCCCGATACCGAAACGGTATTCGCCAAGTACTATTACCGGCAGTTCCATGCTCGCCGCTTGGCTATAGACGCGAACCACTGCGGGCTCATCATCCGCCACGGCGGAGAGTGCGTTGGTGTCGAGGATCACTCCCAATCCTCGGGCTCAATCTTTTCGAACTCACTGTTGATGACCCGATTGATACGCACCGTCTCTTTGTGGAGGTGCTTGAGACCTCCAGCAAGCCTCACCCACGGCTTTTCTTGTCTTTTCAAGCCGGCCTCAAGCTTCTCCTCGACGGCTTCGGTTACAAAGGTGCGCAGCGGGATGCCACGCTGGGCGGCCACCGATTTGGCACGGCGGAAGATCGGGTCGGGAATCTCGAGGGTCGTCTTCACCCGTTCAGGGTCCCATATTTATGGGACCTAGTCAATCCACGCTCGATTGCTTTAGCTATTCCGACAATTTGGTAGGTGCTTCTGGCGAGCCCTTTAGCAAAGCCTGGCAGCTTCCATGAGTCCCGTTGCGAAATTCGACAGGTTGAGGAGACGAGTCCCCCTAACTCTCATAGGGCCTCGGAAAACTGGGGGTTACCTTTAGTTAACGACACCTGCATCCACATGTTTTTTATCGGAGGCGCTTGCGTGTCAAAGCCACCCGTGGGATCGTTGGCTTGGCACGCTTTCTCAGAGAGAATCATGCGTCCGTATCTCACCAGAACCACGACTGTTTCACTCGCGGAAGAACCCCGTCTGCCCGCTGTGCCCCTCGTGATCGATGGAGAGCAAATAGAGGCACATGCAACCAAAACACCGGGCACAACTTACCGCGCTTACCGCGCACTTGTTTCCCGCGGCCCGGAGCGCCTTATCACGCATACCACGCATATCACGCACCATTTCCGTCGGGCCGGAGGCACCTTACCACGCATACCACGCATATCACGCACCATTTCCGTCGGGCCGGAGGCACCTTACCACGCATACCACGCATATCACGCACCATTTCCGTCGGGCCGGAGGCACCTTACCACGCATACCACGCATATCACGCACCATTTCCGTCGGGCCGGAGGCACCTTACCACGCATACCACGCATATCACGCACCATTTCCGTCGGGCCGGAGGCGCCTTACCACGCATACCACGCATATCACGCACCATTTCCGTCGGGCCGGAGGCGCCTTACCACGCATACCACGCATATCACGCACCATTTCCGTCGGGCCGGAGGCGCCTTACCACGCATACCACGCATATCACGCACCATTTCCGTCGGGCCGGAGGCACCTTACCACGCATACCACGCATATCACGCACCATTTCCGTCGGGCCGGAGGCACCTTACCACGCATACCACGCATATCACGCACCATTTCCGTCGGGCCGGAGGCACCTTACCACGCATACCACGCATAATCACGCACCATTTCCGTCGGGCCGGAGGCACCTTACCACACATACCACGCATATCACGCACCATTTCTGTCGGCCCCGGCTTGCCGTGGGACCGAAGCGAAGCGGACCTGTCCCGGCCTGCCGTGGAGGGATCTGCAGTTCCGCGGACCTCTCATGGAAATGTTTTTCGACAGAGCGTAGCGTAGTGGAGAGCCTGCCCCGGTTTACCGTGGGATCCGCGGTTTCTCTTAGTTCCCACGCGAACTCTGAAGCCCATCCCCGCCAGAACCAGGAATCGCCCGGTTCAGGCACGGGAAGTGTGGGATGCGACAGGGAGGTCCACTCCCCGCAGGTATTGCTGGATCCGCTCTCGCTCTCCCCTCGATATGGGTCGAAGCGGCGGCGTAAGCGCAGCGCTGCATATTCCCAGGATCGAGAGTGCGGCTTTGAGTCCGCGGAGCGGGTTGTGAAGATCATCCGCGGAGCGATAGACCGCGTTATCGAATTGGATCACTTGCTCATGAAGGGCGGCGACACGTCTGACGTCCTTTGCGACGGCGGCTTCATACAGTTCAACAAAAAGTCGCGGGCGGACATTGGAGCCGCCGGCCATGCCCCCGTGAGCTCCCATGAGCACGGCTTCCGCCAGCAGATCATCGGGTCCAACCAGGAGGCTGAAGTCAGGCAACGACCGGACTCCCTCCCTCACCGCGTGAAAATAACCCATGTTCAAGCCGCTATCTTTAAGCCCCACAATGTTGGGTTCGGCGGAAGCCTCGATCGCGGTCGCGACTTCAAGCCAGAGGTGCGTGTTTAGCGGAGCATTGTAGAGAAATAGCGGAAGAGGCGAATCCGATGCCAGCCGCTTGAAATATTGCAACAGATCCGCTTGCCCTACCTGATAGTAATAAGGCGGCGCAGCGACGACCGCCAACGCTCCGTATTCATAAGCCTTGGCCGCCATGCGCAGAGCGTCCTGGTACGAGGTGTCTGTGATCCCAACGATCACCGGCACGCGGGAGCCGGCAAGTTCACAGCTTTGCTGAATCAGCGCCGAGCGCACGTTGTAGGGCAGGTTTGGCGCCTCACCCGTCGTGCCCAGAATGAAGATGCCGTGAACCCCGCCCTCTATCAGATGTTCGATCAGCCGCTCCAGACCTTTCGAGTCCAGATTAAGGTTCTCATCGAGAGGGGTGACCATGGCAGTGATGACGCCGCGCAGCGGAGTAGGCAATTTGTGCTTCAAGAGCGTCTCCTGACCGGGCCCGGAGCCTGACTGGGCCCGGAGAATGATAGCATCAGCCCTCGGAGGGTACTAAAATCCGATCAGGACAGGAGTGCGACGGCAAAGGATGAGTATCGAACACACGGTATTGGTGGTGACGCATGACAACGATCCTCAGTTGAGCATGTTGAAGGATCTGCGACACATTGTGGGTCGCAAACCAGACGATTTTTCGAGTGCGGTGAACGATCCCGTGGTCATCCTTGCCTGGTCGGCGCCACGGGCGGTGTTGCGCGATGTCTTTCACATGTGCAAAGACGTTCGCTGGGTTCATTCGCGCTCCGCAGGATTAGACAATGTGCTCTTCCCGGAGTTGGTCGCAAGCAATGTCCCGCTCACCAACGGGAGCGGCGTGTTCAGCCAGTCGCTGGGAGAATTTTCGCTGGCCGCGATTCTGTATTTTGCCAAGGATTTCCGGCGCATGATTCGCAGCCAGATCGCGGGAGAGTGGGATCAGTTCGACGTGGAAGAGATCTCCGGTCAGACCGTCGGGATTGTAGGCTACGGAGATATTGGCCGCGCAGTGGCCAGGCGCGTGCACCCCATGGGAATGACGGTGTTAGCGCTCAAGAGACACGCCCCAGAAACCGCCGATCCCTTGATCGATCAGTTCTATAAGCAGGAAGATTTGTTGGCGATGCTGGCACGATGTGACTACGTAGTGGTGTCGCTGCCGTTAACCCCGGAGACCCGTCACATGATTAGCGATAAGGAGTTCGCTGCTATGAAGCAGACTGCTGTGGTGATCAACGTAGGGCGTGGTCCGGTGATCGACGAGGCGGCGATGGTGCGGGCTTTGACGGCAAAGCAGATTAAGGGCGCCGGCCTCGACGTGTTCGAGCGGGAACCGTTGCCGCCGGGCGACCCCATGTATCGCCTGGAAAACGTATTGTTGTCGCCCCATTGCGCGGACCACACCAAGGATTGGCTTAACCAGGCGATGCGTTTTTTCCTGGAGCAGTATCGCCGATTTTCAAACGGAGAGCCGCTCGAGAACGTGGTCAACAAGAGCCTGGGCTATTAAATGGACGATCGCAAAAAACTGCGCAGCAGTATCTGGTTCTTTGACCGCGATGAACCCGGCGAAGCAGCCGTCTACCTGGAACGCTACAGCAATTACGGTCTCACCCGCGCCGAGCTCCAATCCGGAAGGCCGATTATCGGCATCGCGCAGAGTGGGAGTGACCTGGTTCCGTGCAACCGGATCCACGTAGCGCTTGCCGAGCGAGTCAAGGCCGGTATACGCGATGCCGGCGGACTGCCGTTTGAGTTTCCCACTCATCCAATCCAGGAAACGGGCAAGCGGCCCACCGCCGCGCTCGATCGCAACCTCGCCTACCTTGGATTGGTTGAGATTCTGGCCGGGTACTTCTTCGACGGCGTGGTGCTCACCACGGGATGCGACAAGACCACGCCCGCGGCTCTGATGGCTGCGGCTACGGTGAATCTTCCCGCCATCGTGCTGTCGGGCGGCCCTATGCTCGACGGTTATGTGAACGGCAAGCTCGCCGGCACGGGGCTTGTGCTTTGGGAAGCGCGCCGTCAATTGGCCGAGGGAGAGATTACCGGCGAGCAGTTGGTCGACAGAGTGCTCGAGGGAATACCGAGTGCAGGCCATTGCAACTCCATGGGCACGGCCCTGTCAATGAATTCGCTGGCCGAGGCTTTGGGGATGTCGCTGCCGGGTTGTGCGACCATCCCGGCGCCCTACGCAGAAAGGGGCAGGATGGCCTATCTCACCGGGCGCAGGATTGTGGAGATGGTGCGCGAAGATCTCACCCCCAGCAAGGTCCTTACCCGGGAGGCGTTTGAGAATGCGATCGTCGTTAACTCTGCGATTGGCGGCTCTACCAACTGTCCGCCGCACATCATCGCCATCGCGCGCCACGTAGGGGTGGACCTGAACATTCGCGACTGGGAGCGAGTCGGCCACCAGATTCATCTTTTGGCCAACGTGCAGCCGGCGGGGCAATTTCTAGGCGAAGCTTACCATCGTGCCGGCGGGGTGGGCGCGATCTTCGGCGAGTTGATGCAAGCGGGCAAGATCCGTACGGGCGCGCTCACCGTGACCGGGACGACGATTGGAGAAAGGTATAAGGATGCGCGCAGCCTGGACACCAATGTGATCCGAACCTATGACCATCCCTTGAAACAAAACGCTGGTCTGGTGGTGGTTTCCGGGAATTTATTCAGCTCCGCGCTGGTCAAAACATCGGTGATCAGCGATGAGTTCAGGCGCCGGTATCTATCCGAGCCGGGGAACGAGGACTGCTTTGTAGCTCGGGCGGTTGTCTTTGACGGACCAGAGGATTACCGCAAGCGTATTGAAGATCCCTCGCTCGAGATCGATGAGCATTCCATCCTGGTGGTGCGCGGCGCAGGACCCGTGGGCTATCCCGGCTCTGCGGAAGTGGTGAACATGACACCGCCAGGCAAGCTCATTCGGCAGGGAATTCGCATGTTGCCGTGCATGGGAGACGGCCGGCAAAGCGGCACGTCCGACAGCCCATCGATCCTGAATATCTCGCCGGAGTCGGCGATTGGCGGGAACCTCGCAATTCTCAAAACGGGTGATCAGATCAAGGTCGACCTGAAGCAACGTCGTGTGGATGTGTTGCTGTCTGAGGAGGAGATAGCGGCGCGCCGCGCTTCGCTGAAGCCTGAGGCGATCACCAATCAGTCGCCATGGCAGGAGTTCTACCGGTCCAATGTAGGGCAATTGGAAACCGGCGCCTGCCTGGAATTTGCCGTGAAGTATCACGATCTGCGCCTGGTGGTTCCCCGGCATTCGCACTAACAACTCTCGATGCGCTTTCATTGGGATGCCTCGATAGGTGGTCGGGTGGGAAATTCGGTGGGCCGAAATGAAACGCGTACCATCTCGCCTTTAGGGGATGTGTGTAAACCGGAAATTAGGTAATTCAGTCCCGCAGGGACGGCTGTTCTTAGCCCAGGACGCTAGTCCTGGGTACATGATGAAACATGATTGAGTCCCGCAGGGACGGCTGATCCAGCCTTGACAGGCTGAGGACAAACTCTGAACGAAGGGCACGGCTTGAGCTGTGCCACATGACACACTCGGGCTCAAGAGGGCTTTAGTCTGCGTGAGATCTGCATTTGAGTTTTGTATCAGGGCACGACTTGAGTCGGGCCGTAAAGGAAGGAAAGAGAATTGGGCTTTAGCCCCTGAGGGCAAAGCGTTCCACAGAGCAGCGCAGAGTTGAGCCTGCGCTTACTTTCCAGCTCTCACGCACAGCCTCACATACTTGGAACACAGGCTTCAAAGCCCGTACCTACCCGACCGTTGCGCGATCAGGCATCCTGTCCCAAGGGATGTTCGGGGTGGACGAAATACCAACATCCCGCACCCACCAGATACAGGGCGGCGGTCAAGTAAAGAGGGGTTGCCCACGAAGCACTGGTTCGCGTGAGGAACGCAAACGCGATCGGGCTCAGGACGCCGCCGATCTGTCCCGAGGTGTTCATCGCCGCACTCACAGTCGCCGCGTGATCGCCTGCCATATCCGCACACGCACCCCAACTTGCTCCGAGTAGGAAATTCGACGCTGCTGCGGCCAGCGCAATCAACACGGCGGAAATCGCTCCTGGCACTACTGCGCCAACGAAGAGAAAAAGTCCGGCCGCTGCCAGCGAGCCGAATCCAACCAGGCATCGGCCCAGCCGCAGTCCGAATCTCTGGCTGAGACGATCCGTGAGTATGCCGCCGAACAAATCCGCGGGAACACTCAGCAGCAGGGGCAAGCCGGCAAGAACGGCCAGCATGGCTCCGTGCAGTTGCTTCTCGTGCTGCAAATAGGTCGGCATCCAGGTTACATATAAGTTGAAGCCATAAGTTTGCGTGAAATACATCAGACACAGGAACCAGATACCGGGCGTTTTCAAAGCTGCTCGCAGTATCTTTCTCTGCCCAATTTCCCCGGGCACCAAACGCCTGCCGGCTTCGATCCAGCTAAGCTCTTCCGCCGCTACCGAAGCATGATCGCGTGGTTCATCCCGGTAGCATCGGAACCAGGACGCAGCCCATAGGAACCCGAAGATGGAGAGCAATGGAAAGGTACCCCGCCAACCAATCCGGGCGGCGATGGCGGCGACGAGGATGGGGGTAAGTCCGCCGCCCAGGTGGGCACCCATGAAGAATATGCCTTGCGCGGTTCCTCGCTCCTGTTCAGGAAACCAGCGTGACAAAGCCCGCGCCACGGTCGGCCACGCACCTGCTTCGCCTGCTCCAAACAAGGCTCTCAGCGCAATCAGGGACGGAAAATTCCACGCCAGACCCGTCAGCCCGGTGAAGACAGACCACCAGGTGACAATTCGGGTGAGAACGCGACGGCTGCCGATACGGTCAGCCCACCAGCCGGTCGGAATCTCAAACAAAGCATAGGCGGCGGTGAAGGCACTGAAGACAAATCCCATCTGGATGGTCGTGAGTCGAAGGTCGCGAAGAATTGCTGGAGCTGTAACCGAGATGCAGACCCGGTCCATATAGGTGAGAAAGGCCAAGGCAACCGTCATGGCCAAGACACGGGACCGCACACCCGAATAGAAGGTGGTCAAGCTGCCGCCGCCGGCGTGCTCATCGAGGTCGCTTCTCCCGCGGCGGACGAGCCCTGGATTGAGAGGCCATGCGACAGGCGCTTTTCAACGGAATATCCCATCCTGGCATGATATGCATTCGACATGTGTTACAAGAAATCTTATGGAAAAGCCGGTTCGAGTCGGATTTGTCGGGTCGCGGTTTGCGGCGAAGTTTCATTGGGAAGCCATCCGCCGTGTCTACGGGGTGCCCATCGAAATAGTTGGCGTGACCTCAAAGACGCCGGAAGCGCGAGACGCCTTTGCGCGCGAGACGGGCATCCACGCATTCGAGACGTTTGCCGAGCTCTGTGCTGCGGTGGACGTGGTGGATCTCTGCACTCCTCCGTCCTCCCACGAAGAACTCGCAATCCAGGCTCTCGGCCAGGGCAAACACGTCATCATTGAAAAGCCGCTGACAGGATTTTACGGCGCGGGCTCGTCGCCCAAGGCCCTCATGCTTGCCGAGGCCATGGCAAGTTGTGACCGCATCGTTGCCGCGGCCAAAACCAGCGCCAGGCACGTGTGTTATGCCGAGAATTGGGTGTACGCTCCCGCGATCCAGAAGGAGCGGGAGATCATCCAGAAGAGCGGCGGCCAGATTCTACGCATCCTTGGGGAGGAGTCTCACGGTGGATCCCATTCTCCCTACTACGGCCGCTGGAAATTCTCCGGCGGCGGCTCCCTGGTCGGGAAGGGGTGCCATCCGGTCAGCGCAGCGCTTTATTTGAAGCGGGTAGAAGGGGAATCTCGCGATGGAGTACCCATAAGGCCGGCCACGGTAAGCGCTCGCACGCATGAGATCACGCGGTTGCCAAATTACCGCGATGAAGGGTTTCTCCGCACCGGCTACGACGATATTGAGGATTGCGCTCAGACTCACATCACCTTCTCCGATGGAACCGTAGCGGATATCTTTGCCTCGGAACTAGTCATGGGCGGAGTTTATAACTGGCTGGAAGTGTTTTGTAACAATCACCGCACCCGATGCAACATGAATCCGGTCAATGCTCTCGAAACCTTCAATCCCAGAGAAGACATTTTTGAGGACGTTTACGTAGTGGAGAAGATCAGCACCAAGCAGGGGTGGAGTTGTCCCGCGGCGGATGAGGGTTGGCAGCATGGGTATCCGCAGGAATTTCAGGACTTTATGGAAAGTATTTATCACGATCGCGAACCGCTGTCGGGGATCGAACTGGCACGGGATACAATCGCGACCCTCTACACCGGGTACTTGTCGGTGGAGCGAGGCGGCCTTGAGGTCGCACTTCCGAGCTAGGGTGGAGGAGGGACATACATTCAGGTCTCCAGAGACTTGCCCCGCTTGCCGGACGACGCGGGGCGCAGCCTGGACCCGGATCGCTCATGCGCTGAATTTGACAGATTCTCCATTGTGCCCGGCGGATAACCGGTAGATTCCCGCACCACCAGGTGTGTATCGATCTTGTATTCGCGATGAGGCACCGTGCCTTCCACATGAGCACGCAGAGCAGTAACCGCGGCCCGCGCCAACTCCAGACGAGACATCTGGATTGAGGTAAGCGGGGGAATCGTCACCCTGGCCATGTGAATGTCGTCAAAACCAATGACCGACAGATTGTCGGGTACCCGCAAATGGGCACGGTAGACCTTGTGGAGAACTCCGATGGCGGTCATGTCGTTGGAGCACATGACGGCCGTGGGTAGTTTCTTGCCGGTCAGGATGCTTTCCATGGCGTGGATACCGCCTTCCAGGGTGTGATCGCCCTCAATGATCCACCCCGGGTTCAGAGGGATCCCACACTCGCGGAGCGACAGGGCAAAAGCATCGAGGCGCGATTGTGCAGAGTGCAGGCGCTTGGGTCCGGAGATGAACGAGATGTTTCTGTGCCCTAGTGCGGCGAGGTGTTGCACACCCTGCCGAATACCGTGATGGTAGTCGACTTTCAGGAGGCTAATCCCCGGCCGCTCCGGCCCCACGTCGACGAAGACCAGGGGGATATTGCGCTCCGCGAGTTGGTCCAGCAGGGGCTCCTCGATGCCGAAAGTCATGACTGCCACGCCTTCGACCTTTCGCTCTAGCATACGACGGATGCAAAGCGCCATCCGCTTGGGATCGTAGTTGGTCGAACTTACCAGAATTTCGTATCCGCTGGCGACCGCGATATCCTCGAAACCCTGGATCAGCTCGGGGAAGAATGGGTTGGTAATTTCGGAAACGATAAGACCAAACAGCCAGCTTCTTCCGGAAACCAGGGCTCGCGCTTGCGTGTTTGGGAAGTAGTCGAGTTCACGGATGGCATCCCACACCCGCTTGGCCATCCTGGCATTGACGGTAGGGTTGTGATTGATTGTTCGGGAGACGGTGGCAATAGAAACCTTCGCTCGCTGGGCCACCGTCCGTATATCCATAAGCGCCGGCTTTTTGGTGGAGCCCCGCTTGGTTTTGGGCATGCGCTTAACCATTCTACAAAGTGAGAAATTGTTTTCAACATACGCCGTCCGGGAAAAATAGTAAATGGACACTTGACAGCGAATGAAGCCAGAATCTACTTTCGTCTTTCTGAGTAAAGGTTTACCGAAATGGTCTCTTCCAGGGATTGGGTGAGGTACCCCCGGAGCCCCGCAAGGTTCCGTATTTCAAGCGGAGCCTTCTTCGAGGACGAGCATGCAACGACGCAGTTTCTTAAAGACCGGCGCCTTGGCCGGCTCCGCCTTCCTGTTCTCCCGCAATCTTCCTTCCGCAACCACTGCGGCGGACGATGCGGTCAAGCGTCCGCGGCGCACGGATTTCTGGGTCGATGACCCGGATTCGAAAAACCTTCCCCGGAAGGGTTTACCCAGCTACGACCCGAATCAGTTTGGCACCGACGAATTTGTGCGCTTCTGCAAACTGTGCGGTGCCGAGCCGTACCTCGCGGCCAACGTTCGTAGCCTGAATGCCTACGCGTTCGACCAATGGATCGAATACTGCAACTCGCCTGCCGGCAGTACTTCCTGGTCTGAGGTGCGCGCGGCCGGCGGGTCACCCGAACCGTACAACGTGCAGTATTGGGGAGTGGGTAACGAGAGCTGGGGTTGCGGCGGCAACTTCACACCCGAGGAATATGCCAGCGAATAGTGTCCTTCGGTCCGACACCATCCCGCCAGTCATAGCTGTCGGCGAAGCAGCCCCCGGGCCAACGCACCGCGGGAGCCTTTATCTGCCTCATTTTCTCGATGAGCGCCGTACGGATACCGCCGGTATTGGCGATCTTCGACTTTTCGCCCACCCACACACCGTCGTAGATCACCGCGCCCAATTCTTCTGTAAAGTGGCTGTAGATCAGAGGCGAGATGGTGCCCAGCGGTTCGTCAAGCATGACCTCAATGATCGCAGGTATCAGTCGTGGCTGCCAAGATATGGTCTTGATTTGAAACTGGTTGCCTCGGGACCAAACCAGGACGATGTGGACTGGACAACGCGCTTTTTTGAGAACATCTTCAGCCCGGGCCGCCCCATCAAACCGCCCTTTGGCTGGTCAATGCACTACTACACCGATCTGCCGGAGGCGTTGAAATTCACTGCCGAGGATGTGTATCCCGGGTACGAATTGGCCGATCGGATGGAGAAGATTATGCTCGATCAGTGGACCGCGATGGGCGTCTACGACCGGGCTCATCGGGTCAAGCTGGTGGTAGACGAATACGGGCCGTGGTACCGGTTCAGCGATACCAAGCTCGACCCAACCCACGTGCTGGGGCAACAGCTGACGATGGGACGATGATGACTGCGCTCACCCTCGATACCTTCAACCGTCATCCTGAAAAGGTCGCCATAGGAGCCTGTGCGCAGCTGATCAATTGCATGACTGCTGTCCTCTCCCATGAAGAGCATTATTACGACCCCACATTTAACGTTTTCGATATGTACAAGGGGCACCAGGGGGGCAGGCGGTACGTGTGCAATTCTCGGTGCCGGATATCTCTTTTCCCCGCAAAGCCATCAGGAAGCAGCTCAGCTCCACCGGCGACGAGGCGGTCGTGGGTGGTCCCGATGCGCGCTTGTGGGGGCTTAACGGGTCTGTTCGTTTACTGGGAAAGTATTGACCGTTACGGTGGTCAACCTACCTGCCCGCCCCGCCTGCCCCGGTTAGCTGCGAGGGGACGAAGCGCAGCTTCCGCTGAGACCGAGGTGCTAGGTGGGGGAGACGTGCATGAGCACAATACCGTGGGGACCTGCCGTGGGAGCGCTGTAGGCGCGGCACCATGCGCGTTATCCTGTGCGACACCTCGGCTCCTCCAAACGGAACACATTCGACACCTGCAATGCTTCCCATCACCGCCACCTTCCGCGATAATCCGGTAGACATGAGGTCGCTGGCAAAAGCAGGCTATTTGCGATGGACTTGGTTGTTCCTGCTTTGCGGGGTTGTCGCTCTACGCGGGCAGGAGGATGTTGCGAACCAGGCTCTGGATCTCATGCGAGCGAACAAATTTCATGAAGCTGAACTGCTGTGGCGTCAACTGGAAAAACGATATCCAAACAATCCCGCCGTGCACAGCAACCTGGGAGTCACCCTTGCCCAGCAAGGCCAGTTCGAGCCGGCCACGGCGGAATACCGCAAGTCGCTCGCACTGAATCCCAGCCAGCCGGAGGTGGCGTTCAATTTAGGGGTAGCCGAGTTTAAGCAAGGGCATTTCCAGCAGGCGATCCCCATGTTCAAAACCGTGGTCAAGCTAAAGCCGGACGACACCCGCAGCCCCCTGCTACTGGGCATGAGCTACTACGGCCTGCGGCAATATGCGATGGCCGTTCCGTATTTGCAACAGGCCAGCCGGAATGATCCATCCAACCTGGAATTGCACAACGTGCTCGCGCAAAGCTGCTTATGGAGCCACAAATATGACTGTGCGTTTACCGAGTTCAAGAGCATGCTGGCGGTAAATCCGGATGCGGTGCAAGCGCACATGCTGCTCGCCGAAGCGCTGGACGGGATGGGAAAGACGGAGGATGCCATCAAGGAACTGGAGAGCGCCGCAGCCATTTCTCCAAACGAACCTGTTCTTCACTTCGAGCTGGGTTATCTCTACTTCAAAAAGGGAGAGTATGAAAAGGCGCTGCCGGAGTTGCAGCAGGAAGTTAAGAATAATCCGGGGTACGCGCAGGCCTACCTGTACCTGGGTGACATTGCGCTGCGCAGCAATGACGACCAGCAAGCCGAACCTCTGATCACCAAGGCCATGCAATTGCAGAAGGACCTTCGGCTCGCCTATTTTGATCTGGGCCGCATCTATGCCGACCAGCATAAGAATCAGGAAGCCATTGCTGCTTTTGAGCGAGCAGCGAAGCTTGATCCCACTCAGCCCGACGCTCACTATCGGCTGGCGCGGCTTTACCAGCTGGTGGGGCAAAAACAAAAAGCGGCTGAGGAGTTCGCCCGGACTAAGGAATTACACAACAAAACAGACGACTCGTTGATCCAGAAAGTATCCGGTGACGTCGGTTCGTCGCCGCCGCAATGACGCGCACCCTAAGGCGAGTCAAAGAGCTAGTTATGCAACCATGAGCAAAGCCCGGGCCCCCGTCACGCGGCGGGATTTTTTATGGATGACGGCGGCGTCGACGCTGGCTTTGGGTCAGGGCATTACTACCCGCAATGTGAAACCAACACCCCGAGGCAAGCCTTCCGGGATCCCGTTTCTCGCCCACTTCACTGACGTGGCAACGCAGGCCGGACTAATCGCCCCGGTCATCTACGGCGGCCTGACCCGTAAGAACTACATCGTCGAAACAGTGGGTTGTGGAGTCGCCTTTCTGGACTACGACAACGACGGATGGCTGGATATCTTTGTGCTCTGCGGTACACGAATGGAGGAACCGGTTCCGGCCTCCAGCAACCGCTTGTACAAAAATAATCGCGATGGGACGTTTACCGATGTCACTGAAAAAGCGGGGCTGCTACGGAGTGGCTGGGCCAGTGGAGTCACGGTAGGTGATTACAACAACGATGGCTTTGAAGATATCTTCATCACCTACTACGGTCAGAATGTTCTTTATCTCAATAATGGAGACGGCACGTTCACGGATGTCACCCGGCAGGCGGGCCTGCTCTACGAGGGCAACCCGCGGTGGGGGTCTGGGTGCACTTTTCTGGACTATGATCGCGACGGCCACCTGGACCTTTTCGTAGCCAACTATGTTGACCTGCATCTGGAACGGTTACCGAAGCCTGGGGCTAACCCTTACTGCAATTTCAAGGGGGTTGCGGTCAACTGTGGTCCGCGCGGCCTGGCTATGCCGCGCAATTATCTCTATCGAAACCAGGGCGACGGAACATTTCGCGATGTATCCCAGGAAAGCGGTGTCGCCAAAGCTCAACGCACCTACGCGATGACCAGTGTTGCTGCGGACTTCGGCAACGACGGCTGGACAGATATCTATGTGGCCTCAGACTCCACCCCAAGCCTTTTCTTTCGCAACCAACGGAACGGCACGTTCACCGAAGATGGCGCCGAGCAAGGCATAGCCTTCAGTGCGGATGGCGCGGAGCAAGCGGGCATGGGCGTAGCGGTTGGCGACTACAACCTGGATGGCAATCTCGACATATTCAAGACGCATTTCGCCGACGACACCAATGTGCTCTATCGCAATGATGGTGGTGCTAACTTTACCGACGTAACCATCGCTGCCGGATTTGGAGTGGAGACCCGATACATCTGCTGGGGAACCGGGTTCGCTGACTTCGATAACGATGGCTGGCCCGATCTTGCGGTCGTCACCGGCTCCGTGTATCCGGAAGTGGAAGCTCAGTTTCCGAATATCCGTTGAAGACGCCACGGTTTATCTTCCGCAACCTTGGCAACGGAAAGTTTGAAGAATTGATTGACGAAGCCGGGCCTGGGATCGCCGCCCCGCATTGCAGCCGTGGTTGTGCGTTTGGGGACTTTGACAACGATGGCGATGTCGATATGGTCGTCATCAACTTGAATGAACCTCCGTCTCTGCTGCGCAACGATCTCACCGGGAATCGCAATTGGCTCAAGGTATTTCTGGTGGGGACCAAATCCAATCGCAGCGCGATCGGCTCCAGAGTGCTGGCGAAGTATGGGGGCAAGGTGCAGGCTCAGACCGTCATGGCTCAATCAAGCTTTTATTCGGTGAACGATCGGCGGCTTCATTTCGGGCTAGGATCGAACAGCCATGTCGATCTGGAGATTCACTGGACGAACGGATTGCTCGAGCGCTTCCCCAGCATCGAGGCCAATCAGTTGGTGACCGTCAGGGGAGGAATTGGTGTCTCTAAGTCGGCGTTCCCGGCGATGAAGGGTCGGCCACGAAAATGTCCGAAAATAAAAAGGCGCCAGGCCGGCAGAGCCCTGGCGCCCTTGCATCATGTCGCGGGTTAAGATCAGAAGTGGAACTTCGCACCAAGCTGCAAGGTGCGAGGATCGTAGGCAGCGGTGACCTGTCCGAAGTTCGCGTCCGCTGAGTTCCTATCGAGTCATCGTTACTGGTACCGCCGAATTGCGTGTGGTTGAACACGTTGAAGAACTCGAACCGCAATTCCAGACTAGGTCCTCCTTCTTTAAATGCAATGGTTTTGTACAGAGACCAGTTGAAATTGACGAATCCGGGTCCGACGACCGCGTCTTTTCCGGCATTGCCAAAGCCTTGGTTTGGCCCGCCATTCCAGGGAGCGGTTGGATTCGCGAAAGAGCTGGTACTAAACCATGCGAGCCGATGCTTTGGGTAGGTGACCGGCGCTACAAGGTTCGGACGGTTGTTGATATTACCGCCGCCCAGGCCCAGCGTGTCGGTGCCGGTGTATTGAATGTAACCGGATATCCCGAACGCCAAACCGTCACTCCGGCGAACTGCCAGCCTCCAAGGGCCAGTGCGCTCCGCCAGGTTTGAACTGTTCGCGAAAAAGGCAGGTTGTAGATGTAGTTCAGGTTGAGGATATGACGCTCGTCGAACGATCCCGACCCACGGTCGTACTTCAGGTCAAAAGGATTTGAGACCGAGCCTAAGATCGTTGCTTACCTCATCAATCTCATGAGAATAGGTGTAGGCCACTTGGGTGGTAAGCCCATGGCGGTTATCCATGCGCAGACCTGCCTGGAGCGAGTTGTAGTTGAAATTGGTCTCGTTCTCCTCTTGCTGAATCGAGCTGAAACCAGGGAAGATTCGATACAGGTTCGCGTTCAGCGTGCCGTTGGAAACGCCCTGCCGAAGGTCGTATGGATTCGCGGTGTTGTTTGGATCGGTCAAGGGCAAGGTGTTGACGGCCCGGTCATCGCTCTGGTCCCAGCCTACAGAGCCGGCGTACTGTAACACCGCGACGATCGACGGCGCGAGCTGCCGTTGAACGCCAAAGCTGTAATTCGCGGTCCCGGGGGGCGAGTAATTGTATGCCAGATTAATCAAACTGGAGGGAAAGGTCTCAGACGTTGTGAGTCCCGTCAAGGCGCTCGTATTCGGGTTGGAGAAGTAAACGTTGGTAGCGGTGGGTTGATAGGCAAAGGGTGGATTCAAGGCAGCGTTATATACATCGTTGCCCTGAACACGCTCAAAGAACATTCCAAAGCCACCTCGGACCACCGTTTTTCCGTTTCCGGTGAGATCGTAGGCAAAGCCGATTCTTGGTTGCCAGGTGTCGTATTTGTCCTGAACATTCCCCCGGGGGAAACCATCGACGCCAGCCAGTTTGATGCCATTGAGATAGAAGGGCGTGCCCTGGTAATTGGTGAGCGAGGCAGGATTCAGAGTACCAGCCGCAGTTACAGGATTCCCCAGCGACTGGTCATAGTCCGCCCGACGAAATTGGCAAACTTGTTATACCGCTCAAAGGCATGCGGCAACCCGTCATAACGAATGCCGAGGTTGAGAGTCAACCGGGGAAGGATATGCCAGTTGTCGAGGAGATAGAAGGAATAGTTATTGTTGACCCAGTGTTTACCAAACAGGTAATTGAGTTGTTCAAAGCTGCTGGCGTCGCCGAGCAGGAAATTGATATAGGAGTCGCCGGAAAAAGCGCTGGAGTTGAAAATTGCGGTTCCCTGGGTGTTGGCCTGCAATTGCTGGTTCTTGTAGTCATGCAGCCAGCTGAATCCGAACTTGAACTGGTGGAGTCCCCTGGTCCAGGATAGATCGTCCCGCCACTGGAAACCTTCGTAGCCGTTCTTCCAGGGAAAGTAACTCGAGCTCCAGTTTGTATTCAGCGGCTTGCCCTGTAGATGGATCTCCGGCAGACGGCTGCCTTGATTGTTGGCTAAGGGGAAGAAACTGGTAGCCGACCACCCGCTGGGTTGGACGAAAGTACCGCCGGGACCGTTGACGGGAGTGAGGGTGATCTTGTTGCCGCTGTAAAGGAAGGCGGTTTCGTTGAGCAAGTTCGGTGAAATCGTCTGCGTGAGTTTGATCACCGACGACCAGGCCGGATTTTGCATGGCCGTGCCCACCGTGGGATAAGTGCTGTCACCCCATAACGGCGGGAAAAAGCCTACGCTCACCCCTTCATGGAGTAAATGGCCCATCAGCTGAAGCTTGCTGTTGATGGCGTGGTCGATGCGAACTACGTCTTCACGGACATTGGTCGCCTGAGGGATGGACGAAATGTATTGACTGGTGCCGAAGTTTGGCTTGGGGAAGGTACCGGCATTCAGTTCGAGGACAGAATTCTGGTCGATCAGGTCGGCGGGGATGACGTTCCCTGGGAACGGTTGTCCCGCGGTCAGACCGTCACCCTGGTAGAGCAAAAGTTTGGCTGGGTCGCTGGTGGCTGGGACAACAGGAACTGCGCCGCCGGAGGGAACGGTATACGCCAGAGACGCCCCGGCAGTCGGGAAATTGCTGGTCATGATGGTATTTTGAACGCGTAGGCGAGCTTCCTTGAATTAATCTCCGCCACTCTTCATTCACAAAGAAGAAGGTTCTCTTGCGAGAGTTGTTATAGATATGGGGAATAAAGAGTGGTCCACCGATATTGCCGCCGGGTTCGTTCAGGCGGAACTCGGCCGCGGCTTGCCTGCCAGGTTGGTGAAATAATTGTTGGCGGTGTAGTCTTCATTCCGGTTGAAATAATACAGTTCTCCGTGGAAGTCCTTGGTGCCGTGATTGATCACCAGGAGGACGGTCCCGCCTGAGCCGATGCCGTAATCGGGCGCGTAGTTGCTGTTGAGAGTCTGAAATTCGGACAGCGCATCGATCGCAGGTAGTGAGCTGAAGCAGCCGCCGCAACCGCGATCGTTCAGTTCACCTCCGTCCAACAGGTAGATGTTGTGGGTAGGGCGGGCGCCATCGAAGCTGATGGCGTTAGCCGAGGTCAGCCCAGCCACTCCACTAAATGCCGGCAAGTCAGTGGATACTCCCAGCCCCAGCGCCGCAAAGCGGTCACATTGCGGCCGTTGGTCGCCAACTGGGTGACCTGCTGGCCGGTGATCAGGGTGCTGAGCTCGCTGGTTTCCGATTGCACCTGCAGGGCATTCGCCTCCACGGTGACAGTTTGTGCAGCGTTGCCCACCGTCAGGTTGACGTCCTCCTTCAGGGTTTGATCCGTGTTCACATCGATGTTCGTTCTGGTGAATTTCTGGAATCCCTGCGCCGTGGCGTCCAGATTGAAGTGGCCGACGCCCAGGTTCGAGAACACGTAGATGCCCGAGTTGTTGGATGAAGTTTCTCTAACCTGGCCTGTGGCGATGTTGGTGAGAGTGATTGCGACGTTTGGAATCACTGCGCCGGTGGGATCCACCACCGTTCCGGTAATGGTTGCATTTTCCTGCGCCCAGGCGCTGGGTGTGAGAAGGACGCACGCACTGAAGAGGGTAGCCAACAGGACACGAGAACGCCACATATTACCGCCTCCTAAATCGAACATTTGATACGAAATAAGGTTGCAGCTATTTACTCTGGTTATCCGTTCATAGCTGTATTGCCAACAGTTTGGGTCTCTGAAAACGTTTTCTAAAACGCCACAAGTACGACCACTACGGCTCCTTTGTAGCGTCCTATGTTGGTATCCACTGATAGAAAAAGATTTCACACAAGCCCAGAAAAAAGGCCTGTTCGTTCTGCCGAGATGGTATATCGCATGGACTGGAAGTCTGTCAACAGCATTTCGAATCGTCGCTCGGAATTACTTTTCCACTGAAACTGTATGTATCCGCATGGAGGTATAAAGCAACCACTTTTCGGGTAGTTTTGGGGCGCCTGCTTCTCGCGACGAAGCCCAATTAGCGGGTCATCTTGCCGGGTTAATGAAGCGACCATTCTAATTGCAGGTTTTCCCACGCAACCGTTGCGGTTATCTTCTTCTCAGAACTGGTTATGGACAGTCATGGACTGTCAGGAATGGTCTTGTAACTCGATGAAAGTGTTTCCAATACCCCTGCTTCCGATGCGGTCTGAATCCGATCCATGCTCAAGAGCAAAGGAGAAACCGCGGAGCTCCTCAATACGTTACCCCTTGAGAAATTGGTCACCCCTGCAAGAGCATAGAGTCCTGGGGAGTCGTGAACGCGTCAAATCGGGTACTTGTCGGTGGAGCGCGGCGGGTTTGATGTGGTGGTCCGTGGCTGAAAGGAAACTGCGCCCGTTAATCCGCGGATATGTGTTCGACAGCAAGCGGTGCGGGAGCCCGCCATTGAAAGGCGAAGAGGGTCAGCAGATATGCGGATCCGGATGCCAGGAAAATGAGCAGGGCGTAATTCGTCCACAGGATCCCCACCAAAAAGGTGAAGAGTACGCTTCCGACGGCTCCGACCGCTCCTCCTATTCCGACGACGGTGCCAACGGAACTGGAAGGGAACATGTCCGACGGGGTGGAAAGCAGATTTGAGGACCATCCCTGGTGCGCCGCAGTTGCGAGACACAACAAAGCGATCGCCTGCCAAAGAGGATGAACAAAGGGAACCAACACCACCGGCACAGCGCAAAGCGCGCAGATCAGCATGGCGAATCTTCTGCCCATCCGGACCGAGTGCCCACGGCGGATATAAAACCCTGCCAGCCATCCGCCGGCAATGCTGCCGATAGTGGCGCCTACGTACACAATGATGAGGGGCGGGCCGAGGTGCCGCATGTCCACATGGAAGCGCTCATTGAAATACTTGGGAAGCCAGAAGAGATAAAACCACCAAATCGCATCGGTGGTCCCCTTGGATAAAGCAAATCGCCAGGTACCCGGATTGAAAAGAAGGGCCTTGTAGGTCGCCGGTTTGACAGTCAGCGAAATAGACGGCGCCGGATTGCCATATTTGGGATGTAGCCGGTCGTAGGGAAACAACAGCCAACCGACAAGCCAGATCAGTCCGAGGCTGCCCGTGGTGTAGAAGGCGGCCTGCCAGCCATAGCGAACGGCGACCCAGGGAATCATCAACGGAGCGATCAACGCGCCGGCGCTGGTTCCTGAATTGAAGATGCCGGTGGCAAGCGCTCGCTCCTCGGCGGGAAACCAATCGGCCGTAGCTTTGAGTGCCGAAGGGAAGTTGCCGGACTCTCCGATTCCCAGGGCAAAACGAGCCATTCCGAAGCCAAACGGACTTCGCGCTAACACATGGCTTAGCGAAGCAAGCGCCCAGACCCCGATCGATAAGGCATATCCCTTCTTTACGCCGACGCGATCGACCACCCGCCCCGCAAGCAGAAACCCGACACCATAGGCAAAGATGAAACAGTTAACAATGTCGCTGTAGCGCCGGTTGTAGAGCGCCAGGTCCTGATCGCCGCCAAGTACGTGTTTCAACATGGGTTCAACCAGGCCCAGTGCTGTCCGGTCCATATAGTTGATGGTCGTGGCCAGAAAGAGCAGGCCGCACACTACCCAGCGCAAATTCGATCGAGTGGCAGGTGAATTCATGAAATGATTTCTAGACGTCCATCATGTACGGAGCACGTTGGGGACGCGATAGCATGCAATTCGCATCGTCGTCGTTTTTGAAATGCTCTTTGACGGGGTCCCAATAGAGCCTGCGTTTGGTCTTCATGGCGATGTGATGGATCAAACACGTGGAGCACGCCCGGTGGCCTATTTCTGCCGGCGCAATGGGCGCTTTTCTGCTCTTGATACAGTCCAGCCAGTTTCCATGCTGGTCGTCACTTTGGTAAAGATGGATCTCGTCGGGCCCGATGACGCTGTCGAGGATTTTAGGATTGCTGGCAGTCAGCGGTTGAGGAGCGGCCGCCGGTTTTCCGCCCGGATCAGTCGGTGTAACCATTTCGTCCCGGGTGACAAAGATCCAACCCTCACTCCCGTAGAACTTGATGCCATTGGGAAAGTCGCCGCTGATGTCCATGGTCACGCCATTGGCATAAATCGCATGGGTCAGAAACTTGCCGTGAACATCCCACAGGCCATGGGTAGGGAACTCGGCCGTACCCCATATTTCGACTGGGCCAGTGTACTCAGTGTTCATTCCCCAATGCGCCGTGTCCACATGGTGTGCTCCCCAGCCGGTGATCATGCCGGCGCCGAACTGCTCGCAGCGCAACCAGCCGGGGCGGCTGAACCCATCCTGGGGATGGACCCGTATCTCGGTGTAATAGACCTCGGGCGTCGAGCCTAACCAGGCGTCGTAATTCAGGTTTGCCGGAATAGGCATGGCGGGAGCATCGGGTCCGCTGGGGTCGCCGGGTAAACCGATCTCCACGTGTTTAATTTCGCCGATACGCCCATTGCGCACCAGTTCACAGGCCCGGTGGAACTGCTTCCACGATCTCTGCTGCGATCCAACCTGCAGAATCTGTCCGGAAGCCATCACCGCGTTGCTCATGGCTCGTCCCTCGGCAATGGTGAGCGAGGCCGGCTTTTGCAGGTAGACGTCCTTCTTGGCATGCACCGCATCCACGGCAAGGATCGCGTGCTGGTGGTCGGGGGTGCTGATCACGACCGCATCGATGTCTTTATTTGCCAACA
Organism: uncultured Acidobacteriaceae bacterium; assembly: GCA_963838445.1. Lineage (GTDB taxonomy): Bacteria > Acidobacteriota > Terriglobia > Terriglobales > Acidobacteriaceae > PALSA-350. The sequence goes on from CAWIRT010000026.1 coordinate 225,223, forward strand.
ATTCGTGATAGTTATGGTATCCGGTGACCCCGTCGTACGGTTTGCCCGTTTTTTTGGCGTAGACGCCATTGATCAGCGTTTTGGCCTCTTCCACACGCTTCGAATCCAGGTCGCAAACGGCCATAATACGAGCCTGGTCGAACTGCCAGATTCCCGGCAGATCATGGCCGCGGGAGATGCGGCCGACCCCGATCGCGCCTACGTTGATGCGGTTGCTCGGAGCCTTTTGTCCAAAGACGCTCGCAGGCACAATGGTGGGAAAGCCAATTGCAGCGGCCGCTCCCATTGACATCTTCAGGAAGTCCCTACGCGTTTGCGCTTTCAACGTTCCTCCTCGCCCCAGACTCTAGCTGGTGAAGGTCAACATCCTGGCATCTCTTTGTGCCTTCAGCACTAACTCCGCCGCCAGCAGCGCCTGTTCCTGGTTCTGCCCGGTATGGGTCCGATTGACGATGTCGGAGACAAATTGCGGTCCAAAGGGCAGTTCGACCTGGCTGCAATCCATGAACGTCACCTGCTTCTGGTCCACCATAAACAGGTGGTTACCGCCCGGTTTGCCGGCGATATCGATGTATTTGCGCAGCTCAATGTAGCCGTCGGTGCCGAGGATGAAGAGTCGGCCGTCGCCCCAGACACTAAGGCCGTTGGGGGTAAACCAATCCACCCGAACATAGCCGGCACCGCCGTTTCCGTGGACCATCATGTCGCCAAAATCCTGAAATTTGGGGTGCGTGGGATGATTCACATTGGCGATCTGCGATCCCGTCACCTCAGCAGTCGTCGAGCCGGTGTAGTAAACAAACTGGTCTGCCTGGTGGGAACCGATATCGCAGAGAATGCCGCCATACTCGGCCGGATCCCAAAACCAATCGGGGCGAGTAATGTCATTTACCTTATGGGGCGCGATATTCACCGTCTGCACTACTTTGCCGATGGCGCCGGCCTTGATCAGATACCCGGCCTGCACGGCGGCGCGCACTTCCAGCCGCTCGGAGTACATGATGGCAAACATCTTCCCCGTTTCCGCCGAGACCTTGCGCACTTCAGCCAGTTGTTCGAGCGTGGTAACGGCCGGCTTATCGCTCAGAAAATCCTTGCCTTGCTTCATGGCGCGGATGCCCAGGGGGGCACGCAAGCGGGGAATTGGCGCGCCTGCGATCAGCTTCAGTGAGGGGTCGTCAAGGATTTCCTCCTCGCTCTTCGCCAACCGGGCGTTAGGATACAGCTTTTGGAAATCGGCGATGGCCTTGGGCAGGTTGGAGTAAAAAGAAACCAGCTCGCCGCCGCCGCGGATGACTGCCGCGGTCATCCCCATGATGTGATAGTGATCGAGGCCGATTACGCCGAACTTAATGGAGTATTTTGGCTTTGTGCCCGCGTCGGGCCCAGGTCCGGCAGCCTGCTCCACCACGTGCGCGCTCGCCGGATGCAAGCCGAACGCTGCCTCCGGTAACAGGGTGGATGACATACCGACGGCACCCATAACCTTTAGAAAAGAACGACGATCTACATTCTCGTCCTGCACCTGTCCCGCTCCTGGGTACGGCTCCTCGTGATAAGCTGCGGGATCATCCTACTTTGTTCGCATCTTGGAGTAAACATTGGGTTCTGGCCGTTTTGATCTCAGCGGTAAATGTGCGGTTGTGATTGGCGGCACCTCGGGTTTGGGCAAGGCAATCGCCCTGGGAGTCGCAGAGGCCGGAGCAGATGTGGTGGCGGTCTCGCGCCGCCAGGAAGAAACCCGCCAGGTCGCCGACGAAATAAAGGCTTTGGGACGCCGCTCCCTGGGCACGACAGTGAATGTGCGCGACCGGTCCTCCATCGAACTGCTGCAGCAGAAGGTTCTGGACAGCTTTGGAAAGGTCGATATCCTGGTGAATGCCGCCGGGATTACCCATAAAACACCCACCCTTGAGTGTTCTGAAGAAGACTGGAACAGCGTCCTCGATATAAACCTGAACGGTACCTGGCGGTCGTGCCAGATCTTTGGCAAGACGATGGTCGGCCAGGGTTTCGGCAAGATCCTGAACATCGCCTCGCTCACCACCTTCGTCGCCTTCAACCAGGTTGCCGCGTACAGTGTCAGCAAGGCGGGCGTAGGCGCGCTGACCAAGTCGTTGGCCATCGAACTCGCTCCCCACAATATTTGCGTCAATGCGATCGCTCCGGGAGTCTTTCCCACCGCGCTGAATGGAGAACTGATTCTGCATACCGCACGCGGACGTGAGTTGAAGATGCGCACGCCCATGAAGCGCTTTGGCGCGATGGACGAACTTACCGGGGGCGCGATCTACCTGGTTTCGGATGCAGCTTCCTTCGTGACTGGAGAGATCCTGGTCATTGATGGCGGATTTCTGGCCAGCGGGGTGAACCAATGAAGATAACCGGCGCTAAGGTAATTGTTTGTAGTCCGGGCCGTAACTTCGTGACACTAAAGGTCGAAACCGACGAGGGCTTTTACGGTCTCGGGGATGCAACACTGAACGGACGCGAGCTGGCGGTTGCCAGTTATCTTGAAGATCATCTCCTGCCCTGCCTGATCGGGCGCGATCCCTTTCAGACCGAAGACATCTGGCATTATTTTTACCGCGGCGCTTACTGGCGGCGTGGCCCGGTAACCATGACCGCCATTGCGGCGATCGATATGGCCTTGTGGGACATTAAAGGCAAAGCCCTCGGCGTGCCAGTCTACAACCTGCTGGGAGGCAAGAGCCGCACCGGCGTCATGGTCTACGCGCATGCCACTGGACGCGATGTCGCGGAGACCGTGGATGAGGTGGAGCGGTACCGTGCGATGGGGTACCTCGCCATTCGCGCCCAGAGTGGGGTACCCGGCCTCAAGTCGACCTACGGTGTACCGAAAGATCAGAAATACTACGAGCCGGCGGAACGGGGGCTGCCTTCGGAGAGCTTATGGTCCACGGAAAAATACCTGCGCCATGTTCCCAAGCTATTTGAGGCGCTGCGCAATACGCTGGGCGATGATCTGCATCTGCTGCACGATGTTCACCATCGGCTCACTCCCATCGAGGCGGCGCGCCTGGGCAAAGAGCTTGAGCCCTATCATTTGTTTTGGCTGGAAGACCCGGTTGCTGCGGAACTACAGGATAGCTTTCGCCTCATCCGCAAACACACCACCACCCCGCTGGCGGTGGGCGAGGTCTTCAACAGCATTTGGGATGCGGAGCAACTGGTGAGAGAGCAGCTGATCGACTATCTGCGCATGAGCGTGGTGCACGGCGGCGGGCTCACCGCGATGAAGAAGGTCGCCGATTTCGCCGCTCTCTATCACGTGCAGACGGGTTGCCATGGGGCAAGCGACATGTCGCCAGTTTGCATGGCTGCGGCGCTGCATCTGGATATTGCCATCAATAATTTCGGTATCCAGGAGCACATGCTGCATAACGCCCAGACGGAGGAGACCTTCCCGCACGCCTATGTCTTTAAGGAAGGGTTTATGTATCCCGGGGATGGGCCCGGTCTCGGCGTCGATATCAAGAAGAAGTCGCCGCGGGTTTTCCCTATCAGCGGGCCTATCTGCCGGTCAACCGCAAAGAGGACGGAACGCTGTTTCACTGGTGATCAAGCTAGACTTCAATCAAGGGGATTCTCGTATGTCTGAAGATCTTTCACGGGTGCCGACGCGGCGCAGGTTTCTCGGGGTGAGTGGGGCCGCATTAGCTGCGGCTGCGATGGTGCCGCTGGCCCAGGCACAGCAAGTGCGCTCGAAGGATCACAATCAACCAAATGAGGAGCAGCCGGGGGAAAACAACAACCCCCTCGATGCCGAGAACCCCAGCTCGGTGTGGTCGCCGGAGACGGACAACGGAACGGTCGAGCCGTTCAAGTATTCGTTCTCGCTGGCGCACAAGCGGATCGAGGATGGCGGATGGACGCGGCAGGTGACCTCGAGAGAGTTGCCCATTTCGAAGACGCTGGCCGGTGTGGAGATGCGGCTGGTTACAGGCGGGGTTCGTGAGCTGCATTGGCACACCAGCGCCGAGTGGGCCTTTATGACCTACGGCAACGCGCGGATCACCGCTGTGGACGCGCAAGGCCGAAGCTTTGTCAACGACGTGACCGCGGGAGATCTATGGTTGTTTCCCGGTGGCATCCCACACTCGATCCAGGGGCTCGGTCCGGATGGCGCCAGGTTCCTTCTGGTTTTCAACGATGGAGATTTTAACGAGTTCGAAACCTTTCTTTTGACGGATTGGTTCAAGCACACGCCTAAGGACGTTCTGGCCAAAAACTTTAACGTTCCCGCGTCAACTTTCGACAACGTGCCCAAGCGGGAGCTATTTATATTTGCCACAGATTTGCCGCGACCGCTCGCGGAGGAGCAGAAGGCAGCCGCCGAGGGTACGGGTTCCATTGACGGGGACTACGTCTTCAGGGCGAGCACCATGCCGCCAACCAAGGTGAGGGCGGGCGGCGAAGTGCGCATCGTGGAGAAGAAGAACTTTCCCGCAACCGACATTGCCGCGGCGATTGTCCGCGTAAAGCCAGGTGGGCTCCGGGAGCTCCATTGGCACCCGCTTTCAGACGAGTGGCAATACTACGTAAGCGGGAAGGCGCGCATGACCGTCTTCCAGGCAGGAGGCAAAGCGCGGACGTTCGATTTCCAGGCGGGTGACGTTGGCTACATAAAGATGTCGCGTCCGCACTACATCGAGAATACGGGAACCGAGGATTTAGTATTTCTGGAAGTCTTCCCCATCGGCACTTACCAGGACATTTCCGCCGCGGAGTGGCTGGCCCACACGCCTGCGCGCCTGGTAGACCAGCACCTGAAGACCGGTGAGGAGTTCCTCAACAAGATTCCCAAACAAGAAGCGGTGGTGACTCCGATATAGCTCAACTGGATCCGTGCCAAATTGTGCCAGCCCCGGACTTTCAGTCCGGGGAAGCGGGTTTTCAAACCCGCGTAAACGTTATATCTTGCAACGACCGGGCTTTAGCCCTGGTGAGCATGCCCCAAGCTGCCCAATCCACTCGTACGTTTTTCGTGACCTCAACGACAGCCGGACGCCGCGCGCTTCTCCAATCCGATCGCATGGCTGGACTCCTGGTGGATGTTCTGGCGGAGAATCGTCGAAAAAGGCGCTTTCTACTGCATGAATTTGTGATCATGCCCAATCACATCCATTTTGCTGCTGACACCTGCAGCAGAAATTCCACTGGAAAGGGCACTGCAATTCATCAAGGGCGGTTTTTCCTATCGTGCAAAGAGGGAAATTCATTTTGCTTTTGAAATATGGCAAGCTAGTTTCGTGAATCACCGTATTCGCGACGCAGAGGATTACAAACACCACCACATTTACATTCGGGAGAATCCGGTCAGAGCGGGTTTAAGCGAGAGACCGGAGCTGTTCGCGTGGTCATCGGCGTCTCTGGGGACGGAATTGGACCCCCGCCACCAGGGCTAAAGCCCTGAATTTACTAAGCGGAGAGTTTACGCGGGTTTGAAGACCCGCTCCCCGGACTGGAAGTCCGGGGCTGGCACAACTAAAGCTGTTCGTTGATCCAAATACGGCGAAATGCCCGGCCTGAACATAAAATATGTCGCCGGCTCGACATTGATGTCGCCGTGCTAGCCAGCCCCTCGTCAGCAGCTAGCTGCTAATCACCCGCCAACGCTACTTCACCGCGCAGAGTTTGCTCCAGGGCAGCCAATTGCGCTTCAATGTCGCCCTCAATAGCCCGCCGCTTGATGATGTCTTCGCGATAGCGGCGTAGAAAATAATCGATGGTCTCCACGCGGATACGAATGGAACCCGACGGCTTGTTCTCATCCAGATCCTTAAACGAGAAGTAAGGCGTTCCAGACTGTTCGATAATCCCTTCGATCACCCCATAGATAGGCGCATCGTGTCCGCACTTGAAGCTTGAAACCTCGAGCGCCACGAGATTCGGATGGCGGGCAGTGAACTTCGCCGCCCAGACCTTGTGATTGGTGCTGGTCGAATACCGGTTCTTCCACACATCCTGAATATCGAGGGGATGGGTGATGAGTCCCGCGCGCACTTCCTCTCCAAACAGGCGATCCAGCATATCCTCATCCAGCGGAAGCGTACTCTGCGAGAACACGGGATAGCCGAGCTTCTGGAACTCCTCCATAATCTCGTGGTTCAAGCCGGGATCATGATGGTAGACACGCCCCAGCATCACGATGCCGATCCGGTCTTCACGCTCCAACTGGTCGAGGGTTTCGCGAGCCTGGCGGCGAATTTCAGCCTCGCAATCGAGCAGAGCCTTGAATCCTGCGTCCAGGGCTCGGTCATTTTCTTCGCGAGAGAGCCCCAGGATCGGCCCCCATGCCTTCATCATCTGGTCGGCGCAAATTCTCTTGTCCTGCAGGTTCAAAATTGGATCGATATAGACGATCCCGTTCTCACCAAAGATGTCGCTTTCTTTTGTGAAGGCAGCCTTCACTACCTCTGGCGTAGCAGTGACCGTGGGGCACGCATTCGATCCCGTCAGGTTGACCAGCGGCGTATGGAGCACGTCGTACATGGGGAACCAGATAGCGTGAAGCGGTTTTTTATTGTGCTTGGTGGCGAGCAGGTTGTAGACATGCGCGATCCCGATCTTCGAGGGATAGCAGGGATCGATCGCTCCCCGGCTTGCACCGGCACGGTAAAGCTCCGGCGTAGTGTAATCGGAGTAGAGAATATTCTCCGACTTCATTCCCAGGCTGGCGAAGTAGGCATTAAACAGCGGTGCGTAGGTGTAGGTGTTTAGAAGGCGTGGAATGCCAACCCGGAAGTCCTGGCGCTTCTGCATGAGCGCCGCCCGTTCCTTCACAGATTTCGAAATGAAAAGCCCTTTCGTGCTGGGAACGGCATCGGCAACCACCTCTACCTGGCGATGACGGAAAACATCGCGCGCCGCAATATCGACGTAGTTCGGATTCGCCTCTTTGATCTTATCGATGTCGGCCTTGATGTCCTTCATGTCAGCCAGATCTTCCACCGTGCCTTTTTCGCAGGTGGCAATAATCAGCCGCTGTTCGCCGACGCGCAAAGGCACCTTCGTCTTGCGCGGCTGGAAGTCAACTGGTTTGGGCAGCTCAATCACCTTGCTCGAACCGGGAGCAATCTGGATCTGGATCAGCGGTTCAACCTTGGCCTTGAATGAACCTCGGCTGCCGCCGGTGCTGCAGGAAGAACCATGATCTTCCGCGGGCGGAAGATTCGCCTGGATTTGTTCGAGACTGGGAAGTTGATTGACTACCTGAGCTGACTTGTCTTGCGCAACTGCGAGCGCGGGCGCCGCGGAATGATCATGATCATGTGTGCGGCCGGCGGTTACATCGACGTCAATAAAGGTACGCAGGCAATTGTTCTTGCAAAAGTAGCATCGTGTGTCTTCATTGCGGGTGGTGCGGTAGCGAATGTTGCGTACCGCCTCCAAACCAATAAACGTTGTCTCCTTGCCGTTGGTCCACAGGCGCAAAGCCTCCTGGGCAGCGCCGATAGCACCCGACTCGCCGCAGTGTTCGTGCACGATAATTTCCGGCACTTTGCCCTTGGCGCGGAAGCTGGACTTGATGAAATCCACCTCGGCCTTCACCACCGCCATGTTATTTTGCGTGCCACCTTGCAGAACAAAACGCGACCCGAGCGAAGCCAGGTTTGGGATGCTGGCGACGTAGAGAAACACATTCTTTGGCAAAACATCGGCAAGTCCCGCCAGGATCTCTTCGGAGCGCCAACCCTGCCGTTGGAAATTCACAATATCAGACTGCATGAAGACGGCACATCCATAGCCAAAAGAGGGCATGGACTTCGCGGAGAACGCGAGATCTGCGAATTCTTCCACCTTCTTGCCGAAGCCTTCGGCTGTCGATTGCAGGAAGTAGCCGTTTCCTGCGGAGCATTGTGTATTCAGCTTGAAATCTTTAACCCGGCCGTCTTTAAGGACGATGAGCTTGATGTCCTGCCCGCCAACGTCGATGATGACGTGAGGATCTTCGTAAAACTTAAGCGCGGATTCTGTGTGGGCGACGGTTTCAACCAACGCCACGTCTGCATTCAGTACGTCCTTGAGGATGTCCTTCGCATACCCGGTTGTGCCAACCCCGAGTACCTCAAGCGTGGCGCCTTTGCTTTCGACTTGCTCCCGCAGCTTTTCAAACATCTCAATCCCATCTTGAATCGGATTGCCATTGGAAAGCTGGTAGGTCTTGCAGAGGATCTCCCCTCCCTTGCCGAGCAGGACCGCCTTGGTAGACGTAGATCCCCCATCAATGCCGATGAAGCCGGAAACCGTTTGCCCAGGAAGAAACTCCGCGGGGATAAACTTTTTCTTGCGGAATTCCTGGCGAAAAAGCTCGAGTTCAGAATTGTCGGTGATCAGGCCCTTGCCACCAGACTGCGCCTTTTCTTCGGCGCGGCCATAATCGATGTAATAAAGAAGCTTCTCGATCCCCTGGTAGCACCCCACGTCCGGATCTTCGTCTTTGCCGAACTCTACCGCGCCCAGCGCAGCGAAGTACTGTGCGTTTTCCGGGACTTTAATCAGGTCCTCAGGATTCGCTCCCTCCGGGAGTTCAACCTTCCGCTCCTTCCACATGCGAGGAATGTTTGCCTGCCATGCCTCGCGCATCCCCTGGATGAAACCGTTTGGGCCTCCGAGGAGCAGAACGTGTGGACGCAGCGTATGGCCGCGTGTCAATACACTTAGATTTTGCAGCACGATGGCCTCAAAGAGTGAGGCCATGAGCTCGTGGGACGGCGTTCCTGTCTTCTGCAGACCGTTGATATCTGTTTCGGCGAAGACACCACACTTGCCGGCAACTTTATGCAACTTAACGCCGTGGTACGCCTGGTTGGCTAGCTCGTCGGCAGGAATCTTCAGTTTGGCGTTAATCTTGTCGATGACCGCGCCCGTACCGCCGGCGCACTTGTCGTTCATCGAAGGAATCTTCTTCTTTCGCCCTGTCTCTTCATCATCTTTGAAGACGATGATCTTCGCGTCCTGCCCGCCTAGCTCGATGACCGAGTAGACCTCGGGATGAAGTTTCTCCACCGCGAGAGAGACGGCGTGCACCTCCTGGACAAACTTGGCGCCCACCATCTCCGCGATTGTGCCGCCGCCCGACCCGGTAATGAAGATGCGGGTGTTTCCAGCAGCTATTCCAGTGTCAGCTTCCATGCGGCGCAGAAACTCGAGGACCTTTTCGGGTTGCCGGGTTTCATGGCGTTGATAATCCTGCCAGATGGTCTTGTCTGTCGCTGCATCCACCACGATCGCTTTGACCGTGGTCGAGCCAACATCCAAACCAACGAAAAATCGCTGCATCACAGTCTCCCTCAATGGCTGTCTTCAACAACAGTGGGATCACGGTCGGCAGGCTTACGCCGGTCAGGCTACCTGCGCTTTGGCCGGCGAAGGCCGCACGCGACGGTTGTAGGCGCGATCTTTGTTCATCAGGTCACTCACATGCCAGGCGAACTGGGCGGCCGTCCCCGCAAGACCATGACGGTGAGGGAACTTATAGAGCGCGTGCTTGAGCTCCGGATGCTCATCGACATAGGCACGCAGTTCCTCTACCGACTTTCCCGTCTGGCTGAGCACGCCCTCGAACTCCGCCCGAGCCTTTGCCTTGGCTTCTGCAAGCGCCATCTGTACGCGGCTATGGGCGTTGACTTCACCCTCGCCGGAAGTCTCCACCGGAAGGAAGATCATGTCTTTGAATTTGTTCACCACCCGCGATTGCACGCCGTCGGATTGTGTCGAAGGCATGCAGCCGAAAGGCTTGAGCGCCAGCACCATGTGGCAGAGGTGATTAACCGTGTAATAGACATTCTTCCCCACCTCCATATAACCCTCGCCGCCCCGCGCGAGCTGGTGGTAGAAGGGGTGCGCCAACCGCGATAGCTCCTTTTGCGGAACCAGGCGGTGTGCCGTGTCGCCCATGTGCCGGATGGTCCGGTGGTAGAAATGATTCCACATCACGCTGCCCGCACTGAGTCCACCCGTCTTCTTGAACACTTTGAACCGATTGGCGAACTGCTTTTTCACCTCGTACCACTTGGGATCTCGATACGGAGCCTCCGCGTCCGCACGAGCTTTGGCGCCTTCTTTAGCCACGTACATCATGTACGCGATCCAGGTCGCAATCGGTTCCACCAGGACTTGGGCCCCTTCCTTTTCCAGGAAAGCAAACATGTTGAAGTTACCGTCGCCCTCGGTCGTCTGCGCCCAGAACTCTCCCGTAATCTTGATCACCGGCTTCACGCGTAAGCGATCCACTTCAATGGCGTTGATGCTATCGCGGCAGGCATGCAGAGCACCGACGTATTCCTTGCCATAAAGGTTGTGGGCGATCTTGCCCAGGGTGCAGCCAAGCCCCTCGATTTTCTTGTTCTTCTCGATGTACGGCTTTGCCCAAGCGGGCGCCGCCTCCAGAATGTGCCAACGTTTACGGTCGCGCAGCGTATCGGTCAGCGTTTTCACCGCATCGCGAATCACCCGGTCGGTTTCTCCCTTATTCACTTCAAACGGTCGAACCTGGTATACCAGCTCATTGATCACGTCGCCGAGGTTGAGTGCATTGAGCATACCCATGCCAAAGTCGACGGAGAACTTCAACCCCGGTTCGCCGCTCGCCGCCTTGATGCCATCGGTCTGCTGGAAGAGCAGTACGCGGAAGCCTTCAAACCCGGCGTTCTGAAGAGCAAAGCGGTACTCGGCTTCATACATGCCAAAGCGGCACGGGCCACAGGAGCCGGCGGTGAAGAAGACGTAATTGTCGATGATTTGCTGGCGCGTCTCTCCTTGTTGTTCCAGCTTTTGCAGGTAGCGGACGAGATTACCCACGGTGAAGTAAGTAGGATTGCATTGGCCGTTATTGCCGAACTCTTTCCCAGCCTGAAAGTCTGCGACCTCCGGCGTCGGAATGTTCTCGCATCGATAACCACTTCCATGGAAGACAGCCTTGATCATCTCTTCGTGCTTCCAGGTGAGCCCCCCGAAGAGGATGGTCACATAGTCGCGTTCGGGGCCGGTGAATGTGCGCTCGACCGGTTTCTTGAACTCGCGCATGCGAGCAAGTCCTGCTTGCGCACGAAGGCGCGCACGTTCGGCATCGATGCGGGCTTGGATTTCTACTTCGAAGTCGGTCTGCACGATCTCGTTCACGACTACCGGCATGGGGGCTCTCCTGTCTTCGATGGAATCAGTTGTGTTCGTGCCTGGTCGCGGTTGAGGAAATGATCTGGACTACATCTGGCCCGACATTCCCTGGAATCCATGTGCGAGCTGTTTAAAGAAATATTTGATGACCCGCTGATCGTTGTAGCACCAGCCAAGAATGTGATTAAGGGTCGAAAAGCAATGGGTCTGGCAGCTTTCCTTCTGGTGGTCTAACTGTTTCGTTTCGAATTTGTGATTGCCGACCACGCCCCAGTCATAACTGGCGGTGTACATGGGGAAACACGGGGCCAGCGTTCCGTCCACGCGAATGATCATGGAATTCTGGCCGGCGCGGCAGTTCCACGGGAAATGATTGCCCTTCATGAAGTCGACCATCTGCCAAAGTCGGGTGTTCGAATTGACCATTTTGTAACCGCTATCCTGTTTTTCGGTCAGCCACTGAATGGTCTCCTCCACGGCGGGCCAGTCGTCTCGCGTAATGTAAGTGACGTTGTTGTCCGCGTGCTTGAAGTGCTCATCCTGTTCCAGGAGAGGGGACTCATTGATGTGGTAGTCGGTTGCGATGCCGCAGTCATGCGCTATCTCGGTCAGTTGCCGCACGTCTTCCAGATTGTTGCGGCAAATATTGATGTTGAGAAAGACGGAATAGCCGTATCCATATTGTTTACGGACCAGGTAGTCAAATTGTTTCCTGATAGGAGCCAGAGCCTTGGGAAGACCCTGTTTAATATCTACCGCATCTACGGCAATATTGAAAGTGGAAATTCCCGCGTCAGCCAGTTTGTCGATTACGTCGATCCGTAGGAGCCGGGCATTGGTCGGAAGATAAATCCAAAAGTCTTTTTTGGCGGCGTAATACGTAATACGCTGAATCAGGTCCGGCCGCAGCAGTGGTTCGCCGCCCATATAGGCAAGCACCCGGCATCCGGTCCCGTGAAGCCAGTCAATGGAACGTTTGGCCGTGTCTTCGGTCATGCCTTTGACTTTGTTGTCGAAGGCCCAGCAATAGTGGCAGTCGAGATTGCACTTGAATTCCGTAAACAGGTAGGCGATCAGTGGATGGAAGTCGCCCGCGGTGACGCGCGAACGGATGTAAGGAAAAAGCCATCCGCGCATCGCATGATAGATCTGGCCCCCTGTCCAGTGCCGCTTTTCAGGCGGCTGCCATGCAGCGTCGTCAACCAGTGGTTCCAACAGTTCAGGGCGTTGGGGAAAAACGGGATCTGGGAATCGTTGTGGTGGCCCGACCGGCTGCAACCCCGATACGGGAGCCACCGGCTTGGTGAGAAGACTGTGCAGCGGGACATCGAGCCGAAAGCTCGGAGCCTGCACGCCATCTTGTTCTACTTGCATCTACACCCCCCGGCAATGAATCAGAAAAAGTCTGCGGACCGAACACTCCGGCAACTGCAAGTGGCGTGCCACAGATAAAGTTCCGCGGAGCGGGCGTAAATTATTGAAAAATCAAGCACATTCATTGAGTCCCAAAGGGCTGGCTATCCGCCGCCTCGCTGCCTGTGCCAATACTCTGACGGGCTGTCAACTATTTGGCAGCCCGATCGAGAAGAAAGAAGACCGGGACGACGGGCTTAGGCGGCAAATGGCGCGACGCGATCGTTGAGACCTCTTGCGACGGTTTTCATCTATCAATCATCTGCACAGGGAGGTCACCACTGGACTATGCAGAGGTCCCAGAACACGAATGGCCGATCCCCGCGCATGGCGGGAAAGCACGTTGAAGAAGTTCTTCGTTTCGCCCGCAAGCTGGGGATGCATCGTAATCCCGAGCAGATATTGCGGGCGCTGCCGTCGGAGCTGTGCGCACTGCTCGATTGCACGACGACGGCGGTCATTCATTTGCGTGAGGGTGAGCTTTCGTTCCATGTAGTTGATGGTGAGGGTCGCGTTCTCTTAGAAGATTCCTCAGTCACCAGGTGGCAGGAGGAGATTTGGTCGGCCGTGTCGGAACAGGAGAAGCCCCTCGTCATTCCTTCGCTCGACAACGAGGTGCAATTCCCTGAGACGGCGAGGTTCTTTCGCGAATCCGGTAGTCAATCTCTGTGCATCCTTCCACTAGCCACAAGCGTTCATCGCCTGGGCGCCCTATGCATCGGACGCGAGCGCCGGGATGCTTTCTCCGACGAGGAATCCTCTCTGCTTTCGCTCGTTAGTCACTACGCTGCGCTGGCGATCGATGATCGTGTCAATTTCGCTCAGTCCGAAATAGCGCGTGCCCAGTTGGAAGAGGAACGGACCAAGCTGAGGCTCATTCTGGATCTGAACAACAGCGTGGTTTCGAATCTTGAGTTGCGGGACGTTCTTCAGGCTGTTTCCCCGGGCATTCGAAAGGCAATGCGTCTGGATGGCGTGGCTTTGATTTTGCCCGATGGGGAAGGCCGGGAACTGCAACTATACGCATTGGATTTTCCAGAGGGCAATCTGCAGGCACGCCCGGAGCTGCCCGCACGTCGCTCAATGGCTCCGTATCCGGTCGGGTTTTTCGTACTGGCACGCCCTGGATAGGGGATATAGGGCAGTTGCAAAGGTCCGGCTTTGACCACCGAATCGCATCGGCAGCGGGGGTGAAAACTCTATGTATGTTACCTCTGCTGCGGTGCAACCGTGTGCTGGGAGTGCTCTGCCTGGTGCGCACGGAGGAGAGTGCCTTTGCCCAGTCGGATCTCCAGTTCTTGTCTCAGATCGCCGGACAGGTGGCGATCGCAATCGATAACGCCTTCGCCTATCGTCAGATTACCGAGCTCAAGGACAAGCTCAACCAGGAAAAACTTTATTTTGAAGATGAACTCCGCAGCGAGATGAATTTCCAGGAGATCATCGGCAACAGCCCTGTGCTTTGCCGGGTTTTGAGCCAGGTAGAAGCGGTGGCCCCGACTGGCTCTACGGTCTTGATTTACGGCGAGACTGGGACGGGAAAGGAGTTGATCGCACGCGCGGTGCACAATCTGAGCCAACGCCAGTCCAATCCCTTCGTCAAATTAAATTGCGCGGCTATCCCAACTGGCCTGCTGGAGAGCGAACTCTTCGGTCATGAAAGAGGCGCGTTTACCGCGGCGGTGGCCCAGCGCATTGGAAGATTCGAATTGGCCTCACAAGGGACCATCTTCCTCGACGAGGTCGGTGAAATTCCGCTCGAGTTACAACCGAAGCTGTTGCGTGTCCTGCAGGAGCGGGAATTCGAGCGCCTGGGCGGTTCGCGCACGCTGCGCACCAACGCCCGCCTCATTGCAGCGACCAATCGCGATCTGAAAACCATGGTAGAGGAGCAGAAATTCCGTTCCGATCTGTTCTATCGGCTCAACGTTTTCCCCATCCATGTTCCCCATTGCGCGAACGCCCGGAAGACATCCCGTTCCTGGTGCGGCATTTTGCGCAACATTACGCCTTCAATATGGGCAAGCAGATTGACACCATCTCGTCGGAGACTATGAACGCGTTAGTTCGTTATCCATGGCCGGGAAACATACGCGAGCTGCAGAATGTGATCGAGCGCGCGGTCATTCTTTCCAAAGGCCCGATGCTTAACGTTCCGCTCGGCGATCTGAAAACGCGATTGCCGGAGGGCGGCCATATGAATGGCTCCACGACTCTCGAAGAAGTTGAGCGAAGGCATATCCTTTCTGTTTTGGAGCAGACCAACTGGGTGTTTGCAGGCCCGAATGGAGCCGCAGCGCGGCTCGGCCTAAAACGCCCAACCCTTCAATTTCGCATGCAAAAACTTGGCATTTCTCGTCCGCCGAGGCACTCGGCCTAATGAGGCCATCTCCCCACCGCTGCCAACTCTCTGGCATACTGCCAGCGGATTGGCGCACTACCAGTTAGACGACTCCATCGTTCCCCGCTCGGTGGGATTGAATGGGGTGTCTTACTCGCTTAAGATCTCCCTGAAACGAATCCTTTAAAAAGGTACGCCGATTGCAAAGCCCATTTGAAAGCAACTTTGTACGGCGGATGCTCAAACCTGATTGAGGAGGCTTCGCTGGTCGGTTAAGACTGGGGGACGAGAACATGCTACGAATCACAGTCACTGAGAATGACCGGGAGGAAACGTGGGTTCTTCAGGGCCAGCTGACAAAGAGATCCGTTGCCGAGCTGGTCTCAAATTGGAAGGCATCCACAGCCCAGGCGTCGCAGCGAAGCCGCATTGTGGACCTTAACGAGGTTACTTCCATCGATAAGAGTGGAGAAGATGCTCTCTCCATGATGGTGCACGACGGAGCCAGCTTCGTGGCGTCCGGCGTGTACACGAAGCATTTGTTAGCTCAGATTCAGGCGTTGCAGGCAAAGCAGAAACACTTCAATTAACAGGTTACCCGGAACTCGCTCCAGCATTGGCGTCGCCAATGCTGGAGAAAGTCCAACGGCCCTCAGAAAAGAATCTTGAGAGCCAGTTGGACGTTGAAGGGTTCACCCGGCCCGATCCCCGGCGAGTAGTTACCGGCTCCAATGGTAGAGCCGATTTGCCCAAAGCTATCCGTTCCCGTGGCGTCATTGCCGAGTTGCGTGGGTCCGGGATTGGCAAGGTTCAGATGATTGAACAAGTTGAACATCTCCACTCGGAACTGGGTATTGATGCGTTCCGTGATGTGAGTGTTTTTGAAGATCGAAAGATCCACGTCTTCCAGGCCGGGGCCGAAAATACTATTGCGCTGGTAGTTCCCATACGTTCCAAAGGTGGGGTCGGCGAAGGCAGCAGGATTGAACCATTGCACTACGCCGTTCTGGATCTGGTGCGATACGCCGGCGAACGGATTACCCACAATATTTGGACGCTGGTTGTATTGGTTCTCGCCCGTTGTGTCGGCTCCGGTGAAGAGGTTGATAGGCTGTCCACCCTTGAAAGTGAAAACCGTGTTCGCCTCCCAGCCTGCGGTCAGGAGTTTTGGCCCGCGAAATTGTGGCACTTCATAGTTCGCATAACCGACAAAACCGTTTCGGGTATCGAAGTCACTGTTTCCGTAGTCACCCTTGAAGTTTGTGCTGTCTTGCGGCAGGTTTCCGCGATAGTTCGTTGCCTCGTCCAGGTTATGGCTCCAGGTGTAGCTGAACTGGGTGGTTAGGCCACGATACCCGCGGATCCTGAAGACCGTCTGGAGAGAGTTATAGTTTGAGGTGCCGATACTCTCGACCTGGTTGATATCACCGTATTGAGGATACTGACTGAGAAAAGGCCGCTCGGTAACTCCAGGATAGACGGCGTTTTGATAGGTTACATCGGTGGTCGGTCCACCCAGGAACGGTTGATTGATGTTCAAGAGAGTCAGCAGGTGGCGGCCTTCGCTCCCTACGTAACCAATCTGGAACAACATGTGCGACCCGAGTGACTGTTCCACTTGCAAGCTGTAGTTAAAGTTATAAGAGTTTTTGAAGTTGCGGTTCACAGAAAATACGCCGCAGGGACTTCCCGGGTTGCAAAGGCTGGTCGTCGTTGGCGTAACCACGGGAAAGATTGACTGGCCGGGAACTACGGTTGTTGCATAAGTGGCGACGGTATAAACCGGGTCTGGCCCGCCCGGATTGCCCTCCACGCCATTCGGTGCATTGTTGTTTGTCCGGTTGTCCAGGAACGGGTTTGCGTTCGGGGTATCAAAGAACATACCGAAGCCGCCGCGGAGGACCGTTGCATTGGAGAAAGCTGGAGAATAGGAGAATCCAACCCGCGGGCTGAAGTTTGTCCAATCGGACGGGTAAAGCGAGCCGATTTGATTGCCCTGGAAGGCAAGACCGTCGCTGTCAGTAAGTTCCGGACGAAAGACGGAGATGTTCTGGAAATTACTTTGCATTGGCTGCATGTAATCGTAGCGGATACCATAGTCGAAATTAAGCCTGGATGTGAGCTGCCAACTGTCCTGCGCAAACAGGTCGAAGGTCTTGATGAACACCTGCCGTTCTGCATTGCCACGCGCAATGCTGGCCGAGGCCATATAGCCGCCAAGAAAATCGGCCAGGGAAAGAACGCTGCCAAGGGATTGGCTCGCACAACCGGAGGCAAGGCTGCCGCTGGCGAACGGGCCGGTGCAGTTTGCATAGTCGCTCGCCCACGGACCGCTCGAGCCATTGAATACAAAGGTGCCGACGGAATGCCGTTGATAGAACTCGTCCACCTGCGCCTGGCGGAACTCACCACCAAATCGAAACTGGTGCTTGCCCTTCACCCACGACAGGGCTTCGTCAATATGGCCGGTAATATCGTTACGTCCTTCCGGGGGGGTTTGGCCGATCGCCTCAAAGCCTGAAATTTTGATGTTCGGGGCATTCGTGTAAGGCGAGTTGGTAACGAAACCCTGCGCGTCCACGTTAAACCCGGTCTTCTGGTCGCTGAACACCTGGTTGAAATAGTTGACCCCCATTGTGACCTGGTTGGTCAGGTGGGTTGACAGGGTGAAATTGTGAACCAGGGAGTAGTTGTAGACATGAATGGGAGCGGTTTCGAAGTAGTAAGGAATAACGCAGTTGCAAACCGGTGCGATCTGATTTCCCTGACCCAGGAATGCGCGGGCAGCGATCGATTGCCGTTCGTTGAAGTTGTGATCCACCTTGATCACTCCGTTGTAGCTATAGCCGGTTTCCGGCGCCGCTGCCGAGAAATTCGGACTGGATGCGGGACCCGCGAGCGAATCTGCGGGCCATAGAGTTGTAAGCAGGCTGGAGGTGGCTGAGTTCTGGGCTACTCCATAGTAGGAAAGTATTGGCGCTGCGGCAGCTTGGTAGGCGGTCGAGGGCTCCGTGCCTTGGTAGCCCGTTGCTATCTTGAAGTTCTGCTTCTCAAAGTTTTCAAACCAGAAGGTATGGTCCTTCCAGAAAGGACCACCGGCTGACTCGCCCCACTGTTGATTGCGCAGGGGAGGATTGCCTTGTTGGAACGGCGAAACCTCCGCCAGCGCTTCGTTGCGGTTGTAGTAATAGGCGCTGCCATGGATCGAATTGGTCCCGGACTTGGTAACCAGGTTCACTGAGCCGCCCGGGTTGCGTCCACTTTCGGGCGACGCCTGCGTCTGCAGCGAGAATTCTTCCACCGAATCGATTGGCAGGGTAATGCCCGCGATGTTTTCTACACCGCCCTGGTTTACTGCGGGAATGTTATGCCAAAGATCGTTGTTGTCAGAGCCGTCGATTTGCCAGTTGACCTGGTTTGCGCGCGTTCCATTGACTGAGCCGTACCCTCCCAGAGAATAGCCGGCATATCCCGGTGCCATTCCAATCATTTGCGTGAAGTCGCGCCCGTTGAGAGGAATATCCTGGATTGCCGCACCGCTCAGGACCGTGGTCTGCGTGGGCGTGGTGGTATCGAGTGCCAGGCCGGCGGCGTTTACCTCAACCGTGGTCGCCTGGGAAGCGACCGCAAGCTTCAGGGGGAGACTATAAATCGTTCCCGCAGAAACCTGTACCTTTTGTACCTTGAGTGTCTCAAATCCGGAGGACGTAGCGGCAACGGTATAACTGCCTAATGGCAAGTCGGGAAAGTCAAACTCCCCCGCGCTTGAGGCGACCGTCGTTTTCGTGACCCCGGTGGCGTCATCTGTAATCTGCACCTGTGCGCCGGGAATAGCGGCTCCGCCCTGGTCCGTCACGGTGCCGTTAATGCCACCGCGGAAGTTTTGTGCTCCGGCGAACGTCGCGCCCAGAAGCAGTGTCAGCAGCAAAGCGGATAGAGAGAAGCATCGAATGCGTATGGAGCCTGATGACATGTAACAACCTCCGAAGATTGAACGAAAAAAAGGCGTCTTCCGGACCCTCAGAAACCCGGGGGCGGATGAGTGAACTTGAGAGACCTATCTTCGACTTGGAAGGGTGCTACTGGGCCTGTTCCGACTAGAAAGGCACATTCCGGATGAAGACCGCGCTTCGACAGTGAAGGCGTTCACCGCGAATACAGTACCGCGAACGTGATACGTATCCGCTTAAGTTAACTGGATCGGGGATTGAACGCAACTACAAAATTAAATGCCCGCCGGCTTAGCTTCGAACCAACGTCTCTTAGGCCATGAATGACTGCAAAACTAATGTCCGCGTCAGTCTGTTTCGAGCCAATTTCACGAAAAGTGCTTTGTATCGTATCAGGGCACTACTTCACAGGCTGCGGAAAAACTCTTTCGCCCGAAGGGGACGGGCTTTCAGCCCGTCCGTAGTTACTTTGAAATGAATGTGGCTTTAGCCACTGAGGGGACGACTCTGTCCAAACAAAGACTTTTCCGCAACCTCTTCAGTCGGGCCGCTCAAGTCTCCACATTTTCAGGGAGAGCGGAGAGATCCAAATCCACGGAATGCGCGAGTTTTCTGGAGCCACCGCTCTGATGCTTTGTATCAGGGCCCGACTAAAAGTCTGGCCATAAAAGGCCAGTAGGACGAGGGCTTTAGAATCTGCGTGAGATCTTCATTTTGAGCTTTGTATCAGGGCCTGACTTTAGAGGCTATGCAAAAGCCCTGTCTTAGGGTAGGCCGGGGATTTATCCCCGGCAAATGTAAATGTAATCATCGTGGGCTTTAGCCCCTGGGGCATGCTTTCTTGCTTGACCTGGCTTTTTCCGCAGCCTCTTGGGCCGTTGAGGATCGAAAGAGAATTGGGCTTCAGAGGCTGAGAACGTCCTTCTTCACGAAGGCTACGGGCTTTAGCTCCTGCGGCGCTATTTCCCTCTCGGTTCGGCTTCGAGTAGCATTCGGCAGCTCAACCTGCGAGGAGGACTTTGCAGCATTCAAAAAAGCTAAACTCCAACCTTAGGCCCCGGCGTGCCGCGGGGCCTGCCGTGGGACCGAAGCGTCGCGACGCCGGGTCAGATGGTAGTAGACAACCGGAGTAACTACCAGGCTGAGCACAATTGAGATCGACAGACCTCCGATGACCGCGATGGCCAGTGGCTGCAACATTTGCGAACCGGCGCCCAGGGCCAACGCGAGAGGCAACATCCCGCAGACGGTGGCGATGGCGGTCATCAGGATGGGTCGCCTCCGCCGCTCCGCAGCGTGCAGCATAGCTTGCCGGGGGTCCATTCCACTGGCGCGCAATTGCTCATCGGCGTCGAGCAGCAGAATGCCATTCTTGGCCACGATCCCAATGACCATGATCAGGCCCATGAAGCTGGCTACATTGAAGTTCGTACCCGTGATGAGCAAAGCGAACACCACGCCCGCGAGCGAGAGGACGGAACTGGTAAGGATAGAGATGGGAGCAGCAAAATTGCGAAATTCGGTGAGCAGCACACCGAAAACCAGGGCGAGCGCGAGTACCAGAACGCGAGCCAGATCGGCAAAGGAGCGCTGTTGCTCCTGGTATGTGCCGCCGTATTCCACCCGGACGGACGCGGGCAGTTGAAGGCGGCTCACCGCAGTCTGGACTTGCGCCATGGCCCCGCCCAAATCAGAACCTTCCAGGCGCCCGCTCACCAGCACCACCTGCTGCAGATTTTCACGGCGGATTTCGTTTTGCGGCGGCAACTGCGTCACCGTGGCCATCGCACTCAACGTCGCGGTGTGTCCGCTGCTGCTGTTGAACACGGTGTTCTCAATCGCTTCGAGCGAGGCGCGATTAGCGTCGGGCAGGCGCACGCGGACGGTGTACGGCCGGCCGCCGGAAATTACCGGATCATTGGTGGGCAGCCCATCGAGGATGGACGTAGCGTCCTCTGCAACCTCAGTCGGAGTGAAACCGAGCCGCCCGGCAACCACAGGGTCGATCTGGAAGTTTGTGGCTGGGCCGCTGATTGTGTTGTCGACACCATTCTGGGTATCAACAACGCCGGGAATTTTCGCGATCGCTTGCTGCACACGGGGAGCAAGCGTGAGCAGAAGGTTCTGGTCGTTCGAAAACAGCTTGATCTGGATGGGTTCAGGCGAGTTAGAAAGGTCGCCAATCATATCCTGCAAAACCTGGATGAACTCCATATCCAGCGATGGCTCGGCCGCATGGATCTGTTCACGCGCGTCGGCCTCGATCTCATCGATGGAACGCGAACGGTCCGTTTTAAGACGGACCGTGAAGTCACCGTTGTTTGCCTCCGTCACCGCAGCAAGGCCCAATTGGAGGCCGGTGCGGCGGGAGGTAATGGACACCTCCGGGATGCGCCGCAAAATCTGGTCCACGTGCTCAAGGATACGGTTGGTTTCGGTCAACGATGTTCCCGCGGGGGTGAAGTAATCCAGCACAAACGCACCCTCATCCATCTCCGGCAGCAGGTCAGAGCCGAGGCCTTGATAACAGAAGTAACCGGCGATGATCAGCACTCCACAGACCGCAACCAGGGCGAGAGGGCGTTGGAACGACCACTCCAGGGCACGCTCGTGATAGTAGAGAAGACGCCGGAAAGCATTTCCTCCCCAACGCCGGATAGCTGCGAAAACCCCGCTCGGCCTTCCGTCTCCAGTGGCGCTTTCGGGCGGTGACGACTCCGAATGGCGCTTCTCCAGTCGCAGAGAAAGTGCGGGAGTGAACGTAAGGGCCAGCAGCAGGGAAGTAAGCAAAGCAACCGTCATGGTTACGGCAAGGGCACGGAAGAAGCTCCCCGTCACCTGGGTAACCGCGACCAGGGGAAGAAAGACGATCACCGGGGTGATGGTGGAAAAGACCAGCGGCCGGCTGATCTCGTGGATGGCCTTGCGGACAGATCCAATCCGCGACTCTCCCGCCTCGCGATGAACAGCGATGTTCTCGACCACCACGATGGCGTCGTCGATGACCAATCCGATGGCCGCCGCGAGGCCACCCAGGGTCATCAGGTTGAAGCTTTGGCCCGTGAGGTGAAGAAAGAGAATGGTCACCGCAACGGTGACAGGGATAACCAGGCCGGCGACCAGGGACGACGTCCAATCGTGGAGAAATAGGAACAGGATGATACAGGCCAGCCCCAACCCGATGAGAATGGCGTCGCGGACGCTGAGAATGCTTTCGCGCACCAGTTCCGACTGGTCATAGAATGCCTCGAGGTGAACCCCGGGTGGCAACTTCGATTTCAGTTGAGCGATTGCGGTGGCGACTCCATTTGCCACCGCCACTGTGTTGCCCGAGGGTTGACGGGTAATATTCAGCAGCACAGCAGGTTTACCGTTCGACCTGACTGCGGTATAAACCGGCATCGTCGACGGTTCCACGGTCCCGATATCGCCGACACGGATGGCCACGCCGTTGGGCGAGGTCTTCACGATCAGGTTGCTCAGCTCAGCGGCACTGTGTGCCTGGGCTCCGATCAGGCCGAGGATAAGCTGGTGGTTCGCCTCATACAGACCGGGAGAGTCAATAATGTTCGATTCCTGGACGGCGTTGACCAACTCGAGCAGAGTTACCCCGGCGGCCTGAAGCCGGGCGAGGTTAGGCACAATGTGAAATTCCGGAATCTGGCCGCCCTGCACCAGCACCGTACTTACGCCATTCACGCGGTTGAGCGGCGGTTTCAGGTCGTACGTGGCAATCTCCCAGAGCCGGGTTTGCGGGACCGTATCTTTCCCGCGGTCGTCCGCGGTGAGGGCGTAGCCGAGAATGGGAAAGGTAGCGAACGTGAGACGGTTGGTGGTAATGTGCGCCGTGGCGGGCAGAGACTGGGAAACCCTGGCGAGGGCCGCATCCGTCAGCTGCAGGGTGCGAAACATATCCACATTCCAATCGAAGAACAAGCTGATTTCCGCCGAGCCGCGGCTGGTGTTGCTACGCACGGTCAGCAGCCCAGGAACGCTATTGATCGCATCTTCGATCGGCTTGGTGATGGTGACCTGCATCTGTTCCACGGGCATGACGCCGTTGTCTACGCCGATCACCACGCGTGGAAAGTTGGTCTCGGGAAACACCGAAATCGGCACCTGAAACGCCATGTAGACGCCGGCAAGCGTTAACAGCGCAAGGAAGAAGAAGATGGGTTTGGC
The DNA here is from genome assembly GCA_963838445.1 of uncultured Acidobacteriaceae bacterium. Classification (GTDB taxonomy): domain Bacteria; phylum Acidobacteriota; class Terriglobia; order Terriglobales; family Acidobacteriaceae; genus PALSA-350. The sequence goes on from CAWIRT010000026.1 coordinate 248,251, forward strand.
CGCGGCGGCGAGCCAGAATGGCCCCTCGTTGTCGGGTGTGCCGGGCATCACTCCTTGTCTCCTCCGGCTTCGGCCGGAGCGGTGCCGACCTTGACCTTGGTTCCTTCATCCAGCCCATACCCGCCACTAGTGATGACCATATCGGCCGGGGTGAGACCACTGACAATTTGCGTTGATTCGGAAGTACGAATGCCCAGGGTCACCGGCTTCTTGGCAGCAGTTCCGTCAGGCTTGATGACCAGAACGAATTTGCTTTCGCCATCGGGTCCTGTTTGTACGGCTTCCGATGGAATCAGCAAGGCGCTCGCAGCGGTGCGGCCGGTAATCGTGGTGTGGACCGGCGTGCCCGCCTTCAATGTCCCTTTTGCATTCGCCACCCGCAGCCATACCTCGACTGTGGTGCTTCCGGGGTCGAGCGCCGGGCTAATGAGCGAGACTTTGGCCGGCACCGGATCGGGGACGCCGGGGACGGTAAGGGTGGCTGGCGCCCCCAGGGAGAGCCGCTGCGACTGTATCTGTGAGAGGTGGAGCTTGGCTAGCAGCGCGGACGTATCCATGACAGTAATTACGGGATTGCCGGCAGCGGCCGTCTCTCCGGCAAAGAGTGGCCTGTCGGTCACCACGCCGGAGATAGGACTGCGAATCTCGGTGTAACTCAATTGGGCCTCGGCGCCCAGGTACTTGCCTTTGGCGGAAGTAAGTTGGCCCTGAGCGCTCTCGAGCGCAGCCTTGTGGCTCACTTTCTGCAGCGCTTCCAGATTCTGCCGGGCAATCTCGTGGGCGGCTTTTGCCTGGACCAGTGCCGCATTGGCAGTATCCAGGTCGCGCCCCGGGATCGCCCCCTCGGCAAAAAGTTGCGCCCGGCTGTCCGCAATGCTTTGCGCCAGGTTGAGGTTGGCGGTTGCCTGCGTCAGGTCCGTCTCCGCCTTCATGGTGTCTGCAGGTACCGTGGCGCCGGTGGCGATGTCGTAGGTGCCCTGGGCGGCGGTGTATGAACCTTTGTTATCGAGTGCAGCGGCTTTAAGGTCGCTGTTTTCCAGAGATGCCAAGAGCTGACCGGCCCTGACGTGGGTACCGCGTTGGACGTAGAACTTTTTGACTGGCGCTGTGACCTTGGGAGAGATGGCGGCCTGGGCCAGCGGCGCGAGCGTGGCGTCGACCATGATCTGCTCGGCGATGTCACCCCGCTCCGGATGGGCAGCCTGGACGTAGACCTCGGTTGGGGCAGGGGCTTCAGTTTTGCCGCAGGCGACGGGGAGCAGAGCTGCGAGAGACAGCATAAGGGCGCTAAACAAACCAACAGAACTGGACGGGTGAGCGCGAGGAGGGACCGTACGAGTAACTGGACGGGTGCCCCAGGTTCGCCCCGGCGTACCTGGGCCGAAAAAGAAATCTTTCGACTGCTTTCAGCAGATTGCGTATCTGGCCCAGGCGGTCAAGGAGCTGTTTTCCCCTACGTGAAAAGCAATCGTGGGGCTTCGCCCCGTCTTCTTCGGCCCACGTACGCTTGGGCGAACGTGGGGCACCCGTCCAGGGACTGGACGTCGTGTGTATACCGGGACACTGCTTGGGAACAACCAGTCTCATGTTCAGATCGCCCCTGTCAGCAATTGCAAATTAGTGAGAGCCAATTGATAGCGGATGGTACCGTCCTCCCGCGCGATTTCCGCTGTAGTCAGCGAGTTTTGTGCGTCGACCACTTCAAGTACTGTCGCCTCGCCCGCGGTATAGCGCAGGCGAGTGAGGCGCAGACTCTCGGTTGCCGTTTGAACGCTTTGTTCGAGGGACTGAAGTGCGTTTTGGGCTGTGGCTGCCTCTGAGTACGATTCATCCAGCTGGGCGACTAGCCGGCGCTGGGTCGCGGTGAGCGCAGTGTGCGCTGCATCCCGCAGGATCTCGCTCTGGCGCACCTTGTGCTGGGTGGAAAACCAGTCCCACACCGGGAGATCGACCGTGGCGCTAGCAGAGTAGCCAAGATTGCGGGGCTGCGCGTTGTCGTTAGGGTTAGGGTTGAAAGGATTAAAACCGCCATTGGCTGCGACCTGCGGCGCGTCGATGCCGTAGGTGAAGTTGAGAGCAAGATCGGGAAGATAGGCGGCGCGTGCCGCGGTTACCTGCAACGTGTTGACCCTGAGAGACGCCATAGCCTGACGCAGCTCCGGATTGAGCCTCATGGCGTTCGCGTCAACGTCAGCCCGTGTTGGCAGGGGCACAATCGGGCCGGGCGAGAGGGTGTATTCCGTCCGTGGGTCAGCAAAGAGAAGCACACCCAGATCCAGGCGAGATTTTTGCTCCCCGAGCAGGGCTTCGGCAAGGTCGCGATCGCGCTGTTGTTGCTGCAACTGCGCCTTTACCACATCGGCGTGCGCCGCTTCGCGGGCGCTCTCGCGCTGTTGGGTAAGGTTCGTGAAGCCGGAGGCCTCGCCCGCGGCGCGTCGCGCCACGGCAACCCTGTGGTTGGCGGCCAGCTCCTGGTAAAAAAGGCCGGTTACGGTAAGCACAAGTCCCCGGCGAGCAATCTCCAACTGCGCCGCAGCTACGGCAGCCGCAGCCGCTGTCCGCGAGACCGCAATTGTTTGTGGCAGTCCCAACGTTTCGTTAACGACAGCCTGGCTGGTATATTCGTGAACCGAATTGTTGGCGATAAACACGGGTAGAGACTGGGCTCCAATTGCGGCAGTGTCACTGTGGAGCCTGTTCGGTTGGGTATACAGGAACTGGTTGTGAAACGTGGCATTCGGCAGCAGAGCCGAGCGCGCTATGGAGTGATCAAGTGCAGCGATACGCGCGTTGCCGGCCGCAGCAGCGAAGCTGGGCTCATTGGCGCGAGCCATGGCAATCGCCTGCTCCAGCGTAATCGAAGCGGGGGTGATCGAAGCCGGCGGTGCTCCACCTGGTTGCTGTGCGAGCCCCGCCGTAGCAGCGATCACAAAAAACACAAAAACGATGACAGAAAGTTTCAGCATGACATCTGGAAGACGCAAAACCGGGAATCGCAGACTCACTTCTGCCCGACCACCAATATGGTGAAGCTGCCGGGTACGATGGCGGGCCGTGGATGCGGGTTAGCCGCCGTCGGAGCGGGCCGCTCTCCGAACGAGGCGGTAGCCAGGTAGATGCGACCCGTGACCCAGTCCAGTGTCATGGTGCGCGCTCCCCGTTGCGTGTCCAGGTTCTGCAGCACCGGGTAGGTGGGTTTGCTGGCGTCGATAATGGTCAGCGTTCCGCCGCCATTGGAGGAGAAAGCCAGCTTGCGCTTTGCATCGTAGCGCGCCGCATCCGGACCTTCGCCGATGGCCGGATTGGCCAGCACCTTTCCTGAGCTCGCATCGACCACTGCCATCTTGCCTCCGTCGCACACGGCAAAGAGCCGGCGCCCGGTGATATCGATGGCCAGACCAGAGGGCGAATCGCAGTTGTCCACCGGCCAGGTCGCGGTGATGGCTTTCGCCACTGCATCGAAACGGACAATCTCATTCTTGGTCTCGATGTTGGCAAACACCGTGCCCGAGCCGTCGGCGACCGGGAACTCGGGTTTGCCGGAGAGGGCGATCGTGGCCACCGCTTTGTTTTGCGCAGTGTCAATCACGGTTACATTATTGCTGCGGCCATTAAACGCCCACACCGTCTTTGTTTTGGGCTCAAACACAATCCCGTCCGGATTCATACCCGCCGGAATCGAAGCGACACTGGCCAGCGAGCTACGGTCAAAGACCACCACGGCATTCGCGCCGCCATCGCTCACATACCCATATTTGCCGGCGTCATCGAGCGCGACACCGTGGGTGCCCTTCAGGCCGGTGATGCTGCCCACGACTTTCCCGGAATCGCTGTCCAATACCTCGACCCGGGGTCCGTGGGTGACGTAGAGACGGTGCCCTTTGGGGTCGGACGTCAGGTAGTCCCACCCACCCTCACCGCCAATCTTCCACTGGGTCAGGACGCTGTACGGCTTCTGTGCCCACGCGCCGGCGGGCGCGAGAAAGGCGGCCGCTAAGGATGCGCTAAGAGTCAACGTCTGGAATGCAGTCCGCAGGTGTTTCGCTGTCATTGGATCTCCAATCAGGCTCGACTTAATTTCGCACAGCTACCTTAACGGAAGCTGAAGAGAGCGCGGAAACAGGGAAACGAACCGTCACCCTGGTCCCGTTTCCTGGTTCGCTGGCAATTTCGATGGTTCCCAGCCCGCGGGAGGCGATGGCTTTGCAGATGGCGAGGCCCAGGCCGGTCCCTCCCGTGTTTCTGCTGCGCGAGGGATCGCCACGGTAGAAACGGTCAAAAACATGGGGCAGATCCTGGGGTGCGATGCCCTCGCCATCATCTTCGATCGTCAGCTCTGCACGGGTATCCTCCTGCCGTGCTACGGCGCGGATGGTCGAGCCCCCGGGACTGTGCTGCAGGGCATTCAGGAGCAGGTTCCCGCATAAGAGTTGCGCTTGCTCCGGCTCGATATCGACCATCACCGGCGTCTCTGCCATCACAACCACTTGCAGGCGCTTTAGCTCTGCCATGGATTCAAATTGTTGCGCCACCTGGCGCAGAATGTCGGTCAGGTCGGCCGGTCCGCTTGCCGGGCCGTTATTCGTCTCGACCCGAGCCAGCGTCAGCATCTTGGCTACCGTTTCTTCCACCCGTTCGCAATCGAGCTGGCAGCGTTCTATCCCGCGCTCATACTCGAGCGTTGTTCTTTGCTTGAGAGTGAGCAGCTGTAGGGAAGACTTCAGTACGGCGACGGCGGTCTTGAGCTCGTGTGCGGCATCGCTGGTAAAGCGGCGTTGCTGCATAAACGAGCGCTCCAGGCCGGTGAGCACAGTTTCGATCGCCACCGTCAGGGGGGCGAGTTCCCTGATCATGCGCGCACGGGGGGAAGGAGCGAAGTTCCAGGAGTTGACCGAGACCCCAGATGCCTCCGCCGCCAGCTCGCGCAAAGGGGCCAGGCCCCGATTCAATAGCCAGAAGATCAACATTCCTGAAATCGCCAGCAGGAACAAGCTGGTGACCGCGTAAAAGCCGACAGCTTCCCAGATCTCGCCCCAAACGTGTTCGATCGGGGAGCCATAAAGGATAGTCACGCGGCGCGGGATGCCGCCACCTTTGTCGCCCGGATCGACAATTCTGAGACCCTGGATCCTGAGCACCCGATAGTGCTTGCCTTGGATGGAGACTCTCTGAAGCTTGCCGGTGCTCGCGGTGAGCAGGGCTTTGGTGGGTCCTGCCCAATTGGGCGACTGACCCAGCACGCGGCCACCCGCGTCCTGCACCTGGTAGACATCCTCGGCCGGAAGATTCGCTTCCGTTCCGTCCAGCATCACGTTGTCCTGTGCGTCTTCCGCGTCCTGCACTGCGCCCAGCAACGAATCAGCGCGGCCGCGAAGCATGACGTCAAAGGATCGAAAGCGCACATGACGCTCGTAGAGCAAGGCCGCACCCGATATGGAAAGGGCGGCAAGCAGCTCTATCAGCAGGATGGTTACGATGAGGCGGTGGGTGAGGGAATAGGACCTCATCGCCCGTCCTCAAAGCCCATGAGCAGGCGGTACCCGCGTCCGCGCAATGTTTCAATGCTCGGCTGCTGTGTGGCCGCCTCAAGCTTGCGGCGCAGATTCGAGATGTGGGCTTCGATCACGTTGGAATGATGTTCCCAGTTGTAATCGTAGAGATGCTCGAGCAACTCGCGTTTCGATACGATCACGCGCGGCCGATGAATCAGATACTCGAGAATGCGATACTCCGTGGGCGAGAGATCCACCAGCTTGCCCGAGCGCCGGACACTCTGCTCGACGGTATTGACCTGCAAATCAGAGATGCGAAGGATGGGATCGGCGACTCCCTTGCCGCGGCGGATCAGCGCTTTCGCCCGTGCGATCAACTCCCCCAGGTCGAACGGCTTGGTGAGATAGTCGTCCGCGCCGGCATTGAGCAACGAGATGATGGAACTGGCCTCGCCCCGGGCGGTCAGGATGAGTACCGGTGTTCGGTCTCCGCGCGTGCGCACTTTTTTCAGTAGGCCCGGGCCGTCCAGCCCTGGCAGCATCAGGTCCAGGATGATCAGGTCATAACAGCGATTTTCGGCAAGATGAAGCCCGGTGAGCCCGTCTTCGGCGCAGTCGACAGCGAAGTTGGGGCCCTCACGTAGGGCGGAGGCCACGTTTTCCGCCAGCCGCACCTCGTCCTCAACCACCAGTACCCGCATAAGTGCAGTATCGCCCAATCAAGGTTAAGTGAAGCTGAAGCCTGCGGCCCACCCAAGCTGATGAAAAAAACGCCTCGGTCCAGCAACCACTCTTTATGGAACCGTTGCCCTCCCCTTTGTCATCCCGTGAGCCTGTGACGTTTTCGATCTTTTCGTGTTTTCTGCGTAGATGACCGGATGCTTTTCACCTCCGACAAAGCCGTCATCCTGAGCGAAGCGCCGCGCGAATCTATCGCATAACGGACGGCTTATGGCGCGCAGTCGAAGGACCCCGGCGATGCTTGTTGGCAGACGCTCTTCCGAGCTTTCCAGCCACAAACTACAGGCCAAATCAAATAAGTCACAGACTCCGAGCGAATACAAGGGATCTGCAGTTCCGCGGACCTCATGGTCTGCGGCGTACCCACGCGGATGAAAACCAGCTGTGAAGGGGACGGCCTTCAGGCCGTCCATAAGTAATTGCAAATCTGTCCGGCTTTAGCCACTGAGGGAGCGCTCTTAACCCATCTTCCGCTCATTAGGAAGATGTTTCTCGACCGAGCGTAGCTGAGAGGTGAGCCGTTCCCCTTACCGGCCCTCCTTACCTCTCTCCCGGAGGGGGCGCATTTTGGCTAGCCCCGGCCTTCGGAGGCTGCCAACCGTCGTCTGACGGGCCATTTTGGAAGAAAAACGAATCCTTGCTGTACGGCCCAGTCGCGTACGTCGCGTTGGCCTGCCCGAAGATCTTCCCTGCCCGCAGGGTGTCCGTGCGAACCTTATCTACTAATTGGTGATAGCGCTCATCCGTCTGGGCAAATCCCGAAAACCAGCTGAGGTCATTGTTTCCAATGATCACCACATCCACTCCCGGGACGGACGCAATGTCATAGGCATTTGCGACTCCGGTTGGGGTCTCGATCATGATCACGACCAGCATATTGTCGTTGATGGTCTGGTGATAGTTGACTCCGTTCACGCCCCAGATGGCCGGTGCCTGCCCCTGGCCCGAACTGCGGCGCGCGACCGGAGGATAGCGGGACCACTTGGCCGCCTCCCGCGCCCGGTCGACATCGTCCACGGTGGGAATCACCACCCCGAGCGCGCCAATATCTGTCGCGTGCTGAATATGCCATTCCTGCGCGTCCGGCAGTCGAATCATCGGCGTTGCCTTGACGTGAGGGCAGGCGGCAATCATCTTCTCGATATCTGCGAACTCCAGGGTACTGTGTTGCATTTCGAACCAGGTGAAATCGTAATGCTTGGCCCGCTCGCAATAGTCGGCGATATCCATCTTCGACTGCGTGAAGCTGAAAACCTGTTTACCGTCGAGCAGCTTTTGCTTGGTGGTGTTATACAGCTTGGGTTTGGCAGCCGCAGCGTCCGGGCTTTGTGCTACCAGCCGGAGAATCGGCAGAGCCAGAAGGGAACTAAGCAGTATCGGCATTGCGGGCAGAATCTTCATTCCTGTTGGCCTCCGAACAGCAGACACAGCCATCCTTTATAGACCCAAAATCTGCCCTGTGACTATGGGGTATAACTGGAAACTCGTAATTCTATGCTCAAACAGAATTGTCATCTCGACGGGGCGGAGCGTAGTGGAGAGATCTGCGGTTTTTCCTTACTTCTCACCCAGACTCTTCAAGCCCGAGGTACGTTTGTCGGTACCCGTCATATATGATGCCGAGCAGCGCATCAGTAAAGCGTGGGCCCGATAATCAACCCCAGCGTCAGATAACACGGAATTGCGCCCGCCGGCGTTTCGAAAGCGTTCCCGAAGAATGCAGTAAACAGGGTAGATGCCCAAATCACAACGCCAAAGGACTGGCCAGTGACTTTGTAAACGCGCCATACTAATGCGCCACAGGCAGCCTGTAAGGAGAAGAAGAACAAAACCCCAATCCAGCCGCTGTAGCCCAGCGCGTAATAGAAAATGTTATGTGGTGTTCGCAGGTCGCCGAAATCCTTCAGGTAGCTCACCAGATCTTTCAGCAAGTACCCGTAGCCAGGACCGATCAGCAAGTTGGTGTAGTTCGCCTGCGAATTAGCCCAGATGGCGCGCCACCAGTTTTCTCTCCAGGTGATGGTGCCCTTGTAAAGACTCAGATGTGTGGAACCCGTGAGGTCCTCGGCAAGCGCGGGATCGATGGCGGCAAGGCCTCGCGCAACGATCTCGCGAGAGGATATATTACCCCCGCGATCCGCTGGCGCTGGGATGTCGATATCTAACAGAGAACCGATCGCCAGGAGAATCGCGATACCTGCGCCGATCATGGCTACCTGGGTCATCTTTTTTGACAAGGTGCCCCAAATCAACAGCGCCAGGACCATGCCCACCCATTCCGCGCGGACTTGCCCGGCCAAGTAACATCGCTGCCGCTATCGTCATGGGGGCCCAGAAGCGACCCGGTTTGGGGTCGAGGCAGAGCAGCGCCAGGATAATGACGCCGCCGCCCGATGGCTGGCCAAAGATCGGGACTCCATCCGATCCCGGCATCGTTACGGTCAACTTGTTGAGGTAGAACATGTAGGCCGGTGCGTATACGCAGAAGCAAAGCGAGAAGACCTGGACAAATCGCAATAAGAGTTCCGGCTGCCGGCGTCCCAACCATATCCCCAGGAACAGGTAGATGGGATAAATGTTGAAAACCAGATTTTCCGTGGCGATGAGGGGAGTGAAACCCAGCAGGATGCCGCGAATTACTTCGAAGACACCGTAAGCGAGCGATGCCAGCAGCAGCCAGGAAACCGGGCCCAGTGGTCCGCCCTTGGTGAGCGCATGGATCCACGGGTCGAAGATGTTACGCGGGTGCAGGACAACGAATGCGGCCAATGTCAGGTCGCCGACGAATAGTTTAGCCGGGGGGATTCCGAGGTACGCGAAGCTGCGCCCTGTAAGGGAAAGGCCCAACAATAGGAACAGAACCCATTTCGCCCAATTATCCCACTTCTGGAACTCTGCCTGTTCGGGCTCCCACGTCGGCATCGTACATTTTCAATTTCTCCAATCCCGGCAAGCCACTCGCAGCAGCATCCATAGCCCGTCGCTGTTATTGACATTCGACCGCCTCCACGTCCTCACTAAATGTTGCCGGTCGAGATTGCTGATGTGGACGGTTCTACCTCGACGCCCCGCCTGCGGGTCTCCAACCAGGTCGAAAAACGCGGACGTAAACGCAAAAAGGGAACCTCGATCCAAAGGTAAGAAAACGTAGCTGCGGTGCAGACCAGAAGTAGATTGAGCGGCAGACGGTTTAGAACCGAAGTAGACGTGGGGTTCAAGAAGACTTGTTGCCAGATATAAAGCGAATAACTGAGCACTCCAATCTTCACCAGGGGCTTGGTATTGAGAAACCGGAACGCGGTATCACGAACATGCATCACTTTCCAAAGCGTGCCCGCGATACAGAGAAGGGCGATGGACCTTCCCCCGGCAAAATAAAACGCAGGAAAGAACTTGAGCGCGGTATACATCACCACGGCAAGCAGCGGTATCACGGAGAAGAAGCGCAGGTGGATGATGCGGCGTGCGATTCTACTGTTTTCCAGCTCCCTGGAGAGAAGAGCTAATAGACAACCGATGGCGATCGCATCTCCCATGAATAGCAGGCTGAACCGCATCGCCTCGTATATTGCCGGCTCGTATAGGTAGGCCAGCGCACGCAGCAAAGGCGTCACGAAGAGAATGAGGCAACAGCAAATCAAGCGCCCCCGCCTCGCGGTGAATAGAAAAACAACAGGCCAAAGAACATAGAACTGTTCTTCAATCGCCAACGACCAAAAGTGTCCCGTAAACCAGTTCGTCTCCTGAACATGATTCATGAGGAACGTGCCGGCATAAAAGAAATGGTGCGGTGCTACGGAGATTACCTCACTCCATGCGAGAACAGCCACAACGAGTAAATAAGCATAGGCTGCCGGCCAGATTCTGAAGGCCCGCCGGATATAAAACTTTTTGATCGAAATGCTGCCATTCGATGCGCTCTTCGTTGAGCAGAAGAGTCGTGATGATGAAGCCAGAGATGACGAAAAAGACTTCCACTCCAAACGGGCCGAAGTGGAACACCAGGCGCGCGTATGGATCGAAGCCCTGGAATGCAGGCGTATGGCAAAGATGTGCAAGTACCACCAGCAAGATAGAGATAGCCCGGCAGCCGTCCAGAGAAGGAATGCGATGAGGGCTGTTCTCCCGAGCATTATCGACCGTTTCCAATCACTCTCCTGAAAAGCAGCGTGAACGATCTGTGAACCGTGGTCATCAACGCACCCTATTCAGCGTGAACGCGCAGCGTGGTTGCTGCACGAACCGATGATTAAAGGCAGTCTCTCAACAAACTCTCACTCGTGTGTGCGGAAAACGCAGTGCGCGCCAGGCCACGATTCCATTCCGGAACGCGATCAGACGCATGGCCCAATAGGGGTCTATTGCGACCCAAAGAGAAATACCAACATTTCGCGCATACGAACGATCAATGACGTGGGACAACAGCACGGAGCTGAGCGTCGTCTTCGCGGTGCCTCGATCGATTTAAGTGTTGGAAAATCGGCTCTCGGCGATTGCTCCGCTGCGTCACGGAGTGCGGGAGACCGGGTACGGCGATGCGAACCAAGCGCGTCATGAGCGCAAAAACTTAACCCGAGCCACAACTGAGGGGAATTGTTATCCTGTCAACGCATTACGTCATGGGTGTTTGTCGTTGCATGCCGAGGCACAGTATGGAATTTCGAAAGGATCAGAAGGTAAAGTTTGGCGGCATGTTATATGTCCAATACCCCTCTTCAAGCAAATGGGTTATTTTCCAGCCTTCACCAGTGCGGATAAGGGAGTTGCGGTACCACAATCCCTGGAAGAACACCTGTTTCCTTTCCTCTCCAAGATCCACCACCATCGGACACGAGCAGTGAGCGCGCACCTGAGCATTATTTCCGTTTAGCTCGAACAGAACGGTCGAGATTGCATGTTGTGACAAATGGACCTTGGATAGGGCCTTTTTCAGATAAGCGACATGTTCCTCCACACCGCTCTTGAGCCCTCCCGTGACGCGATCGTCGATGACCGCGTCGGGCGTAAAGAGCCTACGGTACGCATCCCATTCACGATCGTCAATCGCATAGCAATAGCGAGTCAGGACATCCTCGATCTCGAAACGATCTGAGATCTGCTCACGTGACAGAAGCATGTTCATCCTCCTTGTTGTTCTTTGAGAAGTGGGTCGAACCTTAGGCCCCGGCGACGGTTTGGCTGCAAGTGCAAATGGAATGAATACAGTCTGAAAGATCATCGATAAGAATCTTCTGCGGGTGGCTCCAACCAGGAGTTTCGATTCAGCTCTCTTCGATTTCATGTTGTGCTCGATTGTCCACACCTCGAGAAATAGCAGGTACCTATGTGACAGTACAAGTTTCATCAGGGCAGTTTCTTGCTACGGCGGCCGGATTCTTGCTTTTTTGAACGGAGAGTATTTTGCAGGCGAGATACGTCTTCTTCGTTGCGGAAACCGGAGCGAGATCGGACCGCTGGAACCCCGCTCTTTATGCAGGTCTTTAGTGCGATGACTCTGTTTCTGAAGACTGGCTCACGACATCTCCCTGTCGTTTTCGACGTGCCGTGTCGCGCTCCGAAACCGGTGCGGCGATATACCGGTCAAGCGAAGGAAGGTTCGGGCAAAATGACTTCTGCTCGCGAATCCCACTTTTCGCGCAATCGTTGACATAGACAAGCTTGAGGTCCGAAGTAGCTCCTGAGCCCGCTCAATACGAAGGCGAGTCACGTAGGCGTGGGGCGTGTGGCCAGTGGTTACTTTGAACATGCGTGCAAAATGAAACGAACTCATTTGAATACTAGCAGCGGTATCGTCGAGCGTGAGCCTGTCAGCGAGTCCGGCATTTATGTAGTCCTGGACCAAATGGAGCTTCCGGGAACTCAGCCGCGCCCGGCGATCTGGCACAGTGAGCGGAAATGCGCAGTACTTGCGAAGCAACTGGGCCACAAGCATCTGAGCAGCAGAATCGAGGAAGAGCCGTCCTGCGTTCTCAGGGTATTTGAGTTCATCACCTAGGGAAGTTATGATTGCCTGAACCAGAGGGTCTTGCTGAGCAAAGCCATCGATTATCTCTACTCGCCGGGGATCGCATTCGACATTTTCCGCTGCGAAGCGGTAAAAGAGAGCCGCATCAACGCAGATGTGAATGGTCTCGATGCCACTTCCATCCCCTCGGTCCCAGCGGATTTCCGTCGATTTGCCCGGAGACGTTACGGCAAGATTCCCCGGGCCGCTGAAGGCGCTATGCCACCCATGTTTACCTCGGACGTCAGTCGTCCTGGGACCGCCTCCAGTTGTGAGGACAAGCCATGGGTCTGGGGTCGCCGGAATATGCAAATAGCGGCAACTTGCTGGCTCCACGCGTGCGCGAACAGTCAGATATCCCCAGTCAAAACCGGCGCTTGCACGGATCGAAGGATTTGCGAGATAGATTTCCATCTCTTTGGAATTGGTTTCGGCTGGGGAATCTCTTCGCATTGCGATCGCCGCTCTCCTGAAGTATCTCACTGCTC
>CAWIRT010000027.1:0-83386 GCA_963838445.1 uncultured Acidobacteriaceae bacterium
CCGTGCTGCGTTTTCTACCCCCTTTCATCACCGGGCGGGAGCACGTGGATACGGCGATTTCCGCACTGAACGATATTTTGAGCGAAGAAGGTGCAGGCGCGCACGGTATGGCCGCGGCGCATCAAAACACGGGGGGACCGCGGAATGGCTAGCAAGACTTTATTCGTCGCTGAAAAGGCAGTACATCAGGAGAGCAGCATGCTGGCTCAAGCTTCCGTGACGCTCGCGGGCCGCGACCTATGTTCCATCGCCGATCTTTCACAGGCGGAAATTGCCGCCGTCATGGAACTGGCGCATGCCGTCAAGGCTACGCCAAGCGATTACCGCTATTCTCTCGATGCGCGGCAGATGGTGATGTTTTTCGAAAAGGCCTCCCTGCGCACGCGGCTGACCTTTGAAGCCGGCATGAATACGCTGGGCGGTTCGGCGATGTTCGTGGACCAGACGCAATCCCCGCTGGGAGAGCGTGAATCGCTGGCCGACATCGCGCGCAACGTGGAGCGCTGGGTGAGCCTGATCGTGCTCCGCACTTATGCCCATGAAACCATCACCGAGATGGCGGAGTACTCCCGGGTTCCGGTGATCAACGCGCTCAGTGACCTGGAGCATCCGTGCCAGGCGCTGGCCGACTTCATGACCATCGAGGAACGCTTTGGCACTGCGCGCGGGGCTAAGTTCACCTACGTGGGGGATGGTAACAATGTCTGTCACTCATTGATGCTGACCGCTGCCCTGCTGGGCTCGGACTGCACCGTAGCCACGCCTAAAGGGTACGCCCCCAAGCAGGACATGGTTGCCCAGGCGCGCAAGATCGCCGGGGAGTCCGGTGCCACGCTCACCGTGACCCACGATGTAGTGGGCGCGGTACGCGGCGCCGACGCGGTATACACCGACGTTTGCACCAGCATGGGCTTTGAGCATGAAGTGACCAAGCGGGCTCCTATCTTCAAGCCTTACCAGGTGAACGAGGCATTGATGGCCCACGCCGCACCCCATGCAGTGTTCATGCACTGCCTGCCCGCGCATCGCAATGCCGAGGTTACGGATGCAGTTCTGGACGGGCCACAATCCGTTGTCTTTGAGCAGGCGGAGAATCGCCTGCATGCCCAGAAGGCGCTGATGGTTCTGCTGCTGGGCGGCGGCCTAGCCGGCGCCCGCGATGGAGTGAGAGCCTGAGGTAAAGGTTGCCTCAGCGGCTGAAGCCGTCTGCAGAGCGAGGATTATGTACGGGCTAAAGCCCGTACCCTTCTGCCTGAGCTCTCCTCTCCAGGTTTTCGAAGGGGACGGCCTTTAGGCCGTCCATCATGCCGCAATATGATTGCGGCTTTAGCCGCTGAGAGGCTCTAACCGGCCGGCATCGGCCGCACAAGAATTTTTCAAGGAGTTTTGCAATGTCGAAGAAAGTTGTGCTTGCTTACTCGGGTGGTCTCGACACCTCGATCATTATTCCCTGGCTCAACGAGAACTACGGTATGGATGTAATCGCCATGATTGCCGATGTAGGCCAGGGAGAAGACCTGGACGCCGTAGTGGCCAAAGCCTACGCCACAGGCGCCAAGAAGGCGGTAGTGCTCGACCTGCGCGACGAGTTCGTGCGCGACTATGTCTATCCGACGGTACGCGCCGGCGCCATCTATGAGCACAAATACCTGCTCGGCACTTCCATTGCCCGGCCCGTAATCGCCAAGCACCAGGTGGAAGTAGCGCTCGCGGAAGGCGCCGAAGCAGTGGCCCACGGCTGCACCGGTAAAGGCAACGACCAGGTTCGTTTCGAGCATGCCTACCAGGCGCTGGCGCCGGATCTTAAGGTCATCGCTCCCTGGCGCGAATGGACTCTGAAGTCACGCGAGGACTGCCTCGACTACGCCGAAGCCCATGGCATCCCGGTTGCGGCCAGCCGGGAGAAGATCCACTCCCGCGATCGCAACCTGTGGCACATCAGCCATGAGGGCGGTGAGCTCGAGAATGCTGAAAACGCACCGTTGCCGACCACCTGGGTCATGACCCGCTCGCCCCAGGAAGCGCCTGACCGCGAAGAAGTGGTAGAGATCGGCTTCGTCGAAGGCAAGCCCGTCTCGGTGGACGGAATGCAGTTGGAACCGGTGCAAATCGTGGAGCTGCTGAATGAAATCGGCGCGCGCAATGCCATCGGCCGCATCGACCTGGTGGAGAACCGCTTCGTCGGCATCAAGAGCCGCGGTCTCTATGAGACTCCTGGTGGCACCCTGATCACCACCGCCCACCGCGAGCTCGAGGCATTGACGCTCGACCGCGAAGTGATGCACTACAAGCAGCAGGTCGCTCTGAAGTATGCCGAGCTGGTGTACTTCGGTCTCTGGTTTACACCGCTGCGCGAAGCCCTGGACGCCTTTGTCGAGAATACCCAGAAGCTTGTCACGGGTTCCGTCAGTCTCTCTCTGTACAAAGGCAACGTCAGCGTGGCTAAGCGGCACTCGCCGTTCTCGCTCTACTCCGATGATCTGTCTTCGTTCACCATGGGCGACAGCTACGATCAGAAGGACGCCAAGGGCTTCATCCAGATCCTGGGGCTGCCTGCGCGTACGCGGGCGCGGCTGCTGCAGAAGAAAGAGGCTCACCAGTGAAGATGTGGTCCGGCCGCTTTCGCGAGCCACTGGACCACGACTTCGAACAATGGCAACGATCACTGGTATTTGACTGGCGGCTGCTTCCCCAGGAAGTGGCTGCCAGCAAAGCCCATGCGCGCACCATCGCGGCTGCGGGCATTCTCTCCCCCGAGGAGCTGGAAAAAATCGTGGGCGCGCTGGACGCCATTCGCGACGAATACGCGCAGCGTCCGCCCAGCGATATTTACGGCCGCACCGAAGCGGAAGACATCCACCACTTTGTGGAGTTGGAGTTGGTAGCGCGCATCGGCGACCTTGGTTTCAAGCTGCACACCGGCCGCAGCCGCAACGAGCAGATTGCGACCGACCTTCGCCTCTACGTGCGGGAGAAGTGCGCTGCCATCGCCGGCCACCTCGCCGCCTGGTCGCGTGCATTCACCGTCCAGGCGCAAGCGGCGGGTGATGCGGTGATGCCTGCCTACACCCACCTGCAGCGAGCCGAACCCGTCTTGGTCGCGCACTGGTTGCAGGCCTATGGAGAGATGCTGCTGCGCGACATGACACGGCTGGGGGATTTGAGCCGTCGCTTGAATTATTGTCCACTGGGTTCTGGAGCAGTGGCGGGCGCGACCTTGAAGCTGGACCGTACGATTGCCGCGCGAGAACTAGGCTTTTGCGGGCCAACAGCGAACAGCATGGACGCCACCAGCGACCGCGACTTCGCGCTCGAGTTTTTGCAGGCGCTGACGCTCATTGCTGTGCACGCCAGCCGCTTTGCGGAGGAGATCACACTGTACGCCACGGCGGAGTTCGGGTTCGTCGAGTTGCCGGAAGCATTTTCCACCGGGTCGAGCGCCATGCCGCAGAAGAAAAATCCTGATCTGACGGAACTGGTGCGCGCCAAAGTGGCCCGCATCAATGGCGCGGCTCAGACGGTCACGATGTTGCTCAAGGGTCTGCCGCTGGCTTATAACAAGGACTTGCAGGAGAGCCAGGAGCCGCTCTTTTCCGCCGCCGATACGGCGGAGCGGATGACTGCCTTGCTGGCCAGGTTTACCGCCGCGTTGCGCTTCAACACCGCGCGCATGCGCAGCGCCTGCGAAACCGGCTTTCTCAATGCCATGGCCGCCGCGACCTACCTCGTACACAAGGGAGTTCCCTTTCGCAAGGCGCACGAGAAAATCGGCTTGGCGGTGCGTTACGGTCTGGAGAAGGGTTGCGAACTCGATGGCCTTACGCTCGACGAGCTGAAGCAGTTTGGGCCGGAGTTCGAAGCCGATTTCTTTTCCAGCATCACCCTCGATGCCACGGTGGACTGCCATGACGTGATCGGCGGCACCGCGGTGGGGCGAGTGCGTGAGGCGTTAGCAGCGCAGGAGGAAAGACTTTCTGCAGTGATGGGACAGATAGATGGAAATACGTAAGGCGCGGCTTCAGGACGCCTCCAACATATACGAATTAGTGAACAGCCTTTCGCAGGATGGCACGCTGTTGCGGCGCGCCTTCGCGGAAATCTGCGAGAACGTGCGCGACTTTACTGTCGCCGAGTCAAATACCGGCATCTTCCAGGGCTGCGGCGCCTTGCACCTTTACGGTCCCCATTTGGCGGAGGTGCGCTCGATCGTGGTGCGTCCGGAGGCCAAAAGCAAAGGCACCGGCGGCATGCTGCTGCAATCCCTGCTGGATGAAGCCGAGGATCATGGCGTGGGTTGTGTCTGTCTCTTCACCCGCATCCCCGATTTCTTCTTCCGCTACGGCTTTCGCGTGGTGGAGGATCGAACCGCACTGCCCGACAAGATCTACAAGGACTGCCAGAACTGCCCCCGTCTCTACCGCTGCGACGAGGTGGCGATGGCGCGCGGCCAGATTCCCAAGGTCTCGATTCTGGGAACCAGGATCGAGGCCGAGCAACTGGTGCGTCTTACGGGGTAAGGTTTCCTAACAGAACCCCTAAATGATTTGAGAACACGTCCGGCCTTAGTGTCTGCGTGAGAACCTCTGCTTCAAAGTTGATTCTCGGCAGGAATCAGTTCCCTAACAAAAACCTAGGAACTGTACGGAGTGCCCCAGGTTCGCCAAAGCGTACCTGGGCCGAATAAGGCGGGCGAAGCCCACGATCGCTTTAAACCGTCCGTCAAACTGAATCCATTCGGTGTTGCTGAACCGTCCAACTGAAAGCAATCGAAACGTATCATTTTCGGCCCAGGTATGCTCCGGCGAACCTGGGGCACCGGTCCACTTCCTAAGGGGTTTTGTTAGGAAACTGACTCTTCCCGCTATTTCCCTATTTGTACCCCGCCCAGTTTTTTCAAGTGCAGTGCAGGCGTGCCGGTGATGGGTGCGAATGGCAAAGGCGCCCCCTCTGCGTTGGACCGCACAAGTAGGTACGCATCTCCCTTGCGGACTGGGAGTTCAAAGACGGGGTCCGCGCTCTTAAGAACGCTCTTCCCCAGCGCATCCATGACTTCGACCGGCTGACCCGGCCATGGATTGCGGATATGCAGAGTCGACGTCGCTCCGGCTTCGATGGCGACCGTAGTCGGGACACCCGCACGGACCTGCACATCCACCCGGGTGTGATCGCGCACCCACACGCTGCCGTCAAAATCCCACCGTGACGGTGTTCCCGGCGCAATGCGAATCAGGCCATCGTAGTCCTGCACCAGGGCCTCCGCGAGCGCCAGCGCCACAATGCCTTCCTGCTCGATGTAGAACTCTCCCGCGGGACCACCCCAGTTGGCGAACCCGTTTATATAGTTCTGGTATCTCTCCGTCAGTGCGATCAACGTCGATCGAACTTCATCGCTGAGCCCAAGCCGCGCGGCCTGCACCGGATCAAAGCTCCAGTCCTGATGAACCGGGTAAGGGCGAGTGGCATAGGTGGATTTCGCCAGCGCCAGCATGGGCGAGTTGTCGCCGATCAGGTTGTAGGGCCAAACCGGCTCCAGGCCAACGTTCTCCTCGTTATGTGCAACCGCGGCTGGATCATAAGACTCGGCAATCACCGTTTGCTTTCCCGCGGGGCTGGATTTCTCCGCTTGAGGAAGAGGGGGAATCTGGCTCGACTCCGCATCGAGCTGTTGCACCAGCCGGTCATCGGTGTGAAGCAGTTTTGCTGCCTGGGAAACCGCGGGAAAGAGGGCTGAGCGCGCAGAAAGATCCGTGGTCGGGTCGATGGTATCCCACTCTTGTTCGTGTGCATTCGACGGGTGGGTATGCATCTTGCCATCCGCGCCGCGGGTTTCGTACGCGAGCAGAAACTCTGCGCTCGCAGCCATGACCGGATAATTCGAAGCTAGAAAAGCGCGATCGCCAGTCGCCAGATATTGCCGCCAGATCCAAAGCGAAACTTCCGCGCCAGTGGATAGAGTGCGCGCATTGTAGTACGGCGGCGAGCCGGCGTCGCAGTTCAGGCCGATGACCGCGGCTTCCGACGGATTCCAATCGGGCTCATACTCCACCCCCGGTCCGTTGAAGCGCATCGTCTCGGGCACGCAGATCCCCGGGCGGCCGGCCATATGCTTCGCTGTCCAGTCTTTGATGTTGGCTAGATTCTCGCGATACAAGCGGAAGTACGGCTCGTTTAATTCAGACACGCCCGCATCTATATTCGCGGCCACCTGCATGCGAAGATTCCAGTGCCAGAAGGCAGCCGGGTCCCAGCGATGAAGATCCTGGACGGCAGAGAAAAGGTCGGCGATGCCTGCCTGAGAACCAGGAAACCTGTCGCCGCCCTCCGCCGCGGCGGTATAGAGGTAGAGGTTGCGAAGGTTCTCCAGGTACTCTCCGGAACCATCTCCGGAAGTGAGCTTGATGAGCCCTGCGCGATGCCAGAACGAGTGCCACCAGGCGAGGTGTTCCTGGGGATCGGAATTCGCTAAAGCGCTGTTGATACCGGCCAGTTGATCTTTCCCGCCGTTGTAGTGTGGACTCGCGACCGTTACCCGAAAATGCCCGTCCTGCGCGGGCTTGAAGGTGACCGTCACGGAGCGAGAGCTGCTCACCGAGATTGACACATCGCGACCCGTCGCGGTGATGGCGGCGAGGGCTCCGAACGTTTCGCCGGATGCTCCGGGACCGTAGTGGTCGATCCAGGTTTGTTCGAGCATGCCCACCCTACTGGCAGCCGTGGCGTTCGGCTTACGGGGCTCCCAGAGCCGAAGAGTGGCAGTCTGGGTCACGTTTGGGTCTGCGCCCTTCACGTCGACCACCAACGTATCGGTCGATACCTGAACGTAGGCGGTCAGGCTGATACCGCCGCCGTGCTCGATCAGAGATCCGTTGTACAAATCAAGACGGCCGCTGAAATCCTTGGCCGTTGTAAGTTTGGAGAGGCCGGGAATGACAAGCTGGCCAGGAGAATCCCGATGCGGCAAAGTATCTGCGCGGTTCAGTTGGGCGCTGAATCCGTCCGCAGCCCACACAGCGATGCCCAGCCGTCCGTTGCCCATCGGCATCGCTTCGCCAGGCTTGGTGTTTGGCGCGCCCAGCACAATGTCAGATCGGCTCAACAGTCCGGCGGCATCTACGGCAAAAAGTCCGCTCTTCCATGCGGTCGTCGGAAGTGCCCTGCGCGAGCGCGTTCGGCTGCATGGAGGCGAGGCCGAGAAGGACAACAAGATAGAACGAGTTCCGCGACGGTAGAAGCATCCATAATGGTTTACCACAACAGGAAGGAGCGTGCGGCTCAGGCGTTCAAACGCGGTGCCGCCAGAGGCATCACCATCAGAATGACGAGAACGGCAATATCCAACCATGCAAACCAGTCGCCAAATCGTGAGTAAATGGTTTCGTCGTGGCGAACAGGGATTGTCGCTATAACGGTGGCAAATGGAATGCCGAGGGTATCACGCTCAGCTAAAACGCGGCCACGGTCATCGGTTGCAGTAAGGATGCCCAGCTTGGCGGACCGCGCAATGCTGAATCCGCTTTCGACGCCCCGAAGCACCGCCATGCGGCCATGTAACCAGCCGTCAAGAACAAAATCCCATGCCGGCACAAGCAGCAGCCCCACCCCATCCTGAGAATACTGACGGCTAAGTCGCGGGAAATCCATGTCCTTGCATATCTCCATACCCCACTTGCCTGAAGGTTGGGTGACCACCGTGCGCTGCGTGCCGGGGGTGTCATTCTCCAGGTGGGGCAGCAGGTGATGCTTGTTATAGGAAGCAACAAACGATCCGTCCGGCGAATAAAGCCGCTGTTGATTCCAGGTAGCCGTGGGAACACTTCGGTCAATGCCAACCGTCACGTAGGCGCCGGTTTGCTTCGCCATTTGCCCCACAAGGCCGTCGAACTCTGCCTGGGAAGCGTCGGTTACCGGTCCACTGTGCTCAGGCAGGACAAAAACTTGAACTCCCTGCGCAGCCAATGACCTCATCTGCTCGGTATAGCGCTGAAATATCACCTGTTGCTGCCCGGGGGTTCCGGCTTGTAAATTTGCGGCTTCATTCGAAGCGATGAGAGCGACCTTCAGGGTTGGTGAATCTTTCGGCGTTGTGGCCAGACGCCATACTCCAAACCCGAGCACGCCGGCGAGGAAGACGGAAACAACGATAGCCAGAGGAGCCTTCGCCGGGGCAGGCCCCACACAGAGAAGCGCTGCAACCGTAGCCGCGAAGAGAAAAATACAGAAGCTGATGCCCCAGGCCCCTGTGACGGAAGCAATCTGCAGGATGGGCAAAAAGTTCATCTGCGAATAGCAAATATCGCCAAAGGTGCCGTGAACGGAAGTGATGGCGATAATGTATTCAACGGCAACCCAAAACAAAGGAACAATCAGCGCCGCCTGCCAAACCTTTCCACGCAGGATGCGGCTGCGGAAAAGCAATACTGCGAAGGCAAAGATGCAGGAAATGAAGAGCAAGATCGAAGCTACAAGCCACGTAGGGAGCACCGAACGCGAATAACTCCACTCGTTCAATCCGCCCAGCGCGTATGCCGCAACAGCAATGAAAAATGCCTCTCCGCCCGATACGCGCGGCGCAATCCACAACACAGGAATGGGCGCCAGCCAGGTGAGGGCCCAGAGTGGCGAAAGCCCTGTGCCAAGAAAGAACAACACCGCGGAAAGGGTCAGGCACAGCGCGATAAGGAAATTATTACTAGGCCTTGAGACCATGGATCATTCTCCTGATTGAATTGCGCGTGAGCGTACGAAATTCTGCTTCCGACAAATGGAAACGTCCAGCGCGGTAAAGCATGACGTATCCGTGACCGTGCGCCCAGAGTTGCAGCGCAATCTCCCATACATCGTGACGTTTCAGAAATCCGGCATCCATGGCCTGCGCCACCAGATCGGCGACCGCGTTCAAAGTGGGCGAACGCTGCGCACGGAAGTCCTCCGGATAGCGACGGGCATTGGGCCGCGGCTGCGAAAAAACATAGTCGAAGATACAGGGGCGGTCGAAGGCATAGTCAATGTAAGCGTCCATGCAGCCGGCCAGACGGGCCTCCCAGGACCCCCGTATCGGGCGGGCTTCGATGTAACTGAGAAATTTGGCAAACTCCCTATCAACCACAAAATCGAGCAGCGCTTCCCGCTTGGGAAAGTGGTGATAGATTGCCATCGGAGTAATACCGACCGCCTGGGCTACGCGGCGCATACTGACCGCTGCCTCACCTTCCTTTTCCAGAATCTTCAGCGCTTCTTCGGCAATGCGCTCCGCCGTGGCCGTTTCCTTCATCGCCTATACACTGTATACCAAACAGCTATACACCGTATAGTAAAACTTTTCAGGCCCCCTGAATGACAGTCTCGAGTGCTAAACTTTGCCAGCGGAGGACGGCAAATGCGCAGCAAGCGTGGGCTAAAGGGTAAGCAGTCTGAGGAGACGTCATCGGAAGGATTCGCATCCACCTGCAGTGTGCTTGCGGTCGGGCTCTTTGCGCTTACCTTTGTGTTTCAGAACTTCATGATTCCCTCATCCTCCATGGCCAGCACGCTTCTGGCCGGCGATCACGTAGTAGTAGAGCGCGAGACACTGGCGCCGGCTACAGAGTGGGCGGGCTTCATGCACTACCGCGAGGTGCATCGTGGAGACATTGTTGTCTTCTACAAGCCAACCGAAGAAGCCAACGGCGAACATATATTTGTGGTCAAGCGGGTAATTGGTATTCCCGGCGATCGCATTCATCTGCGCAACGGCATCGTCTACCTCAACGGTGTGGCCCAGGACGAACCTCAGGCCGCTAAGCCAACACCCGCGAACTACGACCCGTACGTGGATGACTTCCCCTCCGTGAATCCCTCTACAGAGCCTGGAGTTACGGCGGAATGGTCGGCGACCCTCCCGGATCACATGCAGGGCTCGGACGTGGTCGTACCTTCCGGCAATTACTTCGTCATGGGCGATAACCGAACCAATAGTATGGACAGCCGCTTCTGGGGATTTTTGCCACGGCAGAATATCTTAGGGCGACCTCTCTTCGTCTACTGGTCGATTGTGATCCCCGAGACCGGCGCCGATGACGCACCGTTATCAGAGCAAGCCGAATCCACCCTCCATGAGTTCATTCACTTCTTCGATGAGACTCGCTGGAGCAGGACCTTTCACCGCATTCAATAAGTTTGAGGTAGATGCAGTGTCCCAATTTGGGAACGCTTCCCAAGACGGACCCATGACGCTTCGTAGCTCCCATTTTCTGGGCGCAATTTAGTTCGACGACGGTACCTTGGTAACAGCATTTCGTCTTTCTAAATTGCATCTCAACCCAACAGGAGAGTTTATGAGAGCCTATTGTGTAATTCTGCGCAGCCATTCTTTCATTAACCCCACATCCTACCCGCGCACCAAGCGCTTTTATGTGGGAGCACTCACGGCGAATAGGGCGATACGCACGGCCAGCGAGTTGAACCCCGAATTCCGCGTTCTTGGTATCGAGCATAGTGACCTGCGAACCTCAAACCCGTTAAGCTAATCCTGCAATAGCGAGGTGGCCCATGCGGAAAGAAATAGTAGGACAAAAAACGGTGGCCGCAGAGGCCACCGGTGCTGAATGGTTCGATCTAAACTCGATTGCTCGTGTACAGCTCACATCAGAAGATCCGGCCTTCCCGATCGAAAACGCGCTCAGTACGAACCCAACGCTCAATGAGCTTGGCTGGCGCGCCGGCGGTCCCGGAGCCCAGACAATCACCATGCTTTTCGATGCGCCGCAACGTATTCGACGCATCGCACTGCATTTTGTGGAACATAAGATGGAGCGCTCCCAGGAATTTCTGCTGAGCTACTCCTCTGCAAAGGAGACAAACCGTGAGATCGTGCGCCAGCAGTGGACGTTTAGCCCAAATGGCTCCCCGCAGGAGGTCGAGGACTACGCTGTCGATCTGGAATCTGTAACCAGGCTTGAACTTATGATCGATCCTGATCGCGGACGCCGGAACAGCGTCGCGACGCTCAGCACCTTACGACTGGCCTGAGGCGTTTGGCATGGCAGTCATTTATGAGCGCTGGCATTTACGGAACAGGCACCAATCGCCGCGCTGAAAAGCTTTGCCGCTTGGGCCGCCGCCTCTGGCGACGGCATCGGTAGCACGATTGCTTTCGCTTCTGAGTCAACGTCCTGGATGCCGTTGACCGTCCTGGTTTCAGCCATTCCACTATTGGGCGCTGCGATTTGAATCCAGGAGAGATTGCACAAACGATCTTCCTCGCAGCGAACGGCGGTCTGGATATTCAGCTGCCCGGGAACCGCACTCGCAGCGTGGACGGCATCTACGCTGAGCTCACCTAGGCCAAAGCGATATTCATAAACAGTATTGTCTCTCAGCTCGCCTGTCCGCTCAAAATGAACTCGCCCCAAGTACCTGTGCTCGATGGCGCCTGAATATGTGTCCTGGATGGCAACCTGAACCGTCACGTTACATTCGTCCAGCCTGAAGTGATGTATGCCCGCGTAAAGGGTGCCATTATAGGAGACCTTCTCGTTTTCATCGTCTACGTAGGATTGCGCGTACGTCAGCACGGAACCACGCTGTTGTTCAGCAGCGATGAAATCGACGAGCTCGCCTCCTTCCGGAGTCATTTGCGCGTGCGCGTTTATACCGGCGGCAAAGAGAACCAAGACCGCACTCCGAACTAAGTTCAGACACGCCATCGCATCTCAGGATAGAACTTCTGCCCCAGAATCTCGACCGAAAACAAGCTCCGAAGAGAAGGACGGGCGCCCCAGGTTCGCACCAGCGTACCTGGGCCGGAAAAGACGGGCGAAGCCCACGACCGCTTTTTACTGTACTTCTGGCTTCATCCTCCAGGAAAAGCAATCGAAACGTATCATCCTCGGCCCAGGTTCGGTTACACCGGCACTGTCCAGCTCCGCACTCCTCGGCTGGGTGCCGGGAAAAAATCGGCCGGTCCCCGCATCTATGGGACCGGCCGGAGCGACCTAAGTTTCAGGAACTGTCTTTACGTCGCTGATTGCATCAATTGAACCGCGCTCTAGTGATGACCCTCGCCGCCACCACCGCCACCGTGAGGCGCACCTCCGCCACCGTGAGGGGCTCCACCGCCGCCGTGATATCCAGGCAGGGCATGTTCGTTGCCGCCATTGTGGGGAGCGTTGCCTACGTGGCCTTGGTAATCATGCGCCTCATTAGCCTGGAAGTGATTGAACTGCTCTGCCCCGCGCGCGGGCAACGGTCCATGGTAACCATGATGAGGATCATAGCGATTGTCGACATGGCCATAAAACCCGTGGGGACCGTGGAACCAGGGGCCAGCTCCAATGAACACCCCGCCCGTAAACCAATCCGGACCATAGTAACCATAGGGCGCGCAATCATACGGAGCGTAGTCAAAGTACCCGTAGGGGCATACCGGCGCCACTCCAATGTTGATGGAAACCTGGGCTGGGGCCAGCGTTGCGCAGCTTAACAGGGCAGCTGCAGAAGCGGTTAAAGCAAGGAACTTACCGTAGGACATAGTTTCTCCTCGGTAAAGGTTAGAGGTGCAATAGGAGCAGCGAGTTGCCTCCCAGTACCTACATAGCAAAAGCCGGTTGACTGCGGCGTCCCGTACCTATACGTTTTCAAGCACTACCCACGCATTGCAGCCGGCCCCGTGTTGCCGCGACCGCACTCCCCGTCTCGCGGCTGGAGTCAAGATGACCAGCAAGCGGCCACGCGTTTTTTACGGTTGGTTGATAGTAATCGTCAGCGCCGTCGGGCTCTTCCTCGGCGCACCACTCGTCATATTTTCGTTCAGTGTGTTTTTCAAACCACTGGTGGTAAATTTCCATGCCAGCCGCGCCGCCGTATCCTTCGCCTTTTCCCTGATGAACACCGTGGGCGCGCTTTGGATTCCCCTCAGTGGCGTGCTCATCGACCGCCTGGGGGCCAAGCGCGTCATTATTTGGATGACCCTGTTCTACGGCCTGACCCTGATCGCCGCCTTATGGGTGGGGAACAGCATCTGGCAGCTCTATCTCTTCTTCTCGATATTGGGTATTGCCCTCAGCGGCGGTCCGGTGCCGGTGCCCTACGGCGCGGTGATCTCGCACTGGTTCAACCGCCATCGAGGGCTTGCCCTGGGACTGGCCATGCTGGGCATTGGCGTGGGCACGCTTGTGGTTCCCGTTGCAGCCCAGCGCCTGATCACGCTCTTCGGTTGGAGGATCACGTACGCGCTCTTTGGTGGCGCAGTCCTGCTTGTGCCGCTGCCTATCGTCGCCGCCCTGCTGCGCAACGATCCCGCGGAACTTGGCCTGCAACCGGATGGAGACGAGACCGCCCCAGGCTCGCTTCTGTCGCCGCAAGGCAATCAGGGCATAACCAGGCAAGAGCTTTGGCATAGCCCCGTGTTCTGGATGTTGATCTGCATCTTCTCCCTGGCCGGCGCATGCGTGCATGGGGCCATCATTCATATGTCGGCCATCTTTACCGATCGCGGTGTGAGCGCGGAGCACGCCGCCCTCGCAGCCTCCCTGGTTGGAGCTGCTTTAATTGTTGGCCGGCTGGGCTCCGGCTACCTGCTGGATCACTTTTTTGCTCCCCGGGTTGCGATCCTCTTTTACGGCGCAACCGCCCTGGGCTTGGCCATGCTGTGGGCAGGCGGAAGCGGAACTCCCGCGCTAGCCGCTTCCTTTCTGATTGGCCTTGGTATGGGCGCAGAAGTGGAAACCATGGGCTACATGATCAGCCGTTACTTTGGCCTGCGCGCTTTCGGTACCGCCTTTGGACTCGTCTTTGGCGCCTTCATGCTCGCAGGCGCAGCCGGCGTACTGCTGATGGGCGCGGGATACGACCGCTTCCATTCCTATACCGTCCCTCTGGCGGCCTTTTGCGCAGCCATGCTTCTGGCACTGCTCTTGCTTAGCCGCCTGGGTCCGTATCGTTACGGTGCTACCCGTGAAGTGAGTCCGCCACTGGAGCCGGTTCCGGTGTCCAGCGGCGCATAACTCCCCTACCGGGCGCTCTCATTTCAGATAAGCCCGAACAAGGTCGATAAGATCTTCCGCCAGTTCGTGGGGCGGAGCGGAATTCTTGCCTGACGTGAGCAAGTGCAACCGGATATGGTCTTCCAGCACTTCGGCCATCAGGCTGTTAACGCCGCCGCGCACATTTGCCAGCAGCATCAGTATGTCGGCGCAATCGTCTCCGCTGCTAAGCGATCGCTCGATCGAGTCCACCTGCCCACGGATGCGTTTAATGCGGGCGATAAGCTTCTGTTTTTCTTTATCGATGGTTGTCATTTTCCTTGCGTATACCCTAGGGGGATATGGTACAAAATAAGAAGCGGGGTTTCCTTCCCCGCTGGAGAAAAAGATCACTCATGAGTCACGATTCCGCACCAGAACCTCCCAGTCCGGGAGATTTACTTGTGCTGGAATGAGCGCTCTGGGAACCCGCCCTTAGCCCGGCTACCGACGCCTTCCTTACCGCTCATTCCAGCATACGACCTGTGATTTGAGCGCGTGAGCCGGAGGTTCCCCCCTCACACCCTCCCCAACCGATGATTCGTGCTCCCCTTCCAGGTCCCCGGACTGTGGATGCGGCTGTGCCTGCACGAACCGAACAAGGAGGAACCATGAACATGATCCTTACCGCGATTCGCAATTCCCCTCAGTTGACCTGCGTCTGGGTGCGGACCGGCGATCCAAGAAGACCGCTGGCGTGTGTCTGGAAAGAAGCCTCTGCCCCGGCGGCAGAACTCGAAAACCAATCCTCCCTCGAGAACGATCGATCGTCGAGGCGGCTATGGAATCACACAGTTATTTCCCTTGCACTTCGACACAAGTGTGCTCTAGAGTCTCGTGTAGAAGTGGAAGGGTAGGTCCCACATGGCTGAAGAACGGCTGGAACTGCCCCAGGGCACACTCGATCTTCTTATCCTGAAAGCCCTTGCACTGGAATCGCTTCACGGCTGGGCCATTTCAGAACGTCTGCAGCAGATCTCACGCGAAGCCTTGCAGGTGCAGCAGGGCTCCCTGTACCCCGCCCTGCACCGTCTGGAGCGGCGCGGCTGGATCAAGGCTCATTGGGCGGTGAGTGAAAACAATCGACGCGCCAAATATTACGAACTGACCCGCCAGGGCAAGAAGCAATTGGAAACGGAGACGTTGGCGTGGCGCAAACTGGCGGCAGCTGTTGGCCTCGTTCTCGATGAAGCGGAGGGAAGCTGATATGTTCAGCGACCTGCTCTATCGGCTCCGTGCCCTCTTCCGCCGCAAGGCGGTAGACCGCGAACTGGAAGAGGAACTGCAGTATCACCTGGATCGCGAAGCGGAAAAATACCGCCAGGCCGAAGCTTCTCCAGACCTGGCAATGCGCCGCGCGAAACTAGCCCTCGGCGGAACGGAACAAGTCACGCAACAATGCCGCGAGGCACGCGGCACAAGGCTACTCGACGACCTCCTGCAGGACTTACGCTACGGCCTGCGGTCCCTGGCCAACAGTCCTGGCTTCACCGTGGTATCCGTTCTTACCCTGGCGCTTGGCATCGGAGCGTGCACCGCGATCTTCAGCATCGTAAACGCCGTTCTTCTGCGTTCTCTGCCCTACAAAGACCCGGGGAGGCTCGTATATCTCTACACTCCTAACTCTCATATCAATCTTCCTGTCGAAGACTTCGACCTTTCCTATGCCGACTTCTTCGACCTGCAGCGGCAAAGCCACTCCTTTTCGAGCATGACGCTCTTCCAGCAAGACACTTATAGTCTCGCGTCGCAGAAGGCGGCGATACGCGTTGGCGGAGCGCGAGTGGACAGCAGCTTCTTTCCCACGCTCGGATCTCAACCCGAAATTGGCCGCGGAATTGAGCCGGGGATGTTGAGCCGGGCCACGACAGCGTGGTAGTGATCGGCCATGCACTGTGGGAGCAGCTGTTTTCGCGGGACCCGGACGTTCTGACCAGATCACTTCAACTCGACGGAAGAGCTTATCAGATCATCGGCGTGATGCCCGGGGAGTTCCAATACCCGCGAGACACGGAACCGTCCGCGAATCTCCCCCAGGCCACGACCCAGGTGTGGGTTCCATCCGTTCTGTCTGCTCGCGAGAGGGCGGATCACGACGACGAGGGCGGCTTTGCCCTGGCCCGTTTGAAGCCGGCCGTCTCGACCGCCCAGGCGCAGGCGGAAATGGCAAGCATCATGGTCCGGCTGGACCTTCTGCATAACCCGGCGATGAGAGGTTGGGGCGCATATCTCAAGCCATTTCGGGAGACCGCTGTGGGATCCGTGCGGCCCTTGATGTGGTTGCTGCTGGGCGCGGTTTCCCTGGTGCTGTTGATCGCGTGCGGAAATGCGGCCAACCTGCTCTTGGCAAGGGCCGCCAGCCGCACCCGTGAACTCGGAGTGCGCGCTACGCTGGGCGCGGGAAGAAGCCGCATGATTCGCCAAATGCTGACCGAGTCCATGATGCTTGGCCTCGCAGGAGGTCTGGCCGGAGTTCTACTGGCTCACCTCTGTTTGCGCGCACTCTTGCGGCTGGATCCTGGCAATGTCCCTCGGCTGAATGAGGCCGCTGTCGATTTACGAGTCCTGCTCTTTGCCGTGATCGTCTCCCTGTTGACCAGTGTGCTTTTTGGCATTCTGCCTGCGCTTTCCGCGTCTCGAATCAACCTGGTGGAATTTTTGAAGTCCGGAGGCAATCGCGGCAGCGTGGGAAGCCGCAACCGCCTGCGAAGTGGCGTGATCGTCGCGGAAGTCGCTCTGGTGGTCATCTTGCTGGCTGGCGCCGGAGTGCTGCTAAGAACGATGGGGCCATCCCCGCGCCGCCCCTGACAGTCCCGCCGCACACATGATACGAAGATATCGGTCGATACCATAGTCCAGTTGTTTTCCCTCCCTCACCTCTGGCTTAATTGCAGTCGTTCCAGACGCAGGTCAGATCGGGCTTAGAAAACTTTCTTCGTGAAGGAGAACACGATGGCTGAACTTATGAGGGAATCTGTGGGCCTGTTGCGGATTGGCGGTGGGAGCGGAAATGATGGCAGTGTGGCGATAAGACACAAGCTGATGCACACCCTGGTCAGTGCGATGCTTGGTGCTTTGCTTTCAGGTTGCACAGCGGACAAAAGTCCTTCCCAGGGGGAAACCAGCCTGGCCAATGCTGCTAAAGATGTTGCCATTCCATTGGAGGCAGGCATGAAGAAAAACCCGCTGCCTGAGACTGATGAGGTCGTGAGCCAGGGCCAGGAAGTGTTTCTTGGGTCCTGCGCCCAATGCCACGGTCCGGAGGGGCGAGGAGACACGAACGTGGGGCGCAACATGGCCCCGCCTGCCATGGACCTGAGCTCGCCCCACGTGCAGCACTGGAGCGACGCGGAACTGTTTTGGATCGTACAGAACGGAGTTCGCCTCACGGGCATGCCTTCCTGGCGGTCGAGCATTTCCGATAACGACACCTGGAAGCTTGCACGCTTCATCCACCGCCTGCCGCGCCTCGACGCGGCCTCCACTTCGACAGCAGTCCCATCACAGGCACAAGCCGCCAATTCCGCGCAGGACAAGTACGCCCTCAAAGTACCGAATGGGCTCGCGTTCTCTGAGTTCAGGGGATACGAAGGCTGGCCGGTGATCGCCGTCAGCCATAACGGAAATACGGTTGCTGCGATCCTCGGGAATCCTGTGATGATCGCCGCCTATAAGTCAGGCATTCCGGGTAACGGCAAGCCCTTTCCGGATGGCGCCAAGATGGTGAAAGTCCATTGGAACGCGAAGGTGAATGGCGGTGAACCCGGTGCGCCGACCGTACCAGGCACCCAGCATGACGTTGATTTGATGGTGAAGGACAGCAAGCGGTTCGGGGACAGCGGCGGATGGGGTTACGGCGCGTTCGAGTATGACGAGGCGTCCAGTACATTCACGCCCGCCACCTTGAAAGACAAGCCACCGCAGGGAAATGACGCCAAGTGCGGGTTCGTGTGCCACACGGCAGTGAAGACAAGAGATTACGTCTTCACGGATTACGGTCACAGGTGAAGCGGTATGAGCAGACTGCCTGGCGGATCAGATCAAGGTTGGATGAGATCCGATGACAGCATACCGGCGGTTCAGCTCTCTCGCTTTAAGAGGATGGCCCAATCGTTGGCGTCGGGCGGGGCCGGCGAGTTCCAAACAGGACCGTCGACGGGGGTAAGGTCGATCTGTTCCCCGGTCGTTGCGCTGAACCAAAATGCGCGGTAGCGGCCGGGCTGGAGTTGTACGGTGACCTGACCCCCTTTGGGCAGATAGATAGCATAGGTTTTGCCGGGATCGGCGAGGCAGTAGTTGCCGTTGTTCACCAACTCGTCGTGAGGATTGGTCTTCCACCATTCGAAGCCGGTGAAGAAGTCGACCATGTGGCCGTAGCCGAGGAACATGGTCATGGTGTCGTCGCCACGGCCGTTGAACCACCCCCCGCCCATGTCGGCGCCGACGTTGACGCCGCGGCGAACGGTCTCTCCAGCGGTCTGGTAGGCGCCCGCCATGACGATATCCCAGGCAGTCCGTCGAAGCACATCCGCAGAGTCCGAGCCGGGGAGGGCCCAGTGCGGGTAGTGGTCTTCGTAGCCGTACTCCTCATTGGTTTGCGGAATGATGCGGCCGGTTTTCTCCTGCAGTTTGCGCGACGCGAGCATCAGGTTGTGCTGATCGCGCCCCCATTCCTGATAAGAAGTGAAGCCAAACCACGAGGAAGCGCGGTCCTGGTGGTCGTTGCTCTTTGCCGGATGGCTGGTCTCGAGGTGCTTCCAGGGATCGCGCTCCTGAATATATACGCCCGTTTCGTGCGTCCATTTCTCGTCGCGGTAGGCGTCGAGGTCGTCGCCCAGATCCCAGGTAATGTTGGAGAACGCACCAAAGCGGTCGATGGCGTAGCGGATAAAGCGGCGTTCGTCTTCGCCTCCCGCTTCGGGATGCACCCTGCTGTCTCCCATGTCAAGGACGAGGGAAATGACCATGTCCCGCTCGCGGGCGAACTTGAGCATCCGATCAAACCGTTGCCAATAGTCAAGGTTGTAGCGTGTGTAGTCGAAGCCGGGGTGGAGGGGATCTTCCGCGTTCTGGGCGATCCACGCGGCGGTTAAGACGGTGAAGTTGGGCCCGGTCATGACGGGCTCGCCGAAGAAGGTCGAGGCTTCGCGTCCGGCAATGGTTACGCGCATGCGGTTCACCTTGAGGCGATGCAGGCGGTCGATGGTGAAGCGAATGACGTGGTCATCGCGCCAGTTGACGAGCCAGTAGGCGGTGGTGCCATTGAAGAAGTAGTGTTCGCCAGTTCCCTGCCAGATAAAATGCCACGGATATTGCGGATCGCCGGCGAGGATACCAGGGCGATGCGCTTCGACGGCGCGGAATTGGCCGGTGCTGGATTGGGTGAAGCTACCCTGCTTGTAGGTGACCGAGTACTTGTAGCTGCCGGCGTCGGGCGGCATGAAACGGATGCGGAAAACGCTGCCGTCAGCGGCATCGCAAAAGCCTTCGACGGTCCAATGGTGGGCGCCGTCGGTGGTTTCGAGCGTGCCGGTGAGCGAGGCGTCGGTGAAACAGTTGTGGGCCGCGGGCGAACTGACGTTCGCGGCCACCTCGACGAAGTCGTAGCGATCAATTTGGGCGGCGGACTGGGTAAAGGTGACACCGGCCGGGTCGGCCCAGAGCGAGGCTGTCGCGAGAGAGGCAAGCATCATCAGGATCGTTCGCAAGGTTCGTGGCATGGTAGTTTCCTATTTTGAAGTTTTTTCAGGACGGGCGGTCAGGCCGTCATCGCACGTCGTCACTCACGCGATTCCACGGGCAAAACTGTTTGCGACCGTGCGGGCGGCCGATGCACCGGTAACGACCTCTACTTTCGTTTGCAACCTCGTCCTTTCCATTCTGAGGTCACCTTTGCCTACAGATCCGCGTGCGCTCGCGCACAGAGCATCGCAGCGCTCTTCGCGCGCGTGGTCAATGCACGCTAAGACTGCTCACAAATTCTAGGGTTCGGTTTGCACCGAGTCTCTGAGAATCGAACAGATTTTTTGTTGCAGACCAACGGTGGGCGATGAGGAGTGAGGGTTACGCGTGAACTTCGCTACGCCTATCGAAAAACATTTCCAGGAAGGGTCCGCGGAACTGCAGATCCTTCCGCTCCGCTTCCACGGCACGCCGGGACAGGTCGCTTCGGTCGGAGCTTGTGACTTTTTTGATTTGGCCTGTAGTTTGTGGTGGAAAGCTCGGAAGAGCATCTGCCAACAAGCATCGCCGGGGTCCTTCGACTGCGCGCCATAAGCCGTCCGTTATGCGATAGATCGGCGCGGCGCTTCGCTCAGGATGACGACTTTGTGGGGAGTGAAAAGCATCCGGTTAGTTACGCAGAAAACACGAAAAGATCGAAAAAGTCACAGGCTCTCCTAATGAACAAACGAAGAGTGTTGTGCCGCACCTCCGGCGCTCGACCGCTTGCCTATAGACCCAGCCCTTCCGGGCTGGGCTAATTTTTGGTGCCGGCCCTCCGGGGTTGGATTGCAAACACCGCTTTCCCATGTTCATTCCTCCCTTAACTTGCCCCAGGCAAGACGGGATGACAAAGGGGAGGGCGAAGCTTCCATGGAGAGCGGTTGAGGAATATATGGGTGCCGCGCCGATGGCGCTCCCACGGCACGCCGGGGCCGGCGGAATCATGAGGGGGATTCCGACCCAGCCCTTCCGGGCTGGGCTGACGTTTAGCGGGCGGCCCTCCGGGCCTCGAGGTCGTTGCCCTCAGAAAAGCCAGTTTTTCGCAACCACTAAGCCCAACTAAACCCACTCTTTTGTAATGGCAAAGTCCGAATCCTCTTCCCCGTGGCCGCAAACACCGCATTCCCCACCGCCGGCAGAATCGGTGGCAGCGTAGGCTCCCCCAACCCCGTAGGCGAAAAATTCGACTTGATCCAATACACCTCAATCGGCGGTATCTGCTTCATCCTCATCAGCGGGTGCTGATGGAAGTTCGTCTGCTGCACTTTGCCGTCCGCGAGCGTGATTTCCTGCTGCATGTGGCTCATGCCCTCCACCACTCCGCCAAACCCCATGCTCTCGGCGGCTTGAGGATTGATGATCTCGCTGCCCACATCACCCGCCGCCCAGACATGATTCACCTTGATCTTGTTGTCTTTATCTACGCTGACGTCGGCCACTTCGGCAAAATAGCCGAGGTGGCAGAAGTACCCGGCGATCCCCATGGCCCGCCCGGGTTCCTTCCTGCGATTCGCCCAGTTGGATTTCTCCGCTACCAGCTGCAGCACTCCCTTCATGCGCTCCGGGTTCAGGTCGCGCGGCCCCTTGGGCTTATTCTCCTCACCCGGCACCGGCACCATCTTGTTGCCCAGGATCTCCAGTTGAAACTCAAGCGGATCGCGGCCGGCGGCTACGGCCAGCTCGTCGAGGAATGATTGGCCCACAAACGCATAGGCGTTGTTGCCCGGGGCGCGCAAATAGCCCGTGCGCAGCATCAGCGGAATCGCCGAGGTGTAAAGCGCATAGTGGGGCGCAAGGCCGGAGGGGAATTCGTCACTGCTAATGTTCGCGCCCGGCGCGAGCTTGCCGCCATCACCATAGGTGACCAGGTGGTGGCGCCACGCAACCAGCTTGCCCTGCGCATCCAGGCCGGCTTTCAGTCCAACGAAGCCTCCGGCCCGGTAGGCGTCGTGGGTGGTGTCGTCTTCGCGCGACCACAGAAGCTTGACTGGCGCCTGCACATGCTGCGCGAGCCACGCCGCCTCCACCATGTAGTCGTTCATGAGGCGGCGGCCAAAGCCTCCACCGACGCGGGTGAGGTGCACGGTGATGTCCTTCTCAGGGATACCCAGCGACTTCGCGACCAGGGCGCTGCCGGAACCAGGGTTCTGGGACGGCACCCACATCTCCAGCTTGGACCCTTCCCCGGGCGCACCGCTCTTCCACTGGGCGGTAGTGTTCATGGGCTCCAGCGTGGCATGGGCCAGGAAGGGGAAGGTGTAGGTCGCCTCCACGACTTTAGCGGAGCTCTTCAGGGCCGCGTCGATGTCGCCATAGGTGCGAACCGTGGTGACGGGCGGGGCCTGCAGCAGGGCTTCGGCTTGCTTCTGGAAGTTGTCGCTGCTCTGCGCCTGGGCCGGGCCGTAGTCCCACTCGACTTTGAGCGCTTTGCGCGCTTTCTGGGCGTGCCACCAGGAGTCGGCCACGATAGCGACGCCGGGCTCCATCCCCGGCTCGGGCGCGGTGTAAGCGGCCGGCTTGATGGTGCCGTCGATGACCAGCACCTGCCGGATTCCCGGCATTTGCTTGATCTGGTCGACGTTCGCGGTTTTGACTTTGCCGGCAAAGACGGGGCACTTCTCAATGGAGGCGTAAAGCATCCCCGGCAGCGAGACATCGATACCGAACAGCGGCTTGCCGGTGACGATCCTGGGAGTGTCCACTCCAGTTTGGGACTTGCCAATGATGCGATAGTCTTTCGGGTCCTTAAGGGTGACACTGTCGAGCACCGGGCAAGGGAGCGCAGCGGCTTTGGCAGCAAGGTCTCCGTAGGTGGCTTTTTTGCCCGTGGTTCGATGAAGGACACAGCCGGCATCGGTGGTGCATTCCGAGGCGGGGACCGCCCAGGTGATGGCGGCTGCGGCTACCAACATCTGACGGCCGGCCGCTCCCACGCGGCGCAGCGGCTCCCAGGATTTGGGAGTAGACGTGCTTCCCCCAGCGGATTGGCTACCGTAGGTCGCCTCGTCGAGGTCGGCTTGTTCGACGCGAACGTTCTTCCAATCGACATCGAGCTCTTCGGCGATGAGCATGGGGAGTTCGGTCTTGATGCCCTGGCCCATTTCGGGTCCCCGGGCTTTGATGGTCACGGTGCCGTCAGGGGCGATTTTGATGAAGGCAGTGGGCTTCAGGTCTTGCTTCGTGGGCGCCTGCGCCTGCGCTTGCGGGATGTAGAGGCGGAGGGTGAAGGCGCCGGTGGCGAGTGCGGAAACTTTGAGAAAGGAGCGGCGGTTCAGATTCATTGGATTTCTCCTTCTCCCTAGGCTTTTTGGAGCGTTGCGGCTTCGTGGATGGCCTGGCGGATGCGGGGGTACGTTCCGCAACGGCAGAGATTACCGCTCATGGCGGCGTCGATGTCCGCGTCGGTGGGGTGCGGAGTACGGGACAGCAGCGCGCTGGCTGACATGATCTGCCCCGCCTGGCAGTACCCGCATTGGGGCACATCGATTTTTTCCCAGGCAAGCTGGACGGGGTGGGTCCCATCCGCAGAGAGACCCTCAATGGTAGTGATCGGTTTGCCCACCACGCTAGACACCTGCGTCAGGCACGACCGAACCGCCTGCCCTGCGACCATCACGGTGCAAGCGCCGCACAGGCCCATGCCGCACCCATACTTCGTGCCGTGCAGGTTAAGCGTGTCCCGCAGCACCCAAAGCAACGGCGTGTCGGGCTCCACATCCACCGTCTTGACCACATCATTTATTCGCAATTCAACCGGCATAGGTTCGCTCCGAAGACCGCATGAGAAGGCTGATCGCGGAGACATAATCGAGGAGGAGTACATGTCCCCGCAGTGATATAGCAGAAATTGTACCCCTTCAAAGCCACACCGCGAAAGCGCGGCCGCATGCCGGCCTTCTTTCAGTTTGAAGACAGCATTACAAGCCGGGGCGAGATGGGCCTCCACCAGGAGGATCCCAGGTCTCAAACGCGAGACCCGACGGCAGGCCGGGGCAGGCTGAGGCACCCTTCGGTTTTTTCCTACGCGGCTCGAGAGGGAGTAAAAGACAATAAAGGAAGGACCTCGCCTACCGCGCGCGCGTACTCAGGTGAACCGCGCACCGGGCAGAAAAAGGATTCGCCAAAAATGTCCCCGCAATTCCGGAAACAATCACAGTTCCATCTTCCGCATTGAAATGCGCGGAACGGAATTCTCCATCGGGAAGGTCATTGAGCCGTTTCCAATGCACCCCCCGGTCGCCGCTGGTGTACACCCCGGTCAGCGAAGTAACAATTTCATGATTCGGCCTCGCCGGGTCCACTTCGACACTGAACGCGCGAATGTTGGAGCCCGCTTCATCTTCATCTCGATGCAAGAGAAAGTTAGCCTGGGTTACCCGCTCAACCTCGTCGGCGCTGATAGGGTTGTACACGCCCCAGCAGGCCGCCAGATGGGGGCCGCCCACCGTGCTGATTCCCTGTATTGCCGAATCGTCGCCCACTCCATCAATGCGCGTCCATTCCTTCGCTCCGGTTTTCAGGCGGAAAGCCTGATCCCCGGTGCCCACATAGAGAGACCGTGCGCCAAATTCCATGGAGAGAAGATCCAGATCGGTAGGCAAATCGGGAAGCCGCCCATCCTGCATCCATGCGCCATCGCGGCCTTTGCGGTAAGTCAGAATTTCCGGCCGTAAGTCAAAGTACCCATATCCCACGATCAGGTGTTTTCCATCCGCAGTCATCTTGACTACGTTGGCCGTGACCGGGTCGCCCTCTTTCTTCGCAATCGTCACCATCGGATCGGGGTGAGAAATCCGGGGCCCCACAATCGCTCTCACCGTGCCTGTCTGCGGCAGCACCTGGAAAGCGCCCCGCTGCGTCGTGATGACAAACTCTCTCCCCCCAGGAGACACACTTAGTCCGTTACGCTCGCCCTCCCCAATATCCGCATCGAAATACTCCGCCCCCACCCGCACCACCGGCGTCCACGTTTTTCCGCCATTGGTCGACCTCGATATGTACATAGCCCGATCCTGGGCCGGCACCTTACTGCTTAAATCCGCCGTAAGACCCCAAACGGTGTTGCGGTCTCTCGCCCGGCCATCGGGATCGCTGGCCATGGCCTCTACAAAATCGCTGGCGAACTCATGGCTTCCGGGCAGGCTCCTCACCACATGAACCCGGCAACTATCCAAATCCCTCTTGGCATCCGCGACAGACGAAACCTGTCCCCGCGCCACCAAGGCAGCACTCATCAGGCCCAGTACCCATCCCCATTTCGCCTTGTGCTTTTCCAACACCCTCAATCCCCTCGCCATCAGTCTAAAGCGCCGATGGGGATCTTCCACTCGTAGATTTTCCACCAGTAACCAACGACGGGGCCCCTTCTCGCCCTACTCCCGTCGAGTAAACTATGACCCAGTGTCCAATCCGCATCACCCAAAAAACAACATGAACGATCGCGCATTGGTTCTCGGTGGCGGCGGTGTAGCCGGCATTGCCTGGATGACTGGCTTACTCTTCGGCCTGAGCGAAAAAAGCATCAATCTGCTTCACGCCGACCTGATATTGGGCAACATCCGCCGGTTCCGCCGTTGCCGCCCAACTAGGAAGCTCTTTAACGCTGCAACAACTATTTCGCCGCCAGGTAGACCCCGCCCTGCAGACCCGGGAAATCACGCCGGACCCGCGGCTGCGGGAACAACTTCAGGCCGCCATCCCGGCGATGGTGCTGCCGGACCGAGCAGAATCCGCCCGTCAATTCGGACGCTGGGCACTCCAGGCGTCGACGGTCCCCGAGGCGGAACGACGCTCCGTGGTAGCGGAACGCTTGCCCAGTCACTCCTGGCCCGATAGGTTACTGCGCATTGTCGCGGTGGACACCGCAACGGGGGAAGCCAGGGTCTTCGACCGCTTCTCGGGAACGGAGCTGATCGACGCCGTCGCGGCCAGTTGTGCCGTACCCGGCGTCTGGCCGCCAGTCACCATCGACGGCCATCGCTACATGGATGGCGCCGTTCGTTCTGCAGATAACGCAGACCTGGCAAAAGGCTATGCCCGCATCGTCATCCTGTCGCCGTTCGGTACAAGGCCTGACGAAATAGTGGGCATCCCGCTCAATGAGCAAATGGAAACCCTTGAGAAAGCGGGCGCGATGACTTACCTGATCGAGCCCGACAACCCCTCAAAGGACGCGATAGGGATCAATGCCCTCCTACCGGAAACCCGCCAACCGGCAGCCGAAGCCGGCCGCAATCAAGGCCAGGCAATCGCGAAGGCTCTCGCCCATTTCTGGGCCCCCCAAACTGCCTAACTAAGGAACGACGTTACTCAAACTCGTTGGTAACCGTCAAAGATATTTGTAGAAGGAATCCCTCCAATCTGGAAACATACACCGTAGGAATCGCAGCCCGCTCAAGCCAAAGAAGGGCTTGATGGGCGACCCGCGCATTCGCTCCTGGAAGACACATCCTTCCCCATTTGAACTTTACTCCTAGTGGACTTAGGAGGGGCGGGGAGCGCCTTCGCGGAACTTATCCACTCTTTAGGTGCCCGCGGATCAATCATTATGCGTTCCTGCCTAATCGGAGGTATGCTGGCACCTTGGTCCGGAAGGAAGGGCAAATGCCGAAGCAAGTCTTCGATGTATGTATCGTTGGCTCGGGAGCCGGGGGAGGCACGCTCGCCGCCCATCTCGCCCAGCGCGGG
This sequence comes from uncultured Acidobacteriaceae bacterium, assembly GCA_963838445.1. Classification (GTDB taxonomy): domain Bacteria; phylum Acidobacteriota; class Terriglobia; order Terriglobales; family Acidobacteriaceae; genus PALSA-350. Next base: position 26,412 of record CAWIRT010000027.1, read on the forward strand.
GTAAACGTCGCGGTCGTAGAGGGCGGGCCCACCGTAAACACCCGCACCGACTTCAACACCCACGCCCTGCCCTTCAACTTCCCCAACCGCCACATCCCCACCATGAAACCCGGCAAAGTAGGCATGGGCTCCGAGCGTGCGCGGGGAGTCGGCGGTAAAACCATGCTATGGAACGCAGTGGCCCTACGCCTGAGCCATCGCGACTTCAAAGGCTACACCATCGACGGAGCCGGAGCCGACTGGCCCATCGACTACCCCGACATGGCCCCCTGGTACGACCGCATCGAACGCGAAGTTGGCGTCTGCGGAAAACGCGACGGCCTCGAAGACCTGCCCGACGGCATCTACAACGATCCGCCGCCCCTGAAGCTCGGCGACCTTCTACTCCAGCGCGGCGCCAAACAACTCGGCATACCCATCATCCACACCCGCAAAGCCACCCTCACCCGCGCCACGCCAACCCGCCCCGCCTGCCACTACTGCGGAAATTGCATGGCCGGCTGCGATGTAGCCGCCAAGTACAACTCCGCCGACGTCCACATGAACCCGGCCCTCAAGACCGGCAAGCTCACCATCTTCCCCGACTCCGTAGTGCGCGAGGTCATGGTCTCCAAAGAAAACCGCGCCACCGGGGTCCACTATCTCCATCGCGTCACCGGCAAAGACGGCGAAGTCCACGCTCGCTGTGTCGCCGTTGCCTGCGCCTGTAGCCAGAGTGTAGGCCTGCTGCTGATGTCCGTGTCCAGCCGCTATCCGCAAGGCCTGGCCAACTCCAGCGGCCAGCTCGGCCGCAACTTCATTCCCCATTTCAACTCCGGCGTCGAAGGATTTTTGACTGACCTGATTGGCCGAACGGTGGTGAATGACGAGGGCTACATCGATCACGCCTACCTGCCCTCTTACATGCACACGCAAAAGAGGGACTACGCTCGAAGCTTCGGAGTGCAGATCTACACCGGTATTCGCCGCACCACTGGCTGGGCGCGTCAACTCCCGGGCTTCGGCGCCGAGTACAAGCAGCGCGTGAAGGAGCGCTTCCCCGCCTATGTGAGTTTTCAATGCTTCGGAGAAATGATTCCCAACTCGCAAAGCTACATCGAACTCGACAAGACGCAGAAGGATGAGTTCGGCCTTTACAAGGTGAACGCGGTTGCCGTGGAGCTGGAAAACGAAAGAAAAATCTACCAGGCCATGAACGAGGCATCGGTCGCGATCTTGCAAAAGGCGGGCGGAGAGGTTCTCTCAGTTTCCAACTTCGAAGAGCCCACCTTCAATCACCAGTTAGGTGGATGCCGCATGGGCAGTGACCCGCGCACCTCGGTCGTGGATGCGTATTGCAAGGCGCACGACCTGCCCAATTTATACGTAGTGGATGGTAGCGTCTTCCCATCGAGCTCAGAAAAGAATCCGACCCTGACCATCATGGCCCTGGCAGCGCGCACTGCTGATCACATCAGTGATCGTTTTCAAAAAGGAGACATCTGATGCAAACCCGCCGCGAAGCCCTCAAGATCATCGGAGCCGTCGGTGTCAGCTGCGCCTTTCCCTTCTCCGCCAACGAGCTATACGGCCAGCATGTGCATGATCATGCCGCAGCGCAAGCAGCCCAGGCTCCCGCGACCGAACCGAAATTCTTCAACCCGGCGCAGTTGCTGGTGATCTCCCGTTTGACCGACCTCATCATTCCACCCAGCGATACCCCGGGCGCCGCGGCCGCCGGCGTTCCCGCCTATATCGATCTGGTGGTCAATGAAGATCCCAGCCTGCAAGCCACCTTTAAGGACGGGCTACCGCGCCTGGACACCCTCGCCGCATCCAAAGCTGCCAACAGCACCTTCCTGCAACTGACGGAACCGCAGCAGGTCGAAATTCTTACGTCGCTCAGCGGAGCCGGCGGTAAAGATGGCGACTTCTTCCAAGCAATCAAGAACCTGACCGCGGATGGCTATTACACCTCGCGTATCGGCTTGATCCAGGAGCTGGGATATAACGGAGACGCCGTACTCGCAGCTTTTCCTGAATCCACCATCCCGGAACACTGAAATGCAAAAACAATCGATCATCACAATCACCACCGCCTGCGCTTTTCTTATTGTGTGCGTCACCTGTCCGGTCCGGTCTGCCAGCCGGCCCGAAGATATCCCGTTCGAGAAACACACCATCGACCTCGGCGCCTCAGAAACCGCGGCCTTCGCCGACATCAACAAAGATGGCAAGCTCGATCTGGTCTCCGGCGAATACTGGTATGAAGCGCCGCACTGGATCAAGCACCACTTCCGCAACATCGAATACACCAACTTTTACGTGGATGATTTGTCGACGCTGCCCCTCGATGTGGACGGCGATGGCTACGTCGACCTGGTCACCTCAGGCTGGTTTAGCAAGAAACTGGCATGGTGGCGGAATCCAGGCAAAACCGGCGAGATGTGGAAAGAGCATCCCATCGCCACCGGATCAAATATTGAGTTTTCGTTCCTGGTCGACCTCGATAACGACGGCAAGGCTGAGGAGATTCTGCCGCAATTCGGCGACAATCGTCCGCTTGCCTGGTACGAACGGGATAAGCACGGCGGCATGGTGGAGCACATCGTCAGCGACCACAGTTACGGCCACGGCATCGGCGTCGGCGATGTGAACGGAGACGGCCGCAACGACATCCTCACCCCGAAAGGCTGGCTGGAAGCGCCGCCCGATCCGCGGCAAAAGAACTGGACCTTTCATCCGGATTGGCACTTCGAAGACGCCCTTGGCTTCATGTACGTGCGCGACGTGAACGGAGACGGCCGGCCGGACATTATCACCTCCATGGCCCACGGGTACGGCCTCTTCTGGCTGGAGCACACCAGCGATGGCAAGTGGGTCAAGCATGTGATTGATGACAGCTGGTCACAACCGCACGCCGTGACGCTGGTGGATTTTCGCAAGAGCGGAAACATAGGTTTGTTAACCGGAAAGCGCTACATGGCGCACAACGGGCATGACCCCGGGGCGCGTGAGCCGTTGGGAGTGTACTGGTACGAGCGCATGCTCGATCCAAAAACCCACAACGTTGACTGGGCCAGGCATGTGATTGACTACGGAGGCCGCACGGGGGGAGGGATCGAGATCCCCGTCGCCGATATCAACGGTGATGGAAATCTCGATTTCGCGGTCGGAGGAAAGAGCGGGCTTTTTCTATTTGAGAATAAGACACCGTCAAAGTAGGGGGTAGGCTGGTGTTCGCTCTGTGGAACGCGTTGCCCTCAGGAGCTTAAGGGCCCCTGCGTGAGCACCCCGTTTCCAAACTAGTCCCGAAGGGACGGCTGAACTTAGCCCAGGACGCAGTCCTGGGTACATCATGAAACATGATTGAGTCCCGCAGGGACGACTGAAGGAGCATTGCGTCGCGGCCCATTTTCAGCCGTCCCTGCGGGACTGGGTCGCCCTTTCGAATCAAACCCAGGACTGACGTCCTGGGCTAAGTTCAGCCGTCCCTTCGGGACTAATTTCGTAGTCCCAGTTCTCACGCAGCCTCTGAAGCCCAATTCTCTTTCGATCCTCAACGGCCCAAGAGGCTGCGGAAAAAGACAGGTCAAGCAAGAAAGCATGCCCCAGGGCTAAAGCCCACAATGATTACATTACATTTGCGCCGGGGATAAATCCCCGGCCTACCCTAAGACAGGGCTTTTGCATAGCCTCTAAAGTCAGGCCCTGATACTACAAAGCTCAAAATGAAGATCTCACGCAGACTCTAAAGGCCGGATGATTTTGCTGCGTTTAGGTCCGGGCTAAAAACGGTGTGTGGGAACGGGAAGAGAAACAGCAGGTCCCTTCGCTGCGCTCCGGTCGGGATGACAAAGGGAAGGGCACAGCTTCCATAGGAAGTGGTTGCTGGACAGAAGGCGAAAAAACTCCCTAGCTCCGAGTTCTTGTTTTAGTGAAAGCGTCACTGTTTCCCACGGACGCGAGTGTGCACTTCTCTCTCAACGCCGGTCATATCCTGGTGCAGCATCTCACCGTGTTCCACCTTGATTTCGCCACCGACAAAGACCTCGTCGATATCCCGCTCGCCAGTGACGAAGACCAGGTTCGCATATGGATCCTCGAGCACTGCGCCCAGCCGTGTTGGATCGATCACCACGAAGTCGGCGAACTTCCCCGGCTCCAGGCTGCCCAGCTTGTTCTTCACTCCCAACGCATCCGCGCCGCCCATGGTATGAAGCCAAAGAACCTGGTAGGGACTTAATACCGTCGCGTCCTCATACTTGTCGCGAACAGCGAACAGCCCAGCGCGCATGTTCTCGAACGGATCCGCAAGATCGGCGCTGGCTTCTCCATCGACGCCCATGCCCACACGAATTCCCATCTTGAGATATTTTGGAATGTCAGCGACCCCCGACGCCATGCGCCCGTTTGAAAGCGGATTCCAGACAATCGCGACGCCGTGCTTTGCCGTCTGTTGCAGAATGGCGTCGTCCGCGTGAATAAAGTGCCCAAAGATAAGCTGGTTCGACAGCAAGCCGCTGTCGACAAACCAACGAAATTTGTCTCGCTCCTCCTTCTGCGTTGCTAACTCAGGAGGCTCCAGGTAGTGGCTCTGGTTCATCAGGTGGAACTCATCCATGAGCGCCTTCTCCATGACTGCTTGCTGGTAGGTATTGTGGAAGGCCGTAGCACCATCGATCATGACGCTCAGAAAGCTGGGTGAGTGCGGCTGAGACGCGGTCCAGTCAAGAAACGTCTTGAGCCGTTTGCGTGCGTGGTCAACGTTAGCGCCCGGAACTATCCATTCCGGCTCGTAGCCATGAACAAAACGGATGCCCGACTGCATCTCCGCACGAAACTGTGACTGATCAAAATCGCTGTCGCTCGTCTGCCAACTCGTTCGGCTATAGTTGAAGTCGTACGCAGCCGTGATGCCATGCTGCAGATGATCGAGCGCCCCCAGAAGACAGAACCAATACATGTCTTCCGGACTAGCCTTGCTGGCCCTCTTTATATACAGATCGCCGATCCAGTCGATGAGCGTCTTGTCCCCGGCAAGTCCGCGATACGCAGCCTGCCAAAGATGACTGTGGGCAGAAACAAACCCGGGAAGGATCCAGTCTCCATGCGCGTCGAAGACCGGCGATCCGTTGAGATTGGCCGGCGGATCTCCCGTCGCAACCGTAACGATGCTTCCGTCCTCGCCAACCACCAGGTAGCCCATGAACGGCTCGCGCTGTTGCGGAGCCATGGTAAAAAGGCGAGCATTCTTCACCACCAGCTTGGCCGAAGCGGCAAGAAGACTCTGCGTAAGCAAGAGCAGGCAGAGAAAGACTGGCAAGGGACCGCGGACGCGTTTGGCTACGGCGAGCATGACTCAGCGTCTCACGGGTCTAGCCCGCAACGTCTTTCAAATCGGCCCGCGCATGCTCATAAGTTGTGCTGTAGGCCAGCAACTCCGGATCGGGCTCAATCCCCTGTCGCTGGCATGCGAAGCGATAGACCTCAGGCCACCAGTTCCGATGTTCGGTGAGACCGTCGTCCCTCCACTTCTTCCAGTCGACCACGATCTTCGACCAAGCCTGGTCGCCATAGGCCATGGCTTTCGTTTGCGAGCCAATCTCGGCCACGATCCAATCCCGGCCAATGCGCGCATGCAGAATCTCGTCGGCCCAGTCGTAGTCCTGAATCATGGCCGCAAGCGGATTGTTGGAAGCAATCGCTACCTCCCACTCATACTCTTTGCCAATCTTCTTCGGCATCAGTCCTTGCTCAATGGTGTAAAGAACAGCATGCCTCTCCTTGGCGGTAAGCAGCGTGTTCATGCCCAGAGACCAGGTGAAATTCAGCGGAATCTTCGACCAGTCAATCCCCATCGAGACGAATCCAACCTCTCCCATCATGGCGTGACGAGCCTCATCCCATAGCTGCCGTGTCATATCACGGTAATACTTCCATGGCTTGCCGCTGGTCTCGTTCAGGATGCTCGCCATCATTTCCGGCACATCGATCTCGCGCATGCGCTTGAAGTACAGCATGATGGTCTTCGGAAAGGGAGGGATCTCAGGATCGAAGATCATTGCCTCCGCGTTGACCCCCATGTTGTACGAATCCTGGAACCGTTCATCGCGCCGGGGAACAGGATCGTACCGGTAAGGGATGAGAGAGAACTGCCTGCCTACCTCCTCCCCACTCGGCGGCCTCTTGCCATCGAGATCTCCGGCAGCAGCCAGCATGCGATCCAGAATCGTCAGCCACGGCAGAAGCTCCGCGCGCGCCTCCGAGTTGACGAGGCAGGCCACTGCTTCCCTGCCATAGCGCTGCACATCTTCGAACTCCACCAGCGTCAAGCGACAAATTCGCCAGGTAGGATGATCGAAAAGCCGGTTCGTATCGGCGATCACCTGTTCGAGGGCGCGGATCACCGCGGGTACTGCACGCTCATACAACCCCAGCACCAACGCTTCGACATTGGGTGCCGCTAATATCTCGTCGAAGAACAGGTCGAGCGAAGCATTTGGAGTTACCTCCAGCCCATAGGGAGGCTGCCTCATTTCGCGAACCCGGTCAGCAATCTCTCCGATATGCTCGGCACAGTAGAACGCGTGCAGGCTGAACGCCATCTTGAGCTCGTAGATCGGAGTACTCGTAATATGCGACACGAAGATGTTGTGCAGCTTTTTCAGCGACCAATGGAGCCGTTTCAATCGAGCGACGGACTCGCCTACGGACAACCCAATGGCCGCCGCTTCGCCCATGGTGTGCAGGCCTACCAGGGGAGGCAGGCCTGAATAGCCTTGATACGAGCCTTCTGTCATGGGTGCCCACTCACTTTTACCGGAAACGTTTCTGTAATGACCTTTGGCAAGGTTAGCCGTGCAACCCGGCGGTGTCTTCTCGTTGATTGACCGTTATAGGTACGGTATTGACATCATTTTCGATGAAACCTTTTGAATATCGGGCAATTCGGTCATAGACTGTGGCACATGAAGGCATATTTGCAGAAGATCGCCTCCGGCCCATCTTCCTTCGCTGCCTTCGTGCGGAACGATCCCGCATTCCCCTTCGACTGGCACTACCATCCCGAATACGAGTTGACCTTGATCACCGAAAGCCAGGGCCAACGGCTGGTGGGCGATGGCATTGCCGACTACGCACCGGGTGACCTGGTTCTGCTCGGCCCAAACGTGCCCCACAGCTGGCGTTCCGGGCCCATGAAGTCCGAGGCGCCCACAACTCACAGGGCGGTGGTCATCCAGTTTCGCCATAACTTTCTCGGGGACAATTTTTTCGAACTTAAGGAGATGGAATCCGTTGCCCGCCTCCTCGGCCGCGCCGCTAATGGTCTTGCCTTCGGCCACACGCAGACAGGGCGCAAGGTTGCCAGTTACATAGCAGACCTTCCTTCCCTGGTACCGGCAAAGCGATTGGCGAAATTGCTCTCCGCGCTCGCGGACCTGGCGAGCGAAGAGGATGCGCGAGTTTTGTCTACGCTGCAGCTAAAGCCGACTTGCCGCGGCGCTGACCAGCGGAGGATCGATGCTGTTTGCCTGTACCTGAACGACCACTTCGGCGATGAAATTGACTTTGCCGACCTCGCTGAGCGCCTCCACATGGACCAGGCATCCCTGTGCCGCTTCTTCAAACGGGCCACTGGTCGCACCATGACTGCTTACTTGAATGAGCTCCGTGTCGGAGCGGCCGCTCAGCTGTTGATCGATACCGATAAGAGCGTGCTGGAAATCGGCTTTCGCGTTGGCTTCGGCAACTACTCTAATTTTAATCGCCAATTCAAGAGGATTAAGGGATTCGGACCGCGCACCCTGCGCTGCCATTTCTCGCCTAACCCTACGCCGGATAGCCACTTCGCGCAGCAGACATTGCCGGCGATCTCCGCAGCCAGGAAGAATGGAAAAATTCAGCCAGATCAATTCAGCTGAACAGGCTGCGGAAAAACGCGAATGGTTGAAGGGGACGGCCTTCAGGCCGTGTGTAATTGCTTTGTAATGGACGCGGCTTTAGCCGCTGAGGGAGCGGCGTTCGCTCCCTATTCGATCTTTTCCGCAATTTCTAAAGCACTTGACGCACCGCACATGGGCACATAGAGTCAACATCAGGAACGACAGCACTCCTTCTCTTGCGTTGGTTTATTCCAGCGGGACCAACTGATGAATCGGAGAGACACGCTCAAACTGATATTAGCTGCTTCCGGCAGCAGCTTATTCTCTTCGCGGAATTCTGCGGGTGAGGTGTTTGTTCCATTCTCGAACTCCCCCTCCTCCCCTGCTGTGCCATCGTTGAAGGGTGCAATTCCGCCGGTGTTCACCTGGCTTACCTTGGGGGAGGTGAAGCCTGCGGGATGGATCAAAGAGCAAATGGTCCGCGACCTAAACCAGGGGTTCGCCGGGCACCTGGATGAGCTTTGCCATGAAGCTTCTTCAGACATCTTTGTAAGCCACCGCAACGGAAGCGCTGCGGAGAATACGGGGAACGTAGCCAACAACAATTGGTGGAACGGGGAAACCGAGGGTAACTGGAGAGCGGGATTCATCATGATGGCCTATCTGACGGAAGATAAGAAGGCCATGCAGAAGGCAGACGATTATGTCCGTCACATCCTATCCTCTCAAGGGGACGACGGGTATTTGGGAGTGTTCGCACCTGCGGTCCGATTCAAAAATCCGGGAGAGTTCTGGACGCAAACCTGTTTACTGCGGGGGTTGCTTGATTATTGCGAGCTAACCGGAAACCAGCAGGTCATGCAGGCAATTGTCCGCGCGACCGATCTCACCATGTCTGCATATGGGTCGGGGAAAACCCCCTTTCCTTACAACGTAGGCACAACCACGGTGGGAGGAGAAGGGCTCAGTCACGACATCATGATTTCCGACGTGATGGAGAGACTGTACGATCTGACTGGAGACGCGAAATATCGGGACTTCACTCTGAGCTTCTATCTGGATGTGAGCCGTAATGCGAGTAATGCAGACACCAGCCTGCCTTCGCTGCTGAACCTGAACTCCGGTTATGTCGGTCACGGCGCCAATACCTATGAGACCATCCGTGTGCCCTTCTGGTTGTGGATGGCCACCGGAAGGGAGGATCTTGGCCGTGCTTCTCGAAACGCACTCGAAAAGCTGAATCGATACGCTGAACCCAGCGGCTCAGCTATCAGCCAGGAAAATGTATCAAACCTGAAGCCAGACCCTACCCTCACACAATACGAATATTGCGGCACGAAAGAGATCCAGTTTTCCCTCGAATCGGCGTTGCAGAAAACCGGAGTGGCGCTGCTCGGCGACCAGATCGAACAGGTCTGGTTTAACGCCGCGCAAGCTTCCAGATTAGCGGATGGCACCGCCATTACCTACCTCACCACCGACAATCGACTGCACTGTGATGGCCTAGCGCCGGACGGTGTGACCAGGGATCGTAGCAATAAATTCTCACCGACCCAGGCGGATGTGGCCGTTTGTTGTAACCCAAATGCAACCGCGGTTGCGGCTCTTTATGTTCGTGGAATGTGGATGCGGCACGCGAGTGGGGGCTTGGCCGCCGTACTCTATGGACCGTGCACCGTAACCACCTCAGTGCATGACGCAAAAGTGCGCATCGAGGAAAGAACCCACTATCCATTCGAGAACACCATCGAGTTCACCATTCAACCGGAGCGTGAAATTGAGTTTCCCCTCTTCTTTCGCGATCCCGCATGGTCCAAGGGAACCACCGTAACCTGCGCGAACGCGAGCATTGTTCAGGAAGGCGATTACTGGATTGTGAAGAAGAAGTGGCAGGCGGGAGATAACGTGCGTCTTAACTTCGTGCCCACCATCCGGGAGGTCCCTGCTGTCAACGGGGAGGTCGCACTTCAATATGGAGCCCTGTTGTTTGCTCAACCGATAGCGGCCGATAAGAAAGTGGTCAAAACCTATCCGGTTGCAGGCTTTGAAGATGCCTACTTCCTACCCACGCCGGGCAAATACAACCCGCTGAATCTTCCGTCCTCCCGCAGATGGCAATCGTTCGGGCTGCAGCCTGTATATACAAAAGCGGGTGCCGACCCACTCCACCCATTCGACCGGCCCCTGGTGGCGCTTAAGGGAAATCTGCTCAGCCAGTCAGATGGATCCGAGGTCAGCGTGATGCTGGTTCCGATCGGCAATGCGCCGGTACTGCGGCGAGTTACGTTTCCTCTCTCGTCGTGATACCGGCATATCCGGGCAGTCAAACTTCAGGCAGCGGTTCCCTCACCAGGGCCTTGGACTTTGTGGTGAGGGCGAGTGTCGCTGCCAGTATCAATCCCCCGCCCGCCCATGCGAGCAGTCCAAGGTGCTCCTTGAGAATGACAATGCCAAGCAGGCAACCGACCAGAGGTTGCATATTCAGCAAGACGCCAGCTTGCGAAGCGGGAACCCGAGCGACACCCCAATTCCACAGCAGCTTCGGCGCCACGGTGCAGAGTAGCCCGCTGACCGCGATGGCCAACCACGCAGTGCGTGAAATGCCTCCCAGTGGCGGCATCCCATACCGCAGCGGAACCCAGATCAGGAGCATAATCGTTCCCAAAAGCACTCCATAGCTGGTGATCACGATGACGGAATGCCGCTCCAGCAACTGCTTATTGAGCAAAATCCAGAACAAAGCCATTCCCATGGAGAGCACGACGAGCAGGTCGCCGCCCAGCGTGGCCGCCCCATGTGCCGGGTGATGACTTCCGCTCAAGGCAATCAGCCCTGCGCCGCAGGTGGAAACGACCACCGCACTCCAGCCAAGTGCATCCAGCCGCTCATGCGCATACAGCGCTGCGCCTGCGGCCAGAATGACCGGCATCGCACCCACCATCAGGGAAGCATGGCTCACGGTGGTCAGGGAAAGGCCATAGAACTGTATCAGGAACTGCATCGGCACCCCAAGAAACGAGGCCACTATCAATATCCACCATTCCCTCAGGTTCAAGCGCGGCCGATTTGCGATGAGAAAAGGCGCCAATGCCAGGGCAGCGAACAGAAACCGATACAGAATCATGTGCGCGAAGTCCGTTTCCAGCAATGCAATTTTGCCTGCCAGAAAACTGCAGCCCCACAGTGCACCAGCCGCGGCGCAGGCCGTAAAGCCGAGGCCACGCGCATGGTGAGGGGTTTTCATGGCTAACTCTCTCATGGATTCGCAGATCCGGTCCACGAAGCCTCGTGCCAGAGGATGGGTTCTCTATTTAAACTTGAGCTCGCAAATGGAGTACACATCGCGGTCAATACCGGACAAGACAATGGCCTTTTTATAGGCTTTACTTGACTTCAACGAACCGCACCGTCACACATCGGCAGCGCAAAGGGTGGAGGAGATGGCGACAGACATCATTCAGCCAATTGACTACCCGCCGATGCCCCCTAGTGACGCCCAGGCCAGTGTGCTTCGAAGGGCCCGGTTACTGTCGCTGGATGGCCTGCGCGGCTTCGATATGTTCTGGATCATTGGCGGCCAACAATTGGTGCGAAGCCTGGCGAAAGTTTGGCCCGGCCGGTTCTCGAACGCGATGGCCGGGCAATTCGAACATGTCCCCTGGATCGGATTGCACTTCTTTGACGTGATCTGGACCCTGTTCATGTTCATCGTGGGCGTCTCGCTCTCGTTCTCTATCGCCAAGCGCAAGCGAATGAACGAGAGTGACCGCAGGATATACACTCACGCGATTCAGCGTGCGCTGATATTGTTTGCTCTAGGAATGATTGCTCAAGGCAATCTATTGGATTTCAACCTCGCCACCTTCCATCCTTTTTATAGCGTATTGCATGGGATAGCCGCCGGATACCTGATCGCAACCATTGTCACTTTGAAGTGCAGAGCGAAAGGCCAAGCGGTGGTAACCGCAATCTTCTTAGTTGCTTATTGGATACTGCTCCTGATCATTCCTGTGCCTGGCGTCGGCCGGGGTGTTTTGACTCCTACCGGCAACGCGGCCACATGCGTGGATTCCCTGGTTATGGGACGTTTTTATTATGGAGAGAACACGTGGTTCTTGAGCTACCTGGGTTTCGCTTCATCGGTGCTGCTTGGCGTGCTGGCGGGAGAAATGCTGCTCTCCGACCAGACTCCCAGGGTGAAGTGCCTCACGCTTTACGGCTATGGCGCCAGCTTACTCATGGCTGGTCTCATCTGGAGCGTTTGGCTCCCGATTATCAAGCTTTTGTGGACCAGCTCCTTTGTTCTTGTCGCCGGAGGCATAAGCTGCCTGATGATGGCGACGTTCTATCTTGTGATCGATGTCCTTGGCTTCCGAAGGTGGGTCTTTCCCTTCACTGTGATTGGCATGAACGCCCTTGCTGTTTACATGGCAACCATACTGTTTGATTTTCGGAAAATCGGCAATATCTTCGTCGGGCACCTGCTCCCGCGGGTCGGAAGATGGGATCTGTTTCTTAGCGAGTCCGCTTCATTGGCAATCGTTTGGTTGATCCTGTATTGGATGTATCGGACAAAGTCATTCATCAAGGTGTGATGTGGCAGACGCCGAAAGTCGCGAGGAGCAAACGCAATACACAAAGTAGTCAATGTAGGGGAAGCCTGGATTTTGATTCGGTAATAACCTGAGTGCAAATAAGAATTAATCACAGTTTTGAGCTGGATGCCCTACAGGACAAGTAAGCCTCGTCTTGAGTGGCAAGGCCATCGGATTCCAAAAGGCACCCGTGGGGCGATTGAGTCATCTTTGGGAGGCGTACATGAAATTTGACGTTAGAGCTGAAGTATCGACGTTGGTGTTCTCGCGGCCGAGTCAAGCAGAAAACCGCAGCACTCCGCATCGAGCAATCTCGTTCAGCGCCAGACGCCTGGCATACCTGTTGCCTGTAACGTGCTTTTTGCTGCTGGCGTTATTCACAACGCCGCGCCTGGGAGCGCAGATCGCCACCGGCGGCATCACGGGAACAGTAAAGGATACCTCAGGCGCGGTGATAGCAGACTCGCAGGTAAGTCTCACCAATGACCAAACCGGCGTGATTCAGGACACTCATTCGACCTCCACCGGAACCTACGTGTTTGAATCTGTGCCGGTTGGAACGTACACTTTGCGGGTAACGCATTCCGGATTTCAAGACGTCCTGATCAAGAATCTCCAGGTGCACGTCCAGTTTGTGCTCACGGAAGACGTATCTCTGCCGATTGGCACGGCACAACAGCAGGTAACGGTTTCCGCTGCGGCTCCCCTGCTTCAGGCGGAGAGCGCCGCTATCGGAACAACGATTGAGTCCAAACAGATCGTAGATCTTCCACTGAATGGCCGCAACTGGGCCTCTCTGGCTCAGTTAGCCGCCGGCGTGACCACTGCATCCACGCAGTTTTCGGGGGCTCCGGGTAGCGCTTACTTCGCCGTCGATGGTATTAACCCATGGCAGATGGATTTTCGGCTCGACGGCATTGACGACAATGTTGAACTCTACGGCGGTCCCGGACCCACTAACAGCAACGTCAATATCACGCCTCCTCCGGATGCGATCGAGGAATTTCGCCTGCAGAACGGTGATTTCAACGCGGAGTTTGGTCACTCAACCGCTGGGATTATCAATGCTGTCATTCGTTCTGGAACGAATAGGATCAAGGGAGACTTGTGGGAATTCGTGCGCAACGACGCTCTGGATGCGAACGATTATTTTTCCAAACAAAATCATCAGCCTATACCGGAATACCGTCAGAATCAGTTCGGGGGAACAGTCGGTGGCCCGGTTATGATTCCGAAGGTCTACAACGGCAGAAATGAGACTTTCTTCTTTTTCGATTATCAGGGTACGCGGATCATAGAGCCCAGCCCTTATACCGACAACGTCCCGACGACTTTGATGCAAAGCAGCAATTTCACAAATCTTCAAGATTTAATCACCTACAACTCCGGCACCAAGACCGATGCGCTGGGACGCATCTTTCCCTACGGCACAGTTCTCGACCCTGCTACCACGCGTACCGTGGCTGCCGGCACTGTCGACCCGGTCTCCGGTCTGCCCAACACCAGCAGCAGCACGGTTTATGTTCGCGACCCCTTTTTCAATGGACCAGTACCGCCGGGCATAACGGACTACACCGGCCTTACAGCAGAACTCAATCTGCTCCCCGCCGGACGACTCGATCCCAACGCGATCAAGTTGATGAAACTGTATCCCGCCCCCACCTCGAGTGGTTTGGCCAATAATTATTTTCAGAGCCCGAAAACTCCTCAGACCACCAATCAGCTAGATTTTCGAGTCGATGAGACGCTGGGAGCGCACGATACCTTGTTCGGAGTCTACGACTGGAGCCACCTCACCGTGAGTAAGCCAAACCAGCTGCCAGGCCTTGCCGATGGAGGTACGTTTGGAACCGGAACTATCTTTATTCCCGTATACGGCATCGCTCTGGGAGAAACCCATGAGTTTACTCCGACACTTGCCAACGAGGCCCATGTCGGTTGGAACCAAAACGTTCAGCACCAGCTTTCTTCAAATGCGGGCGAATTAGGAATTCCGGCGCAATATGGAATACAGGGTGTGCCGCAAGTCGCGGACAATGGCGGTCTGCCAAATTTTGATCTTTGCGGTCCCAACGGCTACTGCGCCAACAGCGTTGGCTTTACGGCCCTGGGAGCATCCCCATACATGCCGACTCTCTCAACGATCACGTCGCTTGAGTTTATGGACAATGTCACCAAAGTGCATGGAAGCCACACGTTCAAGGCCGGGGTGCAGTTCGATAGACTTTACGGTGCAGTCTTGCAACCCCCCTACGGCCGCGGATTATTTGAGTTTAACGGGCAGTACAGTGATGTTCCGAACGTGAATACGGGGCTTTTGGGAGTTTCCGATATGCTCCTGGTCCCAACCCCGGCGACCGTTCCGAACGGAATCGACTATATCGGCGGCCTTAGCAACTTCCAAGCCTCGAACGTCGCCGCCAATCGCGATCTACGCTATTACCTCGGTGTCTACTTCCAGGACGACTGGAAGATAACCTCGACGCTCACGGTCAACCTTGGCCTGCGCTGGGATCACTTCACGCCGTATGCCGAAATTGATGGGCGGCAAGCCAACTTCGTGCAGAGTGGCACCGGGAATGGTAATACGGGCACATTCTATATTCCGAATGAGGGCTGCAACGTACCGCGTGCCCCTGCCTTCGATTCGCTCCTCGCGTCGAGCAATATACAGGTTAACTGCACTTCGAATAAAGCAACAGGAAATGCGCAGACGCTCAACTTCGCCCCCAGGATCGGATTCGCAGACCGCATCACTCCACTCCTCGTGGTGCGCGGCGGCTTCGGCATTGCCTATGGGGCGCTGGCAAACATCGGATTCGGGGGAAATATCGGGAACAACTATCCGTTTGCTTACGTCAATTCCTTATATAGCGTCAATAGCCAAACGCCGTTTGTCACGCCGGCTGGAAATCCGGCGGTCTTTGAGACAGCCTTGGCTAGCCTCAACGTCCAGGACCCAGCACTTGTAACGCCCAATGGCCTGAGCCTGATAGGCCGGCAATATAACTTCCACACCCCGTATACCGAGACCTTCAATGTGTTTACTCAATATCAATTTGCTCCGCACGACGCGGTTCAGGTTGGGTACGTGGGGGTTCTGGGACGCCAGCTAGATAGCTTTGCGACCCACAACTCTCCCAGTGAAATGTTGCCGGTGGGCACTAACATCTTTGATTACATCCCGTTCCCTTCCTTTGCCCCGAATTCGTTTTACGAAATTACCAACGGGACGAGCAGTTACAACTCGATGCAGCTGACCTATCAGCATCAGACCAGCTTTGGACTGAACCTGCTAGCCAACTACACATACAGCAAGTGCATGACAGACCAGGCCTTCTACGCCTCCGCCGCGCAAAACTACCGCGCCGAGTGGTTGCCGGGTTTTGGTACCGCCGGAGACTATTCGCTTTGTGACACGGATGCGGCCAACGTTGTTCATATCGCCGGAGAGTATCAGTTGCCGATTGGACGTAGCGGTATGTATCTGAAGAGTGTCAATCGTGCAGTGGACGCCATCATTGGCGGTTGGGCCGCCAACTACATCTATACCTTCCAGAGCGGCCAGCCATTCCCGATCAACTGCCCGGTCGCCACCACGGCCGACTTCGGTTGCTATGCCGATATCGTTCCGGGGAAGGATCTCTACGCAGGAGGGCACACGCAGAAACAATGGCTGAACCCGGATGCGCTGGCGGCCCCTCCGCAGGCGACTACGATCGGTCAGACGGACTACTCACCTTTGGGCGGGAGCCCTCTGGTAGCGCGTGGGCCTCACTTCAACAACCTGGATTTCTCGTTGTTCAAGCAGTTCTCGATCGAACGCGTGGGTCAGCTTGAATTTCGCGCGGAGGCATTTAACCTTACCAATACTCCGCAGTTCAACCAGCCGGGGAACACGGGTGGATTTACCAGCACGGGACCGGGGAATCCGAATGGGTTTAGCGCAATCACGGCATTGCGCAACAATCCGAGGTATTTGCAGTTCGCGTTGAAGCTTTATTTCTGACAAAGAAAGGTGCTGAGGAAATAACCATTCATTCGATCATCGTATTCCGCGATTCCAGTAATGGTCCGCGGAACTGCAGATCCCTCGGCTTCCCCGGATTTGCTGTCGAGAGTTGCGGCTTCGGTCAGCTGCGTGTGGTTCTCTTTAGGGAGAACCACATAAGTGGCGCTGCTGAGAGCTGTGAAGTAGGAAAGCCTCGATTCTGAGAGAAAGTGGTTGCTGCTGATAAAGCGTCTTTCAAATCTAATTTGGACAGTTTTATTCGCCTGGGTACCCAGTGCGCATGTATGCGGACGAGGTACCCATTTTTTGTTGCCCCGACACTAAGTCGCGGTGATTGTCTGACCGGGTCGATGAAACGCGATCATAAAACATCAATGGCCTTGATCGAGCCGCTTGCGAACGCTAGATTGAATACAGTTGCTGCGCGAGGCGCAACACGCGCGTATTCCCGCCGCTCTAAAAAGTTTTTGGTGATTGCATGACCAGGCTGGGTTTCAGTGGAACGATGAAGATCGTGTTGTTTGGGGCGCTGCTCGGCGCGCTGAATACGACTGTGGCAAGTGCCCAGAGTACGCCCACGCCGAAGCCTGATAGCTATCTGGCAAATAACCGCCCGGCCGACCCGCGTTTCAAGGCGGACATTCTCGTCGTCGTGGCCCACCCTGATGACGAAGTGATGGTCACGGCTTACCTGGCGCGCGAGATATACGATAACCAAAAACGGGTGGCGGTGGTCTATCAGACCCCGGGCGACGGAGGAAACAACGATGTGGGGCCGGAACAGGCCGCAGCGTTGGGCAACATTCGCCAGATCGAGGGACGACGGGCCGTAGGTACCTTAGGCATCACCAACGTGTGGTTTCTCGGCGGCCACGATACCGCGAGCCAGAACGTGTTGAACTCGCTGGAACACTGTGGCCATGGCCGCTGCCTGGACGAGTTGGTCCGCGTGATTCGCATTACCCAGCCGGCAGTGATTCTCACCTGGCTTCCCGATTTCACGACCGGAGAAAACCACGCAGATCATCAGTCCTCTGGCGTACTCGCAACCGAGGCCTTCGACCTGGCGGGCGATCCAACTGTCTTTGCTGAGCAGGTATCTCCCGCCAGCAATCCCGACAAGAACATGAATCTGACCGAAGGTCTTCGCCCGTGGCAACCGCAGAAAATCTATTACTTTTACAATCCCACGCATGACATTTTCGCCGGGCGCGGCCCCCAGTATTCGTCGAAGGACGTTTCTCCCTCGCGCCATGTGAGCTACGGGATGTTGGCGGCTGAGGTATTCAGCGCTCACCTATCCCAGGGGGGCGAGAAAATTGTGACCGATATAGCAAACAACACCCTGGAAACCTCGCCAGATGCGATCGCAAGAATTGCTACCGGGCCCGTGCGTCTGATTCTTGGGAAATCTCTGGTGCCGTCGGCCGTGACCGATGATGTGTTCACCGGTGTGGTGACCGGCCCGATTCCTTTTCAACCTGCGCCAGGGTTTGTTGCTACCAGGCATGCGGTGCCAACGATTGAGATTGGCGATCCGTGGAGCTATTACCACAAGCTTTGGCAGGCCCATGGCCTCGATAATTTGGCGGATATCGTACCCGCAGAGATTTCCATTCACGTGGACGGAATGCTCATCATTCCGCTGATTATCGACAACCCTTCGGGCAACACCATTGATGTCAACCTTTCTGTAAAGGCGCCAGATGGATGGAAGGTCACGCCTGTGACTCCTGCTTCGGTGGCCCCGCATAGCCAATACTTTCTTAGGGTTCAGGCCGCCGCGCCATCCACCAAGTTGCCCGGCTGGCAGGAGTTTACGGTCTCTGCTGAGTCGGCCAATAAAAGCATCGGAACGGTACCGCTGCGCGTGGAACTCTCCACCGGTTGGGTTGCTCCGCAATGACGCTGTACTCCTAATGACAAAAAGGGTGGTTGCAGGCGTGATAGCCCACTCAAACCAAAAGAGGCTTGAATGGGCCACGCAAAGCATCGGTGGCTGGTGTAGGTTGCTCTTAATGACACAGGGAGAGCGGACGATTCGGTTTTAGTGCCGCGCCTACGGCGCCTTTGATCCTCTTCGGGATTGATTTCCCAGCCCTTCCGGGCTGGGCTGACGTTCGGCGGTCGGCCCTCCGGGCCTTGCATCTATGGCGATCTTTGCCCTGTGATTTCTCCCTCAACTTGCCGCAGGCAAGTCAGCCGCTCGGGACGTCATCACGAAGACTGTGAAAACAAGCGCTCCCGGAATCAAAAGTGTCCCGGCCGATTTCCAGGTTTGACCATGTCCGAAAACCGCGAGGTTTCACTCCCGAAGATGAGAAACTTGAGGTATGGAGTTACCCGAAAGAAATACCTGCTATCGAGCTTTGCAGAGCCGTGATCCTCGGTTCGACGGTTTGATATACGTTGGCGTCAAGAGCACTGGCATCTACTGCCGGCCTGTCTGCCCGGCGCGCACGCCAAAATATGAGAACTGTACTTTTTATGCATCCGCAGCCGCCGCTCAGGAGGCTGGGTATCGCCCATGCCTGCGCTGCCGCCCTGAGACCGCGCCTGAAATGGCCTCATGGCGCGGAACCTCCAATACCGTTTCGCGGGCCCTGGCATTCATTGAGGATGGCGCACTGGACGGCGATGGCAAGAGTGTGGATGCGCTCGCTGAACGGCTGGGCATTGGCGAACGCCAGCTGAGAAGACTCTTTCTGCAACATCTTGGAGCCTCGCCAGTTGCCGTGGCCCAAACCAGGCGGGTTCTATTCGCCAAACACCTGCTGCATGAAACTCAAATGCCGATGACAGAGGTTGCATTGGCGGCTGGCTTCAACAGCCTGCGCCGGTTTAACGAGGTGTTTCACCAGCTCTTTCACCGGCCGCCCAGTGCGCTCCGGCGAAAGGCCGCAGCAAATCGTCCGCATGCAGAAGCAGGGATTACGCTGCACGTGCGATATCGGCCACCGTATGACTGGGAGTCCATGCTTGATTTCCTGAAGGCGCGGGCTATCCACGGCGTGGAAGTGGTGGAGAACGGGTGCTATCGGCGAACAGTGGAAATTGGTGGTTCAGTGGGGAGCATCGTGGTCTCGCACCTGGCAAAGAAAAATAGCTTGCGGGTTACGATCCACTTTCCGAATGTCCAATCTCTGCCTGCGATCGTGAGCCGGGTGCGCCGGGTATTCGACGTTGGCGCCGACATTGAGACGATCGACACCCACCTCGCACACGATGCGCGGCTCGCTCCCTGGGTCGCAAAGCGGCCCGGCCTGCGTGCGCCCGGCGGTTGGGATGGGTTTGAACTGGCGGTACGCGCCGTTCTTGGGCAGCAGGTGAGCGTTGCTGCAGCACGAAGGCTCGCGGGGCAACTGGTAGCGCTCCACGGCGAACCTGTACCAGAGGGGGTCGCGAATCATGCGGGCCTGACCCATGCCTTTCCCACGGCGAAACGCCTGGCCTCGATGGAAGCGATCGGGGTCGGCATGCCGGCAGCCCGCTCGAGAGCATTGCAAGCGTTGGCCAAGGCAGCAGCGAACGATCCTAACCTGTTCCGTCCGCTGGGTTCTATGGAAGAGGCGATTGCCCGTCTACGCGCGATCCCTGGAATTGGCGAATGGACAGCGCAATACATTACGCTGCGTGCCATTCGCGAGATGGACGCTTTCCCTGCTTCGGATATCGGATTGCTTCGGGGCGCCGCGAAGGTTGACGGTGCGCCCGCAACCCCGTCCAGCCTGCTCCATCGAGCGGAGTCGTGGCGGCCGTGGCGAGCCTATGCGGCACAGCACCTGTGGGCTGCCAGTTCTTCCGAGGTCCCGGCTTCTTAATCGGCGTCTTGACAATAGTCGTTGCAACGATTAATGTTGTAGTATGAAGAAGGCGATCCAGCCGGACCAGAAACGGCGCCCGGACCATCCCGAAGAGGCCGCTTTCCTGGATCTGCTGCGTGCGACGGACATGCTGTCTCGCGGCTTAATCACGGTTCTCAAGGCCGAGGATCTCTCCCCGACCCAGTACAATGTGCTCCGCATCCTGCGCGGGGCGCCGGAGGGGCTTCCCTGCGGTGAGATTGGCAGCCGCATGATTACGCGGGATCCGGACATAACGCGCCTTCTCGATCGCCTGGAAAAACGGGGCCTGATCGTACGCTCCCGGGAAAGCAAGGACCGGCGGATGGTAATGGCCCGGATCATGCCTCTCGGGCTCAAAGTCCTGGGCCGCCTTGATGAACCGGTGCAGGAGACCCATCGTAAGCAACTGGGCCACCTGGGACGGGACCGGCTTAGGGCACTCACCGAATTACTGCACCAGTCTCGTAGCAAAGTTGGTTAGTTTTTAGACAATATAGTTGTTGAAACGATTATCGTGCTAACGCATCTAAGCAAGGGAAAGGATACCACCACCATGAGCACATCGCCAACCACCACCGCCGCCGCCACCACGACAACCTGGAACATTGACCCGGCTCACTCCGTTGCTGAGTTCAAGGTCAAGCACATGATGATCTCCAACGTGAAGGGCCATTTCGGCAAAGTCACGGGATCGTTGACGCTGAACGAATCCGAACTCGCCAAATCCCGGGTCGAGGCCCTGATCGATGCGGCCTCGCTCGAAACCCGAGATGCGCAGCGTGACGCGCACCTGAAGAGCGCCGATTTCTTTGACGTGGAGAAGTTCCCCACACTTACCTTCAAATCCACCGGCATCAGCCTTGTCCGGGCCGGTGAACTGGCCATCGAGGGAGATCTGACCATTCGGGACGCGACGCGCAAGGTGGTCTTTGAGGTGGAGGGCCCTACTCCGCCCGCGAAGGATCCCTGGGGCAACACTCGAATTGCGGTATCGGCGACGACCAAAATCAGCCGCAAAGAGTTTGGCCTGACCTGGAACGCGGCGCTCGAAGGCGGCGGCATACTGGTTGGCGACGAGGTCACCATCACGCTCGACGTGCAGTTCGTCCAGGCTTGAATTTCCGGAGCGGCGGGCAGACTTTCCAAACCGCTCGCTTCCCGGCGCTTGAAAGGGCAGCTTATGTCACTCCGTGCAGTTAGACAAATCATTGAAACCAAGCCCACCACCGAAGGCGCCGGCGTAAAGCTGCAGCGCGCCTTCGGTTTCGGCAAAACCAGGGAGTTCGATCCGTTCCTGCTACTGGACGATTTCCGCAATGAGAATCCTGAAGATTACATTGCTGGTTTTCCGTGGCATCCGCACCGCGGGATCGAGACCATTACTTATGTCCTCGCCGGATCTGTTGAGCACGGCGATAGCCTCGGTAACCGGGGAAAGATGATCGCCGGCGACGTGCAATGGATGACGGCCGGCAGGGGTATCCTGCACCAGGAAATGCCCAAAGGCGATCAGCAGGGCCGCATGCATGGCTTTCAGTTGTGGGCCAACCTACCGTCGTCGCTAAAGATGACTGACCCGCGCTATCAGGACATTCCGGCCAGCGCGATCCCCGAGATGACCGAGGATGATGGCACCCATGTACGCATCATCTGCGGCGAGTTCGGGGGGAAGAGAGGACCGGTGGAAGGTGTGGCCGCTGATCCTAACTACCTCGATATCTCGGTTGCCCCGGGCCGGCGGAAGCGGATTAAGGTCGAGACGACACGCAACGCCTTTGCCTATGTGTTCGCGGGCTCGGGGACGTTTCGGGACTCTTCAAATCCCCGCGCGGTTTTGACGGAGCAGGCCGCAAAACCGGAGGCGCCACCCGTCTATGATGCCGGTAATCATTCCCTGGTGCTGTTTGACCGCGGTGACGAGATCGTGGTGCAAGCGGGCGATGAGGGCATCCGATTCCTTTTGGTGTCGGGCAGGCCGATCGAGGAACCGGTTGCATGGTATGGGCCAATTGTGATGAACACGCAGGAGCAGCTGCGGCAGGCAATGGCCGACTTACACGACGGCACTTTCATCAAGCAACGTTGATTGTTTCATTCATTGCTTTGAAGAGAGCTTGGCCGAACGAGACCAGGTTGCTTCTGTTGATCGCCTGCTCTTAATGAACAAACGAAGAGTGTGGTGCCGCACCTCCGGCGCTCGACCGCCTGCCTACGGACCCAGCCCTTCCGGGCTGGGCTGATTTTTGGTGCCGGCCCTCTGGGCCTGGAGCGCAAACACCGCTTTCCCAGGTTCATTCCTCCCTTAACTCGCCCCAGAAGTCAGCTGCTCCCACGGCACGCCCTACGGCAGGCCCGGCATGGCAGGCCTGGCAGGCCTTGAGGCCCTTCTCTCGTGCCCAGCGACGAAAGATCGCCATGGAGAAAGAAATCTTTTTGAGATTCCCTTGTATTACCGTTCGAGGAAATCGACTCGGCCTTTCCGCCAGGAAGCGACGTGGGTGGGCGTTAAAAGCCCCATCCCCACAAGCAAGTCGATTGCGCTGGCATATTGTTGCCGGTACAAAGCAGCTTCCGCGGCACGGAGAACCCGCTTTTCCAGCTCTGGTTGATTCGAACGCAGCATCTCTGACCCGGTAAGAAGATCCAAGAACACTCTCGAGCGCAGATCGCCCGCTCCAGCGCAAGGTTGCGACCCGCCCTTTCCCGACGAGTCTTATCCAATCCAAGATAAATGACGCTCGGACAAGTGGCCAACCCGCGGCCGGAAGGAGGCTGTGCCTGTGGAATGGAAAGAACCTGAAGGCTACGTTGGTCTCCGAGCCACGATCTCAAAGGAAAACTTGACCTCATCCTTCAACTTGAGTGCGCCGCCGGCAACCGAAACCAGTTTGATGTTGTAGTCAGTCTGGTCCAGGGAAAAATCGCCGGACGCCCGTAGCATGCTGCCGAATGATGCGACCCGCACGATGATCGCCTGATTGCGCGTGACCCCATGCAGGGTGAGCTTTCCGTTGAGCGGGACCGAATAAAGTGTATCGGCCATCTTTGTTACCGAGGCGCCGGGAGCCTCATAGACAATCTCAGGAAACTTTTCCGTCTCCAGAACTTCGTCTTTCATGAGACGTTCTATCTCGCGAAGGTCTTTGGTGCTTATGTCGTCCTGCACGCTCAAGGATGTAGACTTGACGAGCAGACGAAAAGAGCCTGCTTCGAGTTTGTCAGGATTGAACTGGACCTCGCCGCTGAAGTCACGAATGCCGATGGTCGGATTGTGCCCCATCCTGGCCATCAGCCCAGTGGCAAAGGCTTGCACTGTGAACCGGCTCGACCGGCTATCGATGATGTAGCGGTCCGTTGTCTCCGCCGCTTCTGCGGCGTAGCCCGACGTCTCCGTCATGCAGTTATCTCCGCTTCGGCTCTGACATTGCCCGCAGCTTGAAATAGCGCTGGATATCGGGCATGGCAGCGCCCGCAAGGCTTCCGATCCCGATCTGCGACATGTATCCACGCACAGTAGGATTGGAAAGAATTAATCCAGCTCCAAAGACGATCATGGCCACGCCCCCAAGCATGTAAAGAGTATCCTTGTCGGCAGAGTTCCCATTCGCGGTTGTTGCTAATAGTTCCGAAGCCACGGCACATCTCCTTTCGCTTACAAAATCAATTGGTTGGGTTCGATCGACCTTCATCCCCGCCGGTAACGTCGGCACATGATCGCAACTCGGAGAAGAACCGCCCGATCTCGGCCCACACTTCAGAGCCTCCGGAGAGCCCCTTCCAGTTTGCCCGAATCAGGCCGACGAGTTTATAGCACTCATCGA
The DNA here is from genome assembly GCA_963838445.1 of uncultured Acidobacteriaceae bacterium. Classification (GTDB taxonomy): domain Bacteria; phylum Acidobacteriota; class Terriglobia; order Terriglobales; family Acidobacteriaceae; genus PALSA-350. The sequence continues at coordinate 50,550 of CAWIRT010000027.1, forward strand.
TAGGCGCGATATAGTACTCGGCTCGCGACAATTCATGTGCATGACCGACGCGATTGACGAGCAACGCTTCGATATCGGGCTGCAACTGGCTCAGGACCGAGTTCTCCTGCACGATCTCATTCCAGGCATCGAGCGAAAGTTGGGATTCAACGGCTCCGGCAGGGCTGGGATAGAGGGCAACCACTTTCCCTTCCACGCTTGACAGGAAGAAGAACGCCATATTGATCGGGATCAACAGGCTTTCCCACTGCACATCCGTTATCCGGAAGTTGGTCAGAAATTGAGCGCGCCGGGAGACGCGCCGGTATTTGCCGTTCGCCATCCCATCAAACAGAGTGGCACAGGCTTCGCAGGCACAAACAATCTGGCGCAAGCGAATCTCAACCAGGTGCGGATGTTCATGGACCAAGCCAATGCTACACAACTCGCAACGCTCGGCGGGCGGCCGCGCACGGGCGAACTGGCGGAGCGTGGCAAAGGCCTGATCGAAGGTAGGCGCGGTTCCATTAGCTGACATCCTCAGCCTCTCTCCGCTAAACCACGACGCGGTCTCAATCGGCACCATCCACACCCGCGCTGTGAACCGCCAATGGTTGCTTGAGCAGGCTCTGCAAGGGAACAAAGCCGGAAGAAGACTCCTCTTCCGGCGCGAGGATGGTCAACGACATCAAGTCCGGCGCCAAATCATAGATGGCGCCTTCCACGATGGACCGCAGATCCTTAATGGTGGAACCGCGTGCATGACCCGAAGTCTGTAGACGGAGTTGAACGGCTCCTTCATGAAGGCTGACGAGTTCGACTCGACTGTCGAACTTGCGCAGACGCGCCCTGGCAACGTCGAGCGCCCGCAGAACGCGGGTCTCCAGGTCATCGGGATGCAAAGAATAAAGAAGAAGCAGGTTGCGGACGATCGGGTCCTGGCCAAGTCTATCGATGATCGCCCCACCCGAAGTTCCGGATTCGCTCCCTGCTTGAAAGACCAGCTCCATGATTCGTTCCAGCCCCGAGCGATGGACCTCCATGAGAAGCTGGACCAGCTCCCGGGCCGCTACCCTGGAACCGCCGCCCGGCCCCTGGTCGATTTCCCCGACCAGAGTGCCGAGCCGCCGCATTTTTTCCTGAAATTCTTTTTCGCTATCCACGCCTCTCCTTCAACGCTTCCCGGTGATCGCCCACAATGCCGCTCAAGGGAGTTGTTGCTGCCCAAACATCGGAGAATGATGGCGTTCCAGGACCTTGCCATCGCCCAGGTACATGTGAACACCGCATGGTAAGCATGGATCGAAGCTTCTGACGGCCCGCATGATGTCGATGCCCTTGAAGTTCTCCGGACCGTTTTCTTCGAAGATGGGTGTGTTCTGCACCGCATCTTCGTACGGACCGGGGGTGCCAAAGCTGTCACGCGGATTTGCGTTCCAGGGGGTTGGCGGATAGGGGTGATAGTTGGCGATCTTGTGATTCCTGATGACAACGTGATGCGACAAGACCCCGCGCACGGCTTCGTGGAACCCGCAACCCAACCCTTCTTCAGGAACCTTGAAATCGTTCCAGGTTTTGGTTCTGCCGGCATGCAGCTCGGCCAGCGCCTGCTCGGCGAAGTAAAGAGCCGCCGCGGCAGCATAAGCCTGGAAGTAGGTGCGCGCGCGATCTCTTTCAATCGCGTTGCTCCATTTGGGAATCTTCCATTCGAACTCGACTTCGGGCTTCGACATGGTCTTGGGGAGATAAATCTTTACGCTGTGACCAGTGGCCTTGAGGTAGCCGATGTCCACGATTCCAGCCAGGGCGGTGGCCCAGAAACGGGCGATCGGGCCACCGCCCGTGTCCAGCGCCAGGTAGTCTCCCGTGCGCTTGTCGTACCAACGGGGGGACATCACCCAGGTGTACTTGCCGCCAAACTCGCGTTTTTGCGGCCTGGGGAAAGTGCTCTGATTCCAGGGGTGACGTTGGTCCACGGGGTTACCCAACGGATCCTTTTTCACAAAGGTTTCGGCGTTTTGCCAATCGTCGTAGTACGAGCTGCCTAGCAGAATGCGGATGTTCAAGTTGATGTCCACCAGGTCTGTCGTCACCAGCTGGCCGTCGACCACTACGCCCGGCGTCACGTACATGCCGCGTCCCCAATCGGTCATTTTTGCGTAGGTATAGTCGCAGACATCGGGATTGTTGAAGGAGCCCCAGCAGCCAAGAAGGATGCGCCGCCGCCCCACCTCTTCGTAACCGGGGAGGGCCTGGTAAAAGAAATCGAAAAGGTCGTCATGCAGCGGGACAACCTTCTTCATGAATTCCACGTATTTCATCAGCCGAACGATGTAATCGGTAAAGAGCTGGACTGTAGGTACGGTCCCTACTCCGCCCGGATACAGGGTAGAAGGATGAACGTGGCGTCCTTCCATGAGGCAAAACATCTCGCGGGTCATGCGGCTCATCTGCAGCGCTTCCAGATAGAACGCTCCTTTAAATGGATTGAGCGCCGTCATGATGTCGGAAATGTTGCGGTAACCGTGCAGTTCGGCATGCGGGGCAGCAGTCTTCGTTGCCTTTTCCCAGACACCTGGATTGGTCTCTTTCACCATCTGCTCGCAAAAGTCCACGCCAACCAGATTGTCCTGAAAGATGTTGTGATCGAACATGTACTCGGCCGCTTCGCCCAGGTTGACGATCCATTCGGCAATCGGGGGCGGCTTTACACCGAACGCCATATTCTGCGCATAGGTGGCACAGGTGGCATGGTTGTCACCGCAGATGCCGCAGATGCGGCTGGTAATGAAGTGGGCGTCGCGCGGATCTTTCCCCTTCATGAAAATACTGTAACCGCGAAAGATCGAGGAGGTGCTGTGGCATTCGGCAACCTTGCGTTTGCCGAAGTCGATCTTGGTAAAGATGCCGAGACTGCCGACGATCCGCGTAATCGGATCCCAATTCATCTCTACTAACTGACCTTTTTTAACGGCTTCTTGCTGATGCTCAGCGGTAATCGTGCCCATCTTTGTGGCTCCTTTTTCAGTCGAGGGTTAGTAGGAACTTGGGTGATAGCCGGTTGTCAGCTCAGCACGCGGGTGCCGCCACTTAGGCTCTTGATTCACGGTTTCATTGGTCATCGACCTGAGCGCGCGAATAGCCTGGCCGTAAATGCCGATTGCCGCGGTCGAGACCTTCGCGCCGGGGGGCTCGTCCATGAAGGGCATGAATTTATCCGGGAAGCCCGGCATGGTGCAACCGATGCAGATACCGCCCACGTTGGGGCAACCGCCGATGCCGGCCATCCAACCACGCTTGGGCACGTTGCAGTTCACCACCGGTCCCCAGCAACCAAGCTTCACGATGCACTTGGGAGAGCCATACGCGGTGGCGAAATCGCCCTGTTCGTAGGACCCGGCGCGATCGCAACCGTCGTGCACAGTTCTCTCGAATAACCATTTGGGTCGCAGTTGATCATCAAGCGGGATCATCGGAGCAAGGCCGGCGACTTGATACAGGAGATAGAGGACCGTCTCCATGAAATTGTCGGGCTGCACCGGGCAACCAGGAACATTCACGATGGGAAGTCCCGCTTTGGATTTCCAGTCCCAGCCGAGATAGTCGGCCAGACCCATGCATCCTGTCGGATTGCCCTCCATGGCGTGAATGCCGCCATAGGTGGCGCAGGTGCCGCAGGCAACCACAGCGAGCGCTTTCGGGGTGAGGCGATCGATCCACTCGTTGGTGGTAATCGGTTGGCCCGTGTTGGGATTGGTGCCCAATCCCGCCCAGTAGCCTTCTTTCTTAATCTTCTCGTTGGGAATGGAACCTTCCACGACGAGGACGAAGGGTTCGAGCTTTCCCTGTTCGGCCATGTAAAAGTATTTGAGAAAATCGTCGCCATTTTCGTACGCGAGAACGGGATTGTGCAGATGCACTGTTGGCAGGCCAGGGATCGCGCCCAACAGAACGTCCTCAACGCTGGGCTGCGTCGCCGCCGTAATCGATACCGAGTCTCCATCACAACCCAGGCCAGCGGTGATCCAGACTATGTGTACTTCTGCCACGGCGGGTTTCTTCTGCGTGACTCGGCCGTAAGGCTCTGTTTCCTTTGCCATATGCTGGATGCTCCTCTCGAATGTGTCCTGGGTGGGAATGGTGGGCAGATGGCCGAACACCACTCCTTCAAACGGACGAACCATAGAAACAGAAGCTGGATTGGACTCACAAGCAGGACTGGCCCTATTTTTTTCTCGTACCAAATACTTGCGATCGCATAAGGGGTTCCCCTATGGAGAGGTCTGCTCAGTGTTGTTTTCCTGTAGGACGTGGGGCAGCAAAGGGCTGAAGCCTTCAGTACCCTCGGGGGTTAAAGGGGGTGTGTAAGAACTGAAAAAAACCGCGGATCTCTCCACTCCGCTGCGCTCCGGTCGAGATGACAAATTTGTTTTGCGCAAATGGCGGTTTTTCCATTGATGCACTGCCTTACATAGCCCTTCCGGACTGGGCTGACGTTAAGCGGGCGGCCCTCCGGGCCTTAGGATGTTTTGTTGCTGATGTTCGATTGGATGGCGTGCTGCACGAGTTCGCGCCCGCTGTGCAGAGAGAGTTTGTCTTTGATGTGGGCTTGGTAGGTTTCTACTGTCTTTATGCTGAGGTGCAGTTTCTCGGCGATCTGGCGGGTGCCGCGGCCTTCGCCGATGAGGCGGAATACTTCGAGCTCACGATCGGAAAGAGCAGAGAGGCGGGAATGCATGTCTACAGAAGCGCCGCTGACGTATTGATGAAGCAGCTTGTTTGCCATGCGATCGCTCAGGTAGATGTCCCCGCCGAGAATCCGGCGCACGGCCACGAGAACTTTCTCGGTGGCTTCCTGCTTCATGATGTAGCCGTTGGCACGGGCCCGCAGGGCGCGCTCGGCATAAATTGACTCGTCATGCATGGAGAGGATCAATACAGGAAGGTTCGGATACAACATGCGGAGGTTCTTCAAGAGTTCCAATCCGTCCGGACCATTCAGCGAGATATCTGCAATGAGGATGTCTGGAATTTTGGCCGCAATTTCCCTCATTGCGGTCTGCGCCTCCTCGGCTTCACCACAAACAACAAGATCGGGTTCGCGGTTCACCAATAACCCCAGCCCCTGGCGCAATAGCGGATGGTCATCCACGATAAACACGGTTTTCTTCGTGGTGCGAGAGACACTTTGCGACTTGGTGATCTGAGCCATGTGAACGCTACCCATTCTGCCTCACCGGAAAAACACAAGTAACGACTGTTCCTCGCAGGGTGTCTCGCCGTGCTTCGAGAGTGCCGCCAATCACTCCTGCGCGGTAATTCATAATGTGCAAGCCCATACCCTGGGTGTTCACGGGATTTTCCGCAATTCCCTTACCGTCATCCTTTATCAGCAATGTGCCCCGACCGTCTTCTTCCGTCAACTGAATCAGGACCTGCCGCGGGTTGCCGTGTTTGATGGCATTATTCACCGCCTCCTGAGCGATGTGATAAAGATGTGTGGCCACCGTGTCGTCATGGATCAGGACAGGCGTTTCACACTGAAAGCGGCATGATACTCCAAAAAGGTCTTCCACTTCTGCTGCCCATAGTTGCAGGGCGGACATCAGGCCCTGTGAGTCGGAGACGACCGGTAGCAGCCCCCTGGCTAATTCGCGAGTCTTGTGAATGGCTTCGTTCACCAACTTCACAATCTTGGCTGCATCTTCAGTCTCCGCCCTCTTTTGCTCTGCCAACTTCGCTTCATGCACTTTTGCCATGAAGGCAATGCCGGTTAGATGCTGGCCGAGACCATCATGCAGGTCCTGTCCAATGCGCCGCTGTTCTCTGGCGCTTATATCCAGAATGGCCTTTTCCAGGTGCTTTCGTTCCGTGATGTCAATGCCGGTGGCAATGATGTAATGGGCCGTCTCTCCACTGCCCGGAAGCAAGGTACTGGACCATGCGATCAGGCGCTGTTCTCCATGCCGCGTGAGCCAGGAGTTCTGATAGTCCTGAGGAAGGAGATCGGTACGCAGCACTTCAAACATGGCCTTGAAGCGATCAGCTTCCTCAGGAAGCAGGAACAGGTCCCAGACGTATTTGCCCTGCACCTCATCCATCGCATAACCCGTTGTCAGTTCACAAGCCGGGTTGAAGCGTAAGATGCGTCCTTCATTGTCGAGCACGACGACCAATGCTCCCACCGTGTCCAGGATTGCAGAGACGAAGTTGCGTTCTTCCTGAAGTTCTTCCTCGATGCGTTTGAGATCTGAGATGTCGAACGCGACGCCGTGAATGCACCACGGGCGGCCATCTGCGCGCCGCATCATGCGGGCATCGCAATGGAACCAGATGACGCGACCGTCCCGGGCAATCACCCGATATGCGGATCGCAGCGGCTTGCCGGAGAGAAACAGCTCAGCAGCTTCCAGACTCCATCGTTGCTTGTCAGCCGGATGAATGTGTTGATACCAGCGAACCGGATCTTCCAGCCATTCTTCTCGCGAATATCCGAGGGCTGCTTCGATCTGCGGGCTCACATAAGCCTCGCTGATACCCCGGTCGAGATGAGCCATGAAGACCACTGCCGGTATCTGCTCCAACAATGCGCGGTACTTGTCCTCAAGGTCCGGCGCCCGCGCATCCGGCTCTTGCCCATTTTCATGGAAACGGTCGAGGACAGGATTAATGGCCGGGTCGGCAAATACTCGAGCGAGGTCGAGAAGGACCGCTTCCGCTTCGGCAATGTCCGGCAGTCCTGCATTGGCGTCAGCAAGCTGGCTCTTGCTACTCTTCGGTTTTCGAACGGTTCGCGCAGTCGAAGACATTTTTTCTACTCCAGATGCTGCATGTTCAGCGGCTCGTCTCCCACTTTCAGTGAGCCGCTCCGGAACCATTCTGATTGAGGGGGCGATTGTGCCTTTGCCGCCAGCTCGGCTCCTTATTGAGCGAGGCCTGCGTGAAGCGGCGCAGCGCATGAATAGCTCGGCCATAGGTTTGGACGGCAGCGGAAGATAGCAATGAGCCTGGGGGCTGATTCATGAACGGCATAAACTTGTCAGGGAAACCGGGCATGGTGCATCCGATGCAGATGCCGCCAACGTTGGGGCAGCCGCCCATGCCGGCCATCCAGCCACGCTTACCCACGTTACACTGCACCACGGGGCCCCAGCACCCCAGTTTCACGATGCACAGCGGCGAACCATACTCTTCTGCAAACTGGGCCTGCTCATAGTAGCCGCCGCGGTCACAGCCTTCGTGAACGGTACTGCCGAAGAGCCAGGTGGGACGCAGGGCGTCGTCGAGCGGGATCATGGGGGCGTGTCCGGTGGCCATGTTGAGCAGATACAGGAGCGTCTCCATGAAATTGTCCGGCTGAACGGGGCATCCGGGAACGCAGACGATGGGAATATCCCCTTTCGAGCGCCACTCCCAACCAAGATAATCGGGCAGCCCCATGCATCCGGTGGGATTGCCTTCCATGGCATGAATGCCGCCGTAGGTGGCGCAGGTTCCCGCGGCAATGACGGCCCAGGCTTTCGGCGCCAGCCGGTCGATCCATTCGCAGGTGGTAATGGGTTGGCCCGTGGACGAATCGGTGCCGAAAGATGCCCAATAACCCTCCTCCTTATTGGTCTCATCGGGGACCGAGCCTTCGAGCACGAGAATGAAGGGGTTCGATTTTCCTTGCGCCGCCCGATGGAAATGCTTCATGAAGTCGTCTCCTACCTCGCTGGCCAGGAAGGGATTATAGAAATGCACCTTGGGAATCCACGGAAGTGCTCCCAAGATGATGTCTTCGATGCTGGGTTGGGTGGCGGCGGTCATGGAGATGGTGTCCCCGTCACAACCCAGGCCTGCGGTGATCCAGAGAACGTCTATCTCCGCAATGGGTGACGATTTGCGATCCGGGCGACGAGCATTTCCCATGACGAGAATGGCTTCCCTTCCATGCGGAACACGACGCCGCTTAGAAAATTTTACGCGTTCATTCTCGGCCTCAAACTCGATTTAGGCAAGGCGGACCGGGCCCGTTGGCGGGGAAGATCGGCCGGGGCTAGGCGACCCTGCACGGCGGGGCGCGCCTACTGAGACGCTGCAACACGCGGATCGGGGACCGGATAGCCGATCGCAAAATGGTATACGACCTGCCCATGAGCGGGCTGAAGCTCGAGATAACGATGCACCTCATCGTCGTAAAAGGCGCCGATGCCGGTCGCCCCCAGTCCAAAGGCTTCAGCAGCGAGATACAGGCGATGGCCGATCGCGCCTGCTTCAAAATGAACGTAGCGATAACCGCGATCACCATAGCTGCGAGCGGCTCGGGCCAAATCGCCAATCATAGAGAAGGTTACGCAGGCGTTACCAGCGAGGTCTTGTCCGAGGCTCAGGGCGGCAGCCCCCAAACGCTGATCGCCGCTCCTGGTCTGCTCTAACTCGGCACGCTCCTGCCAGAACCTGTAAACACCTGGCTGTAACCCGTCGACACGGTGAGCGTAGAGGTAGAGCTGGATGAAGCGGCTGGCCGAGAAATCAGCCGAGAAGGGCTGAGCCGTGATGGCGAGCATGGTCGAGAGTTGCGCCAGGGACATCGATTTTTTTCCGGCCTGGAAGTCGAGCGCGGAGCGCCGCAATCGGACAACTTCACCAAAGCCGCGAGTCGACCGGGCGGGAGGAGAGAGCTTGATTTCACCGGAGCCAGCGAGGGCTTGTTCAGCGGGCGCGGCACCGCTGCTGATTTGTTTGGTGGCCAGGTGGATGCCATCGATCAACGGGTAAGCAACCGTCTTCTGCGAAAGCTGGTTCGCCTGGCCGCCGAACCAGATGGTCTCGGAGCCATCTGGTTCGCGCAATGGAATGGAATCGCCGTGCAGGCTGACGATCAGCATTGGCCATTCATCCTGGCTGGGGCGATAGAGCTGCGCCGCTTGATCGTCTGGGAAGTGTCCGATGGCGAAGCTCTCGCAGCCGATGGCCCGGGCAGAGAGGGCAAGGGCCTGCCACGCGTGCCCCATATCGTGCAAGCAATACCGGTATGCTCGGTCGCCGTACTTCCACGCCTCGCGCCAGACAACGCTAGTCAAAACAAACACCACTGGCCCAGACGCGCCGGCCAACTTCATTGCAAAATCACCGAGCCCGCGTTGCTCGGCCATGTGTCGTGACGGATCGTAGTGATACAGCCCATCTGGCCAACCCAGCAGGCCCCGAGTGAAGAAGTGAAATTCCGTTGGGTGCAGATTCCCAGAGGACGGATTTACTCTCAACGCATACTTTTCCCCGGTCGATGGGACACGCTTGGAAGCACTGATCGCGGCGGAATAAAAGAGCAGTTGCGAAAGGAAAGACGGTCCATCGCCGTTCAGTGCGGGGCCAGGGATTCCCTGAAGCACGTCGAGTGCCGGCACTTGAGGTGCGGGCGGATCTGCCGGCAGATCGAGTACTGGTACGCCCTCATAGTGGCGGAACGGGTCAGGCATGTTAGCCCAGTCGAGAACGCGGCGCGAGAGCGACAGCGATTCCACGCTATGCTTCGTTGCTTCGTGATATTCGCGCCACATCACTGCGGGTGGAAGTGCCTTGCCGATACCGAGCCTGATTTCACTTTGCTGCTCGATCGTAGCATCGAGGGTCTCGTGCTAGCTGAAGGACTTGGTGAGGAGTGAGATCAGTTAAACTGGCAAGCAGTCTGCGCAGAGCCATGGCGGCGCTTAACGAGCAAAATGATGAGCCTTAGACGGGCAACAATATCAACTGTCTCAAGCCGGCGCCGGAAACAGTCCTTCATTCTGGGCACTGAATTTAAATCGGCGAAGCTTGGCATCAGCACTATTCAGCATGGCCAAGCCATTGCGCCCCCAACACAGCTGATGCAGGTCATCAGGGAAAACTGGACGCCCAGAATCGTAGCCACTGTCGCGCGGCACCCAGAGTGGGCCACGCATACTACTGTAAGAGTGGGTCCAGTCTCGATCGTTTTCCCGCGCTATCAATGCCCCACCAGGTTCGATGTGGCGATTGTACTCAACGAATTCAAGCCAGCTCATGGTGCTCTTGCCTTTGCTTGAACCTGTCGATCCGGCGGTCATTCGCAGGCACGGTAATGATTGGGGCACGGGGCAGACAGCGAGATTTCGCGTCGCCTTTATCGTTATTTGACGGGGAGAATTATGAGGACGGTGAGATTTGTTTAGGAACAGGAGCGCGTTTGGCTCCAGGTCACGAATCTCGCTCTGCGTGGCAATGAATTCGACCACGGCCCAGTCAGTGGAAAATTTCTCCTTCGCCCGTTTGTATGCCAACGCCTTGTTCTCTTCGAGATGAACGTAGAAGCCTTTTCCGAAATCGGTGTAGTCGGTCCAGTCAAAACTCGTCACCAGCACCGACAGAAGCTTTGGCGTCAAATCATCGCCGACAAGCCGGTCCGCAGTAGCTGAATCTGTGCCGTGGTAATAACGGTTGTACGCTTTTCGGCCCACGATAACGCGCGTGTCAGCCCAGATGGAGCCGCCAGGGCCAATCCGCGCGTGCAACCGTGCCGAACCCTGTCGAATACCACGAACCCAGAAGCTGCGGAGCCGCGGTTCAACCGATGCCTGCACTTCCTCGACACGGACGACATCTGGATTGGTGGAATCAACTTCGAGCCGTTGCCCGTTCGGTCCTTCGCCCCATAGCTGAACGTCTATCTGCACGCCAACACTGACGTCAACCAGACTGGTCGGTTGTCTGTCTGAGACAAAGTGAGCCATACTACCTCGATCAGGAGCGCCCTTGACTTTTCAATCGTTCCGGATGCGACTCCGCCACCTACAATCGTGAACTTGCCTCTATGTTCGTTACTGGAGAACATCAACTTTCCCCGAAGCAACTGGGAGGAAGACATCTTTATGCGCGGAGCCGAGCACCTTGCGCCAACTACCAGGCAGATTTCCATTTGGGTGGTTATGGCTAACCAGAGCCGAGATCTCTAAACAGGCAGCCGCTTAGTGAGCGCAGGCCCACAAACGATCATCCGCTTCTCGAAGTGACGCCGCAAAACGGTCGAACCTTCATTCGCCAACCAGGTTTGTTTCCAGGACCTCGACGAACCGCCGGGTGTTCAGGCGGACGGGGACGCGAGCACAACGGATGCCTCGCCGGTCAAGAGGCGGAAGATGAAGCTCTCCTGGAGATAAAGCCGGACGACCGTGTCCGTGTGGGTGAGATAGCCGATGGAGATATCCTGCCCGAGGTTGAGCTCGAAATCACCTCCGCGCGTGGTGAGGACAAACGCGCCCTCTATGGCCGGAGCCCAGATGATGTTCCCTTCGACAATGCGCTTGACGTGCTCCAGGACGGGATATCCGTGATCACGGGTTTCCGCGAGTTCGGTATAAGCTTTGGCTCCGAGTAAGACTGAGTAGGGTCCGTTCACACCGACGAGACGCAGTTGACTCAACGCGTGAGCCACGGCGTCAGGATAGTCACGGACATCGGTGGGAAGGGTCATGACCGGGTTGCTGGTGCCTTCGCGGATGCCCTGGATGTTTGCCGCGGGGTAGCCATTGAAGATGGCCCGGTCTTCCGCGAAGGCGATCTTCCGGGCTGCATCCTTGGCCGGCTGCCAATCGGAGTCTTCTGAGCCTCGTTCCACATCATCGATCGCCGCGCGCGTCAGCTCGAAGGGGACGCGCAATTCCACCAGCGCCTTCACCTCACGCTGCCTGGCGACGATGTCTTCCGCGGGCGGGACTATCGACAGCAGATGACCCGTGGCCACTGCCGGCAAGGCAATTCCGCTGGGAGCCGGCACATCGACAACGCGCCGGCCGGCGAGATAGCGCTTGAGTGTCCGAGTCGTTTCCTCCTCGATCTGCGCCCACGCGGCGTCAGAGATGGGTGCCAACTCACGATGGAGGTTATTCATTTCGTTCTCCTCTCAGCGATCCTATCCGAAGTGATGCATCCGGCACAGAGTGTGCCACGGGCGGATCCTGTGGGACGGGCGGCGCGGCTATTGCCGCAGGGAGGGGCTGCGCACCGGCGTCCTCAAGAAAGATTGCCGAAGGCGCAAAGAACAGGCCTCCGGTAACGGCCCGGCTAAAATCCAGGAGCCGATCGTAGTTACCGGGCGGACGGCCCACAAACATATTCTCGAGCATCAGCTCGGTGATGCGCGGGGTACGGCAGTAGCCGATGAAGTAGGTGCCAAATTCACCCCGGCCCGGTTGCCCGAAAGGCATGTTGTCGCGCAGGATTTTGACCTCTTTTCCATTTTCCTCGATGACGGTCAGGGCGCTGTGGGCGTTGCTCGGTTTTACCGCATCATCCAACTCGATATCGGACAGTTTTCTGCGGCCGATAATGAGTTCCTGCGACTCCGTGGACAGGGCATTCCATGCCTTCATATCGTGCAGGTATTTCTGGACGAGGACATAGCTGCCGCCGGCAAAGGGAGCGTCCTCCTGGCCAACCAGCGCAGAGTCGAGGGCAAGGGAGCCTCTCGGATTCTCAGTGCCATCGACGAACCCGATAAGGTCGCGATCCTCAAAGTAACGAAAGCCCTGCACCTCGTCGGCAACCGAAACCGAGTCGCCAATGCGCTCCATAATCTGGGTTGCCAGCTCAAAGCAGATGTCCATGCGTTGAGCACGGATATGAAACATCACGTCTCCCGGGGTGGCGACGGCATGGCGGTCGCCGGAACGGAATTCCCGGAAGGGATGCAATTCGGCGGGCCGGGGATTGCCGAAGAGCCGGTCCCAGGCATCGGACCCGAAGGCCGCGATACACGTGAGTCCGGCCTCGAGGTCACGGAACTCCACCGCGCGAACCAGCCCAGCGAGGTCACCACAAAACGAACGCATGGTTGCATACCTCTCGGGCTCCGGGTTCATGGTGACGACAAGGAAGATTGCCGCGCGCGTGAGGGGTGCGAGCACTGCTTGCGGCAGGGGAAGTGGATCCGGCCCGTTGATTGTCATCCGACCTGCCTCGTTCTGCTTTGATTCTTCATACTGTCGTTCCTCGCCAATCCAAGCCTCAATGCGCAAGGATGGTGGTCACAGAACTGAAAATGCTTAGACTCCCGGGAATTCATCTTGCGATTAAGACGACGGAAAACCCCGGCTTACGCCATTACCACTTAGCCGAAGCTCGCACAATTCGCCAATCAAGGTGCCAGCCCACCAATAAATATTATGATCCCTCACCGAGCGTCTCATCCGGCGCATACGGTCGCGGATCTCGCTAACCTCCATTTCCAACGCCTGGGCAATCGCCTCACCCGTGGCCCGGACATCGTATGGGTTAACGATGATAGCATCCCGTAAATCTCGTGCAGCCCCGGTGAATCGGCTCAAAATCAGTACTCCTCGCTCATCCTGGCGTGCGGCGACGTACTCCTTGGCGACCAGGTTCATGCCGTCATGCAACGAGGTCACCATGCACAGATGGGCCGCGCGGTAGTAGCGCAGGACCTCCTGCCGATTATGCTGGCGGTTCAAAAATACAATCGGCCTCCACTTTCCACGCTGGAAACGCTCATTGATACGGTTGGCCTCCGTCTCGACCTCTTTTTGAAACTCGGCATAGCGTGGAATGTGGCTGCGTGAGGGCGCGCCGATCTGGATAAAAGTGAACTTATCCTGATACCGTGGATGACTCTCCAAAAACGCCTCCACGGCTTGAAAGCGTTCAAGAATTCCTTTGGTATAGTCCACGCGATCGACGCCCACGCCCAGGAACGACGCTTCGATCCCCAATTCGGCAATCAACGCACTGCGTTCCTCGGCCACAATGCCCTTCGCCGGCGTTTCTATGGTTTCAAGAAACTCCACGCTGATGGGGAACGGCAACACCGAGGACCAGTGATCCTTGCGTTTGACCGCAAAGTGTTCCCAATCGACGCGTGCTTCGAGAACCCGATCGACGGTACTGAGAAAATTGTTGCAATGCGCCTGGACATGAAACCCGATCAGGTCCGCACCCAGGAGGCCATCCAGCAGCTCCTGCTGCCACGGGCAGATGCTGAAGGCTTCTGGATTAGGCCAGGGAATATGCCAGAAAATCGCAATTCTGGCATGAGGCATCCGCTCTTTCATCATGCGCGGCAAGAGCGCGAAATGGTAGTCCTGAATCAGAATCACGGGGTGTGCCTCGCCCGCTATCTCTTCCGCCAGTGCATCGGCAAATCGAGCATTCACCCGGTTGTAATATTCCCAGTCGGTGGCACGAAAGGTGGGGCGTGTATGTGCCATATGGCACAACGGCCATAAGCCCTCGTTGGCAAAACCGTAGTAGTAACCATCCTCTTCATCCGTATTGAGCCAAACCCGGCGAAGCGTATATCGAGGATCGTCGGGTGGAACATGCAACCGGTCATGCTCATCTACGGTCTGCTTGTCCGCCGTGCCGCTCCCCTGTGCCACCCAGGTGCCGTTGCAGGCATAAAGTATCGGTTCCAGGGCCGTCACCAGCCCACTGGCGGGAACGGTAACCGTGATGGTGTTGCCCTGCCGGTTGTGAACGTAGGGCTCCCGGTTCGAGACCACAAACAGATTGCTGCCATCCAGCCTGGTGCGGACATGGTCGGCCAACCGCTGGGCAGTCCAGAGAGATTCGTTGGTGTTCCGCAGCCTGGCTTCGATCTCGGCGGCGGCACGCGCCTGGCGCATGCTTTCTGCCAGCGGCGCCATCTCCCGCGCCAATGGCTGGAAGAAATCAAGATCCTGGGCAGGGACCTGCACCGAGTGGCGCGCGGTGCGGAGTGCATTCATCCACTGGGCCGCGCGGGCGATGGGTCCGGCAAGGCTCCAGCGCACGATCAAGAGCGTGATGGCAACAATGACCAGCACCAATCCCGCAATGTGGATAAATACCCGGCTCCAAACGCGGAAAATCTCGGCGCGGATGTAGCCGGTATCGTAGACGATGATCATGCCGCCAGCGACGCTTTTATTGACTGCATGCAAGGGCGCGGCGAAGATGTAAAGCCGTTTAAAGTGCAACCGCGCGTAGCTGGTTTCCGGCTGATTGCGCGCCATTGCCGTGCTGAGTGCCGGCGGCATGCCTGGCAGGACGGCCTTCAGATCATGACTGGCGACCAAGGGAAAGAGAGTCAGGTCGTATACGCCGATTCCCAGCACATGATCGCGGTTATTGAAGCGCTGGACCATCCGTTCGAGTCCCGGCATGTCTCCGCCCTGCAGGAACGACTCCGCATTGCCCGCCAGGCTCTCGCCAAAGGTTTCGGCTTTCCGTTCCAGGTCGCGGCGGAAAGCGTCCTTCTCCGCCTGGACCTCATACCACGATGAGGCCAGCGACACCAGGGTGACGCCGACAATCAGCGCCACAATCAACCGCAAACTCAGGATCCGCATACACGCATCGAGACTCTTCTCTGTGAATGTAGAAAAAGGAACTGCCGGCTTGTGCAAGGTAGCCGCAGCACGGGCTCTTTCGGTTGGAAAGGCTCAGGTGTTTCTGGCTCCGCAGTTGCCCCAACCGGGTTAATTCGTTGATCTGACTATTCGGCTATGAGGGTTATCTGGCCTTTGAAATATACCGCGAAAGCGTGCTTGCATTCCGTCAGCGAGGCTACGCTTTTCAACTCTGAAGACCTTAAGCGTGTAGCCCCAAAAGCCTGCCAGAGCAGGCTGGACAATCTGCTACGGAAAGTCTAGCAAAGTCCGTTCTCCATCGGGATGGCCTCACAAGATCAACAACGTGCGGCCTGCGCGAGCAGGCTGCTCCGGTGGCGCAACACGGCGCAGCCTGCCCCGGTGGACAAGCCGAAGAGGAGGGGATGTTGGCGTCAGTCGTCCCATACGGCGAGGGCGGCCGGGAGATGGGGCAGACCGATGGTGGAGTTGGCTCAAGACGGGTAGCAGTCCCGGCAAAGCTCGCGCTCGGCAGATCGCGTTGAAAGAGACTCCGGGAGCATCGCCGCATCCCGGCATATGTGGGATCGGTGCATCAAGCAATTACGAAGGAGAAATGATTACCAGCGAGCTAAGGGCCTGCGCCATGGCGTTACTCCATGCGCCGACCAGGCATACTTCTCGAGCGATTTCCGGAGCTTCCCCAGGCATTCCCGAACCCGGCTTTTAAGCGCCAAGTCTACGAGTGTGATGAGTCCTAAACCACCCGGGCTTTTCGTTACCTCATGTTGCTGGACGATCGCCTTCACACACTGGTGAGCACGCTCTGGCTGGTGGAGGTCGACCCTGTTTTCGGCCGTACCAATGGTAAGAAAACAGAAAGCACAAATGGAGTCGATCGTGTTGTCGGGGTTTGTCCGATAAACAAATTGAGAAAAACAAGCTCCCGGCCGACTAGCCATATATACCTCCCAGTCCACGGAAGACGCCCTTGATCTCAGGAGTGAAGAAGCTAACAATCAAGCTTAATTGCGCCTTTATCGCTACGCGATAAAAAACGGGCCCCAGTCCTAGACCAAATCGATTGACTTTCCTGACATGGTGCTGCCTCCGACGTTCTTGCGAGTTCGCGGAAAAAGCCGCAGCAAGCTCACGTAATCGCGGCGATTGCAACGCAGGCACCGAATCGGATACTGAAAAAGAAGCAGCCGCTCGACGTCTTTCAAGCGAAACCTTGACCGGTGCACGTTAAAAGAAAAACATTCACGACATTTCATAAGGACTACCAAATTGCTCCCGGGAATCTCTAATCTCTTATCCCGTTAAGATGGGGGGCAGCAAGACCAGGATGCCTTTGCACAGAAACGGGTCTATATTTCTCTCAAAGGCTCTCATTGTGGTGCATATTTAGCTCTTTATGGGCGCTCTCTTCATGCGGTTCCTGATTGGCGGAGTGGTGGTCAGCCTTTTTGCGGCCCTGGGGGACGTTCTTCGTCCAAAGAGTTTCGCCGGACTTTTCGGAGCCGCACCCTCCATTGCCCTCGCAACCATAGGGCTCACCATCCACCAGGACGGAAAAGCTTATGCGGCTCTCGAATGCCGTTCGATGATGCTTGGCGCGGTTGGTTTTTTTGCCTACTCCTTAGTCGTCGCCTGGGTCCTAAGGCGGTATAGGCCCAGTGCGCTCAGAGCAAGCCTGCTGCTTATGCCGACCTGGTTCGCCGTATCACTTGGCTTGTGGCTTCTTTTCGAGAGACGAACATGAAGAGGATAGAAGTCAACTTGTCTTCTCTAAAAGAGACAGCGCCGCGTGAGTTTGCAGTCCGATTTTTCTTCGGTGGCTTGTGCACAGTTGGGGCAGGCTTGATGGCAAAGCGCTTCGGACCAGGTGTCGGAGGACTTTTTCTCGCATTCCCCGCCATTTTTCCAGCGAGCGCCAGCTTGATCGAGAGCCACGAGAGAAAACGCAAGGCCAGGATTGGTTCGGACGGACGAAACCGCGGCCGTATGGCTGCAAGCCTCGATGCACGCGGAGCCGCCCTGGGCTGCGCTGGTCTGGTTGCATTCGCCTTCGTTTTGTGGAGGTGGATGGGCGGACACAACGCGTGGCTCATGATTCCTGGGGCAGCTATGGTTTGGCTAGCGATCGCATACACGCTGTGGGCGATTCGTGCGAACCGTCCGAAAAGGACTGTGCAAGCCCTGCGGAAGTTGGGCCCCTGACCGGCCAGACAGGAGCACGAAACAAGTACCTGCTGCGCCGTGTGTACTATGAGTTATAGTACACACGTGATTCCCTTTCGCGTCCCTTTCCGCGCCGGCATCTCGCTATTTGAGCAGATCGTCTACGCGTCAAAGAAAGCCATGGTTTCCGGGCAACTTCGTCCCGGTGACGCGTTTCCCTCAGTACGCACCCTGAGCAAAGAACTTAAGATCAATCCCAACACGGCTCATAAGATCGTCACCCACCTCATCGGCGAAGGCTTGCTCGAGACCCGCCCCGGAATCGGTACGGTGGTGGCCAATCCTCCGGACTCGAGCAAGAAGGAGCGCACCCAGTTGCTCGGTCACGAGATTGAAGAACTGGTTGTAGAAGCAAAGCGTTTGGGAATCGGACGAGAAGAGATGCTCACTTCAATTTCCGCTCATTGGCAACGTCTGAGTAGCGCTGATGCAGAGAACCCGGGCAAGCCCAAGGATGGAGGCCGCAAGGAGCGATGAGCGACATGATCCGGACAGAGAATCTTTCCAAGCGGTTT
The DNA here is from genome assembly GCA_963838445.1 of uncultured Acidobacteriaceae bacterium. Classification (GTDB taxonomy): domain Bacteria; phylum Acidobacteriota; class Terriglobia; order Terriglobales; family Acidobacteriaceae; genus PALSA-350. The sequence goes on from CAWIRT010000027.1 coordinate 68,632, forward strand.
CGCTCTACGCCCGCCCTCAACGAGGCCACCCTCGTGGTGCCGGAGGGCGCCATTTACGCTCTCGTTGGAGCCAACGGCGCCGGCAAAACAACGCTCATAAAGCTCCTGATGAACATATTTCGCCCTACCTCCGGACGTGCGCAGGTGATGGGAATCGAGTGCCGGCATCTCGCGGGCAGAGACTTCCAGCGTATCGGCTATATTTCGGAAAACCAGGAGATGCCAGACTGGATGACGGTCGAAGCGATGCTTGACTATCTCCGGCCCTTCTACCCGCAGTGGGATCGCGGCCTCGAACAACAACTCCTCCGGCAGTTCGACCTTCCACTCAAACGCAAGCTCAAACATCTCTCGCGCGGCATGCGCATGAAGGCTGCCTTTGCCAGCTCGCTTGCCTACCGGCCCAACCTGATCGTGTTGGATGAACCCTTCTCGGGCCTCGATCCGCTGGTGCGCGACGAGATCATCGAAGGATTACTCGATCGGGCGCCGGAGACAACCATCTTCCTCTCATCGCACGACCTGGCCGAGATTGAGAGCTTCGCAAGCCACGTCGGCTATCTGGAACAAGGCCGGATACTCTTTTCAGAAGAGATGTCGGCTCTCTCCGATCGTTTCCGCGAGATAACCATCACTCTGAGGACGCCGTCGCCCGTCCCGCAGAATATTCCGCCCACCTGGCTGCAGGTCGAGGCCGGGGACGCGGTGATCCGATTTGTCGACAGCAACTTCCATGGTCAAGCGACTACTGCTGAACTGGCGGAAATCTTTCCTTCCGCCGGCGATATCTCGATCGAACCTATACCCTTGCGATCTATCTTTCTCGCCATCGCCAAGACCAGCCGCACAGCTTTAGGAAAGAGGGAGGAAGGAAAGGCGGAAGCATGAAGCAAATCCTGCACATTTTTGCCAAGGATTCCCGTCACTTCTGGCCGGAGATCCTCATTTCCCTGGCCTTGGTGGGAGCTCTTGTCTGGATATATCCCAGCACCTGGTTATCCCAAAACGGGCTTTATGCGGTCGCCGGAGGAGCTTTTCTGCCAGGTATGTTGGAAGCGGGGTTGCTTGCCGGGCTTCTGACGGTGCTCATCCCGGTGAGCTGGTGGCTGCTCATCGCCCGGGTGATCCATGCGGAAGCACTGGTTGGCGACTGCCAGTTCTGGGTGACGCGACCTTATGAATGGAAGAAGCTGCTCGGCGCCAAGGTACTCTTCCTGGCGGTATTTCTCTATTTACCTCTCCTGATAGCGCAATGCCTGTTGCTGTTCAGAGCAGGATTTCATCCACTGTCGTTTGTTCCCGGGCTGCTTTTCAATCTACTCCTGATCACAGCCGTCATTGTATTGCCGCTGCTCGCAATTACAACCGTCACAGCTACTTTCGCACGCTTGACTCTAACCTTACTTGCCGGGTTGGTTTGCTTCATCGGGTACGTTGCTACCTCTTTGTATTTATCGGACGGTGCCTCTATTCCTCTGAGCGATCGCCTCTCGATGCCTCTCGCCTTATGCTTTAGCGGGACGGTGGTCGTGCTGCAATACGCGGCCCGCAGAGTCTGGGTCTCCCGGCTACTTCTGATTGCGCTACCAATCCTGCTCGTGCTCAGCGGCATGGCGGTATCGGAATCTACCGTGATGCGCCGTGATTATCCTCGTGCGAGCGCCGGGCAGGAAGCACCGCTCCAACTGGCGCTACTACGAGACACGCCTCACCCGGCAACCGCGTACCTCATCCGCGCGAAGCAGGTCCAGGTAAGTATTCCCTTGCAGGCATCCGGTGTGGCGGAAGGATATGCGCTCATCAGCGGGCCGTTCAAGGTTACCGTCGATGCGGCTAACGGTTCTCATTGGAGTTCTTCCTGGCAGGGACTCAACGGGCGCTATCTTCCCGGGACAAGCGAATCCTGGATCAGCATCCAGATGAGCCGGGCGTTCTTCGATCAGGTGAGATCAACGCCGGCCACGCTTCATTTCACAGTCGCGCTCACGCGGGTGCGGGCCGGCAATGCGAGGAGCATTCCACTGCCAGCGGAGGACTTTTCCGTGCCCGATTTCGGCATTTGCTCGCCCCAGACAGATTTGTTCCATCGTGAATTTTTCGGAATTGCCTGCAGGTTTGCCCTGCACCAACCGAGGCTTACGTATATCAGCGCGCGTTGGCCGGACAGTCCGTGCTCAGCATCGCAGCCTGATCCAAATACGGGCGTTCCAGGCGACGCGTGGATTGGATCCCTGGAGACCAGTCCCGCGGACTTCGCCATCGCCCCCATCTGGAGTCCACCGATCGGGCTCTCCAACGGTATCAAAGTGGAAGGCGCTACGTCTGAGCCCCGGCACCTGTGTCCGGGAACGCCGGTGACGTTTACCCAGTACAACCTGGTGGGACGGACGCAGTATGACTTCACCATCCCGGATTTCCGTTTTCCAAGCTATCAGCCCGACAGGGGTTCATTCAATGGAGCGCTAGGCTTTGACATTACGGCACAGTAGCGGGACGTCTTCCAAAATGAAGTAGCTCAAAATTGTCTTCAATGGGTTTTAGCCGTTCTAGTTGGCTACTTGCCGATCACACATATCCGGAAAGAGTCGCGGTTGAGAAAAAATGGATCCCTCAGCGGCTTCTAAAACCGTATTCATTGCACAGTTATGTATGGCCTGAAAAGAGGGTGCGTGAGAACCGGGATTTACGGATCTAGTCGCGCAGAACGGCTGAAGATCAGACTTGTCCAAGTTAGATTTTTCAGTTGGCCGATTCGGACAGCACATGGAGCCTTCACCGACCCTAAGATGCTGGGGAAGAGACTGTCGAACGAAGGGCACGGCTTCAGCCGTGCCCTGGAGTTTCTACATTTTCGTGAGCCTTGGGTATGATTTATCAGGCTCGTCATTTCCAGTCCGACCAGCCGGCGTTCGGGTGAATCGAGCTTCGGTTTTGGGTTTTGCTTTGTATCAGGGCACGACTTCAGTCGTGCCGCTATGAACTCGAAATGATCAGGGCTTTAGCCCCTGCCAGCTTTATTTCGCGCCAGATACGTGTCACTGTAGGGATATACTTCCGCAGACTCCGCCAACCCTGCCTTCACTGGATTCTGCTGGATATATTTACGAAAATTCAGAAAGCTCTCTTGGTCGCTGACCCGCACTTCGGAAAATCCACGCTGCCAGACCTCTCCACGGAAGCCGTATTCCTTCCTGACACGAAAAGAAAATCCGCCCTTTACCAATTGCATCGCTCTTTCAATCGTTGTATCCCTGGGAACTGTCATGAGTAGGTGAAGAGGATCCGGCATGATTACGAAGTCATGCAATCGAAATTTTCCTGCTGCTACATTCGAACGCAATACTTCAATCAACAGCGTCGCATTCCGTTCAGATTGAAGATGCGTCTCGCCATACTGGTCTTCGTGGTGACAAAAAATACCCGTGCGCTACTCAGTATTGCTTCCGGGTTGCCATTCCGCGCTGGTATTGCCATAACAGGGGCTAAAGCCCTGATCATTTCGGGTCTGAGCGGCACGACTGAAGTCGTGCCCTGATACAACAAAGCAAAACCCAAAACTGAAGCTCGATAAATCATACCCCGGGATCGAGAAAATGTAGAAACTCCAGGGCACGGCTTTAGCCGTGCCGCAAATGGTCTGCGCGCTTGACGGCTTCAGCCGCTGAGGTACGCTTTTCGAGACACATATAGGGCGTAGTCATGTCTTTTCGCGGCTGAGTTCGCCACGGACGATGGAAAAGACGTACCTCAGGGGCTAAAGCCCTCATCAGCGCGAATCCCCTATGGCACGGCTGAAGCCGTGCCCTTCGTTCATCTGCGCGACTCGAAAACCGTTGCCATTTGGACAGCTGCCTGCCGCCCTGATTTTGAGAATGTAGAAACTCCAGTGTGCGGCCTTAAGGCCGTACCCTTCACAGGACTGAGTCTTCCGTCGTAATTCGGCTCTTCAATTTTTTCGGGCTGATGCGGACGTCTAAAGAACACCGTATTTCGTAAATACTTCGCGGAGCGACTTGCCCTCTAACAGTTCTTTGTTAGACAGGTTTTCTTTGTGCACTTTTTCCTTTGCCTGTACGATCACGGCCTCTTCGACTTGATTGGGAACCACTACGATGCCGTCGAAATCAGCAAAGATCAGATTGCCGGGTTTTACCAGCACCCCGCCGCAGCTGACCGGCACATCGTAAGCCATGACTATCCCACGCCCCATGGAATCGAGAGGACGTATTCCGGTGTAGTAAACGGGGAAACCCATGTCGATGATCTGGTTGCAGTCGCGAATCTGGCTGTCGCAGACACATCCCACCGCGCCATTACGCTTCGCCACTGTGCTCATGAGTCCGCCCCACGGAGCATTCGTACCGGCGAAGTCGGTCGAATGCACGACAACATCTCCCGGTTTCAGCGAGTCCATGGCGTCAATTTCAAGACCGTAAGGATCTTCTTCCACGACGTAGTCTGCTTCCATCCAACGGATAGTTCGGGCACGGCCGACGAAACCGCATTTGGCTCGATCCGGCAATAACGGTCGAAGGCGGTGATGCATGGCTTGATTGCGATAGCCCAGACTGTCCAGTATGTCGCACACGGCGGCTACGTAAAGACCCGTGTATATGGATTTTGCCATCTCAGCGGTATCAGAAAACATCCATCATCTCCTTTGTATCTTGCTCGGCCCAAGCCCGCATGGCGCCAATCGCAGTGACGTCTCATCGGTTAAGACTCGCTAAAATCGACCATGATTGGACGGTCGCGGAACCAGCGAGTCTTAATTGCGCTATATATAAATCCGACACTGAGCCAGAAGCCGCCCACGATCTTGGCCGGCGTTTTGAGGCCCAGCCATATCCACAGACAAAACAGGAAACCAAGCAGCGGTATGACAACGTCACCCAGCCATTGACGTTTGCGCCCTGCTTGCCCGACCACACCAAATTGCCAGAAGGTAGCCAGATTCACGCCCATGAATGCGAGGAAAGCACCAAAATTAAGGATCTCTCCAGCCTGTTCATAACTAACGAACAGAGCCCCTATGTACGCCACAATGCCGATCAGCCAAATGTTGAGAGTGGGCGTATTACGTTTGGGGTCAAGGTAGGCAAAAAGCTTTCGCGGGAGGACGTTGTCGCGTCCCATACCGAACAGCAACCGGGCAGCGCCCACCTGCCCAGTCAAACCGGCTCCCACGGCGGCGAGAATCAAAATAATCCCCAATGCCTGGAAGAGCAGCGGCCCACCCACACGATGTGCCACATCCATGAATGCCGTTTCAACATTAGGAAAGGTACTGTAGGATGGCCAGACTCGTTGGCCGAGGTAAACTTCAAGCCCGCCTACAACTCCAGTAAAGAGGCAAACCAGAACAGTGGCCAACATGATGTTGCGCTTGGGGTTTTTCACGTCTTCGGCGAGCGTGGTTACGCCGTCGAAGCCTATATATGTCAGCGCGGCGTAAGAGGTGGCCATCCAGATCAACCGCGGGTTGAAGGTCGCGGGATCGTAAAAGGGTTGGATAGAAAATACGCCATGCCAACCCTGGAGGTGAAAAAGATAACGGACCGCCAACACCATGAAGATGACGATCACTGCGCACATGATGGTTACGAGAACGATGTTGGCATAAGCCGTAGCGCGAATTCCCCGCAGATTGAGCAAGGTCATCATGGCCACAAAGATTGCGGCGAGGACCGCGTAGGGAATGAATGGGAAGAAACGCTGGATAGTCAGTGCTCCATAAACGCCGTTCATCAGAGGCTGGATGAGGTAGTCAAGAAACATGGACCAGCCTGTGAGAAAACCCAAATGCGGGTTGAGGCCCCGTCCCACATAGGTATAAGCGGAGCCAGCCGTGGGGAACAGAGACGCCATCCGTCCGTAGCTCACGGCCGTGAGCATCATGGCGATCATTGCAATCAGAATCGTGGTAACGAAGTGGCCGTGGGAGAGCACCTGGGCAACGCCGAACATGGGCACGGGTGCGATAGGCATGATAAGGACAATGCCATAGAAGATCAGATCCCAAAGTCCAAGAACCCGGCGCAGGCGCGGGGCGGAGCCCTCGGGACTTCCTTGCGCTTTGGTCGTGGATTCTATGGTCAACGGTATTCTCCTGATTCGCGGCAGCGCGCCCTAGACCTGAAAGGTATCCATCAAAACCTGCTTTTTACCAATACATCAAGAACTCACACGGGAGGCAGTCCAGCCCCGAAGCCACCGCTCACCACGACCGAGGAACTCGTCATGAAGGACGCATCATCGCTGGCCAGAAATACTGCCACGCGGGCCACCTCGTCTGGTCGACCAATACGCCCCAATGCATGGAGTTTGCCCGCTGCTGCTCGCGCTTCGGCGGGATTCGTCTGGAGCTCGAAATACTCCCAGGCCAGACCGGCATCGATCCATCCCGGGCAAATGCAGTTAACTCGTATACCGTCCTTGCCGTGATCGATAGCCATAGCCTTTGTCAACGCGATAATCGCGCCTTTTGTAGCGCAATATCCGGCACACATCGGCTCCATAAAAAATCCGTTTACCGAGGCCATGTTAATCACGCAACCCTTTGTGGCTCTCAGATGGGGCAGGGAGTATTTCGAACACAGAAAAACTCCTCCCAGGTTGATGCCCAGCTCACGGTTCCACTCCTCGAAGGTCGTATCTTCGATCGTCTTGTTCACCTGGACTGCGGCATTGTTAAAAAGCACATTGAGCTTTCCAAACGAATGAAGGGTTTGCTCAACCAGATGTTGCACCGATTCCGGCTTGGATACGTCGGTTTCGACTGCCAGGGCCACACCGCCCGCGGTCTCTATCTGTTTTACGGTCTCCTGGGCGCCCTTCAGGTTGATATCCGCAACCACCACCTTCGCGCCTTCGCGGGCAAATTCTTTGGCACTCGCTCGGCCGATGCCAGAAGCAGCACCCGTGATGATGGTGACTCGTCCGTCAAGTCTCATGTGCTTCGCCAATCCTCTTGAGCTGCGTAAAAAAACGATGGCATGAAAGAAGCCGATATTACAGGAGCCGTGTTAAAGCATCCTGGAAGGTCTCCGGCTTCTGGTAATAGGTCGCGCTCACTTCCACGGAGAACTCCTCCCCGGCTGCCAGGGAGCGGCTCGTCCCCTGTTCATAGGCTTCCGCGAGGTTTACGGGTTTGCTGGTCCAGGGCTCGAGGATCACATGATGAAGCCCCCTCCAGCCCCCATAGTTGAGCCACAGCCATAAGCAGGGACACTGGTCGAGAGGAAACTTCAGAAGAAAACCCTGGCCCGATGACGCATCCTCAACGGCATACCAGCCCTCATCGAGATCGACGGCGTAGTGTCCGAAGCAAAGGTTGGCTTCAACCGCCAGCACCTTGTCCATCTCCAACCGGCCCGAGGCGCCCTCCAAAATGGGCCAATCGTATTGCTGCCCGGGAACTCCCCAGCCAGGCTGGTTGCACTGAGCAACTACGGCGTGCTTGGCAGGAATACGCAAGATCGTAGTCCCGGTGATCGCGATTGCCGGATGTGTACCCCAAAGAAAGTCAAGACGCGCGGGCCCCAGGTTACCGATTCTATAGTGCATCCTGATAACAGGAGCAAGCCCATCGAGAGTTATGGTCTTCGTTGCCCGCACTGGACTGATCGCGCCAAAGGTTGAAAGCTGAGCCACGGCATTGCCCATTGATTTACCGCATGAGTCCACATGCCATTTTAGAGAGCGCAACTCGCCCAGGCTCGGATAACGCTGTCCTTGAAATACGCATTCGTCGCAGGTGGGGAAGGCATCATCCCATCCACCGCACCAGTAATTATCGAATTCGCTTTCGATGGTGGAAGACTGAGGGGCAATCCTGGGGTTGTGCCACAGGATGTTTTGTCCGCTCGCTTTCCAGACCAGATCATAGATCTTGGCTCCGACCTCCGGTAGAATCCGCACTTTCAGCCATCGGTTTTCCAGCTCCAGAGCCGATAGCGATGCGACTCGCCCTCTTCGGTTAATTCTCGTATACGGCTTCAGGTCTTGCGCACGCCGGCTCATTACACTCCTGTATCGACCGCGTACTTGTTGACTGCCTCCGGGTTAATTTCGATTCCTAACCCCGGGAGTGTCGGAACCGCGACCCTGCCCTGAACCACTTTGAACGGTTCCAGGAGCAGTTCGCGACGCAGGCTCGATTCAGTAACGGAGAACTCCAAAAAGGCGGAGTTCGGGATCGCGGCAATCAAATGCAAACAGGCAGCGACCAGAACTCCGGTACGGAAGGCGTGGGGAACGCATACGCGGTTGGCCTCATGCGCCATGTACGCAACTCGCTTCGCTTCGGTAAGACCGCCTACCCGCGAAATGTCGGGTTGAATGACATCCAGATGAGCATCCCAAATAAGCCGGCGGAAAGCCCAACGGCCCGCGTCCTGCTCCCCGGCCGCAATACGAAGCGAAGTGGAATCGCACAGGCGCTGATAGTCCTCAATGGCTTCAGGCGGGAAAGGTTCTTCCATCCAATAAATGCCGAGTTGCTCAAATTCCCTGGCGGCCTGCATGGCCATCTTCAAGCTATATCCATGGCCGATGTCGATCATCACTTCCACTTCTTCGCCGGCTGCTTGCTTCGCTGCCGTGGCGAGCGCGACATCTTTGCGAATGTCCTTTCCAAGCGGTCCATAACCAAATTTCATGGCGGTAAAACCCTGCCCGACGTAGCGATGCACGGCATCCCGGACTTCTTCTGCGGTCTCTGGCATCAACATGCTCGCGTAGGCACGCGCATCCTTGCAGAAGCTACCTCCCAGCAGCTTGTGAATTGGTTTTCCGGCGGCCTTTCCCAATATGTCCCACAGTGCCATGTCGATACCGCTCATGACGTGCATGACCAATCCGAGCCGTCCGTAGTAATTGGTCTTGCGATACATCAGTTCCCATATCTGCTCGATATCGAATGGATCCAAGCCGATCAGGACTTCACGTAAGCCATAGCAGGTGCCATGCGACATCTGCGCATCAATGGCTGCTTTGCCGACCTCGGGCGAGGTATCCACCTCTCCATAGCCGACGATGCCCTCGTCGGTTTCGATACGGATGAGCAAGTCGTCCTGTGTCCCATCGGCCACTGCTTGCCTTACCGGAAGACGCAGGACGATTCCTTCGACGTTCGTGATTTTCATGACCTCGTGTCCTCATCGCCACCCCTTGGCCGACTGATCAAAATTCCGGCTTTATAGTCAGGATTTCCGACTAAGCCGAGATTCATGCGGAAGAGTTGTCCTCCCATGTTCCCGCTGAGCGGATCATACGATCTGGGCATCAATGGCGAGGGCCAGGATTTGCCGGCAGAGGTGATGAAGATATCCGTTAGATCCTTTCCACCGAAAGCCAGCGAAGAGACTTGTTTGGCTGGAATTGCAATCCTGCGCTCCACTTTGCCATCTGGATCGTAGCGGACAACGCAGCTACCATACCACTGGGCGGACCACAGAAAGCCTTCGGCGTCCACGGTAAGGCCGTCCGGCAGTCCATCTTCGTCGGGTACCTGCACCAGTATCTTGCGGTTGCGAAGGTCTCCGGTGCGCCTATCGTAGTCATAGGCATAGATGCGCCGTGCAGCCGAGTCGGTGAAATACATCCTCTTCTCATCCGGCGAGAAAGCCAATCCGTTCGGGAGTTGGAAGCCATCATCAGCGACGTGCGCGGTTCCGTCCCGATCGACCCGAATAAGCTTGCCCAGTTCGTAGGTCTGATCGGGTTGATAGAAGTTAGATCCCGCAAAAAATCGTCCCTCGGGGTCCGCGACAGCGTCGTTCATCTGGCACTTCGCGCCTTCAACCTGACTGACGATCAATTGCAGATCATCAGCTCCATTCCATAACCAGATTCCGCCGCTGTTTGCAATCACGAAGCCGCCCGTTTGGTTGAGAGCGTAGCCGGCGATCTCGAGGCCGTGCTTTACGACTTCATGCCGGTCGTTGACATGATCGTAACGATAAAACCTCTGGCCATCGATGTCGGTCCAATAAAGACAGCTGCTATCCGGGTCCCACACGGGGCCCTCACCACACAAGTCGCGATAGTCAGCTACGACGCTCACTTCACTCATTGCCGGACCCTATTGGCTCGCGCTTCGTTTTGCAGCACGACAGGCTGTGGACAGATACCGCTTGGAGGTACGCAGTGCTATATAGAATCTCCTTTGAGTGCCGGGCCTTGTCAAGATGGTTTCCGGTCGATCATAATCGATGTTCAATGGGTTGAACACTTTCCGCGGGGTACACACATGGCTGGTGCGAAGCGCAACTCGTTGCCCTCGGTTGACCGGACCATTATGGTGCTTGAATTCATTGCCCAGTGCAAGCGCGGTTGCTCGGTCTCAGAGATCAGCCGAAGCCTTGCTCTTCCCAAGAGTTCGACGTTTCTCGTCCTGGCCACGCTGGTGGATCGCGGATACCTCAAGAAGAGCGCCGAGACGGACAAGTACTACTTCGGTATGAACCTGGTTAAGCTTAGCCGGAAGGTTCTCGCTAACCTCGATTTGCGCGATATAGCCAGGCCCTTCATCAACTCGCTGATGAAGAAGACCGGCCTGGTGGTGCACCTCGCTGTGCTTGCTGAAACCGAGGCCGTCCTTGTCGACCGCGCGTCTCCCCGAGGTTCGTTTGTCGGGGCAGACTGGATTGGCCGCGCTCTCGACATCAACTGCAGTGGAGTTGGAAAGGCCCTGGTGGCTTTCCTGCCAGAGGATCAGTTCAACCAGTTGATTGGCGCCAAGAGGCTCGCGAAACACAATGAGAACACGATCGTCACCCTACGTGGGCTGAAGCGCGATCTGGCGCTGGTGAGAGAACAGGGCTACGCGCTAGACGATGAAGAGGATGAGCTCGGATTAAGGTGCATCGGAACGCCTATCTTCGACGGAGAGCATAAGACCGTTGCCGCGGTAAGCGTAGCCGGGACTGTCGAGGATATTCCCCTCCATAGGGTGCAAGCCCTGGCCGTCATGCTTAGACAAAGCGCGGACGAGATATCTCGCCGTATCCAGTCAGTGCGCGTCTGATCCCTAAGGCGGAATCAATGCGCCACCGCACAATATTTTGTGTTCAACCTATTGAACCGCGATCTGCTTTTCGCGGGAATCTTCCTTGACGCTCTTCTGCGCCCCTGTATCTTGAAGACAAGTAATGAGCTCGAGACGCCGCTCCGGGCGCATCTGCAATCGTAAGAACCTGCCTCGCGTTCATATTTTATTCCCGTCATGGGAAGAAGTATCGGCCGGCTCGCAAAGTCAGCCAGGGCCAGAGTTTCATATTTCAAAACTGGAGATAACCATGAATCGTGCATGCACCGCGATTGCCAATCGGTTTTCCTGCCTGGCCTACGCGATCCTCTTGTTGTCGATGCTGACGATTTCACCGCACGCGCGTGGACAACAGCAAGCCACGCTCTCGGGGATCATCTCCGACCCCTCTGGTGCAGTTGTCCCCGATACTGCCATTCGTGTGACCAATAACGCGACCCAGGTCACCAGGACCGCCGTGACCAATGCCACTGGTTATTATCTGGTACTGAATCTTAGCCCGGGGACTTATAGCATCGTTGCGCAAAAGGAAGGATTCAAGACGGCCACGCAGACGGGGATCACGTTGCAGGTCGCGCAATCCGCGACGGTAGATCTAAGACTGGAACTCGGTCAAACCTCGCAGGAGGTCACTGTGAGCGGGGCGCCGCCCCTCTTGCAAACCACCGAATCTACCATTGGCCAGGTGATTGGGCCGACCACCATGGTCGAAATGCCCCTGAACGGCCGCAACTACTTTAACCTTGCGGAGCTCGCACCTGGGGTAACCAGCTATGGATCGCGCAGTTTTTACTCGAGCGCGATTAATGACTACGGCACTTCCTTCAATTCCGGCAGCGGCGGCGAAGATCGGAACGGCTTCTCCCTGGATGGCGCCGACATCAAGGGCTACGTCATCAATGTCTCTTATGTACCCTCGATCGACTCCGTGCAGGAATTCAAGATTGAGACCAGTCCATACTCGGCGGACCTGGGAACCAGTTCGGGTGCGCAAATACTCCTGGTCACCAAAAGTGGAACTGATCAGTTTCATGGATCGGCCTATGAGTTCCTGCGCAACAATGCCTTTGACGCCTACAACTATTTCGATGATCGCAGTCAACCCATCCCGAAACTGATCAAGAATCAATTCGGAGGAACCATTGGCGGCCCAATCCTAAAGCAGCGTCTCTTTTTCTTTGGCAGCTATGAAGGGCAGAGAGAACGCGTTGGTCAGACCTTTTTCGGCACAGTGCCAACGGCTCAGATGCGGAACGGAGATTTCTCTCAGTGGACTCAGCCTATCTATAACCCCTTTACCACGACTACGTGCGGAACTTGCGCGGCTGGGGTACAACGCCAGCCCTTCGTCAACAATCAAATTCCGGCCGGCCTCATCAGCGCGGTTTCCTCTGGGTACGAGCAGTCTCAGTTTCCGTTGCCAACAGGTCCGGGAATTGCCAACAACTTCGCCGCAAACGCCGTGGATCGCAACACACGCGACCAGACAACTATGCGCATCGACGCTCCTCTGGCGAAGGACGCCATCTTCGGCCGCTTCAGCTATAACAACTCCCGGCTGTATGTAACCCGGCAGACATTCGGGGGCGCCCAACTGCCGAACTTCGGCGACAACGACTCGATCATCACTACCAACTTGACGATGGCCGATGTGCACACCTTCAATCCGACGCTGATCGTCCAGGGGCAGGCATCGTTCCTCAGAATCTGGTTAAACATCAAGCCCCAACAAACCGGCAACGACCTGAATTCGACCCTAGGCATTCAAGGGGTTTCACCCAACGTACCGTTCAGCAGCAATGTTTCCGGCGAATCGAATCCCGGTTCCAATCCGTACGCTCCGGAGTGGATCTCGACAAACCAGTTTTCTTACGTAGGCAAACTCACCAAGGTTGCAGGGAAGCAAACGATCAAGGTGGGCGGAGAGTTTGGCCGCTGGCAGGTTTTTCACAACGCCAGCCCAAGCTTCCCCCAAGGCCAGTTCAGCTTCGACGGATCATTCACCAAAGATCCTAATAACACAAACACGACGGGCGTACCCTTTGCTGATTTTCTGCTCGGCTATCCCGTCTCCGCGCTTACCCAGACTGGTTACACGGGAAGTTATCTTTTCCGCAATATTGGTAGGTGGTGGGCCAGCGATGAATACCGTCTTTCTCAGAATCTGACGGTCAACCTGGGCCTGCGTTGGGAATACGACGGACCCTTCTATCTGAAATACAACAACTATTCGAACTACGACCCTTCCACGGGCCAACTCGTCATCGCCGGCCAGAATGGGGTAAGCCGTTCCGCCAACGTGCAGCCATACCACCGCAGCTATGCTCCGCGGTTTGGCTTCGCCTATGCCGTTCCTGGCAAACAAAACATGGTGGTTCGCGGTGGATACGGCATCTTCTATGACATCATCCAGGAGAACAACACCGAGATCGGCCGAACCAATCCACCATTTGCAGCCTTCCCGCAATTTATAGGCGGAAACACGACCGCGGTGGTTCCTCAGAGTCCGATCCAGAATGTCTTTGCGCCCGGCTCAGGATTCTCCTCTCCTCCTGTGTTGGGGGCAATTGCTTTTAACCTTAAAAACGGATACCAGCAGCAGGCGTCGTTTGGGCTGCAAAAGCAATTCGGATCCGACTTTGTGGCAGAAGTAAACTACGTGTGGCAGAAGAACACCGGCCTGGCAGCATTCAGAAATCTCAACGCCCCCCTGGTGAACGGAACATTTGTTCTTCCCAATCCGCAGTTTGGCGCGATTGATTATTACACTAATCTCGAGTACGGCAATTACAACGCCCTGCAGGCCAGTTTGCTCAAGCGTCTTTCCCACGGTCTCACGTTCTCCTCGGCATTTACCTGGTCAAAGTCGCTGGACAACATCACCTCAGGGGATGCCTCCGGGGCGCCCGGCGATCCCGGCTTTCAGAACCCCTACTGCTTTACCTGCGACTACGGCCGTTCCGCATCTGATTATGAGAAGCGCTACGTGCAAAGCCTGGTTTACAAGCTTCCCTACCCTGAGAGCCGGGGCAAGCTGGCGAAAAATCTGATCGGTGGATGGGGCGTGTCCGGCATCTTCACCTATCAGTCCGGTTTCCCGGTAACTCCCCGCGTTTCGTTCGACAATAGCCAGAGTGAAACCTTTGCCGATCGGCCCGACGTGGTCAAGGGAGTGCCGATATTTCCCGCAGGCACCAAAACACCGACCCAATGGTTTAGCGCCGCGGCCTTTACCGTTGCTCCTCCGCTTCAGTTCGGCAACGCCAGCAAGGGCATCATCCAGGGCCCTCACTCCATTGATCTCGACGCTGCGGCGATGCGCGACTTTAAAGTGAGGGAGAGCCTCAACCTTGAATTTCGGGCAGAAGCTTTCAACCTGGCCAACCATGCGAACTTTGCCGATCCCAATCCCTTTATCGACATTCCATCGGTGGCGGGGAGCATTACCTCCACCACCACCACCTCGCGTCAGCTGCAATTGGCTTTGAAACTAAACTTCTGAGTAAGCTGCTTACGGGGTACGGGGGAGGCAAAGAGCATGAACGCTGCGTGCAGCAAAGGGTGCCGAAACTTTATTGCATTAATAGTGGGAGTCAATTTGCTGGCTCCATCCATCTTTGCACAAGCTTCCGCAAGGCCAGAGCCGCCGGATTGGTATGCCGGCGACGCCCACGTCCATCGAGGCATCGGCTGCGGCAGAGAACA
>CAWIRT010000028.1:0-96428 GCA_963838445.1 uncultured Acidobacteriaceae bacterium
CCAGTGAGCATGCCGGTGCATTGCGATCGGCGCCCGCCGAGATGCCGGTAGATCTCTCCGATCACACAATCCGGCGTGATCAGCAACAAACCGTACTCAGCCGTGTCCAGGTCTTTTTGCTCGCTGCGGGCGTTGAACCAGTAGCCGTCGGCGGGAATGTCGTCCGCTGTGATTTTGGAGTCCGACAATGCTCTTGAGCCCGTGTGTCGTGAAGACCAGGTAGCCTGGCGACTTCAACGCATTGAAAAGGGCTCGCAGCCAACGGCCGAATGACGACTTCGGCATGTGAGAGAAGAAAGACGGCGCAAACACGACGTCGAATTTGTCCGCGGGAGAGAACTCTTCGGGCACTGGGACCGACAACATGGTCCGGACGCCGATCCGGTCCGAGATGAATTCGGTCGCCTCGGAGTGGATATCGGAGCTCACGAGGTCGAACCGGGGGTTCTTCTTGAGGTGGCGTGACACGCAGCCGTAGCCCGATGCGAACTCAAGCAACTGCAACGATTGGTCGCTTCCAAAACCCAGCTCGGAGACGATCTCCGCCAGCTTTCCTGCAGAGCTGCCGCCATTCTGAAAGTAGTAGATGATTCCCTCCTCGAGCGACATCAGGGGGTGGCTGGCACAGAACCAGTAGATGAAGTCCTTGGGATGGACCGCGGACTCGACACCCTCCTTGCACGGCGAGATCATTGAGGTGGAGCATTTCTCCGGTCAAGGTGTCGAGTATGGGCCGAAAGATGTGACGTGGTTTTTCCTCCTCGACCGGAGTCTCGACGACCGGGGTCTGCTCGACCTGATGCGGTGGATCAGCTCGGTACGAAGTCATCCGCCGGAGGACACCCGAGACGATCTCGCGCAGAGTATTGTCCAGGATCCGGCGCGGCAAGCTCAAGATGGAACGGCCGTCAGTTGAATCCTGAACCAGGGAGGCGGTTTCTTGCATCGTCGCATCCTTTCGTGCTCGAACCAATCGGACCAAGAGGAAGGAGGTCGATCCCCCGAGAGAGCATTGTTCCGTTTCGGACCCAAAGCCGCGATCGACTCTGGAGCGGGCATCACGCCGACTTGTGACCGAGGACCGGGCCCAGCCGCCTGCGCTCCGCGCCACAGCCTGGTGTGGACCGCCACGTTCAAGGCCCGCCAGGCGTTCCGGACACCGATCGGCTGGGACAAAGGCAAAGGATAGGTGAGTGGGCCGCAGGAGACCGGCGGGTCCATCTCAATCCTGGCCCGGACCAGTGCAGGATTGCCGCGCAACATCCGGCGAGCACGGAGCGAGCGTTCGGCGGGCTCAGCACGGCCGATCGATAAATCTCGAACGTGGCTCGTGCTGTTTTCTCCCAGCGGAACTCGGCGGCCCGCTGCAAGCCGCGCTCTCGCAAGCCGCTCCGGAGCCGTTCGTCCGTGGCCAGACGCTCCAGGCGCCTGGCCAGTCCGGCAACCGACAGTTTGTCGGCAAACAGCACGGCGTCCCCCCCTACCTCGGGGAGCGACGAAAACGCCATGGCCACCACCGGTGTGCCCGCGGCCATCGCCTCCAACGGCGGCAGACCGAATCCTTCATAGAGTGACGGATAGCCACGGCAAGGGCACGCTGATAGAGAACTCTGAGCTCGACGGGCGGAGACGGGCCCCATGAATCTCACACCGCGATTACGCGCCTCCGAGTCGATGGCGTCGTACAGTCCCGCCCGAGCGCCCATCGAGTAGCCCGCGAGCACAAGCTCCGGCAGTTCGCCGCCGGACCACCGGCTCCGCATCAAGGCGTAGGCGTCGAGCAGGCAGGCTATGTTCTTGTGGGGCAAGTCCGTCGCCAAGCTGAAGAAGTAGCGCGGCGGCAGATCGAGCTTCCGAGCGATCAATGCGTCGCCAGGCTCACGATGGGCAAACCACTCGGCCTCGACCCCCAGCGGAGTAACGACGATTTCCTGGGGCGGAATGCCGAACTCGGATGCGATTTCCCTCGCCGTGCTCTCTGAGTAAACGACAATCGCCTGGGCGGCCTGCAAGCTCAGGCCGCTGGTCGTGCGGTATGCCTCGAACTCCCGATCCGAAGGGAAGACCAATGGGATTCTATAGGAAATCATATCTTGATATGTAATAACAACGTGAGCCGAAGAGCCAAAAAGGATCGCGAGCGCCCGCCGGTCGAAGACTTGCCAGGCTTGTGAATGACCGCAACGTCGTCTGTCCATTGCTGCTCGGTGACGACTCGACCCTCCAATCCATCGGCCTGGATGGGAGAGGCGACGAGCAGGGTCAGCTCGATCTGCGGTAGAGCCGGCGAGCGCTTTCGCCAGGTTGACCGCATAGGTGCGAGTACCGACGCTTTGCGGGGGCAAGTGGCGAAGATCGTACGCGACGCGCAGCTTGCCCGTCCGCTGGAACTCCGCGGCATGCGACCGCCAGCTGGCCGTCGAGCGTCTTGTTGAATGCCGCGGCCTGGGCCCTGTGCTCATGATTCCGCTGCTCGAGCATCGCTGGGCCGCGGTCGAGCAGCGACGGATCTCGCTGTACCTTGCCGAGCGAATCCGGGTGAAGGACGAAGGCATGGTTCGCCCGTTTGACGAAAAAGCCCAGGGCTAGGCGCGCGTCACCCAGTCTAGAATCGCACAGTCGCAGGACGTGAACGTCGCGTCGAGCAACCCGACGGCGTCGATCATCTCATCGCGACAATAGACGCAGACAGCGTCCGGCTGGGCGTCGTCGTGCTGCGAGGAAGGCCGGAATACGCGGTCTTGAATTGGGTTTCTTCGTCCGGCTCGCCGCGGATCCCGGAATTCGATCCGGAGCGCGAGCCAATCGCACCGATGTTCGAGAGCGGCCATGCGCAGGCGATGCGTTCCTCGGAATGCGCCACCGCGGCCAGCTCGGACAGCCAGCCTTCGGTGACCCGCGCGTTCGCGGCAAGGATGACCGCATCGCCCTGACGTTGGCTCAATCCCCGGTTGCATGCGTCCACGTCGCTCAGGGAATCCGCGGCGCGAAGAACGGTGAGCCGTGAGATCGCCCTTCGCCAGGTTTTCGACAGCGTGGCCCACGTCAGCACCGAGCGAGGCGCGAGCGACCAGGATCAAACGGTTGAGAACGGGACCGCTGAACCTCAGCACGCTTTCCAGGCAGGCAATGCATCGGGTGCGTTGTCATCGACTGCGACGATGACATCGGCCTTCCTTGCCGGTAGCATGCGGACCTCCGTGTGGGGGTTTGCTCGGGAATCTCCGCCCAGAGAGGGCCTCAGAAAGTGAGTTCCGCACCACGTTCCGCGGCTGATCTTCCATTCTTGCCCGCAAGGGGTCAAGGCGAATACGGCTCTCGGCCGATCGATCGCGCGTCAAGGAAAGGTCGGCCTCAGAACGCCTATGAAAGCCGGCTCGTGCGATTGCAGGCTGTGCGCACTCGTTTCGCGGCTATTCTAGGCATCCACAGCCGCTGCCGCGGAGTCGGGTCGCCGGTTTCGCACGTTAAGTTTCATTGCCACGCCGGGTGTGGCCGCGTCCATCAATGCGTCTATGCGAACGGTATTGAGCCGCACCTTGACCTAGTATGAGTAAAAGCTCGACCCCAATCGCCTCATTCGACGGGGCATTTTCCAGGTCCCCGCACGAGGATGATGGATCATGGACTCGATCATCGAGCCAGCGCGCGTGGCCGCATCCGGCCCCACTTAGCGGTGACGACGACCCAGGGCGACCGCGAGGTAAGGTCCGGCGCGGTCGATCGCCGGCCTGGTAGCGGCATGGGTCCTGCTGGCGGCCTGCCTGGTCTATTACATCGCGTGCGCCCGTATCGGCTGGCGGGATGCGATCTGCGACATCCACGGGGTCCGCCAGACCCAGACTGCGATCAGCGTGGATGCCATGCTGCGGGGCGGTCCGTGGCTGATCTATGAGACGCCCGTGCTCGGGCCGCCGTGGACGATTCCCCTCGAATTCCCGCTCTATCAGTGGATCGTCGCGTTACTGGCGTGGTCGACGGGAATGGCCCTGGACCCGCCGGCCGGACGGTGAGCGTCGCCTTTTTCCTGCTGACGCTCTGGCCGGCCGGGCGGATCCTTGCGGGGCTCGGCTTCTCCCGGCCGAGCCGGCTCGTCATCCTCGCACTTTTGCTATGCAGCCCGTTCTACATATTCTGGTCGCGGACGTTCATGATCGAGTCAACGGCATTGTTCCTGGCCACATCGTCGCTGGCGTGCACCATGTAGGCGATTCGTCGCCCGCGGGCGGGGCGACTAGCGGCGACAGCGGTGGCCGGCACCTTGGCGGCGGTCGCGACGCTGAGTTTTTGCTGACCGATCTGCCAGCGCAACTGCTTGTTGGTGCCGAGGTAGAGCTTGGTTGGGGAGGACTGCGCCGGGGGGAAATGCGGGTAGCGCTTCCAGAGGTTCGAGCCGGTTTGGAAGCTGGCGGTGTCTTCGAGGTTAAAGCCAGGCTCATCTTTCAGGTATTTGGCGAAAAAGGGCGCTTCGATTTGCTTGCGGTATTCGGTGCCGATCGGTTCCCCGTACTTTATGGCCCCAAGACTACGCGTCGATGAAGACCAGGAGCCGTGCCGCCAGGGTCCGAGCACGAGAAAGTTTTCGTGCCGGGCGTCCCGGGGCTCGAGGGTGGCGTAGACCTCCTGCGGTCCCCACATGTCTTCCTGGTCATAGTAGCCGCCGACTTCCAGAGTCGGCACGGTCACGGCGGCGAGGTGATGTTGCATAGCGCGCACATACCAGAGGCGGTCATACGCGGGGTGCTGCAGCAAGATCTGCCAGGTGGGCAGGATTTTGCCTTCGGGTGTTTTTGCGTCGGAGCGGCGAACATCTTCGGCAAACGAGCCACGCTCGAGGAAATAATTGTAGCCGTCCACATTCTTGCCGTAGCTCACATCTGAGTTCTGCTTGTTTTGCTCCAGCCCCATGGCGTAGTCGTAGCCATAGGTCTGGCGGAAGGCGCCGTTGTGGAAGAAGTCGTCGCCCATCCAGGTATCGATCATGGGCGCCTGGGGAGAGATCGCTTTGACCGCGGGGTGAGGGTCAATACCCGCCGCCATGGCTAATGCTCCGTCATAGCTGGTGCCGATAACTCCTACACGGCCATTGTTGCCGGGGATATTTTTGATGAGCCATGCCACTGTGTCATAGGCGTCGGTGCTCTCATCGGTGACCTTCGGATCGGCGTGATCGACAACCTGGCGGCTCAGCTCGAATCTGCCTTCGGATTTGAATCGGCCGCGAATGTCTTCTTCGACAAAGATGTATTGCGCGCGCGCGAGCTCAGACCGCCGGCTATAGAGGCTGGCCATGGTAAAGCCGTCCACTCCATATGGAGTACGGTCCATCAGGAAAGGGAGAGGCCCAGGTGCGGCCGAGGGTTTGAGGATGACGGCGTGGAGTTTGATTCCGTCGCGCATAGGGATGGTCGCTTCCTGCCGGTCATATGGCGGAAAGGCATGGTGCATGGCTTCGCCGGTGCGCGTCATGATGTACTTCGTGGGATCGCCCTGGTTCACGATGGTGACCGCGGAAGCGCGGCGAGACGCATTCAGAGAGAAACTGTAGCGATCACCGTTGGAAGTAAATTCGGTTGGCGACACCATGGTCAACGGGGTGGGTAATCGATGCTCCGACTCAGTGAATAGCTGGCCATCCTGACCATAGAAGCTGACGGACAGATCCGGCTCATCGGACGAGGCGAACGTGCCACTCAATGCCCGAAGTTGTGCCGCCGTTAGGTGAATAGCATCCGTCGTCTGCTGAGCCGATACCCCCCCAGGCAAGAAGCAGACGAGCAGCAAGGAGACGGATAGCTCCGCCAAGGTCATAGATATTCACCCTTTCAATGCGCCAGACTAGCATAGCTAGGCAGGAATGCAGAACAAAGCGCAATTGAAATGCGAGTCAGGAATTCGCCGCATATCTGGCTACGATCAGGGTGATGTCGTCGTGCTGCTCATGGGGGCTGAACTTCTGTATTTCTTCTACCACGGACGCGAGCAGCCGATGAGCGGACAATTCGCGACGCTGCTGCAATGCCTCCACCAGACGCTGCTCCCCGAACTCTTCTCCCGCGACGTTACAGGATTCTGTGACGCCGTCGGTATAGAGGGCGAGCGTGTCCCCGGGGTGGAGTTGGCATTCGGCTGCTGGGCTGTCCCAATGCTCGAATAGACCCAGAACGGTGGCGGTGGAGTGAAGCTTTTCCAGAGTGCCATCGTGACGCAGGAGAAGCGCCGGCAGATGGCCGCAGTTCGCGTAGCGCAAGCGCCGCTCGCTTTCGTCGAATTCCGCGAAAAAGAAGGTGGCATAGGCGCTGTCTGCGGTGTTTTCGTAGAAAAGCCGGTTCACGGAGCGCAAGAGGAGGCGCGGCTGTTCGCGGGCCAGGGCAAACTGGCTACGCAGATTGGCCTGGAGATTCGCCATCAAGAGTGCAGCCGCTATGCCTTTGCCGGAGATGTCGCCAATTAACAGACCAAGGCGCTGTTGTCCCAGAGCAAGAAAGTCATAGTAGTCGCCGCCGACATGGCGAGCCTGGATACAAATACCGGCGTAGTCGAGGTTCTTGAGAGGCGGAAGGGTTTGCGGGAAGAGCCTGGCCTGTACTTGTTTGGCAATTTCCATTTCCTGGGCGGCGCGGCGCTCAGATTCCAGTTTCTCGGCGATGGCCTGGCGTTGGGCCTCGATTTCACGGCTCATCTCATCAGAACCAAGCAGTTCGAAGGAGTTTCCATCTATATCTGAGAAAGCGGCCGAGGCTCCGCCGAAAAGAGATTTCTGCGGGGGATGGAGAAAGCGGACCCCGCGGCTCCTCCACAGCTCGAAGGTAGCATTGATATCTTGGGCGATGAACGATATCTGGGTATTCCGGCCTACGAGCTTGTAGTTTTCGGACCCGCGTTTGGGAGCGACAAGGGCAAGAATCGCACTGCCATCCGGAGGGGCCACGGCCACCCAGCGACCGCCAAATTCAAAACGGGTGTCGGCGAGCACACTGAATCCTAACTGGCCGACATAGAATTGCAAACTGCGATCATGGTTGCGAACGAAGACTGTGGACTTGAAGATGCGAAGATAGGAACTCTTCTGATCGGGACTCACCGTTGAAGGATCTACCGGACTTGGTGCCGGAGATCCGTTCAGCGAAGAGAGCAGTGGTTCCGAGCTCAAGCAAGATTCCTAAGGCCGCAGTTTGGCAGGGGCACCAGGATCGAGGGCAGGGGATTCCCTTAAGGAACCGGGTGCGTTGGCGACAGAAGCAATTGAGACTGCGTCCTCACCGAAGAAATTCATTTTAATTTGTGTCTCTACTTCTACCGGATTGCCAAGTACCCGATACGGATGATAGTGCCATTGGCGAACCGCACGCATGGCGACTTCTGCCAGTTTGGGGTTGCCACTCAATAGACTGACCTCTTTCACCGAGCCATCCGCGCCGATCAAGGCTTTCAGACGCAACTCGCCAACCATGTTGGGTTCAGAGACAACCGGATAGGCAAAGTGACCCTGGGGAAGTTCTGAAACAAACAGTGGTTGTGCGGTTGTTGAAGAAATGATGGGATGCGGCTCGACAATCGTAGCAGGAACCGTGGCAAGAACGGGAGCGGGGAAGACGTGTTCGCCTGCGAGGGGGGCTGGCTCTGGTTGAATTTGCGCGGGCTGCGGCCGTGCAGGCGCCAGTGCGCGTCTTGGTTTTTCAACGATGGGCAATGCCGCGACTTTCGGCGCAACTAACAGTGGCCTGACCGCAGCGGGCTGGGGACGTGGTGGGTTCGCGTTGTTCGCAACATGCTTACCGGAAAGCAAAGGAATTCCGTAGACGAATACGATTACGGCAAGACCAACGGCGGCGAGTGCTCCCACAGCTCCCCATTGACGGAAGGGGGCGCCGAGCGCTTCCCTGGTCTCGGTTTGTTTCACGGGAACAAGTAAGTCCGAGAGCTGGGACTTCACTAAAAATGGTTGGGTTGCCGGTTCCGTTCTGAGGGGGACCACTCGATTCACGGGTGGCTTCAAGCGGACCTTCTCCACTACTCCAAACACACTGGAGCTCGGCACCGGTAGAGTTGGGGTGACTACTGCCGAATGGGACAGCTTCTCAATCAGTCGTTGATCACTTCGGCTCAAAACTTGGGGAGGAAGGACATGGAAATGGCGGAATGTCCACTTGAGGCGAATGCGCTCCCACTTTGACGGGAGAACGTACACGGGTCCAGCTTCGGTACGCAATTCCAGAAGCGGCGCGTCCTGGTCATCGGTATTGGCTACGGTTGAAGCTGATCGCGGCTCTTCCGCGGGGAGTAGCGACGCTAGGCTCGGCATGACGGCCTCCTCTATTAAATGACACAAGGGCCCGTCTACACTTGCCAGGGAATTGGGAGGTTCCAGTCCAGCAGGTATTACCAATTATCCTATGCCGGGACGAAATTGTCGCCAAGGCGGTGCGGAAACCGTGGCAGACACCTATTCCCTCATAATGAGATGCATTTTGTTACCGATTTGATGTCGATTTAGACAATTGCAAAGTCCCTGGGGATGTGAAAAGGGGAGGGTGGGTCTCCATTGGGGATCGATCCACGGCACGCCGGGGCAGGCCGGGGCACCCCTCGCTTGTTGCTGACGCAGTGAACTGAGTTAGACCCCCATTGGGGAAGCATGACGGGCTGGGACTAGGTGGAGGGTCCGGGATTCCCGCCGGTTGCGGCTTTCGTGGCCATCTCGAAATGAAGGGAGCCTCCTTTCATCAGGGCTGCGTGGTTGATACGGTTGCCGGTCAAGGCTTGTCCAGCCAGTGAGACGCTCTGGACATAGACGGCGTCCGGCGAGTTTCCCTGGGCATCCACGGTGAAGGTAACTCCGCCGGAAAGGTGGAGGGTGGAACGCGCGAATAGGGGACTGCCCACGGTGTACTCCGGCTTTCCAGGGCAAAGCGGATAAAATCCCAGCGCGCTCAAGACGAACCAGGCGGACATGGAGCCGGTATCCTCGTCCCCGGCAAAGGTTTCGGGGGTATAGAGGTCGCGCATTACTTTACGCACCCAGAACTGGGTGAGGTCGGGGCGCCCCGCGTGGGCAAAGATATAGAGAAGATGGTGTACAGGCTGGTTGGAGTGAGCATATTGTCCAAACGGCACCGCCGCCATTTCTGACATCTCGTGAATCTCGGTTCCGTAGACCCCGACGTGGAAGATGGGTGGGGTGGACAACATATCTTCAAGCGCCTTCGCTGTTTGCGCTTCTCCTCCCATGGCTGCGATCAAGCGGGGAAGGTTCTGTGGTGCATCCCAACGGTGCTGCCAGGCGGCGCCTTCGACATAGGGACTGCCCCAGGTAAAGGGATTGAAGGGGGTGATCCAGGAGCCATCCTCGTTCTTGCCGCGAAAAAACTTTACGCTTTTATCGAAGACGTTTCGCCAGTTCTCTGAGCGCATCTTAAAGGCTGCGTAATCGTCCTCCTTACCAAGCGCCCTGGCTACCTGGGCGATGCAGAAATCGCCGTAGGCTGCGTCCACGGTTTCCGCGACAGATTGGGCAACTTGATCGGCGGGCACGTAGTGCAGCTTGAGATATTGCTCCAGTCCGACCCTGCCGTAGCCTTTGGCCGGGTCTCCCGGGGTCGTAGCGTGTTTTTTTAGTCCGTGGTAGGCGCTTTCAAGATCGAAGCCGGTGATTCCTTTCGCCGCCGCGTCACCAAATACGGAGTCGATCAAGCTTCCGGTCATGCAAGCCCGGTATCCGGGGCAAGGAAATTGCGGCAGCCAGCCGCCTTCCTGGTAGGCATTGACCCAGGCCTGCAGGATCTCACCCAATCGCTCGGGGAAGAGTATGGACATCAAGGGATACCAGGCGCGATATACATCCCAATAGCCGTGGTCCGCATACATCACACCGGACATAACCTTGCCATTGAAGGCGCTGAAGTGATGCATTTTGCCGTCTGCATCCGGCTCGTGCCAGGTTCGCGGAAAGAGGAGCGTGCGGTAGAGACAGGAATAAAAAATGCGGCTTTGTTCCTCGGACGCTCCTTCGATTTCAATTCGGTTGAGATGATCGTTCCATCTGGCTGCGGCGGCGTTGCGCAGTTGCTCCACGGAACGCTGCCCAATCTCCTGGCGAAGATTGAGTGCCGCCTGCTCGAAGGAGATGAAGGAAGTTGCGATGCGGGCCTCGATATGCAGGCCCTGGCGAAAGCGAAGGATCCCGATGCGGTGCGCGCCGGATTCTTTTACTTCGAAGCTGTCCCAAGGAGTTTGCAACTGCAGCAGGTAGTAGGTGGCAAAGTTCTCAGGCACGCCACCAGAGTTTGCTGTGGAGGTGAAGCGGATGCTTAGGCTCGCGGGATCGGGCTCAATCGTCGCCTGAGAGCCAGGGATATCGAAGAGAAGGCCGATCGGTTGCGGGATTTCCTCTTCTTCAAAGGTTGCGCTTAGAACGGCGGTTCGCTCGGTTGGCACCAACTCGACGTGAGCGCGATAGCGGAGCAGGAAGAGTTGCAGGGAGTGGGGCGAAAGATGAGCCTGCTCGGTTGCATAGGAGGAGGCGCGCGCGGCGGACTCAGGATTAATGTCTCCACGAAAGGGAAGAAAGGTTGCGTGCCCATAGTCGCTCAGCCAGGGGCTCAATTGATGCGTGCAGCGAAAACCCTGGATACGGCGGACGCCGGGTTGAAACATCCATGGTGTGTCGTCATGCGACTGCAGGGTCCAGTGGGCCATACCGAACGGGAGAGCGGCGATGGGCAGCGTGTTGCCGCGAGAAAACTCCGGCGTGGAGGCTGTGCCTTGAAGGATATTGACCCAGGCGAGGGGGTCGCGCGGTGACGGCATACTGGCGGTGGAGGATTCGGCGGTTGGTTCGCTGGCGCCTTGCTCGGCGCGAACGACACCTTCCTCCATCCACACGGTGCTGACCGCGGCGAGCCCCGACGTCTTCAGGAACGTGCGCCTGCTTGGACCTTTTGAGGTTTGCTTCGACATGTGAACCGGAGAGCCCTTTCCTTGTTTTGCATAAGGATAGGCCTATACACCAGCGCTTGCACGTGGCCGCTTGTTCCGCCCGGAGCCGGTTTGTATGTGGAAATGCAGCGAGCGAACAGATGTTTGCAGGCACCTGCCTTTTATTCATCAAGGGCGACGCCAATAATGCTCTTCATATGACCGCTTATCGCAGATTTTCGTTGATCGTTACCCTGGCAGCTTCTCTTTTCGCGACGCTTGCTCAAGGCCAGCAAATGGGAACTTCCTCTTCCCAGGCCACCCAGTATCACGTTCCAGCTAAGGAGAAAATTCCGGTTGCCTTCGTGATTACGGACCAGGCAGTCACCATCGACTTTTCCGGGCCCTGGGAGGTTTTTAAGGATGTCTTTGTCAAAGATCGTGGCAAAACACTGGCGGAGCAAGCCGCGTTTCGCCTGTACACGGTGTCAGACTCGCGTGAGCCGGTGACCACGTCTGGCGGTATGCGGATTATTCCGGACTACACGTTTGATGACGCACCGATGCCGGCAATTGTCGTGGTCCCGGCACAGCGCGGCCGGTCGCCCAAAATGTTGGACTGGATACGCAAGATGACCACGCAGAGCGAAGTGGTGATGTCGGTATGTACGGGAGCCTCGGTTTTGGGAGATGCGGGAGTCTTAAATCACAAGCAGGCCACGACCCACCATCTGTTCTACGACGAATTCCAGGCTGCGTTTCCGGATGTGCTGTTGCAGAAGAACCGGCGGTTCGTGCAAAGCAGCCCGGTGATTTTTACAGCCGGGGGATTGAGTTCCGGAATCGATCTTGCACTCCATATAGTGCAACTCTACTTCGGTCCTGCACAAGCGGAGGAGACCGCCAGCCTGATGGAGTATGAGGGCACGGGCTGGAAACGTGATGGAACTGCATTGAAGAGATAAAAACCCTGCCCATCCCGCAACCCTTGCACCCCGGCGAACATATATACAAGGAGAGTGACTGTAGAGGCTTCAGTGCGGGAAGGGGCAGCCATGGCGAAGGTTCCGCGGGTAGTGATTGTAGGGGGTGGTTTTGGGGGCTTGTACGCCGCCCGCGCTCTGGCTAAGGCTCCAGTGCAAGTCACTCTGGTGGACAGGCGCAACTATCACCTGTTCCGGCCAATGTTGTACCAGGTAGCTACGGGACTTCTCTCGGCGGATGAGATTGCTCCGCCGCTGCGGGTAATTTTCAGCAAGCAGAGGAACGTCGACGTGGTGATGGCTGACGTGACCGGAGTGGATACCCTCAGTCGACGGGTCCTGCTGCCAGAATTTTCCCTGCCCTATGATTACCTGATTTTGGCGACCGGCATCGAGGTAAATTACTTCGGCCACGACGAATGGAAGGCGATCGCCCCGGGACTCGATGCATTGGAAAATGCAGACAAGATTCGGGGCCGGCTTCTGATGGCGTTTGAAGAGGCAGAGCGGCAGGCGTTATCCGGGGACGCCGATTACGCGCTGATAGAGGAGTTGCTCACATTCGTCCTGGTGGGCGCGGGCACGGTGGGGGTGGAACTTGCGGGCACCATTGCCGAGATGGCCAAGATGGCGCTGGCTCACGACTTTCGCCACCTTGGCCCGGGTTCAGCGCAGATACTGCTGTACGACGCCGCGGCCCGCATACTGCCGAGTTTTGTCGAGGAGCTGTCGGTGAAAGCGCAGCGCCATCTGGAACAGTTGGGGGTGAAGATCTTCACCGGGACCCGGGTGGAAAATGTGAATGCAGAGGGGATCGTGGCCAATGGCAAGCGAGTCCGCAGCCGGACTGTGATATGGACTGCGGGGGTGGCTGCCTCGCCGGCGGCACGCTGGCTGGGGGCAGAGGCGGACAAGTCAGGCAGGGTCAAGGTGAATGCGGACCTGTCGGTTCCGGGGCATGCGGAGATTTTTGCCGTTGGAGACACGGCGCTGGTGATCGCAAATACCCGCAACCTGGTGGGGCTGAAGAGTGGGACGGCAGTGCAGATGCCAGGGCTGGCGCAGCCCGCCATACAACAAGGGGAGTATGTGGCGGACCTGATTCGCCGGCGGACCACAGGCCAGAGGGAGCCCGAGCCCTTCTGGTACTGGGATAAAGGCGACCTGGCGGTGGTAGGACGCACGTTTGCGGTGGCCGATTTGCGGTTTTGGAAGTCGGCCGGACTGGTGGCGTGGTTATTGTGGGCCGGCGTGCACATCTACTTCCTCATTGGTTTTGCCAACCGGCTCTTCGTGATGCTGCGGTGGATCGTGCAGTTTGTCACCAGGCAACACGGAATGGGGGCGGTTGCCGCACAGACGCCGGCTGCGGAGCAGAGGCTGGATAAGGCCGGTTAAGGGCGAAATCTTACTGCGTGGCAAAGCAAAACTTGATACCCTCACGTGATGCAAAAACGCGTAGTTATCCTTGGCGCCGGGTTTGGCGGCCTCGAGTTGTCAACCTCGCTCTCGGAGAGCCTGGGCGAAGCGGCCGAAGTGGTACTCATCGACAAAGGCGATTCCTTTGTTTTTGGATTTTCGAAGCTGGATGTGATGTTCGGGAGGCAGTTGCCCGACGAAGTTCTTCATTTTTACCGCGCACTTTGTTAAGCCGGGCGTACGTTTTATTCAGACAGTGGTTCGTTCCATTGACCCAACCGCCAAGCGCGTAGTCACCGACCAGGGAAGCTTCGATGCGGACATACTGGTGGTGGCCCTGGGTGCGGATCTCGATCCTTCTGCAACTCCCGGGCTGGTGGAAGGCGGCAATGAGTTTTACTCTGTGCCCGGCGCGTTTGCCCTGCGCGATATTATCAGCCGGTTCGAGCGCGGCGGGGCGATCATCGGCGTGACTGGGAAGTCGTTCAAGTGTCCGCCTGCTCCAAGCGAAACCGCGCTGTTATTGCACGACTACCTTTTGACGCGGGGAAGGCGCGAAGCGACCGAGATCACGGTAGTGATGCCGTTCGGAACGCCCATTCCACCGTCGCCCGACGCATCGCAGGCGATTCTTGCAGCGTTTGCTGAGCGGGGGATTCGGTTCATCAAAGACAACCTGGTGCGAGCGCTAGATCCGGCGCGCAAGGTGGCCATGCTGGCCGATGGAACGGAGTTGCCCTACGAGTTGTTTCTAGGGTATTCCGGTGCATCGAGTGCCCCAGGTAGTGGTTGAGTCCGGGCTTGCCGCCGATGCGTTTAACTGGGTTCCAGTGAACAAGAAGACGCTGGAGACGAGTTTTCCCGGAGTGTATGCAGTTGGGGATGTGAATGGCGTAGGAACACCGAAAGCAGGCGTGTTTGCGGAAGGGGCGGCGCGGGTGGTTGCAGCCGCGATTATTGCGCAGTTCGGCAAAGGGCCGGCGGCCGAAGACTATCGAGGCGTGGGCTCCTGCTACCTGGAGTTTGGCAACGATACGGTGGCGCGGGTAGATGTGGAGTTTCTGGCTGGGCCCAAGCCTGCGGGCACTTACCAGGCGCCTTCGGTAGCCCTGGCGGCGGAGAAGGAACATTTTGGGTCCAGCCGGGTACGGCGGTGGTTCGGTGGGAGCTAAGGTTCATTCGTCCCGGAGCAGTTGTCCGGGTGAAAGAGCCTGCGATGGCTAGTCATCTCGGAGTCAGGCGCCTGGCCTGGGTTTCTCACAGCCCGTCACTCGTTACGCATTGAGATCTCACTACCGGCAGCGCCTCGTTTATTCGTTCACCCAGGGGTTTGTGAGAAATGCGGGCTAGCCGACTCAAGCCAAATGGGCTTGAATGGGCCACCACGAAACTATTCTTCCCGCAAGGTGCTTGCAGGGTTGGTGTTCGCAATCCGCAACGTGGGCACAATGGTAGCGATAATGGTTACAGACGCGAGTATGAGCATGACGGCGAGGATGGTGCGCACGTCATAGACGCCAACTCCATAAATCACGCTGCTCATTGCCCGCAGGGCGCCCTGCACATAAGAACAGACCGAGGACGAGCCCCAGTGCGAGGACCATATTCCGGGAGCTCCGATATGGACCATGGCCTGACGAACGCTCGAGCCCAGGGCGATACGGAGTCCGATCTCGCGCGTTTTCTGTGCAACTATATTTGCGACCAGGGCAAAGATGCCAGATCGTACTGAGAAGCAGCGCCAGAGCCGCCATCGTGCCGAGCAGCGCCACTTCGACACGCTGCATCGCCAGCGTCTTTGCCATCAGGTCTCGCATATTGTAGAAGCCGGAGAACGGCAGGTTGGGATCGGCACTCGCCAGAGCGCGTTGCATCTGCGCTGTCATTCCTTCTACCGGAGCGGCTGCGCGGACGATCCAACTTGGCTGGAAGAAGACGTGGACCAGCGCGAGTAACTGGGCATCCACTTGCGCGGCAGGGATGTAC
Source organism: uncultured Acidobacteriaceae bacterium (assembly GCA_963838445.1). Lineage (GTDB taxonomy): Bacteria > Acidobacteriota > Terriglobia > Terriglobales > Acidobacteriaceae > PALSA-350. Next base: position 15,306 of record CAWIRT010000028.1, read on the forward strand.
ATTGTTTCTTCGCCGGCAAGAGGAGCGGTGGCATTTAACCCGGGCGCGATGGGTACATCTTCCACCACCCCGACAATCTCGTGTCGTTATTGATATAGTGGCCGACGGCATCAACCCCATGGAAATACTTGCGTGCGAATGTCCGGTTGATGATGGCCACATGCTGCGTCTCCGGTCCGTCTGCGTCGGTGAACGAGCGCCCGGTCCGGACAGGAATCTGCAATGCTGCGAAATAATCGGGGGTGATGTAGACCTCATCGGTCATGCACATGCTGTCCCGCTGCTCTGCCGTCGCTAAGAGTCGTCACCCCGTTCAGCAAGGCGCGCTCATACGGCAAGCTCAGGCCGACGGCTGCACTCTGCACCCCCGGGATCTGCCGCATGGAAGACGTGCTTTCACTCAGCAGCTTTCTGAATGTCACCAGGTTGTGAAATCGCTCATCGTCCAGGGAAGCCTTCGCGATTATCACCCCGTTTGGGTTGAAACCCGCGGGCAAGGTTTGCAGGTGGATGAGAGTACGAATGAGCAGGCCCGAAGCTGCAAGCAGCACGACGGTCAGGGCAACCTCGCTTACGATCAATGCCTGCCGCAAATGCAAAGGGTCGCCTCCGGTTGCGGAATGGCTGGCGATGGCGGAGCGCAGACGAAACTTGCGCATGGCAAGGGCAGGAAACATGCCAAAGAGAACGCTGGTCAAAAGGGCGATGAAAAGTGTGAATGCCAGTACACGGCTATCAAGTGGTACTGATGCCACAGGCAGAAAATGCTCCGGGAGAAGCTGGAGCAACCCGCGTAGGGCTACGAAACCGACGGCGATGCCAGCTATGCCGCCCAAGGATGCCAGGAGGAGATTTTCGATCCAGAGTTGCCTTTGAATCTGCCAGCGCGAAGCCCCCAGGGCCAGTCTGGTGGCAAATTCGGGCGAGCGCCGCAGCACGCGTACCAGTGTCAAACCGGCAAGGTTGGCGCAGGCAATCAGCAGGATGAATCCTGCCGCCAGCATGAGAGCCAAAACTTGCGGACGCAGCGTAGCTGTCTCGCCCTTTTGCAACGGCACCGAATGGTAGGTCACCTGAGCGCTGGGGTCGTCGTCTAACTCGTAGCGATGGGCACGGTGGGACCAGGCACGGTTGATCTCGGCGTCTGCCTCCTGCCAGGTTGCGCCATCGCGGAGCCGGGTTATGGCCTTGAGTTTGTTCCGCCCCCTTCGCCTTCGAGGCGAGCTTGCAGCGCCGTATAAATGCCGGCATTCAAGGGGGTAATCGCCCCCTCGGGGAGGATTCCGATGACCGTGTACGGCTGCGCCTTTCAGCAGGACGGCATGCCCCAGAAGATTGGGATCGGAGCCAAAGGTATTGCGCCACAAACTGTAGCTCAGAATGGCTGCATTTGGCCCGTGGGAACGGTCTTCCGCATCGGAGAAGTTGCGACCCAGGGCGGGTTGAATACCCAGCACATCGAGATAGTGGGCCGAGATGCGTCCCGCCTGGAGATACTGCACATGGGGGCCGGCTTCGAGATTGACGCCCGAAGTGCGAGAACTGGAAACGGCCGAGATCAGGGCGGGAACATTGTCCCGCAAGCAGTTCCCACTGCTCATAAGTTGAGTTTGTGCCGCTCATCCCACGACCTGGCTCCGCTGACCCGCGTGTAGATCGTGCCCATCCGCTCCGGGTGCGGATAGGGCAGGCTCTTCAACATGAGAGCATTGACGCATGGAGAAAATCGCGGTATTGGCGCCGATGGAAAGCGCCAGGGTAAGGATCACGGTCACGGTGAAACCAGCATTGCGCCACAACTGCCTCAATCCGTAATGCACATCCTGCCAAAGACGCTCCAACCCCACACCGGCGCGATGACCACGCACCGCCTGCTTTACCTGCTCGACTCCGCCGAACTCGCCGATGCCGTGCGGCGAGCCTCGGATGGAGACATCCCGGCGGCGATCCTTTCTTGAATCATCATGTCCACGCACGCGCGAACCTCATCGTCGAGTTGGGTTTCGACCTGCTGCTTCCGGAAGAGGTTGCGCGCGGCACTCTTGATTCGGCTCCAGAGTTTCATCGTGTTCCCCCTAAGTTGCGGTCAAGGCATTGGTCATGGCCAGGGCTACCCGTGTCCCATTGCTCTGTTTCCACTTGAAGCTGGCGTCTTTCCTGCCTTGGTGAGCCGGTAAAATTTCGCGCGGCGGTTATTTTCCGATTCGCCCCAGAAGGAACTCAGCCAACCCGCTTCCTCTATACGGTGAAGGGCGGGAAACAACGAACCTGGCTTGACCAGAAATGTTCCCCGGGTGATTTGCTCGATGCGCCGCGAGATGCCAAGGCCGTGAAGCTCACCGGGACCGAGTGCCTTGAGAATCAGGAGATCAAGGGTGCCTTGAAGGAGATTTGTCTGTTTTGAGCTCATTTGACCGGACGTATTGAATGTCTATATGAGCATGACGCTGGACGTATAGATTGTCAATTGGAGAAGTCCCAGGTTTGAAGGGCGTAGCTCAGGGGCTAAAGAGGTGTGTGAGAAGCGGAAGAGGAACACGAACGCCGGGTGGCCCATTCAAGCCTTTTGACTTGAGTGGGCGACCACCAATCCTGATGTGTTTTGTTTTTTATCCTGAAGAATAAAGGGGTATCGCCGTGGTCGCCCACTCTACGCCAAAAACGGGCGTTGAATAGGCCACTCAGCGTTTTTGTCCTCTTCCGGCTGTCACGCACGCGAAATCTATAGGGCGATCAACACGCGGATTTTATGGTCAACGCGACATCATCCCAAAGCACAGGGCTCTTTCTGAAATAGGACTCGTTTGCCAGGTGGCAGCCAAGGGCCGCGTGGTGTCCGAAGATAACATCCTGAACCACAGGCTCACGCGACCGGACGGATTGAAAGAACTTCCAAAGATGGGGCCGCAGGTCGTCGTAATCATCTCCCGTAAAGGTTTGCGTTTCCAGTGTGGGCTCTTTGCCGGGAACTGGGTCATGCTCCTTGTGCCATTGCTCGAGGTAAACCTTTCTAAGACGGCTGGGATAGGAGCTGGTGTAATAGCTGGGGCGAAGATCTACGCCCGGCTGTGGGATATAGGTAACACTGGTTCCGCGCAGTTCGATGACACCTTTCGAACCCATGAAGCGCGTGACCTCGGCGGACTCTGTGCCAAGCGATAAGCGCATGTAGACGGGAACATTATCGTATTCGAAGAGAGCTGCCTGGACATCGGGCATATCCCGGCCATCTTTCCAACGGTAGATGCCGCCGAAGGCAGACACACGCTTGGGAACTTCATTGATACCGAGCACGAACTGCATGCCGCTGATGAGGTGTACCAGCAAGTCTCCGGCAACACCGGTGCCATACTCTCGCCAACAGCGCCAACGGGCAAAGACTTTGGGGTCGAGAGGCCTTTTGGGGGTTGTTCCCAGCCAAGTGTCCCAATCGAGGTTGGTGAGAGATAAATCCGGGGGAGGGGGATATTCCCAGGCGCCGGTGGGATCGTTTCTGCCCAGAGAGGCTTCTACCAGGCTCAGGTCCCCGATGGCGCCCTGCTGGTAAAGCTCCCTGGCCTTTGCACATAGGACGGAACTTGTACGTTGGGCTCCGATTTGCACGATGCGATCTGTCTTTTTTGCCGCTGCGACCATGGCCACGCCATCGGCGGGGCTGTGAGACATGGGTTTCTCGCAGTAGACGTCTTTGCCCGCGGCCAGTGCGTCGACCACCACTTGTTTATGCCAATGATCGGGCACAGCAACGATGATGGCATCGATTCCTTTATCGTCCAGCAAGTCCTTATAGCGGCGCGTGGTCTTGATCGGTTTGCCGACGATTTCGTTGGCTAGCTCGTGACGGCCGTCATAGAGATCAGCAGCGGCTACGCATTCGACACCCGGGAGCTGGACAGCCGTAGTGAGTAGTCCGGAGCCCTCCATGCCAACTCCTACAATTGCGAAACGAACTTGATCACTTGGCGCCGTTGCCTGCGTTGTTGACGCGAACGATTCGGACTCCAGAAACGAGGACCCAGCAACCAACGAGGCTCCTGCAACCCCAGCAGATGTCTGTAGAAACTCGCGGCGCGAAAGAAAGGCTTTATGCATCGGTTGATTCTCCCTATTCACCCCAGAAGACGAATCTTACACCGAATTGGCTCCGTCGCCCCGGTCGATGGGTGACAACCGCCCTAGCCCCAATAAAGAGGACTCGTCATATGGAAAGGAACTCAGTGGGGGAGTTCTTTGCCAATAGAGCTGGGCATCGGGAAGCTGCTGCTGCTACCCCTTGCACTTCGACAAGGCATTGCTGTACTCTTCTGTCGAAGCCGAAGAGGAGCAGATCGGCTTGATCAGAGTAATCCCATGGCGCACCCAGGCAAAACTGCAGGCCACCTCCGGGGCTTGGTTTGAGACCTCTGCATGATGACCGATTTTTTCTATCGATTACGAACTCTCCTCCGCCGTAAGAGCGCAGAGGATGAGTTGCGAGAAGAACTACAGTATCACCTGGAGCGCGAGGCGACGAAATACAGCGCAGCCGGCGCCTCCCCGAGCGAGGCGATGCACCGCGCACGCATAGCCTTTGGAGGCCTGGAACTGGTACGCCAGCAATGTCGCGATGCGCGTAGTACGAAGCTTCTCGAAGACCTGATGCAGGACTTACGATACGGCCTGCGCACGCTGGGGAAAAGTCCCGGCTTTACCGTGGTTACAATTCTGACGCTCGCTGTTGGCATCGGTGCGTGTACTGCGATTTTCAGCATCGTAAACGCGGTGCTTCTGCGAGCCCTGCCCTACGCAGATCCTGCGCGGCTGGTTCGGCTTTATACGCCGAATCCCCACTTCAAGCTTCCAGTCGAAGAGTTTGACCCTTCTTACGCTGATTTTTTTGATTTGCAACGGCAGAGCCGGTCTTTTTCCAGCATGACGCTGTTCCAGAACAGTACCTATAGCCTCGCGTCAAAGGATGGCACGAATCGCGTTGGCGGAGTGAGGATCGACAGCAACTTCTTTCCGACACTTGGATCCCAACCAGAAATCGGCCGAGGGATCGAGCCCCAGGATATACAGCCTGGCCATGAAAACGTCGTCGTTATCGGTCATGCGCTGTGGGCGCAAATGTTTGCGGGCGATGCCGGGATCCTGGCTAGATCCGTTCGACTTGATGGCAGAGCTTATCAGATCATCGGCGTGATGCCGGCAGCGTTCGGTTATCCACATGATACGGATCTGTATGAAAGTTCCCACGGGCCGCCTACGCAGGTGTGGGTTCCCCTGGTATTGTCGCCCGGTCAGAAGGCAGACCGGGACGACGGAGATGGCCACGTACTAGCGCGCCTTCGGAACGGTGTCACGGGTATGCAGGCGCAGATGGAAATGCGTGGCATCATGTCCCGTCTTGATCGTTTGCACGACCCAAGGATGAGAGGATTCGGTGCGTTCGTCCAGCCGTTTCGAGAGGGCGCTTTAGGCCGCGTTCCATCCTTGATGTGGTTATTGCTTGGAGCGGTTTCTCTTGTTCTCTTAATTGCGTGTGGAAACGCGGCGAGCTTGTTGTTGGCACGATCCGCGAGCAGGGGGCACGAGCTGGGCATCCGGGCGACGTTGGGGGCAGGAAGAAATCGTGTGATCCGCCAGATCTTGACCGAATCTCTTCTGCTTGGCCTGGTGAGTGGCGTGGTTGGCACCATCCTGGCGTATGTCCTTCTGCATGCACTTCTGCGGCTGGATCCGGGCAACATTCCTCGGCTGCGTGAAGCGGCTGTCGATTCAAGAGCACTGCTTTTTACGGTTGCCGTCTCCCTGTTGACCAGCGTCCTCTTCGGGATTCTGCCCGCCGTGTCTGCCTCGAGAATCAATCTCATAGAATTCTTGAAGTCCGGAGGCAAGGGAAGTACCGCTGGGGCTGGTGACGGCCTGCGAAGCTGTTTGATCGTGGCTGAAGTGGCGTTGGCGGTGGTGTTGTTAGCCGGGGCCGGCTTGCTGTTGAGAAGCTACGCGAAGATCGAGTCCGTCGATGCCGGCTTCTCCCAGTCGACAGTGAGTATGAATATCCAGCTTGATGCGCGTTATCGCGATGCGCAACAGGGCCGAGCCTTTTTCCAGAATCTACTGGGCAAACTGGCGGCGATTCCCGGGGTACAGGCGGTCGGCGGTGTAGACGACATTCCCCTCAGTAATCATGAGAACCTCACGATGTTTTGGGTCGATGGGTACGCAAACCAGGAGGGACAATTAGTCGAGATCCGCGATTCGACGCCGCACTATTTCGCGGCGATGGGTACTCCGATTCTCGAGGGCCGGACTTTTACGGAGAATGATCTTTCGGGGGGAGCGGCTGTTGTCGTCATCAACCAGGTCTTTGCGAGGAACTATTTCCAGGGGCGTGATCCAATTGGCCAACGCATTCGTACGCGGCTGCCGGATGCTCCATGGAAGACGGTTGTTGGAGTCGTCGGGGACATACGGCATTCGAGTCTTGAGGAGGCAGCTGGGCCGCAAGTCTTTGAGCCTTTCTGGCAAACGGACGGAGCTTATATTGCGATCCGCTCCGTGCTGCCTGCAAAAGAAATTGCTTCCGCCGTGCGCTCCACCTTGCACTCCATAGACCCGAATCTGGCCGTTGCTGACCTTCACACGATGGGGGAGTTGGTTTCGCGAGCAAACGGCCAACGGCTATTTCAGACGACAATCCTAAGCATCTTTGCCGCGATTGCACTTTTATTGGCGTTAGTCGGATTTTATGGATTGCTGGCCTACTCGGTGAAACAGCGCACACCCGAAATCGGCGTGCGCATCGCCCTCGGTGCATCGCGTGGGCGCGTGTTAAGCATGGTTCTCCGTCAAGGGCTCCAACTCACAATTGTTGGCCTGCTATTGGGATTGGCCGGCGCGTTGGCGTTGACTCGAGTCCTGAGCTCCTCGCTCTATGGGGTGAGCGCTCTTGATCCAACTACGTTTATGGGAGTGCCGGTTTTATTACTGCTGGTTACGATTGCAGCTTGTCTGATTCCCGCCAGGCGAGCTGCCCGCATAGATCCTATGCGTTGCCTTAGATACGAGTGATCGAGGCAATGCGATCGAGGAAGAGGGATGGCGCGCTGTCCATTGGGGATCGGTCCGCAGCACGCCGGGACAGGTTGCGGGGATCCCAGGTTTCAAACGCGAGACCTTGGGGCACCCTTCGATTTTCACCTTTCGATTTCCTCCACCGCGCTGCGCTCTGGTCGAAAAACATTTCCACGAAGGGTCCGCAGAACTGCAGATCCCTCCGCTTCGCTTCGCTCCGGTCGGGATGACAAAGGAGAGGGCGACGGTTCTATAAAGAGTGGCTGCGAGACCGAGGCGTTTTTTCATCACCCTTGGGTGGGCCGCAGGCCAGTGGCCACTCCGGTCGAAAAGCATTTCCAGGAAAGGTCCGAACTGCAGATCCCTCCGCTTCGCTCCGGTCGGGATGACAAGGGAGAGGCGACGGTTCTATAAAGAGTGGCTGCGAGACCGAGGCGTTTTTCATCACCTTGGGTGGGCCGCAGGCCCATGATTTCTCCGGTCGGGTTCATCACGATCTCCTCAACGCTGGGCCCCTCGATTTACACATCTTGGTTCGGAGGTACAATTGCCCACCCCGGGAACGAAAATTTAAAGCGGGGTGAAAGAGGACGTTCAATCCATGATCGGAGCACAGATCGGCGAAACCAAAGGCAAGAGAACCGTTAGACGGGTTCTTTCTATTGACCCTCCAACCGTAGAAGTGTCGTTCGAAGATAGCGGCCACATGTTCGGTTTTCCCACCACCGGCATCGGGACTTACACATCGGTCGTCCGTCCGGACGGCTCGATCTATGGTGAAGGCCAGGGAATTAACATGACGGAGGATGGCGAAGGCATTAGCTGGCAGGGAACAGGGGTGGGGAAGTTCGGTCCCGGTGGCGCAGTCAGCTACCGCGGCATGTTGTTTTTCCAAACCAATTCCCAGAAGATTGCTCTCGGTTCCACTTGCGGGGCCTTCGAATATGAAGTAAATGCCTCAGGCGAGACGACCTCCAAAATTTGGGAGTGGAAGTAGCAATCCATTGACCAGGCCGGGGCTGGCGGGTGAGTTCTCAACGGAGGCCGCCCGCCAGCTGGGGGATAGAGCTGGGGAAGCGGATGTATCGGGAGGCTAAGATGGCCGTACTGATGAACCTGATGCGGGGATTGTTGATTTTTCCAAAGGGGCTCATCGGTGGGCTGGGAGCTGCCATTGTGATATGGATCATTGTCCTGTGTTATTCGGCGTGGCGACTATCTGTAGTAAATAGGAAGCTCGGAATTGAAGGATTAGGCGCTGTTGCAGGAGGATGGACTTACCTGGTCCACTCGCCGATTGTTGTTGTGCTCATAACAATTGCTTTTGGTCTAGGTTTTTATCTGACAACCCGTCCCTAGTCGTTCGCCGGGGCGTTCGTGCTTCCGGCTGGTTATTCATGACGCAATGCGTTCATTGGATCGATCGCCGCTGCCCTGAAACTGGGAATCAAACAAGCCCCAAGCGTCGCCACGAGCAACAGCATCGGAACTAATGTGAAGGTAAAAGGATCGAGCGGGGGGACACCATATAAAAAGCCCGCCAACAAACGGGTACTTAGCAACGCCGCAGCCACGCCGAGCAACAACCCCACTCCTAGCAGGGTAAGGCCCTCACTTAATATCAATCGCACCACCCCGGTTTTTGACGAACCCAGCGCCACCCGGATTCCAATCTCCCCCGTCCTCTGCCTCACTGAGTAAGCGAGCAGCCCATACACGCCCACCATGGCGAGTAACATCGCCGTACCGGAGAAGATGGTGAGGAGCGTGGTCTGAAAGCGCCTGCGCGCAGTGACGTGGGAGACGAGGTCGCTCATTGTGTGCACATCCGCAATTGCGAGATTGGGGTCGATGGCCCTCAACGCCGCTCGAATCTCAGCCACCACTGCTTCCTGCGGCAACGACGAACGCACCGCAACATAGGCGCCGACGATCGAGGATTCGTTCCACTCGACCTGCGTGAAGGGTATATACACGAGCGGCCCGGGCGCAGATTCGAGGCTCATATAGCGAACGTCTTTGGCAACTCCGACGACGGTAGCCCAGGGGGCGCTCTCGTCACCACCGGTACGAATGCGGCGACCAATCGCATCTCGATTGGCAAAATACTTGTTGGCAAAGGCCTCGTTCACGATCGCCACCAGCCGATTTCCGGCGGCGTCATCGTCTGAGAAGTCCCGTCCCTGGAGCAATGGCGTCTGCATCGCGGAAAGGTAGCCTCGGGTTATGCCGCGTACTTCCACCAGGGGTGGTTTCTGGTTCGGATAACCTTCCACCGATATTGTGGTGAGACTCTCTGAGTCACTGAGCGGTAGCGCGTTTACGACTCCCACAGCCTGCACCCCCGGGACTGGTTTCAGCCGCTCGACCAGGCTGCTGAACATGGCGCGGCGTTTGTGAGCGTCGCCGTACTGCGGGCTCAGTTCTACATCCGCGGTGATCGTGGCCGGAGCAAAGCCGGTCGACACGGAAAGCACGTTGGCATAACTCCGTATCAATAGCCCGGTACCCGTCAGCAACACCACCAACAGCGCGATCTGGGCCACTGCCAGCCAGCGCCGCACCCGCCTCTTATCGCCGGAAATTCCGCGCATCCCGCTGCTCTTCAGGAACTCCGCGAGGTTGATGCGGGTTGCCGATAGCGAAGGCAACATGCCGAACAGCACGCTGGTGAGCAGGGTGACGAAGAGCACGAACCCCATCACGTGCAGGTCGAGCCCGGCACTCTCCATGCGGGGAATATCGCCTGGATTGAGTTTGAGCAGCGCGTGCAGAAACAGCCATGCCAGCCCGACACCCACGACGCCTGCTATTACGCTCAACATAAGAGACTCGGTCAGCATTTGGCGCAGTAAACGGGTTCGTTTCGCGCCCAGCGTGGCACGTACCCCGAACTCATGCGTTCGAGCCGCAGCCCGTGCCAAAAGCAGATTCGCCGCATTGCCGCAGGCGATGAGCAGAACGAATGCAACCGAAGCCATCAGGAGGAACATCAACGGCCGCACCGGCCCCAGCGAACTATCGCGGAAGGGCTTCACGTAGGCGCTCCATCCTCGGGAATCCGCGTTGTGCAACAGGTTGAGATGCGACATGATGGTGGTCATCTCTGCCTGTGCTTCCCGCACGGTCACTCCGGGTTTCAGGCGCGCGAGCGCGAAGCCGATTGGGTTATCTCTCTCCGCTTTCTGTTTAGGCGTCAAAGCCAAAGGCACCCATAGATCCGTGGTCTGGACATGCCCGTATCCGTAGGTGAGATCGCTCTTGTGCGGGTATCCAAACTCCGGCGGCATCACGCCGATTACCTGATAAGGTATGCCGTCGAGACGAAACTGACTCCCCAGAATATCGGCCCTGCCACCCAGCATGGACTGCCAAAGCGCATGGCTGATCACAACCACCCGTTCGCTCCCAGGCTGTTCATCCTTAGCGTCGAAGCCACGGCCAAACTCTGGAGTTGCCTGCAGCGTGGGGAAGAAATCGGCGTCCACCCTGGCCGCGGCTAATCTCTCGGCGCGATCTTTTTCATCCACAAGGTTGTAGGTCGTCTGGTTAAAGAAGGTCGCCGCCGCAAACGACTTTGCCTGCTTTTTAAAATCAAAGAAGTCCGCAGGGCTCGGCCCGAAAGCCTCCGGGGGAAGGTTCCACACCGAACTGGGGGTAAAAACATAGACGAGTCTCTCCGGGTCTCCGTAGGGCAATGACCGGATCAAGACCGCGTTCACCAGGCTGAAGATCGCGGTACAGGCTCCGATTCCCAACGCGAGCGTGAGGACCGTTACCACCGTGAACGAGCGGTGCTTGCACAGTGTTCGCAGACCGTAGCGAACATCCTGCACCAGATCGTCGAGCCACGCGATACCGCGCGCGTCGTAGCACTCCTCGATTGTTTTGGGGAGACTACCAAAATCAGCGCTCGCCGCTGCGTGCGCCTCTTCCGGAGACATGCCCTGATTCATGTTCTCTTCCGTTTGCTGTTGCAGATGGAACTGCAACTCTTCCTGCAGCGCGACGTTGCTCGGGTCCCTTTGACGCAGGGACCGCAGGCGGCGAAGCAGACTATGGAGTAAGCGCATAGCGGTCCCTTGGGAGCCCTGGATAAAGGGCGCCGTGATTCACGCGCAGCACGTCTTTCGAGAGCTGGCGGATTGGTTGCGCGATTGCCCAACCATGCATCGGCTCCAGGCTCAAAGCTTCAAGATGACTAGACCCACGGTGCCCTGTAGCAATTCAGTCGCCTTGGTAGTCCCCTCAATAACTGACAGGAGAATACAGAAAATAGGCTTTGTCAACAGGAGCGGTATCTGATGGGCGAAAACAGCGGGCACGCGACTGATGATTTGCCGTGCGATGATGGCAGGGTGCTCCCCTGGTGGTCTTGTGTGTAGTCCCCATCGGCAGGGCTGGAAAGCAACTCGCGGGTAACGGATGAACCTGGCACGGCGCGATCAATGCGGGGTTCCAGGAAAGACAGAAACTGTGGCGCCTATGGAGGAGCCCTCATGCCAATCGAACATATAAGCCGGCGTACTTTGCTTGGATCTGCCACTGCGGCAGTGTGCCTGGCAGCGTTGTCGAAAGCGGGCGCGGGCCCGACGGAATGGAAGCCTCGCCTTGGCATTCTCGGCCGGTATAGCGAAGCTAACGTGGATTTTGCTATTCAGGAAGAATTTAACAACATGATTCTCTCCGCCGGAGCAGGAACTCTGGGATTGGATACAACAAGGATCACGGACGAGGAAATCGCGCGGATCAAGAATCATTTGTCATCGAAAGGGATGCACGTCTCGGCGTTGCAGGTGAATGGAAACCACATCGCCTCCGATCCGGCAGAGCGCGCGCGGGAAAATAGCAACTTCGTGAAGGCGATTGAGCTTGCGGGTAAGCTGGGGGTTCCGTTTATCGGAACCCAGTCCGGCAAAGATGTGTCCAAGCCGTTTGCGGCGCAGGTGGACGAGATTGTGCGGGTTTACCACGAGAAGTATTTTGCTGCTTGCGAGGAGCACAAGGTGCGGATCCTGTGGGAGCCGTGGCAGGGGGGGCCGAACATTGCCACCAGCCCGGTGGGATTCGATGCTTTGTTCACCGCGTTCAAGGATTCACCGTATGTAGGGCTGCAGTACGATCCCTCTCATTTGCTGTGGCAGATGATGGATCCGATTCAGACCGCGAAGGACTTCGTGGAAAAGATTTATGACGTTCATTTGAAGGATACGCAAATTCATTGGGACGTTGTGCGGCGTGGCGGCATCGTTCCGGTTGACCAGGCGAAGTGGTGGCAGTTCCGCATACCGGGGATGGGCAGTATCCAGTGGCCTGAGTTCTTTAGTGTTCTGCAAAGCGTCGGGTACACGGGCGCGATGAGCATTGAGCATGAGGATGATCTTTATGGTGCAGCTGACAATCCGGGGCCGGATTTCAGCGAGCCTTATAAGGTCGGATTCCGCATGGGCAGGCGGTATTTGCGGCAGTATGTTCCGGTGTAGGGTTGGGTTTCCTTGCGACCTTCAAGAAGAAACTTTACGAAACTGGCCCTTGCGTGCGCCGCATACGATTTCGCGAGACTTGCATTCGGCAAGCAGGTGAACAAGCCGCAACGGACAGTGGTGATCATGTTCGATGGATTTGGCGTGGACTATCTGCGGCAGAGCGAGATGCCGATCTTGCGAGGATGGCAGCGTAATGGCCTCTATAGGCAGGTGAGGGGGGTGATGCCATCCGTGACAAACGCAAATAATTCATCCATTTGCTGCGGATGTTTTCCCCGCGAGCACGGAATTACCGGCAACTCCTACTTCGACATGACCACAGATCGCGAAGATTATATGGAGGCCGCGGGCCTGGTGCTCGCCCCTACGCTATTCGAACATGCAGCCAGGTTCGGTGTGTCGTCCGCTCTACTGTCGAGCAAGAAGAAGACCATTTCACTCTTAAGCCGAGGCACGGCAATCGCGCTTACCGGCGAAGAACCGTCTGCGGAGTGGGTCGATCGGCTGGGGCCGGCTCCGCCCATTTACAGTCGTGAGATCAACTACTGGATTACTCGAGCGGCGATCTACATCCTGAAGCATCAGCCGGAGATCCAGTGTCTCTACGTGCATACGACAGACTATCCGATGCATACCTGGGCTCCAGAAGCATCGGAATCCAAGGAGCATCTCAAAACGATGGATACTCTGCTCGGCGAGGCGTACCAGGCAGCACCGGACGCTCGGTTCCTGCTGACAGCGGACCACGGAATGAACCACAAAAATCACGCCTACGACCTCGACAAGACGCTGGCGGAGTCGGGCATCCCGATTCGGATATCGATCTCTGCAGAGCGAGATCTCTACGTTAAGCATCACCGCGGTCTGGGCGGAGCTGCATGGGTTTATCTCAATGATCCGAAGGATAAGAGGAGGGTCACGGAATGTCTCCTACGACTTACCGGGGTTGAGTCAGTACTTAGCCGGGAGGAAGCGGTATCTAAATTCGGCCTGTATGGTCCTCGCATCGGAGATCTGTGCGTGTTCGGTGACAGGAACACTGTTTTTGGGGAGTTAGAAGAAGCGAGCGACGAATTGCCCAGCAACTACCGCAGCCATGGTTCCATGCATGAACTCGATATCCCGCTGATCGTCTTCAACTCCGCAGAGGCGCCGCCTGGGTCCTACTTCCAGCGTAATCTCGACCTCACACGCTGGCTTTATAGAGTGTGAGTGGTGCGTTTCCCATTGTCGACTCGCAGTTCGTCGATACGCAACGCCGCCACTGGACGTGGCCTTGATGCTTTGAACGCTGGCAACCAGCTTGCGAGTATGGCGATCAGCGCGAGCAGGATAAAGGCGAACGCCAGGGTTGTCACATCGTAGGCTTTCAGTCCGAAGGGATGGCGCTTGCGGTTCTTCCGGCTAGCAAGGCGGATGGTCTCCAATGCCATGGTTTGAGCATTATCGGGGTAATCTTTCTTGATGAGGTTTCGTAGCGCGACCGCGGCCGACATTGTGCACATTTGCGCCTTGGAGACATTCCCGGAATTTCGCACGATGGTCGGTTCGTGGCCGGAAGAGCAGCACCGGCAAACGCTTGCCGATCCTGGTGCGGCCTATCTTATCGCAGAAGATTCATCTGGAGAGATCGCCGGCTTCGCTATCCTGCAGGGTTTGCTGTCCGAGCACAGGCAGGTGGAACTCAAACGGCTGGTGGTGCGTACTCCCAATGAAGGCGTTGGGAAGAAGCTTCTCACCGAGGCGCTGAGGCGGGCGTTTGGCGAACATCATGCGCATCGGATCTTTCTGGATGTCTTCGTGACCAACGAGCGTGCCCGGCATGTTTACGAGAAGTTTGGTTTCCGCAAAGAGGGCATCATGCGGGACGCGGTCTACCGGGATGGCAGCTACCACTCACTGGTCCTGATGTCGTTGCTGGAAAGTGAGTATCAACCTGAGCGCGAAACCCGGACCAATGAAGCGCTGGGAAAGGACCGTAGCGATGGGTAAGGGCTGTTTTCTGACTGCAGTGACGGTGCTGTGCTGGGCGGGGGTGGCGGCTGGGCAATCTGCGCACGATGCTGGATGGCCGAACTATGGCAACGATGGCGGCGGCACGCGATACTCCACCGCGCGGCAGATCGACCGTAGCAACGTCGCGCAACTGAAACTGGCTTGGACCTACCGCACGGGTGCGATGCAACAAGAGACGGAGATGGTCCACAAGGCGGCGTTTGAAGCCACGCCCATCCTGGTGGAAAACAAGTTGTTCCTCAGCACGCCTTACAACCACGTCCTGGCCCTCAATCCGGAAAGTGGGCTCAAAGTGTGGGAGTACGACCCACATGTGGATTTATCGAAGGGCTACTCCGAGGTTTCCTCCCGAGGAGTCTCTGCCTGGCGTGATCCCAAAGCAAAGGCTGGTCATCCTTGCCGCTTGCGTATCTTTATGGGGACGCTCGATGGCCGGCTCATCGCCCTCGACGGTGAAACGGGCAAGCCCTGCCTCGATTTTGGGGTGAAGGACGAAGTCAACCTGGCGCACGATGCAGCGACGGCAACCGAGTGGACCGGAGGCTACCAGGTTACGTCTGCTCCCGCGATCGCGAAAGACCTGGTCATCACCGGCTCTTCGATCGCCGACAATTGGAAAGTGGATACCGGGCGGGGGATCGTGCGCGCCTTCGACGCCCGCACTGGCCAACTGCGTTGGACATGGGATCCCATCCCGTGGGCTGACAATACGCAACCGAGAACCGGGGCGGGCAATGCATGGTCGACCCTCTCCGTCGATCCCAAGGAGGACCTGGTCTTGATCCCCACCGGCAGCGCGGCGCCGGACTACTACGGCGGCATCCGCAAAGGGGACGATAAGTGGGCGAACTCTGTCGTCGCCCTGCGCGCATCGTCGGGTGCGTTCGTCTGGGGCTTTCAGGTTGTTCACCATGACCTGTGGGACTACGATGTGGCCTCGCAGCCCACGCTCTTCACCTGGAAGGATGGAACACCCGCGGTTGTCATCAATACAAAGATGGGCCACGTGTTCGTGCTTAACCGCCTGAACGGGACTCCTTTGCTGCCGGTGGAAGAGCGGCCTGTCCCGCAGTCACAGATAGAGGGTGAGCAGAGTTGGCCAACGCAGCCGTTCTCGACCATCTCCCTGGTGCCGGAACAGATTTCTGCCAACGATGCGTGGGGGCCGACTGCGGAGGATGCTGCGTGGTGCCGGGCGAAGATCGCGGCGTTGCGTTGGGAGGGTATATTTGCGCCCCCGAGCTTGCAGGGCACGCTGGTATTTCCCGGCAACGTGGGTGGCGTGAACTGGGGCAGTGCGGCCTATGATCCCTCGCAGCACGTCATGGTGGCGAACACCAATCGCCTCATTGCCTGGATCAAGCTGATCCCGCGTGACCAGATGGATGTCGAGCACAAGAAGCCGCAAGACAACCGGATCTACGGGGAATTCGGGAACCAGGAAGGAGCTCCTTACGGGCTGTATCGCAGCTTCCTCTTTTCTCCCAGCAAAGCGCCTTGCAACGCGCCGCCGTGGGGCACCACCGAGGCAGTCGATCTTTTTACGGGCAAGAAAGTGTGGGATGTTCCGCTCGGAACCCTGATTCCGGGCCGGCAGACGGGCTCCATCAATTTGGGAGGACCCATGATTACTGCCGGCGGATTGGTGTTCACTTCAGCTGGGATGGATCTTTACCTGCACGCCTTCGATATCCAAACCGGCAACGAACTCTGGAAATATCAGCTTCCAGCCGGCGGCCAGGCTACGCCGATGACGTACACCTCGAAGGGCAAGCAGTACATCGTGATTGCCGCCGGCGGCCATGGCAAGCTGGGCACGAAACAAGGCGACTATGTTGTCGCCTTCACCTTGCCATGAGGAGAGTAGGGAACTGCGCGATCTTTTTCGTGAACGACGACCTTTCGTTTGCCTGGACAACCGCTTCAGGCTTGTCTTTTGTCGGTAAATCTGAAACGATTAGAAAATTCTACTCGGGTTGCGACAGAGATCGAATTGTCGTTCTTTTGCCCTATGTCCATTGCTCCTGCAGACCATGTAAGTCTCGTCACCGGCGCCAGCACGGGAATCGGGGCGGCGATTGCCGAAAAGCTCGCCCAGCGTGGATCCCGTGTGGCCGTCCACTACCGGGCGAATGAATGCGACGCCTATCGGGTAGTGAAGCGAATTGAAGAACTTGGCGGCCGCGCGTTCGCGGTGCAGGCCGACCTGGCCCAGGCCGGTTCCGCCAACGCCCTGGTGAACGCGGTGCTCGAGCAGGCACACCGGCTCGATGTTCTGATCAACAATGCCGGCTCAATTATCGAGCGTCATCACCTCCTGGATATCACTGATGAGTTCTGGCACGACGTCATGGAGACCAACCTGGGCAGTGTGCTGCGGGTCACTCGCGCGGCCGCGCCCTCTATGATGGAGCGGCGTTCCGGCGTGATCATCAACATTGCCTCAGTGGCTGCGCGCAATGGCGGAAGCCCGGGCATCATCCCTTATGCCTCAGCCAAGGCGGCGGTTTTGTGCATGACCAAGGGGCTGGCCAAAGAGCTGATTTCCTTTGGAATTCGAGTCAATGCCGTCAACCCCGGTGTCATCGATACGCCATTCCACGAGCGCTTCACCTCCCCGGAACAGATGAAAGCTTTGGTAAGCGGCATTCCACAGGGCCGTCCGGGAAAAGCCAGCGAAATTGCGGCGGTGGTTGCCTTTCTGGCCAGCGATGACGCCTCGCACATCCTGGGTGAGACGATTGAAGTCAATGGCGGCATGCGCATGGATTAGGGGGGATAAAACCTATCCAATGCTCGATATTCAAATCGTTTCAAAGTTTGACTGGCGTCCGCTTCCCATACACTGATGTAGGCTGACTCTGCGCTCCCAGGGGCCTATGCAACGACTCCGGAATCTTCGCTGGTGGGTCGCAGGTCTACTGGCTTGCGCGAGCGCGCTCAGCTATCTTGACCGGCAGAGTTTCCCTGTTGCGGTCACTGAAATCCAAAAGCACATCGCCCTATCGGACCGGCAATACTCCGTGTTGCAGATGTTGTTTCTGCTCGCTTACTCAGCCATGTATGCGGGCGGAGGGAAGATAGCCGATTGGCTGGGGACCCGCCTTGGTTACACGGTACTGATTCTGTGGTGGTCGGCAGCTACCATTTTGCATGGCTTTGTCAGCACGGTCTTTGGTCTGGGCGTCGCACGTTTTCTTCTCGGTTTTGGGGAAGGCGGTGGATTTCCTTGCTCGGCAAAGGCGGTATCGGAGTGGTTTCCGCCGGAGGATCGCGCCTTTGCTTTTGGAATCTTCAATACCGGGTCCAGCGTGGGGGCAGTGATTGCGCCTCCGCTGATCGCCTTCATCATCCTGACACTTGATTGGCGCTGGGTCTTTTATCTGACGGGCATGCTGGGTTTGCTGTGGGCCTTGGTCTGGTGGCTGTTCTATGATTTGCCGCAGAATCAGAAGCTCATCACCGCGGAGGAGCTCGTGCACATCGAGAAGTCGCTGGGCACGGCGGCGAAGCGCGAGAGTGCTACGCGGCCAGGCCGTATCCCATGGTTAAAGCTCTTCGGCTATCGCCAGGTGTGGGCGCTGATCGCAGCAAAGTTTCTTACCGACGCGGCCTGGTTTTTCTTCATCTTCTGGCTGCCCAAATACCTGGGAGATGTACGGCACCTGAACATAAAGCAGATTGGCTATTTCGCCTGGATACCCTATGCGGCGGGGGGAGCCGGAAGTTTTCTCGGTGGCTGGCTGAGCAGTCTTCTGGTGCGAAGCCACCTGACTATCAATTTGTCACGCAAGATTTGCCTGGGGCTGAGCGCTGCGTTGATGCCGATTTCCATTCTTATCACCAAGTCTCCGTTGGGATGGACACTGGTATTTTTCAGCATTGCGTTTTTGGGCCACCAATTCTGGTCCACCATCCTGCAAACACTGGCCGCGGACATCTTTCCTTCCAGCGTCGTTGGATCCGTGGCCGGGCTGATGGGAGCGGTCGGCTCCTTCGGAGCCATGCTCTTCGATCTGCTTGTAGGTTCCATTCTTACTTATACGCACAGCTATTCCAGTGTCTTTCTCATGGCCGGCGTTCTTCATCCCCTGGCTTTTCTGCTTATCCTCGGGCTGATATCGAGAATCGAACCGATCGCGCAGCCCAATCTGGCTATATGAAGGGGCTGCGTTATTTGGGGTTCCTGGGAGTGACAAAGCAATAGGCGCTGTATTTGATCTCGCTCCACGCCCGTTCGCCGATAGGATAGCCGGGAAACAAAGGTCGGTTCACGGGGGTGAATTTGACCCGAACCCAGATCGTCTTTCGGCCTTGCGTCAGGTCGCGCGAGATGAGGAATTCATCGTCGCGGAATTTGCGGTTTGAGATCTCGACCTTGTGTTCGGTGGCACCCAATTCCTGCTTTGGGTTTGAGTAAACGACTGTATTCGAACCGGCCAGATACCAGACGCCGGCGAGTTTCCAGGTTGATTTCGATTGGTCAGCGATATATACCTCAGCGCGTTGATCGGCAAAGGAGTAATCCAGTTTGCGGCGCAGAAGCACACCCAAGTTGTCGGGCCGGAGCCGGAGCCGGAACTCTGATGTGCCCTGGGTGGTGCGTCCGCGATCTTGCTGTTCGGGGTAGATGGTCTTTCCATCCAGAGTGTCAACGCCCCATTCGTATCGCGAAGAGATGGTGTAGGGAGCAGAAGCCTGAGGCGAGGAGTAGCCATGCGCTCGCTCCGCTGCGGTATCTCCGATCTGGAGTTGGTCGGTTTCGATCAATGACGGTGACGGCAGACCGTACCAATAGGCAATGGTCTCGTAGTGCTCTGTCGATTCGTTTGTACCGCCGTGCTCCAGGTGAATGACTGCGTTCTTGCCAAAAGGCATAAGATCGGCGAGCAGAAAACGGTAGGCGGATTCGATCTTATCCTGTTCGTTTGCGGAGACAGTTTCCTGGCTTGAGTTACAGCCGGTCTCACCCGGGACCAGGCCGGAGCATGCAGCGCGCGCACCGACCGGGTGGCCAGCGAAAGCCAGGCTCATGTGCAGGCCGCGGCCCCAATAATCTCCGCCGCCGCCCCATTCTTCTGTTCCGGTGCCCTGGGCTTGGGGCGTGAGACTGTCGTCGAAGAAAAAGCGAGGATCGCCTTCGAGTGTTCTCAGATGACCCTCGTGGGAAAAAATAAACGATGTGCCGGCAAAGCTGCCCGACCACTCTTTCGCTCCCTCCACCTCCCGGGTATCGAGCAACACCATATCTTCCCCAGGAGTCGGATGAGGCATGTCGCGATAGGTAGCGTGAAAGTAAGCAAGCTGGTTCGGCGGTTGCTGAATGGGCAAGGTGCGGACAGACCAATCGACGCCCGGAATGGCCTGCCCGGCGCCGACCAGTTCAATGCGAGCCGACTTGAAGAAGGGCATGGGGAAATAGCAGGCGAGATAGACACGGTCGTCGACAAAGCGGATGCTTACCGGGAAGGCCTTCACCAGGTATTCCTGGTTGTCAGGGTTATAGAGACTGCCGGCGCCATAAAAGAGCGCAACAGGCACGTCGATCGATGGTTGCTGTCTTCCATCCCACGTGACGCGCAGACGAACATCTTTGAAAGCAAGAGCCTGGTCGCGCGCGATGGAGAGGGTCAGAGCGCGGATGGTCTCTTTCCCTTTCAGGGTCACTGCGCTGACCGCGCCGCTTGCGGGAACATCTACTTTTCCCTTTACCTCTTTGGCGGTGGCGGGCGCGATGTCGGTACCGGCTTTGGCGATCAGCTCGAGCACATCCTGATCCGGGACCACGTTTTCATTCCAACTTTGGATTGGGTGGGAGAGCGGAGTTCCCGGCACAAACTGGTCGTAGATGTAGTAACCAGTGCCATAGTGGGTGCGGGTGTAGGCCATTTGAAAGCTGCGCTCAAAGGGAATCGGACTCCAAATAAGATCCGCGCCCTTGGTCGCCGCCCAGGTCTCGTTCAACGGAGAAGGGAAAGGAGAAAGGGGAAGGAAGGTGGAGTCCGGTTTGGGGTGGAGCGGATCGGCCGTACTGCTCTCCTGCACGATGTAGTCTTTTCCATCCACCACGTAATGCCAGGGACTTCCGTGCCAATGGTTGTAGCGGCTGAATAAGAGGATGCCGGCGCCTTCGAGATCGAGCGTGACGTTGAAGTCGTCCGAGAGCTGATAGAGAAAGTGCGAAGCGTCGGCTCCTTCGTTCCCCCCGGTCCTGTCGTAGGTGCTGCGCATGTAGGCGCGCATGCCGATCTTCTGCTCGTCCCACCGATCCCATGCACGGTAGGCGTCGAGACCGACAGGAAGAGGGCGCGGCGCATCCGCGGCGCGGCCGATTGCAGAGCATAGGAGAACCGCACAGAAACAGATCGAGAAGGGGAGTGCATACAACTGTCTGGTCGGCATGGATTGATCTCCGGGCGCCTTGTTCCTCGTGGTCACAGCAAAGAGAGTACTCAACAACTTAGAAGACGTACTTCAAAGAGATTTGCATGATGCGAGCGTTGTTTGCTGTGCTTAGAATCTGGCCGAACTGCGCGGAGGTCGAGGTGCTGGTCGGGTTCGAGAACTCCGAATGATTGAAAGCGTTGAAGGCTTCGACACGAAGCTCAAAGAACTGTGGCCGGTCAAACAATTGAAATGGAAAGTCACGGAAGACGGCCAGGTCCGGCTGGTATCCACCTGGGCCCTCAAGTGAATTACGGCCTGCATTGCCGTAGGTGCCGGGAAGGTTAGTGCTGTAGTCCGCAGTGTTAAACCATTTCTTGAGGGTTCGGTTGACTTGATTCGGATTCCCGTTCACGTTTGGCCTGTCGGCGCCCACGCCCGTGAGCGAAGAGTCCTGGCCGGTTGCGGGGCTGAAGAAGGATCCGGAATGACCGCTTACGATTGCCGAGAGCCGCCAATCGGAAAGCAGTTGCCGTTTGGCGAAGTTTCCACCGAAGTGAGGAGTGCTGGCGACCAGAGAAACGTTGTAGATCTGGCGAACATCCGAGAGGCAGTTGCCTCGTTCGCCGGCCAGGCTGTAGGGGTTTTGGTAAGAGCCCGTAATCTCTGCGACCGCATCTCCCTGGTTGATGCAATGCGACCAGGTGTAGTTCAACAACAAGCTGAGGTTGTTTTGCAGGCGGCGATTCAAAGAAACCAACATCCCGTGATAAGAAGAAGTTTCGCCGTCGTTGATGGTGCTCAAGCTGGCAAAGCCGGAGCCGTTGACCGGATCCAACTGGCTCAGCACTCTTCTGCTATTCGTATTGGCTACGGTAGAGCATTTGCTGGAGCCGCAATTTCCCGGGATGTAGACGGCCGGGTCTGCCTGGTAATTGAGCCAAAGGTGACTGCCCTGGTTGCCAATGTAATCGATCGAGAAGAGCCAATCCTTGCCAAACTGTTGTTGCAGGCTTAGGTTCCATTCCTGGAAGTAGGTTGGCTTGATGTGCAGGGGCAGATTGACGTACTGCGCTTCCGAAGTAAAGGTCGCATTGGCTGTGGGGGGGATGGGCAATGGAAATGGATCCCCTCCGGGATAGGTTTGATAGGGATTCGCGAACCCGCCGGCAGGGTTGGCCAGATCGATCAGACTGGCCCAGGGAGGCTCAAAACCGAAACGATCGAAGGTTTCCAGGTCGCTGCGGCCATCGTTGAGGATGCCGTAGCCAACGTGGACGATGGTGTTCGCGTTGCCAAATGGATCCCATACCAAACCCAGACGAGGAGCAAAGCGAGCCAGGGAATGATAAGTGCCGCCGGCAGGAAAACCACTGTCTCCGGGGAAGGTGAGACCGGCAGGAGCGTTGACATACACCTTGGTCTTCGCGCCGGCCACAAAGGCAGCCTGGTCAAAATGGGATGCGCGGTTTTGTGTGTCGTGCTGGGGGAGATAAGGTTCCCAACGCAAGCCCGCATTTAAAGTGAGATGAGGGGTCAGTTTAATTCGGTCGCTGGCGTAGAACCCAAAGTAGTTCATCACCGGATTCCACTTGGTGATGTTGCCCTGCTGGAAATCGCTCGGGTCCCCCAGGAGGAGGTCGCTTAGGGCGTTTCCGGTGACGCTGCCGTTGAAGGTGACGGCGATATTCTGCTGGCTTGCGGTGGTGTAGTTGAGATACTTTCCAACCCAGTCTCCACCAAAGGCAAACTCCTGCCGGCCTTTCACCAGGTTGAAATCGTCAGCCACCTGCTTGGCCCCGGAGTAGACGGTGGCGATGGAGCATGTGCCGCACATGGTATTGAAATAGTTGCTCACCGATATCTGGGGCGAGTTTCCCGGCGAGGGCGCCACCGATATGCCAAGGTCGGCGGCGGAGGGAATGCCGCCGGCAGGACCGCGGTTAATCCGCTCGTAGCTCCAGGTAAAGTGGAAAGCGTTCACGGCGTTCGCCGTCAGGCTGAAGGTATCGCCGGCGGTAAGAGCCTGCACGGTATCGACCACGCCCGCCTGGGTGGTCAACAACAGATCGCCACCAAACGCGGCCGGGTTGTTGTCTTTCGCATAGTAGTAGCGGCCGAAAACCGTATCGCGGGCCGATTGATTCCAGTCCGCCCGGCCGAGAAACTGATTCTCAGTTGAGGGTGAGGGAATGCTGTAGACAACCTCACCCAGCGGAGCGCTACCCACTGGAATAAATTTCAGCAAACTCAGGGAAGCCGGGTTGAAGCTTGAGACTGGTATCTGGTTGCTGGGGAATGGCTGGCCGGTCGAAGGGTTTGTAATGGGTTTGGTGATGGCCGAAAAGTCGCCCTGAAGTTCCTGCGCCGTGGGGGTAAAAGAAATGGTCGTCGGGGGTGCGGTCCTCAGGATGGTTCGTTGGAACCCTCCGAAGAAGAAAACTCTGTCGTGCATGATCGGGCCGCCGATGGTGCCCCCGAATTGATTTCGCTTTTGCTGATCGACCTTGGTGGCGAAATAGTTTCTCGCGTTGACTGCGCCGTTGCGCAGAAACTCGAAGAGATCCCCGTGGAATGCGTTGGTTCCGGATTTAGTGACGATGTTGACCACGCCTCCAGCCCGTTCCCCATAACTCGCCGGGATGGAACTTGTCTGCACGCTAAACTCCTGCAACACATCGGGGAAGGGAAGAGGCAAATTGACAGCGCTGAAAACATCGTTGTGATAGCCGCCATCCATCAGGTAGTTCGTTCCGTTTGTGGCTCCGCCAGCGACGGAGATAGTTACCGAGGACGGATAGTTTTTGCTGCCGACGAATCCGCCGATGGTGGTGGATGCTCCAGACAGAAGGATGAGCTGTGTGGGCTGCCTTCCATTGAGTGGTAGGTCGACCACGCTCTGAGAGTTGATGACCTGGGCCACCGCCGTGGTTTGTGTTTCGGCCATGGTAGCGGAAGCCTGAACCTCAACCTGCTGGGACACGGAGCCGATTTCCAACTTGGCATTGATAGTTGGATTGACATTGACCTGGAGAACAATCCCAGTCTGAATGTAAGTTTTGAAGCCCGTGGCGCTGGCCTCAAAGCGGTAGGGTCCAATGGGAAGACTGCTGAGTACGTAAGAACCGTCGGAGCCGCTCGAGGTAGTCCGGATGAGGCCCGTTTCTGTCTGAATGACCCGAATCTGCGCGTTCGGTACCGCGGCGCCGGAGGTGTCCTGAATCGTTCCAGTGATCTGATCCACTTCGGTGGCCTGCGGATAACACGCGAGCGGTCCAGCCAGGAGCAGGCAGACCAGGATCATAGAAAGTTGCCGCAGACGACACATGACTCCCCTCCACCTCCCGACAGGAATTGGCCGCCAGTGGGGACGCTGGAAATGGTCCAGGCGCGGGCGGCGTCCACTACTGTTGACAGCTGCCCAATCTACCTGAGGATTTTCATGGTTGTCAAGAAAAACTAAACGTTTCAGAAAATCATGCCTGGAGCGCTTTACGGCGGGGCGAAGCGACCAGGGGGGCGGTCGATTCTCTTACCCTCAGCTCCTGTTTCAGAACTACATGGCGGCTCGGAAAATCATCCACGTTGTTCTCTAATCGCTCAATCAGCAGTTGCATCGCTCGGCGGCCGAGCTCGCGTGCCGGCTGTGCTACCGTGCTTAGTCGCGGATGGAAGTTTTCGGTCCACGTGAAATCGTCAAAGCCAACCAGGCTGATATCGCCGGGGCAGCGTATACCTGCCTCGCCCATCGCGCGGACGAATCCAAGAAGAAGCTTGTTGTTGGTGCAGAAGACCGCGGTGGGTTTCTTGCGCAGGCCAAATAGCTGGCGGCCCACGTCGTACCCGGCATGCGCCTGCATTCCTCCAGGCCAGCAGAACTCGTCGCGTACCGGTAAGTCCGCATCGGCCATGGCCCGGCGGAAGCCCTCGAGCCGCGAGGAATGGGTAGACAGACTGGTGCGGCCGGCTAGAATGGCGATCCTCTCATGGCCAAGTTCGATCAAATGCCGGGTCGCGTCGTAGGCCCCGTGAAAATTGTCTGTAGCTGCTGTATCACCCTGAAATCCCGGCGGAATTCGGTCGAAACAGACGATGGGAAAGCGGCGGCGCATCAGCCGATCAAACGAAATCGCGGGGTCTGAACACGCGATCAGGACTCCGTCCACTCGATGGCTGAAGAGGGTGTTGAGTTGTTGCTGCTCCTGTTGCGGGTCTTCGTTTGCATTGCACAACATCACGGAGTAGCGAGCCTCGCGAGCGATCTCTTCCGCCCCAACAATCACTTCCGGATAGAAGGGGTTGGTCACGTCAGGAAGGATCATGCCCACCACCTGGGTGCGGCCGGTCTTCAAGCTTCGCGCAATCTGATCGGCGTGAAAGTCCAACGCTTCCATCGCCTTACGGACCCGCTCCGCGCGTTTGGGGCTGACCACAGCAGTCCCGTTGGCGACGGCGGAAACGGTGGCCACGGAAACCTCTGCTAAACGCGCCACATCTCTCATCGTGGGCGCTTTTTTCTTCATGCGTCAGCCCCTTTACGAAACGTTTGGATTTTTACCGTCACGGATGCCGAATTATTGCATTGCGGAGGCGCAAGGGGGAACGTTTTTTGTTTCCGGCGGTCTTATTCCTGGCTGTAGCGACGCCCGACGGTCACCAGAGCAGTGATGCTTACCGCTGCCATCGCCATCAGGTAGTAGCTGGGCGAAGTATTGTCATGGGTGGTGGCGGTGAGCCAGGTGAAGATGGCGGGGGCGAAGCCGCCGAACAGGGTGACGCCAAGGTTATAGCTAAGAGAAAGGCCGGTGACCCGGGTGCGGGCGGGAAAAATTCTGGCCATCACCGCCGGTAAAGCAGATACATAGGCGACCAGGAGCAGGGCGTCGTAGATGAGTCCAACGAGCAGGGTGGGCAGGCCAGGGTGGCGGGTGATGAGCAGAAAGAGCGGGTAGTAGGACAGCAACATCAGGATCGCCGCAGGAAGCATCAGGCGGGTGTGGCCGACCTTGTCCGCGATGTGCCCCGCCACCGGGCACAGCACCATGCTGATAAGCGCCAGAACAATGGTCACAATGTACCCGATGGCCGGTGGCAAATGTAAGCGCGTGGTGGCGTAGGTGGGTATGTACAGCGAGAAGTAGGTGCTGGCGGTACCGACGGCCACCAGCCCCGCGCCCAGCACGAGCCCCATTTTTTCCGTGGCAAATACTTCGAGCACCGGGGTGCGGGTGTGGGTGGTGTGCAGGAACTCCGGGGTTTCATCCACCTTGCGCCGGATAAACATGCCGATGGGTCCCACCAGCAATCCGAAGATGAACGGGACACGCCAGCCCCAGCTGTGCAGTTGCTGGGAACTAATTGCGGTGCTGAGCCCAAGGCCGAACAGCGCGGCCAGGAACTTCGCCATCTGCTGGCCGGCAAACTGCCAGCTGGAAAAGAAGGCTTTGCGATTGGCTGAGTGCTCGATCATGAAGGCCGTGGAGCTGCCAAACTCTCCCGCCACGGCGAAGCCCTGCAACAGGCGCGCGGCGAACACGGCAATGGGAGCGATCAAGCCGATCGAGGCGTAGGACGGCATCAACGCCAGGACTGCGGTGCCGATGACCATTAGTCGAATGGAGAGCGCGAGTGCGGCTTTGCGGCCCGCGCGGTCGGCATACGCGCCGAGAATGACCGCGCCGAACGGCCGGGCAAGATAAGACAAGCCAAACGACCCAAAGGTGAGCAGCAGCGAGACTACTGGGTTGGAGTTAGGAAAAAATACGGCCGCGATGGTGGTTGCGAAGTAACCGTAGACCAGGATGTCGAACCACTCCAGCGCGTTGCCGACGGTAGCGGCCGCAATCTGCAGAGCCCCACTGGCGGACTTAGGAGTTGGCGGGACAAGCGGGTCGAATGTAGCGGTGCTGGACACGAATGTGGTTGGAGGTTACATGAGGTGGATTCTGCGGGCAAGGCATTTCCTGCGGGGGTTAGACCCCTCATGGCGTCGCGGACTCGCGGTCAGCATCATGCTTCGCGATATGCGAGGGGTGGAATCACCTCCGGATCGGCGCTCGCATTCCTTGACTGAGCGAACCCGCAGCGTCGCAGCAAGTTGGAAAAACGCAGCTCAGTACGGAGCGGGTCCCATTTGGGATCCACGGTGAGAAAGATGAGATGTACGTCGCGCGCGTCGTAGCAGCGCTCCAGCCATTCGAGAGCAAGCTCGAATTCACCTAATCCGGCATGCACCAGCGCCATGGCATACGGAGGGACATATCGCTCCTTGGCAATGGACAGCAGCGTCTTCAGGACATGTTGAGCCTCTTCGATTCGGCCCATGCGGGCGAAGACGTAACCGCGCAGCGCGATGACCTTTGAGTTCACCCCTAGTTTCCCCGAGTTGTTGAGCGCCGCGAGCGCCAGATCCATCTCACCCAGTTCTATGAGCACCTGGGCCAGATGCAGTTGGCCAATCCAGAAATCCGGGTCGACCACAATGGCGTGGCGGGCGAACTGAACGGCCGCCGGATAGTTGCGAGCGCCAAACGCTATTTGTGAGGAGAGTGATTGGTGCATTACATAAAGCGGATCGAGTTCGCGAGCGCGACGGATCGAGGCCTGCGCTTCCTCATGCCTGCACATGTGCGAAAGAACTACTCCGAGCATTCGGTGCCCCAGCGGATAGGAGGGGTCCAGTTCTATGGCTTTGCGGTATGCGATTTCGGCGGCGGGCCAATCCCAGTCAAGCCAGAATTTCAAGCTGCCTAAGGAAGTCTGGACCTCGGCGAGCGCCGGCTCGGCACTCACCGCTCGGGCAGTGGCTTCCCGGGCTTTAGGCCAGACCACTTGCGGTGGTGCATCGCCGTTGACGGGGCCGGAGGTATAACAGTCGGCGAGTCCCGACCAGGCGAGGGCGTAATTTGGGTCAAGATCGGTGGCGTGGGTGAAATATTCGATTGCTTTTTTCGTTGTCGGTGGGCTGAGCTTTTGCCAGAAATGACGCCCTAGCAGGTAAAGATCATAGGCTTCGGCATTTTGCGTATGGCGGCGTCCGAGGGCCCGCAGACGTTCGGGAGAAAGGGTGAGGCGTATTTGTTCAGCGATGGCCTTGCTTAGCTCACGCTGCAGCGCGAGCATGCTGCCAGGTTCGCTGTCGTAGGACGCGGACCATATTTGCAACTGGTCGCGGACGCGAATGAGCTTGGAGGTAATTCGCAAATGAAGTCCCTCTGCCCGTAGAGAGCTTTCAACCAGGTAAGCCGCGTCCAATTCCTTTCCAATCTCCGCCAGTGACTTGGTGCTTCTCTTGTAGGTCATGACCGTGGTTCGGCCGATGGTGCTCAGGTGCTGCGGATCGATGCCGCCCAGCGCAGCGATGGTTTCTTCGGTAAGACCGTCTGCGAGATACTCGCGGTCTGAGCCGACCCCAATATTTTCGAAGGGCAGCACGCCGATCCGCACGTGTGGGGATGGCGTCAATGACCTTTGCGAAACGATGCGGACCTCGGGAATGAAGCGGTAGCCTCGCCCGGGAACAGTCGCTATATAGCGGTTTTCGCCGCGGCTTTCACCGAAAATGCGGCGCAGGGTAGAGATGTTCTGGTTGAGGTTATTTTCTTCAACAATCGTATCGGGCCAGATGGCGCGGAGGAGGGCGTCTTTCTCCAACACTTCTCCGCTTCGCTTTACCAGCAGAAGCAGTGTGTCAAACACCTTAGGGGTAAGGGGAACGGGCCGGCCGGCTCGCGACAGGAGCAGGTTCCCGGCGTCCACCCGGTAGTCTTCGAATTCGTAGACGGGCAGTTCGCCGTCGCTCATCAGCGTGTGCTCCGAATCTTCAGAAATATTCAGAATTCTTCAGACCCGCTTAAAGACCCGTGGTGGGGGTGGGAATGAGTATAAGCCTGGCGGTTGGGAAACAGAGAACCGACCGATCGAACGAAGGAGAAGACATATGAAATCTGTAACTTACAGACGGTTTTATCAATCAATACTTGCAGGCGTGTGCATTTTGTCATTGGCCGGATCTGCGGGGGCACAATTAGAAGCCTCGGAACATGAGGCGGGCAGGTTGGAGGGGAGTTGGATGGTCAAGGTTACGCAGCACAATTGTCAAACGGGCGGTCCGGTGGGCGACCCCTTCTTTTCGCTGCTTACGTTTTCGCGAGGCGGCACTTTGCTGGAGTCGACGGCCAACCCGATGTTCTTTCCCGCTGTTCGCGGGGACGGCCATGGCGTGTGGAGCGCCACGGATCACCAAACGTACAGAGCGGTTTCCACCGCCTTCATTACCTCGAATGGCAAGCTGGTGACTACCCAGACCATCACCCAGAAGATTGAGATGGGAGCAGACCCCAATACTTTTGAGACTCCCTCGGCTTCGGTGGTATTCGTGCCAGCCAACGGCGGACCAACCATAACCGGTTGTGCCACCGCTACCGGTTCGCGGATCGAATAACGCGCGATTGCTCAATGTAGTTCGCGAGCCATTTTCCGGGAGACCCCCGACGGCTCGCGAACTACGGTTCCTTAAAAACCCTGGTGCAGAAATGCCCTGCATACTGCTCTCAGGGTTTACGCTTTGACCTCCGCGGGGGCAGCAAAACTCACCGTGTTCAGCTTTTCCAGCGAAGCGTGGTCCAGCTTCAACTTAGTCGCCTCAAGCAGGTCAGTCAGGTGCTTGTCGCTGGTCGCGCTGGCGATGGGGGCGGTCACGCCTGGCTGTACCATCAACCAGGCCAGCGCGACCCGCGCCGGCGTGGAGTGGTGTTCGCGGGCAACCTCGTCCAGCGTGCGGACCACATTGAATCCCCAGTCATTCAAATATTTCGCTACCGTCCCGCCCCGCGCCTTTCCCTCGGCGTCTTTTTTCGAGCGGTACTTACCGGTGAGAAAGCCGGCCGCCAGCGAGTAGTAGGGAATTACTCCCAGACCATGTTCCTGGACCACTGGCAGCAAATCCGTCTCAAATTCTTCGCGCTCCACCAGGTTGTACTTTGGCTGCAGCGAAATGTAACTCACCAGGCCATTATCCTTGCTGACCCTCAGCGCTTTCGTCAGCCGGGCGCCGCTATAGTTCGACGCGCCGATGTGGCGCACTTTGCCCTGGGTCACCAGCTTATCGAAGGCGGCCAGCGTTTCTTCGAGGGGCGTTTCTTCGTCGTCTGTGTGCGCCTGGTACAGGTCGATATAGTCCGTCTGCAGGCGTCGTAGCGAGTCCTCGGCTGCCTGCTGGATGTATGCAGGCTTCAGCCCCTTCTTGCCATCGCCCATATCGATGCCGAGTTTGGTGGCTACGATCACATTGCTGCGCTTGTCGCCCTTCGCCAGCCATTTGCCCAGAATGGTCTCTGACTCACCGCCCTTATGGCCCGGCATCCAGCGAGAGTACACGTCCGCGGTATCGATAAAATTCAGCCCGGCTTCCAGTGCCGCGTCAAGTTGCCGGAAGGAGTCGGCTTCCGACAACGTCCACCCGAAGACATTGCCTCCCAGGCAAAGAATCGGAACTTCCAAATCAGATTTACCTAGCTTGACGCGCTCCATGGCAATCTCCTTGTTTTTCTATGATGTGTTAAAGGCGAGGCCGGACGCAAACAGGGCATCGAGGAGTGGATCGCGGGTCGAGATACGAACAGTTCGGGGTCCGGGTGTGGCGGGGTTGCATTCTGGGAATGTTCAGTCGTCCCTGCGGGGACTTGCGATCTGTGTCGAATGAACCCAGGACTGCGTCCCATAAGCGCTAACTTGTTTGGGATGTTTTTCTTCAAAACTCCCACAAAATCGTCATCCTGAGAGTCTGTGACTTTATTGGTTTTGCGAAAAAATCGACGCTGAAAACAAAAAGGTTAGGTGCTTCCAAGGGCGCGAAAAATCAAAAAAGTCACAGCCTCTGAGCGGAGCGCCTCACAGATTGATCGCGTGACACAGCGCTGGATGGCGCGGAGTCGAAGGACCCCGGGGGTGCTTCTCTTATCTACGCCGTTCGGATCTTTCAACCACCGAAGCCCACATCCGGCGGACCCGTCACGGTCTTTTCCCGGGGGCCGAGAACAAGAACTGCTCGCATCTTGCTGTGTCCGGAGGCTACATCTACATTCTTGGCCGCCAGACAGGCACGCTTTACATTGGCGTACCCCAGCAAGATCCGGTTCTCGGGCTTCGGCGGTCGAAAAGACCCGAACACCATGGGTAAGAGGAGCACCCTCGGGGTCCTTCGACTCCGCGCCATCCAGCGCTGTGTCACGCGATCAATCTGTGAGCGCTCCGCTCAGAGGCTGTGACTTTTTTGATTTTTCGCGCCCTTGGAAGCACCTAACCTTTTTGTTTTCAGCGTCGATTTTTTCGCAAAACTAATAAAGTCACAGACTCTCAGGATGACGATTTTGTGGGAGTTGAGAAAACACATCCCAAACAAGTTAGCGCTTATGGGACGTAGTCCTGGGCTAAGTTCAGACGTCCCTGCGGGACTGGGGTTTGGAAATCGGGTCCTCACACACGCTCTTCAGACCGTACCTACCTGGTCGAATTCTCGGCGTTTAGTTTATTCGCAGCGTGTGAAGCCTCGCCCTTCGTCAAGAGGTTTTTGGTAACGGTCTTAAGACGTGAGGCTTGACCCGCTTAGGTCAGCTTCCGCTTAGCCGGGGAGTGGACAGTCTTTCTTCCGTGCGTCCTCCCGGGATGCTTGGTGTAGCTCACGGCCTGGAGAGTGGCTGTGGTGCGGGTTCTGGGACGATCCACGACCGGCGGACGAAGGATAGCTGCGATTCGCTGTTCCGCCGCGATGGGCTCGTGGTTGTAGTCGGGATCGAACATGGAGATGACGGTGGATGCGCGCACGGTATATCGCCGGGCCCATTGACTGTCGATCAGGGTGTTCTGCACTGTCCGCCAATGCTCCCGGTCCGTCAACAGATAACCGTCGAGTTGGGGCAATTCACGGGCGCCGTGTTCATCATTAAGGGCGCCAAGAAAGGCAACGAACTGTTCCAGATTTGTACCCATCTGGAATACCAACTGGCTTAGCGCCATCTGCTGCGGCCCAGTTAGTTGATCGAAATCCCGGCAATAGGCCTTTGCGTTATACACCGCCTGGATGGCAGAGATGCGCAGCAGGCCGCTGCCTTCTTCTTCGGTTAGCTGGGGCGTCAGCTTGTGCCGGATTACCTTTCTGCGATACTGCCTGGCCGTCCACTCATTTGAATTACGGTCAAACCGATCGAGGATTTGCTGCAGCCGTTCCAGCGGAAGCCCCGCAGCTTGCCAAAGCTGAGCGGACGATGGCTCCAAGAAAGGGTGCGGATTGAGAGGGTCACGCTGGGGGTGCACGGCCGCCTGGACGTCAAGACTGAACCCCGCGCCAATGAGTGGCCGGTGTGTAATCGGGTCGGGATAGGCTGCCAGCACCCAACCTTCATGCTCATGGTCGCGCAGGATCTCCATCAGGCTCCCAAGGCGGAACTTGATGTCTGAGTCTCTGAAATCAAGCAGCGGTTGAGATCCATCTCCGGGCAGGGTGAGGCCTGGGGGAAGGAGCGAAGCAGAGGGCGTTGCCAACGATTGCACGGGAAGCAAGAACTCCCCGGCTGCCGGCGGCAGGATTTGCGCGGAGGCAGACGCGGTTGCCACTAAGACCAGTGCTGGAAGGACTAAGCGCATCTCTTTTGGGACCCTGCTGCGGAATTTCTTGTGCAATACACAATGACTGAAAAGCGGCCAATAAACAATGACGGAAAAGTGCCAGGGAGCAGGAAGGTAGCGCATCCAACACGGTTGCCGGCTTTTGGTCAGCATAGGCGCGCTTCCGCACGGCCAAAATCCACTCCCTTGGCCGGGAAACGGCTCGAGTAAAGTGAAGGAACAGGAGCTTATGCCGCCGCTCAAAACTCCCAGCGCCCCTTCGCTCACTCCCCCCTCTGCAGTTTCGAGCAAGCGTCTCCTGCCGTGGCTGGTGGCCGTCGCGTTTTTTATGGAGTCGCTGGACACCACGATCCTGAATACGGCGGTGCCGGCCATCTCCGCCGCTTTGCATGTGGCTCCTCTCAGCATGAAGTCTGTGCTGGCCAGCTATACCTTGAGCCTGGCGGTGTTCATTCCTATCAGCGGCTGGATGGCGGACCGGTTCGGTACCCGCCGGGTGTTTGCTTCCGCGATTGGCCTGTTCACCCTGGGGTCCTTTCTGTGCGGCATATCCACCAACATTCAGCTGCTGGTGGCCTGCCGCGTTCTGCAAGGATGCGGCGGAGCCATGATGGTGCCGGTGGGCCGGCTCACTCTGGTGCGTACCTTTGCCAAATCTGAGCTCATCCGTGCTATGAGCTTCGTCGCTATTCCAGGGCTGATCGGCCCCATGTTGGGACCCGTCGCGGGCGGTCTCATCGTGGGCTACCTACATTGGCGTTTCATCTTTTACGTCAACATCCCGATTGGTATTTTCGGGTTGTTGATGGTGTATCTCCATCTGCCGGATTATCGCGAAGAGCAAACGCGCCCGCTCGATCTTGTCGGGCTCATCCTCTTCGGGGCCGGCATCGCTCTGCTGTCGTATGTGCTGGAAATATTCGGCGAACACACACTGAGCGTGCGCGAGATCCTCGGTTTGTTAACGATTTCGCTTTCTCTGCTGGCAGGCTACCTCTTGCATGCCAGGGGAAATGCGCATCCTCTGCTGCAGTTGAATCTATTTCGCATTCGCACCTTCGGTGCGGCGGTAAGCGGCAGTTTTTTCACCCGCCTTGGCATCGGCGGCGTGCCATTCCTCTTACCACTCCTCTACCAGGTTGGCCTCGGGTTTACCGCCATTCAGTCGGGCCTGCTGATTGCGCCCCAGGCGATTGCGGCCATGAGCACGAAATTCCTCATGACGAAAATTCTGGCTCGCTTTGGCTTCCGCGGCGTGCTGATCTCAAACACGGTAATCCTCGGCCTTCTCCTCATGCTCTTTGCCACCATCCGGCTCGCCACTCCGGTCTGGTTCATTGTGATGCTGGCGTTTTGTTACGGAACCATCAGCTCGCTGCAATACACCAGCATGAATACTCTTACTTATGCAGACATCAGCGAAGATCAGACGAGCAACGCCAGCTCCATCGCCAGCACCATGCAACAAATGTCTATCAGCTTCGGGGTCGCATCGGCTGGTCTTGCCACGGCATTCTTCATTCCCGCCCGCATTCACACCAACCAGGGAGAAATGATTCACGGCATTCACCAGGCGCTCCTGGTGCTGGGCGGTTTCACCATCTTATCCACGACCATCTTCCACAAATTGAAAAGTGGGGACGGTAGCAGTGTCAGCCAACAGAAAGTCGCTCACTCAGAGTGACCGGGACGGACGAAGGGCACGGCTTCACAGGCTGCGAAAAAACTCGGTTTTAGGGTAGGCCGGGGATTTATCCCCGGCGCAAATGCAATGTAATCAACTTGGGCTTTAGCCCCAGGGGCATGCTTTCTTGCGCGATCCGGCTTTTTCCGCAGCCTCTTTAAGCCGTGCCGTAAATAGTGGACGTGATGAGGGCTGTAGAGTCTGCGTGAGAACCAAAAAGAAACCGCAGATCTCTCCACTACGCTTCGCTCCGGTCGAGATGACAAATTTGTTGAGCTACGTAAGGCTGTGCATCGACTGGAAAAACCACAATCCACCCAAAACAAATTTGTCATCTCGACCGGAGCGAAGCGTAGTGGAGAGATCTGCGGTTTCCTTTTAGTTCTCACCCAGGCTTTTTAGCCCCATCCAGTACGCTCTCTGCCCCCTACGAAACAACTCCGAACGAAGGGTACGGGCTTCAGCCCGTACATACAGGAAACAAAACGATGGGCGTTAGCCCCTGAGGTGCGTCTTTTCAATCGCCGGTGGTGGCGAACCCTGCTGAGAAAAGCAGATGACTTCGCTCCATGTGTCTCGAAAAGCGTACCTCAGCGGCCGTGGGGCGCGCAGGCATTTACGAGACGGCTTGAAAAGCCGTCCCCTTCGTTGGTAGGTTCACTTCGCAAAGTATACGTCCCTGGTATCAACCAGCAGATGGCGGAGGGGGCCTCGGGATATGGGAAAATCTCAATTCGCCTGACCCGCTTAATAATCTAAGGAAGGATCGCGACAAGGATCGCAAATTGGAGTTCTCCTGTTGCAGGCACGGATCCTGGCTTATGGTTATTGCTGCACTTTAGGGTTCCGGATCGCGCGTTTGAATGGATATATTGCCAGCAACGGGCCTCGCACGCTAGGTAAACCATGGTACGACGCTTCGCCACCATTCTCGTATCTTTCGCATTGCTGGCGTGCGGCGTCAGGACCATGGCGCAAGCGGCCGGGGGCGAGCCGGCTAAGCCAGGAGCTGCCACGTCAATTACCCTGGGTCAATCCATGGTTCCGCTGTACGGGCCGTGGAAGTTTCACGTGGGAGATTCCCCGGTTGACCCGGGGACGAACCGGCCACTTTGGGCAGCGCCGGAGTTTGACGACGCAACCTGGGAGACAGTGGATCTGACGCCCAAAGGCCCCCTGAATCCCCTTCGAGGATCATCGGGGTACGTGCCTGGCTGGGGGAAGAAGGGCCATCCCGGCTATTGGGGCTATGCCTGGTATCGCATCCGGGTGAGGGTGCATGCGCAGCCGGGAGAGCAGCTTGCCCTGGCAGGCCCCGCCAATTTTGACGACGCCTATCAGCTGTTCCTGAATGGATCACTTTTGGGTAGCTTTGGCCGGTTCAGCGGCCAACGGCCAAAGTTTTACTACATCGAGCCGATGATTTTTCCCCTGCCGCAGGCGCCTGTTGCCGGCGCGGGCGCCGAACAGGATGCGACCCAGGTGATTGCCTTTCGCCTTTGGATGTCGCCTACGAGCCTTTTGGGGACGGGGGATGCAGGAGGCCTGCACCTGGCTCCGCTGGTCGGTACCAGGGACTCGGTGGCCGCGGAGTACCAGCTTCGCTGGCTGGACCAGGTGCGGGAAAACGCAGTTTGGGCATTTACGGGGATCGTGTATTCGCTGCTGGCGCTGATCGCATTCAGTTTGTTCCTGTTTAACCGCCATGACCGGGTTTACTTCTGGATGGGAGCGCTCTTAATGATGATGGGCCTGGGTGGCGGGGAAACCGCGCTGGCCGCCTGGACCCAGGCCATCACCGTTCCGGCCGAATTGTGGGTGTGTTACGTGCTCGTGATCCCGGCGATCACCGTCGCATGGATCATGTTGCTGCGCGCCTGGTTCGGCCTGGATCGTCCGCTTTGGCTGCCCTGGGCTGTGGTGCTGCTATCGCTGGCACAGGCGTTTGTCTATGCGGGCGTACTTGATTTGCTGTTTCCGCTGGTTCCGTCTTCGTCCGCTCCGGTGTTCTACGTCCTCTCACAGGTGCTTCGCGTCACCGTTGAGCTGCTTATGTGCTGGCTTGTATTTCGCGGGATCCGCAAACTCGGGCTGGAGGGCTGGCTCCTCCTACCCGCAATCTTACTCGGATGGGGTGATTGGCTGGCCGCGCAGTTTACTTTCCTGCACGTTCCCAGACGCTTCTTTCCCTTCGGTGTATCTCTGACCCTGGAGCAGATCACGGGGTTTCTTCTGGCGCTGGCATTGTGCGCGCTGCTGGTTAGGCGCTGGGTGCGTTCCGCGCGGGCACAGCGGCAGATGACTCTGGAGATGAAGCAGGCGCAAGAGGTGCAACAGGTCCTGATCCCCGAAGCGGTGGCGCAGATCACTGGCTTCTCCATCCAGTCTGTCTATAAGCCTGCCGGCCAGGTAGGCGGCGACTTTTTCCAGATTCTGCCTGCCGGCCAGGGCGGCGTTTTGCTTTGCATCGGCGATGTGAGCGGCAAGGGTATGCCGGCCGCCATGACGGTTTCTCTGCTGGTGGGCACGCTCCGCACCCTGGCTCACTACACGCAAAGCCCGGGAGAGATTCTCGCCGCAATGAACCAGCGTATGCTCGGCCGCTCACGAGGTGGCTTTACCACCTGCCTGGTTCTGCTTGCTGCGCCAGACGGAACAGTGACAGTGGCGAATGCCGGCCACATCTCTCCTTATCTCAAAGGCCAGGAGATTTCGGTGGAAAATGGCCTTCCGCTGGGCCTCATGGCTGATTCGACGTACCCCGAATCGATTTTTCACCAGGAAGAAAATGAGCAGATCACCCTGGTCACCGATGGCGTGGTGGAAGCGCGCTCTGCGTCGGGCGAACTTTTCGGATTTGAGCGCACTGCGGAGATAGCCGCGCAATCCGCCGAATCCATTTCAAGAACCGCTCAGGAATTCGGCCAGGACGACGACATCACTGTGCTCACCCTCACTCGTCTGCCGGTGGGAAAACCATTCTCCACTCCACAGACCGCAACCGTCTTGTCGCCATCGATTGTCTAACCATTGGGTCCAGTTAGCGGCTTTAGAGGTTGCGGAAAAGCTCTGTTTAGGGTGGGCCGGGGATTTACCCCGGGCGCAAATGCAATGTAATTATGGTGGACCTCAGAGTCTGTGTGAGAACCGGGAAGAAACCGCGGATCCATCCGCTACGCTCTCTGCCCGACAAAACAACTCTGAACGAAGGGCACGGCTTTTAGCCGTGCCGCAAATCAACTCGTCTCATGAGGGCTTTAGCCCCTGGCGTACGTTTTTTGCGGCTCAGCATTGATTTCGCACCCTGATTAGCGCCGCCGGATTGCGAACCTATGGATTCTGGGTGAACCAGTAATGATCTTTTACTTTAGCGCCGCCCTTTTTCAAGGGTGGTGGGTTCTCTTTGCCCCAGGTGGCATGGTTCCAGGTAACGGCCTGTAGTCCGTCGTGGCCCGGTTGAAAGGCCATCGGAGGCTCAGCAGGCTCTCCTTCCGCGGCGTCGAAGGTAACCGTGACCTGGTCGCCAGAATCGACCCAATGGCCAAAAAGCGTTCTGGTGCCGGTCCCTGGGTCTTCGGTGACCGTTGCTGTGCCATCGGGTCCCAGGCTCAAATTCATCGATGGACCTGCCTTCTCACCATCGCGAGCATGGGATTGATAGACTCCGACAAATTTGGAATGGACTGAAGTACTGCTCGAGAGTGAGGTCATGGGAGACAGCAACAGCCCGGTACTCACCGAAATTCGAAGAAGCAAGCTGCTGAATCGCATCATCCTACATCATCGAACGTCCCTCGATCCTTTGCAAGAAGCGAGCCGAGGCCAGATGTGGATTTCCGTTCGTCCAGGGCTGATTCGGCCGCGCGTTTCCCTGGCAGAACGTTCCAAATACCGCAGTTACGGCCCCCTAACGCTACACTGAGGGGATGTTGGTCGGCGCACATGGGCGTGAAAAAGAATTCATGTGCCGCTCGAATTCATAAGGTTGGTTCAAGGGAGACAAATGGAAGCGTTACCCAGATTTGATTTACAAGGCAAGGTGGCCCTGGTGACAGCATCGGCAAGAGGCTTGGGCCGGGCGATTGCGCTCGCACTTGCCGAGGCCGGTGCGGACGTCGCGCTGGGATTACGGGACGCTATTAGCGACAGCGGCATCACGGAGGAGATCGCCTCTCGAGGCCGCAGGCCTTTGGCGCTTCAAATGGACATGACAGATCCCCGCCAGATTCGCCAGGCAGTCGATCAGACGGTGCAGAGTTTCGGCCGATTGGACATTCTGATCAACAACGCCGGGATAGCGCCCGATAACCTCGCGGAAAACGTCAGCGAAGAGGACTTTGATCGTACCCTCGCCATTAATTTGAAAGGCACTTTTTTTGCCTGCCAGGCTGCCGGAAAGGTCATGATCCAGCAAAAGAGCGGATGCATCATCAACATGAGCTCGCAGGCAGCGTTTGCGGCATTGCCGACTGAGTCCGTTTACTGCATGACCAAGGCAGGCATCAGCCATCTGACTAAGTGCCTGGCAGTAGAGTGGGGTAAGTACAACATCAACGTGAATGCGGTCGCGCCAACCTTTATCCATACTCCAGGCACACAGCCCGCACTTGCCGATCCGGAGTTCCGCCAGGACGTCGTGGACCGCATTGCGGCATTGCACCGCATCGGGGAACCAATCGAAGTGGCCGGCGCTGTCGTTTTTCTCGCATCCCCGGCAGCCTCTCTCATCACCGGGCACACGCTGGTGATCGACGGTGGCTGGACGGCGCGCTGATGATGAGCGTGCAGGAGCAATTTGGGCAAATTGATATCTACGTGTTCGATCAAATTTTGCGCGGGAACATCGCGCCCGGCATGCGTGTGCTCGATGCTGGGTGTGGGTACGGACGTAACCTGGTGTACCTGTTGCGCGAGAGGTGCGAGATCTTCGCGCTCGATGCGGACCCCGATGGGGTGGAGCATGTCCGGCAGTTATCCGCGTCGCTCAATACTGGATTGCCGGCGGAGAATTTTCAGGTGGGATCCATCGAGCGCATGCAATTTGCTGATGGATTTGCGGATGTAGTGATCTGCAATTCCGTGCTCCACTTTGCCCGCGACGAGCGGCACTTCCGGGCCATGTTGGCGGACCTGTGGCGTGTATTGCGACCAGGCGGCCTGTTGTTCTGCCGGTTGGGCTCAAGGATCGGCATGGACTTCCACCAGGTGCGCGACAACATATTTTTAGTAGGTGATGGTTCGGAGTGGTTCCTGGTAGACGAGGAAATGCTTCTAGGTTTGACCGAACAAATGAACGCGGTGCTGGTAGATCCATTGAAGACCACGATCGTGCAGGACTATCGCTGCATGACTACGTGGGTACTCAGAAAGCGCAGAAAGTAATCGGTCCAGACAATCGTTTGATCCATCTAAGAGGTTATTTGGTCGAAGCCTGGAACGGGCTGACACTGAATAAGTCGTCTTACCTTTCATCTTCGACTGATGTTGCTAGTGCAATGCTCTACGGCAAGCCTTAGGGTGCCGTGTCTTCGGTTTCCCCAAGTCAGAAAGTATTAGTTGCCTTTTGCTGTGACGATCTCGCTCGTTTTTCGCGAGATGTGGGAATCCACGAATGTCGATCACTCGCCTCTAGAGAATGAATCGAAAGCTTAAGGGGCTTTACGGCCCGGGTAAAAGTCGGCGAAGTTCCTGAATTTGATTTGCTTTGCTTAAGAAAAGTGAATGCCCGGTGAATTGTTGATGAAGTTTCCGCGTTATTCTTAGCTCTTTAAGAACCCTTCATAATGCCGGACTAGGTTTGGTCGAGCGGTACCCACCGCGCGCACTTGGAGGCATTATGAGACCAGCAACCAGTAAACACCTGCTCGCTCTTTTTGCAGCAGTTCTTCTGTCGACCAGCACACTATCGGCGCAGCCTACGGCGACTAAAGGATATAGCGTCAGCGTCTTTGCCGTAGGCAACGACAAATACACCGCGCCAGATTCGATTGCAGTTGCGAACGGGCACATCTTTGTGGGTTTTGGCGGTCCCGGGTTGCCGGATGGCAGCGACGGCAAGAGCAGCTACATCATCGAGTACACCATGACAGGGGCTCAGGTGCATGTCTATTCGGTTCTGGGCCACAATGACGGCCTCAAGCTGAACCCATACGACGGTAAGCTCTACGCCATGCAGAACGAGGATGCAAATCCAAACCTGGTCGTCATCGACCCAGTCACGAAGACCCAGAGCGTCTACAAATTTGCGTCTGCGACCCAACCCCACGGCGGCGGTTATGACGACATGGTCTTCCGCGATCACAAGCTCTACCTTAGTTGCTCTAATCCAGCACATAACCCGAACACCCGGCCGGCCATCGTGAAAGCTCAGGTGGGCAGCTTGATTACGGTTTCTGAAACCCTGGCGGGCAATGCTTCGGCGATCAATGTCCCGACAGGCGCGACCGCCACGTTGAATCTTCAGGACCCCGATTCCATGACCCTTACTCCGGAAGGGGATCTGTTTCTGGATAGCCAGGGAGACTCGGAGGTGATTCTCGTCCGCCATCCTGACAGCGATGATCAGACCGTGCTGCAGATTCCGCTAAGCTCCCCCTATGGAACGCCGCAGATCGATGACACGATTTTCACGCCGTCGAGAAAAGGCTTCTACCTGATGGCGGACACTCCGGCCAACACCGTCTACGTGATCAACAAAGAGGCTTTTGCTTCTGGAGTAGCGTATTCGGCGGCAGTTGGGGCTCCGAATTCAGCAGGCGTCTCGGAAGGGTTTGTGGGCAAGCTGGATCTTGACTCCGGCTACATCACTCCGGTAGCCACTGGTTTTCAGAGCCCGCATGGCATGGCCTTCATCCCCACCGACGGCGCTGATGACCATTGGAAATAGTAGATAGAACCTGTCTCGATGCAAAGGGGCGGCTCCATCGCGGCCGCCCCTTTTCCGTTGCCGTCCACGCACGGCGCGATTCCCACGAATCGCCGGGCAGGGTAGCCACATCCAAGTGGGTGGAAGACAATCCCAATCCCGCAAAGGTACGCATGAAATACAACACACTCGGCTCAACCGGCCTTCTCGTCTCCGAAATCTGCCTGGGCACTATGACATTTGCCGCCGCCGAAGGCATTTGGAAGCATATTTCGGGGGTCGACCAGAACCTTGCCGACCAATTGCTCAAGAGCTCTTTCGATGCGGGCGTGAACTTCGTCGACACCGCCGACGTGTATACCAACGGCGAGTCTGAGAAAACACTGGCCAAGGCGATCAGCAATGTGGGCATTGCTCGCAAAGATATCGTGATTGCCACCAAGGCTTTCGGCCGCACCGGCCCGGGGCGCAACGATGTGGGCGCCTCGCGCGGCCACATCATGGACGCCGTGGAGGCGTCGCTGAAGCGGCTTCAAACGGACTACATCGACCTTTACCAGATCCACGCAGCCGACACAGTGACGCCGGTGGAAGAGACGCTCCGCGCGCTGGACAACCTTGTCACGCAAGGCAAAGTACGCTACATCGGCTGCTCCAACTGGTATGCCTGGCAGATGATGAAAGCTCTGGGTATTTCCGCAGCAAAAAACCTGGCGAAGCTGGATACGCTGCAAGCCTACTACTCGATTGCCGGCCGTGACCTCGAACGGGAGATCGTTCCCTTGCTCAAGGATCAGGGAACAGGGCTGCTGGTCTGGAGCCCGTTGGCTGGCGGCCTTCTTTCCGGCAAGTATTCCCGCGAGAACCAAAAGCCCGAAGATTCCCGCCGCTCCGCGTTTGACTTCCCA
Source organism: uncultured Acidobacteriaceae bacterium (assembly GCA_963838445.1). Taxonomy (GTDB): domain Bacteria; phylum Acidobacteriota; class Terriglobia; order Terriglobales; family Acidobacteriaceae; genus PALSA-350. The sequence continues at coordinate 57,330 of CAWIRT010000028.1, forward strand.
ATCGTGGACAAGGAGCGCACCTGGCGCATTCTGGACATCCTTCGACCGATCGCTAAGGCACACAACACGGGCGTGGCTACGATTGCGCTGGCCTGGGTGCTGGCGAAGCCGTTCGTTACGTCAGTGATTATCGGCGCCAAACGCATCGAGCAATTGGGGCAGAACCTGGCCGCTGTTGATCTTCAACTCACGGCAGAGGAGATCAAACAACTCGATGAGGTGAGTGCCTTACCGCCGGAGTACCCGGGCTGGATGGTCCCTTTCCAAAATGCGAACCGGCTCGCCGACGTTCCACGTTACTGAGTTGCGCAGCCGGCGTGTTATTCAGCCTGCGCGCTTTCCCATTCGGGACTGTTCAGGAAGTAGGTATCGTAGAGTTCCTGTACGTCGCGCAGGCTTTCCGGAGGCTCCTGGCCCCGGGCTATGCGCGTGATCTTGCGGAAGTATTCAAAGCGCTCGATTCCCGGGGCGATCACAATCAATAACTCGGCCTTGCTGCCGCGTGCGGCGGAGAATGCATGCGGCAGATTCGGCGGCACAACGATGACGTCGCCCTTTTGAGCACGGAGAACCTGGGTACCGGAAAGAACCCGGATTGCACCCTCGAGCACATAGAACATCTCCGCCGATCGCTCATGTCGATGGGGCCTTGCGCCATCCGCCCCCTCAGCCAGCGACACCTGCACGGTAGAGAGCGCACCTCCTGTCGAGTTGCTATCCGCAAGCAACTTGACCGCGGCTTTCGGCGAACCGACTACTTCCGCCTCGTTGCCGCGCACCACGACCGATGCGCCGGCCTTAGGGAACACAATAGACATCCAATCCTCCGTTAGCCTTAGGATGGGTCAGCCCCTGGGGCAGTTGCTCTCCGAAGGATCGGGCTCTGCCCTGACTGACGCCCTAACCACAAGTGGATCGTCTGCGGATGGTATTAAGCGGTGAGCTCTTTCCTCTTCTTCAGTTCATCCAGCAGAACTTCTACCTGTTGATCGCGTTCGAGCATAGCAAAACGATCCTCCAGCGAGTCGCCGGCCGTGAGTTCCGCGCTAGCCTGGTTCACTGCCTGCTGGACGCTGATGCGGGACTTGTACCGGTCTATCGAAGCCGCGCTCTTGTCTGTGCCCGCGGCAGCGCGGGCTTGCTGCGACTTGCTGACGGTGCGATTGCGTCTGTGTTCTGCTATCAGCAGTTCGCAGTGGGCGCGGGTTTCGGTGAGCTTCTGCTGCAGCTTCAGAAACGCGCTGCGCAGGGCTTCAGCTTCGCTGCGCTGATCTTCCAGCTGTTGCAGGAAGTTCGTGCCCATCTGGTTATGAGATAGCGACCTCTCCAGCGCTTCCCGCGCCATATCGTCGCGACCCTTGGCGACGGCCAGTGCGGCTTTGCTCTTCCAGCTCGCGGCCGCTGTTTCATGCTCCGCGGTTTTCTTTTCCAGCAGGTGTTGATCGGCAATCGCAATGGCAACCTGGGTTTTTACCTGCAGCAGTTGGTTTTCCATATCGAGCACCAGTTGTTTGAGCATCTTCTCCGGGTCTGCGGCCTTGTCGATCAAATCGTTGAGGTTGGCGCGTAGAAGAGTGGTGACGCGTTCCATAAGTGCCATGGCGTAGCTCCTTTCGTTGCATGATGCCGCTCGAGCAGCAGCCGTTTGTGGTTCAACGTAGCGGCGTGTTATTCGCGTCGCCGTTTGTATGCGCTTTCATCTGTTTCACGTTTGCCATCAGGTCAGACATCTTCATCCCGCTGAGTGCCTCGAAGAGCGCAGGTACCTGGGCGGCAATCTCGGTCATCTCACCGGTGATCTTGTGAGCGCCAACGTTGCCGTCCTTGCCGGTGGAAACGATGGTGATCTTATCGACCTTGGCCAACGGTTCTGCCATGGCGCGCACAACGTCGGCCAGGTTGGTGATGAGTTTGTCGACCACAGCAGCCTGCGACCACTCCTGATAGGCTTCAGCCTTCACGTTCATGGCCTTCGCTTCTGCCTCGCCTTTCTGCAGGATGATGGCCGCTTCCGCTTCACCTTGCAGGCGGATCGCGGACGCTCGGCCTTCGGCTTCCGCCGTCAGTCGGGCACGTTCGCCATTGGCCAGGTTCTCGATGCGTTGCTTATCAATTTCGGAACGTTTGAGGACGGTCGCGATCAGTTCCTTCTCATTGCGCAGTATCTCTGCCTCCTGCACCTTCACCTGGCCTTCCTTCTCGATCTGCTGGACCTTCACCTGCTCCGCGACTACCTTCTGCTGCATGACATTGGTTTGCAGTTCGTAGGCTTTATCGGCCTGGGCTTCCTGGCGGCGTGACTGCTCGGCAAATTGCGCTTTTTGGATGTCGAGGTCGCGTTGCGCTTCTGCCTGTTTTGCCAGGGATGCGGTCTCCGCGATGACCCGATCCTGATCGGATGCGGCCTTGGCAATCGCAGCTTCACGGAGAGCGTTCGCCCGGCGAATAGCAGTATCGCGTTCGGCTTCCGCACTGGCAATCTCTGCGTCGCGCTTGATGCGGGCGATATCCGGGCGGCCCATGTTGGTGATGTATTCGTTCTTATCGCGCACTTCGCGGATGGTAAAGCTCACCACCTCCAGGCCCATCTTGCTCATATCGTCGGCGCAGGTAGAGCGCATGCGCTCCGCGACCATTTCCGGCTCCTTGACGATCTGCTCTACGGTGAGTTGGCCGATAATGCCCCGCAGGTGTCCTTCCATCACCAGGCGGATCAGCCCCTCGCGCTGGTCGGGAGTCTTGGTGAGAAACTGTTCTGCCGCGGTGAGAATCGATTCCTGGTCGGAACGAACCTTGATCTGAGCCACGGCTTCGACAGTGACAGCCACGCCCTGGCGAGTGTAAAGGTCCTGCTGTGGGGCAACGTCGAAGCTCATCAGCTCGAGCGAAAGTTCGCGGCAATGTTCCACCACCGGAAAAATCACAGTGCCATGTCCTTTGATGACCCGGGGACCGCGAAAACCGAAAACGATGAGCGCCTCATTGGGTCCTGCCTTGCGGAACATGCGTGCCAGCAAAGAGAGCAGGACAACCGTGACGAGGACACAGAGACCAATCACAACAAAAAAGATGGTGTTCGGCATAAAGCCTTCCTTCATAGTTAGCCGACGAGTGGAATTGCCAGCGGTCACTCATTCATAATGGCCGCGCCTGTTAGATCGATTCGGCCTAAGGTTCCATATCGTGCCACGCACGTACGTAGGCGATGCCTCGCTCATAGCGCAACACAACTACCTCCGAGCCGCGGTCGATGGTCGTGCCATCTTCCGAGCGCGCAGGTATAGATCTGCGCGCGCCCAATTGGGTGTAAATAATTTCGCCCGTGCCATCGGGATGCAGAGGGCCAGTGACGCGGCCAACCACGCCCGTGATCTCTGTTTCCTCAGCAGTGAGCGCGCGCTCGCGGGGCAGCAGCACCGAGGCGAGAAACCAGAAGATAAGCGCCCCACCGGCGATCCCGCTGATAGTGGAAAAAAGCAGGACCACTGGGGCGAACAGACCGCTGTGGGTGCGCAACAGGTACCCCACTCCGCCGAACCAGCAAAGAAAGGCAGTCAGGGTGAAGCCATTGAATGGGGACACGCTGTTGGAGGGATGACTGTGCCCAATCTTCGCGCCGCCGTGCGGCACATGGGGGACATGAAGGTGGGTGTGGCCGCCGAAGTGAAAATGGCTCCCGTGCGTATGGCCGCCCGTGAAGAGTGAGACTACACAGAGCAGCAGACCCACGACGAAGCAAACGAGATAGAAAATTTCCCACGTCATTTTATTTCTCCGAATTCCGCGCGGTACGGCGCTTTTCGGGTTTCACGTGCGCCTGCGGCGCGGTCGCCGCCGGCGGATCTGGGGGACGAAGAATCTCAAGCAGACGCTCCATCAGCACCGGCGTCTCGAGTATGGACTCGAGCAGAAGCAGGCTGCGGCGCGAGTCCTTGTAGAGGGCCACGGCTCTGAGTGCATGACAGAGTTCCGGATCTTTACGAAATCGATCCGAACCGGCGATCAGCCAGAGGTCGAGCTTCTCTTCCTGGGTGCGAATGTCGGAGAGAAGTTCGGCATGGTAGCCCTCCGGGTCCTCGACCAGGTAGCCCGGATGCACCTTGAAAAATTTCGCCAGCAGGAGGCGGGTGGTATTCGTAAGGTGTGGCCGGGTGCCCGACTCGATCTGGGATAAATAACTCTGGCTGATGGGAGAATCCATTTCAGCCGCGATGGCGCGAACCAATTCCTGCTGCGTCATTGCCCGGCCCAGGCCTCGAAGGCTGCCCTCGACTTCCCGGAGGTATTTCAATTTGTCGGAGAGTTTCATGTCTATCGCCGATTGCAATGAGCATATCGCATATTGCAATATTTGGCAAGATGGGTAAAGATTTGTCATCCCGGCCATCCGGCTCGCGGTTGCGATTCGGATGATCGCACGACGGGCTTCCTGTACCGGCAAGAAAGATCGGGTGCCCCACATCTCGCTCGTTTTTCGCGAGATGTGGGATACCACGATACCTGACGTACAACTCTGTCGGTTGTCGTTTGGAGCGTACCAAAGGGTGGGGTGGCGCTTCCGTTTGGTGCTGGAGTGAAACTGTAGATCCCTTCGACTTCAGTCTTCGATTTGTTACCCCTGTGACTGACCGCGACTCTATTTTGTCGGGCTGGAGGCAGTGAAGTCCGAACAACATGGCTTGACCACGGGCTGAAACTCCATCAACTCAGCGCGAGTACCGTCAGGATCGCAAATATTCAGCTGCCACTTGCCATCCAGTCCGATTTGTGGCGGGCTATGCTTCGCGGTCAAGCGGTCTCCGGCGTACAGCACGTTAACTGTCTTTTCCATGTTGAAGACGCCAAGCGAGAAGTGGTTCAGCACGCCGGCGGTATCCTGCGACATGGTGGGTGGAATACCCTTGGTCTCTGTCCCGGCAACCACCATGTACTCCAGCCAATCCGTGCCGTCGGGCACCTGCTGAGAAATCCAATCGGTTTTGCCGTTGCGGCCGCCATGCCAGTAAGGCCGGAAGCCCAATACCTCCCGGAAAAACGCATTCTCCGCGTCAGGGTTATGCACGATGTAGCCCACATGAATTATGTGGTCGCTCAGCGGGTTGACCGGCACTGGAGATGGTTTCAGAGGCGGCTGAACGAACTGTACTTTGTTGCCCTCCGGATCGCTCACGTCAAACCACTGGCTGCCGTCGCCCGCCCGCTCGAGTTTTGGCGGCACGGTAATGCCGTGCTCCCCGAGATACTTTCTCAATCCTTCCGCATTCACAGTGTTGAAGGCGACGTGGTCTAGCCGGTTGATGGAAGCATCCCCAGTGGGCAATGGCAACACTTCAACAAACTGAACTGGACTGAAGTAATAGCGGACACCGGCGGAATTTTCCGGGTCCGTTCGCTTCACGCCACCCAGATCGTGCACGTAGAAGTGCTCGGCCTTGACGGCATCCGAGCTGTAGACGCTTATATGCGAAATTCCACGAATGAGCGGCCGGTGACCTGCGGTCTGGGCAAGCGAACTCGTTGCCGCCATCAGGGCTACTGCGGACAGAACAGCTACTTTAGGAATCGTCATTGAAAATTTCTCCTGGTCGATAGCACGGGTGGAGGCACGCTTAACTTGAGCGGGCGGATTAACTTTCAGGCGGAGGCGCGGCTCTGATTGCGCGGCTTCTTTTTGACCACTGGCGGCGAGCGATGGTAACCGGAGTGCCGCTGCAAAACCACAGCAGCCGCACCGTGAAGCCGGGATAACTCTCCATCGTTGGTGATCCCCAAACGTGGAGCTGGTCCGGCCAGCATGGTCTTTTCCATCTCCGCCTGAATAATCGGGCCGAACCGGGACCACGATGACGTAATGTCGCCCGTGATGAGGATCACTTCTGGCGCGAGGGAGGCCGTGATCAGCCGGAGGCCACGGCCAAGCCAGCTAACCTGGCGCGTCAACGCTGCCGTGGCCGCAGAATCTCCTTCTTCCGCCATGCGAAGCAGATCATGAATGGTCACCGGCTCGCTCTTGCTCGACGTCTCTGCGAAGTACCGCAGCGCCGCCGTCGACGACGCAAAAACCTCCCAGCAACCTCGCTGTCCGCATCCACACAACGGGCCGGTGGGGTCAATTGGACTATGCCCAAATTCGCCAGCCAGGCCGCTCCGGCTGGTAATGATCTGACCGTTGGCGAGGATGGCCGCACCCAGACCTTCGGAGACCGTCACCAGCACTGCGTCGCGAACCCCGTCGAGTTTCCCTGACCATAACTCCGAGAGCAGGCTCGCATTCGCAGCATTGGCTAACTCCACCTGAAGTTCCATCTTTTCTTCAACTACACTCTTGACGTCATAGTTGCCCCACTTGAGGTTGGGGGCAAGGATCAGGCGCTGAGATTCGGGGTCGACCCTCCCCGGCATGCTTAGACCCACCCCTTCAAACGAACGCTCCCGGTGCTTGGTGCGCATGGATTCCATACATTCGATGATCTTGAGGATCGCCCGTTTAGGATCGGAAACCAGGGGAACGACTTCTCGAGCGAGGAACCGCCCGTTGAGGTCGATCAACGCGACAATCGCCTGCTGTGGCCGCACGTCTGCAGCCAAAATCACCAGGTCGTCGTTGAGCGAGAGCAACGTAGGCCGGCGTCCGCGCGGCCGGCGCGCAATGGCTCCCTCGGTCACCCACTTCTCTTCGATTAGCTGCTCAACGATGGCGGAGATGGTACTGGGCTGCAGACCGGATGCGCGCGCCAGGTCGGCCCGGGTGATCGGCTGGCGGGAACGGATGATCTCCAGCACAATGTCGCGGTTAACATCTCGAGCATTCTCGCTCGACGCCAGCTGCACATAGGCAAGGTCGATACGCTTGATTCCTCGAGATCCCGGCTTTGCCCGCAAGTTGGCTTTCATCCTGTCGTCGGCTGCAACGCTTTATATTACAGTTTCCCACTAAAAGAAATGGACTGTTGCGCAATGGACCAACATGATCAAGCCACTGGGATGCCTGTGAGCCCCGTCAGCGTGGGTTCTGAGCCATACCGGCTCGAAGACTGCAGAGGTTGCCGGCGGCAAGTCTATCACTGGTCTCGGGGAAAAATGGGGACTTTATTTGAAGCAAAAACTAAAGATTGTGATTTCTGGATAGAGTCCCATCAGGAACTTTGACAATATACGTTGATATCAACAGAATTATAGTGTGTCAAAGACCACAACCGTTCCCTACCAAACCACGCTGTTGGTGCGTGACTGTTGTCTTTGTCTTCACGTCCAACGAGCGGCGCGGGTCCTCGCGCGCCGATTTGACGAGGCCTTGCGGCCGTTCGAACTGACGAACGGGCAATTCTCTTTGATGATGTCGTTGAATCGGCCTGAGCCACCACCGATGGCGGCCGTAGCTTCACTCCTTGCCATGGATAGGACAACGTTAACCGCCGCGCTCAAGCCGTTGGAGCGTCGTGGGCTGGTCATGGTAACCCCTGATCCAGGGGATCGGCGCAGCCGCCGCGTCGCGCTCACGGCGCAGGGTGAGAAATTGCTGGCCCGCGCCGTTCCAGTGTGGGAGCGTGTCCATCGTGAGCTGGAAGCCCTCCTGCCGGAGGGAGACCCCGAGCATTTGCGGAACAATTTACGCGCATTCTCCTGAGTGCGCAACCTGCCAGGCGGCGGCAGAAGAGCTCGTGACGCAGCCTTTGAATCCAGCGCACTCTTCTAACGCTACACTGGGTTGGATCCCGGAGGATAACTGATGCGTGGTAAGGTGACGCTCTTCGTAATTCTGTTGGCTGCACAAGTGGCCTGTGGACTTGATTCTGTGCCCAAAGCCGAGTACCGGCAGCGGCGGGTAAAACTCGCAGCTGAGCTGCACGGCGGTTCTGCCCTGATTGTTGCCGCGCACGAGCCGCCCCTGGAGTACCAGGACTACCGGCAGGACGAGGATTTCTTTTACCTGACCGGCTCAAACGAGCCAGGGGGCGCACTGCTCCTTATCGGCGATGGCCCCGCGACTGTCACTCGGCTGGGAACGGTTCTCCCGGCCCACCCCTATCGCGAAATCTTATTTCTCCCCATGCGCAATCCCGTCCGCGAGAAGTACACCGGAATCAAGACGGACGCCGACACCCCGGGCGCTCGAGAACTGCTCGGTGTCGACGAGGTGATGCCTCTTGCTACTTTGCCTAACGTGTTCGCTACCTACCTGGGCGCGGACATCCACCGAGCAAAGGAAATATGGACGCAGCAGGATATGGACGTCGCAACGGCAACGCTCGCCTTTACCTCAAGCGTGATGGGCACAGACGCCACCCCTGCGACCCACGACGTACGTGCGCTGACTACGAAGTTGCGAATGGTGAAGAGTCCGGCTGAGATCGCGCTCATTCAGAAGGCCACCGACGCTTCGATCGCGGCCCAGCTCGCCGGCATGCGCGCCATCAAGCCCGGGGTTCGCGAGAGAACCGTGGCCGGCGTTGAAGTCGGCACCATGTTGGCGGAAGGATGCGAACGGGCCAGTTATCCCGCCATCGTCGGCTCCGGTATCAATTCCACCACCCTCCACTACGCCGAAAACGGCAGGTTGATGGCGGCGGGCGATGTCGTAGTGATCGACGCAGCCGGTGAATACTCGATGTACGCCAGCGACTTGACCAGAACCATGCCGGTCGATGGCAACTTTACCGCTCGCCAGAAAGAGATCTATAACGTTGTGCTCGGCGCCCAGCAGGCGGCGCGGGATGCCTTTGTTGCCGGCAAATCGAAGATGGGCTCGATTGACCATCGTGGGGCAGATGCTGATAAAACATCGCTCGACAAGGTCGCCTTCGACTACATCAACACCCACGGCAAAGACCTGCAAGGCGAGCCTTTGGGTAAGTACTTCGTCCACACGCTCGGGCACTCCGTCGGCATCGACGTACACGATCCGTACGACTACGACAAGCCCTTCGAGATTGGTTCCGTGTTCACCATCGAGCCGGGTATCTACATTCCCGAAGAAAAAATAGGCGTCCGCATCGAAGATACCTTCTATGTCAACGCTGAGGGAAAGCTCATTGATTTCGCCGAAAAGCTGCCCCACACGGCGGAGGAAGTCGAAGCCGCGATGCACGCGCATTAGTATGCATCCGCGGCCTTCGCCCCGGCAGGTAGTTTCTACATTTCAGAGAGGGCGGATAGATTCAAATCTACGGAATGCGCGAATTTCTGGAGTTACCGCTCTGATGCTTTGTTGTATCAGCGCACGACTTCAGTCGGGCCGTAAAGGGCGAAAACAATGAGGGCTAAAGAGCCTGGGTGAGAACCTCGTTTCCAAACTAAGTCCCGCAGGGACGATTGAGAGTAGCCCAGGACGCTAGTCCTGGGTAGGTTGGAAAACCTGATTCAGTCCCGGAGGGACGGCTGATCCAGCCTTTATAGGCTGACAAACAACTCTGAACGAATCGCACGGCTTCCCTTACGGCACGACTTTAGAGGCTGCGGAAAAAACCGAATTGTTTGAAGGGGACGGCCTTCAGGCCGTCCATAACTGCTTTGTAGTGAGTGTGGCTTTAGTCGCTGAGGGAGCGGTTTTTCTTCAACCGAGACTTTTTCCGCAGCCTCTAAAAGTCGTGCCCTGATACAAGGCCAAACTCAGCATCCAATAGAGCGACTGTTGTTGAAATACCATACGCTTGGTCCCTGGATATATAGAAATCTCAGTCCGGCCTTTGCCGCGGCGGGTACGATAGCCCATGGACTTTCTGTACGTCGTAGCCCCGGCTTTGCTGGTGCTGGCCGGCATTCTCATCGCGTGGCTTTCGACCCGGCGTGTTCTGTCGCTGCGAAGCAAGAGCTATCCCGCCTGGTGGAAACACACGGAGGCTGTCGCTTTGTCGCTGCTCGCTCTGGCCGCGGTTGCCCTGGCCGCGAGCAGTGGGTGGAACGCCATTGCGCTCTACTGGTACCGCCATCCCCCACCCGGCCAGAGCTACCTGGTAGACGGACACCAAATGCGCATCGACTGCACTGGAAGCGGCTCGCCGACTCTCGTGCTCGATGCCGGTCTGGGCAACGACGGGCTGATCTGGGGTGGGGTGCAACCGGTGCTCGCGAAGACTACGCGCGTCTGCTCTTATGACCGCGCCGGGTTCGGATGGAGTGATGCGCTCCCGCCTCCACGCGATGCCGATCATATCGCCGCCGAACTGCATGGCTTGCTGATTGCGGCTAACATCAACGGTCCGATCGTCCTGATGGGGCACTCGATTGCAGGAATGTATATTCGCGATTACGCGACCCGCTATCCGGATAAGGTTGCCGGATTGATTTTTGTCGATGGGTCTACTCCGTTGCAGAACCGCAATCCGGCGTTTACAGCACATGGGGGCATGGAACCGCCGCCCTGGTTTGGAATGCTGCTGATGAAAGCCGCCTCTGCCGCCGGCATTCCGCGCCTGTTTGGGGCTTGCTCACCCCGTCTGCCCGGGTTCGACGCGCGTGCCGCCAAACTTCAGGCTGAGGACCAATGTCACCATCCTTTCGCAGCCATCGACGGCGAATCGGAAAACTTTGACCGGTCTGGCGAGCAGACAGTGCATACCGGTCCGTACGGCACATTGCCGATTTTGATCTTGTCGCAGGATCCGGTCAGAGCTACTTCTGAGGGGGAACCAACGGAAATTGCGAAGGCCTGGAACCAGATGCAGGAAGATTTAAAGAGGCTCTCGACGCGCAGCCGCAGGATCATTGCCCGAGGCAGCAGCCACTACATACAACTCGACCGCGCTGAGCTGATCGAAAGGGAAGTGGGACTCTTCCTGGAACAGATTCGTGGTACAGTGCCCGAGCCGGCGGATTATGGATCGACAACGACCGAATAATTACGGCGTGTCACTGGCCGTGTCAGGCAAGGGTTGGCATTTTTACTCATATCGCAGAGCGATCGTAGGATCGATACGTGAGCCTTTCCATGCGGGTATCAATGCAGCGATCAGAGCAACGGTTGTCAACACACAGCCGACCATCGCGAAGCTCAGGGGGTCCACGAGATGCATTCCGGCTGGAACGATGCTTCTCAACGCCTGAACGATAAACATTGAGAGAATCGAACCCACTGCCACTCCCACGAATACCAGGTTGGTAGCGTCCCTGAGAATCATGTGTAACACGTCTGCCTTAGCGGCTCCCAACGCCATGCGAATGCCAATCTCGTTGGTCCGCCGGGCAACGCTATAAGCTACCATTCCATAAATTCCAATCGTTGCCAGCAGCAGACCTAATACGCCGATGCTTGTCAACAGCAAAGAGGCAATTTTGCTTGGCAGCAATGCTCCAGCCAGTCGATCCTGCATCAGCTCAATCCTGATAAGCGTGTGGGGATCCAGCGAAGCGACTGTTTGCCCAACTGCGCCTAATAGGTTGGCCGGTTCGTAATCCGTGCCGACTTCAAGAGTCAGCGTTCCATTTTGCTGAGAAAAAGGCAAATACAGAGCCGGCATCCGTTCCTCGCCTAAGCTGCCATATTTGCTGTCGCTTACCACGCCGATTACCTTGACTGGCAAAAATGTGGGTTTGGGTCCTGGTTTCGGCATATAGACCAACTGGTCCAATGCATTACCTTTAAAATATCTCTTGGCAAGGGTTTCATTCACAATCGCGACCTGAGCACCCTCGGCACGATCACCGTCCTGGAAATCGCGGCCTTGCAACAACGGAACCCGCATGGTCTGGGGCTGCCTCGGCAGGTTATTCGCAATCGGTATACTGTCACCCGGGCATCGTATCGTTGCACGGGCCGTTCTAAGCACTTCGCCGGCAGAACTGAGGAGAATACGCAAATGAGCAGTGAATTCGAACACGCCCAGGAACACTTAGAGCACGCGGCCGAACATAGCGGTGGATCGCACGCACGGGCAGCCATCATCATTGCGATCATGGCTGCGGCACTGGCTTTGACGGAATTTGTGGCCAAGGATGCGCAAACCGGCTATCTGACCAACCACATCGCAGCCAGCGACACCTGGGCTCAATACCAGGCGAAGTCCGTGCGGCGGGTGGTGTTGACTTCTGAGGCAGAGGTACTGGAAAGCCTGTCCACGACTGATCCGGTGATCAAGAAACGCATTGCCGATGCCCGGGCAAATGCCGACCGCATGGCTTCAGAGCCGGGTAATGACGGGATGCAGCAGCTGGCAGAAAAGGCTCATGAGCAAGAGCATGAGCGTGATCACGAAATGCGCCGCAATCACATATTAGAAATAGCCAGTGGCGGGCTGCAAATTGCGATCGTCCTGGCCTCCATCTCGGTCGTCATCAATCTACCGCTCTTCATGCTTGTCAGCGTCGTGTTGGCGGTTTGCTCAGCAATCTACGCGGTGCTCGGCGGCCTGTCTGTGCTGCACTAAGTGTTTGAGTTGCTCTCGCAGGAGCTTAATACACTCCGGAACGGCAGGTATGGCATGGTCAATCGGTCGGCGATCTATCCTCCTTCCAATCGTCATCCGTGGGAGGAAGGAAAATGAAGCTACAGCGGGTAATGAATTTTGCAGCAGTGTTATTTCTGGGTGGGGCGATGGCTGTGATCGCGCAAACACCCACCTCCGCTTCGCCCAGCAAACCCAATGACACCTTCCGTCCCCGCGGGCGGCACCTCATCTATGTTTTGCTGCCAGGTTCGCTGGAGCGGGCCGGCTGGCTGAACGGCGTAGGCATCGTGGTGCTCGACGCCAATGACAACTACCGCTTCGTCAAGCGTATCCCGACCTGGGAATATGCCGGCAGCATGAGCCCGGAGCAGGTCTCCGGGGTGGCCGCAAGCCCGGTCACGAATCTAATCTACGTGGCCGCGCGCGGCCGGCTGGGCGCGATCGACCTGGGCACCGACAAGATGGTTTGGTCGGTGACCCTGGACGGTAAATGTTGCGAACGCCCCCAGGTCACGCCGGACGGCAAGGTCGTAGTGGTCGGCGGTGACTTGCAGGACTACTGGTACGAAGTCGACGCCAGGACTGGCAGGCTAATCGGCAAGCTCGAGGCACCGCAGAGCCCGAATTCGCACAACCTTAATTTGAGTGCGGACGGAAAGACGGCCTTCATGTCGCCTAACAATAAGGTCATGACCATTTCCGATGTAAAGTCGCGCAAGGTCATCAAGACCATCGCCTTTCCTGACAATGTACGCGTCTTTGTGCTCAATAAGGATTCCAGCAGGATCTATGCCAACAACAACAATTTCCTCGGCTTTTTAATTGCTGACGTCGCCAGCGGACGGGTCGTAAAGACAGTCGAGGTAACCAGCGTGGACTGGAAATCGAAATGGAACGTGACCCCGCGGCCACACATGCCCCACGGCTGTCCCAGTCACGGCATCGCGTTGACCCCTGACGAAAAAGAAATCTGGCTCGCTGACGGCATCTTCAAGAAGATCCGTATTTTCTCCAATACCAATGATCCAAAGGAAATCGGCTCGATTGATACTCCTGCCGGCACCTTCTGGATAACCTTCGGCCTGGACGGCAAGTATGCCTATGCTTCGTCGGGCGACATCATCGACGTGAAGACACATAAGATCATCGGCCAGATGAAAGACGAATACGGACGAACCATGTACAGCGAAAAGTTGCTGGACATCACGTTCGACAATGGCCACGCACAGCGCGTCTCTAACCAGTTCGCCAATGCGTTCGGCGATTACCAGACCGCGGAGCAAATGGGTGTTGGTCCCCACGTTACCCCGATGCCGGGGAGCGCACCCGTCACACTGACCGGGGTGAACGCGGTCAAAGCAAAAGCCACTCATGAGTAGGGACGCAATCACGGGACGGGCGTTGAAAACGCTGCTGGTTGGGTGCGCGACCTTTCTGTCAACTCCGGCGTGGGGTGCGGGCGCGCCGCCGCCGGTTCACGACCTGGCACGCGAAGGACGATCGCTCAAGGCGGTCTGCGCCCGGTGCCACAATTTGCAAATCGTGATGGACACGCCCATGAGCTACGACGCCTGGCATGACACAGTGCAGAAGATGATGGATCAGGGCGCCACCGGTACTGACCAGCAGTTCGATGATGTGATGGACTATCTCCACCGGACCATGACCACCATCAACGTGAACACTGCCGGCGTGGACGAATTGCAGATGGTGCTGAATGTGCCCGAAGCAGCGGCGCAGGCGATCATCACCCGGCGCAGCACGCAGAAATTCGCCAGCCTGGCTGACCTCAAGACGGTTCCCGGCGTGGATGCGTCCACTGTGGATGCAAAAGCACGGTTGATTTTCTTTAAATGAATTAGTCGACCCAATTTAGTCGACATCGATACGACCGCCACGATTAGCGCGGAGAAGGAGGGTAGGATGACCGGGGCTTCGGGGTTTGATCGAAGGCAATTTCTTGCGAGTCTCTCGATGGGAGCGGCCGCTATCGCGCTCCCGCGGTTCACTCATGCGCAGCCGGCGGCGAGGCGTCTGGCAGGCGTTTTCCCCATTGGCTTTACCCCGGTAAATTCTCAGAACCAGATCGACTACGACGGTCTGGCAGCCCAGGTGCGATTCTGCAGGCGAGGCGGCGTGCACGGCCTGGCATGGCCGCAAATTGCCAGTGGATGGACAACGTTGACCGAGGAAGAGAGATTGCGCGGCGCGGAGACGCTCGTTTCCGCGGCGCGGGGTGGTACCACGGCGATCGTGATCGGCGTGCAAAGCCGGACCGCGGATTTCAAGGAAACCGAGCGTTATGCCCGGCAAGCAGAGAAGCTTGGGGCAGATGCCATCATTTGTATAGCCCCGCCTGGCGTGGCGTCCCAGCCGGAACTACTACTCTTCTATCAGCGGCTGGGCAAGGTGACATCGTTGCCGTTGTTTGCCCAGACCGGAGGCGATTTCAGCGTCGATTTGGTCGTCGAGATGTTTCATACCATTCCTACTTTTCGTTACGTCAAAGATGAAGCGGGCGATCCTCTGGAACGAGTGACAGAAATCAGAAAACGTACCCATGACCAGCTCAATTGTTTTTCCGGCAAGGGAGTCACCACCATGATCACAGAGATGGAACGAGGGTTCGTCGGCCATTGCCCGTTTGTTAGCCTTGCCGATCTCTACGCTTCCGCCTATGACTCGTATCACGCCGGTAAGGTCCGCGATGCATTCGATCAATTCGGCCGCATCGAGGCGGCCAGCTCCATGTTTGCCCAGAGCAGCGTCGATGTATTGATAGCCCGCGGTGTCTTTCGTCCTGGTACCACCACGCGGGTTGCCCCGCCCGCGCCGGGCGCCGATCCCACGCACCACAAGGTCGCAAGTCCTGACGAAATCAAGCGCGAACTGGATAGGTACCTGAAGCCTTACCTGCGAGCCTAGTCAGGGCAAGGCTACCATCGCTGAAATCGGGTCGCCCATCGAAGGAGACTTGTTAAGCTAACCGGAGTTCTGTAGCCTGCGGAAGTCGCAGTTTAAGGGAGATCCCGGTGGTTCAGCGTGCCTGCTCGACCGTAGCGTTGGTGCTTTTGCTAGGCGGGTTGACCCTTTCGTTTTCCGCACCTCTCCGCAGCCAGAGCGCCCCGACAGACGAGAGCAAGGGCCGCGTCTTCAAAGCCAATGCGCGGATTGTCATTCTCGACGTCGTGGTCACCGGCAAAAACCACCGGCCGCTCACTGGTCTGCACCAGCAGGACTTTAAAGTTGTAGAGGACGGACATCCGCAGACCATCAACTTTTTCGAGGAGCACACTGGAGCCCAGCCGCTGCAGGCGAGCTTGCCCGATCTGCCGCCCAATGTCTTCACCAATATCCCCCGGGTAAAGCAGAGTGAGTCTGTAACCGTGCTTGTACTCGACTCGCTGAACACGCCACTGGACGACCAGCGGCGTGTTCATGCGCAAATGCTCAAGTACCTCAAGAAGCCACAACCGGGCAGGATGGCGGTCTTTGCCCTGGGAACACAACTGCTCTTGGTGCAGGGTTTCACCGACGACCCAGCGCTCCTGGCGGCCGCCCTCAACCAACGAAAAAAGGGAACGGGGGCACAGGTCTCGCCATTGCTGCAGACGAATGCAGAAACCGCCAGCACCCAGGAAGCGGTTGCCGCCATGCTCGAGGAACATGCTGTGATGGCGGCCGCACAGATGCAGCAGTTTATGGCCAACCAGAGCTCGATGCAGAGCGACGCGCGGTTGAAGCTGACGCTGGCCGCTCTGCAGCAGCTTGCTCACTACCTGGCCGGGTTTCCAGGCCGGAAGAACGTGGTCTGGTTCTCGGGTGGATTTCCGATCGCAATCTTGCCTGATCCCGCGGCGCTCGATCCTTTCGGCGCGCAACGAGACGAGCAGGGCGAAGTCCGCAAAACGGATGCGCTGCTCGCTGCGGCTCAAATGGCTATCTACCCGGTGGGCGCTGAGGGAGTCGTTACCGGCTCACTCTACAGCGCGGGTGCCGATTCCCGTCTGGTAACCCGATCGCAACTATCGCAACCCCAGGGAGAGGCACAAGAACGAAACGCCGACCACGCAGCCATGGACGTGATGGCTAAAGAAACCGGTGGCGAAGCCATCTACGGCACCAACAGCTTGTCCGATGCGCTGGACCGAGTCGCCGCCCACGGGTCCAATTTCTATACATTGACCTACACCAGTACGAACCCGGCCGCCGACGGAAGATTCCGGAAGATCCAGGTGGAGCTGGCTCGCGCCGGATACCAACTCGATTACCGCCGTGGCTATTTTGCTGACGACGCAAAGAGCCTTCAAGCGCCGGCCCCGAAGCCGGGCGATGATCTGCTGTCTCCATTCCTGCGTCCAGGCAGGCCCGATTCGACACAGATTCCTTTCACTGTGCGGGTGGTGCGCGGGAGTGCTCCGCCCAAAGCGGCGAATCGCGTGACCTCGAGTGCGAGTGTGGCACAAGGCGGCGACAACACCAGTCTGAAGGGGCCCCTGACGCGCTACGACGTGGACCTGATGATCCCCGCGCATGGCTTACAATTCGACTTGGCTCCGGATGGTCACCATCATGTGCGGCTCGAAGCCGGGCTGATGATCTGCGACCATGAGGGCAAGCCGCTCAACTGGCTGCTAAGGCAGATCAATTTGAATCTGGATGCCGCGCGTTACGCGATCGTGCAGGCCAACGGCGTGAATCTCTATCTGAAAATCGATTCCCCGGAGAATGGCGTTTCTTTGCAAAGCGGGGTTTATGACTTGAGCGTCAATCTTGCAGGAACGCTGGAGATTCCGCTGAGTAGCATCGTCGGTGCGCGGCCCATGACCAGTTCCAGGTAACTTCCTGTTTGCGTTCTAAGGAACGGGCTTCCAAGGTAGAGCGATCGAACTGTTGAGGTCCATTCCTCCGGCCGTTTTTGAGCATTTCCTTGCAAAAAATGTGTTATCCCGTCAGAGTGATGGCCCCAAGACATGAAAAACGCCTTCTGTCCAGCAACCACTTTCCATGAAAGCGGCGCCCTTTCCTTTGTCATCCTGAGAGCCTGTGACTTTTTCGATCTTTTCGTGTTTTCTGCGTAGCTAACCGAATGCTTTTCACCGCCCACAAAGCCGTCATCCTGAGCGAAGCGCCGCGCGGATCTATCGCATAACGGACGGCCTATGGCGCGCAGTCGAAGGACCCCGGCGATGCTTGTTGGCAGATGCTCTTCCGAGCTTTCCAGCCACAAACTACAGGCCAAATCAAAAAAGTCACAGCCTCTGAGCGGAGCGCTTCAGAGGCGAATTAGGTTGAGCTTCTTTTCGCGCCGGCAGCCTTTCTTGCTTTCGGCCCCAGGGAAAGACCGTGGCGGGTCGGCCCGTTGCGGGCTTCGGCGGTTGAGAAGCTTCGAACGGCATAGGCAAGATAAGCATCCTCGGGCTCCTTCGACTCCACGCCATAAAGCATGGTGTCCCGCGATAAATCTGTGAGGCGCTCCGCCCGAGCGAAGGCGAGGGATCTGCAGTTCCGCGGACCTTTCCTGGAAATGTTTTTCGACCGAAGCGTACCTGCTGTTTCTCTTCCGGTTCCCACACACCCTCTATAGTCAGATCCTTGTTGGGACTGCCAAGCCCAGTGCAGCCTGTCCTTATTGATAACTGCGAAACTAATGTCCAGGTCAGTCTGTTTCGAGCCAATTTCTAAAAGTGCTTTGTATCAGGGCACGACTTTTCAGTCGTGCCGCACAGGGCCAGTAGGACGAGGGCTTTAGCCCCTGCGGCGCTATTTCCCTCTGGGTTCGGCTTCGGCAGCGTTCGGCAGCTCAACCTGCGAGCAGGACATTACCTCTGCAGGAATCAATAGCTGCTTAGGTTTCTCAACCGGCACAACACCATAGACAATCGGGAAGGATGAAAGGCGCTTTAGTCCTGATCACCATCTTTCATGTAGGCTGTACATTCCGTGGCTTGTGCTCCGCGGAGAGAAACGAGGCAATGACCAGTGTGGGTGAGTGACGAAATGAAGAGGTTGGCGCGTTCGACTGTAATGTTCACTGCGGGCATGTTCGGGCTAGCGATGGCCGCGATTCCCACAGCCGCCCAAACATCGTCGGCTTCATCATCGACACAAGCCCCGCTTGCTCTCATGCCACTGCCCAGCTCGATCACCCGCGGTGAAGGAGCTTTCACGGTCACCCCCGCCGGAGGCGGCCCCTCTACATTCACCTACAACTACGGCCAAACCCATGACGCACGGCTCGAGGCCGCCGTCAGAAGATCCGTGATCCGGCTGGGCCGCACTTGCGGCGGAGAAGTCCTGCGCTCCACCATTGATCATCCTGCTCCTTCGACTGCCTCGCTCCTCATCAATGTCGCCGCGCCCGGTGAGCCGGTGCAGACGATCGATGAAGACGAGAGCTATCAACTGAACGTGACTCCCCAGGGAGCCATGCTGACCGCGGCCACTGATCTGGGCGCCATGCACGGGCTCGAGACCCTCTTGCAGCTCGCTACCATGGAGCAGGGCGCATGCGTGTTGCCGGCGGTGACCATCCACGATGTGCCGCGCTTCCGCTGGCGTGGCTTCATGCTCGATGTGAGCCGCCACTTCGAGCCGGTAGCTTCGGTCGAGCGCGCACTCGATGGCATGGCTGCCGCCAAGCTCAATGTTTTTCATTGGCATCTCAGCGACGATCAAAGCTTTCGCGCCGAAAGCAAAAAGTTTCCCCGGCTGACCGAGGTCGCGTCCGAAGGCGAGTTCTACACCCAGGACCAGCTGCGCGACGTGGTCGCCTATGCGCGTGCGCGCGGGATCCGGGTGGTACCGGAATTCGATATGCCCGGCCATGGCTCCAGCTGGATCCTGGCTTATCCAGAGCTAGCCCCGGGTGCACCCATTAAAACGCTGCCGGTCGTCTATGGAATGCCGACCGCGGTCCTCGATCCTACTCGCAAGAGCACCTACAAGTTCATTAACACCCTGGTGGACGAGATGGGGCATATTTTCCCCGATGCTTATTTCCACATCGGTGGTGACGAGGTGCGGGGAGAGGCTTGGCTTGCGGATCCGCAGATTGCCGCCTTCATGAAAAAGAAAGGCTACACCAAGCCGGCGGAACTGCAGGCCTGGTTCAATCAGCAATTGGAAGAGATTCTGAAAAAGCAAAACAAGAAGATGATCGGATGGGATGAGATTCTCGATCCTGCTTTACCCAAGACGATCCTGATTCAAAGTTGGCGCGGAGAAGCATCGCTCTCGGAAGGCGCTCGACAGGGCTATCAGGGCATCCTCTCTGCGCCGTACTATCTCGACGGGCAGAAAAGCTCGGCCCAGATGTATCTCGCTGACCCCATCCCCGCGGACACTACACTGACTGCCGATCAGCAGAAGCTGATACTCGGCGGAGAAGTGTGCATGTGGGCGGAGCAGCTGAACGCAGAGACCATGGACTCGCGGGTGTGGCCGCGCACCATGGCGGTTGCGGAGCGTTTCTGGTCACCGCAGAACGACCGTGATGTGTCGGATATGTATCGGCGTTTGCGTATCAACTCGCTCAAGCTGGAGGATGTTGGGCTGCGGCACATCAGCGGTCCCGAGACCGTGCGGCGCAACCTTCTGCTTGCCCGTGAGCCTCAGGCGCTGGATGTGCTGGCCTCCGTCCTCGAGCCGGTCGACTTCCACGAGCGCTCGGGCTTGCAGCACACCAACGGCTGGACAGCGCTCGATCGGCTGGTAGACGCCGTGGTCGCGGATCCACCATCGCGGCAGCAGGTTGCCGGAGATGTGGATGCGATCGCAGGCGATGTTACGGTGCCGCCCTTGGCTGATCCGAAGGTGCAGCTCGACCTGAGCGGTGATGTGCCGGAGGGGAGTGTTCCATCTTCGGAGGTGGCTGTTCGGCAGCTGCGTCAACGATTCCTATCCTGGCAGACCGCGCAGGCGCGCTTGCTGGAGGATGTGCAGCAAACTCCGCGGCTCAGCGATGCCGCTGTACGCGCCGGTCAACTGGGCGAGCTGGCCAGCGTTGGGCTTTCCTCATTGGCCTATCTCGAGAGCCACACAGCGCCCCCAGCGGGATGGCAGGCGCAGCAAATGAGTATTCTCGACGCGGCTGCGCAGCCCTCCGCGCTGGTGCGATTTACGATTCTTCACTCCCTGCGCAAGCTGGTGATGGCCGCCGCGCAAGCGGAGCACGCGCGCACGCCTTAACGCAACCAGGGTTACGGGCATGAGAGCACCGCGGATCCGCGCCCAGATGCGACGCCAACGCCGGCAGGAAAAGAAAGGCCCTTCGTAGACCGCCGTCCTTCAGTTCTATCCCTGGCTTGACGATGGGGCAGCGGTAAGGCTGCCATACTGGGTCCAGGATGGGCAAACGGTGAACAGGTCGTAATCGCCGGTCATCGGCATGCCGGCACCGGCCTCATTGGAGGTCATCACCTCGAGGGGATGCTTCTCCGCCTCCTTGCCGTCGGGATCGGAGTCGAGAACCTTGATCGGATTGGTAGCCAGGTTGCCGGTCCTGGGATAGACGTAGATCGCATAATGGTCGCCCCGGTTGAAGGCGCGGAAGAGGACGCGTTGCTGATCGCCACTGCGCCGGGCCAGCAAGAGCAGGCCTTTGCTATTGGGCACCGGCGTCTTGAACTCGATGGCGGTGCGCGGCGGCAATCCCTCGGGACGGCTGATCTGCTCCTCGATCTGATCCGCGGTAAGAACGAGAAGCTCTTTGGCTGCAAAGCCTGAATGGAGCCCTTCGATGTTTGCCTGGGTGCCCTTCTCCGCCTTCGTCGGGTCATATCCGACCTTGCTGTAAAGACCGTCATAAGGCACCAGGCCCGCCTGAGGGCCCCAGTCCGAGCTCTTGCCTTTGACGTGGAAGTTCTTGCTCGGATAACCGCGTTCGAGCCAGCGCTTGGCCCAGGGGCCGGTGGAACGAAAAATGATGACCTCGCCGAGACGGTTGGCGACCAGCGCGGTCGCTTCCATATCCGCTCTGGTCATCCCATTCTGACTATGTGCAAACGATCCTTCCAAGCCCTGAATCATGAGTCGTTCCTATCTGGGAGGAGTCGACGCTTATGCTACCGGAAGACAGCCGGGACCAGTTAGGACAAAGCAACCGCGCTATTGTTTTGTGTCCAGGGGATGAGTGGCCTTTTCGTAAAACTCATTTTGCAGCTTGGGGCTAACGTCGTCGGCTTTGATGGCGGCGACGCTCTTGGCGATGGAATCGATCCACCAGTTCATTTGGAATTCGCCCAGCTCATGGGTCGCGGCTGCGCCGTCGCCGGCATAGTGATCGGGAAACCGCGCGTACCACCAGATACCGGTGTAGACGCCATCGGGCAGGTTCTGACGATGTTGATCGGCGCCCGATTCGCTGGTAGCACGATCCGGGTGCACAAGCTCCGGGTGGCTGATCATCATTTTGGATGTCTCGCTTTCGCCGGCGTGCTGGTCGACGGATGTCTTCTTCTTCGGGCCGCCGGAGGCCGGCGCAGACTGGCTAAAGATATAGACCACGTAGTCATGGGGCTTTGCCAACTGCGACTGGGCAAAATAGGGCAGCAAGCTGTTGTTGCCGCCGTGGCCATTCACAATCAGGATCTTCTTGCAGCCGTTGCGGGCCATCTCGTCTGTTGTTTCCTGCAGCAACGCCAACTGCAGCTCCCGGCTGTAGGCCATGGTGCCGGGCTCATGACGCGCCTCGAAGATCTGGCCGAAGTAATACTCGGGAAAGACCACCGTATATTCCTTCTCGGCAGCGTGCAATGATGCGTAGCGCACGTCGAGCAGGTCCGTTCCCAGCGGCAGATGGGGGCCATGCTTCTCGATGATGCCGAAGGGCAAAAGGCATGTGCCCTGCGACCGGTGGATGCCATCGATAAAGTCCGCGCCGGTGAGCTCTTCCCAGTGCACGGAGAGCTTGGCCGGCGGTGAGCTGCTCTGCGCAAGGGTGGCTCGTGTCCCACTTAAGACAGCACAAAGAAGCAATATGGCCAATACGCAGTAGCTCTTGCGATCCATGGGTGGCGTCATTCGTGCACCTCAGCGCGGATTCTAGCACGGAGAAAAATGAGTCGGCCATTCTCCCAATCCGCCCATCGCAGAGCGCCAGACACACCTCGGGAATACGGATTAGATACATAGAAAGGCCGCCCGGTCTCATTCAGGCCACTTATTTCGCGCGACCGCAGGCCTGGCGGCCTCCTGCCGGTTTCGCAGCCGGACCCTTTCCTGATAAGTTTCGTAGTATGGCAGATTCGGGCTGGCGCTCCGGTCGATATCTTACGTCAGGTTACATAGCGAGCAACGCCGCGGTTTTGCTCCCGTAACAGTTGCATGTCCCATGGTTCCAAGGATCCGGCGTTTGCAGCGAGAAAGAGAGGAAAAATGAAAACCTCAACCAGCACCGACGTTATTCAGGGAGATGAGCAGTCAAGAGATGGACATTATCGCGCCAAGCAGGACCTGCGCGAGCAAGCCCAGATCAGCGATCGACCAGGACCAATGGCGGAACTGGATCCGAATGATGCGATCTCTGTGCAGGCGCAAAACCCGTTCACCCTGGGCAAACTCAGAGTCGGATCTGCCTCCGAAGAAGCTGCCGGTATTCCCGCGATCTGGAATACCATGCTCTACGGCATTGGTGAGATGGGCCCGCTGCGATCGTCAGAAGCTTTTTTGAAGATGAACCACGTGACCGGGTTCGATTGCCAGAGCTGCGCCTGGCCAAGCCCGGATAAGAAGCGGAAGATCTTTGAGTTTTGCGAGAATGGCGCCAAGGCGGTCTCTGACGAGTCGACGAAGAAACGGATCACGCCGGAGTTTTTCGCCCGGCATTCGATAGCGGATCTAGCTGCGAATTCGGATTACTGGCTGAACGCAGCAGGGGCGGTTGACCTCTCCCATGGTGAGGCGCAGCAACGCGACCCACTATGAGCCTATTTCCTGGCCTGAGGCCTTTGCCCTGATCGCGGGCGAGCTGAATAGTCTCGATTCGCCGGACCAGGCTTGCTTCTACACCTCGGGCAAGACCACCAATGAGCCCGCGTTTCTTCTGCAGTTGTTTGCCCGTCAGCTGGGCACCAACAATCTCCCTGATTGCTCCAACATGTGCCATGAATCCTCGGGAGTCGCCCTGACAGAGACGCTCGGCATCGGCAAAGGGGTAGCGACGCTCGAAGACATGGAGAGTACGGAACTCATTTTCATCTTCGGCAACAATCCAGGTACCAACCATCCGCGGATGCTGACCTCATTGCAGAAGGCAAAGGACCAGGGCGCTAAGATCATCGCCGTTAATCCTCTCCCCGAAGTCAGCCTGATGCGGGTGACGAACCCGAATCCGCAGGATTATTCCAATCCCCTCGAGCTGCCCTTTGCGCTGCTGGGCAAAGGCCAGGCGCTTGCCGACTTGTATCTTCCGGTCCGGGTGAATGGCGATGTGGCCGCGATCAAAGGCATTCTGAAGGATCTTTTCGAGCGCGAGCGAGAGGGACGGCCCTCGGCCATCGACCACGAATTCATTCAGACCTACACCGAGGGCTTCGCAGAGCTGCATCGCGACGTAGAAGCGGCAAGCTGGGAAGAAATCGAAGAGGAAAGTGGGCTGACGCGAAGCCAGTTGCATGCGGCGGCCGATATGTATGCGGCCTCGAAAAAGACGATCTGTGCGTGGTGCCTGGGCGTTACCCAGCAGCGCAACGGCGTCGACAACGTCAATATGATCGTGAACCTTTTGCTGGTTGGCGGGCATATGGGACGCTCCGGTGCGGGCACGGTTTGTGTCCGTGGCCATTCCAACGTGCAGGGCGACCGCACGATGGGCGTCTGGGAGCGTCCGCCCAAACCTTTCCTCGCTGCGCTGGGAAAGGAGTTTGGCTTTGAGCCACCGCAAAAATGGGGTTACGACACGGTCGAAAGCCTGCACGCGATGTTCGATGGAGAGGTAAAAGTGTTTTTTGCCATCAGCGGCAACTTCCTCTCGAATGTGCCCGACACGGTGTACAGCGCGCACGCGATGCAACGCTGCAAACTGACTGTTCACGTGTCAACCAAGTTAAATCGCTCGCACTTGATCACCGGGGAGCGTGCGTTGATCCTGCCTTGCCTTGGCCGCAGTGAGGAAGACATGCAGGCGAGTGGCAAGCAGTGGGTCACGGTCGAGGACTCGATGGGTATTATCAATCCCTCGCAAGGCTTTCTGAAGCCTGCTTCGGGGGAACTGATGAGCGATGTGGCGATCATTGCCAATCTGGCGCACGCAACTTTGGGGTCTCGAACGGCCACCAACTGGCTTGGCTTTGCGGCGGATTACAACCTGATACGAGATGGGATTTCCAAAGTGATTCCCGGATTTGAGAACTTTAACGCGCGACTTGCCGCGGAAAAATTCTTCTATCTACCCAACGCCGCGAAGCATCGCATTTTCAAAACCAGCTCTGGAAAGGCGAAACTCAGCGTTTGTCCAATACCGAAGCATGACCTGAAGCCTGACGAATTTCTCTTGACCACCATCCGCAGTCACGATCAGTTCAACTCCACGGTCTATGGCCTGAATGACCGCTATCGGGGCGTCTTTGATGGCCGCCGTGTTCTTTTTCTCAACCCACTGGATATGCAGGCAAGCAATCTGCACGCCGGCCAGATCGTCGACATATACAGTCACTTTGAAGGAGAGGTCCGCAAGGCGCCCCGCTTTGCCATTGTTCCCTACGCGATCGCCCGCCGGAGCGCAGCCGCATACTATCCGGAGACCAACGTTCTGATCCCCATTCGCAGCGTTGCCGCCAAGAGCAATCAACCTGCCGCTAAATGCATTCGTATTACGCTGACCCCGGTAGAGCCCTATGAGGCGCTGCCTTTTTCCCAGGCAGACCTCGATCACAACATGGGTCGAGCTGTACCGCGTGTTCCCTGATGCAGGGGTGATGCAGGCAACCAGGGAACACGCACATGCTATCCTTGCCCGCATGCGCCTGCGGTCCTGTGCAAGCTTTCTTCTCCTGGCTCTGCTGCTCACCGTTCTCCCCTTGCAGGCGAGGGTTCTTCATGTCGAGGTAGCTTCCCGCACCACCGTCCTCAACGGCAAGGCATTCGGCGATGCTGGCGCCTACGAACGCATTACCGGCCGGGTGTATTTCTCGCTGCCCTTGGCTAATGCCCACAACCAGCGCATCGTTGATCTCGGCAATGCGGTGAACCTGAAGAATGGCGAAGTCGAGTTTTCTGCTGACTTCATTGCCGTCCGGCCGGAGGATGTTCACAAGGGCAATGGTTCGCTGCTGCTGGAAGTCCCCAACCGCGGGAATGCGCGCATTCTGGCCGTGGTCGACGGCGGCGACGAGGATCTGGCCCGGGACGCGGGGGATGCGTGGCTGTTACGCAATGGATACACCGTCGTGAGCCTTGGTTGGCAATGGGATGCGCAGGCTCCAGGTGAGCTGCGATTCTTTGCCCCGGTTGCGAAGGAGAACGGCAAGACCATCACCGGGCTTCTGCGAGGCGACCTGATGATGTCCGAGGTGTTGCCGGAAATTCCCCTCGGGCACCTGATGCAGGGCCATCTGGGTGGAGTCGAATATCCGGTCGCTGTGGTGAACGACCCGCGCAACGTGCTCACCGTCAGGGACTGGCGCGAAGGGCAGCGCACCATTATCCCGCGATCGCAGTGGCAGTTCGCGCATACCGTCGATGGCAAGCTTGTCCCTTCCGATCGGTTTATTCAATTACAGGGAGGCTTCCAGCCAGGAAAAATTTATGAATACGTCTACGTGGTTGCCAACCCGGTTGTCGCCGGGGGAGGCTTCGCGGCCATACGGGACTTCGCTTCCTACGCGAAGTTTGATCCGGCTGCCATTACTCCGGCGCAACGGGTCTACGGCGAGGGCATCTCGCAAAACGGGCGCTTTTTGCGCGACTTCCTCTACCAGGGCTTCAATGCGGATGAAGAAGGAAGGATCGCGCTGGACGGGGTTCTGGCCCATGTAGCGGGTGCGGGCCGGGGCAGTTTCAACTACCGTTTCGCTCAGCCCTCGCGCGACGCGCAGCCTACATCGTCGATCTTTTTCCCAACGGATATTTTTCCTTTCACCGATGAACCTGAGAAGGATCCGGTCACGGGTGAGACTGCGGGGCTGCTGGATCGCGCGACCGCTGATAAGGTGGTGCCCAAAATCTTTTTCTCCAACACCGCTTATGAATATTGGGGTCGTGCGGCTGCTCTGATTCACGTGAGTGCCGATGGCAAGCACGACGCGCCCATCTCGGACCAGGTGCGGATCTATCACTTTGCCGGCTTGCAGCATTTTTCGGTTCCATTTCCGCCGGAGAAGGGAACTGGGGACCTGCACGGGCAGCAGCCGGAATCGCCGCTGCCGATCCGGTACTTCTGGCGCGCCATGATTGCCAACATGGATGCCTGGGTGCGCAGCGACACCCTGCCGCCGCCAAGCAGCTATCCGAAAATTGCCGACCAAACCCTGGTTCCGCTGAGCGAATATGCGTTTCCCAGGATCCCCGGAGTCAACCTGCCGCATCGAGGGCAATCAAGCCTATCGTATCGATTTCGGTCCTGACTGGCAGAAGGGAATTCTGAGCGTGCAGCCGCCGAAGGTCGGGCCCGGCGTTTCCTTTGCTTGTGCCCCAGGTAGATGCCGACGGAAACGAGCGCGACGGCGTGCGGCTGCCGCAAATCACTGTGCCGCTGGCTACCTATGCCGGTTGGAATCTTCGTGATCCATCGATTGGTGCGCCCGATCAGCGGGTTCCTTTGAGGCCTCCTATCTACCATTTCCGAAGACGGCCGCCGACCGGCAAAAGACGGGCGATCCGCGCCAGTCGATCGCGGAGCGATACGCGAACCGCGAAGACTATCTCACACGCTACACGGCGGCGATCGACGACCTGGTGCAGCAACGATGGGTGCTGCCCGAAGACCGCGCAGCCCTTCTGCTTCGCGGCCGGCAAGAGTGGACGGAAAGCACGAAGTGAATGAGATTATGGATGGCATGCGCATGATTCCCCGAAATATTTCTCGCCGTGAACTGTTGCAGGGGTCCACGGCTTTCGCTGTGCTCGCTGCGGCGCCAGGATTGGTACGGGCTGCTAGTGGACAACGGGCATGGGCCTATGTGGGAACCGATGGCAGCTCAGGCAACGGAAAGGGAATCTCTCTCTTTGACATGGATCCCACCACCGGCGAGCTGCGCCTCGTCGACCTCGCGGCAACGACCCCCGGTCCCTCGTGGCTTACGCTCGACTCAGCCGGCCGATGCCTCTATGCCGCCGGTGATGCAGAGATTGCCGGGAAGAGCGGCTCGGTCAGCGCGTATGCAGTGGATCGATCAAGCGGCAAACTTACGCTGCTGAACGTGGTGAGCTCTGAGGGAGCGGGGCCGGCGCACCTGAGCATCGACGCGTCGGGCAAGTATGTGTTTGTGGCGAACTATGGCGGTGGCAGCGTCGCTGTGTTGCCCATACTGCCAACCGGAGCGCTTGGCGCCGCCACCTATGTTCACCAGGATACGGGTTTCGTTGGGCCGGCGATTCCGTCGAGTGCTCCTCCGGGGAGCTTTGCCTTCAGCGGGCACGATAACCCACATGCACACATGATCGAGGCCGACCCGGGAAACCACTTCGTATTGCACACCGACCTGGGGCAGGACCGGATTTATGTTTCCGCTTTCGATCCTGTTGCCGGCAAGCTGTCACCGATTGCGGATTCGCCCTTCGTTTCGTTGCCTCCGGGTGATGGGCCGCGCCACTTTACCTTTCATCGCAATGGGCGCTGGATGTATGCGCTTCAGGAAGAATCCTCGACTATAGTGTTTTTTCATTTCGATCCTGCAACTGGAGCACTTCATCCGCAGCAGACAATTTCCGCGCTGCCGCCGGGCTTCAAGGGAACAAGTTTTGCTTCAGAGATCCTGCTGTCGTCCGACGGACGATTTCTCTATGCCGACAATCGGCTCCACGACACGATCGCAGTCTTTTCGGTTAACAGCGAAGGCCGCCTGACTTATGTAAGCGAGACCTCAACCATGGGCGATTATCCGCGGCACATCCAAATCGACCCTTCGGGAGGCTTCATGTATGCATGCAATCAACGCAGCGATAACATTACGTCGTTTCGCGTTGATCGCAAGACGGGAAGTTTGGCGTTCACCGGCCACTATACGGCGGTGGGTAGTCCGGCGTGCATTATCTTCCTGGCGCGAACGTGATTCTAGTTATGGCAGGCTAAGTTGCTCAACACGGCTCCCAGCTTCTCCCGGAAGAGCTTTTGGCCGCCCCGAGCCGGATGGTTAATCATGGCGTTGTTGGCGACGTCCTTGCCATTCAGCCGTAGCGCTTCCGCACAGACGGAATAGGTGATATCGCCAATCAGGATGATGGGCACGCTCTGCTCGCGCACGAGGCGGCGGACCTTTTTCTGAAGCGCGGGCAGGGTGCTGCGCATCAGGCTTGTCTTGGTCACCGTGTCAGCACCGTCGGGCATCGGTTGCTCATATGCGTCGATGAGATAGTAGCCATCGTTTTGGAATTTTCGCAGCAGCTCAGGTTTCCGATTGCGCATCAGCTTCACCGAAGAGCCCGGCTGGAAGGTGTCGTTTATGTATCCGATTTCGGCTGGGTACAAGACCTTCATCATTTCTAGAAAGAACGTGTCACCATTCGTCAGGCCGGTAAAGTAGAACAGCCGGTTTACTTTGTATGCGGGTGGCGCTTCGGAGATGAACAAGAGCCGAAGTCGATCGGGCAGATAACACCTGGCCGCTTCCCTGAACCGCTCCTGCGCATCCATCAGCTCCGCATTTCCCATGGGCGGAAGGTGTGTGCATGGAGATCCATGTTCACACGTTTGCCACGAAACTTGACTCCTTCCATGGTGAGCCGGAGCCGCTGTTCCGCAGCAGCTTCGCCGCGTAGTTTGATTTCGCCGCCAGCGCCCACAATGCGCTGCCAGGGTACTCCGCCTTCCTTGCGCAGCAACCTGGCCACGGCCCGGTGATAGAGGGGATACCCTGCGGCGGCGGCAACTTTGCCGTAGGTGGAAACTTTGCCTTTGGGGACGGAACGAATGATGCGGCGGAAGGCGGCATCCCGCTGCTGGTTATCGCGCAGCGCATCTTTCAGAATTCTTCGCTTGAGGTTCTGAGGAGGTTCCGGACGACGCATGCGCCCAGATTACCAAAAGCCCTCGGCCTATTTCGTGTCGCCGGCGCGGGACAAAATATAGGCCTCAATCGCGCGCACTTGCTCGGGCCTCAGCGCGTCTTTGAACGACGGCATTCCCACTTGCTGACGGCCGCCTAACACGATGGATTCGAATTGATGGTGGGTTGCGGCCGTGGCGTAGCGCAGGTCGGGAACGCCGGAGCTTGAAACGACAGCTACTCCGTGGCAGTAGAAACATTGGCGGCTATAAAGGATGTCGCCTTCGTGGATCATGGCCGGCGTGGCGTTCATGTGGATCGCGGGCGAAGGTGGCCCCGGATGCCCGAAGGGGGGAACATCCAGGGTTGCATGAGCACCAAGAGCGAACGTAAGCACGCGGCCATAGCCGGGTTTGACCACTCCGCTGCCGGGGATGTTGTTGAGCCCGGCGGAGCCTCCCCAACCAACCATGAGGGTTACGTATTGCGCTCCGTTGAGCAGATAGGTGACGGGCGGAGCCATAATGCCGGTGCCGGCGTCGAACTGCCAAAGCTTTTTGCCATCGGTCGCGCGATAGGCACAGAACACTCCATCGGAGCGGCCCTGGAAGATGAGGTTTCCGGCGGTCGCAAGCACTCCGCCGCTTTCAACCTGGGGAAGTGAGACACGCCACACCTCGTGCTGCCGAGCAGGATCCCAGGCGAGCAGTAAGCCGGTCATTGGAGGAGACGCGATGAACTTTGCCAGCAGTGGGCCGTGGTAGGTTACGTCTTCGCCGCGGTTCCAGTTGTTGGTGTTGGAGACCCAACCTTTGTCTGGTGCATGCAGGGCGAAGGAACCTTGCCTTGCGGGCAGATACACCAGACCCTTGGTGGGATCGAAGGCCATGGGATACCAGTTGTGAGCGCCGCCAGGCGCGGGCGAAACCAGCACCGGGTTAAGCCCGTCATACGCGGCCGCGGATTCGATCGGGCGTCCGCTGTGAGGATCGATCCCGGTGGCCCAGGTAACCTGGTCGACGAAGGCTTTGGCGGAAATGAACTGGCCAGTCTGCCGATCGAGCACGTAAAAGAAGCCGTTCTTCGACGCCTGCATGATGACCTTGCGCGGGGTACCGGCAATGGTCAGATCGGCAAGCATCAAGGGCTGCGTGGCGTCGTAGTCCCAGTTTTCCTGCGGGGTCACCTGGTAGTGCCAGACCAGCTCTCCGTTGCTGGGGCGAAAGGCAAGGATGGAGGCGAGATAGAGATTGTCTCCTCCGCCGGGGCTGCGCAGATCGCGGTACCACGTGCTGCCGTTGCCGGTGCCGGCGTAGATGAGATCGAGGTTGGGGTCGTAGACAATGGAGTCCCATATGGTGCCGCCTCCACCCGCGACCCAGTATGGACCGTGCCAGGTTTTTGCGGCTTCTTCGAGGGCTTTGGACTCAAAGCCTTTTGCGGGATCGCCGGGCACAGTGTAGGTGCGCCACACCATCTTGCCGGTTTCGGCGTCGTAGGCGGAGAGATATCCGCGCACGCCGAATTCACCGCCGGCATTGCCAATGAGAACCATCCCTTTAACAATGCGAGGAGCGCCGGTGATGGCATAAGGTTTGGACTGGTCGACGGTGACGATATCCCACACCGGCTTTCCTCGCTTGGCGTCGAGTGCGATGAGCCGGCCGTCGAGGGTGCCAAGATAGACCTTGCCGTCATAAAGGGCGACCCCGCGATTAACGGTGTCGCAGCAGATGGTGCGGACATTGGCGCGCGAGACTTTGGGATCGAAGGTCCACAGGATCTCGCCGGTCCTGGCATCGAGGGCATAGGCCACGCTCCACTGACCGGTGGTGTAGATGACTCCGTTGGCCACGAGCGGCGTCGCTTCCAGGCCGTGGGTCACGCCCAGCTCTCTGCTCCAGAGCAGGCCGAGCTGCCCGATCGTTTGTTCGTTGATCTGGGTCAGGGGACTGAAGCGTTGCTCGTCGGTGGTTCTGCCGTACATGGTCCAGTCGGCGCCGTCCGCGGCGGCGGGAGAAGTGGATTTCTTGCAGCCCGCGATAGGGAGAAGCAGTGAGCTGAGCAACAGGAGCGAGAGGCGGATGGGCATAGATCGAGCAAGGGAACGTGGCCGATTAAATGCCGTTGTGAATTGAGTGTCAAGTACTAGCGGACCAGTTCGGAGACTACCTCCACTTCCTGATGACGGGTGCTTCCGGGGACATCGAGCGAGCCCAGGACGAGGGCTTTGCCCTGGACCAGGTTTGAGGTTCCTTCGAGCGTGGTCTGGCGAATGATGGGAGGTTGCGTTCCTACTGAGGACTTGTCTTCGGCGATGTTGGACTGCACGACCTTGGTGCGCAGGCGCACTCCGTCGAGATAGCCGTCGAGAGTAGCTTCTATTTCCTGACCTATATCTATATAGGTGATCTCAGCGTTGGAGCCTGGCGCGGCGTTCGTGGCGACGGTTATGGGCACCCGGCTGCCTTGCTTGAAATCTGTTCGGCTGCCGGAGGCTACGATGATGGAAAAATGCTGCACCCCGATGGTCTTGCCGCCGTCTTTCTCTGTCATGGTGTAGGTGAGCCGGTAGATCTTCTTGGTCTTGTCCATGTCGGCGAGGATCTTCTGCGCGAGGGCGAGGTCTTCGGCGGACGCCCGTATGGAGAAGGCGCTCTGCGACGGCACGTAGTACATCTTGGCATTGGGCAACATGTTGCGCAGGTCGCTCATCAATTCCATCGCGTCATTCTGCTGGGTGAGGTTGGTGAGATAGAGGGTCTGGTAGGTATCCGGCGTGGTCTTCGCGCCGGTGGCTTGCGCCTTGGCCGCACTCATCGCGCAGAAGACGGTTGCCAGGAGGATGATTGCCACCCCTGCGTGTCGGATCGTAATTGCTGGCTTCTGGTTATTCACTTTCGCTCCTCATCTCGGTGGGATTGATGGCAAAAAATTGCTGAAACTGTTCGGTGGCTTTCGCGGACTGCGCTGCTTGTGCGTCGCGGTTGAGTAAGGTCATATCCTGGGGGTCGTTGCGATGGGCGAGGCGCAGCAACAGCTTCTCCTGATCGGTCAACGGCAAAGGCGGGGCAGGGAAGCCGGCGGTCTGGGCCTCTTCCGCAGTTGAATCATCGCCGGTTCGCGGAGGTCTTAGCGCGACGGGTGAGGTCTTCCGTTGCGGCCTGGCCCGTGCTTTTTGCGTGACCGACTCAGGGGCGGTCGCTTGCTGCGCATCAGCGGTCGTTGCGTGACTCCTTATATATGGTGCCGTATCGCGATGGTGGTGAACTTTGAGGGTGAAGGCAATTACACACGCGAACAACAGCGCCATCGCGGGACTTAACAGCCAGGGCAATGTCCGGCGTTGCCAGCGAGAAGCTGAGGCTGCTGCCGGGTGGGTCTCCATCGCCTCAAGAAGGCGGCGTTGCATGCCGGGGGATGGCTCGGCGTCTCGCAGACCTGCGAGCAGCCTTTCGATCGTCGCGTCGGCGTCTTTCATCGCGTATCTCCTTTTTCCAGCCGCTCCCTGAGCCGCACCCTCGCTCGTGAGAGCAAGGCGCGCACGGCAGACTCGGTTCGCCCCAGTAGGGCTGCGACCTCCGCTGTGCCCAGCTCTTCGATGGCGCAGAGTAGCAACACGTGGCGTTCGGCCTTGGGCAATCTCTCTATCTCACGCAGGACGGATTGAAAGCGCTGCGCCTCTTCCATCGCCGTGTCGGCCGGCATAGTTGCGCCGGCCAGCGATTGGGCGAAGGTTTCGTCGAGCTGGTCTGGCCGCTTGCGCCGCTTGCGGTCGAGGGCGAGGTTCCAGGCAATCCGAATGAGCCAGACGCGCATATCACGCACGGTCGAAAGCGAAAGACGATGCTCGAGCACGCGGATGAACACGTCTTGCACTACGTCTTCGGCTTCGCTGCGGCTTCTCAGGACCGAGTTGGCGATGCGGAACAGCAGGGTCGAGTAGGTGCCGACGAGGGCTGCCAGGTCGACGGCCGGCGGAGCATCCTCGATAAACGACAACGCCAAAGTGCAGCCCTCGGTCGACGCCATGTGTGCCTTCTATGGAGACAGACGGTCGGGGTGCGGACTCGCTCGACAAAATTACAGATGAGGTCGGCAGGCGGGGCCGGCCGGTGAAAGTGTGCGCCTTAAGCGCCCTATGCGCTCTAAGGGTCCGGTTTCCAGTCCCGCAGGGACGGGCTGGGCCAAGCCCAGACAGCTTTGTCCAAATTAGTTTTTTAATACTTTACTTGACCGGTCGCTCGTAATGCCAAAGTAATGCCAAATCTTGATTAGCTCCTGGGTGAGAGAACCGCAGAGAGGATCCAGCCGCTCCCTAGGCCCGGAGGGCCGGCCCGCCAAACGTCAGCCCAGCCCGGAAGGGCTGGGTATTATGGATGATGATCGGGAGCGCCGCAGGTGCGGCACCTTTTGCTTCTGTTACGACCCCGGAGGAACGGCTGAACGTTGCGAACTCTGCCGCTCTGATGCCCCAACCTGATTTCCGCAGGATCGGTCGGGAAACCAAATCGCAGCTCAGACGTCCCTGCGGGACTAGGGTTCGGTTTCGGGAAGCGGTTCTCACACACCCTCTGAAGGCCGTACCCCTCGAAGAGTCAGGGAATTGCTCTGCAGTTGTGGAAAGAAAAAATGCGCTAAAAGCGCTAAATGCGCCAAAAGGTCCCCGAAGGCAGGGGATGACTGCGGGGAAGGGTGGTCCTGGGGCCGGGGTTCGCCGCTTCGGCCAACTCGTTCGGCAAAACGCCGGGTGAACGGGCAATATCTCTGCATACTTGTTATATACAGATTGACCGAGCTTAATTTCATCTCAACTACTTAAATTTTGCAGACGCGGTTTTCGAGAACCGAATGGCGCACGTGCGCAGAGAGCCGTTGGTATCGTAAGAGGTGATGCCCGCGAAAGCTTCCAGGATCATGATTATCCGCCATGGGGAAAAGCCGGCTAGCCACGTGGCCGGCGTCGATGAGTCGGGCGCGAGCGGCGGTCACCACCTGAGCGTGCGCGGCTGGCAGCGCGCGGGCGCGCTCACCTGTTTGTTTGCTCCTGCGCGTGGACCTTTGCAGAGTCCACTGCTGGCCCGGCCGGAATTTATTTTTGCTTCGGCTGCGGTGGATGATCCTGTGCCGGGCAACTCCAGGAGCCGGCGGCCGGAGGAGACGGTCCGGCCTTTGGCCGCGATGGTTGGGGTTGAGGTGGATTTGCGGTTTAGCAAGGGCGGGGAGAGGGCTCTGGCGGCCGCGGCTATGGCTTGTGGTG
The DNA here is from genome assembly GCA_963838445.1 of uncultured Acidobacteriaceae bacterium. GTDB lineage: Bacteria > Acidobacteriota > Terriglobia > Terriglobales > Acidobacteriaceae > PALSA-350. The sequence continues at coordinate 92,117 of CAWIRT010000028.1, forward strand.
GCCCGGTGTTGATTGCGTGGCAGCATGAAAATATCAGCGCGATTGTGAATGCGATTGCCGGGGCGAAGACCGCTCCGCAGAATTGGCCTTCGGAGCGGTTTGACTTGGTGTTTGTGCTTACGCTGAGTCGAGCGGATGGGACGTATGGGTTTACCCAGGTACCGCAGTGTCTTTTGCCGGGGGATGCGAGTGAGGTGATTTTGTAGTGATTCGATGCGGGCTCCGGCGGCGCGCGAGGCCCGGGTGCGGATTGCGGATATGCCGGAGGTAGCGGCCCCCTCCCGAGTAGAATGGGGGAAGGCACACTCACTTAGGAGGAGCCGCGATGGACAGACGCATATTCCTAAGAAACACCGCTATTGGAGTGGGTACGATGGCAAAGATTGGTTTCCACGATCTTAAGGCGGAGGAATTGAACGCAAAGCCACCCACAGAGCCTGGCGCAACTGCAAAAGCCACATGGGGAGACGGGATCGGGCGGCCGGTTCGCGTAGCCAGCATCGGATTCAAAGGCGGCGCCGTACCGCTCGAAAAGATGGCGAGCCTGGTCGACGAAGAGGGGGCTCGTGGCACGGATGTTATCGTGTTGCCCGAATTGTCTCGCGGCCTGGACGATGCAAGCGAGGAGCCGCTGCACGGCCCGACCATCACCGCGATGAGCGGTTTGGCAAAAAAGCACAAAACCTACATTGCTTGTCCGATTGACAGAAGAGATGGCAACCGGAGGCTCAATTCGGTGGTCCTCCTCGACCGCTCCGGCCTGGTTGCTTGCGTATACGACAAGGTCTTCCCGTACTGGACAGAATACGACGTGCAGCCCCCGGTGAATCCTGGTGACGCCGTTCGCGTGCATCCGGCAGATTTTGGCCGCCTTGGCTTCGCCACCTGCTTTGACGCCAACTTCCCCGAAGTATGGAAAGACCTGGCAGACAAAGGGGCCGAGGTGGTGGTATGGCCCAGCGCCTATTCGGCGGGACGCTCGCTGCAAGCCCATGCGATCAACCACCACTACTACATCGTGACCTGCTCCGAGACGCCGGACTGCATTGTGTACGACATTACCGGAGAGCGGATACTGTACGAGGCCGCTTCCAAGGATCTGAATGTTAGCCGGGTTACTCTGGACCTGGATCGGGTCGTCTTCCACGAAAACTTCAATCTGGATAAGCGAGACAAACTGCTGGGGGAACGTGCGCAGGACGTAGGTCAGGAGCAGTGGCTGAAACTTGAGCAATGGTTCGTGATGAGAGCCAAGCGCCCTGGGGTGAGTGCGCGGGAGTTAGCTCGCGCGTATGGGATGGAGGAGCTGCGGCATTATCTCGACCGTAGTCGCGTTGCCATTGATCAACGACGGGGATGGGAGTTTGCGGAAGAGAGGGTCGTCCACGGTTCGGGGGTCGGTGCGGTGAAGGGGGCTTCTTAGGGGTTGGCAGTAGACTGCCTGAGAAAGGGCAATGGCTCGATGGCTTTCTTGGACTTTTATCAAAACCCAACGCGGTACCTGCTGACGCACAAAATGCTTCTCATACCCGGCGGACAAATCTCGGCTGCTCAGGCAGCCGGTTTGGTAGCCAACGTACCTCCCGTGCATGGCCACAACGTGCAGGCCATTAACAACCCAAACTCATTGCACATGGCTGTTCACGCTCCCTATCCAACTGGGATAAAAGGGTTGATTAAATCCATCGAACAAAAGACGGTTCAGTATGGACAAGCCCCGGGCCTGGGCATACCCGGGTTCGCTACGCTACCGTGGCACAACGATGCCGTGGTGTATTGCGATATCACGGCGGCAGTTCCTGCCATCACGATGATCGTGACCGGTCCGCTAACTGGTTGCCACCTGACCGCCTTCCAGGTCCCCGCTGGACTTCCCAATGCGAACCACGTCTACTTCATGCACACGAACGCCAACGCACTGCCCGGCCTGGCCACCTCAAATCCAATGAGGGACCACGTGATGACCGCGGTTCTGGGCATGCCGGCCGGAACGCCCCATTCTGATTGCCGTATCCACCACGAGTATCACAATCAAGCGTTTGCCATGGCCCGGGTTACCGCAGGAGGACACGTGGACTTTTACGTTCACGATGTGCCGCCTGGTGGCGGCCGTTCTACCACGACTCGGTGGGCCCATTTCTAGGTAAGCTAGCGTGTCGCGCGCCCTGAAGGGCTAAGTTTGTCCGTCCGCAATCCCCAAGGGTTTCCAGGTATTAAGTTCGGATGAGGAGCCGCCTCTTTAGAAGCTAGGCGATGTCGCGGTTCCATCCTTTTATAAATATTTCTTCATAATTCAATCGCTTTGGATCAGTGACAGGAGCGACTCTCACGGCCGCATGCTTTCCACGCTCCAATTCTCAAGACCAGCAAGGTTCTTGTGTTATCTACAGTTATGGGCAGGAGCGGTCTTGTCGATAGCAAGTGAAAATGTCCGCTTTTGAGAACAAATGAAGTGTCCGGTTTCATAAGTTAGTAGCCGTAGAGGCGGTGGGAAAGTGCGAATCCCGCGCAGTGTGCGGGATTTGCAAGTTGGGAGGGAAAGTCTGTTTTTGGACTTTTCCTCCCAACGTCTTTTCCACCGCCTTGATTTGTTTTTTGGTCAGCGGCGTCAACAGTTTTCCTTCCGCGCTGTAATGACCGACGCGATGTCCTGCGATCATGAGTGTCAGTGTTTGGTCCAGGTGCTGATGGATGATCACCTTGCATCCAGCCAGGGTGGGACGCCACTCGGCACGCTCGAGCTGCATGATCAGGTTGTAAAAGCTCACCGTGTTATCCCGATCAACGGTGCGCTCAAACCGCTGCGTGAAGATCATTTCCAAGTTCCTGTGCCGGCAGGACATGAACGCCGTGCCTCGCTGCGCTGCCGGAACCGTAAAGCGGCGGTTGAACTCGGCGATGTAGTGCTCATTTAGAAACTTGTTGGCCCCTTCCAGTGTTCGGATCCCGCGCAACCGCAACTCCTGCGGCAGCCGTCCCTGCCAGGTGGAGAAGTTGCGTTCCGAGCGGCCCCTCGCTTGCGGAGAGTAGGACGGAATCATATGCACTCCCAGCTCCTTCATGGCACGGCCCACCTGCGTGGGACGCTCATAATCGACCTTGCCGCCGCTCTTCGGCGTATACCAGAAATGGGCTCCGCGGTCCGAATAGAGCGAGCAGAACAAACCCTTCTGTTCGATCACCACCCGCAGCCCGGCCATCACGGTGGCGGTCGTTTCTTCTTCGGCCAGCTGCGCATAGTAGATCTCGCTGGTAGCGTCGTCGAGGATCACGATCAGATCGTGCCGGCGCTCATCCTGAAACCACTGGTGATCGCTGCCGTCGATGTGCAGCATCATCCCAGGCAGTGGACGCCGCTCGCGCCGCTTGCGATGCACGCCGCGCCTGGCCTTGCGCTTCACCAGGCCGGCTGCCTGCAAGGCTTGTTTTACCCACGTGTAGCTCAATCCGATCTGATGTTCCTCGCCGAGCTTCTCATGAAAGTGCCGCACGTTCAGATCGAAGTACTTGTCCCGGTAAAGGCTCAGAACCTCTTCGGCCTGCGCCTTCGGCACCCGCCTGCTGCTTGGCTTGCGCCGTCGCCGGTCCAGTAATCCCTGAGGGCCTTGCTCCTCAAGCCGCTTCCGCCAGCGACGCATCTGCCGCGCGCTGATGCCGGTCAACTCCGCTGCCTGCCACCACTTGATCTTCCCCGTTGTGGCTCGTAACAACACTTCCTGTAACTTCATCGCCCGCTCCGCCGCGGTCCTCGGATAAGTCTCCATGCTCGTATGCATGGATCCATCCTCGCCGCCCGTTATGCGGACATTTCATTTGCTAAAAACATCGGACATATTATTAGCTAACGACATGGGCAGGAGCGGTCTTTACTTAGCGGTACATAACTATATTACTAACGACAAAAGTAAATGAGGCCATAAATATTTGTTGACACATGAGTGCTGCTTCGTGGAGACTCGCGTCACCCTTCCGAACCACTCAAAGAGGTATTCGAAAGGTCGCCAACGTCTGTTTATGAAGGTTAACCGCTTTCGTAGGTCGTTGGGGGTTAGTTAGGCGCTGCTTTTGATTTAATTTCCATCCCGGGTTGCTGTGGAACGTGTTCATTTGCATCCCCCATTGAGCCCCTCGGTGTTTTAAAACAGCACGAGACGCAAGGTCGCAATCGAATTCTCGCTGGGTCTCCTTTGGGAGGAGTGGGGGATTCTTAGTGCTGGAGGTCGGATTGTGTAGGCCCATGGTCAGTCTTGTTGAGGTTGGCTGATCTATCAGATGAGGTGCGACACCTTTCAGCCAAGGAACAGAATTCAGA
>CAWIRT010000029.1:0-11529 GCA_963838445.1 uncultured Acidobacteriaceae bacterium
CATATCAGCGGCTGTGGTCCTGTTGATCATTCCGGGACCGGCGGTGCTCTACGTCTTGACGCGCAGCATTGGTCAGGGACGCAAAGCAGGATTGGCCTCGTGTTCCGGCATCGCCACCGGCACGCTGGTACACGTGCTGGGCGCAACGCTGGGCCTATCGGCCTTGCTGCTTTCTTCGGCAGCGGCCTATTCGGTGGTGAAGTATGCCGGCGCCGCTTACCTGTTTTATTTAGGGTTCAAGAAATTGCGTGAACGCCCCGCCCTGGATGAAGAAACGAACCACGTGTCGGCGCTTCCCCTGCGCCGGGTCTACGCGCAGGGTGTTCTGGTAGAAGCTCTCAATCCGAAGGTAGCCATTTTCTTCTTCGCCTTCCTGCCGCAGTTTGTCAACCCGGCACGCGGACACGTGAGCATGCAGTTCTTTACCCTGGGAATGCTGTTTGCCTTGCTCGGCTTTACCACCGATAGCGTGTGGGCTCTCGCGGCCGGATCGGCCGCGGGCTGGCTACGACGTAACCGGTCCTTTCTTCGCAACGAGCGTTACGTCTCCGGAACGGTGTACCTGGGGCTGGGTATGGCGACGGCTGTGACTGGATCCAGGCACAAGTGACCCGGATGCCATGCCTGTGACCATGGTACTGTTGGCGGGACGATGAGTTCAACTTTGTTGCGCGCGAGGCGCTTATGAAGCGCCGTCATTTCCTATCTGGCCTGGTGACGGCTGGAACCCTGCATTCCGCGGTGGGTATCAGACTTTCTGGTCTGGCTTCGGAGTCTGATGCCGCAGCAGTGTCGCGTGTCCTCGTGGTCTTCAAGTGCCATCTGGACGTGGGATTTCTCGATACGCAAGCCGCGATCATGCGCCTGTACTTCGATCATTACTTCCCCAAGGCAATCGAAATTGGCGAGCAACTGAGCCAGGCAGGTGGGGATCGATATGTCTGGACGACGGGATCGTGGATGCTCTACGAGTATCTGGAGCAGGCGAGCGCGGAACAACGCAAGCGGGCCGAGAATGCGATCGGCGCAGGATATCTGGCATGGCACGCCCTGCCGTTCACCTGGCAGAGCGAGATGCTGGATCGCAGTATGATTGCCGGGTCCATTGGATTCTCGAAATCTCTTGACCAGCGGTTCGGGCGGACGACCACAGGGGCAAAGATGACCGACGTTCCCGGCCACACCCGTGGAATCATCGCCCCGCTCAAAGAAAATGGAGTTGCCTTTCTTCACATCGGCATTAACTCCGCGAGCACGCCGGCAGAAGTACCGCGCCTGTTTTTGTGGCGGGACTTGAACGGCAACGAGTTGACCGTGATGTACCACCCGGACTACGGCGGAACGTTTGCGTTGCCGGGCTCCGGCCTGGCTGTCTCCATCGAGATGAGGGACGACAATAGCGGACCCCACACACCCGATGAAATTGCGGCCATTTATAAGAAACTTCGTGCCAGCTATCCAAATGCAAAGATCATCCCGTCGACCCTGACGGATGTCGCTGTGGCGATTGCTCCCTTTCGCGCTCAGCTGCCTGTGCTCACTCAGGAGATTGGAGATACTTGGATCCACGGCGTGCCCAGCGACCCGGTAAAGGTGAGCCGCTACCGGGAGATCGCTCGCTTCCGGCAAGAATTGATTGAGGAGGGAAAGCTGCGTACCGGTGATGCGGTAGATCTGGCTTTGCTTCGCCGGCTTACCCTCGCGGTAGAACACACCTGGGGCGTGGACACCAAGAAGTGGATCGACTACGACCACTATAAGCCCAGCGATTTGGCCCAGGTTCTCACTCTCCCCGGATACCGGACCATGACCAGCAGCTGGGTGGAGAAGCGCGATGATATTGATGAGGGGGTCGCCAGCCTGCCCCAACCATTGCGCTCGCAAGCCGAGGCGCGGTTGCAGAGCCTGCGAGCCACGCCGCCTCTGGTTGCCGACCTGAAACCTCAGGCGATGGATTCTGTCATCGAGACACAGCATTTTACGGTTACCCTCGACCCGCGAACCGGGGCTATCAGCGGACTTCGCGCAAAGGCGAGAGAACGTGAGTGGGCGACGGCGAAGAACCCGCTGGGGCTTTATTCCTATCAGACGTTTTCCAAAGAGGATTTCGATCGATTCATTGCGAGCTATATCCATTCCACTGAGGATTGGGCGTTTAAGGATTTCGGCAAGCCTGGCATTGCGCGCTTCGGTGCGCAGAGCCGTGAGTGGGTGCCGACTCTGGTGAAGCTCTGGTCAGGGAAGGACAGTAACGGTTATCGGGTGCTGGCGGAACTGCGGGTGGATGATCCGAAGACCGAGAGATTGGGTACGGTGGCGTGGCCACGCACCTTGTTTCTTGAGTTGTTCATGCCTGACCATGCGCCGATGGTAGAGATGAATTTTTACTGGTTCGGGAAGGTGGCCAACCGCCTGCCGGAAGCGGCGTGGCTGAGCTTCTACCCTGCTGCCACCGGCGACGGGAAATGGTCCCTGGAAAAAACCAACGACTTTATTTCTCCCTTTGATGTTGTGCCCGGCGGGAACCGGCATATGCACGCCGTCACCCGGGAAATTCGTTGTGACAATTTCACCATCGACACCCTGGACACGCCAGTGGTTGCCTTGGGCTTAAAGTCGCCGATCTTCTTTACCAGGGAGCAGCCCGACCTCAGCAAAGGACTGCATTTCTGCCTGCACAACAACACCTGGGGCACTAACTATGTGCAGTGGTTCGGTGAAGATATGCGCTTCCGTTTTGTTTTGCGTCCTAAGGTGGGCTAGAGGCGGTGCTTTACCTCAGCTTTGGATCAGGGGCGTAAAGAGTGGAATGAGAATTGGACTGAAGAGGGTGTGTGAGAGCAGGGAGGAAACCGCAGATCTCTCCACTCCGCTACGCTCGGTCGAATAACATTTCCAGGAAGGGTCCGCGGAACTGTAGATCCCTCGGCTACGCTCGGAGCTTGTGACTTTTTTGATTTGGCCTGTAGTTTGTGGCTGGAAAGCTGGGAAGAGCATCTGCCAACAAGCATCGCCGGGGTCCTTCGACTGCGCGCCATAGGCCGTCCGTTATGCGATAGATCCGCGCGGCGCTTCGCTCAGGATGACGGCTTTGTGGGGGGTGAAAAGCATTCGGTTAGCCACGCAGAAAACACGAAAAGATCGAAAAAGTCACAGGCTCTCGGGATGACAAAGGGGACGGCGACGGTTGCATAAAGATTGGTTGCTGGACCGAAGCGTTTTTCATCGCCTTGGGTGGACCGCAGGCCCATGACTACTCCGGTCGAGATGACAAATTTGTTAGGCCATGGACGGGCGTGCATCCACTGGATAATTGGGATTTTCCGTGCAACAAATTTGTCATCTCGACCGGAGCGCAGCGGAGTGGAGAGATCTGCGTTTTCTTTTCGATTCTCACGCAGCCTCTTCGGCCATCCTGCACTTAAGCTGCCTAAGCCACTCCCTCGCGGGCTTCTTTCCAAAGATCGATTTCCCCTTCCTGCGCGTGGCGATCAATCTCATGCAGTTCTGCATCCGTGAACTGGAGATTCTTGACTGCATCCAGCGAGTCGTCGAGCTGCTTCACGTCCCGCGCTCCAATCAGGGCCGAAGTCACTCGCTTGTCTCGCAGCACCCAGGCAATGGCCATCTGCGCCAGCGTCTGGCCGCGGCCGGCGGCAATATCATTCAGTGCCCGCACCCGCTTGAGGTTCTCCTCGCTCAGAAAACCCTTCAGGAAAGAACCTTCCGCCTTGGCGCGTGAGTTCGCCGGGACCCCCTTGAGATATTTGTTGGTCAGCAGTCCCTGGGCTAACGGCGAGAAGCCGATGCAGCCCACGCCCAGTTCGTCCAGCGTGCTCCGCAACTCCTTTTCCACCCAACGGTTCAGCATCGAGTACGAAGGCTGGTGGATCAGCAGCGGCACCCCTTCGCTCCGCAAAATCTTTGCCGCCTCGCGGGTTCGCTCCGGGCTATACGACGAAATGCCCACATACAAGGCCTTGCCCTGGCGCACGGCCTGCGCCAGAGCCCCCATGGTTTCTTCCAGCGGCACGTCCATCGTGGGCCGGTGCGAATAGAAAATGTCAACGTACTCGAGCCCCATGCGATGGAGGCTCTCGTCCAACGACGCCAGCATATACTTGCGCGAGCCACCCAGGCCGTAGGGGCCGGGCCACATATCCCAGCCCGCCTTCGACGAGATCAGCAACTCGTTGCGGTAGTCTCGAAAATCCTTGCGCAGGATGTGGCCAAAGTTCTCCTCCGCCGACCCGTACGGTGGCCCGTAGTTGTTCGCCAGATCGAAGTGCGTCACGCCACGATCGAATGCTCTGCGAACGACTGCGCGACCGGTCTCGAAGCTGTCGACGCCACCGAAATTCTGCCACAGGCCAAGGGAGACGGGCGGTAGTACGATTCCAGATCGCCCACACCGCCGAAACTGCGCTCCGTCATAACGCTTTGCATCGGGTACGTAACTCATCCGTGTTGAATCTCCTTCTTCTCTTCAGATGATGTCACAGGCAAATAAGCTTCTGTAGGGTGATGTACCGTGGTACATTGGTACAAATGGCGGAAGCAAAACAACCTGTCGAGGTAGAGCGCATTCAGACCGGCGTCCGGATGGAAAAGCGCCTGGTGAAGGTGTTGAAGGCAGTCGCCGAACTGAAGGACATGACACTGGGTGACCTGCTGGAGGGAATCGTGCTCCACGCGTTTGAAGGTAAGTCTGCGTTTTCCGCGCAGACCCTGAAAGAGATTGAGCAGTTCAGGAATATCTACGGCCTGACGCTCCACGCCTCCGACAGCCATCGGTTGAAAGAGCGCAAATGAAAAGCGGGTTAATTCTATTTCTGGGACTTCTCTCCATGACAAACCCTGTGCACGTGAGCAACAGCTTTCAATTCGTCGTCCACGCCCCGCTCGACCGCGCTGCACTTTTATTCGGTCCGGACGGCGAGCGCTGCTGGGCTGGGCCACACTGGAATCCGGAGTTTCTCTACCCTCAGCCTGGTAGGGACATACAGGGCGCAGTATTCACCATCCAGCATGGTCCGCACACGGTTGTTTGGGTAAACACGCTCTTCAACCCGGCGGAAGGGCGTATGCAGTACGTGTCCTTGATCCCGGGGAGGGTGGTGTCGGTCGTGGATGTTCAACTGAGTTCCCGCAACCCTTCCACCACAAGCGCGGAAGTGACCTATGCTCGCACAGCCTTGAACGCTGCTGCGAATGATGACGTGCAGGCGATGGGAAAGAGCGACCGCGAGAGCGGGCCAGACTGGCAGCAAGCGATTGAACGCTGTCTTGCGGGATAGCGTTGACGCCCCCAAAATCCGAATTAGTAATCGTAAATGTGCTCGATGATGAGTCCACCACTCTGTAGCAGCGGTATGACGAGATGAAGGTTAGAAACGGGGCACAAAAGCACGGCCCGGGTCTTCGCTCGATCGGTCAACATTGGTTGCGCAAGGAGCAACTGTAGATTGGGAACGGTGTTCGTCCAGTTGCCGGGGGCGATGGCAGAGACAACAATTAACTGGTTGCCCGCGATCTGCCGGAAGCGGACGCCGGCCCCTAAAATCGCCTGGGCATCGGCGGTGAACTCCTGGTAGCGAGGTATCTCGACGATCGCTTCGCCTTCCCCGAGTTCGCGGATGAACTTCATGGAAGGGACCAGAGAAAGGATATGCGCTTTTTCCTGGGGCGGGAATTCAATCCAGGCCGCGGTGGTGGTGTCCTCAAAGCCATACGTGGCATGCGTCCCGAGCTCGATGAGCTCGCTATAGGCCGCTTCGAAAGAGTAGTCCAGTGATAACCAGGCACGCCGTTCGAGGGTGCGGAGAAGGTGCTGGGAACGGAACGGCGTCCCGAACCACAGATTATGCAGAGCGTGCGCAAAGGAGTACTCGTAGAACGGCCGAACATGGACAAAGCCGGCGTAATCCTCTGCCACCTGGGCGGCATACGCGTCCTCAGCCACTGGCTCATGATGGCTGGTCCATTCGCTCAGGCGTCCGATGGTCTTCTCGTATAGCCCCTTCAGGGTGTACTCCACGGTGAATGACGAACCGATCACAGCCAACATGATGTGGTCGCCCGTAGGCGAAGGGTAACGAGAACGCGTATACGAATAAACAGAACAGTAGCCGTGCCAGAATTGACCTATATCCCCGAAGTAGGAATATCCGGACGGTAGATGGTTACGCTGGAAGTCGGCCTTCGCCTGGTAACTCCACACGATGTACCACTCGGGGTAAGTGTAGAAGGTGTCCACTTCCGGCCGGTTGTAGTTCTTTATGCCGGCGGCTTGCGCGGGGTGCTGGAGAGACTCCGGCGTTGGCTCGAAAAGAAGTTGCCGGGAGCGACAGCTCACTGTAAAAACGACGATTGCCGCCAGTGCCAACCCGGCTGCGCACGCAATGATCTGCAGGAGCCGGAAGAGGATCCTACGCACGCGCCGTGATGGCATCCGCGCTCTGCTTGCCAACGTTGACAGCAATGAAAAAGGCGGCGATCGAGATAATGGTGTGAGGAAGATTCACCAGCAAGTTGGTCAGGGGCGAAACGAGGTGCAGATGCGTGATCACATAGGTGACGACGTCCGCGGCATAAAAAAATCCCAGGAACCAGAAGTAGGCACGTGCGGTCCTGGGGCCGACAAACGCGCTGATAAGCGCCAGCGTGCCCAGACCAAGGTGGCCCACATCCACAAACGTGGTCATGGAAAAAAGGCCGAACATCTTGCCGTTGGGGCCCATAATGCCAGGCACGTAGTCGAGCGAGTAAACGGCAAGAAAAAGAACAGCAAAGCCGAAAGCGCACTTCTGGATCGTGGAATAGCGGCTGGCCATGGCGCCTATCCTACATCAAGCAGCAAGTTGCCACCGTTATACTGCGTGGCATGGGAACTTTGCGCGGCCTGATCTGTGCGCTGGCGGTTCTAGCTTTGGCATGCACGTCGTGCCGGGAGGGTTCGGGTGTAGCCGGCCCCCAGCCGGCGGAATCATCCGCCACCGCGGATAGTGCACTCCATGCCGTCCATGATGCTCTGTTCGCGTCCTTTCTTCCGGTGACAGATCTCCCCAACGATCCTGCTACCGTGGCTCTGCTGGTGGCCGCCCGGAACGGTATCTGGACCCAGGCCGGAAGCACGCCGGAGTTTCGTCAACTCCTGCTGCCCTTCACGGATCTGCGGAAATTCGGCGCCAGTTGCGGAATCGCACGAGCCCTGCAAGGTACCGGAGCCTCGTCGTTTGCCGCCCTCACTCCAGACAATCGCCAGCAGGTGCTCTTCCTGCTGCAAAGCTGCGCCGACAATGCGCCGCGCCGACTGGCGGCAACGGTGCGGAATTTCTACGTCGTGAAAGGCTACGGCGCGGTCCAGGGGCAGTTGACCGGAGTCAAGCTGAGCCTGTTTGCACCGCCAGAGTACGTGAAAGCTAATCTGCCGAAGCTGCCGCCCACGCGCCTCGCCTACAACAGCAGCAAGAAAGAGCTGGCCGAGAGTGACGGACATGCCATCGACGTGCTCATCGTAGGCAGCGGTCCGGCGGGCTCCGTGCTGGCCCACGAGCTGCGCCGCGGCGGCCAGCGGGTCTTGTTGCTGGAGCGTGGATCCTTTGTGGTGGCAGGTTCCATGGAAACACGATTGATCGACGACCTGATCGACACCCGCACATCCATGGACGGAACCATCCGCGTGCGCAATGGAATGGCGGTGGGTGGCGGGTCGCAGGTGAATGTCGACTTATGCTTCGCTCCGACAACTGCCCCGATTCGCACCAGGATCGAGGGCTGGCGCAAAGCGGGGCGGATTGCGCCGGACCAGTTCACTCAGCCCGAGCTGGCACGGGAGTACGAGTGGGTAAAGAAAGCGATCGGCACCCGGACCCTGACGGAGAAGGAAATCAATCCAAACAATCGAGTGCTCTGGGATGGCGCCCGGTTATCGGGCCTGCACCCCAAGCTTTACAGCCTGAATACTTACGCTCCGGGCAAATCTCCTTCCCCGGTAACCGACAAGCGTTCGGCTGAAAGTCAGTTGCTTCTTGCCGCGCTGGAAGACCAGGCCAACCCGCTGGGAATGATGCCAGACGCGGATGTGAGGCGGGTGATTTTTGAGAATCAGGGTGATCGGCGCCGTGCGGTCGGCGTTGAGGTGCGCATGCGGCCGGCGATACCGGAGGCTGGGGCCGTCGCGGATCCCAATGGCCTCAAGATACCTCCTGGTGAAACCTTCACAGTGCGCGCAAAGACCGTGATCCTGTCCGCAGGCGCGTTGGGCTCCCCTACGGTGTTGCTGCGCAGCGGGGTCAGGAATGACCTGATCGGCCGCGGTATGGTGCTCCATCCGTCGATGCCCATCATGGGCCGGTTCGACCATCACATCGACGTTCTGACGGGGACGGAGGCCTCAGTCTATGTCGATGACCGGCTCGTGGATCGTGGATATGCGCTCGAATCGATGGCGGATCAACCGCTCTATGCAGCGCTGATGAGCCCAGGGCCCGCGTTGCACTCTCTGGAGATGATCGAAGCCTTTCGCGATTTGGCGGGCTTCGGCGTCATGCTGATCGATACGCCGCAGCCGAAAAACCGCATCGTGCTCGACGATTCCGGTGCCCCACAAATCGACTACACCCTCTCGGAGAGCGACAAGAAGCGGTTCGCAGAGGGTATCGCGGAAGCGATTCGGGTGATGTTCAACGCCGGCGCAAAGCAGGTGTATCTTCCTACGACCGAGGACATCTTAGGGCTCGGCGGAGGAGGAGCCTCTCCCAGGATGGGTCTGCAAATTGGTTTGCAACCGCAGATCCTCACCTCTCCGGATCAGGCCGTTCTGGTGGAAAGGAACCTGAAGTTCATCTCCAACCGCTCCATGGTCACCTCAGCTCATATGCAGGGCACCGACAAGATGGGTGCGGATCCCCGGGATAGCGTCGTGGGGCAGGATTTTCACGTGTGGGGAACCGAAGGGCTCTATGTCGTCGACGGCAGTATCTTCCCCACATCGGTAGGTGCGAACCCAATGCAAAGCATCTATACGGTCGCGAAGATCTTTGCCGATCATTGGAATGCGATGGGGAATGCCACAGGGAACGCTCCGGGGAACGCCTCGACCGGAGCGAACCAACCCGCCAAGTGACAAGCTGAGCCGCGCTGCGAGTTTTCATCTCGCAGCAGACTTCCCAGGATTACGAGGCACCACTTTAATTTCAAAGACTGTGGGCCACTGCTTCCCGGTGACGAAAAGGCGCGCTCGCTTGGCGTCGTACGCGATCCCGTTCAGGACGGATTCCTGGTTAATCTTCTGATCGGGCGGCAGCAGACCAGCGAGATCGATCCAGGCAATCACATGTCCGTCGCGGGGATTGATGCGCGCGATCCTATCTGAGTGCCATACGTTGGCATAGATCTCGCCCTTGATAAACTCCAGCTCGTTGAGCTGGTCGATGGCCGCCGCACCGTCCTTCACCACTATGTGACGAATTTCCCTGAAGGTTTCAGGGTCGCGAAAGCGAAGCGTCGCGCTGCCGTCGCTGGTGATGATCTCTCTTGCCGTGCGCGTCATACCCCAGCCCTCACCGTTGTAGCTCAACTGCTTAATCGGCCGAAGGCTGAAGCGGTCATAAACAAAGCAGATTTGCGACTTCCACGTCCACTGGTAGATGTCGGGGCCCCAATCGACGATCCCCTCGCCAAAATACTGCGGCGCCAGCTCACGCTTCTGAACAGGTTTGCCGGTTTCGGGCTGGATGGCGAGCAGGGCTGAGTGTCCAGCGATGCCTGTGCCCTCATAAAACAACCCATCCAGATAGAAAAATCCCTCCGTGTAGCTGTCGGTCGAGTGGGGGTACCGGGCCACGACCGTGTAGCCCATGGTCGGGGCGGTGGCCGCACAATCGGCACTCAAGACAGACAGGGCAAGCACAAGACTCGCGGCCAGAATGCGACAGCGAAGAATTAATCTGAACACGTGTTTTACCTTACCGCATATCGAAAGGGCAGTTCGGGGGCGCTAAACTGGATACATCGTGATTTCCGGCGCACATGTCATCGTCTACAGCAAAGATGCAGCGGCAGACCGCGCCTTCTTTCGCGATGTGCTGGGGTTCGCGTCGGTCGATGCCGGCCACGGCTGGCTGATATTCGCCCTGCCTCCAGCCGAAGCGGCCTTTCATCCGGCCGAAGAGAATGATCGCCACCAGCTCTACTTCATGTGTGAAGACCTTAATGCCGAGATGAAGAGCATGGCGGGAAAAAACGTCGTTTGCTCGCCTGTTCACGAAGAAAGATGGGGATCGATCACCACCATCAGGCTTCCCGGAGGCGGCGAAATTGGCTTGTATCAACCCAAGCATCCAACGGCCCTCAACCAGCCCTGAGATTGCCGGAAACTGCCTTGTCACTTCTCCGGGCCACAGCTTTGATGATCGAATAACCTTTACTTCCCTCGAGGAAACGCTGGCATGCTTTCACGGTGCTTGATCCTTTGCACTCTGATCCTGATGCCATCTCTGGCCGGTGTTTCGCAGGCCCCGGCGAACATAGGTCACTTTGGCCGGAATGTCCTGGTTGCAGCCGACGAGACGATTCACAACGCCCGGTGCTTTCTTTGTTCCGTAGAGGTGGAAGGGCGCGTAACCGGCAGCGTGCACGTGTTCGCCGGCAATGTTCTACTCAACGGCCCAGTGGCCGGGAATGTTCTGGTCTTCGGCGGCAATCTCACGCTCGCCAGCGGCACAACCATCGATGGCCACGTGCTCATTTTCGGTGGACATCTGCATCAGTATTCCCCGCCGCCCCGCAATCCACCCACGGTATTCTCCCCGATCGTCTTTCTGCCCCTGATTCTGGTCATCTGCGCCATCATCGGGGTCTTGATTGTGCTCGCGCGTCGCATGGTGCGCGGGCCCATAGCCTACCCTCCCCTACCCCGGCTCTAGCCACTCCCAGCGTTTATAATCGAGAGACAGCCCCAACGCTTCCCAGCACCCGCCCACGGCGGGTCGGCGCACGGCCCACTCTCTACAGGTATTCATGGACTTCCAGTTAGTAAGCGATTACCGTCCTCGCGGCGACCAGGGCAACGCTATCCAGGAACTCGTTTCCGGCTTAGCTGCCGGGGAGCAGCATCAGACCCTGCTCGGCGTTACCGGCTCGGGCAAAACCTTCACCATGGCCAAGATCATCGAGCAATCCAATCGCCCGGCGCTCATCCTGGCACACAATAAGACGCTCGCGGCTCAGCTCTTCCACGAATTCAAGCAGTTCTTTCCCGGCAATGCAGTCGAGTATTTCGTCTCCTACTACGACTACTATCAGCCCGAGGCCTACATCCCTTCCGGTGACCTGTACATCGAGAAGGAAGCCACCATTAACGAGGAGCTGGATAAACTTCGCCTTTCCGCGACCCGTTCCCTGTTCGAGCGGCGCGACGCCATTATCGTCTCTTCGGTAAGCTGCATCTACGGTCTGGGTTCGCCTGAGGCCTACTACGGCATGCTGCTGCTGCTCGAAAAGGGGCAGAAGATCCGCCGAGAAGAC
>CAWIRT010000030.1:0-188343 GCA_963838445.1 uncultured Acidobacteriaceae bacterium
TTCCCTCTCAGTTCGGCTTCGGCAGCTCAACCTACTTCGAGGAGGGCGTTACCTTTGCAGCATTCGATAGCCGCTGAGGGAGCGGCTTTCGCTCCCTATTCGACTTTTTCCGCATCGGTAGAACCCCGTACCTACTCTAAAATTCGAACCTTACGCCAAACTCCAGATTGCGCATGGCGGCATTAGGCGCCTGGCTCTGGATAACGCCCGCATTGTTGCAATCGACGCACCCACCAGGGTTGCCGGCATTGACGTGGTTGAACAGGTTGAATGCGTCCACCCGAAACTGTGCATTCAGCCTTTCGGGCACAACACTAAATGCCTTCAAAAACGACGCATCGGTTTGCTTCCAGCGAGGACCCGGTAGAGAGTTTCGGACATCGTTGCCAAAGGTGCCTATTTGCGGCCGGCGCCAAGGCCCGCTGGTGTCTCCGTTGTTCAGCAGGGGCGATGCGACCGCATACCAGTTCGCGCGAGATCGATTGGAGACGCCGGTAGCTCCAATGCGATCTGGATGGCAGCTACCTACATCATTATCGGAACTGCATTCGTTGTAACTGGTATTGAATCCCTGGGCACTCATCCAAACGGTGTTACTACTGATGCGCCAACCGCCCACAGCCAGGTCGACCAGCCGCGAGCTATTTCCCAGGAATCGCTTCCCGGTCCCAAACGGGAGTTCATAGATGTTGGACACCACCAGCACGTTGTTCCTTTGCCAATCTGGACGCCCGTACCAAAGATTACGCTCGATGTCGAAGTACGGCTGATCATGGCTCTTGGCATGAGAGTAAGTGTAGTTAGCCAGGAGCTGGAGGCCGCCGCTAAAGCGCTTTTCTACTTTGCTCTGGAGCGAGTTGTAATGGTTATCGGTGTTGTTGCCAAAGTAATAGAGGGGCGAGTTCCAGCCAAACTTGGCAAAGTAGGGCCGGCGATCGTCGGTGGATACGCCGTCCGCGAAGCCCACGATCGACGGCGCGTTCTCATCGTTGTAAGGGCTCCCGTCCAACGTGACGTGGGTTCCCTTATTGCCAACGTATCCGGTCTCGATGGAAATGGTGCGCGTAAGTTGATGCTGGATGGTGGCATTCCACGCATCCACGGTAGGCAGACGCATCTTCTGCGGGTATACCCATGCGCGCACGCCGTTGGGATAAAGATGATTGCCATCAGGCCCGGTAGGCTGGCTATCTAATACGGTCGCTGGATCGAGAGCTGGTGGCCCCACCGCTAGATTGAAAACGCTCTGCCAGGAGTTCGAGGGATTGATGCTCTGCACTCCCAGGACTGGGAGGTTTTGGGTGACGCTGTGGCCAAAGATCGAACCGAAGGTTCCGACATCGAAGGTCCGGCCGTAACCAGCCCGGATCACAGTCTTTGGAGTGACCTGGTAGGCGATGCCGAGCCGTGGCGCGAGATTGGTATAGGTATTGCGCACACCGCCGTTCAAAGGAACGCCGTTCACTCCCGCAACCTTGATTTCGCCCGTGTCGAGCTGCAGCCATCCTCCATTGCGGGCGCTGGTGACGGTTTGCGGGTTGTAAATTTCCCATCGCAGACCGTAGTTGACGGCTATACGCGGGGACAGACGCCAGGTATCTTGAGCATAAGTGAATGTTCGTGTCTGCCGTTCCCCGGCATGCAAGGAACTCGAAACATATCGGCTGAATGAGTTCACTTCGCCCAGGAGATAGGAAGCCACCGGCAGGCCGCCAGACTCTGGCCCCAGGGTAATGTCACCGGTAAACGTAACCTGCCCGGCGCGGTGTTGATCGCTGGGCACGCGCAGATTTTGCAAGCGCCGGATATCGCCACCGACCTTGAAGGTGTGGTTGCCCTTGGTAAAGGACCAGTTATTAATGAACTGGAATTGCTGCATTTTCTCTGTCAGCGGGCAATTGCAATTGTTATAGAGCGACGAACCAAACTGAAATCCGCCCTGTCCGTTCAGGTTAAAGTTCGGCATGTTCAGGGTTGTGGGATCGGTCGGTATGTTGAGGCCGGGCGCTCCTGCATCGGTAGCGAACGAGCCATCTACCAGAGGACTGACAAAGATTCGCTGCCGATACCAGCCAAAACGAAAGTCGGTAAGGATGGACGGCCGGAGCGAGTAATTAAAGCCCAGAGCATTGCTTTGCGGCCGAGTTGAACCAAGCCCCGTGTATCCAATTCCGTTTAGCTGGGGTCCGCCCGCAAGCGCTCCGAAGAGGCCCGGCGCCGATTTGAGGAACTGGGTAAAGGTATAACGTTCAAACATCGTCAGCCTGGTGCTGGCGAAGTAATCAATACGAATGTTGGTCGCATCGCCGTGAAATACGTCATGGCCACCACCGGCGTAGTTATTGATTCCCGGGGCCGCATTGGGAATGTTGGGGAGCGGTACGTACTTCAACAAATTCATAGCCGGCGCCGAGAGGTATTTTTGCGGGATAACATTGCCGGGAAAAGGTTGACGCAGAGAGGGGTCGATGATATTCCCGTTGGCGTCGTAGGGGTTGTAGATGACCTGCGGGCTGGGGCCTTGCAGCCAGGCGCTGAAATCTCCGGCGCGTTCGGCTGCGGTCGGGACTACGCTGGTGGCGGAACCACCATCCTTCGCCCTAGTCCCCTGATAATCCCCAAAAAAGAAGATCTTGTTCTTGATGATCGGACCGCCAATCGAGCCGCCAAACTGGTCCCACAGGCTTTGCGGAAGAAGCAGGCCGGTCACCGGGTCGGGCGTCGATTGCGTGAATGGGTCCCGGGCCTGAAAGACATCACTGCGGCGATAGAGGAAAGCGGTGCCATGGAATTGATTGGTTCCGGATTTGGTAGACGTGGTCACTACGGCTGCGCTTGCCGACCCAAATTCCGCGTCGTAGTTTGAGCTGGTGATCTTGGCTTCTACAACCGAATCGAGATTGGGGACGATGATCATGTTGCCGTACATCATGTCGCGGTTGTCGGTGCCGTCGAGCTGGCCGCCAACGCCCACGAACATCTGCCCATTGACATTGACGGCAATACCGCCCTGGGGATTTTCGGTTGACGTGTCGTTCCAGTTGAACTGAACCGCCCCTGGGGTCTGCAGCAGCAATTCGGTAAAGTTACGGCCGAACGTCGGCAGATCGCTCACCTGCTTTTCGCTCAGCGTGGTGGCCACGTCGGTGCGCTCAGTCTTGAGCAGCGGGGCCTCGCCCGTCACCTGCACCGTCTCCTGGACCTTTCCCGGCTTGAGGTGGAAATCCACGGTGCTGACCGTATCGATGGCTAATTCAACGCCTTCCTGAACCTCGACGTTGAAGCCGGGAGCTTCTACGCGGACAGTGTAGTGGCCGATGATCAAGTGGGTCTGAGCGTAGTTGCCCGATTCATTGGTGGTAACCGAGGTCGTGGTGTTCCTTTCCACGTTGGTCACGGTCACACTGGCATTCGGAATCGGAGCGCCGGAACCGTCAAAGACTGTGCCAGCGATGCTGCCGTAGACCGCCTGCGCCATTGCGGTGCCGTTTCCCAAAGTGCAGACAACGGCGAATAGACTCGCCGTCGCCAGGAGGTTCCCGACGCTTCGCCCCAGGTTCGATCTAAGTTGTGAAAAGGGGTTAGTGAACGGGAAGGACGAACAGCGCCGCTGACCGATGCCTGCGAGTTTCCGCACCATACGAGAACCTCCACAAAAAGGGCCCAGGCACTTCTAAGCGATTATTTGGGTAATGATGACAACATGCTTTCATCACGTCAAGCATTTTTTTAGATTATTATTTGGCAGCATGTTTTGCTGCATCCCCAGGGCGGTCTCCGGCGAAAAAGAGGTTAGCAGCGAGGTCATTTTTCACGACCGGGCGGCCGATGTTTCACGGCTCATGGAGTGTTCTTTCACCGGAGACAGAACGCTCCCAGCCGCTAAACCATGAAAGTTCACTGCAGGGTCGATGTTGTGGCGGCATCCTGGTCGAGTCTTATGTGGTTTAATTCTTGTCTTTCCGGTAAACGAGAGTGCACGCGTGGTTAGCCATTTTTGGGCAGAGTTCAGTGAGGAATTTTCTTGATGATTCGAACGGCTAAGCAGTTTGCTCTCTGGACCGGCAGTCTATGCATCGCCGCCGTTTCGGCTTTCGCCCAGGATCCGACGCCGGTAGCCAGCGCTCTGCAGGCACAGGTTCAAACCCCGGAAGTGACATACTTTCAGCTGCAGAGATACCTGATGAAGCGAATCTCCACTCCGCATGCCCCTCGGGCGTCCGGAGGAGTGGAACACTGCCGGCCAGAAACTGCGCAAGCACGTTCTCGAAGACATTATTTACCACGGCTGGCCCCAAGACTGGGTAGCGGCTCCACCTCACTTCGAGCAAACGGAGGTCATGGAAACCGGCAAAGGTTACCGGCTGCGCAAGTTTCGCTATGAAATCGTCCCCGGCTTTACCTCCACTGCCATCCTGTACGAGCCGCAATCGATTCAGGGGCGGGTCCCAGCCATCCTGAATGTGATTGGTCACGAGCCCAATGGCAATGCCGTGGAATACGAGCAGAAGCGTTGTATCAATTTTGCCAAGCGGGGGATTCTGGCGCTCAGCCTGAGCTGGATCGGGTTTGGCGAGCTGGCCCAACCGGAGAATGCCCACGATTACACCGCTCAACTCGACCTGGTGGGCACGAGCGCAGTGGGCTTCTTTTATCTTTCCATGCGGCGGGGATTGGATTTCCTGGCGTCGTTGCCGCAGGCCGACCCGGCCCGGCTCGGCGTGACTGGACTCTCGGGAGGCGGCTGGCAAACGTTGCTTCTTAGTTCTCTCGACCAACGTGTCGCGGTTGCAGTGGAAGTAGCAGGCTTTGGGTCGCAGCAATCCAATCTCAATCGCCCGGAAGATACTGACGAGGTAGAGGAGAGCCCAACCGACTTCACGGTAAACGAGGATTATCCCTTTCTCGTTGCTTTGCGAGCCCCGCGGCCGACACTGTTGATTCACAACGCAGAAGATGACTGCTGCTTTCGGGCTGACCTGGTTAAGCCATACATCTACGAGCAGATTCAACCATTCTTCAGACTCTACGGTGAAGAGTCCGCGCTCGCCTGGCACGAAAACCGCGACCCGGGCACCCATAACTATCAGCTCGACAATCGGCAGCAGGCCTACGCATTCTTCACCAGGCACTTCCATTTGCCCGTGACCCCGGAGGAGATCGACAGCGATGCAGAAATCAGAACCTCGCAACAACTCGCGGTCGGCCTGCCTGCCAATAACCTGACCGTCGCGGCCCTGGCGAAGCAACTCGGTAATCAGATCGTGCGGCCTGCGGTGCCGGTGAATAAAAGTGAGCGCGCTTCCTGGGCTCAGGGGCAAAGAGAGCAATTGGTATCTGTCGTCCGTTACAAGCCGGTGGCGGTAGAAAATGCCTGGCGAACGGCCAACACCAAGCACCTGGGATTGCACACGCTTGCCTACCGTTTCGATTTCGACAATGAGCTGAGCGCCACTGGTGTCTGGCTGGAAGCCATCTCATCCCGACCGGACGCCCCGGTCACGATCGTGCTCAACGACAAAGGCTACAAAGCATCCGAGAGCATGGTCACTGCCCGGGTGAATCGCGGAGAGCAGGTATTGGCCCTCGACACCATACTGAATGGCGCCACCATGCCGCGGCAATCGGATGGAGCCGTGTGGCCAATGATGTTGGTCACGGATGGTGATCGACCGCTGGGGTTGGAAGTCGCGCAACTGCTGGCCACCTCGAAATGGCTCCAGAAGTCGACCGGCCAACATACGATTCGCCTGGAGACGGAGGGCATCCGCAGTCAGATGGTGGGCCTCATCGCGGCCGCTCTCGAGCCGGAGCTCTTCAACAATGTGGTGAGCAATGAGGTGCTGGAGAGCCTGGGGGATTTGCTGAAGGGGCCACTTGTTTTTCGCTCCACACCGGATCTGTTCTGTCTCGATTTGTACAAATATTTCGATGTCGATCGGCTGGAAGCGATGGCTGGGAATACCAGGATCGAGATGGGTCAGAAGGCTACTTTGGCCGCTCCCAAGAGTCCTTAGGAGTCGGAAGCTCCTGTGGCCTCGTTCGAGGACGAATTGAAGTTAAAAGGTTGGGAGACAGGGCATCGGAAATATGGGGGCCGCCCAAGGTTCGTGACCGGAAAGAAGTGCCGCGCCTATGGCGCTCCCACGGCAGTTTTCCAAAACCCAGCTCCGGGCTGGGCTGACGTTTAGCGGGCGGCCCTCCGGGCCTCGATGGGTCTGACCCAGAGGCGATCGTCTATCCTCAACGAACCAGTGCGGTCTCCACTTGCACGGATCCAACGTTAGTTTCTCGCGTCCATCAGCTCAGCAGATCCGAGGTTACCGGTCGGGGTTTAGTTATAGGTCCCTATGTTCCGCCTGATCGATCTCGATATCTGCCACTGGCTTGATGTGCCGGATAGAAATATCACTGACAGCTTTGAGCACGAATGCCGGCTTGGCGGAATCCGTTGGCAGTTTGATCTGGGCGAAGGTTGCGTCGTGCACATCTTCGAGGTAGAAACAGGGGCGGGCGTCCGCCTTTTCGACCTTGATCCGGATGTCGTTCATCTCGATACCGCTGGCGTGGCGAATGTAGAAACCGTGGGCCGGCGTCTCACCAAACATGGTGGGCTCCGGATAGTCTTTCTCCTTTTCGGGCAGCTGGATCGCAGCGTCCTTCGCCGTCCCACCTCCAGGATGGAGCACCATGATGTTGCTTAGCTTGACGTCTTCGATCGCGTGGCCGGGAACCCCTACGATCAGCGAGCAAGCTTGCGAATCCGTTTCTGAGCACACGATATTGCTGATATTCACTCTACGGATCGTGCCTACCGGTGTTCCCTCGGGACCGCGCATCCGTGATGCTAAGCGGATGAAGACCGGGGCCCCGATAATCCCGCGCATGGCGATGTTGGATATGGTTACGTCCTCAATCACCGCGCCATCCACGGAGATGATCGCCAATCCGAAGCACCCGTCGAAGACGCAGTTCGAAACCGCAATATTCTTAAAACCACCGTTCGATTCGGTCCCAAACTTGATGCGCCCGTTTCGATCCACCTGGGCGCTCTCGGGAAAGCGTTTGTAAGTCGCGTCGAGTAGGCTGCCTTCTTCGTAGATCCCAGTCACGTAGCAATCGCTGATCGTGACCCATTCTGTTGCCCGCGCATATCCAAGAGCAAACGAGCTCTTGAGGCAGATACCGTCATCCCAGGGGGAATTCACGCTGCATTTCGAGATCCTCACGTTCCTGCAGCAATCGACGTCGATGCCGTCGCGTTGCGTATCGATGGTGAGGTTGTCGATGGTGAGGTTATCGACCCCGGTGGCCAGGATGCCGAAATGACCGCCATGCAGGATTGAGAAGTCGCGCAGAAGCACATTCTGGCAGTTCTTGAGCGCGATCGCCTTGTTTGCTACACCTGGTTTCTCAGCGACCGGTCCCCAGTTTTCCCCTCGGCTTAAACCTTTGCCCCAAATAAGTCCTGGACCATAGATGGAAAGGTTCTTCAGGTTCTCGCCCCAGATCAAACTGTTATGCCAATGGCTATGGCCGTAATCCTGGTACTTTTCCCATGGCTGGTTGGGCTCGGCGGGATCATAGGCGTTAGCTCCATCGGCCGGCGTGTCGGCACCCAGAATGGTCGAGCCATCGGAGAGAAAGAGCGACACGTGGCTCTTGAGATGGATGGAATAGGAGAGGTAGGTTCCGGCCGGGAAAACAACTGTGCCGCCACCGGACTCCGCGGCAGCAGCGATCGCCTTGTTGATCGCAGGCGTATCCACAGCGTGGCCATCGCCTTTGGCGCCGAACCTGGTTACATCAAAACTTCGCCCGTTCGGCGTCGTGGTTTCCACAGCTTCGCCGCGGGCCGCCCCGATGGCAGCAGCGCCGGTAAACGCCGCGCCTGCCGCTCTCATGAAATTGCGCCTGCTCTCTATTTGCACCGTACCTACCTTGAAAGTCTCGCGATGTAGACCGCAAAGGGCTGCAGTCTGAATTCCTGTAGCCCGGCAAAAACCTTAGGGAGCGACGGTGGACCCGGGCTGGACAGCAGTGTAGTTTGGCGCCCAGCTACATTGAGGGACACGGTTTGTGGCTTGCCTGACATGTTGAGCACGACTAACACGGACTCATCTCCGAAACGTCGAAGATACGCGAGCAGAGCCTCGTTGTTCGGCTTCAAGTCGACATAGTCTCCCTCCAATAGGGCTGGATCCTGGTGGCGAAGCGCGAGGAGATGCTGATAGAACCGCAGGATCGAATCCGGATCCTTCGATTCAACAGCCACATTATGTGTTTTGTAACTGGGTGGAACCGGGAGCCACGGAGTACCTTGGGTGAAACCTGCGTTGGGTGAGCCGTCCCACTGCATTGGCGTGCGCTCGCCATCCCGCCCTTTGTTTTCCGGCCAGCCGCCCGTCTTTCCCGCGGGGTCCTTTATGTCTTCCGGCCGCTTGGGATCATTGTTCTCCATCCCCAGTTCCTCGCCGTAATACATCACCGCGGTGCCTCGTAGCGTCAGGTAGAGCGCCGCCATCAGTTTGGCAATCTGGTCGTTGTGCTGCCCGTCGCCATAGCGCACGTAGGACCGTGGCATATCGTGGTTGCCAATCACGTAGACCGGCCACTCACCGGTCGATTCTGCCGCGGCAATTTGCCTGCGAAACTCCGGCGCTGACAGCTTGTCGACGGTGCAGAACACGAAATTCATTGGCAGCTGAATCTCGTCGTCGTGGGCGCCGTAGTATTTCTTGAGTTCATTGGCGTCATCGGTGTACGTCTCGCCAACCAGCACCGCGTTTGATTGGTCGGCCACGCGCCGCAACCTGCGGAGTACATCGTGGACCTCGGGGAGTTTGCTGTTGTACTTATCCTGCATGTTGGGCTCCCCCCGCTCGTTCTTGCCGGGGAGGATCGGGTTGTCGTGCAGTTCCGGATCTTCAAACAGATAGTCGATTGCATCCAGGCGAAAACCGGAGACTCCTCGCTTGTACCAAAAACGGGTTACGTCAAACATGGCCTGTTCGACCGCCGGGCTTCGCCAATTCAGGTCCGGCTGCTCCGGCGCAAAGTTGTGGTAGAAGTATTGCCCCGACGCAAAATCGAGCTTCCACGCCGGGCCGCCAAAATCGGATCGCCAGTTGTTAGGCGCTTGCCCGGGGCTTCGTCCGTTGCGCCAGATGTACCAATCGCGATGGGGCGCAGCCGGTGACGATCGAGCATCAACAAACCACGCGTGCTGGTCAGAGGTGTGGTTGATTACAAAATCGAGAATGATGCGAATCCCCTGCGCCTTCGCCCTGGCTTGCAGATGATCAAAATCGTCCAGAGTTCCATACATCGGATCGATGTTCTCGAAGTCCGAGACATCGTAGCCAAAATCGATTTGCGGCGAGGGATAGAAAGGCGTGATCCAAATGGCGTCCACACCCAGGCGTTTCAGGTAGTCGAGTTTGGACGCGATCCCTGCCAGGTCGCCGGTGCCGCTATTGTCGCTATCGGCAAAGCTCCGCGGATAGAGTTCGTAAAAGACCGCGTGTTTCCACCATGGGTGGCCCTGGGCGTCGACAGCCTGGGCATGGCTTAGGGGCCCGATAGCAAAAATCACGACCAGAAGGAGGGTCAAAAGGGTGCGGTCGACAAGCATCTCTGAGCAAGCTCCTGGTGAGCAACTGAATTTCTGGCCCAGTAGCAAACAACCGGCTAACCGCTTATAGTGAACTATCATACCCGTGAAACATCCACCGTCAAGAGTAGAAAGCTGGTGATCCTCTCGGTGTGGAGGTGGATGTGACGAATCGAAGCCAGCGCGCCGGCGATGAAGTGATTGCGGTTTATTGGAATTTTCCCAAGGTTCCTGGAGCGCCGTTGCGGGCGTTACGCGGGTTCGAGCGGGTGCATGTGCCGGCGGGCGCCACCCGGCATGTGCATCCGGAACTCGGTGCTCGCGATTTGAGCATGGCCAGCGAAGCCGAAGATCGCCTGGTTGCTCCTGGAGATTACGCCATCACCGTCGGAGGCAGCCAGCCCGGCAGCGGCGCGACATTCGTCGAAGCAAAGTTCACCACCCACGGACAACAAGAACTGCTGGAAACCCCACTCTCCCTTTGCCATCCCGAGCGAAGCCGAGGGATCTGCAGTTTCACTCCACCCGCAACCGAAGCGTAGGGGATCCCGACGCAGGCCTTGGCGCTCAACAGGACGCAACGGGAGAATAGGGTTTCAAGCAGGGAGCGCCAGGTGAATCAGCGTAGCGCAATCACTTGTGGAGCTTTCGCTCCCTCCGAAACGACGTACAGACGATTCACTTGAAGATTTTTGAACGTATCCACCTCTCCGGAAGGCCAGCGTACTTCCAGCGAGTCCACGACCTGCGCCTGATCGAGTCCGAAGTGCAGCCGCAGGTCGTTCTGGGAATAGTAGCTGCCCCCGCTACGCACTTCGTCTACCTGGAGTAGCAAATCCGATGATCCCTTCTGCGTCTTCGCCAGCACTCGCACCTTAGCGCCAATGCCCGTGCGGTTCGACTTTACCCCGACGGCCTTTACCTTGATCCACGAGCGTTTCCACTGCGAGTCACAACGCAAGAGTTGCGGTAGTGAATTCACGCAGTTGACAATCACATCTATGTCACCGTCATTGTCATAGTCACCGAAGGCGCAGCCTCTTCCGGCAACTGCAGCCGTAATGCCGGGGCCACCCTTCTCCGACACATCTTCGAAGCGGCCGTTATGCAGGTTGCGATAGAGGTACTTGCGTTCCGCGTAAGGAGCCTCTGCCTTGGAACTGCTCACCTCGGGGTACACGTGGCCGTTGGTCACCAGAATGTCTAGCCAGCCATCGTTGTCCATATCCAGAAACCCCACGCCCCATCCAAGGTAGCGGGTATTGATACCCAGACCGGCGGCATAGGTACGATCCTGAAAATTACCGTCCCCAAGATTCGCGTAGAGCGAGTCAGTATCTCCGGCGAAGTTGGTTTTGACAATGTCGAGCTTGCCGTCGCGATCATAGTCTCCTATCGAGACACCCATGCCGGCCTGCGGTTTTCCGTCGGGAGAGAGCGCCGCGCCGGCCTCGATCGCAATGTCTCGAAAGGTTCCGTCCTTCTGGTTCTGATACAGAGTCGCCGCCGTCGAGTCGTTAGCCACGTAGATATCAGGCCAACCGTCATCATCCAGATCGGAAACCGCGACACTCAGGGCATAGTTCCCGATCGTGTCCCACATACCACTCTTTTTCGAGACATCGGTAAATGTGCCGTCGCCGTTGTTGTGGTAGAGCAAGTTCTTTCCAGCAGCCAGCCCGGGCGGGCCGCACGCGACCATGATTCCCTTGTACGTACAGGGGCCCGACTCGGGCAGCGGTGCGGTCTTCAGATCGAGATCGATGTAGTTGGCGACAAACAGATCCAGGCGGCCGTCGCGATCATAATCGAGAAATGCGCAGCCGCTATTCCATCGCGTGCCCGCCTGCGCTAAGCCAGCCTTGACCGTGACGTCGGCAAATGTGCCGTTGCCATTGTTATGGAACAGCGCATTTTGCCCGTAGTAGCTGACGAACAGGTCGTCGTATCCATCGTTGTCATAGTCACCAACACAACAGCCCTGTCCCCAACCGGTGCGGCTCAAGCCGGATTTCGCGGTGACGTCGGTAAAGGTTCCATCACGATTGTTTTTGAACAAATGGCAAGTGGGTTCGTTGTTCTTGGCAAAACCCTCCAGCCGCCAGCCATTCACCAGAAAAATGTCCATCCAGCCATCTTGATCGTAGTCATAGAAGGCTGCGCCGCATCCGGTTGTCTCCAGCAGGTATTTGTTGCTGCCTATGCCGCCATAGATGGTCTTTGCGTTCAGTCCAGCCGTGCTGCCCACGTCCGTGAAGCTGACACCGAGGGGTGTACCCGCAATTGGTGACGCCGGCCCGGGAGGTGGCGCCACGGGCTTGGCATCGTAGGAACGCGTCATGCCGTTCTGAGCTTGTTCCCCTCGTAACCAGGGCGGGGCCGCCATCAGCAGCACTTCGCTCAAGGGCAAAACCAGGGCAGTGCGACTGAGCGACTTGATGAAACTTCGACGGTTCATTCCGGCGCGACCCCTGCGCATGTGCCGCTGTTCTTTTTCACTTTGCCGCGTCCTGCTTTCGTTGTCAGCTTCCGCGGTCAGGGCTGAGTAGTTGTTGGGTAGACGCGAATCCAATGCGTGCGCATGGTAGCGCGCACTTCATTGCCGGCTGTTTTGGAGATAATGGCGTTGGTCGGCAGCTTAGGCATATGGCAGTCAATGCAATTATCCGCAATCCTCAGTCCTTGCGTCTTCGCAACCGTACAGCTTTCCACCCGGTGGCAGCTCAAGCACCGGCTCGAATATGTGGCCGCCGGCCGCTCGGGTGCATGGACGTCGTGACAGGTCGAGCAGCTCATTGTGGGCGAGGATACGTAGCAACGGCTTCGCTTGAGCAGCCCCACCTGGTTCCCGTGCACTTCCGGTTGCATCGTGGTGTCAGCCGGCAATGGCTTCAAATAACCATCCAACGGCTGGCCCGGACGATAGGAAAATGCCGGCTCCAGCTCCACCCGTTGCGCCCCACTATGGCATAGCGCGCACAAGTCCACCTGCCTGTCCCGAGAGAACCTGGCTGGGTTCAGGATCGTTTTTTCCCCGGATGACCCCGCGCTGCTCGCAGCACGAACCGCCACATGTTCGCCGCCCGGGCCATGGCAGCTTTCGCAGGATATCCCGGTCACCAGCGTTGACCAGTCATAATGATTGCTCAGAGGATCCCGTGAAAGAGCCACGATATAGGTAGCATGGCACTCCAGGCAGCGGGGGTAAATCGGTCGTGAAAAGTTTGCTGTCTTGTCTTTGAAACCGGGGCTGTTGATCCACTGATGGCCATCGGACCAGTAGCTCAATGGCAGCTCAAACAACTGATCTTCAAGCCAGTATAGATAGCTTTGCCCTCTGGTACCGGAACCGGTGACCACGTCGATCCGCTCGCCATGCGATTGCTGGTGCTTAGGAACGCCGGCGATCGCCGTCTCGTAATAGCCTCCGTCTCTCACCTCCATCTGAAAGGAGAGCGCCGGCGCGGAGCTGCCAGGCAAGGGATCAATGATCTTGAGCGTGCTTCCGCTTCCGCTAAACGAACCGAGGATGGCATCCGGACCCGCTAATCGCGAGGTGAGATGGTGTGATGTGCTCCGGTATGAAGTGCTTTGTTGCTCATGGCAACCCAGGCATGCCCCATCTCCCGCCAGTTTGGGCCTCACGCGAACCAGGTTTTGCTCCGGCTGAGGCACGCCCGGCAGCTGTTGTCCATCGGATCGCACGCCCAGAAATAAAATACCGCTCAGAGCGCAGGAAAGAGCCATGCTGACAACGGAGGCCATGCGGCTTACGACTCCCTGCGCGGCAAAGGATCTGTACCGTTGCCCCGGCGCCCGGATCAAATCGCATAGATGCCGCTCAATTAAAAGGTGCGAGATGCGACCGATGCTAAATTAAGCCTCCCTTCCTGGCAAACTCCTGGCATGGCTCCAGGTGCTGCAGAATGAGTTCTCCGTCCGAATGTCAGTTGTCGAATTGCAAAGCTCTTGACGAGCGCGATTGGCGGCTGCATGATAACGTTATAAGCGCTTAGCAAGCTCACCCATTATTCTTCGCTGGTTCAATTCCGCAGATAGAGGTCCTCGATGACGAAACAGACCGCGCGTTTTAATTTTGCCTCCGCCCCTGACAGCTGGGGCGTTTTAGACTACCCAGGGCCTTCCTGGGAACAGAGCTACCAGAAGATGCTCGACGAGATGGTTATAGCCGGCTACACCGGCACCGAGCTCGGTCCATACGGCTTCCTGCCTACCAATCCCAAGGTCCTGGAGGGTGAACTCACTCCCCGGAAGTTGAAGCTCTTGGGATCGTTCGTTCCCGCAGTGCTCAGCGATCCCGCTTCTACCATGGTAGTCGTGGAGCATATTCGTAAGGTGGGTGGACTGCTTGCCGCTCTGGGGGCGCCTTTTCTGGTGCTTGCCGACGCACAGTCTGAAGAGCGGGACAGAATTGCAGGGCGAGTTCCCGCTGACGGCAGCAAAAGCTGGAACGCGGATCAGTGGAAACAAGTGACCAGGGTGGTTGCGGAAGCTGCCAAGGTGACCAAAGACTTTGGCCTGGATCTGGTTTTTCATCCTCACATTTCCACCTACGTGGAAACCATGAAAGAGACGGAACAGTTCTTCGACGCCACGTCTAGTTCAGGCATCGGCCTTTGCCTCGACACCGGACACTGTGCGTACGCGGGAGGCGATTCCGCCGAGGAGGCAGAGAAATATCGCGACATCCTTCGGTTCGTGCATATCAAGGACGTCAATGAGTCGGTCCTCGACGAAGTGCGCCGAAAAGGATTGAATTTTGAGCAGGCGATCGAACTCAATGCCTTCACCATCATCGGACAAGGCTCGATCGACTTTAAGGAATTCTTCCGGGTTCTGGAGAAGAACAACTATTCCGGCTGGATGGTTGTGGAACAAGACGTAAAATTCGGCGCGACCAAAGTGCCACCAGTAGAAAGCGTCGCCGCCAGTCTCCGCTACCTGAAACAAGTCGTGGGCGAATTGGCCGTCAGGTAACGAGATTCAGTGGTGCAAACGAACCTGGTTGCCCGCGTTCGTCCTCAAATTTCACGCGCCTTCCTTGAAGGCAGGCGCATAGAATCCATCGTCACACGATCAAAATCTTCACCCCGGCCCGGGTAAAACCTGCCAACACCTCTTCTGAAGCACCATCATCGGTGATCAGAATATTTATTTCTTTGGGTAAGCAGATGACCGCCGGGCTGACCATGCCAATCTTGCTCGAATCGGCAATCACCACCACTTGCTTTGACTGAGCAGCCATGGCGCGAAAGACTGCCGCCTCATCCGGCTCGATGGTCGTCGCACCTCGCTCCGGATCCACACCACACACGCCGATGAACACCCTATCCATCACAAACATTTTCAACGGCTCGACCGCCGCCGACCCGATGAGCGAGAAGGCGCCCGCCCAGCGCATGCTGCCGCCAGTCAGGTTTACGGTCAAACCCGCGCTTGCGCTCAACTCCATCGCGATATTGACTGCGTTGGTGACGACACGAATATTAGTTCGCGTGCGCAGGTGCCGGGCAACTTGCGTCGTGGTCGTCCCCGCGGTCAGCCCTATCGTCTCACCCTCTTCGATCAGGCCAGCCGCAGCCGCGCCAATCCGCTGCTTTTCCTGGGTAAACCGGTCTTCACGGATCTGGAAAGACGCGTCGAAACGAAAAGGCTCATACACCGCCTGTTCCGCAAGCATCGCGCCACCGTGTGTGCGGTGGACCAGTCCACGCTCCTCCAGACGCACCAAGTCCCGGCGCACGCTGGCCGGGGAAGTCCCAATCACCGAGGTAAGCTCTTCGATCGAAGTCTTGCCTTGCCGGAGAAGTAACCGCAGAATTTCTTTGGCCCGACGGTCGGTCTTAGAAGACATGAGGTAGGGGTTTCTCTATCGAGGCGGCGACGTTCTTGCAAGGTCACCATCTTGCGCCGTTTCCAGCGCGTCACGCAAGGCACGGACATCCTCCTCGCCCACCGTATACAGGGCGAACTCATCGACGCCCGGCTCGCTGAGAGACAACACACGGTTGCTGTAGGTTACGGCACTCCTGGTCGCCTTTCGCAATGAGGCGTGGAACTCCCAGGCATTGGTCCTTCTGGCGATCTCGCCTATGTTTTCCTTCCGGACCGTGCCGCACACCATCACACCAATCCGGCCGTCGGCTCTAGCTACGATTTGGGCAATGCGGTCGATACCTTCCATAGCGGTCTGCGCACCACCGGAAGTCAGAATTCGGTCGGCCCCCGCCTCAATCACCCGCTCCAGCGCCTCTTCCATCCGGGGCGCCCAATCGATTGCACGGTGAAAGGTCACTTCCATCGGACGCGCCAGTTCCACCAATTCCCGGGTTCGCTCGCTGTCCACCCGCCCATCCTGGAGAAGCACGCCGAGGGCGACTCCATTCGCACCCAGCTTCCGGACTGCGGTCACGTCTCTCTTGATCACGGCGAACTCGTCGACGGAATAGTAAAAATCTCCGGCCCGCGGCCGGACGATCGCCACCACGGGAATCGAGAGAGACTCCCGGACGGCGCCGATCAACCCCGAACTGGGCGTGATGCCGCCCTCCAATAGGGAGGAGCACAATTCAATGCGTTGCGCACCACCACTTTGCGCCGCTCTCGCGGACTCCAGCGAGTCCACACAAATCTCAAGCACCATTCAATCCTTACATCCGGTATAAAGTCAGCCGGAACCCTTGAACTTTCGGGGTTTGCCCTAGAAGTGTATCGCGCCGAAACCAGCGGAGGACGCTCGACCGATCGCAACACCCCGGCTCGTCATAGCCGGTGGACATCGAGCGATGTAGACACAAACTATATGTCAAAATGACTGATAATTCCATAAAAATGACGCAAAAGATCAAAACATATAATTTTTTAAATTAAAAATGAACGAAAAGATCACAAGGCTTGCTGAGGGATCGCTTCTTCATCATCCCAGGCTTTTTCCGAAACCGACTTAAAGGCGCATAGGGCGCTTATGGCGCACATTTCCCCCAAGCCAGGGCGCTGTCGCCGGCCGTGGCAAAGATGCGCCCATGAGGCGACCCTGGGACCGTTAGTATGAAATTGGGCACATGACAGCAATCCGATCCGCCAGCCGCAGATCTTTCGAACGGACACTCGCCAGCGCCAAGCGAACCATGGTGCTGAGCGAGATTGTCAGCCTGGCCATCGACAGCTTTCGCACCAACAAAGTGCGGGTGATGCTTACCTCCCTGGGAATGGTTATCGGCTCGGCCTCACTCATTCTGGTCTTTACCATCGGCCTGACCGGCAAACAGTACATTCTCCGTTTGATCCAGGCCATCGGGACCAACATGGTGGCCGTGGAGTACTCCGGCGGCGGCCCCGGATCGAGTGCGCAACACGACCTCCGTAACGACTACCTGACCCGCGAAGATGAGACGGCGGTCCTGGAACAGGTGCCTTCGGTTGCCTACTCGTCGCCCATGCTGCAGATGCACGATCGCATCGGCTTCGGCAACGGCGTAGTAAAAGACATTCTGGTGCTTGGCGTCTCCCCGCAGTACCGGCCGGTACGCAACCTGATCCTGATCGCGGGACGCTTCTTCGACGAGGAGGACGATGTCAGTCACGCCAAGGTGGCGGTCGTGACCGAGCCGTTTGCGCGGCAAAAGTTCGGCACCATCAACGCGGTCGATCGAACCTTTGAGATTAAAGGTATCCCCTTCACCGTCATTGGTACCTTCAAAGAGGCCGTGGATACCCTGGGGCAAACTGAAGTTGCCGATCAGACCATCCTCATTCCCTACTCCGTCGCGCGCTACTTTACCGGGACCAATGATATTAAGAAGATCTTCTTTTCCATTCGTGACACCGGAGATGTAGAGCTGGCGAGCAAAGAGATCCTGAAGGTGATCCGCTCGCGGCACCAGCCCAGCTCGGTCTACGATGCGCAGACTCTGACCGAGTTGCTGAGTACGGCAGCAGAGATTGCCAATGCGCTGACCCTGGTTTTGCTGCTGGTTTCTTCGGTGACGCTCGCCGTGGGCGGGATCGGCATTATGAACATTATGCTGGCGAACGTACGATCACGGATCCGGGAGATCGGCATTCGTAAGGCGTTGGGAGCAACCTACCGCGAAATCAAGTTACAGTTCCTGATCGAAGCGGTCTTCATTTCGCTGAGCGGCGGCGTCATCGGGACGATACTGGGTTTAGCTGTTCCCTACTCCGTCAGGCTTTTTACCTCTTACCGCATACCGATCTCAGGATTATCAGCGATCATCGCGCTCGCAGCGGCGACCATCGTGGGAGTGGTCTTTGGCACGCTTCCTGCCACGCGCGCGGCACAGTTGGATCCGGTTGAGTCCCTGAAATATGAGTAGTGAGCCCAGCCTATAACCATGCGCTAAGAAAACGGCCGGCGGTGCCACGTATCGCGAGTTGATCGCTGCGTCCATGAAAGTACCGCGCGTTGATCTCCGCGGCCCCCAGATCTTCCAGGCTCTGGAAGTGCGAGAACTCGGCCGCGATCTCGACCGGGGTAAAGAAAAGCCGAAAGGGCTCGCCCACTTTTTCTACGCGCGACGCCAGTGAATCGTGCGCCAGCCGTTCGAGCGGCGGAAGAGCGGAGCGTGGTTGCCCGTAATCCAGAGTCAGGCCGCTTCCAGGCGGCTGCGCGCCGACGAAGCTGAGTGTGGTGCGGAAAGCCTCCAGGGTGAGGTAGGGAACTACCCCCAGCCAGGCAAAAAACGACGGCGCCTGGAAATTGAACCCGGCGGCGCGAAGCTGCTCTGGTAAGGACTGGTGTTCAAAATCGACCGGCGTGTAACCGATGCTGTCTGGAATGGCGATGTTGTTGCGTTGCAGCAGCTCACGCTTCCACTGCTGGGTAGCGGGGTGGTCCACCTCGAAGACGCGAAGCCCGGCAAAGGGATTTCGATAGGCGAACGTATCGAGTCCGGCGCCAAGCAGAACGTATTGACGGACGCCACTTTCGACAGCCCGTCTCAGATTGTCTTCGGCATAACGGCTGCGAGCCACGAGAAACGCACGCAACGCGACCGAGAAGGGCCGGTCTGGCCGCAACGGGGTTCGCCGCAACTCCTCTGCATAAGCCGAGCCGAGAATACTGACTGCCATTGGATCCTGGAATACCACGGGGGAATCGTAGAGCTGGTGAGCCGCGCGGCGCAAAGCCACGCTGAGTGCGGTTCTCGATGCAATTGCCTTCTCCATCAGACAAATCTACATTGTCCCGGCAGACGGATAAGCAACTGAACTCTTCTTCCGCCAACAAACCCTTCGGGAAAAAGCGTACAAGGGCCTTTGGAGGTGTGTGAACCGAAAAGAAACCGCAGATCTCTCCACTACGCTTCGCTCCGATCGAGATGACAAATTTGTTAAGCCATGGACGGGCGTGCATCCACTGGATAATTGGGACTTTCCGTGCAATAAATATGTCATCTCGACCGGAGCGAAGCGTAGTGGAGAGATATGCGGTTCCGGCGAGGAATGGCAACAGTCACAGCTCCGTTTGCCGGCGTCGCAGGATAGATGTCTTCCATCGCTTCGCTCCCGGCAAAGCGATAAATTGCCCGGGGAAGTATGGGGGCAGGATCCGCTCTCGTGCAACCGGTGTCGCTCAACCATAGAGTGGATTCTTGCTTTACCATCCCATAAACGAGACAAGCCTGCTCCAGATGGAGCAGGCTTGTTGTTGGCAAATTGACGATCGAAGTTACACTTGTCGAACCCGGCCACGCGTGACGAGACGGAGCAGTAGCGTGAGGATCACCGCTCCGATGACGGCGACGATGATGGTATAAATCAGGCCGCCAGACCCTGCAAAACCAAGGTGCGACATAATGAAACCACCCGCCAACGCCCCCAGGATGCCGACAATGATGTCCATGAGGGGCCCATAGCCTCCGCCGCTCATGATCTTGCCTGTGAGCCAACCTGCAATGAGACCGACGATAACCCACCAAATCAAACCAAACATAGTTTCCTTCCTTTATCCTGCTACTGGAATGTTTGTTCCCCGGGGTAGGAGCAAGGATGCACAAACCAGTGCCCATCCTAGACCTATGAGAGGCACTCTGCACAGGGTTAGTTGTAATTGCTTAGGACTTATTTCTCGATCTGCTTTTGTCTCAGGAGCTATAGCTATGAAGCTTGGGTTCTTTACTCTAGCGATTTGCCTGGTAAGTACACCTTTACAAGCCGAGTTGCGGCTGGCCAGCGTCATTACCGACCACGCAGTCCTGCAGCGCGACGCGCCCATCCACCTGTGGGGCGAGGCTTCGCCGGCGGAGAAGATCGCCGTCAGCTTCCACGGCCAGTCCCTCGCCACCACCGCAAACAGTCTGGGTCTTTGGGACGTGTGGCTCAAACCGGAGCCGGCCGGCGGTCCCTTCACTCTCACAGTCCACGGCAGCACCGAGCTTACCCGTTCTGATTTGCTGGTGGGCGATGTGTGGTTTGCTTCCGGGCAATCGAACATGGAAATGCCTCTTTCCGGGTTTCCTCCGTCGGCTCATGTAACCAACGCAGACCAGGAGATCGCCCAGGCCGACCTGGCCCAGGTCCGCCTCCTGCGGGTAGAGCATCAGTCCTCTGATTCGCCGCTGGCCGGATTCTCCGGCGTCTGGCAACCGTGCACTCCGGCGACTGCCAAGGATTTCTCAGCCGTCGCCTACTTTTTTGCACGCGAGATCAACCGGCGCGAGCACATCCCCATCGGGGTGATCGACTCTTCATGGGGAGGCACACCGATCGATTCCTGGATCAGCCTGGATGCGCTCTCTGCCGACGCATCGCTGATGCCTGCCTTCGCCGCGCGCGCCCACTTTGCCGACGAGCAGACGCACCTTAGCCTGATGGAAGCCGCCGAAAAGAGCGCCGACGCCGAGGCGGCCGCCCATCACCTTCCCCCGCCCCAACACCCCTGGCACCCAGATCCAACGTCGTGGATCCCCGCCGGCTTATACAACGGGATGGTCGCGCCTTTCACACCCTACGCCATTAAGGGTTTTCTCTGGTACCAGGGGGAGACAGACAGCGCACATGACCGCGCTGGCCTCTATGCAAAGCTCCTGCCCACGCTTATCGCCGATTGGCGACGGCAATGGGGTCAGGCGAACCTCCCTTTCCTCTTTGTCCAGATCTCGAGCTTCGAATCGCCGGCAGAGAATTGGGGCCTCATTCGCGATAGTCAGCGCCGGACCCTCCATGTGGTCAATACTGGGATGGCGGTCACCCTCGACATTGGACAGCGCGACAACGTGCACCCGCCCGACAAGCAAACGGTGGGCGCGCGCCTTGCTCTGGCCGGCCGGGCTATCGCCTATGGGGAAACCGGCCTCGAATTTAGTGGTCCCCTCTACCGCCAGATCACGCGCGAAGGGGGAGACGTGGAGATCTGGTTCGACCACGCCGAGGGTCTGCACAGCAAGGGGGGCGAGGTGAAAGGCTTTGAGGTGGCGGGGGCGGATGGCCACTTTGTCGCGGCTACCGCCAAGGTGCAGGGGACCACGGTGGTCGTCTCGTCGCCTGAGGTTAGGGAGCCGGTTCAGGTCCGTTACGCCTGGCAAAGCTTCACTGACGCCAATCTTTACAACGGTGTTCCCCTGCCGGCATCCACGTTCATAGCAGAGGTTCCTTAATTTTCCCGCCACAAACAACTTGAGCGGTATCCCCTATCTCGCTGGTGATCCGCGAAGTAAGGAATACCGCTCAAGCAAAAGCGAACAATTCATGCCTGATCGACAGGCAAATCGAGATCAATACTAGCGTTTTCCGCCGCCGCCGGACCCGCCGCCGCCAACTCCTGACTGCATGGAAGAGTGAGATGCACCTGCCCCAGGCGAAGCACTTTGCATGCTGCCGCTGGAATAGGAATGGTTCGATTGGGACTGAACGGATGCAGCGGACATACCTGACCCGAAGTTGCCGGATCTTGCGCCCGCTTCCGCCCCACCCCGCTGGGCGCCACCGTAATAGACGTTCGTTGTGGCCATACCGTGTTGGGCAGTTTGACCCGAGAAGCTGTTGAGCTTGCCCAGACTGCCGCGCGGAACTCCCATTCCGGCTGAATTATTGCGAAACACAAAGGTGTCTTTCGGGCCCAGGCTCGAAGCGGGGAGGGCCTTCAGGTTCACAGGAACCAGCGACGATTGGGTGGCTGCCGGTGGATGGACCGGCGGACGAGGACGATTGGTGGCAAAGGAGTTCGACCCGGCCGACGGAGAATAGAATGAATTATTTGCCAGTCCCATCCAGGCGCCGCCTGGCCGCCAACCCCAGCCGATACCCTGACAGAAAGCCCAGCTGCCGTAATGGTAAGGCGTCCAGCCCCAGGGATAAGGAGAAACCCATGAATAGCCCGCGCTGGGATAATATGCCCACGCTCCGCTCCCGAATGGATCCCAGCTAGCGCTGGTAAAATACGGCCGCCACATCGAACCGCCGCCGCACCCGGAGGCGTTCACGAAGCTTCCGTAGTAATTCATATCGTTGATGCCGTAGGAATAGGGTGAGTTACCAAACGAGGTCGCGTTGGCATAGCTCTTGTGGTACTGCACTGCATTGCTGTCCCATTTGTCGAGTGGTTCCTCGACTACGCTCTTGGCAATTACGGGTGGGTTTTGCCCGGCCAGGTTGAACGTCATGGTCTTGTTTTTGCCGACCGTGGTATTGCCTGAGGGTTCCTCGACAATGGCATCGCCATGCATCACCGCCAAGTTCGCTTCACTCGGAGCCAGCTGCAGGCGGACGTGGCTGTCGGGAGGCAGGTTGATGGTTTGCTGCCCGAATTTGACGACGAATTCGTTACCCTTGGTGTTGATCAGGCTTACATAGACCGTGCCCTGGAGCACATTGACAGACGATGCCTTTGCGCCGGACGGCATCATTTCCAGCCGGGGAAATTCGATTTCGGAGTTCTGCGCCAGACGGACGGTGCTGTTGTCTTCGAATTCGACTTCAGCCACACCATTGCCCGTTTTCAGCTTGCTTCCCTCGATGACAGGCAGGTTGGGCATTGCGCTTTCATACCCCTTGCCAGTTTGACGGTCCACCTGCACCTCGCCCTTAACCTCGCTGAGGCGGACAATGCGGACCTTGGAGTTCGAAGACGCTGGAACAGAAGGTTGCGGACTGGCTGCGGCGTTGTCGCTGGCCGGCGCAGCGGCGGGAGTTGTGGCCTCTTGCGGAGTCGAAGCCTCTTGCGAAGTGTTGGCTTCTTGCGCCCTGGACGATAATCCAACAAGCAACAGTGCGGAGAGTGCCGCCGTGCTGATTGCAGAAGTGGTTTTCATGTCCGCCTCCTTTTCAATGCCGGCAGGGGACTTTTCTTGCGTCTGGATGATTTCGGAAAAGGGGGGAGCCTTCCCGCCCGGCTTCCTGCGCACCGGGGTAACGGAACGGATGGTAGCACTTTTACATAGAGGAATGCGAGGATCTTGTTTACCTTACAAAACTGCGCTTCCCATCCTGGTTAGCGGGGGCGAGCGTGATGTCCATCTGGTAAAAGCGGAATAGATTCTCCTCCCCCGGTTCATCCGCGGCTAACCTCTGGTAGCGGTCAAGCACATCGGTGATGAAGGCGAGACGCTCCGATTGCGGCAAATGCTGGGTCCACTCGACGAAAGTGACTTCTGCAAAGCTCAGGAATGCGGGCCTGGATTGAAAGTCCCAAGCTTTGGCGTTGACCTGGATGCGGCGGACCTCAAAGCCGTTCCCCTGGGCCAAAGCGCCGTATTGCTCCGGCGTAAGGTGGAGATAGGGCTTGCGGAACCTCTGAAAGTAGCCGTGCCAGGGTGAGGAGAGACGGGTTTCTTCGATCACGTCTTCCAGGCTCTTCCGCTGTCCTTTTGACACCAGGCGCAACTGGGCCTGGCCGCGCTGTTTTAGTACAGAATGTATGGATTTGAGCGCCTGCTCCTGCTCCGGAACCCAGTGCAACGCGTTGAACGAGACTACGAGATCGAACTGGTGCTGATATGGCAAATGCCGGGCGTCGGCAATCGCAAATTGGAGATTTGGATGGAGAGCGCCGTGTGCCGCCGCGAAGGCAATCATGTCTGCGGAAGCATCTACGCCGACAACCGCACCCTGAGGAACACGGGCGGCGATCTCCGCGGTGGTCTTTCCGTTCCCGCAGCCGACATCAAGAACCTGTTCCGTGCCCTGGAGGTCCAGTAACGAAAGGACCTCATCGGCCATGGCCGCCTGCAGGGTGGAGATGCGAGCGTACTCAGATGCGTTCCATTCCGTCATACCCCTGCATTCTTATCATGCGCGAAGGGCAACGCAACCGTTTGGTTCTTTAGACGCAGATCGCGGATACATTGGAGGAAAGTACGAGCCATTCGGGATCGCTGGCGATGCGCTTCAAGCGGACGATTTCATCGCCTACAAGCAGGTCGTAGTCACCCAAGCCAATGTCCTGGCCGGCTTCAGCATCAATGGAGTGAACCACTGCTTTCTTTCTCAGGAAAGAGCCATTGGCATCTTTTGTTTCCACTAGCTGCTGACTGATTTTGTAGCTTACATAAATGGCGGGCCCGCGCGTCCCGGTGGGCACCAGTCTTCCTTTTCCGTATCCTACGTCCATAGTTTGTTTAGCCTCATGTCGCCGCGAAAGGTATACCAAGCTATAGACAGTTTTTTGAGTGCGCGTCATCCCCCGAAAGGGGAACAGGGCAATGCGGCCGCGGTTCTCAGCGTGCAGCGCGTCACGATATGCGCTGCCGGCCTCCAAACGATGCCCCGCGAAGTTCCTTGCTGGCGCCCACTCCCTTGCTTGTCGGACCGGCAACGGCCGGCATAGGCACCCACCCCGCCGAGAGGCCTGGACGCACACTCGTGGGCGACCGCGCAAAGGGATTCAATCCATTTCGCCGAAGTATGACTGAGAAGGCAAGCAGGGTGTACGTCTGGACGATGACTGCCGACCATGCGATTCCTATCGCGCCGAACCCAGGCGCCAACAACAAAGCAGCCCCAATACCAACCAGAGCAGCGGTGAAATTCGCGATGTTGAATTGATTGTCAAGCTCGTTGGGCAACAGCAACTGGAACGTGATCACGGTGCACAGCGCAACCAGGGGAATCCACAAGGAGAAGACACGCAACACCGGCACCGAGTCTTGAAAAGCTGGTCCCAGCACCAGGTGTACAAGGAGCGGCGCGCCGAGGAAAATAGCCAGGCCGAAAACCAAGCCCAAGCCGCCCAGAAAAAACAAGCTAAGCCTCACCGTTCGCATAGCGCGCCCGGGATTGTTCTGCGTCTGCTGGGCTAGCTTGGGATAAAGCGCCTGGTTCACCGGCCACATGCCCTGCTGAAACACGCGCGTGATCCGTTCGGCCCCGGCGTACTCACCCAGCACGGCCACGGGGGCAACCGAACCAAGCACCAGCCGGTTGACGGATCCGGAAAGGCCTTGCACTGCCCGAAACAGGAACATCGATCCCCCCAGGCGAAGCGCATTCCACACCGACGATGGGGTGGGCCATTGAAAACCTACCTCCCGATAGGCCAGCACCACCGTCACGCCATGGGCCACCACACACCCAACGCACTGGGCCGCCATCACCTTCCAACCATCGTCGGGCTTATGCACCAGCACGAAAATGCTCAGGGTGGCAAGAACCTTACCCCCTATTTCCAGTGCGCTGGCCAGCTTCATCCGCTCCAGGCCCTGGAAAAACCACAGCATGTTGATGCCCTGGCAGACACCCCAGATGGTACTGGCCCAAAACAGCGCCAGGGAGGGAGCAACGTGGTGGGTAAATCGCCGCGAGAACAAAGCCCCCGCGATGCACACCACGGCCAGCAGAGATTTGGCGCCTAAAACCCCCGAGATGAGTGCGGAGAGCTGTTGGGGTTCATTGCGCTGGCGCGAGGTCTC
Organism: uncultured Acidobacteriaceae bacterium; assembly: GCA_963838445.1. Classification (GTDB taxonomy): domain Bacteria; phylum Acidobacteriota; class Terriglobia; order Terriglobales; family Acidobacteriaceae; genus PALSA-350. The sequence continues at coordinate 25,501 of CAWIRT010000030.1, forward strand.
TCGAGATGCAGAGATATCGAACCCGTACTCGACCACACAAGCGATCACGACCCCGATCGCCTGTGCAAATACCACCACTCCCCACCCCGATGGACCCAACACATGAGCAAGGTAAGGAAACGTCAGCAGAGGCAGGGCGTAAGTGCATGCCTGGACCCCGTACAGGGCAATGACATTGTGGATGAAGTTGTTGCTGAACAGCCTCCTAAGGCTGAATTTTGACGGGGAATCATCTTTGTTCGAGGTTCGAGCGTTGTGTTCGTGGAAATGCCACTGCAGTTTCATCGCTTTCCCTCGCCAAGGCTGAGCACTGCCAATGAATCCAGGCTGGGACGCTTGAGCGGACAGGCGCAAGAGCGCCAAAGAGAAACCCTTGCACTTTTGTCAGCCCAGGACGCTGTGTGCAAGTTGCAGGTGGATCATTCCCATACAACTGTGCCGCGCTGGTACGAGGAATATCGGCGATGCCTGGGATGACTTTAGAGATGGACTTGGGTTGTCAGCACCGGTCCTGCGTAAGCACTATGCTGGGGAGAGGGGCCAGGGATGACGATCACCACCGGCGGAACAACGCCGGCTTCTGCAACCGCCAGCTTTTCTCGTAAGCGAAGCTTCATTTGCTGGCTTCCACCGGCTGGAGCCAGTGACGGCACCAACTGCGCGGAACGGCGCCGGCGAACCGCAGCAGAGGGGAGCCGGGGAAAAAGGATTCAACCCGGCTCGCCAAAGTATGACGGAGAAGGCAAGCAGGGTATAGGTCTGGGCACCGACCGCCGCCCAAGCGATACCAACGGCACCGAGTCTGGGCGCAAGCAACAATGCGGCCCCTATGCCGATCAGGCCGGTGGTTACGTTTACGACGTTAAATTGATTGTCCAGATGATGAGGCAACAACAACTGGAAGATGATCACGGTGCACAGCGCAATCAGGGGAATCCACAGGGCAAAGACACGCAGCACCGGCACCGAGTCCCGGAAGGCTGGGCCCAGCACCAGGTGTACAAGGAGCGGCGCGCCGAGGAAAATAGCCAGGCCGAAAACCAAGCCCAAGCCGCCCAGAAAAAACAGGCTCAGCCTCACCGTCCGCATGGCGCGCCTGGGATCGTTCTGCGCCTGCTGGGTCAGCTTGGGATAAAGCGCCTGGTTCACCGGCCACATCCCCTGCTGAAACATCCGTGTGATCCGTTCGGCCCCGGCGTATTCACCCAGCACAGCCACTGGCGCAACGGAACCAAGCACCAGCCGGTTGACGGATCCGGAAAGGCTTTGCACCGCCCGAAAGAGGAACATCGATCCCCCCAGGCGAAGCGCTTTCCATACCGACGATGGTGTGGGCCATTGAAAACCCACCTCACGATACGCCAGCACCACTGTCACTCCGTGGGACACCACACACCCAACACACTGGGCCGCCATCACCTTCCAACCATCGTCCGGCTTATGCACCAGCACGAAAATGCTCAGGGTGGCAAGAACCTTGCCCCCTATTTCCAGCGCGCTGGCCAGCCGCATCCGCTCCAGGCCCTGGAAAAACCACAGCATGTTGATGCCCTGGCAGACACCCCAGATGGTACTGGCCCAAAACAGCGCCAGGGAGGGAGCAACGTGGTGGGTAAATCGCCGCGAGAACAGAGCCCCCGCGATGCACACCATAGCCAGCAGAGACTTGGCGCCTAAAACCCCCGAGATGAGTGCGGAGAGCTGTTTGGGTTCATTGCGCTGGCGCGAGGTCTCTCGAGATGCAGAGATATCGAACCCGTACTCGACCACACAAGCGATCACATCCCCAATTGCCGCCGCAAAGACCACCACTCCCCACCCCGACGGACCCAACACACGAGCAAGGTAAGGAAACGTCAGCAGAGGCAGGGCGTAAGTGCATGCCTGGACCCCATACAGCGCGATGACATTGTGTACGAAACCGCTACGACGCGCCTTTTTGAGATGCGCGGTGGGGCCCTGTTCGAGGGTGTTTCCGAGGTGGGGCCGACGGGAGCGTCGCAGTAATCTCAGCGCCATTCCTCGCATGGTGGGGCCCGGGTCTCCGCGTCCAGATACATAGCTAGCTATAGACGCTTTGTTCCACGAAAGGGATCCCTAGAACGTGGAGTTACCGATGCCCGGTGCGAGCTTACTTTGGATTTTGCCCAGAAAACAGCGGCGGAACGCGCCGCAACGCGGAGCCCAAAATCTACGGTGTTCTCGCCGGTGGAGTCAGGAACTTATCAACGTTACTTTTGTCGACCAGGGATACCCCGGTGTCGATGAAGGCTGGGATCGGCGATGAGGCATCGGAGCCGTAGTCCCGAACCAGGGGCTTGAGCGGATAGTGATGGAGGTCATCGAGCGCCTTTAGGCCGAGGAAAGCCATAGTGAAGGGCTTCTGCGAAATGGTGGCCTGAATAGTGCCGTCCTTGACCAGCTCTAGGGTGGCCTGGTCGACATCCATAGCCATCAACATGGTGCCCTCGGGCTTGGCGCGTTTGAAGGCTTCGGCAACATCTTTGCCGGAGGAAGACTCCAGAGATACCAAGGCATTGATTTTTGCGGCGCCCGTCCGAGCCAGGTATTCCTTCGCTTTGTCCATAGCCGCGGTGGACTCTCCTTTCATGTCGAAGACCTCGACAATCTTGATGCCGGGAAAATTCGCAAAGGCATCCTTGTATCCCTTGAGCCGCTCTTCGAGGTTTGGCTGGCCGGGCATAGTGAAGAAAACCACGTTACCCTTGCCATTTAATTCGGCAGCCACGCGTTGACCGCCGAGCCGTCCCGCCTCCAAATTATTGGTGCCGATGAAGTAAAGACGCTGGCTGTCGGGAGCATCGGAGTCCATAGTGATGACTGGGATCCCGGCGGCCATCGCCTTGTTGATCTCCGGCCCCATCAAGGTGGGATCAGAGACGGATACGAGTATTCCGGCGGGCTTTCTGGCAACGGCGGCGCGAAACTCATCCACCTCGATGGCGGGAGTGAACGCATCCGGGCCCCGCATGTCTTCAGTGACGCCATACTCCGCCGCGGCCTTCGAGAAGCCCGCGTGTGCCGATTGCCAGTACGGCAGACCGATGTTGGTGGCGATCAGAAAGTAGGTCTCGGATTTGCTGTGGCGCTCACATCCCCCGAGAAACATAGGTAGGGTCATGGCTAATGTCGCCAGAAGGATCTGCTTTTGCGGCATTTTCATCATCAACCTCCAGAGACCGGAGAGGCCCATGGAACCGGGCATCCCGGTGAGGCGCCGAATTCTACTCCTAAAGGTTCGAACCTGAAAAGAGCCCTCTGTGGCGTGCCGATTTATCATGAACGGAGCGGCGTTGTGGCCGACCTTAATTTCCGATCAAGCACACGAAACGGCACCGACATGAAGGTATTGGTTACCGGAAGCTCCGGGCACCTGGGCGAGGCCCTGGTTCGCACCCTGCGGGATTTGCAATACGAGGTGATCAGCCTCGACATTCTTGAATCGCCGTTTACTACCCATGTGGGCTCGATTACCGACCGTTCCCGGGTGCATCGCTGTATAAGAGGTGTCGCAGCAGTTTTTCATGCAGCAACGCTGCACAAACCTCACGTTGCTACCCATTCCCGGCAGGATTTTATCGATACCAACATCACCGGCACGCTGAACCTGCTGGAGGAGGCCGCCGCAGCGAACGTAGGATCGTTTGTCTACACCAGCACAACCAGCGTGTTCGGCGATGCGCTGGTGCCGCCTGGAGAGGCTCCTGCAGCGTGGATCACGGAAGACGTGAGGCCTGTTCCCAGGAACATTTATGGCGTGACCAAGGCCGCAGCCGAAGATCTCTGCGAGTTGTTCTTTCGCAATCAGGGCCTGGCATGCATCGTGCTGAGAACATCGCGTTTCTTCCCCGAAGACGATGACAACAGGAAGGTGCGGACAGAATACTCGGACGCAAATGCGAAGGCCAACGAATACCTGTACCGGAGAGTCGACATCGAAGATGTTGTGAGCGCACATCTGCTGGCCGCGGAACGGGCAGCCGCGCTCGGTTTCCGGAAATACATCCTCAGCGCGACCACTCCCTTTCGCCCTGAGGATCTCGCGGAACTGCGCGTGGATGCGCCCCGAGTGGTGCAACGATGCGTACCAGGCTACACGGCCGAATATGATCGACGGCAATGGAAGCTTTTCCCGAGCATCGATCGGGTGTATGTGAATGAGCGCGCCCGCAACGAACTAGGTTGGCGGCCACAATATGATTTCCGCTCCAACCTCGATCGACTGCGAGCAGGCGACGACCTGCGGAGTCCGCTCGCGCGGCTGGTTGGATCCAAGGGCTATCACGCTCAGGTATTTTCCGATGGACCCTATCCGGTGGAATAGCCGGCAAACCAAGGAAGACAGCTCTACGGGGTGAACACAATCCTGCGTCCATCTTCCTTCCGGGTCCAGGCTTCTTCGACCTCAGCCAACGGCACCTTGTCAATATCAATCGCAAAATGCACTTCGTTCAGGGCCGCGAACATCCTGGTGAGCGACTGCAGGATTTGCCGTGCAGAAAGACTGCCCAGACCGCTGCCCAGAAGCTCGACGCCCGAGCTGCGGAGCAGCTGGGCAGGCAGGGGGATCGCGCTCCCACTGATCGACCCAATCTGCACGAAACGGATGCGCGGCTCGCCTTGCGGCGAGCCATGGCCGGCCGCTGCCTTTAAGATCAGTTCCGCGGATGGGCCCCACAAGTAGTCCAGAACAATCTGCACGCTGGACAACGCGGACTTGAAGCGCCGCAGCAGATCGTCTTCCGGCTGGCGCAGAGAAATGGTCTCGCTTGCGCCGAGCACACCCAATTGCGCAAGGACCTTTTCATCGCGGCCAGTAGCGATGATCTTCGATGCGCCGAGATATTTGGCCACCTGGATAGCCTGCTTGCCTGCGATCCCGGTAGCCCCATTGATCATGACTCCCTCGCCAGGCTCCAGCTTCGCCCTGCCCAGGAGTGAACCCCAAGTGGCAAGCCCTGGATTTCCCAACGCCGCCGCAACCGCGTCGTCGATCTCTGTCGCCAGCGGAATCGTCATGGACCGCGGCACCACGGTGTATTCAGCCATGGAGCCGAAGGGTGAACGCGGAGCCAAGAAGTAGACTCGCGAACCGTCGGCGTCGACTCCAACACCATCGTTCCCGGGAGTGAATGGAAGTGTGGTGGCGCTGCTGTAGTGCGATCCGTTTGCCTGACTCCGTACCAGATTGCTCAGCGCAGCCGCACGAACCTGCAGCACGGCTTCCCCTTGATTGGCCGACGGAGGAGCGGTTTCCCGATAACGAGGTGGAAAGGCGAAATCCTCTACGATGGCGGCGCGCATGTTATTTCTCCGACACCCTGTGAAGAATTATAGGGCTGCCGTACTTACGCTCGCGGTGCAGGCGAATTTACAACAGGTGTATGAGCACCTCTCGCATCATGCCTGGAGGATGGGTCGACCGCAAGAGTATGCCGCGGGGACAGAATGGGCGGGGTCTGTGCCGCTGGTGCACGCTGGAGGTGCCGGCCCGCCGCTTCACCTTCTGTTCGGAATATTGCGTTCACGAGTGGAAGTTGCGCTCTCAGCCCGGGTATTTGCGCGAACACATATTGAAGCGGGACGGAGGAGTGTGCGCTCACTGTGGCGTGGACACGATCAGAGAACACGGCAAGCTAAAACGCTCCAGGGGGTCTGCCCGCGAAGCCTTGATGCGCCACTGGGGACTCAAGGCCCGGATCCGTAAGAGCCTATGGGATGCCGACCATATTCTGCCGGTCACGGAAGGCGGCGGCGAGTGCGACCTGGATAACATTCGAACTCTCTGTCTTCGTTGCCATCGCTCGGTCACTACGCAGCTCCGCGAGCGAATTCGCCGCGCCAAGGTGGCTGCCATGCTCGAGGCCGAAGCAAAGCAAGCCGGCAAATAGAGCCGGTTATTCGATCGCCGGGCGCCCCCCCGAGCGCCCAGCTGGAGCGGTTACTTACTCCGTCCGCTTTGTTGTAGGATGCAATCCTTACGCAAACGTTGTGTCACGGACCACACAGTTGCGTCGACGTATCAGGACTAAAATTTGAGGATATGAAAAGTCGCCTTCAATTTTCGGGATTGGGCGAGCGCATCAGATCTTGCGCCAGCTGTATGCAACACAAATATGGGTACTGAACTTTTCTTTTTTACGATGAATGCGACATTTTGCCAGCCCCTGGAAAGGGCACTGTCACAGTTACCTTGGACACACCTCCGAATTGCTACTGCCGGAGCCGGTTCTCCACCATTAGAGTTCTTTGACTTCCTCGAGAACTCTCCTCACCGTAGCCGCGATACGATCGAGCATCCCACTTGCATCACGCACCAGCCGTAAAGTGTCGCCGGATAAAGCAGGGTGCGTGCTCAACAGATGGAGGGTGAACGTCATAGCGGCTAACGGATTATTCAACTCATGCGCCAGCTGATTGATCAGGAGATACCTGGCTTGCCAAGCCCTCACTTTCTCTTCGGCAGCCTGTAATTTTCTCTGCTCCGTCATCTCAACGACGTAGGAGGACCATTGCAAGGGTTCGGCGCTGAGCCGCACGGCTCCAATGAGAAACGGCACGGAGGAGCCATCGGGCAGAAGGTACTCCTTTTCATAGGGAACGCAGGTACCAAATTCTCGCAGCTGCCCCATCGCACTCTCATCAAGTGCATGAAATTTTTCAGGAGTTATTTCGCGCCACTCGATTGGTTTTGCGGTCAACTGTTCTCGAGTGTGTCCGATCATCCTGAGGAATGCATCGTTACCGTCGATGATCCGGTTCTCGTCGGCAATCGCGACGCCCAGATAGGGTGATCGGTACAACAGCGAAAACGATGTTTGCAGCGACCGTGGAATTTGCGATTGGTAAACACGAATTGATATTTCGACATCTGCCTGAAGGGTCTCTCCGATATCGAGGATATCGTCGATCAGCGTGCTCAAATCGACGCCGAAGAGGTTCTCGTGAATGGTTGAGCTGAGAACGTGCTGCAGCACGCGAGCCTCAAACAGGATTTGAGGTATGGTGTACCCCTGCTGATAGCGGACCTTGCCGTGCTTTCGCGCCGCCTCCGTTGCGATTGGGCTCAGTTCCTCTGAAGGCCCCTCCAAACGGCGAATCAGTTCCTCGATCATATCCGGGATGTGATCGCTTCTTTCTGCTTCAGTCAGAGGAATTGCGGCCAGCTCGGGATCTCGCATCACCTGTTGCAGCCAGCGATCGCATATGACCGAAGCAAGGTCCTGGAGGATTTGCGAGATCTTTCGCGGGGCCAACAATTTGCCTGGGGGGCGTCTGCCATGTCGCAGGTTGGAAATGGCCCCGAGCAGTTGTTCAATGCGCAGAGGCTTGGAGAAGTAATCATCCACTTGACCGCGAATGGCCTGAATGGCCGTTTCGAGGTCAGGATATCCAGTCAAAATAAATGTGCACGCATCAGGCTGTACACGGCGCATGGCACTGACGACCGTGAATCCATCGCCGGGTTCGCCGATGTTCAAATCCGAGAGCAGAACGTCAAACTTCTGCGTACTGATCAATTCCAGGGCTTCGGGAACGCTGCTTACCGCCGTAAGCAAGAAGCCGTGGTGGGTTAGTACGGCTCCAAGCGCCCTTCGCAATGCGTCGTCGTCGTCCACGAACAATAGCTTGATTTCAGCCATCGGCGTTTGGATGCTCAACCGTGAGCGCCCGATGTATACCCGCATGGAAAAGCACGCTCTCCCGTGCGGGCACTGACTACGATTTGATGAAGGCGAGCAGGTGGGGGTTGATCGTGTCCGCATTGATACCCGGCATACCGTGGGGGGAACCAGGGTAGACCCTGAGTTTTGCATTCTTTACCAGCCGGAGGAAAAGTGCTCCTGCATCCAAATAAGGCACAATTTGATCGTCGTCGCCGTACATGACATTCAGCTGCCGTTTCGCGGGATCGATGGAATGTCTCCTTTTTTCCGCAGAAGTTTAAACTCCCCTTGGGTGCTCGTGATAGGTTTTGTGAAAATGCAATTCTCTCGTGGAGCAGGAGATCTACCGATGCCGGTACTGGATGAAATAGAGCGAAATCACGAAGAGATGGTCAGCTGGCGCAGGGATCTGCATGCGCATCCCGAGCTTGGGTTCGCTGAGACGCGCACCAGCACGTTCATCCAAGAGCGGCTGCGGTCTTTCGGCGTAGACGCAGTGCACAGCTTCAACGACACGGGAGTGGTCGCAGTCATTCATGGGCGCGATGGCGACCAGGCAATCGGCTTGCGCGCGGATATCGATGCCCTGCCCATTGCTGAGCAAAGCCGTCTACCCTATGCATCGACCAATCCCGGGGTGATGCACGCCTGTGGGCACGACGGACATACCACCATGCTATTGGGCGCGGCACGATACCTGGCATCGAGCCGGAAGTTTCGCGGCACAGCCTATCTGATATTCCAACCAGCCGAGGAGATTGGCGGGGCGAAGAAAGTGGTGGATGGCGGGCTATTCGATCGGTTCCCCATGCGCCTGGTTTTCGGCATGCATAACTTTCCGACGATGCCGCAGGGCGAATTCTATTGGCGCAACGGGCCGATCATGGCGGCAGCCAATTTCTTCGAGATCACGATCGTTGGCCGCGGAGCGCACGCTGCGCAGCCTCACTTTGGCATCGATCCCATTGTCGCCGGCAGTGCATTGGTGAATGCATTGCAGACGATCGTTTCCCGAACGCTCGATCCCTTTCGTTCCGGCGTGGTGACCATCGGCTCTTTCCAGGCGGGTGTCGCGGCAAATGCCATTCCCCGTGAAGCAGTGTTGAAAGGAACTGCGCGTTGGCTCGATGCAGCGACCGGAGAGACGATCGAACGGAGAATCCGCCAGGTGGCGGATTCGATCGGGCAGGCGTATGGAGCGACCGTCGATGTGGCGATGCACATGGTTGCTCCCGCCACGATTAACGATGAGAGCGCAATGACGCTGGCCCGCAAGGCCGCGGCGAGTGTGGCCGGTGCAAAGCATGTAATTGAGATGGCGGAGCCGGTCATGGGCGCGGAGGATTTTGCTTACATGCTGGAGGCGAAACCGGGAGCTTACATCATGTTAGGAACACGACGCTCGGGCAAAGACAACCCTATGCTCCATCATCCGGCCTTCGACTTCAATGATGCAGTGCTCTCGACAGGCGCGGCGTACTGGGCGACGCTGGTCGAACAGGAGCTTGCGCTTGCCTAGGGGAGGACTGCGAATGCCCGGAGCGCACGGGCCTTCGCTTGACACAGACCGAGCCAACAGCCTGGGTTTTCTCGCCTAAGAAACAGTGATATAAGCTAAGTGGCTGATTTGAATGGTCGGGGCGGAGGGATTCGAACCCCCGACCCTCTGCTCCCAAAGCAGATGCGCTACCAGGCTACGCTACGCCCCGATTCCCGGATTGTATCGCAATCAGCTGTCCCTGAGGCGTGGTGGCCGGGTCACTCCTGAAACCACAGAACGAGGTAGGCTTGACTTCAGGGCAAGAGCTAGCTGTCGCAGCGACAAGCGATGCAGCCGCGCTGATGAGCCTGCATGATATAGGCAGCTCTCGCTTGACCAAGGCGGAACCACGCGGCGAACACTTTACGCCTCTCAAAGGTTCGCGGGATTGACGTCCGGCGGCGATCGGAATATCTGGTAAAACTTGCTTCGAGTTCTTTCATCTCTATACAAGGCATTAAGCACTCCAGGACTACAAGACGTTCATTGTGTTTAGAGTACGGGATACGCCCAGGTTCCAGATCAATTCCCATGGCGCTGGATTGCAAACCGGGGTAACACGATAATGTGACTGAAGTTGGATGTTCGCATCCACTCTCTCGCCGCCCAGCGGGTGCACGATCAATTACGCTACATTTCGGCCCACAGATGCTTCTCTAAATGCGGTGGCCGAGCCAGTCCAGGAACCAGAGGATGAGGAAGATCGGGGCCAGAAAGATGGCGGCCAGGGTTGCGGCGATGAGGGTCAGGAAAACCCAGTCTCGCCATGTTTGCCGCCGCGATTGCTCCAGATGGCGAACAATCAGCGCGTAGTTGCGACGGTTCGCTTTCCATGCGATATCAAAAGCGTCTCCTAGCAGAGGAATCGTTCCCAGCAGAACCTCGATCCCGATGTTGACGACCATTCTTAGTAGCGTGACGTACGGAACACCCCGCACCCAGGCCGCGACCACGATCACCGTAGAGGCAAGGCCACCGATAATGTCTCCTAAACCGGGAACCAGGCCGATGATGCCGTCCAACCCAAAGCGAATCGAGGTGCCGGGAACGCGAAACCAGTCATCGAGCACGTGCGACAAAAAATCCAGATTTTCGTCGGCGAACAGGCCGTTCGCTTTCTTAAAACGAGACTTTTGGGGAGGCAGGATCTCGGGTTGTCGGTTGCTGGGCATAGGCACAATGACGATCTGCGGAAGACTCGGGAGGCGCTCCCGAAGCCGCTTCAGGCGGGAACCTGAATGCTACAATCTAAGTCTATATGGCGGCTATAGTTCAGTGGCAGAACGCCGGACTGTGGCTCCGGATGTCGTGGGTTCGACCCCCACTAGCCGCCCCAATGATGCAACAACTTAGCGGGTCGAGGGTCAGTTAAGGGGTCAACTTAACTAGCCCTGAGAGCCATCCTCACGACTTTCCCGTTGTACTCCCGCATGGTGTCATCCAGCGCTCCGCCATACACGTTCATCGTGGTGCGGATATCCAACTGGTTTATGTCCCGTCCTGGTCGACATCCACGTAAGGGCTGGCAATGCAGAAACTCCACAATCTCATTGACCGCCGGATTCAGAACCCGCCGCCCATTGTGCATGGGGGCGCTCATCGAGCTGATCGGATGGACCGCTCTAGCGAGTTGTCGTTAACCGGCTATGCGGAAATCTGGCATCCAGTTGGTTCACGACGCTGCGCTTCAAACCTGGAAACACTCGGCATGTTGCCTCTTTCCCCTTCGCCAGGCAGTCACACCACTCTAGCCTGGCAGCAGAGAGAGAGTCGATGCTGCAATCTCTTAGCACAGAAAGTCAGCGATGCGGCGCCTAGTGGGATCGATCCGAGTCCCGGAAACAAGTCTTGCGCCTCAGAATTTCGCCTGCTTTGGTATTTCGCTGCGCATGGGGCGAATTCATAGATAGCAGAATGCTGCGGGAATGTTCTGGCAAAATCCTACTGCTAAAGTCGCTTCGCGTTCTCCTCGACCTCAGACAACCATCCCGTGCGCTAACCTTCACGGCTTTCCGGGCTTCTTCGCTTCAGTGGTGTTACGGGGGCCGTTTAGGTTGCGGGACAGCATCAGCTTGAGTGTGTATTTGTCGGACCCCGCGGTCAAACCGTACCCAACTCCGGTTTCCACACTCAGGCCAAGGAACTTGCTGCCGGTGTAATCGGCAGTCACCCAGACTTCGTGAAATTGTTTGGAAAGCGGCTCGAACCCGTGCAGTGGGCCGAACCCGTCATACTCTTCGCCGGCAAGGGCCCATCTGTCGTTGAAGTTATAAGCTACTCTCCCCGCCGGATTGTACTGAAGATTGCCAAATCCGCCGGTGTAATCTGTATCGAGAATAGGGTTGTAAATGATGTCCCACGGATCAAATGAAGTCCTATGATCGGCCTGATCTCAGAGCTGACCGTTCGAGGTTCCCAATAGCTCTTGTTAACACTAAGCTCGAAATTCGCTGCATAGAAGAACGTGTGGTCGTGAGCGTTTGGGCGCGTGAAGAGCTCGCGAATCTTGAAGCCGTTGATCGTCGATCCGTGGTTTGTCGAATAGGGTGAAGACACCGGGAGATAAAGCCCCTGCTCGAACCACGGCTTCACGCCGTACGCCCATTCGGCGGTCACTTGATAGGAGTGGTTGGCGACGATCGCGCCAGGGTACGTGGGCACGGTCCGCCCCTTGGGAGTGAAGTTATTGTGGATCATCAGATTGAGTATCCCAGGCGGAGCGATCTCTCCGTCGTAGACCTGAATTTCGTCGGTCTGCGAGACAGCCAGCACTGGAAACATGGTGAGAGAGAGAAGGAGGAATGCAAACGGACGAAATCTCATTAATTTCCTTGACTCTCCTTAGCCGATTCGACTTTCGTCATAGCTTCAAGCCTCCGAAGAAACAGTGTGCTGATACATCGCACTCATGCGTCTGCGACTCGGCCGAACGACCAGCACTGCGCAGAGGAGTGGAACTTAAATACGAGGGGACTGCCGAGTGCGAATTCACTCACCGGCTATGATGCGCGGCTATTGTTAGGCGTACGAGGGAGGGGAGAGACCTTTATTCCATGGTTCATGAGCGTCCTCATTGTTCACGGCGCAGATCTTGGTTGTACTTGACATTCAGTCTTAACTAATTAAGACTAAATGTGGCAAGCGGGCTCTGCGATGTTCCGTGGAGGTTAACGGGCCTGCAGGCCTGTGTACATTGCCCAAGTGAGGTCAGCGGGAGCCAGATGGAGGCAGACGACGATGATATTCCGGCTGCATACTTGCTCTTCACCGTTGCGGCCATGATTGTCATTGGAGTCGCGGCAGCGGGGGCGTTCATAATGTTGATTCGTAGCTGATACAGAATTTGGAAAGTCGCGCGAAATAAGTTGCCCAGGAGCATAGGACAGATCCGTTGAAAATCAACTGTGCCCTAATTCATCTACTCGTCATATCGGTTTCAGTCATTGCTCCGGTCCGATCGCGCGCTCAGCAGCCTCTGCTACAGATTCCGCCCTCCGCTCCTCTGCCCATACAGCTTGGGAAACATGTCCCGATGAAAAAGGGCGAGCCTTTAAAAGGCTATCTGCTGTACCCGGTGTACGCCGACAATCGACTTGTCATTCCTGCAGGCACCGCGCTTCTCGGCAATGTCGTCAAACTAAAACCAGATCGAAGCCGTCGGATACATTCTCGTCTTCGAGGAGACTTCACTCCGTTTCACGTTCCTGTTGTGCAATTTGATCAACTAGTGCTGCCGGACGGATCCCTGCAACCCATCGTGAGTCAGAATGCAACCGACGGCGCAACAGTTTTGCACCTTTCCGCTGCACCTTCCGCGACTCGGCGTTCGGTTTTCACCCAGTTGCTAAACCGCGCGAAGCAGCAAGTCAGAGATACAGCCGCCTTGGTGACTGCGCCTGGCCGTGCTGATCGGTTGGTGCAGGCCTTTTACAGACAGTTGCCGTACCATCCGGAAAGAATCGAGTCTGAAACCGCATGGACAGTGTCGCTGGAGCAACCCCTGTCTCTACGACCGGACAGTTTTGCCGCCGAATTGGGCGCAAAACCAGCCAAGGGTTTCTTGTCTCAGCGAGTCAATGCCCCTGTCTTGCGCGAGCGATCCTGGCAACTACACGCTTATCTCGAAGAGACAATAAGTTCGGCACAAAAAAAGCCCGGAGACACTTTCACGGCCGTCGTTGCCGAACCGGTCTTTGACGCAAGCCAAACTTTGGAGATCCCCCAGGGGTCTCGACTGATTGGAACGGTCACGCAGGCCAAACCCGCGCGATGGTTTGGCCGCTCGGGCAAGTTGCGATTCAATTTTCGAGAGCTAAGGCTCCCCGACGGTCTTTCTCAGCACGTGGATGGCACATTAACGGGTGCGGATGCGTCTAAGTCTTCGGACTTGCAACTTGATGCCGAAGGTGGTGTACAGCCGAAATCGAGGAACAGTGCCGCTATCCCTCTGGCACTGACTTTTCTGGCGGGTCGCGCTTTAGATGATGATGGGAGCTTGGCCGGTAACAGCGCTGTAGCCTCGAACGGGTTTGGCATCGTAGGCCGCGTTGTCGGCATCGTTGCGAGTTCTCGTAATCTCGCCGCCGGTATTGGCTTTTATGCAGCAGCTCTATCTTTCTACGATCGATGGGTCGCCCGTGGACACGATGTGGTTTTCCGCAAAGATACCCGCATTGAAGTGACAACATCGCCTGGCCGGAACCTTTTCCACGCAGCAGAAGTGCAGCAACCTCCCCCCATCGATCGATAAAGCCTGCGAACTCAGCAGGCTAAGACGAGTTCCTAAGAGAATATGACAATTCGGCGATTGCTTATTGTATCGATCACAGCACTGGTTCTTCATCTTGGCTTGTGTCCTGGAACAATGGCTCTCGGACAAGGTTCTCGCGAGATCAGAGAACCGGGGGCGGAAGGGCAGGTCGGTGCTGCAGCCGGGCCGCCCGCTGCGGAGGCGAATGCCAGCACTTTGCCCGACGCCCCGAGCGCTGCTTGGCAACAGAATAGTCAGAACACTCCCGCTCGCCCTGGAGCCATGAACGACGCGCCTGCTGGCCAGATCCCTAATGGCGGAAAACAGACGAAACGAATTCTCTACATCATTCCAAATTTTAGAGCAGTAAGCGTGGACGAGAAGCTTCCGCCGCAAACCCTTAAAGATAAGTTTGTTACAGGTACACTCGATAGCCTTGACTATTCTGCGTTCATTTTTGTGGCCATCCAGGCTGGCGTCGCAGAGGCACGCAACGCAACGCCAGAGTTTCACCACGGCGCAGCCGGCTACGGGCGATACTACTGGCACACCTATGCGGATTACGTGGACGAAAACCTTTGGGTTGAGTTCCTTCTTCCCACAGTTCTGCACCAGGATTCCCGCTACTACACGCTCGGCCGTGGGGGCTTCGCTAAGCGGCTTGGATACTCTTTGTCACGTGCTGCCATCACGCGAAAAGATAATGGCCATGAGACCTTCAATGCTTCCGAGATCTTCGGCGCGGGTGCGGCCGCCGGCATCTCCAGTCTCTATTACCCAGCCAGGAGCGCACCTTTACCAAGACCTATCAACTTTGGTTGACGAATATAGCGATCGACGCTGGATCAAACCTCTTTAAGGAGTTTTGGCCGGACATTAACAACAGGATCTTCCATCAGAAGGAATGAGAGACTCTATCGATTGGGCCATTGTGAGTCAAATACAAGGAGCGGTCATCTCATCTCGGAATGTTGGCACCGCTTGCCGAGGTCGACTGGCAGCGCAATCATCGAACCTCCGGCCAGCCAGGGATCGTCGTGCAGCGGCTCACCTGCCGCGGTACCTTAAGTGGCGGGAAGTCTGTGCGGGGCTGAGAGCTCAATTCGCTTCATGCTGACGCATGACATCGTTCGCCCCTGGCTTTCACGGCGAAAGTCATCCGGGTGATTTACGAGGTTTGCGATGCGGTCATCTTCGGCCTTGGCTTGCTCGGCGGATAACGGCTTACCATCTCAGAGACAAGACGGTGCATGCGACCGTCTGGGGTTTCTACCACCAACTCGTTGCAAAGATGGCCCTTGGTGCGAGTCGAGAACGCCGGACTGTGGCTCCGGATGTCGTGGGTTCGACCCCCCACTAGCCGCCCCAATGATGCAGTTTGCTTTCCACCCGTTGGCTTGAGTTCAGGGTCAATTTTTGCTTCTGCAGATTTTAATATCCATCGGAAGACATGAGTACGCGGTTATGCACCGTACCTCAGGGGTGCTCGCCCAAGTGCTACTGGGTGGGTCTTCGTACCTCAAGGGCTATTGAATGTTGCAAAGGTAATGCCCCCCTCGCAGGTTCAGCTGCCGAACCCTTCCCGAAGTCCTAAGAAGGAAATAGCGCCGCAGGGGCCCTCGTCCGCTACCTCCTTTCTCGGCACAGTCGAAAACCACCTCACCAAAGTTTTCATCTCCTTGGATGAGCCCTAGGCTCATGAAGACACGACTAAAAGTCGTGCCCTGACACAAAGCACTTTTCGAATTTGCTCGAAACAGACTGATCCGGACATTAGCTTTGCAGTCATCAATGAGGAGGGTGTGTGAGAACCGGGAATTTAGTCCAGCAAGGACGGCTCAACTTAGCCCAGGACGATAGTCCGGGTTGGATTTGAACGGACGATCCCAGCTTCTCGCCCCCTGACGCACCACTGATCTTCTGAGCAGACGGGCGGCCATGGACTGCCGAGCTCGTTGGGAGACACCGAGTCACTCAGGAACAAAAGACTCGGGCAAAATCGTGAGCGAAAGCTATACTGGCAGCGGTTTACCTCCTTACAAGGAAGATAAAACGCATGGCGAGGAAATTCTCGCGCCGTTCATTCATAGTCTCGGCTGGCGCAGGCTTGGGGACAAAGCTCCTTGGCTCGGAGAAGTCCGCTGCGGCGCTGCATCTTCTTTGGCAGGAGCAACAACAACAGTCTGCTGCGAACGGCGTTACCCTGCAGGCTGTTATGCGCAGTGTAGAGGTCGATGGGCGAGCCGCAACTGTGATGGGTTTGCTGCAACCGAACGGCGCACAAGGTTTGACGTCGACCGTCAATCAGCCCTTCGACGTGACCCTCGAAAATAAGCTTTCTGTGCCCACAGCCATCCACTGGCACGGCCTGCACCCACCAAATAACCAGGACGGTGTTCCCGGACTGACGCAGCAGGCTGTTGGGCCAGATACGAGTACAAAGTATAACTTTCCGCTGCAGCCCGCCGGGACACATTGGATGCACTCGCATCAGGGGCTGCAGGAGGCGTTTCTGCTTTCTGCTCCCTTGATTGTCCACGATTCCTCCGACCGGCAGCGCGATGAGCAGGAGATCGTTCTCTTCCTCGGCGATTTCAGCTTTACGCCGCCCAAACAGCTCTATGCCAAGCTGCGTGAACCGGCGAAAAATGCGATGCCGGCGATGGGCGCAAAGAAGGCGGTGTCAAGCCCTGGAATGGCTGGCACGAAGATGGGCATGGGCAAGCCGGATGCGAATGATCTGAACTACGACGCGTACCTGGCCAACGACCGCACATTGAACGATCCCGCGGTGGTTCGCGTTGAAAAAGGGGCCCGCGTACGTCTGCGGATTATCAATGGCAGTTCGGGCACCAACTTTTTTCTCGATCTGGGAAAGCTCAGCGGAGAATTGATCGCTACCGATGGCATGCCAGTTGTTCCGGTCCGCAGCAGCCGCTTCCCTCTGGCGATCGCCCAGCGCATCGATGTTCGAGTTCAATTGCCGCACGACGGAGGAGCGTTTCCCATTCTCGGGTTGCGCGAAGGCGCCGTGGAGCAAACAGGGATCGTCCTCGCTACACCGGGCGCGAAGATCAAGCGATTGCCGGTCAGGAACGCCCTCCCGGCTGGATTGTTGACTCTGGATTTGGAGAGCCGCCTGGAAGCTCATGAGCCGCTCACCCCAAGAGCTCCCGATCAAACGCAAGTTCTGCGCTTGCAGGGCAACATGGCCAGGTATGAGTGGACCATTAACGGGCAGGCATTTGATACCGCGAACCCTGCCGCTGGAGTGGCCCAGGTCAAGGTGAAAACGGGCCAACGGGTGGCGCTCAAATTTGTGAACGAAACGGGCATGTCGCACCCGATGCACCTGCATGGACACTCCTTTCAGGTGATCGACATCAACGGGAAAGCCTTCAAGGGAGCGCTACGGGACACGGTGCTGGTCACTCCCCGCAGCAGTGTTACGGTGGCCTTCGATGCGAATAATCCTGGCGTGTGGTACGTGCACTGCCATGTCCTGTGGCATTTGGCAGCGGGCATGGCAACCCTGGTCCAGTACGAGGCCTAACGCCCGGCATTCTTACGCACTTCTGGAGGATTCAGGAACAATCGCGGATGCTAATTCTCGATGTGAATCCGGCAGAAGCTCCGTGTTCCCAGGGACTGTTCATCCCAGGAAGGGCGGGTGGCAGGCGCTATCGGGCTATATTTTGGGCGACCATCTTTCTGGCGCTTCTGAATAGCGCCGGCGCGGTTTATGCCCAGCAGACACAGCCGGCGAGGGCCGTGACCAAGACGCGCAGCCTCCGTTGCCAACATCCGGCCGACCCCCGCAGGCGTCACTCCGGATGCATCGACGAAGACTTCGACTGGGACGAGTCTCTGGCCGGTGGGTGGAATGGCCTCCGCAAAGAGATGTTGGAGATCGGCGTCAGGCCGACTCTTTCCTACGCCGGAGTATTGCAAACGAATGTAGCCGGTGGGCCTCATCCGATTTGGTCTTATGCGGGACAGATGACCGTTGCTTTTAATCTAGACCTGGAAAAAGATTTCAGTTTCCGTGGCATGTCTTCCTATATCGGCATGTCCTGGGGCACGGGCAGCAACCTGGGGGACTCGCTCGATATCTCCTTGCCTCTTAACACTCTCTACGCGCCGTCGTTTTATTTGGGAGAGTTATATCTGCAGCAAACGTTGCTGAAGAAAAATCTCACGGTGGCCGCGGGGCGCATGGCTCCGAGTAACAGTTTTGCGTCCCTTCCTGTCTTCAACAATTACGTCAACTATGGAATCAACCCCAACCCCACTTCACTCGGCACGAACGACGTGAGCTTTTTTGGACCGCCGACGGGAACGGAATGGGGCGCCCAGGCTTCCTACACGATTACCCCCGCTATTGAGGCAGTGGCGGGAACATTTAACACCAATGCCCATTCCGCAAATGGCAAAGACCACGGCGCAGACTTCATCCTGCAAGAGGGAAACAAGGGCGCGCTGGTGATTGGAGAGATTGACTATCTCCTCAACCAACGGGCATCAAGCCGTGGAAGACCGGGTCAGTACACGGTCGGTCTTCTGCACAGCAACAACGCCTTTGCATCGCTCGCGAATGAGGACTCCGAAAGCAGTGGTTATTCCGGCGTGTATGCTCTGGGCCAACAGATGGTCTATCGCTCAGACGGCCCGGGCAGTTCGCGGGGAGCCACTCTCTGGGGGGCCTGGACGCGAAGCTCGAAGGAAGTGATTAGCCGTATGCCGTTGTTCTGGGGCACCGGATTAAGCTACCAAGGATTGATTCCCGCGCGCGCGAATGACATCCTCTCCGCCGGCTTCATTGATGGCAGAGCGAGCAAGTTCATCCCCGAACCGAGTAGCGAACAACTCTTCGAGGTGAATTATCAATGGAGGCATTCACGATATATGACGGTTATGCCCCAGTTTGAATATGTGTGGAAGAAGGGGAGCGCAAAACCCGCCGGCACTGCAGTTGCAGGCATTCAACTAGCAGTCACCCTCTGACCGGCGATCGATTTTTCTTGCGATTGGCGACAACTCTTGCCGACAGTCTACCAGGCAGTCAGGCGCTCAACAGAAATCGAGGACCTGGTCGCAGGTTTATAATCAGCCTTGACATTGAGGGCTCGGTTCGCGTGAATAACAGCTTTCCGGGTCGGTCCGGGCGCCGCGATGACGCTAAGTGGTTTAAATACGTGAGTCCTCCATTGCGATTCTCCACAAGCCGGCGTAATCGAAACCATTCTAACCTTCAACAGGCAGAGTTAAGTCTCCGGTGGAAGACGCCGAAGTGAATACCCAATCATCCTCTTCCGGTCTGGACCCCGTTGCCTCTCAGTCGCCTTCTGGCGCCATCGCCAGCCGTTTCTGGATTGGCTGCTCCGGCTGGGCTTACCCCACGTGGAAACCGGACTTCTACCCGCCCAAAACGTCGCCAAAGAAAATGTTGCAGCACTACGCCAGCCAGCTTGACTCGGTCGAGGTGAACTACACCTTCCGTCATCTGCCCTCGGCGAGCACGATCGATGGATGGTTGGCGCAAACGGGGCCGGACTTCCGCTTCTCCTTCAAAGCGCCGCAGCGCATTACCCATATCAAGCGGCTTAAGGAATGCAGCGACGCGCTCTCTGCCTTTTATTCAGCTCTGCTACCGGTGATCCGTGCCGGGCGCATGGGCGTGGTTTTATTTCAGTTGCCGCCTAATCTCAAAGCGGACCCGGCCAGGCTTGCCACCTTCCTCAAAGATGCCGCGCCGGAGAACACCGGCACACTACGGGTCGCCTTTGAATTCCGCCATGCATCATGGTTCGCAAGCGAGATCTTCGACCTGCTCCGGCAGCATCAAGCCGCGCTCTGCGTGGCCGAAAGCGACGAACTGGAGACACCGGATGTGGTCACCGCTCCGTTTTGCTGCTACCGGTTGCGAAAGAGCGAGTACGAGGACGCAGATTTGCGCCAGATCGAGGAGCAGTTGACAGCAAAGGCCAGGCAGGGAGATGTGTTCGCCTACATAAAGCACGAGGACTCGCCCAAAGGTGCGTTACAGGCCGCTGCCCTGCTTACCCGGTTGAGGGCGCAGTGAGCGAAACAAGCGACCTCCTGGGAGAGACGATAAGCAGCGTGACGCAAGTGGAGGAATTTTCTCCGCGGCGTTTTTTGCGCAATGGCCACCTGCAAACCCTGGTGGGCAACTTCAAGCCCCGGCAATATGTCCTCCCCGAAGCTGAGACGCACCTGATTGAGGTCGACGCCGGCAACGGCTACCCCGCGGAAAACATGGCCGCCGGCTCAGCGACCCCTGAACGGCTCACGCAAGCGCAGGCCAATGTCCGTTCCCGAGGCGCAAGTTATGTGCTCTGCCATTGCCATTGGCAGGCAAACCCCAGCCAACGCCTCACCGTGCTGCTGGTGCATGGCCTCGAGGGATCCTCTTGTTCGCAATATGTGCTGGGCAACTCAGCGCGGGCGTGGGCCGCGGGGTGCAATGTCATCCGCATGAATATGCGCAACTGCGGAGGCGCAGAAGATCTGTCGCCGACACTGTATCACTCTGGACTTTCAGCCGACGTTGCAGCGGTGATGCGAACGCTCGCCGCAGAGAAAGGGCTTGAGGCCTTTGCCCTGGTCGGCTATTCCATGGGCGGCAACCTGGTTTTGAAGCTGGCTGGTGAGGTCGCGGCGGACGTTCCGGATTACCTGAAAGCCGTGGTTGGCATTTCACCGGCGATGGACCTCGGCGTCTCTGCCGATGCGTTGCACAGCATCTCGAACCGGGTCTACGAATGGAAGTTTCTGATCGGCATGCGGAGGCGCTTTCGACGGAAGGCGGAATTATTTCCTCAAATCTATTCGACGGTTGGCCTGGACAGGATCTCCACCCTGCGCCAGTTTGACGACAAGATCACAGCTCGCTACTCCGGTTTTACGGGTGCCGATGATTATTACTACCGTGCATCGAGTACCCGGGTAGCACCGCAAATCACGGTGCCTACGTTGATCCTGCATGCCCTCGACGATCCTTTTATCAGGATGTTGCCATCAACGCGCGCCGCTTTGCTGGAGAATCGCCGTGTCCAGCTGGTTGAGACTGCTCATGGGGGCCATTGCGCTTTTCTCGCGCCCGCAGCCGGTTACGACGGCTACTGGGCGGAAAAACTCCTTTTGGACTTTCTGCTCTCGGCCACAAAACGCTGATGGAAGCGGACTGGGCCGTTGCGCTGGCAGCCGGCGACCCGGTGATCACTGTTCCCTGGGCCACGTCGAAAGACGACCCCCGCAAATGCAAATTCATCGATTTGCGAGTGGATGGGCATCGGGTAGACGAAATAGAAGAAGCCCGGTCGAAACCCGAGCTGCGGTTTGCGCTGCTCGTACTGAACGCCACCACGTCACCGTTATGGACAGCGAAGTGCGACGCCTGGACCAGCAGCGTGGAGGATGGTGCCGAGGCTTTCGATCCCTACGAGATGGCTGCCGAGCCCGGCGAAACCGCCTTTGGGGCCGGCTCCTACATTGATCTGCTACCGCGCAACATCTCTCTGCTGTCAAGCTTCGAACATCAGGAGCGATGGATCCGAGCGGTAACGGAGACGCTACGTGCCATCCCGGCAAGCGCAGTCCGAGTGGAACTTGTACTCCGGCGTGCTGAGGTCGAGGGGGCCGCGGGATTTGGAGTGACCTGGTTCGTCGAGGGCTGCGGGGCAACTGCTCAGCGTGCCGGCCAGAATTGGGGTACGGCGTTCGATCTCGCCCTGGCGGTGGTTATGGATGCCCGCCTGATGTAGCCTGGGCGTCGCCGGTTGACGATACAATGGCGGAAACGGGCGAGTAGCTCAATTGGATAGAGCACCGGCCTTCTAAGCCGGGGGTTGTGGGTTCAAGCCCCGCCTCGCCCACCATTTACCTCCTGTTCTCTGTTTGTTCCAGAAGGGTCTCGCCGAACTTAATTGCTTGATTAGAATTGCGGGGAAGTTACCGGCTACGCGCATGAGCGTGCGATTTCGCTTGATGACCGCCGGTGACGTCCCGGAAGCAATGCTGCTGAAGGATGCTGCCGGCTGGAACCAGACCAGTGCCGACTGGGCGCGATTTCTTTCTGCCAGCCCTGAGGGGTGTTTTGTTGCGGAGCGCCAGGGCAGCGTCGTCGGCACCGCAACGCGTGGCGTAAGTCGTGCAAGCGGCAATCGACCGCGGCGAGTCAAGCCATGATTTCGCCGCCGCACTGCACAATTTTGCGGCACTCCTGGAAAAGGGGCGGGAACACGCAAAATGCAGTCTGCGGCGAATGCAGTAGAAGTCTGCAGAATCCAGGGATGTGACTATACAAATTTGTCTCGGAAAGCAGTTACTTGGACAGAAACATCATACGGTCCACATAACCATCCGATCGTCAATCCCCTGAAGGGCTAATATTTGCATCCCCTGCTTTGCCGCTTAAGGAAGTAAGAGCCATTTTAATATCGGCGGTACGCGTTGAGGAAACAGATCAGAGTCGACGTCGTAGGTGTCTTCGTGCTTCTCACTCTTGGGCGATTTGCACTCCCATCGTCGCTCTCCGCAAATCAGCCCCCCACCTCTACCGCTACCTCGCAAAGCCAGGCTTCTTGTGGACTAACGTCAGGGCCGATACCCCCATTTCTGTTTCGTCTGCTGATAATTTCTCTTCCTTCTCTTGTTCTGAGCAATGTGCGCAACATTGTGGTACCCAGCACCCGCAAGACAGCGCCGAACCGGGAGTGCTGAAGGCCGAGGCCTGCGAAGCAATATGAGCCACTAGATTCACAAATCGAAGGTGAACGAACGCCATTAGCGGAATCGTCACAGATCGGACAGGAGCAAGTGGACCAGCTGCTCGACCTGATTGGAAAACCCGAGAGTAATCGCTCGTACCCCTTGACTCAGGCGTTCGTTGCGGTCGCCGTACTCCTGATTGGAATGATGGGGATACTTTCATGGCAAATCTCACAGCGTTCGGCGGAGGACGCCGCTTGGGTCGCCCACACCTATAACGTGACCGGAGAGCTGGAACTCACACTCAGAAACCTGGACGACGTGGAGACTGGAGCACGCGGATTTGCCCTGACCGGACTGGACCGATTTCTGGAACCTTATAGGTCGGGAGCACAAGCGTCGAGGTCCGACCTGGAGAAGTTACGCACTCTCATCAGCGATAATCCCGGGCAACAGCAGCGCCTCGACGTGCTGGAAGAGCAAGCAAGAAACAAGTTGGACGACGCAGCAGATTTGGTGAAAGGACGACAAGACTTGGCGAAGGTGCCCGACGCCTCTTACCTCGACCGGGGCAAGGAGCTAATGGACCAGGTCCGGGCCAGCATCGCCGGGATGGAGGACCGGGAGAAGCTATTGTTGGAAGAGCGTACTCAGCGCGTCCGGGATACACGGCGTTTAACTGGCTTGGCCGTCGGGTCAGGCTCTATCCTCGGAATCATCTTCCTGTTCATCGCCGCGGCCGTCATTAACCGGGAGAGCCGTGCCACCGCCAGATCGCAGGCTCAAGTCAGGTCTTTGAATGCCAATCTGGAACGCCGGGTGGAGCAGCGCACGGAGCAACTCGAAGTCGAGGCCGCGGCACACCGGGAGACCGAAGTAAAGCTGCGCTATAGCGAGCAGATGTTCCGCTTGCTGCTCGATGGCATCAAGGAATATGCAGTCTACATGCTTGACGGCGAAGGCTGCGTGGTTAGCTGGAATGCTGGTGCTGTCGCAATCAAGGGCTACCAGAGCGAGGAGATCCTCGGCAAAAACTTTTCCTGCTTCTACACATCAACAGACCGTGAACGCAATGCCCCTCAGATATCGCTGCAAGAGGCCGCAAAGACCGGCCGATTTGAGGGAGAAGGATGGCGGGTACGTAAGAATGGCTCGCTGTTCTGGGCCAACGCCGTGATCACCCCGTTGCACCGACCGGACGGAAGCCTGAGCGGCTATTCCAAGGTGGTGCGCGACATCTCCGCGCGCAAGCAAGCCGACGAGGAATTAAAGAAACAGGCGAGTTTGCTGGACCTGGCTCACGACGCGATTCTGGTGCGCGACCTTCAAAACCGAGTCATCTACTGGAACCGTGGAGCGCAGCACCTTTACGGGTGGTCTGCGGGCGAAGCAGCAGGCCGAGTAACCCACGAACTTCTGCAGACCGTGTTTCCCAGCCCGCTGGCCGAGATCGACAAGGTGATCGCATACAAGGGCGAGTGGGAGGGGGAGTTGCACCATCAAACACGCTCGGGCGCTGAGGTGATTGTGACTAGCCGCTGGTCGGTCCAACGGGACGGACAAGGGACGCCCACGGCCATTCTGGAGATCAATCGGGACATTACCGAAGGGAAGCTGACCGAGGCCGCTTTGGGAGAGAGCGAGGGCCGTCTGGCGGGCGTCATCGCATCAGCCATGGATTCGATCATCACTGTGGACGACAAGCAGTGCATTCTGCTGTTTAATCGCGCAGCCGAAAAGATGTTCCGCTGCGTTGCCAGCGAGGCGTTGGGTCAACCCATCACGCGCTTCATGCCCCAGCGATTTCACGCCGCCCATGCCGGACACATCCATAAGTTTGGCGAACTCGGCATTACCAATCGGGCAATGGGTTCGAAAGATGCACTGTGGGCGCTGCGCGCGGACGGAGAGGAATTTCAGATCGAGGCCTCCATATCTCAGGTGGTCACTGGGGGCAAAAAGCTGTTCACTGTCATCCTGCGCGATGTTTCAGAGCGGGTGCAGGCACAGCAGACCCTGCTCGAGGCCCAGGCACGCATGAGCGGCATCGTCGCATCGGCCATGGACGCGATCATCACGGTAGACAGCCAACAGCGCATCCTGGTGTTCAACGCCGCCGCGGTGAAGATCTTCCGCTGTTCCGAGGCAGAGGCCTTGGGGCAGTCGATCGAACGCTTCATTCCCCAACGTTTTCATGCGGCGCATGCTGCTGACATTCGTGAATTCGGGCAGACCGGGACCACTAATCGTGCCGTGGGTCAACTGGACGCGCTTTGGGCAGTTCGCGCCGACGGAGAGGAATTTCAGATCGAGGCCTCCATCTCTCAGGTGGAAATCTCGGGTCAAAAAATGTTCACCGTCATTCTGCGGGATGTTACTGAGCGCAAGCGGGCGGAATATGCCCGCGAACGGCTGGCAGCAGTCGTTGATTCCTCCGATGACGCCATTATGAGCACAACCCTGGATGGGAAGATCGCCGCCTGGAATCGGGGCGCCGAGAAAGTGTTCGGCTACTCGGCAGCAGAGATCGTGGGGAAGCCCCTTCTGGTACTGTTGCCGCCGGAGCGCCTAAACGAGTTGGCCGACCTCCTGGCCCGCACCTGGTCTGGCGAGAGCTTTGAACATTTTGAAACTGTGCGGCTGCGAAAGGACGGCACGAACATCAACGTTTCGGTCACCATTTCGCCGATTCGGGACGGCAATGGGGTCGTTATCGGCGCGTCAGCGATCGCGCGTGACATCACCGATCGCAAGCGGGCGGAGGAGACATTGCGGGACAAAGAACGTCTCTTGTCTGAGTCCCAGCGAATCGCCCATATTGGCAGCTGGTCTTTTGACCCTGCCGATCCTGATGGGAGGATTGCCTGGTCAGAGGAGCTGTTTAGGATCTACGGGGTCTCACCAGACACCTTCGTTCCTACAGTCGACTCATTGCTCAACTTGCTCGTCTCAGAGGACCGGCCTGCTATGCGCAAATGGATTGTGGCCTGTATGAACGACGGTAAACCCGGCGAGCTGGAGTTTCGCGCGCTGCTGCCCCACGGAAAAATCCATGTCTTCAGGGGCCGAGGCGAACTACAAAACCAGATTGGGAATGGATCGGTCCGCTTGGTCGGCACGGTTCAGGATGTCACCGAGCGCAGAGAAGCGGAGCGAGAACTAAGCGCTCAAGCTGACCTGCTCGACCTTTCGCACGACGTCATCATGGTGCGCGAACTTGACGGCAGGATCCGGTTTTGGAATCGTGGAGCCGAGGAAACGTACGGTTATCCGAGGGACCAGGTCATCGGTGCCATCTCGCATACGCTGCTCCAGACGAATTTCCCCCGGCCGCTGATCGAAATCGAAGAAGAGTTCTTGCAGAGGGGGCGCTGGGAGGGTGAACTCACTCACACCACGCAAGCGGGCAAACGCATTGTCGTGGAGAGTCGCTGGGTGTTGCAGCGGGATAGGAATGGCCAACCCTCGCATGTGATGGAGGCTAGTAACGACATCACGGAACGCAAGGAGGCGGAAGAGGCCTCAAGGCGAGCAAGAGTTGAGGCAGAGGAGGCAAACCGGGCCAAGTCGAATTTTCTGGCCAACATGAGCCACGAAATCCGTACCCCGATGAATGCAATCATCGGGATGACTTACCTTGCCCTGCGCGCCCAGCCGGCTCTTGAACAGCGAAAGTACCTCACGAAAATATCCGGCGCTGCCGATTCCCTGCTCGTCATCATCAACGACATCCTGGACTTCTCGAAGATGGAAGCGGGCAAGATGGAGTTGGAGAACGTCCCCTTCTCGCTCAAGGAGGTCTTGTCCAATATCCACGACATCGTCATCCACGCTGCCACCCAAAAAGAAATTGCGGTTGTCCTCTCGACTGCCCCCGGCGTGCCGCCCTACTTGCTGGGTGATCCGTTACGCCTGGGGCAGATACTCATAAACCTGGTCAACAACGCGATCAAGTTCACCGAGGCCGGGCGAGTAGCCGTCGAGGTTTCTGCGGAGGATGTGAGAGAGAATACGACCCGGCTGAGGTTTTCGGTCAGCGATACCGGAATCGGCATGAGTGCAGAACAAGTTTCAAAGCTCTTTCAGTCCTTCAACCAGGCTGACGCCTCACATACCCGCAGATTTGGGGGTACGGGACTGGGCCTTGCCATTAGCAAGCAGCTTTGCGATTTGATGGGGGGAACGCTCACCGTCGAAAGTGAACCCGGTACGGGGACCACGTTCATCTTGAAGGCAGAGTTTCCGCTGGCCAGTGAAACCGTGGAGGTTGCAGTGGGCGAGGAGTCCTCCTTGCCCCAGAAAAGATCGATACTGATCGTCGATGACAACCAGAATGACCGGCAAACGCTGTCTGGAGTCCTGAATGCGAATGGTTTTCGAGTGAAGGGTGTATCGTCCGGCGAAGAGGCTCTCTGCGAGCTTTCGCTCTCCTCTGAGGCGGGCGATCCGTTTGACTTGGTCGTGATGGACTGGCTCATGCCGGGCATCAACGGGATGGAAACAGCCCGGCAGATCAAGGCCCGGTTAGATTGGCCGCACATCCCGGCGATCCTGATGGTGACGGCGTTCGATCGGAAAGAGGTGGTGGGAAACGAAAGCAACCCCGGACTTAGCGGGTTTCTCATCAAGCCAGTCAAAGGATCTTTCCTCGTCGACACTGTATCGGACATTTTTCGAAGGGAAATCGACTTTGAATTCAAACGCAGAGCCGCCGCCTTGGGGATAGGGAGAACCAATGACCCCGCAAGTCTGGCTGGCAAACGTGTCCTAGTGGTAGAAGATAATGAGCTGAACCGTGATCTTGCCGGAGAACTGCTCGCCGATCTTGGCATCTCGGTCAGCATGGCCGCCAACGGGCGCGCAGGCGTGGACCGTGTGCTTGCCGAGCCATTTGACCTGGTGCTGATGGATATTCAGATGCCGGTCATGGATGGCCTGGCGGCGTCCAGGTTGATACGCACCGATCAGCGCTTCCTGAAGCTGCCTATCATTGCGATGACGGCACACGCGATGATGGGTGACTATAAGCAAAGCCTGGACGCTGGAATGAATGACCATCTAACTAAGCCAATCAATCCCAACACGCTGACCAAGGCTCTCCTCAAATGGATGCCGTCCGAACCGGAACCAAGCGCCGCGCCAGACGTGCCGAAAACCGCTGCCGTGCACGACGATTCCTACATGCCGGAGAAACTGCTGCCCTTCGACATACAAGCCGCAATGAGGCGGACGAATGGAAAAGCCAAGCTGCTTCGCAAAATGATGAAGAGCTTTTGCAATCAATTTGCCCATGCGGGGACGGATCTTCGTCAACTGATCGATGAGGGGAGGACAGAAGAAGCGGGAAGATTCGCCCATACGCTCAAAGGGATTGCAAGAACTCTCGAAGCCGCCGAGCTGGGGGACGCAGCCTTTGCAGTCGAGAATGCCCTGCGGTCCGGCGATCTGGCTTATGCAAAACCGCTGATTGAGCGTATGGAGAAGATGCTCGCACCGGCTATTGCTGCTGCGGCGTCGCTCGAGATGAATGGTCCCAGACCGGTAGCCGCCGGGTCTTCTTTGGAGTCAATGGGCTCTCAGGTCCGAAATGGGGATTAAATCGCAGCTGATTGCAATGATTGCGGCTCGCATCAGAACGAGCAAAGACATGGTAATTGCACCCCTTAAGTAAGAGGCGATCTCACTCCCGCTATGACAAACCCCACCAAGAAACCGCCGCTGGGTGTCGAATTAAGCGTTGCCGGAGTGGAGCAAGAGCAGGTCATGGCGAATCTGCTACAGCTGTACGCACACGATTTCAGCGAATTCCACGATCTGGAAATTGGGCCGGACGGCAGATTCCGCTACACGCCCCTTCCACTCTATTGGAGTGGGCCGAGCCGACATCCCTTCCTGATCAAAATCGATGGAAAGTTGGCAGGTTTTGTTCTAGTGAAACGAGGGTCGGAGCTTTCCGATGATCCTACGGTGTGGGATATAGCAGAGTTCTTTGTTCTTCGTGGATGCCGGCGGCTCGGAATCGGAACCCAGGCGGCACAACTGGTTTGGCAGCAATTCCCGGGTCTATGGGAGGTTCGCGTGATGCAGTCGAATGTATCGGCGCGCCATTTCTGGACGCATGCCATCTCGATATTTACAGGCCAGGCAATCGATCCTGTTTACAAACAGAAAACGGGTGAGACCTGGGTACTCTACAGATTCGAGTCCAAACCCCAACAGCCTCAGCTCACCAGTAAATAGCGCTGACTCAGAAGGCAATGCCAGTCTCAACCAGGACGGGACTGTCCCCAGTTTGTTACGGCATTTGCCGTCGAGCTAATGACAGATAGCCCAACTACCTACCTAAGCGGCATCTTCACCAGAACTGCTGATCGATTCTTCAGAAGAAGCAACGTCTTCCGCGCCAACTGCTTTCAGTACTTCTCTGGCTTTCATGATTCCCTCGAAGTTTTCGCAGTGGACTGCCAACAAAACTCCGCCATCCTTGAGCCGGCCGTCATAAACTTTTGCTTCAAATTCGGGAATCCCCATGCCGACAAGGGCCCCCACGAGACCGCCCATAGCTCCGCCGACACCAAGACCAGCCAAGCTCGCAATGATTGGACCGGCGGCAATCAGCGGTCCCACACCCGGTATCGCCAGGGCACCTATCCCGGCCAGAAGACCCAGGGTACCCCCGACGACTCCGCCTACCCCAGCCCCGGCCGTAGCACCGTCGGAAGCTTTGGTATTGTTTTCCGCTACAAACTCCTCCAACTCTCCCTGGTCAGACAATAAGACGGAAACGGCTTGATTCGAAAATCCCGCCATCGTCAGGCCATCGACAGCTGCCTCGGCGTTCGCTATCGTCGGGAAGACACCAAATGCCGCCGCATCGTGACTTGCCATCGTACTTCTCCTTACTCAGCTAAGGGTGCTTACCCAGCCCGACGCATCGGGCCAGGGGATTTTTTGCGACACTTTCTCAGGGTCGCAACGTCCTGGCACTCGATGGTTAAAGCTAACTAGCTTTCTCGATCGGCGAATTGCCCAAGGCGGCAGCATTTACCTCTTTGGCGATCAACGTCAGCTTTTTGTCAGCCGCCTCTTCTTCTTTCAGAGTCGCATCCAGGAGAGCCATGATCTCTTTTTGGCCAAGCAGCCTGGCGTATTCCCGAACGCCACCATAGCCCGCCATTTCGTAATGCTCGACTCGCTGAGCGGCTGTGATTAAACCTGAATCGCGAAGTTCACCTTTTTTAGTCTCTCCCACAACCTCGGTACCTTCAGACAGAACGCCCTTCATCCCCTCACAGGTCTTGCCCGTGCCCTTTTTCTTAAGCATGTCGAAGATTGTTTCCAAGCGGTCGATCTGGCCGTTCGTTTCTTCCAGGTGGCTTTGGAAAGCGTCCTTTAGTTTAGGCGATGTTGCGGCTTTCACTAATTTGGGTAGGGCTTTCGTAATCTGCTTTTCCGCCGAATAGAGATCCTTCAGCTCATCCAGGAACAGCTCTTGCAAGCTTTCTACACTCATGTGCTTCCTCTTCAGGCGATACATTCTGCCTTCGTTCCAATAGATGCGAGAAGCCGCATCGGAGCATGGGGCGACCTCAAGAACTTTTCCGGTGGCTCCCGTTACACCCGCGTGCGAAACAATTTGCCGATCTGGCAACACGCTTGGCGAGAACCGCATCCACGTGGAGCGATGACCCGGATAAGTGGTGTAGCCTCATCGCGCAAACTTTCGCAGCTGTTGGCCGTTATTGTGACGGTGGTCGTGATCACGACGCTCTACCTGGCGAAGACTGTCATCCTGCCTCTTGCCCTGGCTTTGCTTCTTTCCTTCGTGCTCGCACCCCTGGTGACCGGTTTAGAACGGATCCGGCTACCCAGGATCGTCGCCATTCCGATCGTGATTCTCGTGGCAGGCGCGTTTCTAGGATTTGTGGGTTGGACCGTTTTGGTGCAGCTGGTCGAAGTCACCGACGCTCTACCCGCGTATACGACAAACATTCATGACAAGCTGCAGGCCTTACATCGGACGAAGACAACGAACTTCACTCGGGCGCAACGCGAACTGGACAGTCTAAGCAAGCAACTTGAGGATTTGAGGTCGGAGTTTGCCGGCGACGGACTCATCGGCGACAAGAAACTAGGGTCCTCTCCGGCCCATCCGATCTCGGTGCGGGAGGTTGGAGGCAGTCAAGGCAGACTTGATGCAATCAGCGGCTTGCTTGGGCTGGTGGTTTCTGCCGTTTTAGTGGCAGTCTTCACCTTTTTCATGCTTCTGAAACGGGAAGACCTGCGCAACCGCCTCATCCAACTCACCGGGCACGGACATCTTTACATCATGACTCAGGCGTTGGACGACGCCAGCCGTCGCGTGAGCCGCTATCTTACCCTGCAGTGGCTGGTGAACACTACCTTCGGCTCGATTGTCTTTGTCGTTCTGCATCTCCTGAATCTGCCCCACGCTTTGTTGTTTGGAGCACTGGCCGGACTTCTGCGGTTCATTCCCTATATCGGCGCTCCGATCGGCGCTCTGCTGCCCACGGCATTGTCCATGGCGGTTTACAACGGCTGGACCAAGACAGTACTGATTTTGGCGATTTTCTTTTGTATGGAGATCATGACCGCAAATCTGCTCGAGCCCCACGTTTACGGTAAGCATACTGGCCTGTCCTCCCTTGCAATTCTCGTAGCGGCCATCTTCTGGGCTTTGATCTGGGGACCGATCGGCTTGATCCTGTCTGTGCCCCTGACCGTGTGCCTGGTAGTTGTGGGCGCGCATGTGCCCAATCTGCAATTTCTGACCGTCCTTCTCGGCGACCAGCCGGTTCTGCCGCCGGAAGCGCACTACTACCAGCGTTTGCTGGCCAACGACCAGCGAGAAGCCAGCCAGGTACTGGAGACACATTTGAAGGGAGCCTCGCTTGAGGATCTGTATGACACGGTGTTAATTCCCGCACTGCATCTGGCGGAGCAGGATCGGCATCGGAATGAACTCGACGACACGACCATCACTTTTATTACTCAAACCACCAAGGACCTGGTGGAAGAGTTGAGTCTGAGGAAAGACGAATCGAAACTGCCAGATACTGTGCTCGAAGGGATCGCGGGTCAAAGGATTTTGTGCCTTCCCGTCCGTGACGACGCCGATGAGATTGTCGGAATCATGCTTGGCCCAACTGTTGGAAAAGGCGGGATATACCGCTACAGCGACCCCAATTGGAAGTGTGGAGGGAATGTTGGCAGAAGTTGCCAGGGCTAACCCGGAAGTCGTGTGTCTTTCCGCATTGCCCCCATATGCCATCTCGCATGCGCGGGGTCTCTATCGAAGACTGCGTGCGCAGAATGCAAAGGCGAAAATCATCATTGGGTTGTGGAACTACACGGAAGACCCGGTGAAAGCCGGCGTCGAAATCAGTGGAGGCGAACAGAATCTGATCTGTACTACATTGGCTCAAATGATCCTGCAGGTCGGCTTGGCCTTGGGTACGCCTAAAGTTCCCAGTTTGAGCCCTGGCTGAAGGATTCGCTGGTCGCGAATGAGCCCGAGCTTGGATAGCCTAATTTTTCGAGGGAAGCTTGACTGGAGACTGCGGAAAAAGTCTCTGGAGAGCCCCCCCCCCCACTCACGTCAAAGAGGCAGTTTCAGACGGTGCACGCAAAGTTTAGGGGAGCGAAATTAGCTCCCCCTTTGATGATCCAGACGAGCACACTATTGTTGTGAACGCTGGCTCGCCTTTATCGCGAGGCTTTGTCAGCCCTGCCTCTGCGAAACATCTCGTTGACGGTTGCCTCGAAATGGCGTGCCCCAGCCGGAGTAGGAACCTCGCCGCTCAGAATGGTCCGGTACGGAATATCTTTCCCGTAATAGGCGCGCGTATCTTCTGAGTTTTGGTGTACTTCATCACCGGTGAGGTCTACACCTGCGAACAGACCTTTACTGCGGGAGTAGGTAAGGAATTCGGCATTTGCAAGCTCCGTCGTTGAGGCCTGCGAGTCCCGGCCCACGGGCCCGGCCGACGCAGCGATGTCACCGCCTAGCTTCACCTTGTCCTTGAGCAAATCGTCCAAACTTCGAGCGTTGACCCCCACAAGCACCAAGTCAGTGGATTGGCCGCCGGCCTGTAGTCCGAAGCTGGCTCCGGTTAATTGGATGAAGACAGGCGCGCTCCACCCACTGCCGGTACGGCATGTAGCCACACCCTGCCCATACTGCCCACCCACCAGGAATGCTCCCTTCTTGAAGCCCGGTACAACTGCGACACAGTGAGCTTTCGCGGCGATATCCAGGGGAATCCCCTTATCTGGAGTAGCCATTAACTCGTGCAGAACAGTGTGTGCAGCTTCTACGCGTGCATCCAGTTTCGAAACGTCAGCCGCTTTGGCCCCAGGGACACAGGCAAGACTGATACCAACCAACGAAGCAGCGATCATACTTTTCATTAGGATTCTCGACTTTCGTGAAGAGGCCTTATAACTCGAACCAAGCCCCTATTGGTTGCTTAGATGCAGCTTTTTGGGAGCGCGGTAAGTAGATTGCTCGATTGGGAAATTTTTCAAACGGGGCTGCGCCTGAGCAGGTAATCCAAGCCGCACACGCGATACCAACGGTAGCCGTAGGGCTCCAACAGTATGCGATGTTTATCGCCATCGAGTGGTTGGCTGTGGTCGTCAGAAAGAAGGTTTACTAACGTGCAGGCTTCTCCCTGGCTGTTGCTTACGGCAAATTCCACCTCGCGGGGCAAAGAGCTTAAGTTATGAACGCAGATTACCGAGTTATTGCGCCATTCGTAGCGCATGATCAGCACTTCTTTGGCCCGTGTCGAGATGAAGGTGAAATCGCCCCAGCCAATCTCGGGCACCTCCTTACGCATGCGGATGATGCGCTCCATCCAGTTCAGCAATGAGTTCGGATCACGGCGTTGCTCCGCCACGTTGACGTGCTCGAAACCGTAAGGACCGCTGCTGATCACTGGCATGATCGGCTTATCATTTTTTGTGAACCCAGCATTCGGTTCCGTAGACCACTGCATCGGCGTGCGGGCACAGTTGCGCTCCGGCAATCTTAGATTGTCGCCCATGGCAATCTCGTCTCCGTAGCGAATAACGGGGGTGCCGGGCAAAGTCATCATCAGACTGTAGGCGAGTTCCAGACGTCTGCGGTCTCCCTCAAGCATAGGCGCCAGACGGCGTCGAATTCCCCGACTGTACAGTTGCATGTCGGGCTCCGGACCAAACGCCTCAAACACAGCCTTACGCTCCTTTTCTTCGAGGCGCCCCAGGTCGAGCTCGTCGTGGTTACGGAGAAACAGTCCCCATTGCGCTGTCGCAGGCCGCCGCTTCGTGGATTGCATGGCCAGCTTGAGCGGCCGGTTATCCGAAGTGGCCATGGCCAGAAACAGATGTTGATTTACATCGAAGTTGAACATCATCTGGACTCGTTCGCCGGCGCGCCCAAAATAGTTCATGTCCGTATCCGGTAATACGTTGGCTTCCGCCAGAATGATAGCGTCACCTTCTCGCCAGCTTAGAAACTGGCTAAAGGTGCGCAGCATCTCATAATCTTCCTGCGGTTTGGTGACCTTGGCGCCTTTCGAAGAAATGACAAATGGAACCGCGTCCATGCGAAAGCCCGAAACGCCAAGCTGTAACCAGAAGCCCATGATCTTGAGGATCTCCGCTTGCACTTCAGGATTGGCGGTGTTGAGATCCGGTTGAAAATCATAGAAGCGATGGAAGTAATAGGCCTTTGCGACCTCATCATAGCTCCAGGTGGTCTTCTGCACTCCTGGAAATACGACCCCGGAGGCAGCGGTTTTCGGCTTTTTCTTAGACCACACGTACCAGTCACGGTATTTTGATTTTGGGTCGCGGCGAGCTTCCTGAAACCAGGGATGCTGATCCGAAGTATGGTTCACCACCAGGTCGATCAACACCCGCAGTCCGCGCTGCCTGCAGCCCCGGGTGAACTCGACGAAGTCGCCCGAGGTGCCATAGCAAGGATTTATCCCGTAATAATCTGCGACGTCATAGCCGTCGTCCCGTCCAGGGGAGGGTTGAAAGGGCATCAGCCATATGGCGGTCACACCCAGTCCCTGCAGGTAATCCAATCGACTCATGAGGCCTCGAAAATCACCAATGCCATCGCCATCGGAATCGAGGTAGGTTGCGATCGACAAGCAATAAATGACGGCGTTCTTGTACCACAGATCGTTGATCATGCCAGATCTCTTCCAGACGCAAAGGGGATTCCCCGGAGCAAATGGTTGGGATGCAAAAGGCGGCCTGGTGGCACTCTGCTCATCCATTAAATCTGCGCGCAACTCAAATCTTGGGATGGGCGGGGGTAGAGAAAGGCTCCTTGGTGGGAATGAACTCAATCGGGATCGCGGGGATAAGGGACCTTAAACGGTCGACCCGCTAGATCATGCCCCTTGCTCTGAAACCAGATGACCCAACAGAATGACGCCTTCTACTTTCGGCCCGTAATGCTTTCACGCACCCATTGCTCATCCAGGTTGCTCGTAAAACGATAGCTTTACTCAGGAGCTAACTGCGCGGTCCCAATGACGATTACCTATTGGGCTGGTCCGATGGCTCCGGTGCTTACCCGCCCTTGGCTTAGGGAAAAGATAATAAACGGGTTGCGAACTCAGCCAATCTCTCGTGTACGCCACCAACATCCCGCGCAAAGCCCGGATGATTACTAAGGTTCATTGGACATGCGGATCGGCCTTTGTTACTTCTCTACAGAGATTAGAAGCAATTGCCGATTCTTTTTTGCGCGTAACACGCTTTGGATTCTGCCCTTAGTGCTCCTGGAAATGCTCCGATTTCCCCCTGGAACTTGTGCTGGTAAGGCCGGCCACTCACGCCTGTCAGAAGCGGGAGACCTATAAATGTTGCGCTTAATCCTGCAATTCGGAAGGAAATCGCCATGACAGTTCTTCGTCAGGTGAACGCTATGCGAACTCGACCGGCCCTGGCGGAACATCGCCGCTTTGCCCATCCCAACCTTCCCTCGCTGCGGGGTGGATTGTGAGTACGTTCGCGAGTTCCAATTCCGGGCTCATCTCAATCAGCACATCACTTCGAGATACGTATCGCATCAACAACCAACCCGATGTTTCCGGTCCGGTCCGGGTACTGGCGGAACGTATTGGCCGTGACCTGGTTTCTAACGCATACCTTTTGAGCAGGAACGGTATTTACGAGCGCGAGGTGTGGACCAACAGAGCGGCAGCCGCTCTGCGCATGCTGACTGTGCGCCCGTTTAGCCGTTTGCGCGATGTCGCCGAGGTTTGCCGGTGTAATTACGATGAGGCAATCACCCTGGTGGCGGCGTTCAACCGCAACCGTGAGACAGCCAGGTACCTCGCCAAATCCAGCGGGGATGCTCCCTATCGACGCAGTACCATCCAGCCAATCATCGAGTCCGGCGCGATCAAGGCCTTCCTCGATGGCTCCTATCGTTATCCTTTTACAGTAGGGATTTATCCCGGTGTCTCCTGCAGGCTTTCCTGCAGTTTCTGTGCACGCGCACGGGGAGAACAGTACAAGCTGGAAGACATCATTCCAGGGAATGAGTTATTCGGGCAGCTATTCGCTGAAGCGCCGCGGGACCTGCCCCGCAGGTTCTATTTATCCGGAGGTCTGGAGCCGCTAACCAATCCTGGTCTCGCCGATGTGATCCGCTATGCCGCCGGCTTCGGCCATCGCATGCAACTCTATACCAACGCCATGATGCTGACATCACCCTTCCTGGCCAGGAACGAAGGCCTGTGGCATCTCGATACGGTGCGGATCTCCATGTATGGAGCAGACGACGAAACTGCGCAGCTTACCACCTCACGTGCCGGCGTAGCCACACGAGTGATGGCCAACGCCAAGGATCTTGTGCGCGCGAAGTCGGAACGCGGTGAGAGGCTCCGCATCGGCTTTAATCATGTGGTGCAGAGCGGACAAGTGACTCACCTGCGGAAGATCGCAGAGGCGTTGGTTTCAATCGCCGACCAGTCGCCTGACCGGAGGGGAATTAATTTCCTGACGTTGCGCGAAAATTATGCCGCGTCTGGCCAGGCTGCTATCAGGGGGGACGAACGGGAACGGTTGCGCGATGAGCTGGTAGACCTGCAGACCTTCTTCGTTGCCGAAGGCATGAAGGAGTTCGAAGTGGATCTGGGTTACGGCATGCGAGGGTTGGTGGAGGGCGTTGAAACAGCACCGGTTCGGCGCGTGGCCCACACGGACATGCTGGGACGAGGCTATCCTCAGATCTCCGTGGTGGTTGATCTGCTGGGCGATGTTTATCTTTTTCGCGAGGCTGCGTTTATCGGCCTTGCCGGAGCGGATCGCTATATCATTGGCCGCCTCACACCCGAAGTGGGACTTGCCGAGTTGCTGCAACGTTATCTTGCCGACAGCGATCGCTTCGTGACGCCCCGTGCCGGGGACGAAATCTTCCTGGATGCGTTCGACCATGCGGTCACCGCGTTTTTACGCCAGGCAAGCGATGATCTCCACTTCGGCTCTGGCCTTTCCGGCGTCCCGGTACCCGTAGGGCTCTATCATCCTCCGGCCAATCTCTGGAGGTGAGCGGCTTGACTGGCATTGGCGCGCAAGGAGCAGCACCCGGGAGCAGCCATCGAACCATGCGGTTCGTCAATATCCTCGGAGTCCGGCTGCATCCGATGCGATTCACGGCTGCCGTCGACCTCATGGAACGGTGGATTGCCGAGCGTCTTCCTCGCGTCGTCTGCTTTCCCGGCTCGGATATGCTGGCTGCATGCCAGCACAATAAGCAACTACAGATTGCTTTGAACACTGCCGATCTCACCGCAACCGACGGCATGATGCTGGTGAGGCTATGCCGTTGGTTCGGTGTTGACTACGCGGAGCGCGTCTACGGTCCAGATGTGATGCTGGAACTGTGCCGGCGTTCTTCGGGCCGCGGATACCGGCACTTTTTCTATGGCGGAGCTCCCGAGGTGGGTACAACTCTCGCCTCCCGCTTGCAGGAACAGTTCCCTGGCCTTTCTATCGTCGGTACCTGTTCGCCGCCTTTCCGCCCACTCTCTGAGAGCGAACTCGCGGAGGATATTCGCCTGATCAACGACAGCCAGGCAGACGTCGTCTGGATCGGCCTGGGCACGCCGAAACAAGAGCTATGGGTAGCTGCCAACCGCAGCCGCCTGGACGCTCCGCTGGTGCTCGCCGTGGGCGCCGCGTTCGACTTCCACGCCGGCTCCGTTCGTCAGGCACCGCCGTGGATACGCTCGGCCGGGGGTGAGTGGTTCTTCCGTCTCTGCACCGAGCCACGGCGGTTGTGGCGACGCTACGTTCTGCAGGTGGCCCAGTTCCTTGGCCTGCTCACCTTGCAGGTCACGCGCC
Organism: uncultured Acidobacteriaceae bacterium; assembly: GCA_963838445.1. Classification (GTDB taxonomy): domain Bacteria; phylum Acidobacteriota; class Terriglobia; order Terriglobales; family Acidobacteriaceae; genus PALSA-350. The sequence goes on from CAWIRT010000030.1 coordinate 63,587, forward strand.
TGCGGGTGTTCCCGGGGTCCGCGATCAGCGGCGAGGGCATGATCGAGGATATGAGCTGAACGAATTACTACTGAGACCTTCCCGCTCTGCAACTATTTGCGAGATGTGGGATTCCGCTAACCCTGTCCTGGCACTCTCAATTTCGATACGCCCACCCGGGGTTCACTCTGCACCGTGGCATCAGGGGACTTATTGTCCTTAGCCACTCACCCGAGAGTTATAGTAGAGGCCTTATGACAGAACGAGAAGGACTCTCATCAACGATGCGCAACATTCAAATCTTGGTATTCTGCTTTGTCGCTTGCGCTTTCGGCGTGGCCCGAGCCGACAGCAATTGCAACGACAACTCCGCCAAGGTCCCGGCTGACATCAAGGCAATATTCAATAAGCCTGCGTATAAGAACGCGGTTTGGGGCCTGCGCATAGTGGATCTTGGAACAGGCAAAGAGTTGATGGACCTGGAACCACAGTGCAATTTCTTCATCGGCTCAGTACGCAAGATTTTTTCTGTGGGAGAGTTGCTGAACCAGGTAGGGCCTGCCCACAGATACAACACACCCGTCTATCGCCACGGGGAATTGAATGGCTCGGGCGTGTTGCATGGCGATCTGGTGCTCGTCGCATCGGGTGACCTTACCATGGGCGGACGAACCAACCCAGATGGCACCGTCGCAGTGACCGATTTTGATCATAACGAGGCCGATAGCCTGGGCAATGCGACGCTTACCAGCCCTAATCCGCTAGCCGGATACATCGACTTAGCACTTCAAGTGGCAAAGTCGGGAGTAAAGGAGGTTACCGGCAACGTGGTCATCGACGACCGCCTCTTTCAACCCTTCAACTTCAGAGGCCAGTTCGATGTCAGGCCTATTTTCGTGAATGGTGACCTGGTGGACCTGAGCATTCGTCCAACCTCACCCGGCAAGCCTGCCTCTGTGCTGTCACGGCCAGTCTCCTCCGCACTTGGCGTCGATAACAAGTTGTCCACCAGCGCCGCCCATTCACAGGAGAAAATTACTTTAAACCCGGTAGCACCGCAGTGCATCGGCAAGACCGGCTGCACAGCGGCCATTGAGGGACAGCTCCCCATCGATTTCGTTCCTCCGCTCACCAATAAGTACCCCCTGGTCCAGGCGTTCCGCATCACTCAACCATCGAACTATGTGCGCACGGTTTTTATTGAAGCACTCAAGGCTGCAGGCGTGACGGTTCACGCACCATCCGTTGCCGAGAACCCGGTGCAGTTGCTTCCCGCCAAAGGGTCGTACACACCCAACGCAAAACTGGCTGAACTCAAAGGCTTGCCATACGGCGAGACTGCGAAGCTGATCCTGAAGGTGAGTTACAACATCGGCGCGGATACCAGTCTGGTCTTATTCGGGCTTACCCAGGGAGTCGACAACATGCACGATGCCCTCAAGGTTGAGCAGAAAAACCTGGCCACGAACTATGGCATATCGGTGGACGAAATTCATTTTGTCGACGGGAGCGGGGGAGGCCCAACCACAGCGACCAATCGGTCAGTCACCAGGATGCTCATTGACCTGAAAGGTAAATCCTCATTCCCCACCTTCTTCGACGATCTGCCTAAATTGGGCGTGGACGGGTCATTAGGGTTCGTCACCGACTTCAAATCCGACCCGACGCTTGCCGGCGCCACCGGAAAGGTGACCGCGAAGACAGGTACCTATGTCCAGGGAAATAGCGCGGGCCTGCTGCTCAAAGGGCAGGCATTCGGGGGATATATCACCACCAGAGGAGGAAGACCGTTGGTCTACGAGCTGGTGGTCAACAACGTCGTGATCACCAGTCTTGACGACCTGCTGCGAACCTTCCAGGATGAGGGCAGGATTTCCGCTATGCTTTGGCGCGACAATTAAGAGGTAGGTCTTTCGGAATTAGACGCGGATATCCCAACCACCAAGCTCGAGCGCGACGGACATGCAAGCGTCGCGCAATCCATCGGCGTGGGTACGATTCTCCAATGCCCGCGCCACCACCATGCCACCTACGCACAACGCAGCAATGGCCTGGGCCCTGGCGCACCGAGCGCGGCGACTCTGCTTCAGGCTGCGTTCCAGCACGCTGACCATCGCGCTGAACACCGTCTCGAACGCCTGCTTGGCACTTTCGCCGCTGCGCATCACGTCTGTCGGCAACGCAACCATGGGGCAGGAATTCTCTACGTTCTCAAAGTGCTGGCGAGAGAGATAGGCGCGCACCACCTGGGGCCCTACATCCTTCGAAGAAAGATCTACTTCCACGCCTTCCCAACAACTCTTCCATTGCGGGTCGGTAAAGAAACAACCCAGGACCTCGGCATATAGATCACTCTTGCTCTCAAAGTAGTTATAGAAGCCGCCACGCGTGAGGCCTGCACCAGACATGATCTGATCCAGCGAGACGCGGTCAAAGCCATGCCGGTTGAACAACCTGCGTGCGCTCTGAATAATCTTTGCTTTGATTTGGTCGCGATGACCGCTGGGATAGGGCATAAAGCCTCCACTCTGTGTGAGCCGAAGTATTGCGCGGCAATCTTCTTTCGTCCAGCAAAATATGATCTTGAACATAACTTAGTCGCGTGATTCCATGCATTGACGCACCGATCATCAGGAGGACGCGATGGAAGAACGAACGAAGCCTGCTACCTGGCCGCACACACCGACGAGGCGGCAGGTAGCCACCAGTATTGCGCTGGCTCTTTGCAGTCTGGCTTCGGCCCCCAGTGCAATTGGGCAAGAGATGGCAGAAAAAGCGGGAAGCGCGGCGAATCGGAACCGGACAGCGCTGCACGAGGACATAGATCTGAAATCTGATCCGCAACGGATTTATTCGGTGCTATTGGATGCAAAGCAGTTCGCGGCATTCACCGGTGCGCCGGCGGAGATCGACCCCAAACCGGGAGGGGCGTTTTCTCTCTTCGGGGGGCAGATTGTCGGACGAAATCTCGAGCTGGTCTCCAACCAGCGGATCGTGCAAGGCTGGCGGCCCACACATTGGAGTCCTGGCGTCTACTCGATCGTTGAGTTTGAACTGAAACCCCACACCTCGGGAACCACCGTGGCTCTGGATCACAAAGGTTTCCCGGAAGGCGATTTCGATCACTTAGAGTGGGGCTGGCATGCCCATTATTGGGAACCGTTAAAGAAATTCCTCGCCAAGGGGTAGCTCCCTCAAACGAGGGCAAACGGCCGCCTCGATTTAGAATCGGCCATGGCGCGACGACACTCTTACACAGCCACCATTACCTGGACTGGGAATACGGGCGCAGGAACAGCGGGATACCGGAACTACGATCGTTCCTACGACATCTCCGCAAATCAAAAACCGACCATCGCCGGCTCCTCGGATCCAGCCTTTCGAGGTGACCGGGCTCGCTGGAACCCGGAGGATCTTCTCATTGCGTCCCTCTCCGCCTGCCATCAGCTTTGGTACCTGCATCTTTGTGCGGATGCTGGGGTCGTGGTCGAAGCCTATGTGGACGAAGCAGTCGGTGTGATGGAGGAATCAGCGGACGGCAGCGGTCAGTTCGTCGAAGTGACACTGCGACCCAGGGTGAGTGTTGCATCCGGCAGCGATAAGGCCAAGGCCCAGTCTCTGCACCATACGGCTCACGCCAAATGTTTTATCGCACGCTCGGTCAATTTTCCTGTGACTTGCGAACCAATCATAACTCAGGGCTTAGCGGCCGCATCGCCGGTGACTTGAAAGAGTGATGCCAGGGCGGGCTTCATGACCTTTCCCATTGCATTCCGCGGAAGGGCCTCGAGCACTCGAAGGCGCGAGGGCAGCTTGTAAGCAGCCAGGAAGTCCCTGGCCCAGGTGCGAAGAGATTGCAGATCGAGCGCACCCCCGTCTTTCAACACCACCGCCACCGCGATACGCTCTCCCCACTCTGCATCCACGACGCCAACCACGGCGCACTCCGCCACAGCGGGATGCTGGCGCAGTACCTCCTCAATCTCCAGAGCGGATACTTTGTGGCCGCCGGTTTTGAGTATGTCGATGTTGGTTCGACCGAGGATGCGATAGATGCCGTTCTCGACCACCGCGGTATCGCCGGTGATAAACCAACCATCGCGGAAGGCGTCGCGCGTCGCATCGGGCCTGGCCCAGTACTCCGCGAACACTGCTGGACCGCGGACTTCGATTCCCCCAGGGCTTCCCGGGACAACTGGATCGCCATGCTCTGCGGCAAGCCGAACCTCGACACCGGGTAGCGGCGTTCCTACGCTTCCCGGCACACGTTCCCCACGCAGTGGGTTCGACAGAGCCATGCCAATCTCCGTCATACCGTAGCGCTCCAGCAGCGTGTGGCCGCTGATTTGTTTCCACCGTTGTAGCGTGCTCACCGGTAGCGCGGCCGAACCAGACACCATCAAACGCAAGCTGGAGCACGCCTGGCTTAGCTTCGCACGCAGTTCGGGCGAAGCGGCTTCCCAGGCCGCGATCAACCTGGTGTAGATCGTCGGCACGGCCATAAACAGAGTGATTCCACCGCCGGCGATCCGGTCCCACACGACATTTGCATCGAAGCGGGGCAGCATCTCGCAGGCGGCCCCCGACCACAGAGCACAACACACAACGTTGATGATTCCATGTACGTGGTGCAGCGGCAGGCACAGCAAGATGCGATCGTTCGCCGACCATTCCCATGCTTCCACCAGGCACCTGGTTTGCGCAGAAATATTGGCGTGGGTGGTGACCACGCCCTTAGGCCGGCTGGTGGTGCCGCTGGTGTACAGAATCATGGCTCGCCGATCGCTCGAGATGTCCGGCAGGTCAGCCACGCGGGAAAGCGCAAGCTGATCATAGCGATACGCGCGCACGCCGCAGTTGGCGGCAATTGGCTGCATAAGGTGAGCCGCTGGAGCATCGAATACCAATGTCGACGTCTGCGCATCGCCGATCAGGTATTCCAGCTCAGGGCGCGTGGAGTTGAGCGGGAGCGGGACGGCAACGCCCCCCGCCCGCCAAATGCCCCACTGCGTCGCCACCCACGGAAAACCCGGCGTAAGCAAAAAGCCCACTCGCGCTTGCTGCAAGTCATCCCGGCCGGCCAGCAGCGCCGCTGCCACCCGTGAAGAGGCATCCAGCAGATCGTTGTAGGTGAATCTCCCCTGCGCGTCAATGACAGCTGTGCGGGCCCCGTGGGATCGGGCATGAGCAATGAGAGGAAGACGACTGGTGAGGCTCATCACACGCAGACTGTACGGCGTTTCCAGCGGCTTTGTCCAACCATCCGTTATCGCTTGCGGGCAAGAACCAGCAGGGCGGCAAGCGCTGCTGTTTTGTGGTCCTTGGTCCAGGGTGGGCCGATGGAACTTCCAAGTTTTGCGACCCTGTCTTGCACCTTGCTGGCCGCATTCCCAAACGCTGCACTCGCTTGCTCATCAAGTTCCCGCACTCGGATTGCCGTGACCGGGATCTGCAGATCTGCGCAAGCTTTGCTGGCGGCGGCGCGGAAGAATTCACCTTCCGCCGTATGAATCAGAGGATGCGCCGCGAGAATCTTTGCCAGAGGCGGCAGCGAGCGGCCTGAGGCCAACAGGACAGCGGCACCCACGATGCGATAACGGCGTCCGTCTAATTCCTTGATCACCTCAGCCATTGCCTTTGCAGCCAGCCGAGACGAGACCTCCGCGCAGTGCGCCAGGTGCTTCTCCTGCTCCGGCAGTGCAAGGCCAGCTGCGAAGTGATACGGCTGTATGGCTCCGGGCATTGCGGGGTCCGCGGTGACGATGCGCCTCCGGTCCAATATTTCCACCGAGTTCGCGTCTCCGGAGACGGCAACCAGCACTCCCCAACCGGAATGCATCTGGACGCCGAACGCTGCTCGCTTCATGACTACTTGAGCCCGGCCTGGGGTGATTGCTTCATGAGGTCTGTGAGCTTGCCATGCGGGAGCGCATCGACGGTATGGCCGTCAATTCCGGTCATGGTTTCCGCGCCCACCATGGCGTTGACGATCGCTTCTTCTGTAGCTTCTACGGTGGCTTGAAACAAGGGGCTGATGCGTTCGTTTGAAACCGTAAGCACAGAGTTGGGACCGGGTTCTTTGCCGGCGCCACGGTTGGCGGTAGAGAAGGCGATGAAAATGTCGCCGGAAGAATTTCCGGAACTGGACCCGGTGCGGGCAAGCCCCATCGTTGCCCGGCGGGCGAGCCGCTTCAATTGCGTAGGTAAGAGCGGCGCGTCGGTGGCGACAACAATAATGATCGACCCAACATCGCCCCTCACCTCCGGTTCCAGCATTGCCTTGCTGGGGGTGGCGGGTATCAGCTTACCGATAGGCACGCCGGCGATGGTAAGTTGAGGACGCCGGCCGCAGTTGCATTGCACCAGCACGCCGACGGTATAACCACCGGCGTCGGCAGAGAGCACACGAGAGGCGGTTCCGTCTCCGCCCTTGAACCCATAGCACACCATGCCGGTGCCCCCACCGACGTTGCCCTCAGGAACGGGGCCGGATTTCGCCGTGTCGAGTGCCGAGAAAACATCCGATTGCTGGACATGGAAACCGTTGATGTCATTCAGATAGCCGTCCCAGGTTTCGGCAACCACCGGCAGCGACCATGGCTGCTGTGCCAGCCTCCCACTCTTCACAGACCAGGCAATGATGGAGTCGCGCACCAGGCCAACCGAGTGGGTATTGGTAATCGCCAGCGGGCCCTCTAGAAACCCAGACTCTTCCACCCAGGTGGTGCCGGTCATTTCGCCGTTTCCGTTTTGTGAGAACCATCCGGCGTAAACGGGATCGGCATCGGCGCGGCCACGAGGAAAGATCACGGTCACGCCAGTGCGGACAGGACCCTGGCCGACTACCAGCTTGCCCTCGCCGCGGATCAAGGTCGTATCGCCTACTTCCACTCCCTTGACGTCCGTGATTGCATCCAGCGGACCAGGCGTGCCGTCGAACGGTACACCGAGCGCCCGGGCGCGGGGCGCCGATTGGGCAAGTCCGGTTGTGCAAGCCATGAACAATGGCAGAAGCAAGCGAAAATTCATGCGCGAAGTCTAACACGGGGTTGATTGCTTACCCGGCGGCTCGGCTCTGAGGCCCGGAGTGCCGACCGCTAAACGTAGCCCAGCCCGGAAGGGCTGGGTTGACGTCCTCATCATGATCCCGCCTGCTCCGGCGTGCCGTGGGAGCGCCATAGGCGCGGCACCCATTTTCTCCTCAACCAATCAACCGCGATAGAGCAGCGGACGGAGTCACCGGTTGTTGTCGTGGGATTCTGCTAGGTCACACCCACAGGCACGACTGAACCTTCGGACATGACAGATTGGTTGAGGAAAACGGGGGTGTTTTCGTGTTTTCTGTGTAACTAACCGGATGCTTTTCACCCCCCACAAAGCCGTCATCCTGAGCGAAGCGCCGCGCGGATCTATCGCATAGCGGACGGCTTATGGCGCGCAGTCGAAGGACCCCGGCGATGCTTGTTAGCAGATGCTCTTCCCAGCTTTCCAACCACAAACTACAGGCCAAATCAAAAAAGTCACAAGCTCTGAGCGAAGCGCCGCGCGGATCTATCGCATAACGGACGGCTTATGGCGCGCAGTCGAAGGACCCCGGCGATGCTTGTTGGCAGATGCTCTTCCCAGCTTTCCAGCCACAAACTACAGGCCAAATCAAAAAAAGTCACAAGCTCCGAGCGTACCCGAATTTCCTACTTCACAGCTCTCGCACCCGCCACTTATGTGGTTCTCCTTAAAGAGAACCACATGCAGTTGACCGAAGCCGCGACTCTCGACAGGAAATTCGGGGAAGCCGAGGGATCTGCAGGTCCGCAGACCACTACTGGGAACGCGGAATACGATGCTCAAACAGAATTGTCATCTCGACCGGAGCGCAAGCGGAGTGGAGAGACCTGCGGTCGCGTTGCTATGGAGCCTCTGCCTTAAGCATTTCCGCAACTCCTCGTAACCTTTCTCCTTCGCTATCTCATAGAGCGTCCGGCCTTGCGGCGAGCGAATCCTTGCATCGGCTCCGCAGTTCAGCAGGAATCGCACCATATTTGGTATATCTCGCGTTACCGCAAACGCCAGTGGGGTATGCCAACCTTCCGCATAAAGTGGGTAGAGGGGATAATCCTGGAAGGAGCGATGGAGTGCTTCGTGGTCTTCCTGAAGGATCGTCTGGACTCGCTGCGTCAATCCGTTTTCGACAGCCTCCATGATGTCCACCCGCTCGCGGAGAATCAAGTCCTGAACTTCGGTGTGCCCTGCATAGTTGGCCCATCCGGCGGGAGTTCCGTGATATTTTTCCTCGCGCGCACGCACATTCGCGCCGTGCTTCAGAAGAACCGAAGCAGCACTGAGGTTCCCAGAAAATGCGGCTGCGTGGAGCGGTGTATATCCGAAGGTGGAATCTACGGAGGTTTTCGGATCGTCCCGGACATCCACGGAGGCGCCGGCTTGTATGAGTGTTTCTATCACCGTGCCCGGGGCTCGCTCGCTTGCCCGCAAAATGAGATTGCCCCAGCGTCCGCCCGGCTTGACGGTATCCGGATCTCTGCGCAGCAGTCTTTCGATATCCTGCGTTCTTCCCAATGCAACGGCAGCGGGCAAACGGATTTTCGCGCCCCGATCGAGCAGGGCCTCCGCCATTTTGGTTTCTCCGTTGAGCGCGGCTTGATCGAGCGCGGTAAAGCCGGCTTCATCGAGTGACTCAATATTTGCGCCCAAGTTCAGGAGCATGACCAGAGATTGCGGTTGCTTCTTGATTACGGCAAGGTGCAAAGGCCTACGGCGCCGGTTGGCCATATCCATGCGCCTCTCGAGTTCGACAGGTAACAGGGAAACAAGGTGCCGGATAGCCTCTGCATCTCCTGTTGCCACTGCGGAGAAGATGTTGTGCCTGGCCCCATGGGCCAGTAGATAATCCACCATCTTCGGATCCGCGTGCACGTATTCCCACGCTGTTGCCCAGCCGATGACTCCAAGTTCGTGATAATCGCCTTCGCCGATTGGATCGGCGCCATGTTCGATCAGGAGGCGGACGAGAGGGAAGTTTCCTTTCTCCGCGGCAAAATGCAATGGATAGGCGTTGTCGCCCTCGCAGCGAATGTTCGGATCGGCCCCGCGCTCGAGAAGAAATCTCACCCCCGCTTCGCTTTTTCCAAAAACCGCGTGATGCAGAGCAGTTCTCACGCCTGGTCCCCCCGTTTCATTGATCAGTCCCGGATCGGCGGCGAGCAGGGTGTTGAGCCGCGCGAGATCGCCTCGGCCGGCCGCATCCTGTAAAGATCGTACCGTGGCCTCAGTCGATGGGCTCGTCTGCCCCGAAAGCAAGTGCGCCTTCAGCGCAGACCAGGTTTCAAATCCGTATTCGTTGGCTATAACCAGCTGCGCATCGGCCAGCGTAAACCGGGCGCTGGCGAGACTGGCATCGGAAGAGTTCTGCCAACGCGGATGCTGTTGACGGATACGCGCTAGAACCTCAGGAACTGCTGCGTGATGTCCCTTGAGAATAGCTTTGGCTTGGTTTTTGAGCTGCTCGAGATTGGGGCGAGACGGAAGCTGCTTCGTCATGGAAATCTCCTTTCATTGGATCGCCTGTGTCCGCATCGCAGGCTGAAAGAAGATTCATGAGTTAAATGCCTGTAGTGATTGAGGTGGGCTTTGCCCTTTCCGCGGACTGGATGCGCCCTGCGCGCCGCATCAAACCTAATTCCTTCCCAGCCCTGAAGTCAATTCCTTCCTCCGGGAATGGTCCTGATGAACGCCGCCTCCGGGTTATTGGAGTCTTAATTCGATCCCTTTGCCGTCGTCAGGAACATTGACAAAGACGCCCTGGGGAAGGGTCTCGATCGCGAGCGGTGCGCTGGAACCGGGGCCTGCACTGTTGGCTGTGACCAGGACTTTGTTTTGCTTTGGCGCCCATCCAAAAACCTCAACGCGAATCTGCTTCCACCACGCTGCGTATGACCCCTGATGCGCGCCCAGCGATAGTTCAAGGCCATCGGGAGTGACTTTGCAGCTGAAGTGCATGCGCAAAGAGTCACCGCGCTCGAAGGCATAGGACCTGCCGTCATCCAGATATAGATCTCCGCCACACGCATTGCCTGCGTAAACCCGCAGGGTCAGCGGACCATCTGGTACCTCGCTCGTGCTTTGCACCAGCGGCTCCATGGGCACGATCGACCCGCCGCGGACGAAGACGGGGAGCGAAGCCGGTTCGGGCTGCACCTGGATGGAGAATGGCGGGGGGCTCACGACCAATAGCGAATTGTCTGCGGCGGACGTAGGTGGTGTAACCTTCACGCCGGTCCAGTAGTTGTACCAATCATGCGAAGGAAATTCGACGGTGTAAGCATCCGGCGCTTCCGGATACGGAGAAGGGGCGATCAGAAGATCGGGGCCCAGCATAAATTCGGCTGCGGCGGCGGGATCGACATCGATGGGGTGACCATCCGCCATCGCATCGGGAAATTCAAGAAACAGCGGGCGCAACATCGGGAGACCAGTTCGCGAACTCTCCTCTGCGAGCTGGTAGAGATACGGCATCAAGCGATACCGCTCCTCGATATAGCGCCGCCGGATCGCTTCCTGCTCTGGACCTCCGATCCATGGTTCCTGATCACCGGTACCCTTCTCCGTGTGATCGCGGTCGATGGGTTGGAATGCCGCCACCTCCAGCCATTTGGTAAGCAGCTCGGCGCTCGCCGTTCCCGCAAAGCCGCCAACATCCGCGCCGCTCAGCCCGAAGCCACTCAGGCCCAGATTTTTAAGCATGGGCGTAGTCATGCGCAGATGATTCCAGGTGCTGCTATTGTCACCGGTCCACGTCGCCCCATACCTCTGGCCACCCGCAAAGGAGGCGCGAGTAAGCACCATAGGCCGCAGATCGGGATTGAGCTTCCTCAGCCCCTCAAAGGTCGCGCGCGCATTCTGCATTCCGTAAACGTTGTGTATCTCCGCGTGAGTCGCGGTGCGCTTCAAGAAACCCGGTTCGTCGATTCGATGAACAACATCCAAAGGCATCGTGCCCGAGACCGTGCGAAAAACAGAAGGCTCGTTCATGTCGTCCCAAAAACCGGAAACACCCTCTAGGTAGAAATCCCGGTACAAGGCGCCAAACCATGCGCGTGTTTGCTGCCGCGTAAAGTCCGGAAAGACACTCGGGCCGGGCCATACCTCACCAACGTAGACCGAACCATTGGGACTTTTGACGAATTGATCGGCGGCAATGCCACTATCGTAGGGCTCATATTTCTGATGCGGCGCATCCGCGATATGAAGATCAGTGATGGTTACCACATGGAAGTTTTCTGCTTTGAGCTGCGCCAACATGCCTGAGAAATCTGGAAACTTCTTGCAATCGACGGTGAAGGGAAAATTCTTGTCCTGAAAGTCAATGTCCAGGTAAATGGCATCGGCCGGTATCCGGTCAGCGCGGAGACGCTTGGCAACTTCCATTACCCTCGACTGCGGATAGTAAGTGTAGCGGGATTGCTGGAAACCAAGCATCCACATCGGGGGGAGCGGTGGTTTACCAGTGAGCCACGCATACGATGCGAGGACCTGCCTGGGGGAGGGACCGTAAACGACGTAATAGTTCAAGGGGCCATCGACCGCGCCGAAAGAGTAGACGTCCGGCTCCGTTTTACCGAAATCAAAGCTGCTGCGCCAGGTATTGTCCAGCAACACGCCCAGGGCGCGTCCCGACCGGAAGGTCATAAAAAATGGAATCGCTTTGTAAATCGGGTCGGTCGATTCCTGGAAACGGTAGGCGTCGGTGTTCCAAAGGCTGAACGCCTGATTGCGCCGATCGAGCGGGCCCGTCTTGTCGCCGAGGCCGAAGTAATGCTCATCGACCGGCATGGTCTTAAATACACGGAATGTTCCTCCCTCAAACTCAGCACGCTTTGCGTCTTCATTCAACACGTTGCCGGCATGATCGAGGATCGTCATCCGCAGTGTTTTGCGGTCGACCACCACGCGAAGAACGCTGGTACGAAACCCCACGGAGCCAGGGGAGACCTCTGGCGTTACCTTCACCGAACTGGTCCTCACGTCCGGTAGAACCGCCCAGGATGCGTCTTCCGGAAATCCACCGCTGCGTACGATGCGCACGCGCAACAGATCGTCGCGCAGCGCGGTGATTTGCTCATGTACATCTGTAGCGCGGACGTCTACTCCATTCGATAGGGTCGTGAATTGAACCGCAGCCCTGGGCTGAGCCAATGAGGCGGACGAGCAAAAAAACACAACAAGGGGCCATGAGCCACGGATTCTCATTGAATGACTTCGACTTTCTTACAGTTTTTTATTCCTGCTTCAGGGTGTTGTCTTGGGTAGATCCTCGACGGGCCTACTGGAATCCTGGAGCGCGGTGACGGCGCCCTTTCGCCTTTGCTGCTCCAGCGCCTTCACTTGTTGCATGGCCGCATCTGCTTTCCTGGTGTCGCCTGCCTTGCGATACATGCGAGCCAGCTTGTAGTAGGTGCTGCCATCCCGGTCGGCCGTAACCCCCATCTGGAGCTGGGCGATCGCATCCTCGGTTCTTCCCATCTCGGTATAGACGGTGCCTAATAGAGCGTGCACGTGGGGTAGCATCTGCGGTTTCGCTGTCAGCCCCTTCTGCAGGTATGGCTCCGCACCCGCGAAATCGTGGTGCGCAATCAGGGCCTCCCCCATAAGCGCATTTAATTCGGGATCACCTGGGTTGGCAGCGAGAGCACTGGTCGCGGTAGCGATGGTAGCGTCGATATTCGCATCGCCAAAATATGCGTAGGCTAGCCCGAGCAGAGCTGCGTGGTCCGCGGGAGCGATCTCTAGCGCCTGTTTGTATTGGGTTTGGGCATCGTCGTAGCGTTGCCTTTGCCGGTACATATCTCCGAGCAGGACATGGCTTGGGGCGGAATTCGGCGCTATCTGCTCGAAGTGTCCCAGGGATTGAAGTGCTAAGGCCTGGTTTGCTTTGATGGACCAAAAGAGTTGCCCCGGATGAGGGGACCGGTCAGCCGGGGCTTCGCTCGCGCTCGAAGCAAGCGCGTAATCGCCGGAATAATAGGCGCACGCCGAAAGCAGCAGCAATTCACTCTCAGTCCGGCGGGGGAAATTCTCCTTGAGAGTCGATGCGCATTCCCCATATCGGCCGGCAGCGTACGACTTTTCCGCGCTGCCGAGGCGGCCGGAAGGCGCCGCACGCCTAGGCTTCGGACTGCCACTCCACGCGGCGTTCAAAGACTGATACAAATCAGCTTCGACCTTTCCAGAAGCATGCTCCTGCTCAAGAAATTCTGCGAAGCCCGTGGAACGAGTGTGGGCTAATCCTTCAACCAATCGCGAAGCATACGCGTCAACAAACCCCTGATCCTTTGCCCACAATGCCTGGAGCAGGGACAACGCCTCGAAATAGCTACCATCCTCGATGTGCAGCCGCGCTTCTCCCAGGCTCGCAAGGCCGCACGCTGCGGTCTCGCGCTTGAATTCCGCCTCTGCCTCCTGCATTTTTTGTTGCTTTACATACATGAAGCCGAATTCCGCGTGCAGGCAAGGTGGTTGGGGCTGGGTTTCGATTGCTTTCTCGAACGAATCCTTTGCTTCCAGGTATCGCGATTGGCGCGCCATAGACTCGGCGTAGAGCCCCTCAGCGTAAGAAGAGTGGGGGGCGCTGGTGGAAAGCTTTCGGGCGTCCTCTTCTACCTGGTCAAGATAGGCCATCCCCTCGCCGAGCCACGCGCCACTTTGCTTCGGGTCTAGCTCGGTTGCGTGAGTAAACTCGCGTGCTGCCGCCGAGAACTTGCCGGTGGAGGAATACGCCCGTCCCAGCTCAAGCGGCGCTTCCGGATCTGTCTTGTTCATCCGCTCCGCCTTCACCAGGAATTGGATTGCCGCGCTTGTGTTCCCCGAATGCATGGAATCAATTCCCAGGAACAGATTCGGAACATAGAGCGAGGGTTTGAGACGGATAGCTTGCTGGAAGCTTTTCATCGCCTCGGCATAGTCTCCACCTTCATGCTCCATCAATCCCAGATTGGCCCACATTTCGGCACTCTCGGGATGCATCTTGACGGCTTGCCGGTAATCTTCGGCGGCCGCCTTAAAATCGTTCCTGCTCATTGCTTCCTGAGCCGCAGAAACTACCGCCGCGTACTTCTCCGCTGGGTCCTGTTGACCAAACCCGGACGCAGGAATGGCCAACAGGAAAAGGAGTAGCAGTGTGCAGCGGATTTTCAATGAGGCATCACCAATAGAATTTCCCTGCAAATTGAACCGTTCTGCTGGGAAAGGCGTTCGTAATTTGTCCCAGGCTAGAGGAGCAACTAGCTTCGGCGTTGGGATCGCAGCCGGTGTACGACTCACCTCCAAACTGCGGTGCATAAAACTGCGGATGGTTGAATGTGTTAAACATCTCCGCCCGGAACTGAAGTCGCCTGGATTCGCCGAGTCCCCAATTTTTCATTATCGAAGTATCCCAGTTCTGGTAACCGGGACCACGCAGATAAGAGAAGAAGCGGGGGGCAGTCCCGAACGTTCCGTATGGCGCGTACGCGAACGCAGCGGTGTTGAACCATTCGTGAATGCTTGGGTTCGCCACGTGAACGTTTCCGACCACGTCCGGCCTCGGATTTCCCCCATAAGAGGCGATGTCCGAGCCGCTCACGCTGATCGGGATCCCTTGCTTGAAGCTGGCAATCTGCGAAAGCTCCCATCCACCAATTACAGCATCAGTTAGACGATTGAAGTTGGAGCCGAAGGGCTTACCTCGTCCAACCGGGAGTTGATATACGTAACTAGCCACCAGGGCATGCGGGACATCGGATCCATCGACACTCTTTTCCGCCGCCAGGTTGTAGTTGTTTGCCGGCCCCGGGTTGCCAGAATAGGACCACGAGTTGTTGCCCTCGACATTGTCGAGGAACTTGGAGTAGGTGTACGACACCAGTGCGGTCAGTCCTTGACTGAAACGGTGATTGTAGCTGACCTGCAGCGCGTTGTAGTTGGAGAAGCCAACAGGTGCGTCGTTCTCCCCAACCCCGCAGTATTGTGGGAAAGGGGCTAGCAATTGCGATTGCACCACGGTCGGCTGATCCAGACCGCAGGAACTGGTTCCCGCGGCAATGTGTCCATAAAAAGGATTCGGGACCAGGGTGTTCAGCGCCGTCTGACCCATGGACAGATAGGTTGGATTCAACTGAGTTCGGTTGAGGTTGCTGGTAATGATGTGCAGGCCATGGTTCCCCACGTAGTTCACGTCAAGCCGGTCATTCGGGGTAAACGCATATTGCCAGCCGAGCAGGTACTGCTGCACGTAGCTTGATTTGCGCTCCCTGAAATTGCTGGTAACACCGTTGCCCACCTGTTGCGACTCCCCAAGTGAGTTCCCGGTGATTAGGATAAAACCGTTCGGCCATGGATTCGCAACTGTGACTGCCGGGTTGGGACTAATCGTATTCAGCGTAACGGGAGAAACCGTGGTGCTGGCAAACCCGGCGCTTTCCGTCTCGAAGCAGCAGGAGATAGATGGGGGATAGAAGATTCCATACCCACCACGGGCTACGAATTTTGGGCTCACCTGGTAGGTGAACCCAACGCGCGGCGCAACGTTGCCGAAATTCGTATTGTAGGAGGCTCGGTTGCTGGAGGAAAGAAATACCAGCGCACCGGGCACGGTCTCTCCGATGGCTTCACCAATCGGGTTGGGGATAGTCGGGTTGAAGACCGAAGCGACATTGTGGCGATAAGTGGGCGCGGTTTGTATCTCGTACCGAATACCGAGATTGAGAGTCAGCCGGGGGATCGGGTTCCAGTCGTCCTGCACATACCAACCGAAATAGTGGGTGGCCACCGCAGGGTTGTAGGTGGTGCCGGCAGACGTAGGAATCTTGCTGGGGGCGCTGTTGTCGAGAACTCCGAGCAGCAACTGCGCCATACCATTTCCGGTCGAGAACCCGGTGGGATTGTTGGGATCGGGCCCGGAGGTGAAGGTGCCCCCGGAGTCCAGCGTCGATTGAAAGTAGTTTGCCTGATCATCCTCGAGCTCGACGCCCATAAATCCGAAATTCAATGTATGCCGTCCCAAAGACTTGATGAAGTCGGTGGAAACACTGCCGATGGGCCCATGGTTGGTGACGGTTTCATTGGTAAGAGGACCCAGAGGCGATTCGCCACCGATGTTCACAATTGGGAACTCAGGACTGTTTTGATCCAGGTAGGAGGGCAGCCCGATGCTCGAAGGTTTGAATCCTCTCGATTGATTGGTTGAGGTCTCGTGCCAGAGTTCCACTCCGGCCAGAACATTCATCGTGAATGTTGGATTGAAGACCTGGCTGAACCCGGCCGCCATGTTGTAGCGATTGTTTGGTCTGGCATTGCCCGGACCCGCCGCATTGTTGGAACCCCAAAACTCTGGAGTTCCGGTCTTAAACTCCTGCTTATAGGAGTAGCGGAAATAGAGCCGTGACGAGTCCTTAATGTTGTGGTCTACACGGACCAGATACTCATTTGAATGTGCGGGCGCCGTACCGGAGGCGACAAAATTATTGTTGAGCCCGGATCCAGTCGGAGTTGGATAGTAACCGACCAGTTTCGCTCCAATGGGATCGAGTGGGCCCAGCGTAGTGACGTCGTTATTCGCTATGGGATCGCGAATATAGCCGGTCTTGGTGGCGATCAAGCCGGTGGTCGGATCGACCGCTCCCGCGGTAACTGGGCGCGTGCTGCGCGGATTGTAAATCTGCCCCACGTAGATTGGACGTCCCAGCGCATCTGTACCCTGCTGTGGGCCCAGCAACTCGGCAAAATGACCGGCGCGGAAATTCGCATCCGGAACCGTGAAGGTTGAATTGGTGGGAGTCGCCAGCGTCAGCCTTTCGAACAGCCCGAAGATGAATGTCTTCTCTTTCTGCCGGTAAAGTCCTGGAATGTAAAGCGGACCGCCTGCCGAACCACCGAATTGATGGCGGTTGAAACTCTCTCTGGCCAGTCCGTTATGGTTGTTGAACCAAAGATTGGAATCGAGCGTGGAGTTCCGGTAGAACTCATACGCGTCGCCGTGGAATTGGTTGGAACCGGACTTGGTGACCACGTTGACGACGTTGCCCGTGCTCCATCCATACTGGGCAGTAAAGGAATTGTTCTGAATCTTGAATTCCTGCACCGAGTCTACCGAAGGAACGTAATCGACCGCTCCCCATTCCGGATCGGTATCCCAGGCGCCATCCAGCATGTAAGCCGAGGTTCCGAAGAATCCGCCGGCAAAGTTGAGGAAGGAAATGTCCTGGTCGGCGTTGTCGGTGCTCGGACCACCGCCGCCCAAAAGCATCTGGCTCTCAGAGGTGTTGTTCACCGAGGAGTTCAGGGTCGCAAGACTATAAACGTTGCGCAAATTAAGCGGCAGCTCCACTACTTCCTTGGCGTCGATGTCGGCCGCTATGTTTGCATTTTGGGTATTCAAGTTGGACGCCTGGGCATTCACGACCACCTGTTGCTCCTGAGTTCCGAGCGTCAGGGTCACATTCTGGGCGGCCGACAACCCTGCGTCCAGCACAATTCCGTTCTGCTCATAGGGGCGAAAGCCGTCCATTTTGACCGTTAATGAGTAGGTGCCCGGCGGCAACTGGTTGAAGGAGTAGCGTCCGCTGTCGCTGGTAGTGGATTCGCGGGTGGTGCCTGTTTCCGGACTGGTCAACGTCACCTTCGCGTTGGGAATGAGCGCGCCGCCCGGATCGTTGACCGCGCCGCTCAGGGCTGCCGTAGTGGTCGCTAATTGTGCATTGGTTCGGCAAGGCGCCACCAAGGCAACCAATAGGACCGCGATGATGCTCCATAAGGTAAGTCCTTTGCTTTTCAAAACTAGCCTCCTAAAAAAACTTCAATTCAACTAGAGTCGGAATGCTTCTACGGCAGCCCTTATAGCGATACGAATTTTCTCCGCGTAAGGTCCTTGCGGTAAGCGGGGCCCTCTTATCTGTTAAGACCCCCAGCAAAATGGTTGATTTAAAAGGAACTTACGATGTCAGTGCGAGCGACAGGCGGGGGCGGATCAGGCGTATAATTTACCCCGTGCCTGAGAGCAGTCCATGCTGAATGATTCCGTCACGGCCACCCCAGCAATCACGGATGAAGAGAGGAAGGCCATTCAGGAGCAGCTGGAACGGCTGCTGAGTAACTCCCATTTCAGCCAGAGCCGCCGGTTCCCGTCTTTTCTACGTTTTGTCATAGACCAGACTCTCCTTGGCCAGACTGACCTGCTCAAGGAGCGCACCCTGGGCATTGAAATCTTTGGCCGGGAAGCGGATTACGATACCGCGTCCGACCCCATCGTTCGGGTGACGGCGACCGAGATCCGCAAGCGCATCGCGCAGTATTATCAGGAGCCCGGGCATGAGACGGAACTACGGGTCTCGCTTCCTTCCGGCTCCTATGTGCCCCAGTTCCACTGGCCACAGACGGCCAAGGACACTAGCCAGACGCAAACAGGGCCTACTCCGCCGCACCCGTCTGTTTCCGCCGAGCCCCTGGAGTTAGAAAAAGATGGGGTCCGCAAGCGGCGATGGTTCTGGCGACCAGCTACGGGCGCCGTATTGGGCGCTCTCGTCTTATGCGCAGCCGCTTTGTATTTCTGGCACTCGGCCCAACGCTCCCCATTCGACTTTTTTTGGGGGCCGCTGGTGAAATCGAGTGAGCCCGTGCTGTTCTGCGTCGCCGATCAAAGCCACTACTCCACCATTACCCTGCGCGATGCTGCGGACCCTTCCCGCCAGACTCAACTGCAAGACAACTTGACCGCCATCATCATTGACGACCTGAACCCAATCGTCCGGGTGGCGGGTCTACTGCAGTCCAACGGCAAGAAGTACACCTTGAAGGGCGAGGGTGCGACGAATCTCATGGATTTGCGGAATGGCCCCACGGTCTTCATCGGCGCCTTTGACAACGCCTGGACACTTCGGGTCACCGCGCCCTTGCGCTACCATTTCGCTGTGAATCGCGAGATGACAGACTTCCGCATTGTCGATAGCACCAACCCTGGGCAGCCGGGTTGGGTGGTCAATCGCCAGCAGCAAATGACCACCAACAACTATCGCGATTTCGCTATTGTGGCCCGTTTTACCGACAGCACAACGGGCAAGCTGGCCGTAGTGGCCGCAGGCGTAGCTCGGGGAGGAACCCGCGTCGCGGCCGAATACCTCACCGATCCCGCGGACCTGGCGCAACTTGAGCGCGCCGCCGGCAACAAGAAAAATATGGAAATCGTGCTCAGCACGCAGATCATCGACAGTGAGCCGGGAACCCCTAAGATAGAAGCCAGCTACTTCTGGTAGAGCTCACGAGCGGGTGTGAAACCGCGTCCGCAAAGGAAAAAGCACAGGAACTAAAAGAGGGTGTGTGAGAACTCGGAATTTAGAAATTTAGTCCCGAAGGGACGGCTGAACTTAGCCCATGTATGACACGTCGGCCTCTGTCAAGTCCCGATTTTCTGGAGCGGAGACAGAAAATCCCTGCTGTGGTTGGGACGGGGTCAAGGGCGCCGTTCTTCGGCGTTCATCTGGACCCTTGACCCCGTTCCGACCACGGTGACAATCGAGCTGGGAACAAAGCACAGATGTTTTTTCTGTGCTTTGTTCCTTAGTTGAGAACTGTCTTGCTTTGCCAAACGACCCAAGCTCGTACATTGCATTCAATCATTTTCGATGGTCCCTGTTGGGGTTCCATCAACCATGTATTCGGCCCGGTAATGCTCCATGATTTCTTGTGCAAACTCTCCCCTCACGGGAAGAGGTGGGGCGCCCAATCAGGACGTCGGCCTAAGCCTCGGCCACTGGGCTAAACGGGCTGCCCCGCGTGCGAACCGCGCTCCATCACCTGCTTGTAGTTCTGCCCGGAGCGCAACATCCAATACAGTCGAACCGCTAGTTTATGGGCGATGGCCACCTTGGCGACGCCGTGATGCTTGTTCAGCGACAAACGAAGATATAGTCGGTGCCAGCTTGGATCGGACCGTTGTGCCCCCATAGCGGCTTGGACCAGCAGCCAACGCAGCAGCGTGTTGCCCTGCTTGCTGATGTGACCCAAACGGCGCTTGTCAGCGCTGGAGTCTTCGGCCGGAATCAGACCCAGATAACTGGCCAGTTCCCGGCTTCGCGCGAATCGCGTCCAATCCCCGATGGTCAACACGTAGACCAGCGAAACGATCGGACCCACTCCCGGGTGAGTCATCAGCAGGCATGCCTGCTGATGACTCTCCGCCGCTTCAACCACTGCCTTCTCCAGCGGCTCGATCCGCTTCTCCAATTCGTCCAGCAAATCCAACAAGTCGACTCGCCTTTGCATGTACCAGCCAGACAACGGCAACGCCTCGATGCGCCGCCGTCGCTCCGCCGACCAGCTCTTGGAACCCAACAGGCCCTCGTTCTTACCCATGGAGTCCAACTGGTTGGTGATCCGGGTGCGCAGGCGAACCAGGCGGCAACGATGCAACAACAACTGCCGCAGCTGCTCGTTCTCCACCGAAGGCTGCCAGACGGCCGGAAACCGGTCTTCTTGCAGCAAACGCAACATGTGCCTGGCATCCCGCTTGTCGGTCTTCTGCCGGCGGGCACTCGCAGCGCGAATCGCGCTCGGGTCCCCGAGCAGAAATTCATAACCCAGTTCGTCGATCAATCGCCGGAACCAACGGAAGTTGCCCGTCGCCTCTAGACCTATGCGCACCTGATTCCCGGCCAGAGAACGGTAAAATCGCTCCGCCTCTTCCGGATGGCTCAAACGACGCTCACCAAACTCTCCCGTCTCTAGATCTACATAAGCAATTTGCTGGAAACGGGGATGAAAATCACAGCCTATAATCATCATGCTCGGCTCCTTCTTCCGAGCTTCATGGTCGTTTGGTAGCAACCAGTCTACTTGGCTTGAGGGAGCCGACGCTGTCATGCAATCAGGACGCTAGTCCTGGGTTGGATTTGAAAGGACGACCCAGTCCCGCAGGGACTCAATCTTGTTTCTTGATGAACCCAGGACTAGCGTCCTGGGCCTGGAGTTTCTACATTTCAAAGCCAGCGCGCCAGGGCGCGGACCGTAGGCAGCATATTTTGTAACGTACTCCAGCTTGACCCGTGCCAAGCTGTGCCTTCCCCGGACTTTCAGTCCGGGGAAGCGGGCTTTCAAGCCCGCAAGAACGCTTTATCTCGCAACGACGGGCTTTAGCCCTGGTGAGACAAACACCACCACACTTACATTTGGGAGAATGCCTCAGAGCGGGCTTGAGCGAGAGACCGAAGCTGTTTGCATGGTCATCGGCGTCTCCGTTGATGGAATTGGCTGCCCGCCACCAGGGCTAAAAGCCCTGAAGTTACATCCAGGAGCGTTCACGCGGGTTTGAAAACCCGCTGCCCCGGACTTAAACAGGCTGCGGAAAAACTCGGGTTTTTGGTAGGCCGGGGATTTATCCCCCGCAAACGCAATGAAATCATCTTGGGCTTTAGCCCCTGTTATGGCAGTACCCATGCAGCTTCACTTACCTGGCAAAGAAAAACCGCAGGGGCTAAAAGCCCTCACCTGCGGGAGTATTACGGCCCGACTAAACAGGCTGCGGAAAAACTCGTTTTCCTGAAGGGTACGGGCTTCAGCCCGTACATAACTGCTTTCACATGAATGCGGCTTTAGCCACTGAGGGAGCGGTTTTCCTTTAGCAGAGACTTTTTCCGCAGCCTCTAAAGTCGTGCCCTGATACAAAGCCCTTGGGGTGAAGGGCTGCGGCTTCGTTTGCGTTCTCACGCGCACTCGAAAGCCAGATCTTTGTCGGGCCTCATCGGCCCGACTGAAGGTCCGGGGCTGGCACAGCTGGTCCAAATACGCCAGAATGTCTTCTGCTGGCCAACTCGCCGCTTCGAAATATGTAGAAACTCCAGACCCAGGACTAGCGTCCTGGGCTAAGTTCAGCCGTCCCTCCGGGACTAAATTCCTAAATCGCGAGTTCTCACACACCCTCTAAAAGCCCAGATCTTTGTTGTGGGCTTCCGCGGCCAGTTTCATGGTCTCGGGATCCCAGTGGACAACGGAACCCTTTTCATAGCTCAGGTTGCTGAGCAGGGCGGCTCCGGCTGCGCGGAAACCAAACACCGCATCTTCCACCACGGGTTGGCGCGAACGAACCGAGGAAAAGAAAGTTCCTGAAGTGGTCGTAGCTATCGCTGTATCCCGGCGCTGCCGTGTATTTTTCGTATCCCAGCCGCGGTGCTCCCATTGGGTGCTCGCGCGGATATTTCTGCCAATACTCTTCTGTAATCTTCTTTTGCATCGCGTTGGCGAAGCTTCCGATGAAAAGGCCGGGGTCTTTCTCGAGGGGTGTACGGCTTACTATGACGCTGTTGCCGGCGATCTCCATCGTGCCTTCGGAGCCCGTAAAAATCAGGCCTTCGTTTTCCTCGCCACCATCGACGAAGTTCACGCGCAGGCTTAGATTGAAGCCCTCGGGGTAATCAAAGAGACCCAGCATAACGTCCGGTACGTCGCGGCCGTCTTTCCAGAAGCGCAGGCCGCCGGTCGCCATGGCGCGGGTAGGTCCATGCGAACCGGTGATGAAATGGGTTCCGCTAAACAGGTGGACGAAAAGGTCGCCGGCTACGCCACTTCCGTAGGCCTTCCACTTACGCCACTGGAAAAAGTGCTCACCGTTAAAAGGAATCTTGGGCGCAGTGCCCAGAAAGCGCGGCCAGTCGCAGGACTCGGTCGAAGCGTCCGGCGGGACCGTATAGTTCCAGGCACCGATCGATGAATTACGATCCCAGCGGGCGGTCACCATATTCAATTTGCCGATGGCGCCGGCAGCAAGCAACTCCTTGGCCTTGATATAAATCACCGAGCTTACCCGCTGGCTGCCGACCTGGATGATCCGATTGTTTACGCGTGCCGCTTCGATCATCTGCGGCCCATCGGCATACAGATGGATCATGGGCTTCTCACAATAAACATCTTTGCCCGCCTTCATCGCGTCGACCGCGACCTGCTTGTGCCAATGGTCGGGGGTGCCGATGATGACGGCGTCGATGTCTTTGCGCTCCAGAATTTGGGCGTAGTCGCGGGTAGTAAAAATATCGTCGCCCCAGAGTTCCTTGCTGTGCTCGAGCCGGCCATCGTAGCAATCCGCCACGGCCACAAGCTTCACCCCGGGAACCTGTACCGCGACCTTGGTATCTCCCTGGCCCTGGCCGCCGGCGCCGATAAGCGCGATCTGGATGTGATCGTTGGCCGCAACCGGCTTATCGGGCTGCGATTGGGCCTCAGCTAGCAAATGGGTTCTCGAACCCAGCAAAGTTTCCACGGTTGCCGCGGCCCCGGCCGCCTTAAGAAAATTTCTACGATTCAAATCAAGCACAGTCGTCCTCACAGCTCAAAAGATATCCGCCGTCTGTAACCATACAGCCTCATGCCTGGAAAGGCACGGCTTCTGGTTAACGTTGGATCAGCTGGACGATAAACAACCATGTGGCTTCAAGACGTATCGGGGGAGGGAGGGTTACATCACGAACGCCAGGTTCTCCAACTCAGCCTGCATGCAATCGAGATTGCAGCCCATTTCTTCCAGGCGCGTGATTGCATTGCGGGCGTGTTCCGCGCTCACGCCGTAGCCGCGGCCGGTGAGAAATCCACTGAGCACTTCGGCCGCCTGCCATGAGTCGATCCCCGATTGCAGGAGCTCGTTGCGCAGGTTCAGCAGCTCGCGGGCGGAAAATTTTTCGATCTTGGCGTTTGCAGACATTATGTATTTCCTCTCTCACCTCTTTGAACTCTGAGGCCCAGGCACGATTTGAAACATTGCCCTGGACCGCTGCACCAAGAAACCCGCGGAAACAACCAACCAAGGTACATACCGCAGTCGTGCATCCAATCCGAGGCAGAAACCATCAGGTTTTTGTCTTCTATACGTATAAACCCGCAAGCCCAGTTTCGTTGCGTCCGCTCATTTGCTGCCCTTGCACCCAAAGCGAAGCGTTTACAGGAGGGGAAACCACAATTCAGATCTTGCTCTTTTTGATGCTGGAATACCCTGCTGGATGTATCGGACGCACGAATCATTTCGACAAGGAAGCCTGACAGTCAATCGCACATTTCAAGTGCAGCGCGTCGTTTCCGGAAAAGCGTGTCCTAAAATGGATGATCTGCCCTGTCCTGCCCTATCTTGCCCCCGCCTCCTGGTCTCAACGGTATGAACTAATAGACTAATTTCACAACAACTAGTGAGCAGAATGACGAGAAATTGAGCATCCCCAGTTCATGCGAGCGGAGGTTCCGGCATAGCGCGATGTTCGAGCATTACTGGAATGCCATCCTCCACCGGATAGTAGCGACCACAGCCAGTGCAATGCAGCCATGCATGTGAGGCTTGGTTTGGACCAACCGCAAGAGGCTGATGGCATACCGGGCAAACCAGGATCCTGAGCAAACTCTCGGAAAGAAGCGGCGCCATCTCCTGAGTCTAGATCAACCGGCCTTCGCTCTTCGCCGCTCGACAATCCATTTACCATGAGCAGGAAGGACGGTGCATGGCTAGAGTTCTGGACGGAAACGCAATTGCCGCCGCAATCAAGGCGGAGGTCAGGGATGAAGTGAATCGGCTGTCATTGCAAGGCATAACGCCAGGGCTGGCGGCGGTGCTGGTAGGGCAAGTTCCCGCCTCTGAAATCTACGTGCGCAGCAAGGTAAAGACCTGCGAAGCGCTGGGACTTTTCAGCGAGCTGATTACGCCGCCGGAAACGGTCACCACCGAGGAGATGCTGGCATTGATCCGCCAGTTGAATGCCCGTGACGACATCGACGGCATTCTGATTCAACTGCCGTTGCCGGCGCATGTGAACGCCAAGCTGCTGCTGGAAGCGGTAAGCCCTGACAAGGATGTCGATGGTTTTCATCCTGTCAATGTGGGCCGGCTGCAAACTGGGCAGCCGGCGCTGCCTCCCTGCACAGCGGCGGGCATCATCGAGATCCTCAAGCGCAGCCATCTCCAGATCGCAGGGCAGAATGCTGTGGTAGTGGGGCGAAGTGACATCGTAGGGAAACCTACTGCGATCCTGCTGCTGGCGGAGAATGCGACGGTAACCGTGTGCCACTCCAGGACGCGTGACCTGGCATCGTTCACCCAGCGCGCAGACATTCTGGTGGTGGCCATTGGCAAGCCGGCATTCGTGACCACGGAAATGGTCAAACCGGGAGCCACGATTCTGGATGCGGGTATCAACCGTGTTACTGATCGAGTGGAATTCGATCGTTACTTTTCCGGCGACGTTCGCCGCGAAGAGACCTTCCTGAAGAAGGGTTCAACGATCGTTGGTGATGTGCTTCCCAAAGCATACGCACTGGCGGGCGCCTACACCCCTGTGCCTGGTGGCATCGGGCCGCTAACCATTGCCATGCTTATGGCAAACACCGTGCGCGCGTCCAAGCTCCGGCGCGGCCTGCCAGTCTAGAATGCTCCGCGTTGGATTGACGGGGGGGCTGGGCAGCGGCAAGAGTACAGTGGCCGGCATTTTTGCGGAGCTGGGCGCGGCCGTGATTTCCGCCGACCAGCTCGGGCGTGAGCTGATGCAGCCCGGAGAGCCGGTTTACGCGGCGATCGTACGGACTTTTGGCAACAGCGTGGTGCGCCGCGATGGCACGCTCGATCGCAAAGCGTTGGCCACGTTGGCCTTTCAACACCATCGAGCCGATGAGCTCAATCACATCGTGCATCCTGCCGTCATTGCCGCAGAAGAGGAGCGGATGCGGGGTATCTTCGCAGCCGATCCGACGCGGGTCGCCATCGTGGAATCCGCGCTGATCTTCGAGGTGGAAAAATGGGGCACTGCGCCGGGGTGGACACAACGTTTCGACAAACTGATCCTGGTCACCGTGCCCGACGAAATGAAGATCGAGCGCTTTGTTTCGCGCATGGCGCCGACCGATGAGGCGAAAGCGGACGCCCGAGCACGGATAGCGGCGCAAATTCCCGATTCGGAAAAAGTTGCGCGTTGCGACTATGTCATCGACAACACCGGCCCGCTCGAAGCGACGCGCAGGACGGTAAAAACGATTTACCAAGAGCTGGTGCTGGCCGCGGGATAGAGGGGGCCTTTCCACTCCAGGACTCGTTTTGGTTTGGGGTTGAGTGAAACTGCAGATCCCTCCGCTACGCTACGCTTCGGTTGAGATGACAAAGGGGAGGGTTGCGTTCCCATCCGGAATCGGCTAGTGGCTGAAAGAGCGGAAATGATCTAATAGACCTTAGTTGGCTATGAAGATTCGCCCCCTTATCCTGATCATTTTGCTAGTAGGCGCCTTCGTCTACCTGACCTCTTACAGTAACTTCAGGGGAGTCCCCAGAACTCCGCTGGCGAAACTTTGGCGCCAGTCGCCCATGCGGTTGACGGAAGCGGACGCGCAGCCGGCCTACACACCGGAGGAATCGAACCGCATCGCTGTATATAAGCGGGCTTTACCTTCCGTGGTAAACGTCACCTCTTCGGCCCTGGCCTTCGACTTCTTCTATGGGGTTGTGCCGCAGAGCGGTCAGGGGTCGGGGTTCGTCCTCACCAAAGATGGCCGGATTATCACCAACTACCACGTGATCCAAAACGCGCAGAACGTTGAGGTCACCACCAGCGATAAGCGTACCTACAAGGCGCAGATTGTTTTGCAGGATAAGGCACACGACCTGGCTCTGCTGCAGATCAACGCTAAAAACCTCACGCCATCCATCCTATCCGAATCGAGCGACCTGCAGGTCGGTCAGAATGTGTACGCCATTGGGAATCCGTTTGGGCTGAATGGCACTATGACCACGGGAATCATTAGCTCCATCCGCTCGGTGCAGGAACCGCAAGGGCCAACCATCGACAAGGCGCTGCAAACCGATGCGGCGATCAATCCCGGCAACTCTGGTGGGCCGCTGCTCAATTCGCGCGGCGAGGTCATCGGTATGAACACGCTGATTGCCACCGGGGGCGCGGAACAGAATTCCGGTATTGGCTTCGCCATTCCCATCGACACGATTAAAGCGGTCCTCTCGGACTACTCCAAATACGGGCGGGTGCGGCGGCCCTCGCTGGGCATAGCTTCACTGGCCATCGGGCCGGATCTCGCGGAGCAGATAGGATTGCCGGCCGACTACGGGGTGTTGGTGCAGAAAGTCATTCCCGGAGGAGCCGCGGAGCGCGCTGGACTGAAGGGCGGCACGCAGCAGGCCTACCTGGGCAACACGCCGATTTACCTGGGTGGCGATTTGATTGTAGCCATCGACAATGACCGGGTGACTAATCCGCAGGATATTTCCGAGATTATGGATCGCCATCAGGCCGGCGATTCAGTCACCGTAACCTTCTACCGTGGATCGCGCAAAATGACGACCAAACTTGTCCTGGGTGAGGCTCACTCAGTTTCCGTTTGAGCGGACAAAAAGCGCCGTCCGGCAAAACGATATTTGCCCGAGAGCACACGATCAATGGCCTCGGCATAGGCCGCATGTTCCTGAACGATAATGCGCGCAGCGAGCGTATGCTCGTCATCCCCGGAAAGAACCGGCACTGTCTTTTGCAGCACGATCACGCCGTGGTCCAGTTCTTCGTCCACAAAGTGCACCGTGCAACCGGAGACAGTGACCCCGTACTCAAGGGCCTGTCGTTGCGCGGCGAGACCGGGAAAGGCCGGCAGCAAGGAGGGGTGAATGTTGAGAATGCGCTGCGGGAAGGCGCGCACAAACTCCACTGACAGCAGCCGCATGTAACCGGCGAGACAGACCAGGTCAACCTGGTGCGCCTGCAAGCTGGCAATGATCTCGGCGTCATGTTCGGCGCGCGGCCGTCCCCGCGGCTCGATCACCTCGGTGACAAGTCCTTTGTTCTGGGCTAAGGAATTTCCCGGCGCATCGCGGCGATTCGAGATCACCACGGCAATACGGGCATTGGCTATGCGCCCTTGTTCGATTGACTCAGCGATGGCAAGAAAGTTCGATCCCCGGCCGGAAAGCAGGATCCCCAGGCGGTGCGTCCGGGGAGACTCCTCACTCACGTGTACAGCACCTTGCGGTCGCCCTTAACGGTTCGGCCGATCACGCAAAACTTCTCTCCGGCGCGGTCGAGCATCGATTTGGTGCGCTTGAACTTGTCCGCCGGCACCGCCGCGATCAATCCGATGCCCATGTTGAAGGTGCGCAACATCTCTTCCGGCTCCACGCTGCCCAGTTGTTGCAGATGGGAAAAAATGGCGGGAGGAATCCATGCGCCGGTCTCCACCACTGCAGAGATGGTCTTGGGCAGCATGCGGGGCAGGTTTTCCGTAATGCCGCCGCCGGTAATGTGAGCCATCCCCACCACCAGGTCGGCTGCCATGAGTTTCTTGATCACCGCCAGGTAGCTGCGGTGCACTTTCATCAGCGCTGCCCCAGCTTTGTCCTTCAAGTCGTTTACGTATTGGTGGGGTGCGTAGCCGGCGACTTCAAAAAAAAGCTTGCGTGCCAGGGAATAGCCATTGGTGTGCAAGCCGGTGGAAGGAAAGCCGATCAACACATCGCCGACCTCGATCTTGCTGCCGGTGATCAATTTTTCCTTGTCCACCGCCCCAACGATGAAGCCGGCCAGGTCATATTCTCCATCGGCGTAGAAGCCGGGCATCTGCGCCGTCTCTCCTCCGATGAGGGCGCAGCCATTGGCACGGCACGCTTCCGCGACGCCGCTGACCACGGTTTGGGCCACCTCGTCGTCCAGCTGGCCTATCGCCAGATAGTCCAGGAAGAACAGCGGGGTCGCGCCCTGGACAGCAATGTCATTCACGCAGTGATTGACCAGGTCGGCGCCGACCGTGTGATGCATACCCAGTGCAAACGCCACCTTCAGCTTGGTGCCAACGCCGTCCGCGCTCGATACCAGGATGGGGTTCGTGTACTTGGTAATGTCCAGGCGGAAGAGGCCACCGAATCCGCCAATCTCGCCCAGAACCTGCTTATTGAAGGTCTTTTGCGCCAGATACTTGATCCTCTGCTTGGTGCGGTCGCCCTGGGACAAATCCACGCCGGCCGAGGCATAGGTGGCAGGAGGTTTATTCGATTTTGGCGTCGATTCTGGCAAGGCTTTTCCAAGTTCGCGTGGGATGAGATGTTTCGATCGGACGGAAGCAGGTCTCCGAGAACTGCCAGTTTAACATCGCCAACCGGCGCCAAGCTCGGTCCCCTATACTGAATCCCGTGAGCAGAGAACTGAGCCGTTCCAAAGAATTGCAGCGGCGCGCAGAACAGTACTTGCCAGGGGGCGTAAATTCGCCGGTGCGTGCCTTCCGCGCCGTAGGGGGAGATCCCCCTTTCCTGGTGCGAGCCGAGGGAGCGTACCTATGGGACGCCGATGGCAATCGTTACCTCGACTACTTCGGTTCCTGGGGACCGATGATCCTGGGACACGCCCACCCGTTTGTAGTGGAGGCGATTCAGCAGGCAGCAGCAAGGAGCGCAAGCTTTGGCGCCTCGACCGCCGCCGAAGCCGACCTCGCGGAATTGGTGATTGCCGCCATGCCCTCGATCGAGAAACTGCGCTTCGTGAGTTCGGGGACAGAAGCCACGATGTCCGCCATCCGCGTGGCACGGGCGTTTACCAATCGCAAGTACGTGATTAAGTTCGAGGGCTGCTATCACGGGCATTCGGACGGCTTGCTGGTGAAAGCGGGATCGGGACTGGCCACCTTTGGCTTGGCAGGATCGGCCGGTGTGCCGCAGGAAATTGCTCATTGGACTCTTCCTCTGCCCTTTAACGATCTGGCGGCGATTGAAGAGGCCTTCGTGAAGCATCAGGACGAAATCGCCTGCGTGATCGTGGAACCGGTGGTGGGAAATATGGGCTGTGTACCGCCTGCGCCGGGATATCTCGAAGGTCTGCGGCGCATTACACGGGAGAGAGGAAGTCTGCTGATCTTCGACGAGGTCATGACTGGCTTCCGGCTGGCCCTGGGGGGCGCGCAAGAGCTGTTTGGCATCGACCCTGATCTCACTTGCCTGGGAAAGATCATCGGTGGGGGTGTACCGTGCGCCGCCTTCGGCGGCAAAGCCACGATGATGAATCTGCTAGCGCCCCTGGGACCCGTCTATCAGGCTGGCACGCTGAGCGGGAATCCGCTGGCGATGGCCGCTGGCATCGCTACCCTGCGCTACCTTTCTGGGCACGAGGCCGAGGTCTACGCCGGACTGGACAAGCGCACTGCGGCAGTTGCTGATGGCATCGCCGCAGCAGCCCGGGACGCGGGCATCGCGATGGAAACCAACCGGGCGGGCTCCATGGTCACGTGGTTTCTGACCATCGGGAAAGTCACCGACTTCGCCAGTGCTGCCAAATCCGACACCGAAGCTTTTGGCCGCTTTCATCGGGCGATGCTCGATCAGGGCGTTTGGCTTCCCCCCTCTCAATTCGAAGCAGCTTTCCTCAGCACCGCTCACACCGCCGAGGATATTGATTTCACCGTGGACGCCGCTCGGAGGGCCTTCGCGTCGATGCATGCAGCCACGGGTCGGCGCTGATAGACCTCCAAGACTCCGTCTTGACCAGGGATCCCGGGTGCCCCATATCTCGCTCGTTTTTCGCGAGATGTGGGATACCACGAATCTTAACCCTTCGCCTCCAAGGACGAATCGACATTTAGAGTTTGGGAGAAAAGGCATTGGTATCCCACATCTCGCGCAAAACGAGCGAGATGTGGGGCACCCTGGCGCGCAAGTTGCCGGGACGAGTCTCTATCCCCAGGCGTCCACAGTTACAAAGCGCAAGCCCGCTCCCAGCCCAGCTTTCGAGCAACATCCTCGGTGGCGGCGAGCGTGATGGAACGGTCTGTTCCCAGTTGCCGGTGGCCGCCGTCGTGTAACAGCACATTGCTGCCCCTCCGCCGCTTCTGATTGTGCAGGATGACGTGCTTGACCCGGGCCGCCAAAGCCTGGGGATCCGTGGCCTCCCAGTCATAGGCGGTCACATTCCACATGACCGGCGTCAGACCGAGTTCCCTCGCCGTGCGAAGCACATCCGGCCGGCGCGCGCCGAAGGGCGGTCGAAACCATTTCACTCGCTCGCCGGTTGCATCCTCGATGATGGCACTACAGCCAATAAGCTCCTCGCGGACGTGGGCTGGCGGCGCCCACATCAAGGAAGGATGGCTCACAGTATGGTTTCCCAGCAGGTGTCCAGCCTGATGGATGGCCCGGGCGATTTCCGGACGCTGACGCACATAAGTCCCCATCAGGAAAAAGGTGGCCCGAATCTGCCATCGGGCCAACAACTCAAGTAATTGCATGGTGTAGGGATCGTTGGGGCCGTCATCGAAGGTGAGGGCGATCTCATGGATATCGGTGCCGGCGAGCACCGTGCGCCCGAAAACCTGCGAAGTGGGCCATTGCGCCGCGTACGCATACGCGCCTGCCGAAAGTCCGGTAAGCAAACCTGCGGAGACCAACTTGGTAAGCATGCTTCAAGAGTTTAACTGTGTTATCTTCGGCTTTCTTGCACATGGCAGAACCGTTTGAGCAGCCGAGATTCATTGCCATCGATGGGCCGATTCGTGTCGGCAAATCGACCCTGGCCGGAATCCTGGCGGAAAACCTGCACGCGCGCCGCATCGTGGAACCGGAGAACAATCCCTTCCTCGACCGCTTCTATCAGGAAATGAGTGGGATGGCGCTGGCCACTCAAATGTGGTTCCTGGTGGAACGCTACGACCAGATGCGCCAGGCGGCTAAAGATCTGGCCGGTAGCGACCCTTGGCCGATCGTGGCTGACTACCTCTTCGAAAAAGACAAGCTCTTTGCTTACATCAATCTCAGCGACGCAGAACTGGCTCTTTACAATCGCTACTACCAGGACCTCCGCAGCGAAGTGCCCACGCCGGACCTGGTGATTTATCTGCATGCCTCTCCCGAGGTGCTGAAGCAGCGCCTGAGGCGTAAAGGTCTGACTCAGGAACAGGCCATCAGTGACGTTTACATCGAACAGGTGGCAAAGGCCTATGAACACTTTTTCTTCCACTACACCGCCAGTGACCTGCTGGTGGTCGACACCTCGGAAATCGATTTCGTAAACCGTGAGCAGGATCTGGCGCTGCTGCTCAAGAGGCTCTCCGAGCCCATCAAGGGCAAGCAGTATTTCTTGCCTCCTTCCACCCAGGGCACGGGCGCCTGAAGCGGCCGGCCACGCACTCGAGCAGCTAAACAGAACCCCAGTGGAACTTAGGGTCAATACGGTCAGTACTTTGCCGGGAGTATAGCGAACGGCGTATACTCCTTTCCGGTACCGAATCGGGCAGCATCCCTGTGGGAGCTGCACTGGAGTTCGCCATGAGCCTTACGCATTTTCGCAGCGCAGATTCTTCTGCGTCCGCTACCCCGGCCCGCCGGGTGACCATCCAAACACTTCAAGATAAGAAGTCCAGGGGCACGCCGATCGTGTCCCTGACCGCCTACGACTACGCCACTGCGCGGCTGGTGGACGAGGCCGGCGTTGACCTCATTCTGGTTGGCGACTCTCTGGCAATGGTGGTGATGGGTTACGACAACACCCTCCCCGTCACCATGGACGAGATGCTTCTCCATACCCGCGCCGTCCGCCGCGCGGTCAAGCAGGCCATGGTCGTCGCCGACATGCCCTTCGGTTCCTACCAGGTGAGCACAGCGGAAGGGATCGCCAACGCCACCCGCTTCCTGAAAGAGGCCGGGGCCCAGGCAGTGAAACTAGAGGGCGGAGCAAGCCGTCTTGAGCTGGTTAAACGGCTAACCGATGCGGAGATTCCGGTGATGGCCCACCTTGGGCTTACGCCGCAGTCGGTTCACCGTATGAGCGGTTACCGCGTCCAGGGTAAGTCGGTCGCAGCCATCCATCACCTGGTGAAGGACGCACTCGACCTGGAGGCAGCCGGCGCCTTCGCGGTGGTACTGGAAGGGATTCCCTCCGAAGTGGCGCAGCGAATCACCGCCGCCCTGCACATCCCAGTCATCGGCATCGGCGCCGGCCCCCATTGTGACGGCCAGATCCTGGTGCTGCACGATCTCATCAACCTATCCTTCTCTACCCCGGCGAAATTTGTCCGCCGTTACGGTGACGCCGCGGCCTTGATTACGAATGCCGTCCACCGTTACCGCGACGACGTAGAAGGCCGCAACTTCCCTGGTGAAGCGGAAAGCTATCATCTGGGCAAAGAGGCCATGGCGGCTCTGCTCCTGGAAGAAGGCACGGCCAGGCGCAAAGCATAGTCAATGTTGGTGCTGCAAACTATCGCTGATACCCGGAGCGCGTGCGCCCGGATCCGCCAGGAAGGCAAGACCCTGGGGCTGGTGCCGACCATGGGAGCCCTGCATGAAGGCCACCTGTCCCTGGTACGCGCCGCGCAGGCAAGCTGTGACGCGGTAGCGGTCTCGATCTTCGTAAATCCCACCCAGTTTGGCCCCAAAGAAGACTTCGCCAGCTATCCCCGAAACCTGCAGGAAGATTGCCGGACTCTCGAAGCGGCAGGAGTTGACCTGGTCTTTACCCCTTCGGTCCAGGAGATGTATCCCAGCGGCGCCAGCACCTTCGTTGAAGTGGGAGGCCTGAGCGAGCGCCTGGATGGAGCATCGCGGCCGGGTCACTTTCGCGGGGTGGCCACCGTGGTGGCTAAGCTGTTCAACATCTTTATCCCGGAGCATGCTTTTTTCGGGCAAAAGGATGCGGCTCAGGTCGCCGTCCTGCGCAAGATGGTGCGCGATCTCCTCTTTCCCGTTCAGTTAAATGTGTGCCCCACCGTACGCGAACCAGACGGGCTGGCGCTGAGTTCGCGCAACCAAAACCTGAGCGAGGAGCAACGGCGCCAGGCGCTGGTGCTTTCACGGGCCCTGATGGCCGTCCAGCAAGAAGTCCAGCGCGGAGAAGACGACTCAACCAAGCTGCTCGCGGCAGCCCTGCATATCTTTGAGGGGGAACCTGCGGTGCAAGTGGATTACTGCCGGATTGTCGATCCTGCGACCCTGGTGGATATTCCCGATGTCCGCCAAGGCGCGCTGGTGGCAGTGGCGGCTCGGGTTGGGACCACCCGGCTAATCGATAATCTGCTGCTTCCGGTTTCGCCAGCGTAGTTCGACCGGAGGAGTCAAGGGCCTGTGGCCCATAAGCGCTAACTTCTTTGGATTGTTTTTCTTCAAAACTCCCACGAAATCGTCATCCTGAGAGCCTGTGACTTTTTCGATCTTTTCGTGTTTTCTGCGTAGCGAACCGGATGCTTTTCACCTCCCACAAAGCCGTCATCCTGCGCGCCCCGGGTCACGTGAGCGGACGCTTCGCGCGGATGATCGGCTTTGTGGGAGGTGAAAAGCATCCGGTTGGCTACGCAGAAAACACGAAAAGATCGAAAAAGTCACAGGCTCTCAGGATGACGATTTCGTGGGAGTTTTGAAGAAAACTCCAACCACCTATGCGCCTTTCTCCTTGAAGAAAGCCGCATGAGATCAGCCAACGCCACCAAACTCAACAGGAAATCCGGGGTAGCGCAGTGGAGAGATCTGCGGTCCCTCGTCCCATCCAAATCAAGCGCCGCGTTTGGAAACAAAGGAGTTGCCCGCAAGAAGATAGCGGGCCGGACGATCGGCTTCCTTGCTGATCCCGATCCTGGGTGTAACCACGACATCGCTGGCCACAAAGCCGTCATCCTGAATCTGCAGCTCCGATTGCCGTGAGGTCAGGTCGGCGCCGTTGTCACGATCACGCGTGATCCCGAAGGCCTGGCACAGCCGCCCCGGCCCGGAGGTAAGGGCGGCGACCCGAGTGGCAGCCACTCCCCGATTCGTCGCCATGGCTTCCAATCCGCTGATCGGCTCGAGCGCGCGGAACAGGACGCCGCCGGCACGACCCTCCCGTTCGCAGGATACGTTCAGGCAAAAATACATGCCGTAAATGAAATAGACGTAGACGTGGCCCGGGGGTCCGAAGAGCACTGCGTTCCTTGCCGTCTTTCCCGGAAAAGCGTGGGACGCGGCGTCGGCCTCGCCGAAGTAGGCTTCTACTTCGACGATGCGCCCCACCATCGTTTCTCCCTCGGCCCCGCACCTTACCAGCAGCTTTCCCAGCAGCTTTTGGGCTACCAGGTCCGGAGGATCCAGATAAAAGGCCCGAGGAACGAGAGTTGCCCCTGCGCACGTTCTAGCCATGGGCTGCTTTGACAGCGGCAAGAACCTCTTCAGCGTGCCCCTCCGGCTTGACTTTAGGAAAGATTTTCAGCACCTTCTGATCGGGACCGATGAGGAATGTGGTCCGCTCAATGCCGATCACTTTCTTGCCATACATATTCTTTTGCTTGAGAACATCAAACTGTTTGCAGACTACTTCGTCTACATCAGCAAGGAGGGTGTACGGCAAGTTGTACTTCTCTTTGAATTTCTTCTGCGCCTTCGGGGTGTCGCGGGAGATACCGAGAACGACGGCGCCAGCCTGCTGTATCTTCTTGAAGACGTCACGAAAGCCGCAGGCTTCGATCGTGCAGCCGGGCGTGTCGGCCCTGGGATAGAAGAAAAGCACTACCGGTTTGCCGCTGAAGTCCTTCAGGTGCACGGTTTTATCTTCCTCGGTCTGAAGCGTGAAGTCGGCGACTTTGTCGTTCACTTCCATGAAAGAAGTCCTTCCCCTAAACGAGATGCGATGCAACGAGATTATTCCACGATGACGAATGCCGCACGCAGCTTCGCTTTGCTGCTTGCGCTGGCAGCCCCTGCCTCGGCGCAGTATCCGGGGCATATCGAAAGCACCAAGAAAGCAGCGCCGTCGGTTCGTGCCGTCGCCGTCCTCGAGTGGACAGGCGAGACAGGAAAACCAAGCGCCAGCCGGATCATCCCGATCTCGGTCTTCGACGGCGAACAGTATCAACCAGGAGGGCTCTATCTGGCCAAGCCGGAACCGCTCGCCCTTGAACCGGGAACCGAGTACGTCCTGGAGGATGCGGGCATTGCCCGGGGGCTGTTCGACATCAACACCGCGCAGGACGTCGACGGCTACTGGTTCGGCTATGGAGCGTGGAAGTCCATGGCCGCCCCGCCGAAGCGGGCGAAGCCGAAGCAAGGCAGGAACATGCCCCGGGTGGTGACCGACGCAGGAAACGACCGGCCGCATTTCAAGGGCCGGGATTCGGGCGGCAATTCGACTTCCACCGACTCATCCTCGACCCCATCTTCCTCGTCGGCCAATCCACCAGCTTCCGGCAATTCGTCTGCCGGCGATCCTGACCGCCCGACCCTACGCAGGCGTTCGGACTCATCCTCATCGTCGGCCCCGAGCGCCAGCAGCGCAGGAGCCGGATCGCCTGAGACAGCGATCGCTGGAGCGGACCCGGATCGGCCGCACATGGCTCACGGCCAGCAGACCCCGAAGGACGACATTCAACCGGCTCAGCTCACCGGCGTTCCCTCTGGCCTGCAGCAAATGATCGCCGTTTCTGACGCCAGCGATCGGGAAGCGCATCCCTTCGTGTATCTCTGGGCGGACCCGGCGGACGCCGGCAAAATGCAGGAACAAATGCAGATCGCGGCCGCCAGCGCCATCGCCGCGACCGCGCCGCCGGCGAAGGCCACCACCACCAGGTCGCACACTGCGGCCGGCACAGCGCAAAGGCGTAAAGCAGCCGCCACCCCAGCCGCCCCGAAACCAGTGTTTATCAATGAACGCTTCAAGGCCTATGAGCTCTCCTACAGCGGCGGGGCAACCCTGGTCTACACCGCGGAAGTGCAAGATAAAGCCGGCAAGGCGAAATATGTCACCTTGATTGCGCAGCCCGACTTCAACGGGGTGCCTAAGGTGCTGTTCAAATCCGTGACCGACGACGATCACCTGGACGTGACCCCGAAGATGCGTTTGGTCGATGCTGTCGACGCCAGAGCCAACAATCGCGGGGACCTGGTATTTGAATTGAGCAGCCACCGCGATCGGGAGTTCGTGATCTACCGCATTGCCGGGGGGCAAGCGGAGCAGGTCTTCACCACCGGGTCACTGCCCAATTCGCAAAGCTCACCCGGCTCCACTTAGTTCATGGGCCTCAGGGGTTCGGTAACTTGGTATTGTCCCAGCCGCCGCCCAGAGCTTTGATGAGCTGCACACTGGCGGCAAACTCACGGGTGGTGATGTCCGCGGCAGTTCGCTCGTTGGACAGTTGCGTGGCCTGCGCCGTAATCACTTCAAGGTAAGTCGTGACGCCGCCCTTGTAGCGGTTGGTAGAAATGGCAAGCGAACGCCGGGCAGAGTCGACTGCCCGCTGTTGCGCGGTCGACTCGCCGTTGAGAATCCGCAGACCGGAAAGATTGTCCTCTACTTCCTGAAAAGCCTGCAACACCGTCTGCCGATAGTTGGCCACGTTCTGCTCATAGACATCGCGCGCCTCCTCGGTGATGGCGTGGCGTCTGCCGGCATCGAACAGCAACTCCACGGCTGAGCCGCCCAGCGACCAGAGCGAGCTTGGTCCCTGAATCAACGTGCCGGCGTTCTTGCTCTCAAATCCACCTGCACCACCGATGTTGATGGTGGGGTAGTAGGCCGCGATCGCGACGCCGACCTGGGCGTTCGCCGCATTGGCACGCCGCTCCGCGGCAGCGACATCAGGACGGCGTTCCAGCAATTGCGACGGCACACCCACTGGTACCTGCGGCAGTGGCAAATCGAGGGGCGCAGGCGGCAGAGAGAAAGTGGATGCGGGGACACCGGTGAGGGTGGCGATGGCATGCTCATACTGGGCCCGTGCGACGCCTATATCAATGGCCTGGGCGCGCGTCTGATCGAGTTGGGTCTGCGCCAGGGCCACATCGGAGTCGGTGGCCACCCCGCCCGCGAATCGGACCTTGGTCAGGTCCAGATACTGTTCATATTGCTGCACGGTGTTGTCGAGCAATCGCTGCTGGGTGTCGAGGCCTCGCAACTCAAAATAATCCAACGCCAACTCTGAGCGTAGGCTCAAATCCACATTCGCCAGATCAGCGGCAGTGGCTTGAGTGGTAGCGCGCTGCGCTTCCACTTGCCTGCGGATGCTGCCCCATAGATCAGGCTCCCAGGAAACCTGCCCTTGCAGAAATAAGTCGTTGTAATTGGTCTTGCTGCCGGGAACATACAGCGGGCGGTTTTGCGACTGGCGCTCGCGCGTAGCGGAAGGGCCGGCTTGCACCGTGGGAAAATACTGCGCTCGATAGACCTGGATCGCAGCCCGGGCCTGCATGTACTGCTCATAGGAAGCCTTGAGCGTCTGGTTGGAAACAGCAAGCTGCTGCTCCAGCTTGTCCAGTTGCGGGTCCTGATAAATTTCCCACCAGTTGGCCCGCAATGCGCTGTCGTTCGGGCTTACCTGCTTCCATCCACCATCCGGAAGATTGGGTGGAGGGACGACGGCGCTCTCTTTGAAGGCAGGAGCGGTAGGCGTGGCGGGCTTATGGTAGTTGGGCCCTACGGTGCAACCGGAAACAAGCAGGGTCGCTACGAAAAGGCTGTCTCGAAGCTTCATTCCTTCGCACTCCCGTTTTCCTCCTCCTCCGTCTTGCCCGGTTGAACCACGTGCACAGGTTCCCCATCGATTAATGAATCCGGCGGATTCTGGATTACTTGCGAGTCAGCGTTGAGGCCCTCGATTACCTGTACCGTCGATCCGTCATCCTGCCCGAGCGCCACGTGGACCAGCTTGGCCTCATCCCCATTGGATCCTTTCACCACCGTACCCACCTGCAGTCCTTCGGTGCGAAAGATAAGCGCGGAGACCGGAATGATCATGGGCACAACCTGGTTGTGCACCTGCATGTGGAGCTGGGCGTAGGCCCCGGGCATGAGTTTGCCATCCCGGTTATCCACATCGATCTCCACCAGCAGGGTTCGTGAGGTCGGATCGATGGCCCTTGCCGTGCGCACCAGCTTGCCGGTAAACGACTGCCCGGGAAATTCGTTTAAAGTAAGTCGGGCGGTGGTGCCGGGGACCGCCGTTTGGGAATAAATCTGGGGTACGTTGACGTAGACACGCAACACGTTAATTGCTGAGATACGAAACAACTGCGTCGTGCCACTCCCAGCGTTGATCAACTGCCCGACATCGACATTGCGGGCAGTAATCACTCCACTGAAAGGCGCATATATCTTTTCAAACGATTGCAGCTCCTCCAGCCGCTGCACGTTGGCCTGAGCAGACTTAACCGCGGAGCTGGTGGAGGCTGCCTGGCTGACAAATGTATCTGTGTCTTGCTTGGAGACGGCGTTTTGCGTGAGCAACCCCTGGTAGCGGGTGGAGTTGGTCTTGGCCAGGCCGGCGTTGGCTTCGGCTGTATTCAGATCCGCACGTGCCTGCAGCAGTTGCTTGTCCACTTCAGGTGAACTGATGATTGCCAGCAACTGCCCTTCCCGGACGTGAGCGCCGATATCGAAATACCACTTGCTGAGATAACCGTCGGTACGGGCGTAGAGTGAGGCATCGCTGTAGGCGTAAATGTTGGCCGGCAAAACAATTTCCTGCGCGGTCTGGCCTTGCTTAGGGGGATTCATAATCACGTTGGGAGCGGCAAGCGCATTGGTCTGTTGCTTGAGCGTGCTGCGCGCACGGACCCGGGGTACGATTCCGGCGATCGCCACCACCACGGTCACGATCATGAGAAGCACGAGTCCGAGCACGACGACCCGGCCGGAGAGAGGCGGAGCGTCTAAAGGTATGTGGGGAGCTCCATTCGCCGGTTGCGACGGCTGGTCTGATCTTTCCTGATTGGTTTCCACCCTATCTCCCATCTTTCTACACTTCCAGATCTTCTCCGCCCGGGGCCGCGGCTGCGGACTTACGACGCCGCCCCCGCCACCCATGGATCACGCTAAAGAATGTGGGCACGAAGAACAGCGTGGCCGTGGTAGCAAACAGCAATCCACCGATGACCGCCCGGCCCAGCGGAGCATTTTGTTCTCCACCGTCGCCCAAACCTAACGCCATGGGTATCATGCCGATGATCATGGCGAGCGCGGTCATGATCACCGGACGAAAGCGCGTGTACCCGGCACGCAGCGCGGCGGCACGGGCATCGCCGACGGTCTCTTCCAGTTGCTCGCGGGCGAAACTGATCACAAGAATGGAATTCGCCGTGGCCACGCCCATGGTCATGATGGAACCGGTAAGCGCAGGAACGCTGATATGGGTGCCGGTGATGAACAACATCCACACGATCCCGGATAATGCCGCAGGCAGCGCGGCGATGATCATGAAGGGGTCGAGCCACGACTGGAAATTCACCACGATGAGCAGATAAACCAACAGGATCGAAAAGGCCAGGCCACTGGTCAATCCAATAAACGAGGAGTTCATCGTCTCCACCTGGCCGCGAATCACGATCTGCGAACCACGGGGCAGCTCCTTGCGGTGTTGCGCGACGATCTGAGAAATCTTATCTGAGACGCTGCGCAAATCACTGTTTACCACGTTGCCGTAGATATCAAGCACAGGCGCGATATTGTAGTGGCTTATGGTGGCCGGCTCCGCTCCCCGGGCGAGAGTAGCCACATTGCCGAGAATTTGGATCGGCTGGACTCCCGGCGCGGTGGAGGGAGCAGCACCCGTGGTCACCGGGATCAGGTTGGCCGCCCCTACCGACAGGTTTGCATCCGGAGTGATCGTATTGGCCGCACTGGGCGTGGTCACGGGGATGTTTTCAAGATCGGCAAGAGACTGCAAAGTGTATTGCGGAGTCTGCGCGGCGATGTTGTAACTAACACCATTTCTTGGATCAAGCCAGAAGGTCGGAGTGGTCTGGAAGCTGCCGCTGGTCGCGACCAGCAGACTGCCGGCCACATCCCGCTGGGTCAGCCCAATGTCCTGTGCCTTGGAACGATTCACATCGATCAAAAAATGCGGATTATTGAAGGGCTGTTGGATGTGCAGGTCCGCTGTCCCGGGCACGTAGATGATGTCTCGGAACAGTCGATCGATAAATTGGCGGTTCCCTTCCAGGTTGTTGCCGATTACCTGGATATCAATCGGAGCCGGCAAGCCAAAGTTAAGA
Organism: uncultured Acidobacteriaceae bacterium; assembly: GCA_963838445.1. Lineage (GTDB taxonomy): Bacteria > Acidobacteriota > Terriglobia > Terriglobales > Acidobacteriaceae > PALSA-350. The sequence goes on from CAWIRT010000030.1 coordinate 104,544, forward strand.
ATCTGAGTCACCATGTCCACGGGCAAGGTGTAGAAAATTGTTCCGGGGAACTGCGCGGGCAGCTTAGCCCGCAGGTGCTGCACGTAGCCGTCGGTGGGATGGTGCTTTTCGGCCAGCTGCACCGTGATATCGGCGTCCGCAGCCCCGACCACACCGGTGCTGGTGTAGGAGAGATTCAAACCAGAATAGGGAATCCCAATGTTGTCGATGATACTGACCAGTTCACTTTTCGGGATCTCCTGGCGAATGGCACTATCGACCTCATCGCACAGCCGGGCTGTTTCTTCGATGCGGGTGCCGGTCTGGGCGCGCAAGTGAAGCTTAAACGACCCCGCGTCCACGGAAGGAAAGAAGTCCTGGCCCAACCACGGATACAACAGGGCAAAGGAGCCGACGGTAAAAGCGAAGAAAAGAATAAGAAAAATTGCGCTGTGCGCGATGGCGAGCTGCAAGAGACGGAAATAGAAGACACGAAGCTGTTCAAACCTGCGCTCAAATGCCAGTTGGGCGCGAACCAGCGGGTTGCGGCTCTGGTGCTTCTGTTTCTCACTGGCCGGGTCATGCTCATGAAGAAGGTACTTGGCCATGGTCGGAACCACGGTGCGGGATAGGAAATAAGAGGCCAGCATGGCAAAGATCACGGCTTCGGCCAAAGGCACAAAGAGATATTTGGCCACGCCGCCCATGAAGAACATAGGCACAAAGACGATGCAAATCGATAGGGTCGAGACGAATGCCGGAACGGCAATCTGCGCCGCGCCATCGAGGATCGCTTGCTCCGTCTCTTTGCCTTCTTCGAGGTTACGGTTGATGTTTTCGATCTCTACGGTGGCGTCGTCGACCAGGATGCCGACGGCCAGCGCCAAGCCACCCAGAGTCATGATATTGATGGTCTCGCCCAAAGCCCCGAGCATGATCAGCGATACCAGGATGGAAAGAGGAATGGAGACGGCGATGATGAGCGTACTGCGCCAGCTACCCAGAAAAACCAGGATCATGACGGCGGTGAGGCAACCGGCGATGATGCCCTCCCGCACTACACCGCCGATCGCGCCGCGCACAAAGATCGACTGATCCGACAGGGGCGTAATGCGCAATTGTGGCGGCAGCTGGCTGGCAATGATTGGCAGCATGGCCCGGATCCTGGAAATGACGTCCAGAGTCGAGACGTTACCGTTCTTCAGCACCGTCATCAGGCTGGCGCGTTGTCCATCTACGCGGACGATGTTGGTTTGCGGCGGGAAACCGTCGCGCACATGGGCGACATCGTGGATGTAAACAATGGCGCCATTCACACTCTTGATGGGAAGATCGTTCAGGCCCTGGATGTTCGTCGGGGCACTATTGGTGGCTAGCTGGTACTCGAATGTTCCCACTTTCGCTGTTCCAGAAGGAAGAATCAGATTCTGGGCGGAGATGGCATTGACTACGTCTGTGGGGGAAAGTCCTCGAGCCTGCAGCGCCTGCATATTCAGATCCACCTGCACCTGTCGCTGCTTACCGCCGTAGGGGTAGGGGCTTTCAGCGCCCTCGATGGTGGCAAATTGTGTGCGGATGAAATTCAGTCCATAGTCGTTCAACTGTTGTTCGGAGAGGCCCTGACCGGAAAGACCAAGCTGGAGAATAGGCACGCTCGACGCGGTGTAGGTGATGATGAGGGGGGGAGTCGTTCCCTGAGGGAGCTGCCGCAGTTGGGTTTGCGATACCGCGGTGATTTGTGCGATGGCCGTGGCCAACGTGACCGTGGGCTGGAAATAGACCTTCACTACGGCAACGCCCACCAGGGATTGGGATTCGACGTGGTCGATATTGTCGACCGTAGTGGTCAGCGTCCTCTCGGTAATGGTGACAATGCGGTGGGCCATATCGACGGGAGAAAGGCCCTGATATTGCCAGACAATGCTGACCACCGGAATATTGATGTTGGGGAAAATGTCGGTTGGGGTGTTCAGGATCGAAAGCGGCCCAAGAATCAACAGTAAGAGCGCGAAGACGGCGAAAGTGTAGGGACGCCGTAACGCGAGGCGAACTATCCACATTTGCTAGCTCACTCCTAAGACGTTCTTTCCGGGAGTCACAACGACCCGGGAAGAAGGGTGAAAGTCCGGCAAAGAAGAGCCTGTCGGGCTCGGATGGAAGAACAGGCGAATATTGTGCAAGCTTCTTTCAGGGTCCCAGGCTGTTAAAAGCGTTTACGCTCTTGCGTTGGCGGTCGACGGTCGTTATGCGCGGCCGCTCTTTAAACGGAACGGCCGTGGCCCCAGAGCGAAAATACTTACGAGATTTGCTGAGCCCTCTCGAGGATTGGGGTCTGCAGCATTTTCACTTCTACTCTGCACAGGCAATGTCGCGAAGTGCTGGTTTTCTTGAGGAAAAGCAGCGACGGCAGTGCATGCTCTGTGTACAGCAAAGTGAAAATGCTGCCGGCAAATTCGTAGCCACAATCAAATTATACGTTTTGCACGATGAAAGTGGCACCCCAGTGGCCATCGCAGCCTTGCCTCAACCAATCTTTGACGTTCAGGGCAGGCAATTTGACGCAGAGGCTCAACGCAAACAAAACAGCCGGACAGGTCTTTGCCCGTCCGGCTGTTTTGTTTGAGAGGCCTTATTTGACCAGGGCAGACTCGAGCGCGGCGCTCGACACACTGGCGCCTCTATCCGGATAGTAGGCGTTCGAAATGTACTCCTGAAGCATGCGATGGGTGTTAAAGAAGGAGCCGTTGAGCGCAATGGTGGACCGCATTACGGTACGCCATTGCTCGGGATTGCCATAGTAAAGGGGAAGGATGGTTCCCTCCAACTGCTGGTAGAGACTTGCCACCTCTTGTTCCGGCGTATCGCTATCTGGTATGGCCCAACCGGTGACCCCTTCTATCCAGCCTTCGATCCACCAACCGTCAAGGACGCTTAAGCTCGGAACCCCATTTAGCGCGGCTTTCATCCCGCTGGTGCCGGAGGCCTCGAAGGGGCGCCGGGGGGTGTTCAACCAAAGATCGACCCCCGCGGTAAGCATCGCCGCCAGCTTCCATTCGTAGTTCTCCAGGTAGACAATCTTGAGCGCGTCAGACTCAAGCTTGGCAGCCACTTCAAAAATCTCTTGAATCAGCTTCTTGCCTGGTTCATCGTGAGGATGAGCTTTGCCGCTGAAGAGAATCTGCATACCGCGAAACTTCTCTGCGCAGCGAACCAGCCGTTCGGGATCGGTCAGCAGCAGGTCGGCTCGTTTGTAGGTCGCCACGCGGCGGGCGAAACCGATGGTGAAGACGTTACTGCGCAACGTGATCCCGGTCCTCTCCGCAACCGTGGCGATGAGGTTGCGCTTGGACTGGGCATGCGCCTTCTCAATGTCTCGCAGGGGAACGTCGATCGCATAGCGAAACTGAAAATTATCTTTGCGCCAGCGCGGAATGCTGCGATCAAAAATGGCCTGCATCGGGGGGGCGGTCCAGGTGGCCGCGTGCACTCCGTTGGTGATGGCATCGATGGCATAGTCGGGGAACATCTCCCGCGAGATCTTACCGTGCTGCAAGGCAACTCCATTGACAAAGCGTGAAGAAGCCAGAGCCACATACGTCATGTTGAGCATTCCGTCATGACAGCCGCCCATGCGCTCCAGCAGGCCGGCGACTTCGGGTCCGAGAATCCGGTAAGTCTGCTCCATCGAAAATCGGTCATGTCCGGCGGGCACCGGGGTGTGGGTGGTAAACACGCACCGGCTGCGGACCGCTTGCGTGTCCCGCTCCTCAATGGGCCGATTGGTTGCGCCGCCCAATTGAAGCTCCATCAAAGCCACGGTCAGAAGCGATGCGTGACCTTCATTCATGTGGTACACGGTCACGTCATAGTCCAGGGCTTCCAGAATGCGGACTCCACCGATGCCTAGAATGGCTTCCTGGCGCAAACGGTAATCCGTGTCCCCACCGTATAAATGATCGGTAATCTCCCGGTCGCGGGGGTCGTTCTGGGGCAAATCGGTGTCAAGCAGGTAGATCGGTATGGTGTGACCGCTCACCCCCTCGAGGTCGTAGCGCCATGCGCGGACCATGACCGGGCGATCCTCCAACGTTACTTCGACAACAGCGTTCTCGAGTCGCAAGAGCTTTTCGATCGCCCAGGGTTGATCTTCGGCGCTTTGAATCCCCTGGGCATCCAGATGTTGCTGAAAATATCCTTTGCGGTGGAGTAAGGTGACGGCGCATAGTCCCAGCCCGAGATCGGCTGCGGACCGCATGGTATCGCCTGCGAGCACACCGAGTCCCCCACTGTATGTGGGCATTTCCGGTGCAATGGCGATCTCCATCGAAAAGTACGCTACAACACCCACTCGCTCGGAGAGGCCGGTCGAAGAAAAACCGCTCTGCTGATTCGAAAAATGCATCCTGCCTATCTCCCTATTTAAAGCCTTTCACCTGGCCCGAACTCTTCAAGGTCGTCCGGTGGGTTCCGGCCGGCCGGAGCCCGGAATATCTTTCGCTTCGGAACTCGACCCACGGTGAAACGTTTACGCGGTTCCCCGTTTGCCGAAACCTTCACTCCGGCGCAGGCCCTCGCTCCCTTTTACCCGTCGACGGCGCCAAGTCCCCCTGTTCCGGAAGTAATGTCTATTCTAACCATCGACCGCCTGGCTTTTATCACGAATCGAACTGACACTTCCGTCGAGTGTTCTGCTGCTTCCGTGGGAGCACATTTCGCAGGTTTTTCAGTTCAGGACGTGAACAACAATTACCCAAGCCCCTTGGCTGCCATTCCCTCTGTGGGAGGCTGGGCCAGCACCTGATCAGTCACCTGGTTCAGCCGCTTCCAGATGGCCGGGAGCCATTCCAGATGCTCCGGCTTCATGAGCACGGAACGGAGGCAAGTTATGCTGTCGTGCTGCTCCTCGTCTGGCCACGAACCGTGAGGGAAGAACCTGCGGGGCAACTGGACCAGGGCGAGATGAAGATTCTCGCGAGCCGCAGCGGTGAAGACCTGTTGTGCCAACCGGGACGAATTAGCGACAGTGTCCCCGCGCACTGCCCACACCAGAATGTCGAGCTCTGGGGGAAAGGGAGAGACCCACCGGGCATCGGCGCAGATCTTTTGGTGCATGAGCATGGCTGCCTCGCGACTCGAACGCAATCCACTAGCGAACTCACCGTCTCGGATGAGCGGCAACAACTGCTGGGTTGCCCACAACGCGACGGCGGAAGCGCCTGCGCGTGAGCACTCCAGGCTGATTTCACCCAGGTGAAGATCGTCTGAGGTGAAATACGTATAGGGCGAGTCGTGTTTGTAGAAGCGGCCCACTACCGGATCGCGAAACAGGATGCAGCCGCAGCCGTACGGTTGCAGCCCGTGTTTGTGCGGATCGACAACAATCGAGTCGGCCCGTCCCAGGCAGGCGAAGGCACGCGTCGCCTTCTCCCCGAGGTTCGAGATCAGAGAGAAATATCCACCATAGGCCGCGTCGACATGAACGCGAAATGAAAAAGCGCCGCGCAGCGCGAGCACCCTATGCAGTGGATCGACGGCGCCGGTCGCGGTGGCGCCCAGGGTCACCACTACCGTGCCTACGTCGCCTTTCTGGAGTGCTGACTCGAGCGCCGCGATGTCCATGCGGCCCTCATTGTCTGCAGACACGGTGCTGAAGGGCAGACCGAGGACGGAGCTGATTCGGCTATGGGTATAGTGCGCCTGCTCGGATGCAACGATGCGCTTGCCGGGAGCCAGTTGACCGGCGATCCAGAGTGCTTCCAGGTTGGCGAAGGTTCCGCCGCTGGTGAGATGCCCCAGATAGTCCGTCCAGCCAAACATGGCGGCGATTCCGCGAACTGCTTCTACCTCCATGCGCGAGCTGGCGCGGCCGCCATCGAGGGCATGATTATTGGGGTTGATCACCATGGCGAGCGCATAGGCGGCACGGGCCAGCGGGTGGGGTGGCTTGAGCATCTGGCCGGCATAAAGAGGGTGAAAGTAGGGATAATTGTCCGCCATCCTCTCCGTCACCTGGCTCATCACCGCGGCCATGGCGTCGATTGCGGATGCTTGTCCCACGTACGCGGGCAGACTGCGAAAGGATGCTTCGAGCTGTGGCAGAGCAGAGGCTAGAAGCCGCAGCGCTATATCTTCTGGCATGGCTATAGCATTTTAGATCGGCGCGCAAGGGAGCCGGGAACTGCTTACGGGGTCACGCCTGGGGCATGGCAGTGATTCTATGGTGCCGGTTTTTGGCCAGCGTTTCGAGCGCATCACAGGCAGCCTTCAATCCATCCTCACGGTGCAGTTGCTCCCCAATCCTGGCGGCTCGCTGGCGCATACGCGTGTTCTCCAGCAGCAGCGTGATCTTGCGAGCAGCCAGTTCTGCCGTATACCGCGACCGCCTGATCACGCGGGCGACTCCCAGGCGACGCACCCGCCGCGCGTTGTCTGGTTGATCGTGGCTGTAGGGCATCACCAGCATGGGTTTGCCGGAATTCAGTGCTTGCGCGGTCGTGCCTACACCGCCCTGGTGGATGATGACCGAGGCACGCGGAAAAAGCCTGGAATAGGGCGCATAGTTTGCGATGCATACATTCTGCGGAACCTCTCGAGGGGTATTGCGCGGGTCGCTGCCTACCAGGAGCACCGCACGCTCACCAAGCAAGCCGGCGGCCAGCGCGCTCTGCTGATAGAAGTCACCGGCGTCGAGAACAGCCGCCGAGCCCAGGGTAAAGACCAGCGGCGGCGGCCCCTGTTGCAGGAACTGCTCAACCGGCGGGGGTAGATCGCGATGACCGGCATCACCATCGTAGAAGACGAAGCCAGTCGTTTTGGTAGCAGATGGCCAATCCGGCTGGGGCTCACCCAACAAAGGGGAAAACATGGCCAACACGAGGTAGGGTGAGTGCTTGGCTTCGAAGATGGGATCCGGGCCGCGGCCCAGCCCCAGCTCAGAACGAAGCTGATATATCGGCTCTGGCCAACTTCGCGTGACCCACCGCGCGAACCGGGCAATCACTCTTCCCATGCCGGGCAAGGCGGGTTGCAGCCGCGCCAACATGGGATAGGGCGGCAGCACCGGCGCATCGTAGCGGGAAAAGAAGGACAGCGGCGCGAGCACATACGACGCCCAGGGGATGCCTGTAACCTCGGCGACGATCGGAGCCTGGTAAACCAACTCTCCAGCCAGCATCAGGTCGGCACCCCCCTTAGCCTCGACCGCCGCAAGCAGTTCCCGGTAGCTTTGCCGAATGGCGGGGAACAAAATGTCCCGCAGCGTCCGCTCCGTTCCCTTGCGAATGTCCATCAACATGGCCACCAGGCGGTTGTCGTCCGGATCGAGGATGGGGCCGACGGGGGCGAACTCCAGACCCAACGAAACGATCTTGGGACGAAAGAGCTCGGGAACCGCGAGCACGGGAACATGACCCCGCCGCTGCAACTCGAGCGCCAGGGCTATGAGTGGATGGATGTCGCCAAGGGTGCCGAAACTGGAGAGAACAATGCGCATGCGCTGCCTCTGCAGTGTAAACGCGGGAGATGAAAGGAAGCGCTTGTGGTCGGTGGAGGACCTAGCTTACGAGGCGGCAGGCGTGAGGGGACTAAAAGCCCTTTTCGAAAACCTGGAAGCGCCGTTCCAGCTCAAACTGCTGGCGGGCCTTTTCACTAGCAGCCAGCAGCGATGCGCACGCTCCCGAAGCCTGCTCCCGTCCGAGCTGCAGGCCGCATGCTGCACGCGGGTGCGAGTAGCTTTCCCATGGGCCCGGCTGCTCCCAGAGGCTGTCGCCGGGCAGGAAACTGTGTTCGAGCCCGGTGCGCACCATTTGCTTGAAGTCGCTGTAGGTGAGCGGGTAGGCCATGGCCGCGCGGACATATTCGTGAGTCATATTGATGCGGAGGACGCCCTCATCATCGGTCGAGAGAGCTACCGGCACATGGTACAGGCGATACAGGGGCAGGGGATGGTCGGCGCCCTTGACATTAAGAATCATGTCGTTGCTGGTGAGGTTGATCTCCGCCATCACGCGCTTGGTGGCCATCTCCTTCAACAGGTCGTAAGGGCGATCCTCCTGCATCACGTCGACGCCGTGGCCAATGCGCTCGGCATGCCCCACTTCCACCGCGGAGCGGATATGAAAGTGCAGATCATTGGGAGGCACCATGCCGGGACTCAGTTCACCGGCGTGCAGGGTGATATGCACCTTGGGGTAGAGGCGGTGCAGAGCATCTACCATCTGCATTTGCAGCCGGAAGTTGTCCAGGGAGACGCGCCAATCTTCCGGCTGCACCATGTTGATGCCTACCACCAGCGGTTCGGTGGAGGCCAGCTCAAAGCCGCAAAGCAGCTGGACAAACACCGCTGCTGAGGGCAAAGCGCGGAGCACCTGGTAGAGAAAGCGCACCTGAAGATTGCAGGCTGGGGTTGCGCCATTTGCGCCGCAGTGCTCCAGCTCGCGGCGCTGGTGTTCCCCTTCCTCAAACTCCGCGCGCAACGCCGGTAGATATTTTTGCAGCCCTGCGTCGAGCAATTCCCGGCGCAGTTGGCCGAAATCCGTGTGGGTGTCGATGGGTCCAAGATTTTCGGCCAGTGCCAGGGACGACCGGAAGTTGGGGGTATGCATGATTTCGAGGTACTGCTCGTTTTGGTCAGCGGCGCGGCTAGCCAACTCATCGACCCACTCGCCCACATATCTGGGGTCCTCCACCGCTTGGAAGTGGTCGAAGGATGCGAAAAAGTGATCGTGCCCGGACTCCTCAGTGGTGGGAACAAAGGTTCGCATGGAAAAGGTGTTGATCAGCTGGTCATAGAGCTTTTGGTTGGCAAGAGCATCGGCTGCGCGCTCCCCCTCTTCCCCGCAAACCGGCTGAGGAGGGATGCTGCGCGTCATCGCTGCGGTTTTGTAAAGCACCATCGTTTTGGAATTGATGCACAGATTGTCTTCCGCAGCCTGGCGGATGAAGGTTTCCGCATACACGGCGCCCACCAGATGGGTGTGCAGGTCGGCGCCTTTCGGCATTTCGTGAAAGAAGGTGTAAAGGGCGAGCGGCCCCTGCTGGCGAGCGCGCTCCAGGGCACGAGCCGCGCGGGCTTCCCCATTTTGCATGGCGGCCGGCCGCTGGGCCAGGACGGCTGGCATCAGGCAGACCAGGAGTGTGGGAACGGCCAGGCGAATTGAGGAGGGAACACGGGACATTGGCTGGGGAGGAAACGGGCGTCTTTCAGTTGTGAACTGCGAGCGTCCAGTGTACTTCATGGATCTGCGGGAGGCGGTGTTTGCGCACTGCGACGCGATTGCTATACTGACGTTTGTTGCTTGTGCGCAGTTGCTGACCTGGCCGGGCCCTCCGCCTGAAGCTGCAGACTCAGACACTACTTAAGCGGAAGCAGCGTCCTTGGGTTTCCTGAGGCCAGATAGCTCAGTGGTAGAGCGCGGCCCTGAAAAGGCCGGCGTCGGCGGTTCGATCCCGTCTCTGGCCACCATTTAGAATCAATCATCTACATGGTTAAAGACATAACTTCCCTTACAGCAAGCGATCTCGCGTTTTTTCGGTAAACATTCCTTTTTCATGACATGCCGGGTTTTCGTCTTCGTCGCGTATTGGTCGTGCGTTCCTTCGCAATTACGAGTGCCTTTCTAAGACACCTGGAATGTTCCAGATGTGCATGTCGAAGAATGGGCGACGCTGGCCCTTTTCAGAATCACTCCACGAGCCGGTCGATTTGTGCGATGAATCGAGGCCTTCAGGCGGGCGCTGCGATGACATCGGGGCCAATTCTCGAAAGCTTGCTTCAGCTTTCCCTGGTCTATGAAAGTCTCGCCACGATTGCAATCAATGCCGCCGTTGTGCGGGGTGAGAGCAATGGCGCGTTGATAGCTGTCGGCGGCATTGCTGAACAGACCGAGTCCCCGGTAAGCATTGCCAAGATGAAGGCGGACATCCCCATGGTTGGCTATTTTTTGACTTGCTCCAACGGTGCAAACGCCAAGGACGAACCCACGCACCGGCCTGCCGCCTCGGTCAGGCTCTCCACAATGTAGTCCAGCATCGGCCCGGTCAATCCCGGGTACACCCCGATCCAGAAAACCTGGTTGGCGACAAAATCCGAATTCGGCAAGTCCCCGATCACGCGCTTCTCGATATCACGGTAGGCCGGCTGCCGTAAAAGGTTTCCCCCGAACAACACCCGGGTGCCGATGTTGCGCCCGTGGAGGAATCGAATCACCTGGTCGCACGTCACTCCAGATTCCGGACGCACAGCGATGGGATAGCCAAACCAGCTGGGCTCCGAATCAGGTGTGGCCCGAGGCAATAGAAATATTTGGGAGAGGGGCTCCAATCTCTCCGCCAGGTACTGGAAGTTGCGCCGGCGAGCCTCGATAAAAAGGTCGAGCTTTTCCAACTGCGACACGCCCACGGCGGCCTGCATGTCAGTGATCTTCAGGTTATAGCCGATGTGAGAATAGGTGTATTTGTGATCGTATCCAAGAGGCAAAGAACCAAGTTGCCAGGCAAATCGCTTTCCACAGGTGTTGTCTTTGCCCGGCGCGCACCAGCAATCGCGGCCCCAATCGCGAAATGATTCAATCAGCTTGGTCAGGTGTGGTTGATTGGTTGCCACACAGCCTCCCTCGCCCATCGTGATGTGATGTGCGGGATAAAAGCTGCACGTAGCAAGGTCGCCAAAGGTGCCCACTCTTGTACCGCCAAACCTGGAGCCAAGCGCGTCACAGCAGTCTTCAATGAGCCACAGGTGGTGCTTGCGGGCGAAAGCAGATACGGCAGCCGCATCGAAGGGATTGCCCAGGGTGTGAGCGAAGATCATCGCCCTGGTTCGCTGGCCCAACGCCTTCTCTAACTGGGAAACATCGACGTTGTAAGTGGCGAGTTCCACGTCCACAAAGACCGGTACCAGCCTGTTCTGCACGATTGGATTTACCGTCGTGGGAAAGCCCACGGCAACAGTAATCACTTCATCGCCGGGTTTGAGTTGCCGCTCACCCAGGGAGGGAGATGTCAGCACGGAAACAGCCAGTAGGTTCGCCGAAGAACCAGAGTTGACCAGGCGCACGTCGCGCACTCCCAGGAACCTCGCAAACCTGGATTCAAACAACTCGGCAAAACGCCCCGATGTCAACCAGAAATCCAGGCCCGATTCAACCACGGCGAACATGTCTCGATCGTCGAACACCCGTCCGGAAACCGGAACCGGTGATACGCCAGGCACGAACGGCCTCTCGGGGAAAGACAGTGCGAAATATTCCGCGGCAAGCTGCCGCATCGCGGCGCGGATTTCATCTTTCCGGCCGGCGGTCATGCGTGCACACCCATGCTCGCCGCCTTGGTTCTGGCCCTGATCCTGGCGTCGTACTCCGCAATTTGCGTCACGGTAAAGGCACGCATCTCCTGCCCGCGCAATTTTGCCTGATACCATGCGACCGTCATCGCCAACGCATCCTTCAGCCGCAGTTCCGGACGCCAGCCGAGGCGCATGCAGGCCTTGGAGGAATCCAACGTCAGATGATTTGCTTCATGAGGATGGGCGCCTTCTTCGCACTCCCAGCGAGCCCCACGACCCCAAAGTCCCGCCATCTCTTGCACCACCCACTCCACCGGCTGGGCATCGGACTGATCCGGACCGAAGTTCCAGGCCTCGCCGCTCGCTGTACCTTGTTCCCACATGGATTCCGCCAACGTGAGATAGCCCCGCAACGGCTCCAGAACATGTTGCCAGGGGCGAATCGCATGCGGGCTGCGCAGGCGCACCGGATGGTCAGACATGAAGGCGCGAATGATGTCGGGCACAAGCCTGCTTTCCTCCCAATCGCCTCCGCCGATCACATTGCCGGCACGAACCGACGCCAGCGCTACGCCGTGCTGCGCGTATTCCTTTGGGTTAAAGAACGAGTCCCGATAGGCTGCCACCACCAACTCGGCGCAGGCTTTGCTGTTGCTATACGGGTCATACCCACCCAGCGGATCCGTCTCCCGATAAGGCCACTCCCACTCGTGATTGAGGTAGCACTTGTCGCTCGTGATCACGATGATCGCCCGTAAACCGTCCATGCGCCTTGCGGCGTTCAGCACGTTGGCCGTACCCATCACATTGGTGGAGTAGGTGCCAAGCGGATCCTTATAGGATTTGCGCACGGATGGCTGGGCGGCCAGATGAAAGACAATCTCCGGACGAAACTCTGCGAAGGTTTGCTCCAGGAGGCCGGCATCGCGGGTATCTCCAGTAACCGATCGCATGCCTTCCCCGACCCGGGCATCTTGAAACAGATTCATCCTGGTGGGCGGTTCGAGCGCATACCCGCACACGTCCGCCCCTTGATTCTGTAGCCAAAGCGACAACCAGCCACCTTTAAAACCGGTATGTCCTGTCAACAGGACTCGTCTACGATGCCAGTTCATTGCCAAACCTGGCGGGAGGAAGCGTGAAGTTGAAAAGCCGATGCGGCGCTCTGCGCAATGCCATCCGGACTCAACCCCTGATAAGCCTTCAACTGTTCCTGGGTCCCCGCTGTCTTAATCGGAAGCCTTCCCAGGCGCAGAGGCACAAACGTCGCTGCACACCCCAGGCGCGCGATGCACTCGCCCACCATGGTGCCCAGGCCCCCTGGCCCATGCTCCTCAATGGTCAGAATCACGCCGGTGCTCGTGACCGCGTCGCGGATTGCATCTTCATCCAGCGGCACAGCAAATGGCATACTCATCACCCGCACCGAGTACCCGGCCACGGCTAACTGGTTGGCCGCGTCCATTGTGTTGGCCAACATTCCGCCGATGGAAATCAAAGTCAAGTCGCGTCCGTCGCGCAATAGGATCGCCTTGCCGTAGACCACCGTGAGCCCGGTGCTATGCAATGCCGGCTCACCGGCTTTTCCCAATCGGAGATAGGCAGGTCCATGCCGCGAAGCAATCACCCGCGTTACCGCCTGTGCCTCAAGCGGATCGCCTGGCGCAACGACCGCAATGTTCGGGAGTGCCGACATCACCGCAATATCTTCGACTGCATGGTGTGTATACCCATGGCTGGCGTAGGCGAGTCCCCCACCCACGGCCACGATCTTTACGTTCAGGCCGTGATAGCACACATCATTCCGAATCTGTTCCAGGCAACGCATCACGGGAAAGTTTGCGATCGAGTATGTGAATACGGTCTTGCCCGAAAGGGCCAGACCGGCAGCGATTCCGGTCATACTTTGCTCCGCCACGCCGGCGTTCAAGTACCGCTCCGGAAAGCGGTGAGCAAAGGCCTCCAACACCGCGTATCCAACATCACCGCAAACCAGCCAGATACGTTCGTCTTCTTTCGCCAGGCGAACTAACTCTTCCACGAACGCTGTCCTCATGAGTCATGTCCCAGTTCTCGCAGCGCGAGCATCGCTTGCTCAGGCGAGGGGCTTTGATAATGCCAGGCGAGTTCATCTTCCATGAAGCTCACGCCCTTGCCTTTGCGCGTGTTGGCGATCAGGACACCCGGCTTGCCCACCTCGAAGGGGCCTGCCGCGAGCGTATCGATCAATTGCTGCATGCTGTGACCATCAATCTCGCGTACACTCCAGCGAAAGGCGCGGAACTTATCAGCAAGGGGATCCAGATCGAGCACGTCCTGCACTCGCCCAAAGCTCTGAATGCGGTTGTAGTCCACAATCACCAGCAGGTTGTCCAATTTATGTTGAGGAGCAAACAGGATCGCTTCCCAATTCGAGCCTTCATCCAGTTCACCGTCGCTCAAAAGTACAACCACGCGCCACGGCAATTTATCCCGATGGGCCGCCAATGCCATGCCGCAACCCACGGGCAATGCGTGCCCCAGAGAGCCTGTCGAAAGCTCGACGCCCGGTACCCCGCTGGTGACGTGCCCGGTGAGGCGCGAGTGCTGTTTTCCATAGGTCCCCAGTTCATTAACGGGAAAAAAGCCGCGTTCCGCCAGGGCGGCGTAGAGGATCGAGGCTCCGTGGCCTTTACTCAATACAAACCGGTCGCGATCCTTCCAGTCAGGGCGCGCGGGATCGATCCGCAGAGCGTTCCAATACAAACAGGCCAGGATATCCGCCATCGAAAGGCAGCTACCCAAATGAGCTCCACCCGAACGATGTGCCATGCGGACGGCATGTGCGCGCAGAGTGCTCGCGATTCCCATGAGTTCAGCGGCAGATCGCGGCATCTGTAGCCTCCTCTTTATGCCATGCAACTGTCCGTCGAAGACCTTCCTCCAACGGAACCTCGGGCTCCCAGCCGGTCGCACGCCGCAAGCGGCTGATATCCGCTTCCACGCGCATGATCTGATCGGGACGATAAGGAACATCGCCAAACCCGAGAGGCAAAGCAGGGCCCACCAGCGCGGTTAAACACTCAATCAGCTTCCGGATGACAACCGTTTGCCCCGAGGCAAGGTTCAGACTCCCTGTTGCTCCCGACGCCGCGATGCGGGCAATCGCCTTTGCTGCGTCTTCGACATACAGGTAGTCCCATCGCTGTTCTCCTTTTGTGAGTGCCGGTTTCTTCCCCGCCAGCAAGGTTCGGATGGTGAACGGGATGAGGTGCTTTGGATCATCTCCCGGTCCATAAACAGCCACCAGGCGCACCCATGTATGCCGCATACCGACAATCTCCGACATCTTCGCTGTGATCATCGCGCTGGCCACCTTGGCCACTGCGTACACGGTGGCGGGTTTGAGCGGCAAATCTTCTTTCAGCACTTCCTGGCGAGGACCATATTCCGCCTGGGACCCGAGGCCAATCCAGTGTTTGCACCCCAAATCTCTGGCTATTTCCCAGAGGCGTATGCATCCCACGACGTTGTTGGAGATCTGCGAGACATCATCGCGGCGATCGGCGGTGACACCAGACCAGGCGAGATGGAGAAACACATCGATCGTTTCGCCCGCGAGCTTGTTGCCCAAAGCGGCGCAGTCCTCAAAGCTGCCATGTACGACGCGGACACGACCCAGCCAATCGCTCACGCGGCGTGCTTGCGGCTCCCCTCGCAAGAGCACGGTGACGAAATGTCCTTCACGCAGCAATTGCCGTACCAGCCACGAACCAAGGAATCCGGACGCTCCCGTGACCACGCAACGCACCTACCATCTCCCCGGACGGTTTCTTTCATCCATCACGTCGACGCTCGATAACAGCCGGCCGGGAACAACTTCACGACCAGACCTTCCATGGAGCCGAGTCATTGTTCCAAAGCGCCTCCAGAACCGCCTTATCGTGAAGGGTGTCCATAGGCTGCCAGTATCCAAAATGTTTGTAAGCCGCGAAGCCCCCGTCGCGCATGATCGCGTCCATCGGTTCTTGTTCCCAAACCGTCGTATCGTCTTTGAGGTAGACGCCAACTTCCGGCGAGAGCACGAAGAATCCCCCATTCACCCATCGCCCATCGCCCTTAGGCTTCTCGGCAAACGACAAGAGACTGCCGTCTTCGCCGATACCCAATGCACCAAACCGGCCCATCGGCTGGACCGCCGTGAGGCTCACAAGTCTTCGATGGTTTCGATGGAACGCAATCAAGGCGTTTAGATTGATATCGGCTAATCCATCGCCATAGGTGAAGCAAAACATCTCTTCGTTGCGGACGTAAGGCAAGATGCGCCGAAGCCTGCCACCGGTCATGGTTTCCACGCCCGTATCCACCAGGGTCACCCGCCACGGCTCACAGCCACACCGGTGGTACTCCGCCTCGTTTTTGGTTAAGTCAAAGGTGACATCGGAAGAGTAGAGAAAATAATTGGCAAAGTACTCCTTGATCATCTGGCCTTTGTAGCCGAGGCAGATAATGAAATCGTTGATGCCAAATGCCGAGTAAATCTTCATGATGTGCCAGAGGATCGGCTTGCCTCCTATTTCAACCATCGGCTTTGGCCGCAGCGTGGTCTCCTCACTCAATCGACTGCCACGGCCTCCGGCAAGAATGACTACTTTCATTGGCTGTTTCGAATTCCTGGTGACGCAAAAATTTGGGTGCATGCCAAGACGCGACCCGCGCACATCCCTGCTATGTTGCCCTACGCCGATCGATTGGTCCGGCTTCTTCCCCCAGTCATCCAGAGGTCGTACATGCCTTCCATCGCGTCCTCCATGCACCTCGCCATTTCCTTTGCGTCGCACAGCGGACTCAGCATCATGCGTGAGCGTTGGCTCTTGCGCTCCCTGGTTCGCCCCGCGACGTCATGAGCCAGAGAGCAGACAATCGACACGTACTCGTCCTGGTTTCGCGCAACCCACTCTGGACGGTCGAAAGCCTTGAGCACCGAGCTCCCCAACATCCCCCCTACCCAGGTTCCTTCGAGGGCGACCATGGGCACACCCATCCAAAGAGCGTCGAACGTCGTAGTGCCGCCGTTGAAGGGGATGGTATCGAGGGCGATATCGAGCCGGTTATAGAGGGCCATATGCCGTTCATGTCCGGCCACGAAAGGAATGAAGTCCACCCGCTCCTCCGCGACGCCATGCCCGGATAAGGTAGTGAGAATGCGTCGATGCGTTTCCTCGTCATGGATTGCACCGTCCTCGAGAATCAGCTTCGCTTTCGGTAGCCGGCGTAGAACCTTGGCCCAAAGGCCCAGCGTCTCCTCACGCATTTTGTTGAACCGGTTCAACGACCCTAGCCGGATTGTCCCCTGCGGATCGGGGACCCAGGCACTGTCCCCAAGCGAGGTCTCCCCCTGGTAACAATGGAAAAGGCGTGGCAGCCACCACAGCCGCTCGGTAAAATGCGCTTCCACAGAGCGCGCAAAGTGCGGATCGGCGAAGAACCAATCCATCTCGGTCAACCCGGTGGTGCTCCAATAACCGATATACGTACACTGCACAGGAGCGGCGCGGTGGGCGAAGATGCCTAGCCGGCCGCCGAAGGTATGTGCGGTTGTATCCATCAGCACGTCAATCAGTTCTGACCTGATGCGATGTGCCGCCGCGGCATCGGACAGGCCGGTGACAGATATGTAACTGTCGGCGAGCTCTTTAAACTTCTGGGCGCGGGAACAGGATCTTGTGGACGTGGGAAAGAGCGTAAGGTGGAAACGGCTGCGATCGAGTTCCCGAAGAAGAGGCTCCAGGAACTGCGCGACCGCGTGGCTGCCGAGCTCCGCTGAGACGATGCCTAACCGCAACTGTCTCCCCGGCCGCGGACGGATGCGAAACACGCCGGCATCCGGCGGTGCCCTTTTGCGGGCTGCCGCCCTCTCAGCGTCGCTCAACACGCTTTTCTCCCATGCCTCGGCTTGCGCCCTTTCCGCTTCAGGAGAAATATTCCGGGTAAAGGCATAGAGATAGAGCAGATTGCTGCGCGCGGCGGCAAAATCGGGTTTGAGCAGGAGCGCTTTTTCATAGCTCTCCACTGCGTGTTCCAGCCTGCCCTGGTCTCTAAATATTTCTGCGAGATTGTTATAGGCGCCGGCAGGGTTCGCGGATAGCGGGATCGACCGCTCGTAAGCAACCGTCGCTTGCGTTAAGCAAACCTTGTGCCCGAAAGGCATTCCCAAGATTCAGGTGAGCCTCCGCCAAACCCGGCTCGAGTTCGATGGCCCTGCACAAACTCTCAACCGCCCGCGAGACTTCGCCCTGCGCCAACAGCATACCGCCCAGATTGGAGTGTGCGGCGGAAAGCGCCGGCTTGTAGAAAAGCGCGCTATTCCAACTCGCGATGGCTTCGTCGAACCGGCCCAGACTTCTGAATGCGATTCCCAGGTTGTTATAGGCCTCCGCAAAGTCTGCTTTGAGGGCGATCGCTTTTCGATAACAGACGATCGACTGCTCCAGCCTGCCTGCTTCATGCAGCACACTGCCTAGGCCGTTGATCGTCTCCGGCGATTCCGGCTGGATGCTCAGCGCGCGCCCGTAGCTCGCGGCTGCTTCCGCGAGTTGCCCCCGTTTAAGGAGCGCGTCACCCAGCTTATGAAAAGCGGCCTCTAGACCCGGGTCGAGTGACGCGGCCTTGCGATAGTTCGCGATTGCTTGATCGAGTTCCCCACTTGCTTCCCACACCTGTCCCAGGTGCACGAAATAAACGGCGCGTCTCGGCTCTTTCTCAATGGCTCGCGTCATGAGTTCGACCGCCGTCTCACGACACCCCTGCTGGTGAGCGATTAGCCCCAGATAATGCAGCGCATCAGCATGTTCTGGTTCGGTGCGTAGGATCTGGTGGTAGAGCTCTTCTGCTTCACGCAGACGACCGTTTTGATGATGACTCAGGGCCAGCGATATGGGATGAGAAGTCGGCGAACGGGTCGAGCCAGTTACCTTACTCACGCGAAACTCCCTATGCACCGGGTAGGGACTAACGCACGTACAATCTCTGCTTTGCGGACTGCCAACAATGCGACCCCCCAACGACGGGCTTAACCATGCTGGGAACGGTGCGCGAACCTGCCCGCAGGTGTCCCGTCTGTCGCTCGCTACAGGCCGTTTCGGCACGTGGCCGCCGTCAGCCACGCTGAATGCGACTCGACCTTCCAGAGTTATATCGGCGCCATCTCTTACGACAGTAGCGAGTTTTCGAATCCAAGGCGGCGTTGAAAATGGCACAGGCTCTAAGCAGCCCAGTGGATGCACCGGGCTGCCTTCAGCCATTAGCCGCGATCGATGGCTTACAGGATTCGCAGGGCATGGCTGAGGTCAAACGCGACCCATCGTACGGCCGAAAAGCAGCCCAAACCGTCCCACACCACCCTAGATCGATGGGAGTATAACGCTAGTTGGTTCAAACACATCCGCAGTTTCCAGACCCCTTAGTCCGCTGTGCAAGGCGGCCCTGAAAAGGCCGGCGACGGTTACCTCGATCCCCTCTCTTGGCCACTGTTTAGGATCGACAACTGAGCTGAGGTTCAGTAATTCCCCGAGGCGTTGTGGACAGGCCCAACAGACGAAATATTCTGCCCCGTGTGCGGGATGGCTCCAACGTGTCGCAGGACCACTTTCTTTTCACCTCAGATTTCCAACTCTCGAGTAAACCAGCGCCTTACCACCAATTTTCCATCTGTACGCCATAGGTCAGTCCGTTGGTTCGATTCTGGTATGGCACCCCGCCAACCAGACCGCGAAGGCCGTCCGACCAGTTTGCATAGGTGATGAAGGCACGCAGCACCGGCCGGCTGAAAAACTTGCGGCCCGCTCCGATTTGCGGCGCCAGGGTAAATTTGCGCAGCCACCCGTCATACTGGCCAAGGCCGCTCTCTGTATGATCAAATCCTGCTTCGAACGCCAGCGAGAGATGCTTGCTGAAAAACACGATAGGCCGGGCACCGAATGAGGCCCATTGGTCCCAGTGATCTTGCGGGTTGCCGTCCTTGGTCCGCTGGTAAAGGAAGATGGGCATGATCCCGAACCAGTCGTTCGGTTGTACGACCACCTGCTCGGAGATGAGTAGCTGCGCTGAGTTGTTGATATAAGGCGTCGGATTTTGGATGGTCACACCGTTTCCGGGATTACTAAAATTGCTGGCCGCTCCGGTTCCGTACTGGATCGAAAACGTGTGATAGCCGCCATGCCACTCGAGTTGCTGATGGCGCAGTCCAAATGCGTATCCATCCGATGTGGGAATTACGGTTCCCGACGCCGTGCCCCCCTTCGAGGTCGCATAATCGAACCACACCCCCCACAACCCTGCCCGTCCTTTCAGGTCATACAGGCGCACATCAATGTTGCTCTTCGCAAGATTGCCGTTTTGGGTAACAATGTCGGGGCGCGCTCCGTTGAGAAAAGCCACGGCCAGCTTGCCGATACCGACGTTGAGGTTCTCAACACCTCCGCCGTAACCGCTCAGATCCAGGGTATAGAAGTCGTCGATGTCAATATGCTGGCGACGGTAGTATCTTTCCCCAGCCCAGAACTGGGCGTGAGGCTGCAATGCAAAGACATTGCCGGCTTGAACGAAGGCCTCGCGCAGACGGAACTGGTCGTCTCCGGTGCCATTGGGAAAGCTGGCCACATTGGAAGAGTTCGTGGTGTTGGCTTCGATCATGATCTCTGTCCTCATCCACGCCTCGTTTGAGCTCTGATCCGGATTCAACCAATTGTTGACAAAGATGAGCTCCCCGTAGGTTTCTGCTTCGTTGCCGAGCCGATATTTCGCGTCCGCCCCGGGCGCCTCGAAGGCGACTTGTTGCCCACCTTCGCTGTTTAAGCCGTAGCCAGAGCGCAAATAACCGTGGAATTCAAAGGTGCCCACCTGCTCCTTCAGCTTTGCAATCTTTTCATCCGCTTCCTGAAGCAGGTCATACGTCGGTTCTGAAGGTAAGTCACCTTGGAATTTTGCCCCGACCTGGTCGGAATTCTCTCCGAGGACGGCCTTAGCTGCACGCTCAGCGGCCAAGTCTGCGGCTGAGACCGTCGCTTCCTTTGCCTTTTCGCTGGCCTCCTTCTGACTCTGGATCTGCTGTTCCAGGGCAGCCATACGGAGCTGGAGCGCCTGCGTGGTGGTCTCGTATTCCTGTTTCACCTCATCCAATTGCTGCTGCAGCCGGTCGGCATCTTGAGCGACGAGCGGTGCTGGCCCAATGAGACCAAGGAATATGCAGCCGACGAACAGCTCGACTGATCGTTTCCGATGAAGGCGCGAGGTGGAAGTCATCGAGCTGGCTCCTGATTGGGCCGGGACCTTAATCACAAGGCCAAGCTAGACTATGGCCCGGAGATCGGCGAGTCTTGCCTAAAAGAATCATTTCTTGTCTTTTCTGGGCATTGAAATTGGCGCCAAAACCAGAACATTTACTTAGGCCGCGCACTTACCATCGTCATCGCAATTGTCGATTCAGGAATTCGCTTGTCCGGCTGTTCGCAAGGTGAGCCGCGGCGGCGTTGTAGTGTTTTCCGTTATGGCGGGAGAATGCGTGACTCTGCCCCGGGTAGCTGTGCACCGTCGCATTTGGCTTCCTGGCAAGCGCTGCTTTAATCTCCGCTTGTGCAACCTTGGAAATGAACTCATCCTCCTCGGCCAGATGCATGAGAAGGGGCGCATGAAGCCCATCGACCTCTCCCAGATATTTCTCAGTATCAGCGCCGTGATACCAGACCGCGACGTCGATGCCGTCGTTGCGCACGGCTGTGATGAAGACCATCAGCGTGCCGAGGCAATAGCCGAGCAAGGCAACCTTGCCGTTGCATTCCGGGAGATTGCGTACTGCGTCGATAGTGTCCTTGACGTCCTTGACGCCGGCATCTCTGTCATAAGCCTGATAGAGGCGAAGGCCGTGTTGCCAGTCGGCTTCGGAAGTGACGCAACAAATGATAAAGAATATAAAGCCGGGCTGTGCTGCACGTGGTGGTCACAAAATTCAAGCGGCGATGGCGGCGCAACGAATGCGCCCTCGGATTGACCGTCGTCTGGCTACTTTTTTCATTACGAACCAATTCGAAGGGACTCTACGCGAACCAATTCGCGCCGGCAAATGGGTCGTCGCTTGATCCTGACTATGACACTTCCGAGTTCACTCCGTTGATGAGAGCGTGAATATAGCCATATCCAAACGCATAGGCCTGCAGTTTCCCCGGATCTCCCGGATGGGAGGGCATGTGGTCCGGTAAGATGCCGCCCTCGTATCCTGTGTCCCTCAATATCCGCATGATCTTGAACAGGTCGAGAACCCCCTCATCGGGATAGACTTCCGCAAAGTGATTGAGTCCGCCCTTGATCGCGCGCATGTGAATCTGATGGATCTTGCCGCGTTCCCCAAGATAGCGCACGAGAGGAGGGATCTGCTTGTTCGCGTCCGTGGACCCTTCGGCGAGCACTCCCAGATCCAGCTGAAAGCCGTTGTAGGGACTGTCGACGATCATCTCGTACCGTTTGTACGCTGCGAAAATCGACGGGGAGTCGAAGTTCTCCACGTGCTCGTAGCCAAACGGCAGCCCGGGAGGATCGTAGGGATGGTTGGCCATCTTGACGTTGTACTCCTTGCAGACCGGAATCACTTTCTGAAGAAAATGAGTGATTCGTTCCCAGTAGTCTTCTGAACTGACGTCTCCGGCAATTCCCGGCGGCAAATCTTTCCAATTCTCTTCCAGCTTGAATGTTTCATAGGTCGATCCTCCTCTGCCCGGTTCTTTCCCGTTTCGACGGATGGGGATCATCGTCCAATGCTGGCTGATGAGGCCAACTCCCACGAGGTGCGTCTTGCGGATATTTTCGAGGATCTGGTCGATCTTTCGATCGCGCTCCGGACCCGGCTTCATCACGATGTAACCGGAATCCATGCGGAAACCTTCGATCTTCATTCCCACGGCATCGCAGGCGTCCCTCATCCGCTTCAACTTGTCGAGATCAAAGGCGCCCCCCGAGGGGCCTTCCGCAGAAATGAAGGCGCCGCCGCGAGAGTCGGGAGAAGCAAGCGGCCGGCGGACGCCCGCCTCGCCTTCAAGAATCATTTCCGGGTCTGGGCTGATATGCCTGACGCCGAAACGCAGATTGTATTCGAGGTTCTCCTGCGACATGACGCCGCCGCCCTCGGCGACGTGGTAATCGGCGCCGACGTGCATCATGGTGTTTTTCCTGGGAGCAACAGCGCTTTTCTGCACCTGGCCAACCGCCACCAATGCGGTTGCAGTCCTCGCTAAGCGGGTGACAAGAAGGCCACCGGCAAGCCCTTTACCAAAATCTCTGCGTCTCATCCGAAGGTCACTCCTTCGGCAAAATGATACCGGTATCGCCATCTCAGCGAGTCAACCGGCTCAATAATTGGTGCCGGGTGCACGCCTCGAACACGTCCGAATCGTCAGGCTCGAGCATCAGCAATTGCAAATTGCTGATGCCGTTGAGATGACCTTAGGGAAGACTTCATTCAGTAGATCTGGAACGCCGATCGAGAACTTGGCTGGAACTTGAGGCGTCTTACTCCATGCCGTTGAAGAGCTTTAGCCGCGCGGTGGTGACCTGCTTGATTGCCTCGACCGCAAATGGCAGGATCTTATAAGGAACGACCTCCTTGGGCTGTTTGGTTAGGCCTTCCTCCAGACCATGCCTCCAGGCAACTCGTACTTCCGTGTTGATGTGAACCACATTGATCCCAGCTGCGATTGCCCTTCGCAGATCTTCGTCGTCGGTTCCCGAGGCGCCGTGCAGAGTCATCAGAGAGCCAGTGGCGCTTTTGATCTGAGCGATCCTCGCGATATCCAGATGCTTCCTGGTCTTTCCTTCGATCATGCTAGCCACCATGCCGTGCATATTACCGACGGCCGGAGCCAGGATGTCGACTCCCGTCGCATCTACATACCGTTTCGCCTCCTCTGGGCTGGTGAGTCCTTTTGAAAGGTCAGGAGCTACGTCGTGGATTTCAGAGCCGGTTCCAATGTCACCGATCTCCCCTTCAATAAGGATGGCGGGATGGATGCCTTTGAGCACATCGATCGCCTCTTTGGTCTGGCGGATATTTTGTTCGAAGGGCAGCGCGGATAGATCGAAGACGACGGAATCGAACCCGGCCCTGGCTGCTTCCACCGCACCGGCAAGGCTGTGCGTATGATCGGCATTCAGGAAGATCGGGAAATCGAATTCTTCGCGCAGTCCCCGCACCAGGGCCGCGATCTGACGAACGCCTAGAAATTTGCGCTCACCCTCGGAAGCCCCAACGATGACCGGCACCTTTAGATCCTGCGCGGATGCGAACACAGCCTTCAACATGACGAAATCGGCGATGTTGAAATGGCCGACCGCTCTCCCGTCGTTCTGCGCCTGTTGCAAAATATCCCGTAAGACGAACATGTGATCTTCCTCTCCTGACGTTCAAGCTGATGGTCGTAGCTGCGATGCCGACCTCTGATCGCCGGTGGCCGGTAACAACGGCTCCTGTCTCCGCCTTTATCACCACAGGCATGTCTTCGATGCTGCGCCCTGGGAATTGGTCTCAGTAGGCGATCGGGCATCATGCCTGCTCTTGCAGCGCCGCCAGGAGCATTTTTCCAACAGCAACTCTGAGTAGGACAAATTGAACTCGAATATGCCGGAGTTTTAGAAAGCCTTCGGCTGCAAGAAGGGGCAGCCCATGGTGCGGGAGAACGCCTGTCACGTTTGGTAAGTGCCGAGCACAGGAAGCCAAAATTGGTTTCGGGCATGGTTCGGCTGGCTCGGCGCAGCTGCTACTCTTCAGTTGTTCGACGACGGCTTGCCGCCCGGGCGGCTTCGACTCTATGAATTACCACGCCATCGTGGGCGGCAGGAACTCGGCAAACAGGTCGTCGTAATAAGGCTTCAGCTGCGCGAGATTCGGCTTGGTGTGGCCCTTCGAGTACAGATCGTATTGATTGAATTTGAGTACCCACTCCAGCATGGAGCGGTCCTTCTCGTTGCACAGGTGGTCGTAGGCTCCGTGCTTGTGCCAGGGATAAAACGAGTGGTAGCGGAGCATGTAGAGCGATTCGTCGCGCAGGTAAGGCTCCATTACCTTGGCAATGTAGCCATCGTGGCCGAAAGACATGTGAAGGTTATTGAGCCCGCAATTGGGCTCGTAGATGCCGTACTTCGTTAGGTATCTGGCGATGTTGCGGTCGGGATTCTTGGCAAAGTATTGGGGGAAGACGATATCGTCCGACCAGGCACAACCAACGGGAAAGGTATCGCCCACCACTCCCCATTGCGGTTCGCCGTATAGGCAGAGACACTTGCCGAGGTCGTGGATGAAGCCGGTCAGGATCATCCACCGAGGCTGGCCGTCACGGCGCATCGCCTCCGAGGTCTGCAACAGATGCTCAATCTGGGTCAGGTCCGTATCCGGATCGCTGTCGTCCACCAGGGTGTTGAGAAATTCGGCGGCTTCCCAGATTGTCTTCTGCCCTTTACGCAGGCTGAAGTACTGCTTTTCTTTCGCTAACACGTAGTCGACCGTCATGTTCTCGTGGTTCAGACGATAGAACTCGGCGACGCCGGGAGTGGCGGTTGCGTCGTACTGGCGAAACTCCTCTTCGCTCTTGCCTTCCTTATAGCGACCCTCAAGAAAATCATCCCACTGGTCGAGATCCTGCAGGGGTTGGTCGGGAACAACTGCGGGTCGGCTCATGTGTATATCTCCTTAATCGTTTGCACCGGACAGCTTGGAAAGGCATCTACGTTACCGCTAACGTACACCAATTTTCAGCACCAGGCAATCCCACACTGGTAATTTAGACAGCCTCAGGAGAATGCTCGGAACTTGGGACAATTGCGCTTGACAACGGCACGGCATAGCCAATAACGTAATTTTTCGTAATCGGTTACGTTAATTCACCAACAAAGGATTCATATGCCTGGCGATCGCGGGGACCCACCGAAAATATTGCGTGCCATTTTGACGGACGTTCAGTTCTGGATTCCCACGGTGGTGTTGGCGGTGGGAGTGGGTCTGCTGGTCTTCATTCACGGCAAGTAGTTCACGCCTCCGCCAAAATCAGTTGGCCGCGCGAGCGATCGGGAAACTGGGGAAGCCCATGGGAGCAGACAACGCGGTGACAACGAGAGCGCTTGCCGGAGCGGCTGGCCGCTCGCTTCACGGGTTAGGGGTGATCTGCGGTCTCGCCGCGGGCGTCTGGCTGGGAGCGGCCGAGGCCCCCACGAAGCTTGTCAATGCCGGCTTCTCTCCGTTTGCGGTCTCGCTGTGTATGGTCGCCGGTGTTTTTACTGCGCGCTGGACTTTCCCCACCTTACTCAAGGGAACCA
Source organism: uncultured Acidobacteriaceae bacterium (assembly GCA_963838445.1). Classification (GTDB taxonomy): domain Bacteria; phylum Acidobacteriota; class Terriglobia; order Terriglobales; family Acidobacteriaceae; genus PALSA-350. The sequence goes on from CAWIRT010000030.1 coordinate 130,138, forward strand.
GTTATGTCTTCGCCGATTTATTTGCGAAGAAGCACCTGGTTGTCTGGGCGATCCTCGCCGGGGCGCTTTGGGCAGTAGCGAACACGCTCACTGTCTTCGCTATTCGCGATGTGGGCCTGGCCACGGCTTTCCCTTTGTGGAACACCAACTCACTGATCGGGTTGCTCTGGGGGAGGTTGCTTTTCCGCGAGCTTCAGGGGGCCACGGCAAAAAATGTCGCCAAGGTAGTTTGCGGCACCGTCTGCATCGTAGCCGCGGCGATCATGCTGGGCTTCAGCACGATCCATGGTGCTGGTGGAGTTCCGCCGCATGCGGTCATGGGTTTGCTGGCAGCGGCGGGCGCTAGCCTGATGTGGGGCACCATGTATGTGCCCTATCGGAAAGCCTACCTCAGCGGCATGAACCCGCTCTCGTTCGTTACCGTGTTTACGGTGGGCGAACTAGGGACGATGTTTCTCCTCACCTGGACGCTTGACGGTGGCATGAAGTCATCTGTATTCCGGCTGATCGAGAGCAGGCAGCTGCTGTTCTGGCTGTTCCTCGGAGGCTTCGTGTGGGTGGTCGGCGACCTCTTTCAGCAGTTCGCGACCAAGTACCTGGGAATCGGACGCGGCATTCCGCTCTCGAATACGAACCAGTTTTGGGGTCTGGCCTGGGGTGCACTGGTCTTTGGAGAACTGGCCGCGGCGAACCGTGCCCATCTCGCCCTGGTTCTCGGAGGGTCGGTGCTGATGATCCTGGGGGCGCTCGCGATCAGCACCGCGGTTGCCTCGTCGCGCGAGAACAAGTCGCGTAACGACGCGCTGGCACGAGAGTGCGATCGCTACGGCCTGGAATATGGCGAGGTATTGCTGGCGCAAAGCGGCGATGAACTCACCGGCCGCGGCGAACGGCGCCGATGGTGGGATGTAGCGATCGTGGTGGCGGCATGCTGCCTTTTTCTCTGGCTGGGAGTGAATGCTGTGGTGCCTCCCCTGGCGATGAATCTGGGTTGGATCGCGGTGCTGACGCTGGCCCTGCTAGTCGCGCTTGGTGGCGCTGGGTGGGCGCTCTGGCGGCAGACGCGCTTCGGATGATCGTTCCACTTCGGTCTTTACCTTCCGGCAGGCTGCAGGAAAAGGGATCATTTCTACAGAGACGAAAAAAAGGAATATACCCGAGGGGCTTTTAGGGGGGTGCGAACCGGAAGATTTGCGAATTCAGTCCCGAAGGGACGGCTGAACTTAGCCCAGGACGCTAGTCCCGGGGTCCATCATGAAGCATGATTAAGTCCCGCAGGGGCGACTGAAGGATTGCATCACGGCCCGTTTCAACCGTCCCTGCGGGACTCGGTCGTCCTTTCAAATCCAACCCAGGACTAGCGTCCTGGGCTAAGTTCAGCCGTCCCTGCGGGAATTCGCAAATCTTCCGGTTCGCACACACCCTCTGAATGCCTGTACCGACCCTTTTCCCTTTAGGGGCAAGGGTTAAATGAGGAGCAACATGGCGGTGCGGTTAAAAGATATTGCTGCGGATCTCGGTGTGTCCACGGTGACCGTGTCGAAAGTGTTGCGTGGAGGCCTGGACATCAGCGAGCGCACCCGCGCCCGGGTATTGAAGCGCATGGCCGAGCTGAACTACCAGCCCAATATGCAGGCGCGCGGGCTGGCCAGCGGCCGCTCATTTGCCGTGGGACTGGTAGTGCCCGATCTCGTGCATCCGTTCTTCGGCGAGTTTGCCAAGTCTCTTGCCGGAGCGTTACGGGCCAGCGGGCTGGCGCTGGTGCTCGCTTCGTCAGAGGAGGACCCGGAGATCGAGCGCCAGGAGATCCGCACTCTTGTGAACCGAGGGGTGGATGTTCTTCTTGTGGCCTCATGCCAAAACATGGAAGAGGCGGAGTTCTTCACCAATGGGAATACCCCGCTACTCCTGATCGATCGCAACATCCCGAAACTGCAAACTGACTTCGTGGGGTCGAACGACGTACTGGTGGGCGAGTTGGCAACGCGGCACCTGATCGGCCTGGGGCGGAGGAAGATCGCCCACATCGGCAGCCGGGGAACAAGTCCTTCCGAGGATCGCTGCAAAGGATTCCGCAATGCTCTCGGCGTCGCGGGAATCAAGCTGCCGAAGAGCTACGTCGTAACTCGCGAACGATTTGATGAGGCGGGCGACTCTGCCGGTTATCGTGCGATGCAAGAGATGCTGGCGCAGAAGCATCGGCCGGACGCCGTTTTCTGCTACAACGATTTGTCCGCCGTCGGTGCGATGCACGCAGCGATGCAGGCCGGCCTCAGCATCCCTGGCGACATCGCGTTCGCGGGCTGCGGCAACCTGCGCTACGCCGACTACTTTAAAGTGCCGCTCACCTCGGTAGACCAGTCCATCGAGCGCATGGGCGAGGCCGCGGCACGGCGAGTGCTCACGCTGTCAACTACCCCCGGCGACGCGCCGCAGACCACTCTTCTCGAACCGAGGCTGATCGTTCGCCGTTCCACTGTGGCCGGATAATTTACCGCCCCCTCGCATACATCGATCGTAAACACCTTCTAAAGGCGAGCGGCTTGTGTAACTGTTACCGCAGCGGTTGCCAAAGCACCTCGGTCCTCGCTGGCGTTCTACTGTTTGGGCTCCGGGATCTTGCCTTTGGCTACAGAGGAGTCCAGCCGGGCCGCCAGTGCCGCAAAGTCCGCAGTCGCCCCTTTCCATTCCAACTGGTCGACGGAATCGAACACCGGAATATCTGTGCGCAGTGTTGCCAAGACACGAAAGAGTAACGCCTGATCACGATTGGCGACCAGCGTACTCGACAACGCCTTCGGGCTCGCGACACTGACGCCCCACTCCCGCCAATCTGACGGTATGGACTCGATATGATTGAATCTTGCGAGCACGGCAGCAGCCGATTTGGCGCCCCAGCCGGGCAATCCGGGGAAGCCATCTGCCGAATCGCCCACCAGCGCAAGATAGTCAGGTATTGACGCCGGCTCCACTCCAAATCTGGCAACTACGCCTAGTTGGTCCCGAGTAAGGTTTTTGCGCCGATCCAATTGCACGATCCGAGTTCCCCGCACGCATTGAGCGAGATCCTTATCGGGGGTACAGATAATCACGCGCTCTACGCGCGGGTCATTCGCAGCGGCTGTTGCGGCCGCGGCTAATGCATCGTCGGCCTCGAACTCGACCATCGGCCAGACCACCATCCCAAGCGCGGAGAGTGCCTCCTCCAGCAGTGGGAACTGGGCCAGCAGATCCGGCTCAACGCCTTCGCCTGTCTTATAACCCGGCCACAGGTCATTTCTGAATGATTCGATCACGTGATCGGTGGCCACGCCTATGTGCGTAACACCGCTGCCCAGCATGCCCATGAGCGAGGCAAGTACGCCGCGGACGGCAGCGACCTCCCGCCCGGTATTGTCGCGTACTTTCGGAAGAGCATAATAGTGTCGAAACAATTCGTACGTGCCGTCGATCAGGTGCACTTGCATAGAAACAGCTTATAGACTCCAACCGGGTGCTACATAATTGATTCCATGAACGGCCTTGATCACTCTCGCCGAAAGTTCCTGTCGACTGCCCCGGCGCTCGTGGGCAGCGCCCTCCTGAGTGGCCGGGCCGGGTTCGCGTGGAGGGCAGACGGCTATCAGGAGCCAGAGGCCAAGGCCGATTACACGCTCACCATCGCCACCCAGCCGATCGAACTGGCTCCCAATCGCATCGTTTCCGTAACCGCCTACAACGGTCAGTTTCCGGGGCCGCTTCTGCGCTTCAGGGAGGGGGTGCGGGTCACGGTGGACGTTCGCAACGACACCGACGTGCCGGAACAGCTTCATTGGCACGGACAGTCCATCCCTTCGGATGTGGACGGAGCCGCCGAGGAGGGAACACCCTTCATCCCTCCCCACGGCAGCAAACGGATTTCCTTCATCCCCCGCCCATCCGGGTTTCGTTTCTACCACACGCACGTGCGTGCTGGAGCGGATCTCAGCCGCGGACAGTACAGCGGCCTGGTGGGTCCGGTCTACATCGAGCCGAACCACAACCCAGGCAGATATGACCGCGAAGTCTTTCTCACCCTTAAAGAATTTCAGCCCACTTTTAGCCAGGGCGGCGACATGGACATGGATTTTCTTTCCCCATCGGCAACCGTGAAAGAGCTGAAAGATGCCGGCGAGAGCGCCATGAAGGCATCTCTTGCTAAAAAAATGCCGAAGGGATACGAGGTTGGGTACGACGCATTCACCATCAACGGCCGCATGCTCGGCCATGGCGATCCGATCCGTGTGAAGCAGGGCGAACGCGTGCTCTTTCATGTGCTCAACGGCAGTGCGGGCGAGATCCGTAGCCTGGCGTTGCCGGGCCACACATTCCTGGTGACGGCGATGGATGGCAATCCGCTGCCCAAACCAGTTCAGGTCCCCGGCCTATGGATCGGAACCGCGGAACGGATTTCTGCCATTGTCGAGATGAATCATCCCGGCGTCTGGGTGATGGGCGATATGAGCAAAGACGACCGTCACCACGGAATGGGAATCGTGATCGAGTATGCGGGACGTGCCGGCAAGCCGCAATGGATAACGCCCCCTCCCTTTCGCTGGAACTACGCCCACTTCGGTCGCACCGAAGCTCAATCGCAGTCGCCCGGCCAGGTGATTGACATGACCTTCGCGAAAGACAATGCCGCGCTCGCCGGCTTCAATCGCTGGACGATCAACGGCGTGTCTTATCCGCTGGATCAAATGATGACTGCCCCGTCCTTTCATCTGATTCAAGGCAAGCGGTACCGCCTGCGGATGCGCAATGCCAGTGATGACATCCACCCGATTCATCTGCATCGCCACACCTTTGAGCTCACCCGGGTCGCAGGGCAGCCGACCTCCGGCGTTTTGAAAGACGTGGTTATGGTGGGCGGCTATCAGGAAACAGAAATCGACTTCACTGCTGACAACCCGGGACTGACCCTTTTCCACTGCCACCAGCAACTGCACATGGACTACGGTTTCATGTCGCTGTTCGACTATGAAGGATGAGATCGGGATCGGGACGCCACCCAGTAGCCCTGGATTTGCTGGTCGCCGTCGTGGGTCTTGACTTGTTGACGATCGGAAAAGTACGTCCATGGACGGTTGTGCTCGGCGCTGTTCTGACCTCAGTTCTGGCTTCGAACCTGATGGCGCGATAAACCTCCGGACGCTCGCCCGCGGGTTCGCGATCACCTGCATCCAACCATTTATGTCTGATGAAATCGCAGAAAATTCAAGCCGCGGAAGACCGCGAAGCAGGGAAATAATACAAAGTTATCGGGCTCCGTGGAAGGGGCAGCTTCTACTGGCTTGCCGGAAATGTCAGAAGAAACTAAAACGTAGCGGCAAGAAGAATGAGCTATCAAAGTTGAATAAGGCACTCAAGAAACGTGCCAAGCACGATGAGGATGCACCCAGGTTGCACGTCATTGAGGTGTCTTGTTTGAATCTGTGTCCCAAAGGGGGCATAACCGTCTGCACTCAGCGTCAACTTGCGCAGGGGGAGTGCTCTGTTCTCCGCTCTGCGACCGACCTGGATGCGCTCTACCAGCATTACCAGCCTCAACACTCGATTACGTTCAAAGCAAGACCAGCCAGCGAAGTCTCTTTATAACGAGCCTGCATATCCAGGCCCGTTTGGTACATGGTCTTGATCACCTGGTCGAGTGAAACCTTATGGCCTTCCGACTCGTTCATGGCCATGCGGCTGGCGTTGACAGCCTTGATTGCTCCCACTGCGTTGCGCTCGATACAGGGCACCTGCACCAGGCCCCCGATAGGATCACAGGTCATGCCGAGATGGTGCTCCATTCCGATCTCCGCGGCATGCTCGACGCGCTCATTAATCTCTGCTGCGCTAAGCGACGTTGTCTCCGGCCCATGGATCGCCGCAACCAGTCCGGCTGCGGCCATGGAGCACGCCACACCCACCTCTCCCTGGCAGCCGACTTCTGCCCCGGAGATGGAAGCGTTTTCTTTGTAAAGAATGCCAATGGCCGCTGCCGTGAGGAAATAGCGAAGAATGCCTTCTTCGTTTGCTCCGTCAACAAACTCCAGGTAGTAGTGGGCAACGGCGGGCACCACGCCGGCGGCGCCGTTGGTGGGTGCGGTCACAACCCGGCCGCCCGCCGCGTTTTCTTCGTTGACGGCCATGGCATAAACAGTAATCCAGTCTAGCCGGGAGAGCGGATCCTTTGAACCCTCGGCGCGCAACCGCGCCGCCAGCTTGGAAGCGCGGCGCCGGACGTTGAGGCCACCAGGAAGGATGCCTTCCGCTTCGATGCCGTGCTGTGTGCACGCGCGCATGGTTTGCCAGATGTGCAGAATGCCTCCACGGACTTCTTCCTCATCGGCCAACGCACATTCATTGGCCCACATCAATTGCGGGATGGTGATGTTAGCAACGGCGGCCTTCTCGAGTAGCTCCTCGGCACTGTGAAAGGGATACGGAACCAGTCTTGTTCCATCGCCCACTGGATTCCGGTTGGCTTGCGCGGCAATACGCTCCTCTTCAGAGACAATAAAACCGCCGCCAATAGAAAAGAAGATTCGCTCTGCAAGCAAACCTCCACTGCTATCGAATGCGGAAAAGCGCATGCCGTTAGGATGAGAAACAATATTGGCCATCGGGTACATCTGATCACGATGAAAAATCAAATGCTTCGCCTCGTCGAATGCGATGAAGTGGTGACCGGGCAATTCCAGTTCTTTGGCGCCGCGAATCGCGGAGAGCATGGCTTCGATTCCCGTGGGATCTATGCCTTCCGGGGTTTGGCCGGAAAGTCCAAGGAGGATAGCGCGGTCGGTGCCATGGCCACGGCCGGTGAGCGCAAGCGAGCCAAAAAGATCGACCCGGATAGATGCGGTCTGAAATGTTAGCCCGGCCGAGCCCAGTTCCCTGACAAAGCGAAGCGCGGCCCGCATCGGCCCCATGGTGTGTGAGCTCGATGGCCCGATCCCGATCTTGAACAGTTCAAAGAGACTATGCTTCACCGCATGGCCCTCGTTCCCGTCATATCGACTAGCAGGATAGAGCATTTCAGAATGGTAACGTATATGTTACTATAGTCGATGATCGACGTCCGGGAATATAACGACTGCAACGGTCTCAGTCCGTACGCAGCCTGGTTCGACCATCTGAATCCCCAAGCGGCGGCGAAAGTGGCAGTCGCCATGACGAGGCTGGCACTTGGCAACTTCTCAAACGTCAAAGGCGTCGGTTCTGGTGTGCTCGAGTGCCGGATCAACTGTGGCCCTGGTTACCGAGTGTACTTCGGAAGGATGGCGAACGCCTGGTGATTTTACTGGGCGGGGGTACGAAGAAGGCGCGACATTCAATCCGCTCTTGCCAACTGGCAGGACTACAAACGCAGAAAGTAGGAGAACAACGATGGCCCTGACCCGCGATTTTAAAGAAACGATTCGTGCCCGTGTCGCACGAGATCCCAAGTTTCGCAAAGAGCTTCTGCGGGAAGGGATCGAAGCTCTGCTTACAGGAGATATCGCCACAGCCAAGACCATCCTGCGCGATTACATCAACGCGACCGTGGGTTTTACGGAGCTCGCCGAAGCGACTCGTATTCCCTCGAAGAGCCTCATGCGAATGCTCGGGCCGACCGGCAACCCGCGGGCCGGCAATCTTTTTGATGTGGTCAGTTTTCTGCAACAGCGCGAGGGTGTCCGTTTTCACCTCAAAGTAGGCCCCATCCAGGCCAATCGAGATCGCGCTGCATCGTCTTAGCTAATCTAAGAGGGCCTGCGAAGCCGGCCATGGAGTGAAAAGCGAATTGCCCTTTCCTTGTTTGCAACGAGTCTGCCGTGTTCCCCTGTGCTCCGGCCTGTGGTGGCTTGTACTTGTTTTGTCAGCGGCTGTCGCCCGGCCGCAGGAAAAGTCATCCACTATCAGCCTGGACGTGGACGCAACCACGATCTCGAGAAAAATCCTGTCTGCACGCGAGTCTTTTCCCGTGGCTTCACCGTCTGCGCACTCATTGGATCTTGTGTACCCCAAATGGATTCCCGGTAACCATGCACCTACAGGACCCATCGCCGACTTGGTGAACCTGCGATTCGCGGCAGATGGCAAGAATGTTGCCTGGGCGCGTGACCCGGTGGACATGTTCCGCTTCCATGTCATGGTTCCCGCCGGAACCAGTTCCCTGGTAGCCGACTTCAGCCTGGTTGGAGCTTATGCGCCGGGCAACGACTTCGCTCCCGGCAACACCTCGACGCCGGTGCAAGGAGATGTGAATTGGGATCAGCTGGTTCTTTATCCCGCAGACACCATCGCCGATCAGGTAACCGTGTCTGCCTCAATCAGACTTCCTGACCAGTGGTCTTTTGCCACCGCGTTGCCGCATCCGTCACAGCAGGCCGGCACCATTCACTTCGATCCTGTGTCGCTTACCACGTTGATTGATTCACCGCTCATGTGTGGATCCATCATGCGCGAGTTCGACATCACGCCCAAAGGAGTTTCGCAGCGCCACCTGCTCGATCTCTTTGAGAAATCGCCGGAAGGTCTCAACCTGCCGCCGGAGCGAATTGCTGCTTTCCGCAACCTGGTGTCTGAAACGGGTGCCTTGTTCCGCTCGCGTCACTATGCCAGTTACCACTTCCTGGTGGAAGCACAAGGTGAAACCAGCGACGGACTGGAGCATCACCAATCGAGCGATGAACAGGTGCCGGAACTGGGGATGGTGAGCCCTCCTTTCTCCGCGGAAGCAGGCAATTTGCTGGCTCACGAGATGATCCACTCCTGGAATGGAAAATTCAGACGGCCTGCCGGCATGATGACAACGGATTACCAGCAAGCGATGGTTGGCGACATGCTGTGGGTGTATGAGGGCCTTACCAGCTACTGGGCAGAGGTGCTGGGTGCCCGCTCCGAACTGGAAACAAGAGCCCAGGTAAAAGACCGGCTCGCACTTTACCAGGCGGAGATGGACTCACGAACCGGCCGCGGCTGGCGAAACCTGCAGGACGTCTCGAGATCGGCCCAGGTACTCTACTCCGCTGGGCAGCCGTGGAGCATCCTTCGCCGTTCTACAGATTTTTACCGGGAAGGTCCTTTGCTCTGGCTGCAAGTCGATAGCATCCTGAGAGAAAAAAGCAAAGGAGCACGCAGCCTGGATACTTTCGCCGCCGAATTTTTTGGACCACCCGACGGAGTGGTGACGGTGAAGCCATACACCTACGAAGACCTGGTCACCGCCTTGAACCACGTCGCTCCCTATGACTGGAACAGCCTGTTTCAGGGCGATCTGCTGGCCACGCGTCCCACGCCGGTTTCACCCGGTCTCGAAGCGGCTGGTTGGACCGTGATCTATACAGACGAGCCAAACCAGGCTGCCGTCGATGCGGAAAGTGTCTCTCAACAGGCCGATCTATCGACTTCGATCGGACTGATCATCGATCAGGATGGAACCATTGTCGACGTCGCTCCCGACTCGGCCGCGGGCCGGGCCGGTCTCGCTCCGGCAATGAAATTGATGGGCGTCAACCATCGCGTCTACTCGGCGGACTTATTCCGCCAGGCCATTGTGAATGCGGAAACGACATCACAAGCCATCGATTTGCTGACCCTGACGGATGGTTACTATGGCGAATTCCCGGTGGATTACCACCAGGGTCTGCGCTCGCCACACCTCGCCCGAATTCCGGGAAAACCGGACCTGCTGACGACGATTCTGCAGCCCCGGCGAACCGATTAGACGGGATGCTAGAATCTCAGAAGTCTTGATCCTTCCGCCGGCTGGATTGGGGAAAAAAGAAGCAATGGTCGATTCACCACGCGGTTCACGGGCGTCGAGACGTAAGACACCAACGATTTATGATGTAGCGCGCGAAGCGCGTGTTTCCGTCTTCACGGTGTCTGCTGTTATCAACAATAAGAGCCATGTCGGCGCGCCGCTCAAAAAGCGCGTGGATGCCGCCATTCTCAAGCTGAATTACCGGCCTAATTCTCTGGCCCAAAGCCTGGCCAACGAACGCACACGCACGCTGGGCGTAATTGTGCCGGATATTTCTAACCCGTTTTTCCCCATGCTGGTGCGCGGCGCCGAGGATACGGCACAGAAGCGCGGGTACAGCATCCTTCTTTGTAACAGCGACGGACTTCTCGAAAAAGAAGAGCTTTACCTCGACTTGCTGTTGGCGAAGCGGGTGGATGGCATTTTGCTCACCAAATCGCCGGGTGAGCTCAGTCCGCAGACCATCAGCCTGATGTCGGGCATGAATGTTCCCACTGTGCTCATGATGCGCACCTACCCCAGCTTGACGGACGATGCAGTGATTACCGACGATCTCCAGGGCAGTTTTGAAGCCGTTTCACACCTGGCGCGGATCGGCCACAAGACCATCGCCATGGTGGGCGGTCCACTGAACGTCAGCAACGGCCGAGCCCGGCTACAGGGGTTTAAGAAAGCGCTCAAGGCCAACGGCCTAACCTTCAATCCAAAGCTTGTGTACGAGGGAGACTACCGTATTGACTCCGGCCACCGGGCCGGTCTATCGCTGTTACCGCATCGTCCCGATGCAGTCTTTGTGGCAAATTTCCTGATGACCGTTGGCTTTTTGCAGGCGGCCCAGGAGATGGGTATGCGGTGTCCTGAGGATTTCGGGCTCGTCACCCTGGATGACTATCCCTGGCTCCGCTTATTCGATCCGCCGCTCACGGCCATGGAATTGCCAAAGTATGAAGTTGGCTGCCTGGCGACCGAACTTCTTCTCGACCGGATCGAGGGCAAGAGCGCACCAGCCGTGACGCACAAGATTGCCCCCCATCTCTGTGTGCGGGAATCGTGTGGCTTTGGGCTGCGGAACGGTTCCACCAGCGTGAATGCCGCTCCCGGCCTTCCCGCCCTGGTGAGCCGGGCCCGCCGCAAGTCGCACTGACCGGGTAAATGCTCCGACTCCTCTACGCGGCAGATTGGTTGATGGAAATTTGGGTGCCGCGCCTCTGGCGCTCAGGTTCGTGATGGGGATTCCGACCCAGCCCTCCCGGGCTGGGCTGACGTTTAGCGGCGGCCCTCCGGGCCTTGATGCATTTCACCTCAGTTTGGTTTTGTATCAGGGCACGGCTTCACAGGCTGCGGAAAAACCCGGTTTTAGGGTAGGCCGGGGATTTATCCCCGGCGCAAATGCAATGTAATCATCGTGGGCTTTAGCCCCTGGGGTATGCGTTCTTGCCCAATCCGGCTTTTTCCGCAACCTCTGAAGTCGGGCCCTGATACAAAGCATCAGATCGGTGACTCTGAAAACTCGCGCATTTCCTCAGATTTGGATCTGTCCACCCTCTCTGAAATATAAAACTCAGGGCCCGGCTGAAAGCAGTGCCATTCGTATGCGGCAGAGAGAGTCGCGGTTCAGGCCCATAGAGGCGTCAGAGGCCCACTAATGGCAAGCGCGGGTCGGCTTGCTTCCAGGTCGACCGAAGCCAGACGTGCTCCGGGTCTTCTGTCACCGTCATGGAGCGCGAAGTTCCGGCCAGGAAGTTGAGGTAATAGGTGTCGTACCCGGGACCGGCGACGACCGGGTGATAGCCCTCCCGGACCAATACCACATCGCCGTCGTGAACCTTTACCAGCGACTCCCGCGACCAATCGGAACGATAGAGGTTCTGCAGCGCGAAGCCCCGCGCATCCTTCATTCGATAGTAGTAAATCTCATCCAGATCGACTTCCACCGGGGGTTGATGGACATCATGCTTGTGGGGAGGATAGCTTGACCAGTTGCCACCCGGAGTATAAACCTCAAAGGCCACCAGCTTGTCGGCCGGAAACGCCGGAGATATCACTTCGACAACCTGTCGAGACGCATTCTCGCCTCCCCGCAAGGCGCTCTCTACGTCGTCTGGCGTCACCAGCCGCGGTTCGAGCCTGGCTTCCGAGGGCACGCGGCACTCGGCTATCTCGCAGACCGTTTCCGCCTGCAACGTGACCCGGCTGCCGCATGGCAGGTAGAGGGTATAAGGAAGCCCGTCGAACACATCCTTTCGCGCGCCTATCGATCGAACACCTGCCCCCCAGTTGGCGATACAGCGCCCGCCCAATAGCACCAGGACCATCTCTTCATCCCCGGTGCGCAGCTCCAACCGCTGTGCCGGCAACAGGCGCGTTACCACAAAACTCATCCACTCCCACCCGGCTTGCTCGCGGGTGAAACCGACCAGTTCGCCGCCCTGATCGGAGGGTAGGTTGCGCGCCCGTACTACGCTCTCCAGTTGCATTCGGTGCTCCTGCTCCGCGACACCCCGACTAACCGCTTAGGAGATACTATAAGGAGCTTTGGCTTTTCCGCTATAGTCGCGTCAACTTTCTTTCGCGAGGCCTCATAAGGGCTTAGGTATTCTCCTGCTGCCCAGAGAAATGGTTTAGATTGAACTCTCGACCCATTACTTCATGCCCACTGTCCACCTGCCCAAGAAGTTCGGCTTGCTGAATGCGATCTCGATCAACATGTCCAACATGGTGGGCACGGGACCATTTATCACCGTCCCGGCCATTCTCGCCACCATGGGAGGACCACAAGCCCTGATTTGCTGGTTCGTGGGAGCCCTGATCGCTATTGCGGATGGCCTGGTATTCGCTGAGCTGGGCACCACCTTCCCCAGTTCCGGTGGCTCCTATACCTACCTCCGCGAGTGTTTTGGGCGAGAAGGCCTGGGACGCTTGATGGCGTGGCTCTTCGTCTGGCAATTCCTTTTCAGTGCAACCCTGGAAATTGCCACCGGCACCGTGGGCATGGCGCTCTACACCGGTTACGTGTTCAAAGGACTGGTGGGGCGGCCGTGGGCCCTGCGACTGCTCGCCGCGGGCTTTGCCCTGGCAGCCATGATCCTGCTTTATCGAAAAATACGTGATATTGCCCGTATCATGCTGGTGCTTTGGAGCGGCCTCCTGTTGACCAGCCTCTGGGTTGCGGCCGAAGGTTTGATGCATATGCAGACGCGGCTGCTTTTCGATTTCCCGCCGGGGGCATTTCACCTGAACCTGGCATTCATGCTGGGCCTGGGCAATGGAACCATGTTGGTGATGTTCAACTTTCTCGGCTATTACAACATTTGCCACCTGGGAGACGAGGTACGGGAGCCACACCGGGTCATCCCCCGGGCCATCATAGGATCGATTCTTATTGTCCTGCTTCTCGATCTGGCGATTTCCGTCGCGTTCACGGGCGTCATACCGTGGCGGGAGATGATCCAGCCAGGCACCGTGATTTATGACGCTGTCGGCTCGGTCTTCATGGAACGGGTGGCCGGCTTCTGGGCCGGGCAGTGGTTAACGATCATGGTGTTGCTTACCGCCTTCGCTTCGGTTTACTCCATGATGCTGGGCTATTCGCGCATCCCCTTCGCGGCGGCGCTCGACGGCACCTTCTTCCGCTACTTCGGCAAAACTCACCCTACTAAAGACTTCCCTCACCGATCGTTGCTACTGGTCGGTATTCTGTCGGCGATCGCCAGCTTGTTTGACCTGGTGCAGATCATCACCGCCCTGATCCTGGCCCGGATTTTAATCATGTTCGTCGGCCAGATCATCGGCCTGCTGGTGTTCAGAAAGCGACACCCGGAGGCGCCGCGTCCTTTTCGTATGTGGTTGTATCCGTTGCCCGCTCTGTTTGCCATGGCCTGCTGGCTCTATATTTTCCTGGTGCAAGCCTTCGAGCCCCAGGGCTGGCGATACATGCTTTACGTACTGGCGGTATTCGTAAGCGGCGCCAGTCTCTTCCTGGTCCTGGCCCGGAAGCAACGGTACTGGCCCTTTGCCCCCTAGTGGATCACCCTTCCAGGTATTCGTTCGCCCTTAAGGTAGTATTTTCGACGTCAAATTCGCATGACAATATCGTCTCCAATATGCGAGTCAACATTCGAGCCCGTCTACCCCACCAGCAAGCCAGCGACTTTCGCACTCTTCCCTTGGCCGTCACCATAGAGAATTCGCGCGGCCTCAAGGCCAACTATCAGCACGCAACCACGGCCGCGGAACTGCTGCATCTGCTGGACAAGCGCACGGATCTAAATGCCGCGGTGCTGGATCGGTTTCGGGAGGAATTGAAGTTCACCCATGCCGCCAAGCTCAGCGACATTGAAATGAGCGAAGAGGTACTGGAGCAAATCGGCTTTTTCATCTAGTTGCCACTGTCCGTTTGCTTTAGTTGCCACGGTTCTCGATTAGATCTCGCCGCCAGGGGATAGCCCTGGCGGCGAGACTCGTTTCAGGACATCTCACCTGTTGCTATATTCTTTCCGGTGGACGACAACGGGACAACAGGATGACCAGCACAATTACGGCACGACGGCTATTGCGCGGCAATGAGATCGTAGAGTATCCACGCATCACGGTCGAAGACGGGCGCATTACTTCCATCCTCAGCCGGGAGACCGGCGACGCGGGCGATTCCTACCCTGACGCCACGCTGGTTCCCGCCTATATCAACATTCACGTCCACGGCGCTGTGGGCCACGACGTGATGGAAGGCACTCCCCAGGCGCTGCAGGCGGTCGGAGCCGCGCTCGCCGGGCACGGGGTGGGAGCGTACTACCCCACGACCGTCACCTCGTCCACCGAGGAAACACTGCGCGCACTGGACATGATCGCCGCGGTGATCGAGCGAGAGCCGTCAGCCAATGCCGCGGTCCCCTTGGGCATTCATCTCGAGGGACCATTTCTTTCCCCGGCCAAGCGTGGCGCCCATACCGCAGCTCTGTTGGTGCAGCCGTCGATCGCGCTGTTCGACCGTTTCTGGCAAGCTGCTCGCGGGCATATACGCATCCTCACCATCGCCCCCGAGCTGCCCACGGCGCTCGAGTTAATCGAGCACGCCAATCGCCTGGGCGTGGTGTGCAGTCTGGGTCACAGTGACGCTACCCTGGTTCAAGCCGAGGCGGGCGCCCGCGCTGGGGCGCGCAGCGCAACCCATACCTTCAACGCCATGCGCAGTCTTGATCATCGTGACCCAGGAATAGCAGCTTACGTTTTGGATGACGACGCCCTTTTTGCGGAAATCATCTGTGACGGCATTCACGTGGATCCTGCCATGGTCCGCCTGTTCTTCAAAGCCAAGGGACTGGAGAAATCCGTTTTGATCACCGATGGCATGAGCGCGACCGGCATGCCCGACGGAAAATACAAGCTAGGCGATCTGGACGTCGAGGTTGCGCATGGGCGTTGCACTACAGCGGGATCGCCCGGGGTTCTGGCGGGCAGCGTTCTAACCATGGATCGCGCAGTGCGCAACTTTTCTGTGTTTACCAGCACCAACATCGCTGTTGGGGCTCAATTGGCTGCGCGCAATCCGGCCCGGCTGATGGGTCTTGACCGGGATTGGGGCTGTCTTGAAGAAGGGCGGCAGGCTAATTTGGTAGCCCTGTCGCCAGATGGTCAAACCGTGCAATCCTTCCGCGCCGGGCGGCCGCTGCTGTAGCGTTTTCACGGTTCCGCCAGCCGGAGGCGGGGATCAGTTCATTCCTTTTCCCATCCCAACGCCTCGGCAACCTGGCTGGCGAGGCGCAGTGGATCGAAGGGCTTGGGCAGAATGGCGGCGACAGGCAGGTGCGAAAGAGACCCATCGTGAACGGCTTGCACTCTCGCGGTTAGCAACACAATAGGGATGTGACTGGTGGCGCGAGCGGCCCTGAGCTTGGAAAGCATGGCTGGTCCGTCCATCGCCGGCATCATCACGTCGAGCAGGATCGCATCCGGCTGATGCCGGGTAGCGCTTTCAATTGCCTGCGCGCCGCAATAGGCTTCGACTACATCCCAGTCAGCCATGGTGCGCAGGCTGTGCACCGCGGCTTGCCTCGCAGTGTCATCATCATCCACAACCAGAACGCGCCTTTTCACAGTCACTCTCCGGGTAAGTGGGGTCAATACAAGGTACCCCAGACAGCGCCAATAAGAGCTTCCACTTTCAGGCAATTACTACCGCGGGACTATACCCGTACGGAAAGGGGTACCCCTTTCTGTTGGCAAGGAAAGAACTCACGGGTTGAGCAGCAGCTTACGATGCTGCGGAAACGAGATGAAGTACGTCCCCAGGGCCTGAAGGTCTGATGGTTTTGCAGGGTATGTACCGGCTAAAGCCCGTACATACCGCTCAGCATTGAGTTTCTCCGCAGTTTGTTAAGCCATCTTTAGCGGTCTGACTCCTCCATCTTCGTCATCTTCCTCGTCCTCGTCCTCGTCCTCGTCCTCATCGTCGTCTTCGTCTTCATCCTCATCGTCTTCGTAATCTTCATCCAGCTCGTCTTCGTCTTCCTCGTCGTCGAGCTCATCGATATCTTCGTCTTCTTCTTCGTCGTCCTCGTCTTCTTCCTCGTCGAGATCGTCCAGAGATTTCAGAAGCGCAAGCACCGGCAGCCGGTCCACTTCGTCGCACAAAGCGGTAGCCGGTTCGAGTTGCATGGCGGCGAGGTAGCTGGCATAGCCTTCGTTGTGGGGGGGCGTTGTAAAGGACATTCGCACGATTTCTCTTCTCCTCTGCCTTGAATGTACATGGGCCATGTTTGCGCCCGGGTTTCTGACGCTTGGATGCTTGAGAAAGACTATCGTTGCTGCCAGGGGGCGGGAATTTCTGGGTCCGGCATCCCCCTCAGACATTGCTTTTCCGCATCCATGCATGTGGTAATTTTCTTAACATCAGCCCGGTGATCCCGGCAACCTTGCAACTCATCTCCGGAGCAATCACCATATGGCCGAGCCAATTCCAACCACTGCTTTGTTGCTTATCGATGAATCCCGCCAGGAAGAGATCAGCGTCACGCACACGCCATTCACCATCGGACGGCTGCAGGACCGCGACCTGGTACTGGCGCACGCCTTCATCTCCCGCGACCACGCCGCCATTCTCTACGAGAAGGGCCAATTTCACGTGGTCGACTGTGGCAGCCGCCACGGTACCTTTCTTAATGCCCAGCCCCTGGTCGATCGGCAAGCACTCAAACCGGGAGATGAGATCCGCCTGGGTTCGCTGAACGGCCCTTCGCTGCGCTTCGGCCCCGCCCGGGAAAGCACTTCGACAATTCACAAATTGTTGGACGAATTGCATGCGATTTCGACGCCCACCTCCGACCTAGAGAAACTGAGCTGGTTCCTCAGTGCGGCGCAACGGTTGAACACCCTGGGTGCGGTCAACGAGATCCTTGCGACGTTGGTGGAAGCGACCCTGGAGTTGACCCAGGTGGAGCGAGGATACGTATTCCTGAGGGACGAGAAAGGCAAGTTGACCCTCGCTGCGGGCCGCAGCCTGAAAGGGGATCGTCTGGAGGACGATTCGACTATCTCCCACAGCGCCATCGCCCAGGCCCTCAAAGCCTCGAAGTTTATTGTCACCGATACTTTGTCGGCTGAGGCCAATTCGCGCACGGAAAGCATGGTGCAGCAGAGCATCCGCATGGTGTATTGCATTCCGCTGCGCAAGCGGGCGGCCGGCTCCGATCTGCATGAGAAAGATATCCTCGGTGTTCTTTACCTGGATAGCCGGCTGCAACCCGGCAAGCTGAGCCAGGTAGACAATGATCTGCTGGAGACGATCTCGACCGAAGCCGCGGCGTTGGTGGAAAATGCCTTTCTTGCGCAATCGGAAGAATCGGCACGACGCTACCGGGAAGAACTGAACATCGCCGCCGCCATCCAGCAGGGATTGATGGAGTTTGCCATCCCAAACCTTCCTTACGCCCGGGTGCACGCTCGCAGCGTCGCCTGCAAAGAGGTGGGGGGTGACTTCTATGACGTAATTGCCACTCCGAGCGGCCTCTACGTGGTGATTGCCGACATCTCCGGCAAAGGAGTGTCGGCGGCCATTCTTGCCTCTACGCTGCAGGGCCTCCTCTATGGACTGCTGCTGGCCGGCCAGCCGTTGGCGCAGATCGCGGACGTGGCGAATCGTTACATCTGTGAGAAAAATGTGCAGAAATACGCGACCATGATCCTGGTCAAGCTGGGGCCGGACGGCACCTTCGAGTATGTCAATTGCGGGCATGTGCAGCCAATGCTGGCCAACAGCACGGGAGTCAAACGGCTGGAAAATGCCAACATGGTAGTGGGCCTGATCGAGGAGGCTGCCTTCACTTCCGAGCGGTTGCAGCTCAAGCCCGGAGACCGGATTGTGCTGGCGACAGACGGCGTTACCGAAGCCGAAAGCCTGAGTGGCGATTTTTTTGGCGAGGAACGGCTGGAAGCCGCCCTCGCAGGTTCCACCATCGAGGGGGTGCTGAGCAAAGTTGAAAACTTCATGAACGGCGCTCAGCCCAATGATGATTACACTATGCTTGAGGTCCTTTATAGCGCCTGAGCGCCCACTGTGCTGCCCAGTAGCCGGACATGCCGTGGACGCCGCCGCCCGGGGGGGTGGACGAAGAGCAGAGGTACACACCCGGAAGTGGGGTGCCGTACTGGCGCCAGGTGGGCCGCAGGAAAAACTGCAAGCCCGAAAAAGATCCGCCGTTGATGTCGCCGCCCACCAGGTTTGCATTCCAGGCGTGCATCGCCTGAGTGTCAAAGATTGCACGACTTAAAATGCACTCGCGAAAACCGGGCGCGAAGCGTTCCACTTGATCTTCCATGGCTTCCAGAGCCGATCCGGACCAGCCATTGGGCACGTGGCAATAGGCCCAGGCTATGTGCTTGCCGGCAGGTGCCCGGCTGGGGTCAAACAGCGTTGGCTGGGATAGCAGGACAAAAGGACGATCGGTCATTGTTCCGCGTTGCGGCGCGCGTTCTGAGGCCGCGATTTCATCAAAGGTTCCACCCAGGTGAACGGTCCCCGCGCGCAGGCATTCGCTGGCGCGCCATGGTATCGGCTGGCTGAGCGCCCAATCCACCTTAAACACGCCGGGACCGTAGCGGTAACGCTCCAGTTGCCGCCGGAACGATGGGGGAATGTCTTCGCCACCCAGGGTCAGCAACTGCCGGGGGCTCACGTCCAGGAGAGCCAGATCCCCCAAACCCCGCAGCGAAAGTACTGGCGTATCGGTAGCGATCTGGCCACCGGCTTTTTGCAGGCAGGCCACGAGTGCATCGGCGATGGATTGTGCTCCGCCTTGCGGGATGGGCCATCCCACGGCATGACCGGTTACTCCTAAGACCAGGCCGAAAGCGGCGGAAACCGGCGATTCCAAGGGTAGAAACGAATGCGCCGCCAGTCCGGCGAAGAGCGCGCGAGCGCGCACTCCCTGGAAGTAGCTATCGGCGAGAGCTCGTGCGGAGCGCAAGCCGAGCAAGCCGAAACGAGCCATGGCGACCGGATGGCGGGGCCAACCGATGGCCTTGAGCAAGTCATGGCGAAGGCCATCCCAACTCCCCAACAGGGGCCGATAGAGGCGACGGTAAGCGGCTGCATCCGCCCCTAATTGGCTGGCCGTGTCCGCGATGTCCCGTTCCAGCATGACGGCGGTGCCATCGTCCAGCGGGTGCGCCAGCTCGGCGGAAGGCCAAATCCAGCGCAACCCGGATTCGGCCAGCGGAAGGGTGGAGAAGAAGGGTGAAGTTATGGCCAGTGGATGCACCGCTGAGCCCATATCATGGATGAAGCCGGGCAGCGTGAGTTCGGCTGAGCGTGCGGCCCCCCCGGCGACGGACGCCGCCTCCCGCACCTCCACTGCAAAGCCGGCACGTGCCATGACAATGGCGGCAGCCAAGCCATTGGGACCTGCTCCGACAATGGTGACGATACCGCGCACAATGAGAAACCAATCATAAGAGTGGAGAATCTGAAGGAATATGACAACCTTGCAGACAGAAACGACCGGAACTTTTGTGCTGGGTGGAAATCTCACCATTCACCGGCTTGGATATGGCGCCATGCGTATTACCGGCCCCGGCATCTGGGGCGAGCCGAAGGACCGCAGTGAAGCGATCAGAGTTTTAAAGCGTGCGGTAGAGCTGGGCGTCAACTTCATTGACACCGCAGACGCCTACGGCCCTGAGGTGAGTGAGAACCTCATCGCGGAAGCTCTTAATCCGTATCCCGCAGGGCTGGTGATCGCGACCAAGGGCGGCTTCGCGCGTTCCGGCCCTAACAAATGGGAGATGGTCGGGCGGCCGGAATACCTGAGGCAGTGTGTGGAAATGAGCCTGCGCCGTCTGAAGTTGGAGCGTATCGAACTTTACCAACTGCACCGGATCGACCCTAAGGTCCCGGTAGAAGAAAGCCTGGGTGCACTTAAAGATCTGCAGAAGGCGGGCAAGATTCGGCATATTGGGTTGTCAGAGGTTTCGCCCGCGGAGATTGATCGGGCGAGCAAGACGGTCGAGATTGTCAGTGTGCAGAATCAGTACAACCTTAGCGACCGGCAACATGAGAAGGTGTTGCAGTACTGTGAACAGCACAAGATGGCGTTCATTCCCTGGTTTCCGGTGGCAGCGGGGGAACTTGCGCAGCAGGGTGGCCCGCTGGACCAGGTCGCGACGAAACATAATGCGACGGTGGCCCAGGTTTCGTTGGCTTGGTTGCTTCATCACTCTCCGGTGATAATTCCAATTCCGGGAACGTCTTCGGTGCAGCATTTGGAAGAGAATATGGCCGCTGCCAGGTTGCAGCTTTCGCCTGAGGAATGGGCGACGGTTGAGGGGGTTGCCGAAAAAGGCTGATTGGTTTTCGGCCCTGGTGCTTTGATTTCTAGGATCGGTTAGGCAATGAGGGGCGCTCGGTGAAGGTCTGTTGTATCCCACATCTCGCGAAAAACGAGCGAGATGTGGGGCACCCGTCAGTTGTTGCTGGGAAAGATACTTAAGAGCGATCGTTGGGCTTCGCCCATCGTTTTCGGCCCACGTACGCTGGGGCGAACGTGGGGCACCCGTCCTGTTTCCTTTGGATCGGTTGGGCTGTGAGGCCTCTCGGCTCGGTTAGGGCTTTGGCGTCGTGGCAA
This sequence comes from uncultured Acidobacteriaceae bacterium, assembly GCA_963838445.1. Classification (GTDB taxonomy): domain Bacteria; phylum Acidobacteriota; class Terriglobia; order Terriglobales; family Acidobacteriaceae; genus PALSA-350. The sequence goes on from CAWIRT010000030.1 coordinate 151,009, forward strand.
CGCGGAGCAGGGTTTGGGTTATGCGGATGGCGGCACGGATTGAGCCACTTAGCGAACCGGCTACCTTGCTGATGCCGCCAGCACGTTTCCTGCAAGATACCGGGATTTCGCGGATGCGTAGGTGGCATTGGGCTGCCCGCATCTGCATCTCGAGATTCCAGCCGTAGGTTTCTTCTCGCATTTGCAGACGGCTGAGGCCTTCCCGCGTGATCGCTCGAAAAGGTCCCATGTCGGTGTAGGAGACGCGGTAGAGCAGGCGGAGAAGAAGGCCTGCAAGCCAGCCGGCGAAGATCTGTGAGATGAGCATGCTGCCCGGCTCGCGCTGGCCGCGCATGCGGGAGCCGATCACAAAGTCACAGTCCCCGGCTAGGATTGGTTGGAGCAGTTGCCTCATCTCGGTTGGCACGTCGCTGCCGTCGCCGTCCATGAAAACAAGAATGTTGGACCCGGTATCGGCCGCAGCTGCCCCGGCTGCGCAGGCACGGCCATAACCTCGTTGTGGCTGGCTTACCACCCGTGCACCTGCCGCCTTGGCCTCGGATGCGGTCGCGTCGGTGCTGCCGTTGTCCACCACGATGCACTCACGGATCAGGTCCCACGGCATTTCGCGGACCACTGCTGCGATGTTCTCGGCCTCGTTCAAGGCGGGAATGACAACTGAAACCCCGTGGTCCAAATCAGAGGCTCCAGCGCAAGCCGCAATTCGCGCAGGCCGGAGGGGGCTGGGGGCTTAGCAACGCGCGCCGGAACTCCTGGTATTTTTCTCCATTCCAGATTTCGCGCATGGTCTGCTGGGTGGCGTTGCCCAAGGTGAAGCTGTCATAGCCGCGCATAGAAAATGGAGCAATACAACAGGGAAGCGCCTGTCCGTTGGCGGTGATGTACATCAGGCTCCAGGGGCGACGGCAGAGCGACCAGGGGCTGTCGTCTTTGCGCTTCTTGATGCTCACCTGAGGCTCAGTCGCACCTGAGGCGCTGAACATGACGCCGAGCTCCTGCGCCACCGCTTCGGCCCGTTGGATTACCTCTTCCTCCTGCCGGGTGGTGTGTTCGAACAGTGCCGACTCAGGCCGTGCCAGCCCCTGGCCCTCCGGGAGATAGACCATTCTCTGCAGGTAGACTTCCATCACACCCAGCCGATGCGCCAGGCGAATGAAGGCTTCCAATTGCGCCAGGGTCTCGCGCAAACCGGTAAGCCAGAGGGAGACACGCGGCAATTGCGTATTGGCACTGCGCTGCATGGCGACGAAGTTGCCCACGTTGGCCACGATGCGATCGAACATATCTTTGCCACGCACCATCTGGAAGACGGACGACTCCGCGGCATCGAGCGAAACCCGCAGTTCATCGAGGCCGGCGTCGATCAGGGCCTGTCCGTTGGTTTTCGTCAGCAACGTGCCGTTGGTATTGAAGAGCACATAAACGCCGCGCTCCTTTAAATAACGGATCATGCGCGGCAGTTCCTTCACCAGCATCGGCTCGCCCACGCCGTGCAGAACAACGCGGGCAATTTTTGGGTACTGGTCGATAATGCTGGTGAATAGCTCCCACGACATATCTTTCTCGGGCTCGAGCTCTTCGAAGGTACGGGGGCAGGTGGTGCACAACAGGTTGCAGCGGTTGGTGGTTTCCAGATAAAGGCAAACCGGATCGGCTTCCATGATTACCGAGAGCTGGTCTTCCGGCTTCTCAAAGTAACGCCGCATGTCCTGGTGCGGTAGTACAGAAAGACTCTCGCTCATGGGTTCCTCGCATAGATGGCAAACGCTTCGTGGGGAGTGGATCCCCTGGGGGACCGTCTTGTTTGCAGCAGATCGCCGCCCATGCACCACAACGCCAGCAGGGCGGTGGTGGCATATAGCCATTCAAACATGTAGTACATGGCTGGCCCAGGATTGGCAAGTGAGGTGGTGTAGAGGTAAAAACACGCGGTGGTGAAATAAAGCATTGGCACGTAAGGGATCAAACATACGAATGGCAGCAGCCACAGGTAGTACCACGGGTAGTGGGAGGAGAACAGCAGCATGAGAGCAGTCGCGAGGACAAAGGCGCAGCGAATCGCGGTCCCTGCGCCGGCTTCGTTCGTCCACCAGGCCCAGAGCGCTAACCCCAACAAAAGCAACGCAGCAAAGACATAGAAGGCGCCGGTGGGGAGAGACTCACGGTGCAAACCATGGCGGGCCAGGGTGAGCAGAAAGTAGCGGCTCCCGGATTCCAGCCCCTCCTCCTTTGCGTACTCGGGCAAAAAACCAAGCACGTGGCGGCCGACGCTCGCGTAACAGGCGTAGCCGGCGGCAACGAGGCCAGCCACGAGGGCCGGCATCCTCCAATCGCGCCACTCACTATGCCGGTAGAGCGCGGGGAAGAGGGCAATGGGGTAGAGCTTAACCAGGGTCGCGGCAGCCAAGGCTATTCCAGTCGCCACCGGTTTATGGCGGACATAGAAGAGTAAGGCGAGAGCAATTAGTGGGAGTGCCACGCCATCCACGTGTCCACTGCTCCCAACCTCCCACAAAACCATTGGATGCCAGGCATAGATCAGGACTTGTTCGCGGCGTAAGCCGACTGCGCGCAGCAGCTTGACCAGAATCCAGATGGTGAGCGACTCCAGGCCCACCATACCTGCCTTCATCCAGCGCACCGACGCGCCGATTCTGCTGATGAGCAGAAAAAGCATCTGTGCTCCCGGGGGATAGATGGTGTGTGCGTAGTCGCGCCGATTGATGTGGGGATAGATATTGAGATCGCGGAGGAATGCCAGATGCGAGTCGGCGGGAATGTAGCGATACGGATTAATACCCGCGGCCTGCACTTGCCCATCCCAGACGTAGCGAAAGATATCCGTAGACAGAAAGGGCGGAGAGAAGAGACAGACCAGCCTGCAGCCGATGGCACAGACGATCACGATCAGCAAGGTCCAGCGATTCACGGGCCGGTTCAGGATTACCCAGACGGCCACCAGGTAGCCAAGTGCCTGATACATGGCGACCAGACCAAAGCCGATGACGAAATGATGAATCTCGTCGACTCCCTGGCGGCAGAGCGCCAGCAGAAAGAGTCCCAGCAAGGCAAGCGCGCTGTTGGTGACCCACGGGTGTTTCGTCACGTTGAACTACTCGTGGTGCAGATAGGCTGGAGGCTCTCGAGATACCCGCGGGTGTGCGTGGCGTTATATCCGGCGCCCGCGGGCGCAGCGAGTTCCCGGCGAAGCCGTTCGAGCGTGGCTGCGTCGTCCACGTCATACCAGGTGGGAAGCAGTTCGGCTTGCAAGCCGATTTCCCTTGCTTGCTCTAGGGTCTGCGCAAACACCCGCTCGGTGCTCCAGTCGATTTGTTCGAAGAGCCGCTGGTGCATGCGCTTGATGCCCAACAGGTAATACCCGCCGTCGTCGGAACCGCCCAGCACCATTCGATCGCCTGCGCGCGACAGCGTTTCGACAGCCTGCCGCAAAGCGTCCTGAGGCATGGTGGGGCTATCGGCATCGATCAGGCACACGGCGCCGAATCCGCAGGCAAAAAGATCTTCGGAAGCGTGGAGCAAGCGCTCCCCAAAACCATCGCCTCGCTGCGCGAGAAGCTGGAAAGCGGCGGGCAGCAGACCATCGAAAGCGGCCTCATCGCCAATCGGGGTGTACGCCACCACCCCGACGCTGTTGCCGGCTTCTGTTACCTGGCGGATATTTTCCGTGGTGTCCCTGATAAAGCAGATGTTGAGAGCCGAGGCCTGTTCGGGGGTGAGAGGAGGAGAAAGCCGGGTTTTTACCTTGCCCGGGCGCGGAGCCTTGGCCATCACAGCCAGTGCGCAGCGGTCCTCACCGGCACGGGCGTCTTCCCCGGGTTGCAGCACCTTGTATCGCAAGCGTCAGCAGCTCCGATCGCACACCGCGTACTGGTACCAGTTGTCCTGCCACAGGCTGACCGTGCTCCAGGGCTGGGTGGCGATCAGAGACTGGAATTCGTTCTGGTTCAGCACCGCGGCGCGACCGGGTTCATGGAACCGGGTACTCCAATCCCCCATCATGCGGGCGAACAGCCACATGCAAGAGAGGGGAAGCATGGCGCGCAACGCAGACGTGGGCTCGGCAATAAAGCAACGGCCGCCGGGACGGAGGGCGGAGAATATTTCTCGAAGCGCCTGGGGGCGGTCCCCCACGACCATCAGCAACCGGCTGGCGACAATTGCGTCGACCGGCTCCAGGGATTGGGAGAGGGCGAGCACGTTGGCTTTGACGAAATGACAATTCTTCAGGCGGCGGATGTCGGCGCGATCCTTGGCGCGGGAAAGCAAGCGATCAGAAAGATCGACACCGGTGATCTGAATATCAGGGTAGCGTTGCGCCAGGCTGCAGGCGTAGAAGCCGGGGCCACAGGCTATTTCAAGAAGGCGGGTGTCGGGGCCGGGCCGGGCGCCGGGCCAAAGAGCTTGAGAGATGGCTGTAGTGTGATCGCGGAACAGATGCTCACGACAGAATGCGTAAAACCATGAACATCGTTCGAAAAGACTTTCCTGGTCACTACGAAGGGGGCCAGGAAATTTTGCTCCCAAATTTTCTATTGCCATCGTTTGAGTCCGGTTCTCTCGAACTTCGTCTCTGTGGCGCCGGTGATTTTGAGCCCCACCGGCATCATAACCCGAGCCGCGCTCCGGGGCGCGGCCGGAACTGATCTGACTGTTTTGATGCGGTAGAAGTTACTGGATGGATCTGCGGTTCTTTTATTTACGAGACGCTTGAATAGGCGGCCGAAAAAAAATCATGGTTTCTGCGGAACGAGAGAAAGAACGTATCCCATGGCCTAAAAGCCCGTACCCTTCAGGGAAAGAAAGATTTACTTCAGGGGCTGAAGAGGGTGTGTGAGGACTCGGAATTTAGGAATCTAGTCCCGCAGGGACGGCTGAACTTAGCCCAGGACGCTAGTCCTGGGTACATCATGAAACATGATTGAGTCCCGCAGGGACGGCTGAACAAGGATAGCGTCGCGGCTCATTTTCAACCGTCCCTGCGGGACTGGCTCGTCCTTTCAAATCCAACCCAGGACTGGCGTCCTGGGCTAAGTTCAGCCGTCCCTTCGGGACTAAATTCGCAAATCCCAAAAGAGGCTTGAATGGGGCCAGCCAGAGACTTTGAGTTTACTAGGTGCCGGGGGGGTTGGAGCGGAAACGATTGGCTCGCTCGAACTCTTCGCGCAGTTCGGGTGTCTTGAGGTTTTCGCGCAGATGGGCCAGCCTTTGTTCCATGGATAGAAGTGCATCCGCGATCTCGGGTCCGTTGGCATGGGCGATGTCACGCCACATGGAATAAGGGCTGGCTCCCAGCCGCGTCATCTCGCGCAGAGCGCGTCCTCCGATCGATCGCACATCTGGAGCATCGGCAAAACGATCTTCGAGCATGGCGCTCAAAGCAGTGGACAAGAATTGGGGCAGATGGCTGACCCAGGCACAGATCTCGTCATGCCTGGCGGCCAGGATGTCCATGGTGCGACAGCCGAAGCGTTCCACCCAAGCCCGCCATTCGGCGGCCAAAGGATGACCGGCAAACTCAGTGAACAGCCATACAGCTTGGTTGAAGAGCTGCGCGTCGGCGTTCGCCGCACCGCTCACTTCCTTCCCTGCCATGGGATGCCCGGGGAGAAAACCGGCCTGGCCGGCGCCGCCGAAGAGCGGGAGCGCGCGAATCGCGATCGCCATCTTGACGCTGCCCACGTCCGTGACAAGCTGATGTGGCTTGAGATGCGGAGCAAGTTTCTCCATCCAGTCCTGAATGGCGGCTACTGGTCCGCTAAGAAGCACGAGGTCGCTGCCCACTGCTGCGCTGACAGCATCGCCGGCGGTGGCATCGATCGCGCCGCGCTCGAGCGCAAGCTGCGCCTGGGACGGATGGCGGTCCCAACCGACAATCTCACCGGGAAACTGAGCGGCGCGCAACGCCAGCCCTACGGAAGCGCCAATGAGGCCAGTGCCGACAATGGTTATGCGCTGGATCTTCATCTCACAGGCCGTCGATCTTCAAGAATCTTCGTTTGCCGACCATGCCCCAGTTGGCTGCGGCGCGCCAAGAAAAATGCGCTAAATGAGCTAGAAGCGCCGAAAGGTTGGTGGAGCAAGGCTAAACCTTTCAAAGTACAGGGATTTCAGCTCGGATGTTCCGGTCTACGGCGGTGGCGATAATGCGCAGTTGGTCCATGAGCTGGTCAAATTGCTCGGGAAACAGGGACTGCGCGCCGTCAGAAAGCGCCTTATCGGGGTTGGGATGCACTTCGATCAGCAGCCCATCGCAGCCGGCCGCGACAGCAGCGCGGGCCATGGGCGCAACCTTGTCCCGCCGGCCGACACCGTGCGAGGGATCGGCGAGCATGGGCAGATGGGAAAGCTTCTTGATGACCGGGATGGCCGAAATGTCCATGGTATTGCGGGTGTAGGTTTCGAACGTACGAATGCCGCGCTCACAGAGCATTACGTCATAATTGCCGCCAGCCAGGATGTACTCCGCCGACAGCAGCAGTTCCTCGAGGGTTGCGGCAATGCCGCGCTTGAGCAGCACCGGCTTGCGTACGAGCCCGATCTCGCGCAGCAGATTGAAGTTCTGCATGTTGCGAGCGCCGACCTGCAGCACGTCCACGTAAGGGAGCATCAGGTCGATCTGGGAAATTTCCATCACCTCGCTGACAATCAGCAGCCCGGTCCGGTCGCCCACTTCCTTCAGCAACTTGAGGCCCTCCAGCCCCAGGCCCTGGAAAGAATAGGGGGAGCTGCGTGGCTTGAACGCCCCTCCGCGGAGAAAGGAAGCCCCGGCTGACTTGACCTGGTCGGCCGCGGTAAAGATCTGCTCGCGCGATTCCACCGAGCAGGGACCGGCCATGACTACAATCTCATCGCCGCCTACGGCGACACCATTGGGAAAACGAACAATGGTTCCTTCCGGCCTGAAACCCCGGCCGGCCAGTTTGTAGGGCGACGAGATGCGCACCACCTCGGCAACACCGGGCAGCAATTCAAAGTCTTTGTGATCAAAATGCGAGGGCGTGCCTACGCCCGCCAATACCGTCTGGATGGCTCCCGTGGTGCGGTGAACATTGAACCCGACCTGAACCAGGCGTTCGATCACCCCCTGGATGTCTTCCTCGGTCGCTCTTTCCTGCATAGCAACAATCATGGTTACTTTCCTGTCTCTCTTGTTCTGGACGCCAGCTCATCTTTCTGCAGCGCCCGCATCACATCGATGATGCGCTCGTAAATGTGGGTTAGTTCGATATCGGGAAGCGGCCCTTTATTAGCCGCGCGCACATTCTCGAAGATCACCCGCTCGCGGTTGGGCTCATATACCGGCATTGAGGTGGAACGTTTTAGCTTGCCGATCTCCTGCGCAGCGTGGGCCCGCGCGCTGATCAGCGCCACGATTTGAAGATCCAGTTCATCAATCTTCTTTCGCCAGTCAACAATATCCATGCACTTCCCTTGTATTGAATGATACGGCCCCGCCTTCGACTTAACGTTGGACAGCGACCTGGCGAAGTCCCTGAAGGAAGGCTGAAATTGCGGCTGGAGCCTTGCCGGGGCCGGCCTTTTCAATCAGGGCGACAATGGCACTGCCAATGACCGCCGCATCCGCGAATTCGCCCACGGCGGCTACGTGCTCCGCGGTCGAGATGCCGAAACCTACGGCAATGGGCAACCGGGTAAAACGGCGCAAGCGCTCAACCAGGCGGCGCGCGTCGGAGGCCAGGTCTTGCTGCGCCCCGGTAATGCCTACGCGGGAGATGGCATAGACAAACCCCTGGGAAACATCTGCAATCATCTTGAGGCGGTGATCGGTGCTGGTAGGCGCAGCCAGAAAAATCGGCATAAGCCCGTGGTGGTGCAGCTGAGTGAGATACTCTGCCGCCTCTTCCACGATCAGGTCGGTGATCAATACACCGTCCACGCCGCAATTCGAGGCCTGAACACAAAAACGCTCCAACCCAAAGCGCAGAACGGGGTTGAAATAGGAAAAGATCACGAGGCCGGCCCAGGATCTCAGGGCACGCAGTTCAGCGGCCAGGGCGAGCACGTCCTGCAGGCGCGTACCGTTGGCCACGGCTCGCTCGCTGGCCCGCTGGATGACTGGACCATCGGCTAAGGGATCGCTGAAGGGCACGCCCAACTCGAGGACTTCCGCGCCCGCGTCGATGGCCGCCAGGGCCACTTCACGGGTGGTCGCCAGATCAGGATCACCGGCGGTGAGATAGATGACCAAGCCGGGCTTTTTGCTAAATTCAATCGGCATTCGTTTTTGCTTCCGGGGCCAGGTGCAACTCGCGCGCCATGATACCCATATCCTTGTCGCCACGGCCGGATAGATTTACTACCAGTATGTCATCCGGGGCCAGCGTGGGGGCCAGGCGGATACACTCCGCGACGGCATGCGCGCTCTCGAGCGCGGGCACGATGCCTTCCGTACGAGCCAGTCGCTCCGCAGCCTCCAGGGCTTCTTCATCGGTGGCGGAAACATATTCGGCCCGGCCCGAGTCGTGCAGGGCGGCATGCTCGGGTCCTACCGACGCATAGTCCAAACCAGCAGAAACGGAGTGGGTCAAGGAGATCTGGCCATCCTCGTTCTGCAAGACGTAGGAATAGGTACCCTGGAGGACGCCCGGGCTGCCACCGCGGAAACGTGCGGCGTGGTTGCCCAACGCCGGGCCGCGGCCGCCGGCTTCGACGCCGATCAGGCGGACGCTTGGCTCTTCAATAAAATCGTAGAACGCACCAATGGCGTTCGAACCGCCGCCCACGCAGGCGAGCACGGCGGTGGGCAGGCGGGTTTCCTTCTCCAAAATCTGCTCCTTCATCTCCTGGCCAATCACGCGGTGGAAGTCGCGCACCATGGTGGGGTAGGGATGCGCTCCCAGGACGCTGCCCAGCAGGTAGTGGGTGGTGCGTACATTGGTGACCCAATCGCGCATGGCTTCGTTAATCGCGTCTTTCAAGGTGCGGGAGCCGGAACTGACGCCGCGAACTTCCGCTCCGAGCAGGCGCATGCGGTATACGTTGAGCTCCTGCCGCCGCATGTCTTCCTCGCCCATGTAGACGACGCATTCCATGCCGAACAGGGCGCACACGGTCGCCGTGGCTACGCCGTGCTGGCCGGCGCCGGTCTCGGCAATGACACGACGCTTGCCCATGCGGCGGGCCAACAGACCCTGGCCAAGACAGTTGTTAATTTTGTGGGCGCCGGTGTGGAGCAGATCCTCACGTTTGAGGTAGATCTTCGCCCCGCCCAACTGGCGGGTCAGACGGGCAGCCAGATACAGCGGGGTCGGGCGTCCGGCATAGTCCGCCAGCAGCGAATTGAGCTCGGCGTGAAAGAGCGGGTCCGCCTGCGCTGCCGCATAGGCATGTTCCAACTCCTGCAGAGCGGCCATCAGGGTTTCGGGCACATAACGCCCCCCATAAGCGCCAAAGCGGCCAGCAACGGTCTCGGTGACTGTACTCATGATTCGGCTATCCTCAATGTTTCTCTAGCTGGCTAAAATTTCTTCGGCCGCTTCCTGCGCCGAGCGGATGAAAGCCCGTACCCGCGCCGGGTCTTTCTTGCCCGGCGCACTTTCGACTCCGCTTACCACGTCCACGCCCCAAGGGCGAAGTATCTGAATGGCCTGCTTCACGTTTGCGGGGGAAAGGCCGCCGGCCGCAATGAGTCGTAGATGCGGTGCTGCCCGGAGGAAGGTGCTTCGGGCTTCAGGCCAGTTGAAGCTGGTCCCGGTGCCGCCGATCGCTCGGGCCGTCGATGAATCCACAAGCACCCCATCCGGAGAATCGGTTTGGCCCCACTCCGTTAATTGCTGCTCAAAGCCAGGTTCTTTATAGGACAAAACACGCAAGATTCTGACTCGCCCGGGCAACCGGGCAAAATGTTCGCGCAGGCGGAAGGGCAGAAGTACGTCTGACGAGCGATGGATTTGCACCCCGTTCAAACCACTGGCGGCAACGGTAGAGACAATTTCGTCGAAGCCTGCGTCGACGAAAACGCCGTACTTTTCCAGGTGCGGAGGCAGGTTTTCAGTGATTTTTCGAACCACGTCAGCATTCACCTGCCTTGGACTTGGAGCAAAAACAAAACCTACTGCGTCCGCGCCACACTCCGCGGCCAAGTGTGCATCTTCGAGGGTGGTGTTGCCGCAAATCTTGGTCCACATGGCGGTCTTTCGTTCACCTGCCCGCGGGGGCGCGCTCTGCCGCAGCCAAAAGCATGTTCTGGAGCGCCATTTCGGGGTCCGGCTGCCGCATCAGCGACTCGCCGATAAGAAAGGCATGGAACCCAGCGGCCCGCAGGCGGTTCATATCTTCGCCGGTCTCGATGCCGCTTTCGCTCACGCGAACGGCCGCGGCCGGCAGCCGGGCGGCGAGATCGAGCGAAACCTCGAGCCGTACAGAAAATGTCTTAAGGTCGCGGTTATTTACCCCGACAGCGTCGCAATCCAGGTCAAGGTCAAGGACCCGGTCGAGCTCTTCGGCGGTATGGACTTCGCAAAGTACGTCGAGTTCGAGGGCATGTGCCCGGGCTGCCAATTGACGGAGCTCAAGATCGCTCAAGGCTGCGGCGATCAGCAGGATGGCATCGGCTCTGTGGGCGCGCGCTTCCAGAAGCTGGAACTCATCGACGATAAAGTCCTTCCGCAGGCAAGGTAGATCACAAGATTGGGAAGCCAGCTCAAGGTTGTGCAAACTGCCCTGAAAGAAGCGCTCTTCTGTGAGCACCGATAGGGCAGCGGCGCCCCCGCGCGCGACTGCCACGGCCAGGGAGGCGGGATTGAAATCAGCACGAATCAAACCCCGTGAGGGAGACGCCTTTTTCAGCTCCGCGATCACTGCCGGTCCGCTTGCCGCTTTTTGCCGCAGCGCGTGGGCGAAACCGCGTGGCTGGTGGGCGGCCGCCGCCTGCTCAAGAGCCGAGGTGGCCGCGGCGGCTTTCCGCTGCTGCAACTCGCGCCGGGTAGTGGCCAGGATCCTGGTAAGTTGACTGTCCATCTCTCTTAGGTCGAAATATCAGTATATGCCGCCGGCGGCGGCCGACAGCGCTCTGGCGTAGACTCGACTTAGCCCGCGCAGGCATCCAACTATTTGTTTATGAACCAGTTCCCCAAACAATGGGCGGAGTCGTTGGAGGCGCCGGGGCTGTGGGAGCGCCTTCGCTCCGCGTCCCGGTCGGTGTTGATGCTGGACTATGACGGCACGCTCGCGCCTTTCCATATCGATCGCTTTGCGGCGACCCCCTATCCGGGCGTGGAAGACCGGCTTGCCACCTTGTCAGCGCTGTCACCGGTTCGCCTGGTACTGGTCTCCGGCCGTTCCGCCCAGGAGCTGCGTGATCTGCTGCGTCCTGACATCCGGGTTGAAATCTGGGGCAGCCACGGCCGGGAGCAACTAAAGAGTGATGGGTCTTATAAACTGTTCGCGCTCAATCCGAAGCAGCAGGCCGCGCTGGACCAGCTGGGGCTGGAAATGTCGGCTCTTGGCTTTGCCAAAACGCTGGAGGTAAAACCAACGTCTCTGGCAATCCACTGGCGTAGCTTCGAGCCGTCCACGCAAGAGCAGATTCGCTCTTCGGTTTGGTCTGTCTTTGGCCGCATTGCCGAACCGGACGGGATGCAACTGCTGCCCTTCGATGGGGGTTTAGAGTTGCGCTCGAGCGACCGCACCAAGGGGACCGCGGTGGCGCAGGTCCTCTTCGAGGAAGCGGACAATGTCCCTGTGGCCTACCTGGGCGACGATCTGACCGACGAAGACGCTTTCGCCGCGCTGGGAAGCCGAGGTTATTCCGTCCTGGTACGAACCGAGGTTCGGGAATCGTTCGCCCGGTTCTGGCTACGCCCACCGGAAGAGCTGGTGGAATTTTTGGACATTTGGATCGCGAGCTCACAAAGCCCCTCCCGGCCGATAACCGCGGAGGCTTCTCGATGAGCGTGACGAAACTGGTACTGGTTTCGAATCGCATCCCGGTCACGATCACGACAGAGAATGGGAAGCTGAAAGGGCAGCCCAGCAGCGGTGGCCTGGTCAGCGCGCTGGAACCGCTGCTAAAGGATCATGGCGGCATCTGGGTAGGCTCGGGGGGCACGGAAGACTCTCCACAGATCCGCAAGATCCTGGAAAAATCGAGTGGCACCCATCCTTACCAGTACGCTCCACTCTTCCTGACGGAGGAGGAGCAGAGCAACTTTTATGAAGGCTTCTCCAATGAGATTGTGTGGCCGCTCTTTCACGATCTGCAATCGCGGTGCAACTTCGATCCGCGGTATTGGGATTTCTACGAGCGGGTGAATCGCAAGTTCGCCGATGCTGTCGAGAAAGCCTCGAGCGAAGGCGACCTGATCTGGATTCACGATTACCAGTTAATGCAGGTGGGCAAGATTCTGCGCTGCCGGCGCCCCAATGCGCGGCTCGCGTTCTTTCTCCACATCCCGTTCCCATCGCCCGACATTTTTGCCAAGCTACCGTGGCGGCAGCAAATCCTGGAGGATCTTCTGGCGCACGACCTGGTCGGTGTGCAGACGGGACGCGACCAGCGGAACCTGATCGCCTGCCTGCGCTGCTTCGTTCCATCGGTGAAAATTTCCGGCCGTGGAGAAAGCCGCACGGTGCTGAGTGCGCACGGGCCTACACACGTTGAATCTTTCCCTATCAGCATCGACTTTCGCGCCTTCTCGGAACAGTCCGAATCCGCTCCGGTGTTGGAGCGGGCGCAGCAGATCAAGACCAAGACCCACGATATCCAGATTGCGGTGGGCGTCGATCGGCTCGATTACACCAAGGGAATACCAGAGCGGCTCAAAGCGTTTGGATATTTTTTACGTAACTATCCACAGTTCCACCGCAAGGTGGAGCTGATCCAGATTGTCGTACCCAGCCGCGAAGGCATCCCTCGCTACGACCAGCTCAAGCGGGAAGTGGAGCGCCTGGTAACCCACGTGAACGGCGAGTTCAGCGAGCCGGGCTGGGTTCCCATCAATTACATCTATCGTTCGGTGCCGCGGGATGAACTGATCGCGATCTACCGGGCCGCGGATGTGGCTCTTATCACTTGTCTCAAGGACGGCATGAACCTGGTGGCGAAGGAATACTGTGCGGCCAAGACCGAAGTGAACGGGGTGCTGGTGTTGAGTGAATTTGCCGGGGCAGCCCCGGAACTTCGCGTGGGGGCGATCGTGGTTAATCCCAACGATGAGGTGGGGGTTGCCGTGGCGCTCAAGCAGGCGCTGGAGATGAAGCCGGAAGAACGCCGTCGGCGCATGCTTCGCTTGCGCCATCAGATTCGGGAGGCGGACATCCTTGTGTGGCGGGATCGTTTTTTCCAGGCGCTGGAAAAAACTGCGGCGGCAGAGACGACTGTGTCTTAGGAGAAATCGGTGGGTTTGTTGTGCCCGTCTATGTTGGGTAGTGAATGTACGGGCTGAAGTGTCTAGGTGATAACTAAGAATTTGCATTCTGTCCCTGCAAAGTAGCTCTGGGTGCCCCAGGACCTGTGGTCAGGACAGAGGCTTGTTTGGACATGAGGTTCTCAGGCAGACTCTTTAGCCCGTACCGTTCAAAGTTATTTGGCTTGTGCTCTACGAGGACCATGTGTAATTGCCCATCGCAGCGATGATCCATCAACGCCTCTCTTCCGTCAAAGCCCAACCTTTCCAGTGGAAGTATTCTGCTTCTCTACCGCATTGCCGTCGCCATCGGTTTCCGTTCGGCTCAGGCGGCTATCAGTTCGCTAGCATTTTTTGGTTTTTTTGCTTGTGCTAGACTTCCTGTCACCTGTCGGCACACGGGCGGGAAAAATTGCGGTAGATTGCTGAGGCAGCCGATGTCATTCCTTTCGTCCGTCGTGTCTTTTTTCACTGAATCGTCTCCCAAGACCTTTTCTGAGGCAGCGGAAGGACTAATAACCAAGAGCGGCGCTAAGGTTATTGAGAAGATCTATCAAGGAAAGAGCAAGGGGTTAAAGGACGCCGCCAAGGAGCTGGATCCCCAATGGATCAATGGTGTCTGCTACGGAATGGTTCTCTACTACATCGGCAGCCAGTTTCGGGGAAATGCCGGCAAATCGGAGTTCCATGAGATGGCGGATGCCGGGAAATTCACGACGTTCGGTCTGGTGCAGGATGAACTGAAGCTTAGCAAGAACCAAATCGCCGATCAATTCGATGCCTTCAGAGAAGAGCGGCAGAAGGAACGGGACAGCATCCAGGCGCAGCTTGACGCCCTGGGTCCGGTCAAGTTTAAAGGCATGAGTGATTTTTTGGGTTCCGGCTCATCCATTACAAGCAGTTCCTCTCTTACCAGGCGGCCCTCTCTCTCTGTCTCTGCATCGTCCTCCTCCTCAACCTCGGCTGTGGAGAAGGGGCTCATCGAAAAACGCGACGAGCTCGACTCACTCTTAGATAAAGAATCCGGCAGGGTGAAGAAGGAGCTTGATAATTGCGAGGCGGGCTTTGTCTATAACTCCAGCCAGCCCGAAAACCTTGACCGGCGAGTGGATGTCTTCTCGAACATATCGCTTTCGAATTTGGTTCCCAACCTGAGAAGCGGTTTGAATCATCCCGGCTATTACATGCTCAAGCTTAAGGGTTCCGATCACACTGGGCACGCCATCGGTTTTGTGCATACGAAAGAGACCTGCCGCATGATGGACCCCAATTCCTGCGAAGTCGAGTTTACCGACCTCACAGCCATGCTGGCCTTCTGCACCAATTACTTTCCGGTTTACAACTCCGATCTGGGCGCGTCGCTAAAGAATGGAAATTGCACCCTGATTCGTTTCGGTTGAGTTTCCGAAGGGAGGCTATACGACCTTCCAGTGGTTGCATGGTCTGTGCAGCGTCAGTTCCGATTCCGCGTTCATGCTCCCATATCAGAAGTTGAGCTCCATACCCGCCTCCCTATGACGATCAGCCGCTATCGGGCAAAAAGCGATTCGGACAAGCGGAACTAGTTCTCCGAGGGCCGATCAATATGGTCAATCACGACCACGTCTACCTTACCTTTCGCCGGTTCCAACTTAAGTCCAAGCTGCTCCTGTAGGGCGGTGAACAGGGAGGGACCTTTCGAATCAGACAACTCGCCGCTGCTCGGTTCTTGCCATGGAGTCCAGTGCAGCGTCCAATCGTAGAGACCGCTTAGATTCGTCTTATCGACCACCATCCGCCCACGGCCATTCGGCATGTTACCGACTTCGCCCTGTTTCTCAAGAACTTCAGCAAGCATTCCTGTTGTCGCATCCACGGCAGCGGCTCCGCCCGGTTCCTGGCGGAGAAATCCCGGCTTCAATGGTTCTGCAGGATTAGCTGGATTCATCTCGCTTGCCTTTAGCTTCGGGCCGCCCTTCGCCACCACCAGCACATAAATCGGCAACTCCCTTGTCTCAAAATGAACTTTGAGCTTGAATCGATCAGCAAGTAGGGCTTGCTGCATGAATCGGTATGGGTTATAGGACAGAGGCAGTTTAGACATTGCTGCAACCTCAGCATCGCCGACTTTTGCATCGATATCGTATCGCCTGGAAATCATCCAGCCGGATAACCCTACAACTTGACGGTCATCGTCGATCGTATAGGCGAAGTAGATCAGGTCTTTCACTGTGACATCCATCGCGAGGAATCTATCGACACCCTTAGGTCCAAAGGAACGGATACCTGTAGCGCCGGGTTGACCAGGTTTGATCGTTGCCACTTCAAACGAGGGCAACGGTCCGGTCGCGCGCAGAATCTGCCCGTGGACCTGGACCCCAGCCATGATGTTGACTGCTACCGTCAGGACTACGGCCAGCCGCGTAGTTGGAACCAAACATCGGTTCTTGTCGAAGTCCCGCCCGTGCGCGTTACGTTCAATCATCATCGACATTCTTTCCAGGGCCATTAAGTCCAGGATTCAGATTGCGGCGAATTAGTCCCTTGAGACGGCAAATCCGACGCTACTCTTTCTCTGAAGGTCTGGAAAGTCGCCCTTTCTGTAAGCTCCCCGTCAGAACGCAGTTACCCGTCGATACCGTGAGGAGGTCAGAACACAAGAAGGGGAACAAATGGATCGGATAACGGCGCTAGTGCCTGATGAG
Source organism: uncultured Acidobacteriaceae bacterium (assembly GCA_963838445.1). GTDB lineage: Bacteria > Acidobacteriota > Terriglobia > Terriglobales > Acidobacteriaceae > PALSA-350. The sequence goes on from CAWIRT010000030.1 coordinate 167,081, forward strand.
AAAAGCCGCACCCGAATTTGATGCCACGGGTGTACCGTTAGGGTGCTGCTGGGATGAAGCACATTCAGATTCGCCTGATCCAATTCCGGGACGGGTGTAGAGAGGAGGCTAGAACCTGCCTCTATGAAAACCAGCGATACGAATGAAGCCATCCGGATGGCCATGGACACGCTGCGCACCAACAAGCTGCGTTCCGGCCTCACCATGCTTGGCATCATGATTGGGGTCACCACTGTAATCCTCATCTCGTCTGTCATCAACGGCTTGACCGGCAACGTCAATGGCTTGATCAAGTCGCTGGGATCGAACGTCTACTGGGTCTTTCGCTTTCCTGTCTTTGGCTCACGACCGACTGCGGAGATGTTGGCCAGAAAGCAGCTGAGTTATGAGGATGGCGAGGCCATGAAAGGGCTGCCCCACGTGGTTGCAGTCTCTACATCGCAGCAATATCGCTCGCCCGAAGGAGGGCTAGGTAGTTTCTCGGTCAAATACGGAAGCCACAAAGTACAGAACACCATCTTGCAGGGCGAGTCGGAGGGTGAGCCTGATGTCCGCGACCTCCTTATCTCCCAGGGACGCTTCTTCACCACACAAGAGGCGCAGCGCGGGGCCGACGTGGTCGTTCTGGGCTCTGACACCGCCCAGGAACTCTTTGGCAACGATTCTGCGGTTGGCAAGGAAGTGCAGATCAGCGGTGACCTGTTCACAGTGGTGGGCGTCTTTGCACTCCAGAAACAGGTCTTCGGCGGAGGCAAGAATCCGGCGGATAACTCCGCGCATTTTCCGACACTGACCTTTCACAAGATTCACCCAGAGATCCTGGACCACTGGATCAGCGTCAAGTACGACGATGTCAAAAACAAGATCGCAGTCGAAGACGAAATCCGCGAGCTGCTTCGACGACGGCGTAAGGTGCGATCGGACCAGCCGGACAATTTTGCGATCTTCAGCTCCGACGCCTTGCTGGTGCTGTGGAATCAGCTCACCGGGGGACTATTCATCTTTCTGGTGGGGGTCGCAAGCGTGGGCTTAATGGTCGGCGGTGTGGGCGTGATGAACATCATGCTGGTGAGCGTGACGGAACGAACGCGGGAGATAGGTGTCCGTAAGGCGCTGGGCGCAACCCGAAAAAACATCATGTTTCAGTTCACGCTCGAAGCGGTTGCCTTGTGCGCGGTCGGCGGAGTAATCGGCATCATCGTCGGTGGTTTGCTTACCCTCTTGCTCAAGCTGATCCTGGGCTCAGTGCTACCAGCCGAGATGTCCGTGGCATGGTCCACCACTGCGTTTGCCGTCTCCTGCGCGATCGGTCTTCTCTTCGGTATCTATCCGGCCTGGAAGGCGGCATCGCTCGACCCTGTTGTTGCTCTGCGCTACGAGTAGTTCGTCAGTCTCACAATCGGTCTCGGTGGAAAAAGACACTCTTTTCTTGGTTTTCTCCCCCGAAGAACTGACCAACACAATCTGGGACAGTTTTCTGCTTGGACTTTATATCGAGGTTCTGAGTCGAATAACCAGAACGGAATTCACGTTTTAGCTATAGATTGCTATCATGCCCGACCGGCATGACAAACTCACTATCATCAGCATGGCTGTGGTGGCCTCTGCTTCAGCGACGCTGTTACATGAAGGTGTTGGTCACGGGCTGACGGCCTGGCTACGCGGCGATATTCCCACCGAGCTCACAAGCAATCATCTCTCATCGTTGCGACCGGATCGTTGGGTCGACGCTGGAGGGACGCTTGTGAATCTTTTTGCCGGAGCTAGCTCGCTTGAGGCCTCGCGCGTCTCGGGGGACCGCGCGAACATACGCTACTTCTTCTGGATCTTTGCGGCGTTCAATTTACTTCACGGCGCCGGATATTTCCTTTTCTCAGGGATCTCCGGCTTTGGCGACTGGAATGAGGTGATTCGCGGGCTGCCGCATCAAGGCACCCTGCGAATCGGCATGACTGTCTTTGGTGCCGTGATGTATTTTTTTGCCGTATGGCTTCTCGCCGTGTCGGTACGGCCCTTCGTGCCAGAAAGGCGAACGTACAACACCGTAGGCCGACTCCCATACGGTGCGGCGGCCCTTTTCAGTTGTGCGGCAGGTGCGCTCGACCCTCTTGGGATTAAGCTTTTCCTGGTCTCAACCATTCCGGCGGCATTCGGTGGTTCGTCGGGCCTCCTGTGGGCCGACAGTCTGCTGCCGCGCACAACGGCGGGGCGGGCACTGCTGGTGCGTCGTCAGATCGCGTGGTGGTTTGCCGCGGCCATACTTGGTGGCTCGTATATCGCTCTCATTGGTCGAGGTATACAGTTCCCCATGTTCCGCCTGCGGGGCTGAAGTTACCTATAACCCCGTTCTCGACTTTTGAGGGCACCCCGGTTCCTAAACGGTGCAAGGCCACTCGTCCCCATGCCGACTTCCCCCCTAATTTGGTTTCCGCAGTCTTTTTTCCTGTAGAAATGTGCGAATTAAGCGAACTAAGCGAACTAAGTCCTGGGGTGACCCCTGGCCGGAAGGCGATTTGCATGGACCGGCCAAACGATAGGAGAGCCGCTGAAAGCTGAGGAAGACGTCTACGTGATGATCGCCGCTGCTGCCAGCGAGATGGCAATATCCTGTTCTCCCGACCCGCCTGATACCCCCACCCCGCCCACGACTTCGCCTTCAATCTTGATGGGGACGCCCCCTTGAAGGGCGCACACTTCCGGAAGAGCAAGTGCATGTATAGCCAATTGGGCTGGAATTGTTTTCAAAAACTCTGCCGTCATATGAGTGGCTATACGATAGCGAGATGCGCCCTTAGCCTTCATGATGGAGGCTTCGGACGCCCCGGGTGGTGCGGAGTCCGCGGTTTCCGCAAGCAATATGACCCCACTTCGGTCCACAATCACAACGGATACAGCTACACCGGATTCCGATGCCTTGAGCAGAGCGTGATCGCGCACACGCTTCGCTCCCTCCAGGGTGATGTTGTGCCAAGCCTTGCAGAATTCACTCATAGTGAAGTATCCCCTTGCACAGCGGACCTTATAGAAAATAGCCGCACTTGTCACGTGCGGCCCGACTAAAGAGGCTGGGGAGAAAGTCTCTGATTGGACGGAGTCGTCCCCTCAGTGGCTAAAGCCACATTCATTCCAAAGTAATTACGGACGGGCTAAAGCCCATCGTTTGTTTCAAAGTATGTACGGGTCGGGTAGGACGATGGCGCGGACCGGGCTTCGCATGATGCCGACGTTTCCATCATCCCCCCTAAAATTCCGTACGGCGGGTTTTCCCCGGTACGGCTTCAAGGCTAGCTATCAGCGGGCGCCTTCCCTTGAGTGGCACCCACGTGTCGTGCCCTCCCGGTTTACTGCCCGCCTTCGTGCCCACCGCTGCAGCGTGTCGTGCTCCGCTCAGTGTCGGAGTACGCTGTGCGCTCAAGCACCGCCATTCAAGCGGCTACGCCGCTCTACCCCAGGGGCCCTCGCTCCGGTCCGGGTTCTGTTGTCCCGGTCCATCGTCACTTATCCGGCCCCATCCGCCCCACTCGCGGGCACAGCGCGATTTCACTGCGTCGCAGCTTATACGCCCTGCCTTCGCTGTGCGTTTCCGCCTAGGCGACCCACGACTGGTTCCGTGCTTTCACTGCTCATTCTTTCTCAACATGTCGCCCTCTACGACTCCGGGGAGTCCAGCGGCTGTATGCACCCAGTTCCTTCACCGCCAACGCTGGCCTTCGTCTCTTCAGCACAGACTCGGCACTCCCAACCTTCCGCTAATCCGTTCCACGCGGGGGTACCTTTCGGAGCTTCACTACGGTTCGCTTGCGCTACGACCTGCTGATTTGTTCACCCTCCTGACGGATCGAACCGGGTTGTACCCAGCCCGCGAGGATTTTTACTACCGGGCTTACGACGGTTTGGTCACCCGCTCCGTCGCCGGTTATCGCTACGGTGGCAACTGGGTAATTTCCACCGGCGGGACTCTCACCCGCAAGAACGGCAGCTAGCATCGCTGCACGTTGAAGCCCGTACCCTTCAGGGAGGAAAGACGTACCTCAGGGGGCTAAAAGCCCTCATTTTTCCCCGCCTTGCGGCACGGCTGAACAGGCTGCGGAAAAAGTCGGATTGGGCAGGAACGCATACCCCAGGGGCTAAAGCCCACGATGATTTCATTGCGTTGCGGGGGATAAATCCCCGGCCTACCAAAAACCGGGTTTTTCCGCGCATGTAAAGCTGTACTCACGACAAAGGACTTATGGACGGCCTGAAGGCGCGGCAAAGCTGAACACGTGCCCTTCGTTCGACGGTCTACCGCAGCCTTTTAATGCCAGTGAATGCTTCATGCGCTTCCAAATTGGCCAGCTGAAAAATCTAATTGGACGAGTGTGATGTCAATTTCCACTTTCGATAACCACGCGCCGCATTCCACGTACGGCGTTTGTTAGCCAGACCTCATCCGCACCAAGCAGCTGATCGACCGAGAACTCGCCTACCTGGATTTCAGGCATCCTCTTTAGCAAGGATGCCCTGTAAACGCCCGGAAGAACACCTGCATCGACCGGCGGAGTCAGCCAGCAATTCCCGTGCTTCACTACGATGTTGCTGATCGCCCCTTCGGTCACGATGCCTCGCTCATTTTGGAAGATCGCGTCGACATAGCCTCGTTCATGCGAGACTTGCACAGCATGGTTGTACAGAGCCCGCCTGGTCGTCTTGTGCCGTAGAAAGCGATCACCCGAATGTACGGGTTCCGGCCAAAGCATTGCCCTTGAGAGCTCCGGTTCCTCCTCCAGCACGACTAACTCCGATATGGTCCAGCTTCCATCCCGCCTAAGTTCCAATCGCAGCTTCGATGCAGCCCGATCGGACGATTCGCCCACAGCACTCTCGATCGCCTCGATAAGTTCTGTGCTCGGGAAGCGAAAGCCAAAATAATGTGCGGAGGCTTGAAGCCGTTCCAGGTGCAGCGGCAGAAGCAGGCACTTACCTCCTTCGCAACGCATGCTTTCGATGAGTGAGAAGGTGTTGTCCTGGAGGAACTCGGCCTTCAGCTTACACTCCTGGTACTCTTCGCTGGCAACGGAGTCGTACGTTATACCCGCCCCGACTCCCATGTGCAGGCGTTCCCCTTGCAGCACTGCGGTTCGTATGGCGACGCTGAACGCGCTTTCGCCGTTGGGAGCAACGTACCCAATCGAACCCGTGTACACACCACGAGGCCGCCCTTCCAGCTCTTGTATGATCTGCATCGTCCTCACCTTGGGAGCCCCAACAATGGAGCCGGATGGAAACAGGCTGGCGAAGAGCATGTACAGAGTGACATCGCTCCTAAGCGTTGCGGTGATCTCAGTGCTCATTTGCAGCAGTGAGGGAAGGCGCTCGACTGCAAATAGCTTGCCGACACGTACGCTGCCCGTCTCCGCAACACGTCCAAGATCACTCCGCATGAGATCCGTGATCATAATGTTCTCCGCACGATTCTTCTCGTCGTTGGCCAGAGCCTCCATTCGTATCGCATCTTCCCTGGCGTCCCGCCCTCTCGGTGCGGTTCCCTTGATCGGTCGAACAATGATGTGCCGTCCTTGAACCCGAAAGAACAGTTCCGGGGATGCAGAAAGAATGAAGCGATCGCCCAGCCGCAACAGCGCCCCAAACTCAACAGGCTGGGCTTCCATCATGTGAGCAAATAGTTCCAAAGCGCTTCCGGGATATCGCGCTCGCACCTGATCCGTGAGATTTACCTGGTAGGTATCACCGGATTCGATGTAGCCGTGGACAATTCTGATTTTTTGCTGAAAGTCCTCAGAGGAGATATCAAGGGAAGGGCTTTCTACGCCGCGCGCCAGCCCGGAGGGACTCGGGCCGGCGGTGAATATCGTGGGGGCTAAATAGAGGCCGAATGCGGCAAGCGGCAAGTCTTCCTGGCTGGGGATAAAGTTGAGGGCTGCCCTCGGCTCCCAGTGATAGCCGCACTCATAGCTGAGGTAGCCCGCACTCCATAATCCCTGGGCGCGAGCTGCCTCAAGTCGTTGGAAGAACCTTGGAAGTTCGCTAAGGTCTCGTGCCTCCAGCCATTCGACTGGGTTGCTGAAAAGAAACGAACTCTGATGGGACCCAGATGTAAGACTCGAAGACTCCAACAGGACTGCATGGTCGCCGGCCGCTGCCAATTTGCGATATTCGATCGTACAACTCATGCTTTCCCGCACCTGCAAACCGCATCCCCGCCCTGGGGCGTCGGAACGCGCTTCCATACGTCCTGGAGAAAGCTGTCATGATCGTTTGCACTCATTGACATTGCTCAATCTTAGCGCCGATTCACTCATCGGCTTGCGCTGTCCATTGGCAGGAATTTGCAATAAAACCGGAACTCTTCGGTGCCTTCCTCCGTATCTGTCTGTATGGCAAACGACCTGCGGTTTGCATTGCGCATGATCGGTTCTCATCGCCTGTTTTCTGCCGCTGTGGTGGCGACTCTGGCGCTGGGCATCGGCCTTAACACCATGGTCTTCACGCTGATCAACGCAGTGTTATTCAAGCCCGTGCCGGTGCCGGGCGGCGCGCAACTAGTTGCCTTACAAAACCGCGACCTCAAGCTGAGAGACGACAACGCGATGCGGGTGTCGTATCCGGACTTCCGCGAGTACCGTGCGCAAACCTCTTCGCTGGCTGCTCTGGAAGCAGCCAGCGATGAAGAAGGTATCTTGAGCGAAACCGGTATTCCTCCGCAGGCATATCGCATGGAGCAGGTTTCGTCGGGGATGTTCGGGATGATGCATATCCAACCAGCACTGGGACGCGGATTTCTCCCGGGTGATGACAAGGCGGGCACCCCGCCCGTAGTTGTTCTTGGTTACGGCATCTGGAAAGAGCGTTATAACAGCTCACCCAACGTGCTGGGCCGCCAGGTGCGCATCAATGAAAAGCCGGCGACCATTGTTGGGGTCATGCCGAAGGGCTTCAAATTCCCCACGAATATAGACATGTGGACTCCCCTGGTGCCCACTGCAGAGCTGGAGAAGCGCACAAACCGGCCACTGGCGCTCTTTGGAATGCTCAAGCCGGAGACGGGCATCCTGCAGGCAAACGTGGAAATGAACGGGATTGCCCGCCGTCTGGCGGCACAGTATCCGGATGACAAAGACATCGGCATCTCAGTCGAGACGTTCCACGAGCACTACAACGGTGGAGGTATCCGGCTGATTTTTTTGCTCATGATGGCGGCCGTAGGATTCGTGCTGTTGATTGCCTGCGCGAATGTCGCAAATATGATGCTGAGCCGTGCCATATCGCGCCAGCGCGAAATGTCGATCCGCTCGGCACTGGGAGCCTCGCGGTGGCGCGTCGTTCGCCAGCTGCTGATTGAAAGCGTGCTGCTCAGCACGTTTGGCGGCGTGCTGGGACTGGGGCTGGCGGCGACGGGAGTTCACTGGTTTGACCTCTCCACGCAGGATGTCGGCAAGCCTTATTGGATCGAATTTACGATGAACTACGCGGTGTTCGGTTATTTTGCCGCTCTCTGCATCTTCAGCGGCCTGCTTTTCGGGCTTGCGCCGGCGGTGCGCTCCTCGCGTGTAAACGTGAACGAGGTCTTGAAGGACGGGGCACGCAGTGCGGGCACACAGCGCGGCGGCCGGCTCTCGACAATACTGGTCGTCTTCCAGTTCGCACTTACGCTGGTTCTTCTTACCGGCGCTGGAGTCTTTGTGCGCAGCCTGCTCGACAGCCTGTCGGCAAATCAAGCCGTGCGGGCGGAGCAAATCGCGACAGCGCGGATCGACTTTCCCGAGGAGCATTACAAAGACGGTGATGCACGCCAGCGATTCTATGAGCAGCTTCTGCCGCGCCTCAGGGCGCTTCCTGGCGTGACCAAGGTGGCTCTTACCTCGAACCTCCCAGGTTTGGGAGCCGCTTCACGCGATATCGAGATCGAACACTCGATAGTCAGCGACCCAGCGCACCGGCCTTCGGTTTCTTTTGTTGTTCAGGCTCCGGGCTACTTTGACGCGATCAATCTGCCGATCCTGCTTGGCCGCGACTTCAACAAAACCGACGGAACAGCAAACCACAAGGCCGCCATTATGACCCGTGCATGCGCGGAGCACTTCTGGCCGGGCCAATCCGCAATCGGAAAACGATTCCGTTTCTACGATGAGAAGCACAAACCCAGCGACTGGATCACCGTCGTGGGTGTTTCGGCAAACATCATCCAGGAGCTGAATGACAAATCTCCGAAGCCGCTGATGTTCGTTCCCTTCCAGCAGGAAGGGTGGAACGGCATGGCCCTGCTGGTGCGATCCAACGGTAATCCAATTTCCGCGGTGCGCGCCGCGGTGCAAAACCTCGATCAGGATTTGCCGCTGCGCGATGTGTACACGCTGCCACAAGCGATTCAACATCAGCGGTGGTTTCTGCATCTCTTCAGCAAGATTTTCTCCGGCTTCGCACTGATTGCGTTGCTGATGGCGGCGGTGGGCATCTACGCCGTTCTTACGCAGGCGACAACCAACCGCACGCAGGAGATTGGTGTGCGCATGGCGCTCGGCGCCAACGCGCACAACATCGTGACGCTGGTGATGAGGCGCGGTCTGTGGCAGATCGCCGCGGGTCTTGGTCTTGGTCTCGCTGCAGCCTTACCTGGGGCGCGCCTTATGGCCAGTCTGCCGATCGGCGTCTCTCCGTCAGACCCTGTGGTCCTGGTAATTGTCGCTTCATTGCTGGCGATCATCGGACTACTGGCCTGCTGGATTCCAGCGCGCAGGGCGGCAGCGCTCGATCCTGTCAAGGCTATCCGGTATGAGTAGAGGGACTACAATGGCCCCAGGCGGTGAGCCTCCTGTGGCGTAACAGCGCTTAGGGATGAGTGTTCGAGGATCAGGCGTGCCCACAATGCTATGTGCATAAGCGATACGCCTCGCCGTGCCAAATCTGGTTCGGTGGTATAGAACACTGAATAGCCCAGTGCACAATTTCGAGAAAACCCGTACGGAATTCCAGGAGATACTCGCCAAGCCCATTCGCGAATTGGGGCTCAAACTCGAGGGTTCTCCGCTCGAACGATTCGTTCAGCAGCTTTACCGGGAACTGGAAGCCAAGGGCATCCACAAGTTCCGTCCGCTTTGTTATCTCACCGATGAATGGGGATGCCCCTCTGGCGAACCCGTCGTCGGCATTCCATTCTATCTGGCCAACCCGGACCTGGCACAGCTTGAGCGCGATATGAACGACCTGGAAGACGCTCGCGAGATCATGATGTACATGCGTCATGAAGCCGGACACGCATTCAATTATGCGTACCAGCTATACAAGTCGGCTGAGTGGCGGAATCTCTTCGGTCCGTTTCGCCGCGCTTATCGCGACAACTACCGTCCCATACCCTTCTCGCGGAAGTTTGTTCGCCACATGGCCGGGTGGTACGCGCAGAAGCATCCGGATGAAGATTTTGCCGAAACGTTTGCGGTCTGGCTCACGCCTCGCTCGCAATGGCGAAAGCGGTACGAAGGTTGGGGTGCGATCGAGAAGCTCCAATACGTCGATCGCATGGCGCGAAAAGTCGGAGATCTTGAACCCACGCGGCGTCGCGGCCATACCGACATCACCGTCGATGAGATGGAATCGACGGTCGGCGAGTTTTATCGTCTGAGCCTGCCGGAGGAGATTCCGGTACAGGAACTCGCGCTGGATGCTGACTTGGCGGACATCTTCAATATTTCCCCCAAGCGACGTAAGGGTGTGCGGCCCGCACAGGAAATGTTGCGCCAGCATCGCAAGCCGATTGTCGACAAGGTCGCGTATTGGAGCGGCGTGCAACGTCCGATCGTCAAGGAACTGGTGGAAGCCATGTGCAAGCGCGTTGAGGAACTAGGTCTGCGCGTGGACGTTCGACGCGAGTCCGAGTACCTCACGGAGTTCACGGTATACACCACCGCACTCTCAATGAATTACCTGATCCGTGGTAAGTTCATTCATTCCTGAGGGTGAGTCCCCGATTTCCTGTTGAGATTGGTGGCGCCGAGGAACTTCATGCGGCTTTCCTTAATGAAAGCCGCATACATGCTTGTATTCTGTGCTGCGTGGCAGGAAATTCGGTCTCCCGGCAGCTGCCGTCACCCCAATTGGAGGTCACATGACTGGAACGAAGTTAAAAGTCACCGTGCTGTACGACTTGTGGGAAGAAGAACCCGCTGCAGTGGAGGAAGAAGTTCCCTCACCGCGCAAGCGCAAGGGGCAAAAGGCGCGCAAGAAGAAGCCGGTAAAGCACGACCGCGAAGAGATCTTCGACGCCCTGGAGAAGCTCGGTCATGAGCCGTCGTATTATGTTCTCAACGGCCGCTCGCAAGCACTGGTGGGACTCGCCAAATGCGGCGCCGATCTTATTTTCAACCTTACGGAATCCTATGCGGGCGATAACACCAAGGAGATGCAGGTCACGGCGTTCCTGGATATGCTCGATATTCCTTACACCGGCGCGGGGCCGCACGCGAACGTTCTTGCGCAGGACAAATCGATCGCCAAGAAGATGTTCGCCTTTCACGGGATCCAGTCGCCCTACTTCGCGACAGCCTATCGCGGCATCATTGATCACGCGCATGACATCTCGTTCCCACTCATCGTGAAGCCCACGTCCGAAGATGGATCCATCGGCATCGATGCCGCTGCCGTGGTGACCAGCGTGAAGGAGTTGATGGAACGTCTCTCCTATATACAGACGGAATTCGATTCTCCCGCGTTGATCGAGGAGTACATCGAAGGACGCGAGATCTATGCCGCCATCCTCGGCAATCACGAGAACCCCTATCCACTTCCGCTGGTGGAACTTGATCTTTCGAAGCTTCCCAAGGGCGTGCCCAGGATCGCCAGTTCGGATGTGAAATTCGAGAAAGACTCGGAAGCCTATAAGCTGACCAAATCGGCAATCGCGGAAGACCTCGATGAAGAAACTGTAACCAAGCTCACCGAGATCGCGATCAAGGCCTATCGCGCCGTCAGGCTTCGCGATTATGGGCGCATTGACATGCGCATATCGAGCAAGGGCGAGGTGTATGTCATCGAAGCGAATCCGAACCCATGGCTCTCGAGCGCGCAGGAGTTTTTCATGGCCGCGAAGAAATCCGGGCTCTCCTATACCCAAATGATCGGGGAGATCGTGGACCTTGCGATGGCTCGGCACGCGTGAAAGATGGCAAAAAGTTCAGGTGAGTAGTGCGCGGTCCAGCGGCTGCCGCCACAAGATCGTCATCCTGAGAGCCTGTGAGCGCCTCACAGATTGATCGCGTGACACCGCACTTGATGGCGCGGAGTCGAAGGACCCCGAGGATGCTTATCTTGCCGAGGCCGTTCGGAGCTTTTCAACCACCGAAACCAGGTACAGGATCTTGCTGCGGTACCCAGCTGATGGTCACGGGTACATCTTTTCATGCTCTGTAATCATCTTCCATCCCCAGGTCTGTGCAAGGTCTTGAACTCAGGATTTATGGTGCGAATGAGGTTAAGCTTCTTTTCTCGCCGCCAACCTTCGAGTTGTTTTTCCCGAGAGATGGCTTTGCGAATGTCTCCTTATGTTGCATGACGCGCAGATACAGGTTGCTGCTGACGCCCATGTGAAGCGTGCCTGTATTGGCTGCCGAGAATGTAGATGTAGCTGTCGGACATCGCAAGATGCTAGTTCTTGTTTTCGAACCCAGGAAAAGACCATGACCGGTTCGCCCGGTGCGGGCTTCGGTGGTTGAAAAGCTCCGAACAGCATAGGCAAGATAAGCGTCCTCAGGGCCCTTCGACTCCGCGCCATCAAGTGCGGTGTCACGCGATGAATCTGCGAAGCGCTCCGCTCAGAGCTTGTGACTTTTTTGATTTGGCCTGTAGTTTGTGGCTGGAAAGCTCGGAAGACCATCTGCCAACAAGCATCGCCGGGGTCCTTCGACTGCGCGCCATAAGCCGTCCGCTATGCGATAGATCCGCGCGGCGCTTCGCTCAGGATGACGGCTTTGTGGGGGGTAAAAAGCGTCCGGTTAGCTACGCAGAAAACACGAAAAGATCAAAAAGTCACAGGCTCTCAGGATGACGGCTTTGTGAGGGGAAAAGCATTCTTTTAGCTACGCAGAAAACACGAAAAGATCGAAAAAGTCACAGGCTCTCAGGATGACGATTTCGTGGGAGTTTTGACGATTTCGTGGGAGTTTTGAGTTTTGAAGAAAACATTGCAAACAAGTTAGCGCTTATGTGCTTGCGGCCTATAAGCGCTAACTAGCTTGTGTGGAAAGAGCCGTCTGCTCGAAGGCGGCGGAGTGGCCGCCCTTCTTTAGCTCGCTTCCGCCTTTGCGTCGCGCTTTCGAAAGGCGGCTTCCCCAGCGTCGGACACCTCCACCCACTTCGCGACAGGCGAGGCCTCGGCGTCGTAGTTGTCGTGCCAGTTCCACCACTTGTACGGCGGGGTCTGGGGGTAACCCTCTGGCGAGTCCTCCCAAATCTCCTGGCGGCCGAGCGGGGTGATGTCGAGGTAGCTCCAGGTGGTCCCCATCGCCTCGTCGCCGCGGCCGTTGATGAAGTAGGTGCGGAAGACCCGCTCGCCGTCGCGGAAGAACACGTTGTGGCCGTGCCATTCATTCACGCCGAAGTCGGTGTCGAAACTGTCTGTGATGGTGTACCAGGGCATCTCCCAGCCCATCCGCGCCTTGAGGCGCGCGATGTCTGCCTGGGGTGCGCGTGAGGCGTAGGCGAGGGTGGTGTCGCGGGCGTTCAGATGGGCCAGGTGGGCGACCTGATCGGCGCCCAGGGAGCAGCCGCGGCAGGCGTGCTCGGGCCACCCGAACACCCCGGGCTCGAAGAAGGCGCGGTAGAGGATCAGCTGGCGGCGGCCCTCGAACAAATCGAGCAGGCTTACCTTGCCCCTGGGTCCGTCGAACTCGTACTTCTTATCAACAGCCAGCCAAGGCATCCGCCGGCGTTCGGCGGCCAGCGCGTCACGGGTGCGGGTGAAAGCCTTCTCCTTCAACAGGAGCTGCTGTTGCGCAGCCTGCCATTCCTGCTGCGACACAATCGGGGGTGTGTTCATTGCTAGTTGTCCTTTCCCGTGTTCCCGGGTTCTCTCTTTGCTTGTTGCCATCGTATTTCTCCTTTGTTTTTGAAACCTTGCATCTCTAACCGGTGAACCCGGCTGCTCGCGCGATCAACAGCAACCCGGTTCCAACCACGACGACTCCGGTCACTCGCGCCACACGCTCGCTGGCCGGTGCGAGACGTTCGGCTGAAATCGCCACCGTCACGGCGACCATAGCCTTCAGGTCCATGAGGCCAATCGCGAGCAGGACCGCCGTCAGGCCAGCACAACCGTAGCTGCAGCGAAAACCGAGTCTCAGGCCATGTCGCCAGGCTGTACCGGCATTTGGAGGCAGCGTGTCGTCGTGCCCCGGTGTCTTGCGCCAGCAGGCAAGGTGATGCGTCTTCCACGTCGTGAATTGGAGCATCCCGGCGATCAGGACCACCAAACCGCCTGCAACCGGGACAGTGCGCGCCAGCGCATGCGATTCCATCGCAATGCCGGCGAGCGCAACACCCAGTGCAAAAACAGCCACTCCAATCACCGCCCATACGAAGAAGTACCCTAAGCCTGCCAGCGTGGTCAGCCACGGCAGGCGCGTCTCACCCGTACTGCCCACGAACTTGCGATAACGCCACAGTGCCGGCACCAGGGATGGCATCATCATCGCGACCATCATCACGATCCACATGGCGAGGAACGACGCCGCAGCTTGGGCCCAGGACTGACCGGGCATCCGCATCCAAGCCATCGACATCTTCCAGCCACCCGGCATGGGCATCGCTCCCATGTCTGACATGGACCTGGACCAGATGGTTGTCAGCGCCGCGCTCAGGGCGAAAAGCAGCGCCGAGACATTGAAGAAGGCTTGCTCTGAAGTTCGCTCGAAAGCCATGGGTCGTGACCTCCTGTCCCGGGACTGCGACGTGCTCGTCACTTGCCGTACTCGTCGTGGCGCCGCCACCAGACGCCTGTCTCGTTGCGGCCCTTGGGGGCGCGGTCAAGCCACGGGTACATGCCCCAGATGGCGTCCACTCCGCGGCCATAGGTCGAATAGGTGTGATAGACAATGCCATCCTCGAGTGCGAATGCGCTCATGCCTGGCCTCTCGCTGAGGAAGGTGGGCACGTCGACTCCGCACGTCGATGCGCACTGAGCCCCCGCCCCCTCACCCCTCTGGCCATCGCGCCACTGCAGCTCCGGCTCGCGGGTGAAGTTGTACTCGATACCCTCGCGCAATTGCTTTTCTGTGTACGAGGCGCAGAAATCGTAATTGAAACCAGCGTTCTGCGAGGACGCCCACGGAAACGTCCAGCCCAGTCGCCGCTTGTACTGCTCGAGCTTGGGGAGCGGCGCTCGCGACACAGCCCAGAGCATCGCGTCGTGATTCGCAAGATGCGCCCAGATTCCGTTGAAGCCGTCTGCGATCGACGAGCAGGAAGGGCAACCGGCCTCAAAGCCGGGCCCGAACATAAAATGGTAGACGAGAAGCTGAGAACACCCGCGGAAGAGGTTCGCCAACGAGGCGTTGCCCTCGCCGGTGTCGAATCGATATTCCTTATCTACGCGAACCCACGGGAGTTCCTGCCTCTGCTTCGCAAGCTCATCGCCGCGCCGCGTGAGTTCCTTCTCTGCTTTGAGCAGATCGAGCCGTGCTGCGAGCCATTCGTTCCGTGTTCCGATCCTGTGCGTCGTGGTTGCTGCCGTCATCGCTTTTCTCCTTTGGGTGTTGATGGTTATCGAGATCTCACTTTCTGGCCCGTCCGGCACCCTCCCAGCTTGCCAGTCCGTGATCGCCGGCGCAATTAGGAACATCTGTGTACCTAGACCAGCAGCAGGAGTAGACCGGCAATTGCTGCAATGAACTGAATCGCTCTCATCCTTACCTCCTTTCGGCTTTCAGCCGTCACGTCCCGTTGACTGCGTCCCGGCCAAGTCTGATTCCGGAAGGTGTACGCCGGCGCTTACCTCTCTGCGGTATCGTTTCGTCCAGCGACACATCCCTCGCAGCGGAGCAATGATGGTTCTGCCCAACGGGGTCAAGGAATACTCGACAGCGGTGGTCTTCGATCTCGTCACCCGGCGTGCAATCAAGCCTGTGGATTCGAGATGGCGAAGAGTTCTCGTAAGCATGCGCTGCGAGATACTCCCCACGTGCCGGCGCAGTTCGCCGTGGCGATGCGGTCTTTCTTTGAGCGAAAACAAGACCTTCGGGGTCCATCTGCCAATAAAGATCGGGGCCGGCGTTTTCGATTCCTGCATCTTCATCTGTGTTCCTATTTACGTGTTCCGTTCTCAGGTGACCCCGTGGTGGCCGGTCACAAGATAAACTTAGCGCGGGATTTGGAAGGGGTGGGAGTGACAAGTGTGGCGGGATTCCGATGGATTCGCTGATCACGGCAGCAGCACGCGCGTTGGCCGCGGGCGATCCTCTCGGTGCGTTGAAGCGAGTCGCGCTGCGCGACGACCCGCCTGCGCTCGCGCTTCGAGGCATAGCGATGGCACAGCTCGGCGATCTCGCTCGGGCGAAAGAGCTGCTGCGAAGCGCCACGCGTGCCTTCACTCCGAAAGAAGCCGTGGCCCGCGCACGGTGTATCGTCGCCGAGGCTGAAGTCGCGCTCGCTTCCCGCGACCTGGGCTGGCCGGCGAAGGCGCTCGACACGGCGCGGGCGACGCTTGAAGAACACGGGGACCACGTCAATGCCGCGCATGCGCGCTGTCTCGGGGCGCGCCGTCTTTTGCTGATCGGGCATCTCGACGAGGCGGAGCGGATGGTCGCCGACCTCGACCCAACTCTGTTCCCACCTGCGTTGAGAGCCGTTCACGCACTGGTGATTGCGGGGATCGCGATGCGGCGGTTGCAGACGAAGGCGGCGCGCGCTGCGCTCTCGCGGGCCCAGAGTGCCGCGCAACTCGCGGGTGTCCCCGCGCTCACGGCGGAGGTGGAAAGCGCATCCCGCGTTCTGAACACGCCCGCCGCGCGCCTGATTGCGCGTGGGCAGGAACAGCCGCTTCTGCTGGAACAGGTGGAAGCATTGCTGGCATCGCAGGCACTGGTCGTGGACGCGTGCCGTTATGCGGTGCGTAACCGGTGCACCATCGTTTCGCTCGCAACGCGCCCGGTATTGTTCGCGCTGGCTCGAGCGATGGGGGAAGCGTGGCCGGGTGACGTGCCGAGGGACGTGCTGGTTGCGCGGGCATTCGGATCGAAATTCGTCGATGAATCGCATCGGGCGCGATTGCGAGTGGAGATGGGGCGGCTTCGTAAGCTGCTGGGGAAGCTGGCGGACGTGAATGCGACGGCGCGCGGTTTTGCCCTGGCGCCGTGTTGTTCAAACCAGGTGATCGTCCTGGCTCAGCCCGTCGAAGATGAGCATGGGGCCGTGCTCGCGTTCCTCGCCGACGGTGAGGCATGGTCGAGTTCGGCTCTCGCGCTTGCGCTTGGCACAAGCCAGCGTTCGGTGCAACGCGCCCTCGACACACTCGCCGAGGCAAGCAAAGTACAGTCGTTTGGCCGGGCGCGGGCTCGCCGCTGGATCACACCACCGGTGCCGGGATTCACGACTACTTTGTTACTTCCCGCCCCGCTGCCAATTGATTAAGGTGAACGTATGAACCGATCTACGGCCGAAATTCTTCAGGAATATGGCCCCTTTCCAAACGCCGCAAGTGTGCACGGAGTCACCTATGACGGTCAGCACGTCTGGTTTGCCTCCGGAGACAAGCTCAACGCCTTTGATCCCAAGAGCGGGAAGGGGGTGCGTACGATCGATGTCGCCGCCCATGCAGGAACGGCCTTCGACGGCCGGCATCTATTTCAGATCGCCGAGGACCGTATCCAGAAGATCGATCCGAAGAGCGGCGAAGTGCTCGCCACCATTCCGGCGCCCGGTGGCGGCGGTGACTCAGGCCTTGCCTGGGCCGAAGGAACGTTATGGGTGGGGCAGTATCGAAACCGCAAAATACATCAAATCGATCCTGAGACGGGGGCGATTCTTCGCACTATCGAGTCCGACCGCTTCGTGACCGGTGTCACCTGGGTGGATGGAGAATTCTGGCACGCCACCTGGGAAGGCGAGGAGAGCGATCTGAGGCGACTCGATCCTCACACCGGAGATGTTCTTGAGAAGATCGAGATGCCGGACGGAATCTACGTTTCGGGCCTGGAGTCGGACGGCGGGGATCGGTTCTTCTGCGGAGGAGGACCGAGCGGCAAAGTCAAAGCGGTTCGCCGGCCTCGCCGAGGCTCGGCGGAAAGATCCGTACAGAAAAGAAAGAAGTAGCGGGAGTCGCTCATCGAGGCATAGGCAAAACAGCCCCAAAGGCCGCCCCCCGGATGTCACCGGAATTGGCCTGGACATTTCTCCGAGCTCCAGAGGACTTAAACTTCCCAATGGCGTGAGATCCTTGATTGCGGGTGTGGGTTGTGGGTGTGGGTGACAATACCCGCGGACAAACACCGATCTGCCAGGCGGACGGCCGCCTCTGTATGCGACATTTGAGCCTCGGACCACGGTCTTGCTATAAGTGACATCTGATGCAATCAAGAAGTCGCTGTGAGGTTTGATAAGTATGACCGGGAGCTCTGCCAGCCAGATCACGGGCGACGACATCATTTCCGAGCTGATCCGGAATGCCGATGCTGGGTGGTTCAAGGTTCGCTATACCGTTCTCGTGCCCTGCATCTTCAACGTATATCTGCATCCACGAGACTACGAACTCATCCAGCCGGTCGCGGATCTGATTCGAGAGGAGGCGGTCCGTGCTCTCAAGGAGCATCTCTCCGACCTGAACAAACCCCGCACTACGCGTGCGTTCGGCAAGCGCTTGAGCTCCACCGGCGGACCGCGTCCGGAATACAAGATTCTTGAGCAGCAGTGGATGATCCAGTTCCATGGAGACCAGGAGGAGCGGCTCCGGCCCGGTGAAATCGAAATCTACTCGGAACTGGGCAGTGCTCGTCCGAAGGACTTCGGAGCCGGCGCTATGACGACCTTCATTACGCGGCATCCTGCCGGGGACTCGGTCACAGTTGCCGGAAATAATGAGGGCGCTCATTCTCAGTCCCCTGCCAGGGCGGTTTTGGCAAGGGTGCGCTATCGGGATTCCGGAATGGACAAGACCTTCGTGATGACCAGCGAAGAGATTGTGATTGGCCGCGGCGGAAAAGCCGTCTGGGTGGATCTGAAGCTCGAAGGCCCTGCGGATGTCTCCCGGGAACACTGCCGCATTCGGCACGATCCGAAAACAGGAACCTTCTTCATCAGGGATCTCAGTCAATTCGGAACGACGGTGAACGGGGCTCCCATTCCCAATAGTGTGGAGCGAGTCGACGGTGGGGAGAAAGTCGATCGCAACCGCGAGGTGCTTTTGCCATCGCCTGCGAGCATCACGCTCGCCGATGTCTGCACGTTGGAATTTGAGGCAGAGCCTTGACCTCCACTCTGTTCTGGCTCCGCATTCCTTTTCTTCTTGCATTCATCGCCATCGTTTTTTTCCTGTTGTGGGCGTTTGTGCGCCGCAGAGACTAAATCATGTTTGCCACTTCGCAACTGTTGGTTGGCGGCCATTCCGACGTAGGGCGGAAGCGAACCGAGAACGAAGATCGCTTTTTCATCGATGCGCAACACGGCATTTTTCTGGTTGTGGATGGGCTCGGTGGGCATGCAGCGGGCGAGCGCGCAGCGGAGATTGCGGTGGACATTATCTCCACCCGATTGTCCCGCCGCACGGGGGCAAGCGAAAAGCGCATACAGGAAGCATTCGCGCTTGCCAGCACGGAGATCTTCGAGGCCGCATCTCGCCACCTTGAGTGGGCCGGAATGGCATGCGTCGCCACACTCGTATTGATCGAGGAGGACCAGGTTACCGTCGGGCACGTCGGCGACTCAAGGCTCTATCTCCTTACCCCAGGAAGGATGGAGAAGGTCACACGAGACCACTCGCCGGTAGGTGAGCTGGAAGACTCCCAGGGGATTAGCGAAGACGCCGCCATGCGTCACCCTCGCAGAAGCGAGGTGTACAGAGATCTTGGAAGTACAGCTCACACGCCCAATGATCCGGACTTCGTCGAGATCCATTCTTTCGTTCTTCCCCAGCCGGCGGCGCTTCTTCTCTGTTCCGATGGCCTTACCGATCAGATGACAGCGGCTGATATCCGGCGCCTGATCGAGCAGCACGCAGGAGACCCCGAAAAGGCAGCCCGCGCTCTGGTCGAAGCTGCCAATGAAGCCGGGGGGAAGGACAACGTCACGGTGGTATTGGTCGAAACAGGGGACTACACGAGAGTATCTGCTGCAGCAGAACCTGGTCAGAGTTCTTCCACTCACTCTTCTCGCTGGACCTGGTTTCTTCTCGGCCTCCTCGCGGCCTCTGCCGTGTTCCTGGCAGCGCGGCCGTACTGGGAACACTCCACATCCGGACTAAAGCTTCGGTTTGGGGTGGTGAGTTCGCCACGAAGCTGGACCGTCGGTCCGAATGCAATCGCTACCATCGGAGGCGCCCTGGACCGGGCGCGAGCTGGAGATACCATTGAAGTAAGCCCCGGCGAATATCACGAAGATATACATCTACGGAGCGGTATCTCCGTGGTGAGTACGGAGCTCCGCGGAGCCCGAATCCTTTCCCCGAATGTGGCGGTTCTGGCTGAGGGCATTCGCAACGCACGTTTCGCGGGTTTTGATATCCCGGGTCCAGGCAGAGTGGGCATCCGCATTGCAGACTCCGATCTCCGGGTTACGGACGTGCGGGTGAGTGGTATGCAAAACGCCGGTATCGAGATCACCGGCCGGGGTGAATCTGTCATCCAGGCGTCCGAGATTGCAGATAATCCGGGTGCGGGAGTTTCGGTTCGCGAAAACGCTCGCCCCCGCCTGGAACACAACCTCATCCGGCACAATGGACATGGCCCAGCGATGCAACCCGGTATCCTTATCGAAGGTTCAGCCGCGCCTATTCTCTTCGGGAACATCATCGAAGAGAGCGGAGCCGAGCAGATATGGGTCTCGCCGACCTATGACGCAGGCAGTTTGCTGACAGACAATGTGGTGGCTCCCGAGATGCGCGATCACAGCCATGCACTGAAGGTAACCACGCAGTGAGCCAAGACGCAGTGGACAAAGACGCGTTGAAAAAAGACGGAGCGACCGGGGAAACAGCAGGCCGCTTCACTCTTTACCGGAAATTGCCGGCCGGCGGCATGGGGCGCGTCTTTGAAGCGGAAGATCCGGTTGGCCCACGCCGGGTCGCGTTAAAACTCATCGATCTCGGCACGGATCCGGATAGTCTGCAGATCGTGAACGCGGAACGGCTTGGCGCGGAGTTGCAGACGCGGCTCTGCGCCGTCGACAAACGCGTCACCGCGATCTATGAATGCGGCGAGATGCCGCGCTACTTCTACATAGTGATGGAGTACGTCGATGGCCGCGACCTGTCGGAGCTGTATGCGGGGTACGGTCTGGAATCGATGCTGGCGGCGCGGATCACACAGGACGTTCTCGAGGTTCTGGATCACGCCCATAACTTTTCTACCACCCTCGATGGCCGCTCCATTCGGGGCGTGGTTCATGGTGACCTGAAGCCGCGGAATATCCGCGTGACCCCGGCGGGCGAGGTGAAGGTTCTCGACTTCGGCATTGCGAAGGCGATCTCGCTGACGCGTAACTTCACCCAGAATGTTTTTGGCAGTGTGCAGTACTCCTCACCACAGCGGCTCCTCACCGGCGAAGTGGACGCCGGCGCAGATCTCTGGGCTGCGGGCGTGATGCTCTATGAAATGCTCATGGGGCATCCGTATTTCCAGGGAGAGAATGGCTCGAAGCTCGAGCATATGATCCGCAGCTATGACCGCGTGCTGCCTTTACCGGAAGCGTGGCCGCCGGCCCTCCGCAACATTCTCCGGCGAGCTCTTCATCCTGATTTGGGGGTGCGCTACCAAACCGCTCGAGAGTTTGCCAGAGATCTGCAGGCATTTCGCAATGGCGAAGCCGTCTCCGGCCCTGCTGATGGCGAAGGCACACGCCGGGTAGCGCCGAACGACGACGCCACGAAACGCACCTCTCGACCGGAGCCTGTCCCGCTTGCTCCGCCAGTGGACGCCACACGCAGGGCTCTAAATCAGGCCCCAAGTCCGCCATGGACACCCGTAATCGTCCCGCCAGCGCCTCGGCGCAGGCCAAGCGTGATGCGCACGCTGCTGCGCACCATCGGCTTGTTGATCCTCGTGGTTACGCTCTTCCCTCTCTATCTGTTG